>JALHQH010000003.1:270755-405755 GCA_022842065.1 Caldilineaceae bacterium
GTTTAAATATTCTTGACAAGTGGGACAGCAGTACAGCAACAGACAAGGACAAAAGTAGGCAGCGACCCAACGGCGAGCGCTGCCACGGCCCTTTAGCTGCCGCCCAGTTCGCTCACGATCCCATCAAAGGTCCCGGTGATCTGGGTGCCCAAGGCGGTCAAGGCGGTCACCACGGCAATCGCCACCAACACAATGATCAACGCATACTCGGCCAAACCCTGACCCTCTTCATCACGTTGCAGACGGGTAAGCAGCATATTTACAAGCATCAACATATTCTTCTCTCTTCTTTCTCTTCTGTTTAAATATTCTTGACAAGTGGGACAGCAGTACAGCAACAGACAAGGACAAAAGTAGGCAGCGACCCAACGGCGAGCGCTGCCACGGCCCTTTAGCTGCCGCCCAGTTCGCTCACGATCCCATCAAAGGTCCCGGTGATCTGGGTGCCCAAGGCGGTCAAGGCGGTCACCACGGCAATCGCCACCAACACAATGATCAACGCATACTCGGCCAAACCCTGACCCTCTTCATCACGTTGCAGACGGGCAATAAATGTGTTCAATAGCATCATCGCATTCATAATCATCGTTCTTGCCTTTCTGTAGCAAAAGGTTAATTAATAACAGGTTTTATTGTTGGATACCTGCAATCCACGGATTTTACAAAGCAGCTATAATAACTATCGCCGATCACTTTGGAGCTGTTCACTGATAAGCTGAAAGATAGTCGGCAAGGTAACACCAAGAGAAGTTAACATCGCGATAAGGGCTACGGCAATGAGTAAGACCAACATGACATATTCAATCAACCCTTGTCCTTCTTCATTAAAGATTTGTAGCCGGTAGCTGAGTACAAGTTGACGGAGGTGTTTCATTTTTTGTACCGTGGAGAATCGTTTTTTGAGCGCTGTATAGAATGAATTACGCTTAATTCATTACACTGGCGCTACCACTTACCGAGATTGGACCACCAGCAACAGCAGCAAGCATGGGGGTAATGAACTCGAATTCGTAAGTGACTTCAACCTGGATGATCTTCCCACTGCTTAGCGTATTGTTTGCCACTATCACGTTGGACTTATCAACATCAAGGGTGACGAGCTTTTCCTTTGCAGCAGCCTCTACACTAGCAACATCAACGACCTCTTGACCAGCACCAGCTCTTGCGCCTTCTTGCGCCGCTGATTTGACCATATTGTTTGTGTAAGCGTAACGACCGAAATCAATCATGGCGAAGGTCATGGCAAGCATCATTGTCAACACGACAGCAAATTCGATAATCGTGGTGCCGCGTTCCTCGTTATTAAGTAGGGTAAGAAGCTTGCTCATAACTTTGTCACCTTAAAATGCTAATTATTAAAATTATTCATCTAATTATGTAAAACCTGTGTATGCATTTACCAGATAGAGAAGTAAGCTTTAATTTGCTTTCATTTGTCTGGGTATTTCTTGAAGCTGCTTAATTTCTGATTAAGAGCTACTTGCAGGTTAACATAACTTTGTGCAAACTATCGTTACAAAATTCTGTCTGTCATTCGCCGCTAAATGTTCGTAATCAGTGTGATTCGTTTCAACTTTTACGTCAGGGTAATCTTTCTTCACCTTTCGGTTGGCGATTTTATTCGCAAGCATTGCTTACATTTAATTAAGCACCTGTGTTCATAGTTTATCATTAGCTTTGCTTCTTGATCGTTACAGGATCCTGTCACAAACAATCTAGCAGCAGGAGAGCAGCAGGAGAGCAGCAGGCGCATTACCGCTGGCGCAAAGGGCAGGCTGCTTCATTTTGCCTGATCAAACTTTCCTTGCTCTAGGTAAAGATGTGATAAAATCCACTCTATGAGCAACTATACTGCCGATAAACTGTTACCGATTCAACAAAAAGCCTTTACAGTTACCACTGGATTTACATTCAGCGAGTTTCTCCAGATTTTCGCAGGTGACCGCCAGTTGTTGCGCAGCCGCGTCGGCGAAGTGCGCGTGCCACCTGCGATCCAAGATGCGATTGTTACCTATCCAGACATCCTCAACATGGTGTTGCTGGTCAATGAAGATGCCCCAGAGACCGTCGTGCTCCTGCCGATTATCGTTCGTCTTGCTCAATTGTCACCCCGTATTGTTTTGCGTATTCTGCGCGATACGGATGACCTTTCGCTGCTTGAAACAGCGGTCGAAGATTTAGATTGGGCAGAAGGGATTGACCTGCCACTATTACTAATCTTTGATGAAGAATGGGTTTGGCAGGCACAATGGGGACCACAGCCGGCTGCAGCAGAACCGTACATCGACCGTTGGTTGGAAATGCATAGAGAGTATGAAGCACTAGCTGACGATGAATCGGCAGAAGGCCAGGTAGCCTATGCCAATCTTTCCCTCCGATTACTTCATGAGATGCGTGTGTGGTATAACAGTGGCTTAAATCAAGCCTGCATTCAAGAACTCTATGAGTTACTGAGCAGTTTACATGAGGATGAAGAAGGATAACCTGATAACCGCAGAAGGCGTGCCAATGATGAAGCAATGGCCGCTAGAAAAGTAGCGTATGGTTGGTAGTATAATTGTTGCAGGGCAAGCTACGTTACAAATACACCGCTTGCATTGTCCTCTCACTGCGTGAATACACCGAACACCTTATAGAAGATTCAATCGCCACATGGTACAATGGGCCTATTGTGCGATTGTTCTGACCAAGTTAGATCATCTTTCCAGCGATGATCGCTTTCAAGCAGCGCACACTTTATACGTCTGTTAGACTTGACGCTGAGCTAATAGCAGTTGCAAAATCCGCCTTGCAGTTAGCGCCAAGTATATAAAGTGTGATAGGAATGAGCTTGTGTTACATTGGATCCAATCAGGTTGTCGGTATAGCGGTCAACTGTTGGCGCAGACAGTATCCTTTCTGCATAAACACCCTCTGCCGCCAGCAATAGTTAATAACCAACCCCGACACGCGCGCCGGCAGTTTCGGCTTGGATTGAGCATTTTACTCTTTTTGCTATCCAGCAGCGCCACCTTGCTGGCGTGGCCACTGTTAGCGGCAATTGAGCTTAATTACTTTGATATCTTTGTCGCTGCGGATACGATCACATTGGAATGGAGCACTGCCGGTGAATATAATACGGCTGGCTTTGAAGTCTACTGCAAAGCAGAAGATGAGCCAGATAGTGCGTTTCACCTGATCGATCAGCGTATTGCACAAGGAAGTGCTAGCCAAGGGGCGATCTATCGGCTCGATCTAACGCGCGATCTGGTGCCAGGCCAAAGCTACTGCTTCCGGCTACGCGAAATCACAACAGATAATACCATCGGTGAGGTGCTGCAACGCTGTGGTTATGGCTTGAACATTACACCTACCCCACAAATGACACCCACCAGCTTTGGGGCACCACCGATCACAACGACCATTGATTTTCCCACCACTACGCTAACGAACACAACTGGTATAACTGTCACCAACATCGTGACCGGGGACCCCTTTTCAGCAAATAATGAACCAGGCACATTTACACAACTTGCCCCTTTTGAGTTAACCGCAACCAGTGATGCATTATTGGCACTGCCAGTATTTACACCAACCCCACTCGGTTTAATCAGTCCATTAAATACGCCCGAACCGTTTATACCCCCGCCCTTGCCCACTGTTGCCCTGACCGTTACACCTGGTAGCGGGCTGACGGCACCAACCACCTTTACGTCAACACAAGATTTATCGGCAGCGCAGAATTTTACCGCCACACAAAACAATCCGCCGATCAGCGCACTACCACCGGCTGCCCCTCTAACGGTGGCACAACCTGATGCGGCGATCGCGAATCCACCTTATATTGTGCTAACAGCACCCCCTGCGTTGGCAGCAGCGCCCCTATTACCAACCTTTACGCCTTATCCGACCGCGGTCGCACCTGCCGCAGGACAGTTAATAGCGGCCTCGTTGCCGAACACGCAAAATCTGATGATGTTGTTACTTTGTGGGGTCTTTTCCGGCGCAAGTGGGTTAGGCATTTTGGGCTTAATTACCACCCTCCTCTATATGCGTTCACGCAGTAACCAACAGAGCCGGCAACGGTAAACTGCCGCTGGTAAATACAAGTAGCCAGCACAAAATATCGCGTTGTAGGACGTCCAAGGGCTACTTTAGTAACAAGTGCAGACTAGCGACGCGGCTGCTTGCCTGGGTCCGGCAATCCTGCCCACTCTTCATCCAATTGCTCAAGGTCGAAAGCTGATTGCGCAAAGGGTGGCAGTGGAGCCGGTAAGCCACCAGCTTCTGGGGTAGTATTTTCGCTATGTTGGAGCGTGTGAAAGAGTAAACCAAGCGGGATACAACAGAGCATACCAGTCAAAAAGCCCCACAAGCTCAAGGCTAATACGCCGATCGCTTGGGCTTGCAACTGCGCAGGAAAATCCATTTGATAACCACTCACCACAAAAAGCCCAGCAACCCCTTGCCCAACCACCCCAAGATGACTCTCTTCGCCCACTAATTGCCAACCGCGCCCGACGACACCATCGGCAAAAATACCAACGAAAAGCAGCCCAATCACCGCTGGGATTCCACTGGCCGTCACCACGCCGGTTGCATCATCCAGCAACCAGATCCCTTCTACGACAAAGATCGCAAAAGGGACCGTTGCACCAGC
The DNA here is from genome assembly GCA_022842065.1 of Caldilineaceae bacterium. The sequence goes on from JALHQH010000003.1 coordinate 275,395, forward strand.
CAGCAGACCAATCGCAAACGCAACACCCGGCTGTACAAAAGGGCCAACGGCCAAGCCGGCGACGACGCCAGCGACCAACCCGCGCGCACAAGTCATTGGTTCGCTACGCCCAGTGACAAACCAGGTGTAGAAAAGTGACGGAATCAGGCCACCAGCAGCAAGCAATAAGCTATTCACACTGCCACGCATTAATGCTAAATCACCCAAATTGGCAACCTGCAGCGGATTTGACCAATACCAACCGAGGCTACCGATCAGGACAAAAAGACTGCCAACCACTACCAACAAGGGCAGATGCACGGGGGGCAGTTCGAGATGTGCCAACGGCACAAGTTGCCGGCGCGGAATCCAAACTACCAAGGCTGCCAGCGCAAAGCCAGCACCAAAGAGATGGACGGTGCCCGCACCACCAAAATCAACAAAACCATGACCAAGGTTCAAGTTGCGGCCTAATGCACTTAGCCAGCCGCCACCTTGCACCCAGTTGCCGGCGAGGGGATAGATAATCCCACCGATCAACAAAGCCAGCAACAGGGTCACAATAGCAGGCGCACGGCCACGCAGTGCCATCGCCGGCAACATTGCGGCCGTGACAACCCAAGGCAGGTGGGCGAGAAAAAGGGTATAGGTAAACGCCGTAACTTGAGCACCAGACAGGAACCAGCCACTGAGACCCGCAACCCCCCAGCCTGTGCCCCAATTAGTTGAAAGGGGACTCCATTCCCACACCAACTGCCGCAGCGCAGGGTCGGTATAGACCAGCCCAATTCCACCAAAATGTAAAGCAAAACCGACGGCCCAATAGGCGAAGGTGGCTAGACTGATGGCTGCCAACCCACCCAGGGCGGCATTCCAGGCATAGGTAACATCTAAACCAGCGACACCGATCAAAATAAAGCCAGTTGGGACTAACAGCGCCAGAAAACTGGTAATCAGGAACCAGTAGAGCGGCAAATCAACGTCACTTGGCGCGCCCACGGATAAGCTATCGCGCCCTTGGGCCCAAAGCTGTTCCGGCCACAAAACGATCGATAGCAGGCTAAGAAGTATCACTAAGAAAACGAAGATCCGCCGAAAATCACCGATCTGCGCCGCACGTCGCTCGACGAAGATCGAGCAAAAACGGTTAGTAGACATTTTTATCGTCTTTTCGCAGGGGTCGTTTATGTCTTACCAGACATAGCGACCGCAGGATGAGTGCAATTTAAATAGTTCTCACTATTTGAGGATAGCGCTTGAATTATCCTATCAATACACGAAAATGGCACCAAATCTAAATGAATAGCGCTAATCATACCAAAAGTAACGCAATTCCCAAAGTTACTTGAAATTAATGTTGCATTTAGCGCTTTGATGCGGCATCCGCGCCGATCCAAGCCGAAGCCGGTACGGCAAGGGGAGGAGGAAGTGGGAGAGATAAGGGAGAATTCGTAGTAAAAGTGATGCTAAGTGGAATAGCGCAAAATCAAGCTTGATAACTAACTACCGCTCGCTGCCCACAGCTGTGCTGACAATTGGTAGTGTAGCCACATCACTGGTGGCGATAACTGTTGTGGTCGCAACCCAGACGAGTTGCTCCTTTTCGACTTCGAGCAGTAACCAACTCGTATCTGCGGTGCGGCCAATCGCAACCCACTGGCTACCAGAGGGCAAAATCTGTAATACGGGTGATTCAACCAAAGTGTCGGCGCGACCGTTCACATAGTAATTATCAGGGACGAGGATTAAGATAGCGGCTATGTCAACAGTGTTAACCGATGGTGCGCGGGTCGGCGTCGGCACGCTGGGCGTAAGCGTGGAACGCGGCAGCGAGGTAGCCATGGGAAGTAGGGTCGGTGTTGACATAGTAACCGTTTCAACTGTAGCCATATTTACGCCCACGGCCGATTGCACACCGGTGAATGAGCTGCTGCTATCCATAGGTTGGGCAGTAGCAGTTAGCATTGGTGCGGTAGTTAGTTCTATCGTTGCTGGTACGGGGTCAGCAGCCGGGGAAGTTTGTGTTTCAATCGAGCCAAGCCCACTGCGCGGCTGGATGATTACCGTTGCGAAAGTTTCAACCGTGGCTGAGGGCACGATTGGCAACACCGCTAGTGCAGGCGAATCACTCGGGGACGTCACAAGTGCCGCGGGCTGATCTGGCACCAAAACAGGCCCCAGCGCAGCAGTACGCGGCGAACGGAAAGGGCGATTTAAGAAGAAATCAACCGATGTAAAATCAAATGCCTGTACAGCAACAACAATCACCAACAGTGCGATCATTGAGGTAAGGAGGGCAAGCCGGGGAGATAACAAAGATAGCGGCTGTTTCGCAACCACCTTTACCGCCAAAGCGACGCGCGTTACGGCATTGTCCAGGTTAACTTGGATCCAGCCCTGGTAGCTCTTACCCGCTTCCAGCCGCGCCGTATCAACGACGACGGCAAATTCCATTGGAAAGGGCTGGTGCGGGTGCAGGCGCCGCCCTTTTGTAACTTTGAACCAGCCATCAACATCGCTATATTCCAGTTGTAAGCTTTGTGCCACCCCACCGGAATTTTCGACATGAAAGACCAACGTTTGCTGTTTGCCGCGGGCTAGCTCGCCAAAATCTAAGCTGGCCGGCAATGCAATTGGTTGCGGTTGGGGGCCGGTATAATCTGTGACAAAAGCATTAAAGGCAGGATGCAACAAAGCGCGGTAAGCTTCATTAATTTCTTGCAGCTTTTGCTCAACATACACCTTGTCATCCGGATTTGTGAAACGATCAGGATGATAAATACGGACAAGACGCTTGTATTGAGCCTTGATCTGCTCTTCGCTTGCGTCTGCCGCGATCTCTAGGATACGGCGATAATCTTTCATGTTGCAGCCAGTCGATGAATGAAGGCGTTGATCGTGGAAAGTAAGCCAAACCGAGGGACAGGTTATTTGCATTACTACGCGACAAAAGCAAAAGATTAAGTAAGGCTCCTACCACCGGTAAAATGTTACTTAATTACAACTGCTAGTATATTTATCGGGATTCAGCGTCAGATCCTTCATCCTTTACTGGAATTTGTTGCAAAGCGTCAGGGAAACGTTGCTGATTGGTCCGAGTCGCGCGGGCAAGGAAGAGGGCCGCCAGTAAGGCGGCAAAAAAGCCGACCACTTGCAGCAGGCGCCACCCAGCGATGAGCTTGGCATCAGCTTCGTAAGCACCGACAACCAGCAGCACTAAACCGACACCGAAACAGAGCTGAAGCAGAACAAACAAAGGGGAAGCTGGCAGCGGTTGCACCCATTGCCAAAGTAGGACAAGCCCAATGCCGGCCGCATAGTAAAGCGCAACTGGGTGTACGTCTTCACCATAATACTTGATAGCCCAAGGCAGCGCGCTAGGCAGACCAATGATCTCGCCGGTTAACAAGGCACCGGCAAAGAAGATAGCTGTGCTGGCGGTTATCCCAACGCCTAAGGCGGTAATCACGGGGGCGGGACGGAGGGCGCGCCTGATCATGTAGACATACGCAGCCACAAGCGCACCGCCAATCCCTGGCAAAAGGGCAAATCCGCTTGGCCGCAAGCTGATCATTAGCCAAGGTTCTGCAATATAAATAGGCCAAAATTGGATCACATTCCAGAGACGCGCTACAATCAAGCCGAACAGCAACATCATAAGGCCTGTATTCCAAACATCATCGATGAGTAAACCCAGCCGACGCCCATAGCGGCCGGCGAGTTCAAGGCCAATCGTCACCGCAATTAAAGCAACGATGGGACCGGTTGGAATTGTTAGTGGTCCAAAAGGTAGTGCAGGATACATAGTTTTTATTATACCTGATTGAGCCGTTATCGGCCTTTTTGCTGATGGACATCGCTGCCAAATCGCTTAATGATCGGTGCGGCATGTTATCGTTATACTGCGTTTAGCGATAAGCTACCATTTGTATCGACGCTGTCCAAACGCAGTATCTGATGAAAGGGAAATTTTCATGCGTATTTTGGTAACCGGTGGTGCCGGCTTTTTAGGTAGCCACCTCTGTGATCGACTGTTGGCGGAGGGCCATGAGGTGGTTGCCATGGATAACCTCATTACAGGTAGCACCGACAACATTGCCCATCTGGCTGGCAATCCTCAGTTTACCTTTATTAAACACAATATCACCAACTATATCTATCTTCAAGGCGATCTCGATGCCATTCTACACTTTGCCAGCCCAGCTAGTCCCGTTGATTACCTAGAATTGCCGATTCAAACGCTGAAAGTCGGCAGCTTGGGCACCCACAATACCCTGGGGCTGGCGTTGGCGAAAGGAGCCCGGCTACTGCTTGCTAGCACCAGCGAGGTCTATGGCGACCCACAGATCCACCCCCAAACGGAAGATTACTGGGGCCACGTCAATCCGATTGGACCGCGCGGGGTCTATGATGAGGCAAAACGCTTCGCCGAAGCAATGACGATGGCCTATCATCGCAGCCACGGTGTGCAAACGCGCATTGTCCGCATCTTCAACACCTATGGTCCCCGCATGCGGCTCGACGACGGTCGGGTCGTGCCGAACTTTGTCGCCCAGGCACTGCGTGGCGAGCCGCTCACCGTCTATGGTGACGGCAGTCAGACGCGCAGCTTTTGTTATGTCAGCGACCTGGTTGATGGCATCTACCGGCTGCTGCTTAGTGATGAGGTGGAGCCGGTCAACATTGGCAATCCAACCGAAACGTCCATTCTGCAGTTTGCCGAAAAAATTAATGAATTTACCCAAAATCAGGGTGGCATTGTGTTTAAGCCACTACCCAAAGATGATCCCAAACAACGCAAGCCCAATATTGGCAAAGCACAGCGAATTTTGCAATGGGAACCCAAGGTCTCGCTCGATCATGGCATGAAGACGACGATTAACTGGTTTGCCAGTCGGGTCTAATTGACAAGTCAACTAAACATGGCACTTAAGTCTATGCCTATGACAGCAGAGAAGCTGTGCCAAATTTAGTTGCGGGATCTATAAGCGTTAATATCGCTGTGCGAGCATGACTAATATTGAAAAAAGCGCGCTACTTCATGATACAATATACCCATGAATCTAGACCATATTCGTAATATCTCAATCATCGCTCATATTGACCACGGCAAAAGCACACTTGCCGATCGCTTGTTGCAAATGACAGGCACCGTCACTGAGCGCGAAATGAAAGAACAACTGCTCGACTCCATGGATTTGGAGCGCGAGAAGGGTGTCACCATTAAAGCCAGTGCTGTACGCATGATCTACAAGCACAAGGGCGAAGAGTATGAAATCAACCTGATCGATACACCTGGCCATGTTGATTTCAGTTATGAGGTGAGCCGCGCCCTGCAGGCCTGTGAAGGGGCGGTACTGGTCGTTGATGCCTCACAGGGCATCCAGGCGCAGACCATGGCCCATCTCTTCACGGCGCTGGAACAAGAACTGACCATTGTGCCGGTGCTCAACAAGATCGATCTGCCAGCGGCAATGCCGGACGAGATTGCCCAAGAGGTCGAAGGGCTGCTCGCTTACCCAGCCGAAGATATTCCACGCATCAGTGCCAAGGCTGGGCTCAATGTCGAACTGGTCCTGCAACATATCGTTGATGAAGTACCACCGCCCAGTGGTGATTTAAGTGCGCCGTTGCGGGCCTTGGTCTTTGATTGTCAATACGATGCCTACAAAGGGGTAATCGCCTATATCCGGGTGATCGACGGCACCTTTGGGCCGAATGATACGCTCTATTCAATGGTCTCTGAAAAGAGTATCACCCCCATTGAAATCGGGGTGATGACACCCGTAATGATTGCTGTGCCCCAACTGCATGCTGGACAGGTCGGTTACATTGCAACTGGGCTTAAAGCAGTGCAGGATCTGGATGTTGGTGATACGATTACCTTGATGAAACGGCAGGCGACCGAACCCTTGCCAGGTTATGTGGCCATGAAACCCATGGTCTTTGCAGGGCTATATCCGTCAAATCCAGATGATTATGTGGATCTGCGGGATGCGCTTGAAAAGCTCCAACTAAATGATGCGGCGCTCGTCTACGAACCGGAGACCAGCCAGGCGCTCGGCTTTGGGTTCCGCCTTGGCTTCCTGGGCCTTTTCCACATGGAGATCGTCCAGGAACGCCTGGAACGTGAGTATGATATGCAGATCATCTTCACGGCACCCTCCGTTGCTTACCGCATCGTCAAGACCGATGGCAGCGTCATGGTGATTGATAGTCCAGCCGATCTGCCCGATCCAACCTATATCGACCGCATTGAGGAACCCTGGTGCGAATTGCGCCTGTTTACACCAGCAGAGTATATTGGTACCATCATGGATCTGGTTACGAAACGGCGCGGTGAATTGCGCAACCAGAACTGGATGGATAGTAAACGCCTGGAAATCTCCTGCATGATCCCGCTATCCGAGATCATTGTCGATTTTTACAACGACCTCAAAGCACGCACACGCGGTTATGCCAGCATGGATTACACGGTGGACGAATATCGCGAGTCGGATATGGTCAAACTCGACATTCTGGTCAATGAACAGCCAGTTGATGCGTTAAGCGTAATCGTCCATCGTGACACCGCTTACCACAAGGGACAACGGCTAGTCACCAAGATGAAGGAGATTATTCCACGCCAGATGTTCACAGTGCCGATTCAAGCAGCCGTGGGCAACAAGGTGATCAGTCGGGCCACTGTGCAGGCGATGCGCAAGGATGTGCTCAGCAAGTGTTACGGCGGCGATATCTCACGCAAGCGGAAGTTGCTGGAGAAACAAAAAGAGGGTAAAAAGCGGATGAAGATGGTGGGTAGCGTCGAGATTCCACAAGAAGCGTTCATGTCAGTCTTAAAACTAGACGATGAATAACGATAGGTAACAAAAACCGGGTTTCTAAGCGAAACCCGGTTTTCTTTTATTTATTGCCCACAACAAATAGGGGCTATCCGCCAAGATAGGCGTCAATCGTGGCTTTGCTGATGCGATATTGGGTACCAATCTTGCGGGCCTTGAGTTCACCACTATCAATAATGGCCTGCACATCGGCCGCTGAGACACGCAAGTAGGCCGCAGCTTCATCCAGGGTCATGACGGTCGCGTCGCTACTATCGCCACTGTTAGCAGCCCGCGGTGCTGCTGCCGCCTGTTGTGCACTGGCCATCGTATTGGCAATTACACCGGCCATCCCGGCCCCCATGCCGATACCAGCCCCCAAACCAAGCCCCTCACCGGTCCCGCCACCACCTTGTTGGGCAGCGTCACCAATTGCGCGGGCAGTTTTGAATTTCATATAGGCGTCCATGTTGCCGATGGCACCCATGCTGGCCCGTTCATCGATCGCCTTGGCGGTCTCTTCGGTTGGGGTAATTGAGACGATCATGAATTGCTTAAGGGCAAGCCCCATTGCACTAAAATCATCCTGCACTTTGGCACGCACCCCAGCGGCGATCTCATCAAAGAGACGGGGTAGGTCGAGAATGCTGGTCATATTTTCGGCCAGCAGATCGGTAATGCGGCTAATTACGGCCCCGCGTAGATATTCTTCGATCTGCGTGGTGGTATAAATTCCCTGCGTACCAACGATCTGGTCAACAAAGCGCTTAGGTTCGGCAATTTGGATGGTATATTGCCCAAAGGCGCGCAGCCGGACCAACCCCAAATCGGTATCACGCAGGCTGATGGGTTGTGGTGTACCCCACTTCAGGTCCGTGATCTCGCGCATGTTGACAAAGTAAACTTCCGCCGTGAAGATATCTTTGCCACTGGTGGCCAACCGCAGTAAACCATCGAGAAAAGGCAAGTTCATCGTCGTGATCGTATGGCGGCCTGGGGGGAATTCATCAAGCGACTTACCATCGCGATAAAAGATCGCACGCTGGCTTTCGCGTACGATGACCTGGCTGCCCAGTCGAAAATTGCCCGCGCCTACTTCCGGCAGCCGGGCCACCAGCTCATTTGCGCCCTGATTCGGGGCATCAATTACATCAATAATCCGCGCCATGTTAAGTTTCCTCCTAAAGATGCTAACCGGCTTAGGTTATACGCTATTTTGTTGCTTCGGTGACAGCAGGGACCGACGCAAGATGGGCAGCAATCTGCGCGTCTAATGCCGGATCGAGTGGTGGCAGCGCTGCCTCTGTCAATAAATCAGTGGATGTGATCGCAGCTTGCCGCTGTCCAAAATAAGTGGTCATGGTGGCAATGGTTGTCTCCAGCTGATTGAGTGCGTCCACTAGTTGCGCCTCATCCCCGACAACACTGGTGGCGGCACTAATCCCCTCCGCCACGGCACCGATATGAGCGGCCAGCCCCAAGTCAAAACGGTGCAAAGCAGCCAACTGCGCCTCCTGAATCTTTACCGCGTCAAAGAGGCCGGCATAGCCATAACTGGCACTTCGAATGCGGTCCGCTAAGGTTTGGATGCGCTGGACCAACCGATTCACCGGCTCCAAATGGCGCAAACCGCTACGTTGCAAAAGCTGTTGTTGCAGATTGACCAACAGTAGCTTCTGCTCCGTTAGCTGTATGGCGAACTGCTCTCGTAAGCGCTTGTCAGCATCACGGCGTAATTCTTTATCAGCATAACCCCGGATCCCTGGCAACCCCGTAAAAAGTCGCTCAAGCGCACTCTGGCCAGCCTTTGCTTGCTCAATCCATTGCTCTGACATAACAATTTTTCTCCTATCTCTCGCTCTGCATGAGTAACGGCATTTTTACACTGGTCAAAACGCCGGTGCTCATTGCAAGCACAGCATACCCTCAAAAAAGACAAAACATCAGGCAGTGGTTGCCGCGGCGCGCTTGGTCAAAAAGACCTCACTGCCACAGTACGGACAGACAACCACGCCTTTACCGGCAAAGGTTAGTTCACCGCCACAATTAGGGCATTTACGATCACCAGTCAGCGACTGGCTCTCCACACTATAAAGAATGCCTTTATCCCAATTAATCGCGCCACTGAAGAGCTGTTTACCGACAAGGTCACGAATCATCTCTTCGACTTCGTCACGCGAGGCTTCCAATTCGACCACAACTTCTGGAATGGTCACTTTGCCCTGGGTCAAGACCATGTTGAGCAGCTTCTTCTGCTGCTGTACAGCGGCAAATTCCACCTTTTCAGCCGAGCCTTTGCGAAAGAGATAAGCGCCGATCCCAAAGATAGGGGCCAATATTGCTGCGGCTAAAACAATCCCAAGTGCCATCCCCCCGCTACTGGTTTCGTCCGTCCCAAATGCAGTTACGATCCAGCCCAGAAAAGCAACCAACAAAACGCCACTACCAACCATGAGTACGGTACCAACAGTACGTCCACCACCGATCATCCCTCACTCCTTTATGCTTGAGCTGGAGCGGTGACTGCCCAGTCGCCACTAGGCAATCACCCTGATTTGATAATCCTATGCTAAGCAGCGATTAGCCAAAACCACCGCTACCACCACCGCCGCCACCACCGCCGCCGCCACCGCCACCGGAAAAGCCACCACCACCACCACTCCAGCCACCGCTGGAAGAAGTGCTCGCCGGCTGGCTAGTCATGGCAGCGCTGGCACTGGTCAGTAAGGCACCCAAGCCGGCGCTCATACTAGTCAGGCTGGTGCCCATCCCACGGCTTGCGTCACCTAAACCACCACCGATAGTGCCGCCCCCTTCACGGCCGCCTGAACCACCACTACCAGCTGAGCCACCGCCAGCAGACGAAACACCACCGAATGGCCCACCAATCCATGGCGTCCCATAGTAGCGCCGGCGATAAGGTCCGTAATCGGCGGGGGAAGGGATGTACCAGCCAGGCGCCGGCGCATTGACCTTTTCGAATTTGCGGATATACTCTTTATCAATATCAAAGGCAATTGCATAAGGCAGCCAGCGATCCCAGATCTCCTTCTGCACCTCTAAATCGCTATAATGGTCGATGTTTTGCAGATAACGTTTAAAGGCACGCCACCGTGCGGCGACTTCAGCACCCTGCGGCGTTTTACGGGGCATGCTCTGCGACAAAATAAGCAGACCAATGGCGGTTGCCCCCAAACCAACGCCTGGCAGAAAAGCCACATTTGTGAGGTCACCGAAGACTACGGTGAGCATAACCCCGATGATAAAGGCACCGATCAACCCGATAATCCCCAATGCGACATAAAGCTGCCGTACCGTCTGCGGATTACGGGGGAAAAGGCCGGCCGCAGTCACAGCTTGATAGATCGCCCCTTGAATGCCCGGTAATTTGGTATAAAATTTATCTTTCAGGTCAGAGAGACGAACTTCATCTTCCTGCCCAAAAAGCCCATCCAACAGCTTTTGCTCATAGGGCACGAGCGCAACATCGCGACGTTCGCGGCGATAGATGAAATCGGTACTCATGCGGAAAAGGCTTTCTTCCTGCGCTTCGGTGATGCTGATCGCTTGGCGGCGCGCCAGATCGACCAAGGTGGCGATGACATCACGCATATCGACCGTTTCATCCAGCAAGGTGCCCGCCAAACCAGGGGTAAGTTCATCCGGTGGTTCGGGCAGATAATCAGCAACCAGATCAGTTGGCTTGTCACGCCCAAGCCGATACCAGAGCAGATAAAGGCCAGCCGGGCCACCAATCAGCAAAAGTAACCCGATTGCACCTAGCAGTAATGTCGCCCAGGGGCCCCACTGTTGGCGATAAGCCTGGGCCGCCTCGGCTTCGGCAGTGCGTTGATCAGCACTTTGTTGCCAATCAGCAGCCGTACCCGCGACTATCCCAGGAGGGAATTGCACCCGCACTTCAAACTCTTGATCAGCGGCCAGGCGTCGGGTCAGCTCAAAAGTTACCTGCTGCCGATCATCACGCACGGTGGCAGTGGCATAGTCACGGGCATCGGCCGTATTGACATAGGCGGCCCATTCAACGACTGTTGCTGTACTGGGCACGGTAACAGCCACCGTCCCAGCCAATACGGGGAAGCCGCGGTCGCCATAGATGGCCTTCCACCAGAGTTGGTCACCTTCTTCATAATAACGCAAGCCATCGTGGACAGTATAACGCAACGTATAGGTCTCGGTCGTATTTGCCGTAGGTGGGAAATACCAGCGAATGACGTAATTGCCGCCATCTTCCTCGACCGTAAACGTATAGGGTTCATCCGCATCGTTGACTAAAGCGTAGCTGTTGCCAGCCGCATCGGTCACCGACCAATCATCAATATACCCTAAATTGTGCGCCGGGATTTCGCGGTAGCCAAAACGAAAGGTACCACTGGTAAAATTGATCGTCTGCGCTTCGGTCACCGCGAAGGTGCCATCACTCTTCACCACCAGGTCAACGTCAAAACGTTGCCACACCAGAGCTTGATCCTGCGCATATAAAGGAGTACCGGCCAGTGAGAAGCCGGCCAATAGTAGAACGAAGAGTAACACAGGCCATTGCCTGCGGATAGTCAGTAGCATAAGCGATCCTCTCTAGTGAGCCGCTTTAGACGGGCAAATTGCAAACGGCCAACACTCTTATCATATCATGAATACGCAGAAATGGCTGACACGTTGCAGACAATCTCGCTGACAGTATGAGAGAAAGCAGAGGAAGAACGGAAGCGTAGGGTAGAAGGTTGATAAGGAGAGTAGCAAGCTGGTCTATGGCATTGGATTTTCTTCCAATTCCGCCAGTTTAGTCGCCGCCCACAATGTGTCGGCCTCGGTTGTTTCTAAGACAGGCAATTCATCAAGCCCTGTTAAGCCAAAATGTTGCATAAAAAGGTCAGTCACATTATAAACGATGGGGCGGCCGACGCCTTCCAAGCGCCCCGCCTCTTCAATCAGCCCCCGTTGCAGCAGCGAACGTAGAATCCCAGCACTATCCACCCCGCGCACGGCTTCGATTTGTGAGCGTGTCACGGGTTGACGATAGGCAATAATCGCCAGGGTTTCTAGTGCCGGTGCACTCAACTTAGTGCTGGTATCGATATTCAAAAAGGTCTCGATTAAGGGCGCACAAGTTGGCAAGGTAACCAGTTGGAATTTGCCATTATGTTCTTGTAATCTGACACCGCGCCCATGCGCCTCGAGTTGATAGGCTAAGGTTTTGAGGGCAGCATAGAGCGCTTCGCTGGTGACCGCCAGTACTTTGGCAAGCGAGGTGACTTCGACAGGGGCATCGGAGACAAAGAGGAGCGCCTCTAAGGCAGCCACCAGCGCAACACTTTTTTCGTTGACCACAACTTGTAGCGCGGCATAGTGGGCATAATCAAGCGTGGGGACGGGCGTGGGCACTAGTTGTGGCGCTGCGGCGGAAATAGTGGTCTCAAAAGCAAGCGCATCGTCTGTGGTTGAGCTGTCTGCATGGGGAGCAGATGATGGATTTAGGTGCATAGATCTTTACAGTACGCTGATTGGATTAGCTCGGTATGATAAGGATTTCGTCAATCAAAGTTTGTCTGGCCAGTGCCCTTCACCTTGCCCCAACCGTTAGATCAAGGTGGGCTCAAAAGGTGCACAGCGCAGATGAACATCTAATTTGCCCAGGCGCAGACCAATATCATCCTCAATAATGTCACGGGTCAGCCCAACCACTTCATCAGTCTTCATTGGAATATCAACTTCGGGCGCCACTTCGACTTCAAGCCGGATATCAACGGCACCACCGCGTGCCCGCACGATGGGCACCACATTGCTGACCTCGGCCACCTGTTCGAGATGCCATTCGAGGCGGCGACTGATACTGCTTGTGTCCAATTCAGCCGAGCCGCCATCAATGGTGCGGATCATGACGCCGCGTGGCTGTCCACTCCACAATTCAAGCCAGAAGAGTGTACCAAAGAGTAAAATCACCACAATGCCGACAGTTGCTTGGCCAATAATAAAATTGGTTGCATTATCAAGTTGCCACTGCTGCAACAGGATGACCGCTAAGGTCAATTGCCCTTGTATTTGTTCAATCAACCAAAAGGGGGCAACCGCCAATGTGCTGAGTGTGATCAGCAATAAGAGCCAAAGTAGCGCAGCAACCAACCGATTAAAAACTGTCATTAAAAATTCCTTGCTCAAGCTGTAACCGGCATTAACATTTTACCCAGGCATGATGAGTCGTTTGATTATACCCAAAGTTTATATGGTTGGCGAAAGCCACGCTCGTTTGGCAGCGTTGTGACCCATTTTACAGAGGGTAATCATAAAAACACCGGCGCTGCATAATGCAGCGCCGGTGTTTCACGTGAAACATACACTCGATCAGCTAAGGCAATTGCCCATTTGGTCAAGTGAGAATCGATTTAGAGGTAATCACGCAATTTGCGACTGCGGCTAGGATGGCGCAGACGGCTCAGTGCTTGCGCTTCAATTTGACGGATACGTTCACGCGTTACGCCAAATTTCTTGCCCACTTCTTCTAGCGTATAGCAGTAGCCATCGACTAAACCAAAGCGTAGTTGCAAAATACGTACTTCGCGTGGCGTAAGACTTTGGAAGATCTCATCAATGACCTCACGCAGAATCTGCTGACCGGCGGCCTCACTTGGCGCATCTGCATCTTCATCTTCAATAAAGTCACCGAGGTAGCTATCCTCTTCCTCACCCACGGGCATTTCCAAACTGAGGGGGCGCTGGCTGACACGCATAATGTGTTCAACCTTGCGGGAAGAGACTCCTAATTCTTCGGCAATCTCTTCTGTCGTCGGATCACGGCCTAATTCTTGGACAAGTTGACGGCTTGTACGGGTTAAACGATTGATCTGTTCGTACATATGCACGGGCACACGAATCGTGCGCCCTTGGTCAGCGATGGCCCGGGTTACAGCCTGGCGAATCCACCAAGTAGCATAGGTGCTAAATTTAAAGCCGCGGCGGAAGTCAAATTTCTTCACGGCACGGATCAAACCGATATTGCCTTCTTGAATCAGATCCAGGAAAGGTACACCACGCCCCACATACTTCTTGGCAACACTCACGACCAAGCGGCTATTGGCTTTGATCAGATGCTCCTGCGCAGCTTGACCATCACGTACCAACCAGAGTAAACGCTCACGATCTTCCCAGTCATCAGCACCCTGAGAAAGCTTGCGGCGGGCGTCACGCCCTTTTTCCATCCGCTTGGCCAGTGAAACTTCCTCTTCGGCGGTGAGCAGTGGCACACGGCCAATCTCTTTTAGATACAGACTGATTGAATCATCAATTTCAATCTGGCTAAGATCAAAGTTTTCTTCTTCAACCAAATCAGCATCCAGATCGGAAAGTTCTTCGGGTTCTTCTTCCCGTACTTGCCCGACTTCAATCCCCTGCTCAAAGAGCGAAGCGAAGATATCTTCGACCTGCTCCATATTGTTTTCAGCTTGAGGCATGAGGCGCAAGACATCATCATAAGTAACATAGCCTTGTGAGCGCCCCAATGTCAACAGGCGCGCAAGAATTTCTTCTTGGCTCAAGACAACCGGCTCAGCTTCTCCTTCTTCAGTGCTTTGAAGCGCGTCCGGGCTAGCCGTCAAGTCAGCTGTCTCATCATCAAAATCGCTATCATAATCACTGGCAAAACCGCTCTCGAAATCGGTATCGAAATCGGCATCCATTGAAAAATCAACCATCCGTTGCTTTGCCATACGTAAATCTTATCTCCTTGTGCACGGGTAGGCCACAGATAAATCTCTGTAAAGAGCTACATTCAGAAAGTTCGCTCAAGGTTCAGAGCATAAATGCGTTTATTAAAAAGCATCCGGAACTGGATTCATGAACCCTGCGTAAAAAATTAACTAAACTGCGATTACTTAGCAAAACGCGGCGTTTAACCTTCATTTACGAGAGAAAGCAGCGCTTCGTTTCTAACAGCAGGTGCCTTAGCCACTCACTGCTTCTTTGAAATCCCAAATCCCATCTTTTTGAGCATAGTGGCGGTGGCATGAACCACAGACTAACTGCGTCGTAGAAACCAATGAGAAGGCTTCTGCATTGCACTGCGGGCAGCGAAATAATTTAACAACTTCGGCACCAGCCGCAGAGACCGCGGGACGCGACTGCGTGGCTGTAGTCCTGGCTTGTACAAAAACACTGGGCGCAAGCGGGTAGTGTCCCCCGGTTGCGAATAGCCATTCATCTAATTGTGCCAACTGCTCAGCGCTAATCACGCGCTTGAGGGTTGGCAACCGAAAGTGCGAAACAGCCAACTGCTCTTTTACGACAAGATTTGCATTAGAAAATTGTGCGTTCATCCAAACTGGGTGAAAATCAAAATTCAACTTGACAAATTCAATCGGTTCTAGTGCCATTGGAGACCACTGTTGCCGACCAACAGTCCACCGCAACAGCGCTTTTAGGTTACGTTTGTTCGCATATTCCAGCACGGCAATACTATGGCTATGCAATAGGCGCGCCAACTGGTGCAACGCCAATGGCACATCAGCCAAATGATGCATTACCCGCACCATCACCAAAGAATCCAATACACCGGTTGCTAAGGGCAATTGATAAATATTCCCAGCAACAAAAATAAACCGTGGATCACTCCCCCATTTCGCTACGGCGTCCTGCAACAGGGTACGACTGTAGTCAAAAAGAATAACCTGTTCATACCCGGCATACAGATCCGCTAACCGCCCAAAGCCTGCCCCAATTTCAGCAACTCGCCCCCCATGCGCCGGCAATAGCCGTTTCAGCGCACGCCGCTCAGTTGCATCTTCATACCCACGACCTTGACCAAGCCAGAAATCTGACTTATACTGACTACCTTCGTAATCAATAACAGGTACATTAGCCGACTGGGCCAATGTATCATGGGTCAATGTATCATGGGTCAATGTACCTGGGGATTGAAGTTTAGGGCTTACATCACTTGTTATCATTAGTGGTATCAATTCAACAATGCTTTCGCTTTAGACACCAGCTTTAACGCTCAGGCATATCACGCTTTTATATTCATGTATTATTACAACTCATATTTGCATATGAACCATACACAAGTATAACAGCATTTACCCGAGCAGTCTGTTAGATGACTATCATATTGTATTCAACAAAATTGCCCCAGGATTTGTTCCACGTGAAACAAATCTGAAGCTGTCTCCAAAATCAACGTATTTGAAGCAAAAAAAGAGCGGGATTACTCCCACTTGACCATGCGGTTTGTGCATAGGTGTGCTGATTATAGCAGGCTTCGTAAACGATTTCAACCCCCAATTTAACATATTTTAGCAAGTTTCATTGCTCAACTTACAATTTTTGTCGGCTATAGCCCTACAATCCTCAGAAAGTATCTTTACATTGCCAATAATTATTAAGGTGATTAACGAGTAACCAACTCTTTCCTCCTTACAATTATCATCAAATTATCGTCGCCTCGCCCTTGATGCTGCCTGAATTGAACGAAAAATAAACACATTGTGAAATAATTCACTGCCCCAGAATTTACCTCGCTAAAGATATGCATTAGTATCAGGCGTCAAAATCGCTTCGACAGGTAAATGACTGATATCGTTAACCATTACAGGATGCCACTGCGCTTCCTGATGCTGCAGTATAGTAATCGCGCAATTGTGAGGCTCCCAATTGCGCCAATCTTCAGGACCACGCCCCAACCAAGTTGCCAGGATATTACAGATCACGCCACCATGTGTAACCACCAAAACAGTTTCTGCTGGGTGTTCGCCGACAAACCGCGCCATCGCAGCCAGCACACGGGCATGAAAAGAATAGGGAGATTCGCCCTGCGGTGGCATAAAGTGTGGATCTTGTCGCCAACGCCCCCATAGATTCTCCTGGTCGCGCAGCTCCAAAAAAGTGCGCCCCTCCCATTCGCCTAAATCAAACTCACGCAGGCTACTATCAGTAATAGCTCTTTTACCAATCGCCACGGCGATTGCTGCAGCCGTATGCTGGGCACGCGGCAGCGGAGAAACATAGAACGCCGTAATGGGATAACGGTGCTCCAATTTCGCAATTTGGGTAGCCGTGGCAGCAACTTGCAGTTGACCCCGTGTGGTTAGAGGCGAATCTAATGCGCCATGCCAAACCTGTTGTATATTCCCTTCCGTTTCGCCATGGCGGACCAAAATCAATGTGGTCATCGTAATGACTCCTTTACAGAATGCCGATTTTAGGTAGTTGAAAATGAGCGTGACGCAAATGCATCATTTTTTATTTTTGTAGGTTGACACCACCCCTACCCCATGTTACACTACAGTACTATGACAAGCAATTATAATGCGGGCAACTGCCTGTTACTTCCTTTTTATAACTTTAGGCTAAGTCGCAGTCCGATCGGATAATCCGAACTGGAACTTGCGCGCGCATGGTTTATCCTAGCAACTTGCAAAGCTCTCCAGACGGAGAGCTTTTTTTATTGCACAAATTTCTTGAATCACCACCGCAATCAGTAAAGAGCAAGAGGAACCAGTAAAACATGGAAATTGATCAGAGCACTTTCCAGCAATCCGACACAGCAGCCGGATCACCCTATATTGTGGTGCTCAAGGTGGGTGGCAATGAGCTTGATGATGAGACCTTCCTTTTTGGTCTGGCCCAGGCGGTACGGAAGGTGCTGGATGATGGCAGTAAGCCCGTGATCGTCCACGGCGGCGGCAAGGCCATTGCTGACTATCAACAGCGCTTGGGCCTAACGCCTAGTTTTATTGAAGGGCTGCGCGTTACCGATGAGGCCAGCATGGAGGTGGCCGAGATGGTGCTCAGCGGGCTGATGAATAAGCGCATTGTGCGTACCCTGCTCAATGCCGACATTATGGCGGCTGGCATTAGCGGTGTCGACGGCGGGACCATCTATGTCGAAAAAATGTGGCACCCACTGGGTGATCTGGGGCGGGTTGGCGATGTGCGGGATGTGGATGTGCATCTGATTCAGACCTTACTTGCCGCGGATATCGTGCCGGTCATTAGTCCAATTAGTTTTGGTGCGCTGGATGCGCTGAGCTACAACGTCAATGCCGATCATGCGGCTACGGCCATTGCCGCTAAACTCGGTGCGATTAAGCTAGTCATGATCAGCAACGTGCCGGGGGTATTAGTCGCGGGACGTATCGTGCGAGCGGTAACAGTGAACCAAGTGGAGCAGTGGATTGAAGAAGGCATCATTACCGGTGGAATGATTCCCAAGGTGCGCAGTGCCATCCATGCCACACGCAATGGCGTTGCCCAAGCGGTGATTACCAATCTGGCGGGCGTCCAAGAGGGCGAAGGTACCGGGATTGTCGGCACCGGCTAAACCCTCCCCTTTACTGGTTGAAGTGCAAGCAACACGTGCAATGCAACCAGTGTTTGTCTGCAAACGTAGTATAACTACCGTCATATAAAGCGCAATCAAGGAGGAATGATGGACAAGCAAGCTGTCATCGAGATGGAACAAGAATATGTACTAGGTGTCTATAGCCGCCCCCCGTTTGTCCTTGCTGGTGGTAAGGGCTGTACATTGATTGATAGCGAAGGCAACGAATATCTGGATTGTGTTTCGGGGATTGCCGTCAATGCATTGGGCTATGATGATCCAGGCCTTAAACAGGCAATCCAGGAAGCAGCCAATACAGGCATGTTGCATGTAAGCAACTTGTACCACACCGCGCCCCATGCGCAACTGGCCAAAAAGCTCTGCGAGCTGAGCTTTGCCGACAAAGTTCACTTTAGCCTGACGGGTGCAGATGCCAACGAGGGTGCCTTCAAATTTGCGCGCCGCTATGCACGCGAACATGGGCATACAGAAAAATACCATATCCTCGCCTTCAGCAATGCCTTTCACGGCCGGCTCTTTGCCAGCCTGGCCGCAACGCCACGCCCCAAGTATCAGGATCCATTCAAGCCGCTCACCCCTGGCTTTCGCTTTGCTGAGTTCAACAATCTAGAGAGTGCAAAGGCGCAGATGGATGATGGGATCTGCGCAATCATTGTTGAACCGATCCAGGGCGAAGGGGGCATCTATCCAGCCACACGCGAATTTCTGAGCGGGCTGCGCGCACTGGCCGATCAATATGATGCACTGTTAATTTACGATGAAGTACAATGTGGCCTTGGGCGCACCGGGAACCTGTGGGGACATCATACGGTCTGCCACCAGGATCGCAGCCAGTGCGAAACCTGCAAGCAGGGTGCGACGCCCTGTATTGTTGAGCCTGATCTCATGACGCTGGCCAAGCCGCTCGCGGGTGGGTTACCCATCGGTGCGATCCTCATGCGTCAGAAAGTGGCCGACACGATTCACAAAGGCGATCACGCCAGCACCTTTGCGGCCAATCCGTTTACCACCCATGTGGCCCACCATGTGGTCAGCCGCGTCTCAGCACCGGAATTTCTGAGCGAAGTCGCGGCCAAAGGGGAGTATCTGAAAGAGTTACTTGAGGAACTCAACAGCCCACATATTAAAGAAGTCCGTGGGTCAGGCCTCTTGGTTGGGGTCGAGATGGATATTGAAACTGGCCCCATCATTGAGAAGGCTTATGGCAAAGGGGTAATTCTGGTCAATGCCGGCCCGAATGTACTGCGCTTTGTCCCGCCGCTCGTGATCAGCAAAGAAGAGCTCGCAAAGGCCGTTGGGGTCGTTGGAGAAATTTTGCAGAGCATGTAGCATGTGCGTACAGTTGTTTTGAAAACCAGACGATGGGGCAGCATAACAAAAAAAGTGGTTTTCAAACCCAGTAGAATCTAAAGAGCCTATGCGATTAACTGAGTGGTTAACTTTGATCCGAACATTGTCTTGTCAATATGGCTGATATTCATTTTTATACTGCGGCTGAATTGGAAACTGGCGTTTCAATGTGAATAAAACGCCGGTTTTTAATCAACGCAGCGTATAACGGTAGGAAAAGAGGAAGATGAGCATAAAGATTCGTGCCGCAACTCCCCAGGATGTTGCACAGATTGTTGAAATGGTCAATCGCTTTGCAGCGCAAAACATTATGCTGCCCCGCACAGCAGAAAATGTGCATAAAACGATTGCTGATTGGCTGGTTGCGATTGAGGAGGTTGAGCCTGTGCCGGTCAACAGCCACACAAGCAACAGTCATTTCATTGGCAGCAAATTTGCCCGGCGACCCCAAAACGATCACAGCGTGGCAAGCCAAGCTAAAGCAGACATGGACAACGCACCGCGGCCAGAAAGAGTCGTGGGCTGTGGTGCGCTGGTCCCCTTGACTGATAAATTGGTCGAAATTCGTTCCGTGGCGGTGGATGAAAGCCAACATGGAAAGGGATTGGGTAGTGAACTGGTGCTGCAGTTGGTACAAGCCGCGCGCGAGCATGGCTACGACCAAGCCTGCGCCTTGACGCTACGACCTAACTTTTTTTCCCGGTTAGGCTTCGAACTGGTCGATCGCTGGAGCATCAGCCCCAAAGTCTGGCAGGCGTGCATCTACTGCCCGAAGTTCCACCGCTGTGATGAAGTTGCCGTTTTGATGAATCTGGCCAGCCAACCAGTAGCAGTTGACGAAGCGGAACAGGCCCGTCAACGCGGCTGGAATACCTTGCTCAAATGGGGTGAGTGGCAACCCCTGCGCCTGGCCTATCGCTATGAACAATACGCCACCGCTGAAAAAGAATAAGCAACTATCCGTAAATTTGCTTGTGGCCCAGAGGAACAGAGAATTTACGGATAGAAAGAGACGAAGAGGATGAAATGACTGCTCGACCAACCGCAACCCTTGTTCTGCAGGACGGCACGGTCTACCACGGTACGGCTTTTGGGGCAGCGACCACGGTTGTGGGCGAAGTTGTCTTCAACACCAGCCTGACTGGTTACCAGGAAGTGCTGACTGACCCCTCCTACCGCGGCCAGATGGTCTGCATGACGGTTGCCCATGTCGGCAACACGGGGGTCAACAGTGAAGATATCGAAAGCGATCGCCCCCAAGTGACCGCATTTATCGTGCGCGAGGTGAGTCCTGTTGTCTCCAATTGGCGTGCCAACGAGACGCTCCACGGCTACCTTGAGCGCAATGGCATTCCCGGCATCAGTGAGATCGACACGCGGGCACTGACCCGGCGGTTGCGCGAACATGGCATTGTCCATGCCGCCCTTTGTACCGATGGCAGTCACTCCATTGCCGCGCTGTTGGCAATGGCTCAGGGCTGGGAAGGGCTTGATGGCCGTGATCTTGTCCGCGAAGTGACTTGCCAAGAAGCTTACAACTGGGCAGATGGCACCCAAGTCGAGTGGACACCAGTGGCCGCCGGCAAAGCGGACGCCGCACCAGCAAGTGAAGTGGGCCAGCAGCCCACTGATCTGCCCCTCGTCGTGGCCTATGACTTTGGGATTAAGCACAACATTCTCCGCCGCTTGACCAGCCATGGTTTACGGGTGACGGTGGTGCCGGCGACGACTTCCGCGGCGGAAGTCCTGGCGCTGCAGCCAGATGGGATCTTCTTAAGTAACGGGCCAGGTGATCCGGCTGGGGTGCCCTATGCGGCAGCGGCGGTTCGGCAACTGTTAGGGGAGGAAATTCCCACCTTTGGCATCTGCCTTGGTCATCAAATCATCGGGTTGGCCTTAGGGGGCCAGACCTATAAGCTCAAGTTTGGTCACCACGGTGGCAATCAACCGGTCAGCGACAGTGGTTCCACCAATGTACAGATTACGGCGCAGAATCACAACTATGCCGTGAGTATGGAGGGGCTGCCGGCCAATGTCGAGGTGACCCATCGGAATCTCAATGATGGTACCGTCGAAGGCTTGCGCCTGACCGACCGCCCAGTCTTTTGTGTGCAATACCACCCGGAAGCCAGCCCTGGCCCACATGATGCCGATCTACTCTTTGCCCGCTTTGCGACCATGGTCAAAGCCTATGCGGCGACAAAGGCAGCGTAAACAAGCGTCTGCTGTACACCCCAAACCAGACGCCAAAGTGCAGCGGTTAGTTGGTTGGTTGGTTTTGCAACCGACTAACCGCTGCACGTCATTTCAACCAAGGCAGAACACCCATGACAATCCAAGTAATTCGCACGGCATTAGCCGGTGTTGGTGCCGTTAATCGTAATTTTTTGGCGATTCTGGTGCAAAAGGCGGAGCGGCTACGTACGCAATATGGGCTGGCGTTTCGGATTGTCCTGGCGCTAGATAGTAGTGACTGCGCCTACGAACCAGCCGGCTTCGATCTGAGCACGCTACACGACTTCAAAGCAGCGCAGGGGCGCATTGGTGATCTACCCCAAGCAATCGCCCCCGACGCGCTGGCCGCACTGTTAACAAAGGAACACTGTGATCTGCTCTTGGAAGGGACCCCCGTCAATCTGACCACCGGCGAGCCAGGGCTGAGCCTGACAAAACAAGCATTGGGCGCAGGGGTTGCCGTCGTGCTGGCGAATAAGGGACCACTGGTCCTTGCCTATCGTACCTTGACCGCGCTAGCACAGCAAACAGGGGCCGGGTTGGCGTTTAGTGCGACGGTTTGTGGGGCGCTACCAGTGCTTAATGTAGGGCAACGCGATCTAGTTGCCGCAGAGATCAAGTTGCTGCGGGGTATCTTTAACAGCACCAGTAACTTTGTGCTGGCCGCAATGGAAGAGGGCGATGATTTTACTACTGCGTTAGCTGAAGCCCAACGGCGTGGAATTGCCGAAGCGGATCCGACCCTGGATATTGATGGCTGGGATAGTGCAAACAAGCTCGTGATCATTGCCAACCACGTATTGGGCGTGGAGACGCACCTGGCCGATGTAGAGGTGACAGGGATCAGCGCGATCACCAGCGCCGCGCTACAGGCGGCGTTACACAGTGGCCGGCGCATCAAGTTGGTGGCGACAGCGACGGCAGTTGCAGGGGGGTATCACTATACGGTTGCCCCAACCCTGCTGGATCAGCATGAATTTCTAGGACGCTGTGATGGTTGGGAAATGGGCATTGAGATCCAAAGCGATCTATACGGCACCCTCTACCAAAAGATCTGGGAAGATACGCCCCTACCCACCGCTGCGGCTATGTTGCGCGACGCCGTAAACCTCTTTCGCTGAGCGCCAGCGATTAGCTCGGTTCTTCCCCCAAGACGATGCTGGTATCAAAGGCTTCATTACCGCGCATAAAACGCACAGTGACAGTGTCACCCACCGTGTAGTTATCCTCTAAAAAGGTCTCCATGCCATCGAGTGTGCTCACCGCGACCCCATCGATCGCCAGCATAATGTCTCCACCGCTATAGACGCGCTGATTGCGAATGATTGATTCGCGTTGTGCGCCCTGGATCCCCACCTTGTCAAGGGGGCTGTTCGCATGCAATTGTACGATCAACAGACCTTGATCCACTGGCAGTTCCAACAGACGCGCCAACCCAGGCTTGATCTCATAGGCATAGCGCACCCCCAACCAGGGATGGCGGTAACGGCCAATCGTTAAGAGATCAGGCAAGAGGCGCTTTACCGTATCGACCGGGACGGAAAAGCCAACGCCGGCGCTCGTGCCGGTTGGGCTAAAGATCGCCGTATTGATGCCGATCACGCGACCGCTGGAGTCCAGCAAAGGGCCACCTGAGTTCCCGCGGTTAATCGCTGCATCAGTCTGAATGATGCCCGTAATCGTGCGGCCATCAGAACCCGCAATCGTACGGTCAAGGGCACTAATCACGCCCGTCGTTAATGTGCGCCCAAATTGGCCAAACGGATTGCCGATTGCAATAGCCCGCTGCCCAACCTGTAGATTGTGTGAAGCGCCCAGTTCCACGGGAACCAGACTTTCGGGGGGAGCATCCACCTTTATCACCGCAATATCATTGCGGGTATCGATACCAACCACAGTGGCCGGCAGCACATAATCATCGCTTAGGCTCACTTCGATTTCGCGAGCCCCATCAATTACATGGTAATTGGTGAGAATATGGCCGGCCGTATCAAGCACAAAGCCCGACCCTGCACCTTCTTCGGGCACTTCGAAAAAGAAACCACGTTGTAGCACTTGGGTGGTAATACTGACGACCGAGGGGGCAACACGTTGATAGACGGTAATGACCCGCCGTTCGGCAACATCCAAACCTTGGGCATCAATCTCAGCGGTCGTGGGGGGAACCGTTAGTGCCAGCGCAACAGGGGTGGGGGTAAAGGTAGGCACCACAGGTGGGGCCGCCTGTAAGGGCCTGAGCGCGGGCAAAGAGAGTTCACTACACCCCACTAGCATAAACCAAAGAAAGATGAAACTACGGCACAGCAATGAATAACGCGCATTCATAGGTGTTGCAGCACTCCTAGACAGTATCTATATGCCCATTGTCGACTTCCCCTATTTTACCACAGGATCGGCCGAGATGGTGGCTAAGAATGCCCAAAGCTTGCACGAAATGCGACATGCGAAATTAAGGCAGTGCAGCAAAGGTAATTGGGGCGGCCGTTGTACATGCATTGAGCAACGGAGATGGGCGTGGGCAGCGTAGGGACAGAGGACTTATGCTGGTATAAAAATGGCAGTGAAACATAATGCCGAAGGCAAATAAAAACTTCCTGTGCGACGCAGCAGTCGTCGCACAGGAAGTTTTTATTTGTCATAGGGGAGTAAGATGTGCTGTGAAGGCAGCCATGAACGATTTCAGCAATAAAGCGTAAGCTGCAAATAACAATTACGGCTAAGCGCATGTATCAGCAATGAAACGCTTGTTTTGACAGCAATGACCGACATAACATTATTTATCAGTAGGGTGCAACCGTTTTTTGCGGTTCCAATACCTCGCTAACCACCAGTGGGGTAAAGGTGGCGAATGGCTGCGGCTGTACTTTAAAGCCTGTTGCAATAGGCTCACTTTTCTGCGGCTTTGCACTAGAGAAGCGGTACCCAATGCCACGTACTGTCATTAACCGATCAGGGCGGGCCGGATCTTTCTCGATCTTTTTGCGCAGCCGGCTAATCGCCACTTCCACGAGATTGGAGCCATCCGTCGAATCATAGCCCCAAACGGCTTCCAACAGCTCTTCCTTACTGACCGTTTGATCGGCATGGGTCATCAGAAAATGCAGCAGTTGGAACTCTGTGCCAGTTAATTCAACCGCGTGACCACCAACGGTAACTTGGTGGATCTCACTATTCAAACGGATGTCACCCCGCTCAATAATTTGAAACACATACTGGTTATTTTGGAAGTTTGTACGACGCAAAATCGCACGAAGTTTTGCCTCCACCTCTTTAAAGGTGAATGGCTTTACGATGTAATTGTCGGCACCAATCTCTAAACCGCGGACAATATCATCAGGTCGACTTAGCGCAGTCAACATGACAACGGGTACATCAGAGCGTTTACGAATTTCAGCGCAAGCGGCAAAACCATCCATCGTCGGCATGAGCACATCAAGCAGCACGAGATCAAATGAGTGCTTATCAAATTTCTCTACTGCTTCCAGGCCATTATCTGCGGTTACAACGTTATAGCCAAGCCGTTGCAGTGACATAGAAAGTAGTTGCAACATCATTTTTTCGTCATCGGCAACGAGTATATTGATTTTTGAAGTTGACTGACTATCACTGCCTGCTGGGGAAGAAAAATCGTTCTTCCCTTTTTCATTTACTTCACGATGAGTAGGACTTGTATGCTGAGGGTTCAATGCTTAGCCTCCATTCAGACGCGTAGACTCCAGCAATCATTTTTCCATACTCATTTTCACATGTCAATAGGGGTTCAGGCATCTGCAAAAAGGCGAATATTCTTTCCAACAAAAGAATCACATGTAAAGGGCAACAATGAGACATAGCGCATAGAAGATTCATGGGTTTCGCGTCAGGTTAGCGTAGGCAAGTGGTGTATTTACTCCTCCTGTTCTCGCTTTTGGAGCGGTATGAGGTATGTTAAGGTGGCACGCGCCAACCGTCACTTCCGTCAAACAGGACAATAAACTACCACTTGCCGGCTTCTTCAAGATTTGTCAAGCCTTCTTTAAGGGCATAAAGCGCGGCCTGTGTCCGATTCGCCAGGTGCAGTTTGCTCAAAATATTGCTTACATGAGTACGCACAGTACGTTCGCTAATAAAAAGCGAGTTCGCAATATCTTGATTGGAATAACCACGGGCAACATAGACCAATACCTCAATCTCACGTTCAGTCAACGGTTCGTCGGCTGGTGGTAAGCTAGAGGGTCGATTTAGCTCACGGATGAGCTTGCGTGCAATGGCAGGGTGCAAGGAAGATTCACCGCGATAGACATCCTGAATCGCTTGCAGCAGCTCTTTGGTGGAGGTCTCTTTGAGCAGGTAACCAAGCGCACCCGCCTTGATCGCAGCAAAGACCTTTTCATCATCCGAATAGCTGGTTAATACTAAAATCCGGGCATCCGGATCTTCTTGTTTGATCTCTTCGATCGCTTCAATCCCGGATTTGCGCGGCATCATCAAATCCATCAGGATTACATCAGGATTTAATGAGCGTGTTTTGAGGACGGTTTCTACACCATCAGCCGCCTCATCAATGACATCAATGTTTGCTTCAGTTTCCAACAAAGCACGGATGCCACCTCGCACAACATGATGGTCATCTGCAATCAGTACTCGAATGCGCTCATTCATACGCTTCTCCAAAACTTAAACATTAGTGGAACCGCAGTGTCCATCCATAAATGGCTAGTTGGGGCTGTTCGGGTAGGTGAAGCGCTTGTTACCACAGTCAAATTACCCGTACATTCAAACTACAACACTTATACAAAGTCGCCCCTAAGTCACTTGATGGACCGTGCTGGTATTGTAGCAGAATGTTTAATCTGTTTCCTCCGATAAATTGCGGGTTTTTTCCCAACAAAATATGGAGAGTCGGCCTTTTTGGCAAGCGGCAAAGGGATGAGGATCACGAATGCCCGCTGTAAGGTCGCCCTACTACCAGCACTGGATCAAGACATTTTTCATGGCCAATGCTGCTAACCCCCCTTTCGCCAGCGGTGAGAAACCTGGGGATAACAGTGAGGAAAAGTAGTAATAACTTTTGTATAATGCCAACTACTTTTCCAGCGTTTTCCCCACATTTGTAGTCGCGCTGCCATATATTACTATATCTAGTACTTCCTATTCATTTCCCAATTTAGTAACCTGAGTTATTCCAAATCTATCCCAAACTAATCGGTGAACCTAGGCTCTTATCCAAAATCAACAATAGACAAGATAGCCGCCCCCTTTGATGTCAAGCTACTAGATATAGCAAATACATTTTCAATTTAGCCCGTTATCCCCATATCCCCAGCCCCTACTATGATTACTTATTTATAATAATAATCAACAGATAGAATACCTATAAGAAAGAAGAAGACCCTTTAACCACAGCAATGGTGATAACTGGTGAATGAATACGGTTGCCTTTTCATTTGCTGTGTCCTTCAGGGATCAGGCTGTTCTAAAAATTGTGCCTATGGTCGCCGGTAAAGGTTCGTTTCCGGCAACATCAGATGAGGCGGCGCGCTGGGCTGTTTTTCGTGCTGACTACCAATTTCTAGCGGGGCGTCGATATCCACAAAGTCGAGTTGTGTTGGATCGAGAAACGGCAGCGGATCACTAAAGCCGCCCCAGCCATCAAACCGATTGTAGGGTCGGATGCGGATACTAAAGTGCAGGTAGGCATTGGCTGTATGTATTGTCATACTATTTGTCT
This sequence comes from Caldilineaceae bacterium, assembly GCA_022842065.1. Next base: position 302,837 of record JALHQH010000003.1, read on the forward strand.
GTGCCAGCGGATCATTCCGCCGCACAATTTGGCCGGAATCAACGAGGATCTGACCGACATTGGCATATAAGGATTCGCCCCAACCATGTTCAACTTTGATATAGCGGCCAAAGCCCTGTGGCTCATTGCCCAGCTCTACTACACGGCCCTCCGCAACGGCCAAAATGCTCCGATCTGGTGCCGCGTGGAAATCAATCCCGTTGTGTCCCTTGAGCGGTACCCCATTGTAGCGAAAGTTATGATAAAATTCAGCGTTATCACCCCAGCTTTGTATAATTTGGCATTTCCCCTCCATTGGTAATGAAAGGTAGATCCCCTCTGGTTCATAGCGCCCATTGGCAAGCGGTTGGGTAAGAAATTTAAAGGTCATGCGACAGTTTTCTGTAGAATCATTCAAATTCGACAAGAACTCCTGAGACGATTATACTCCCTGTTACAAACAAAGTGAATTCTAGCCACTCATGATGGTCACCCATGATGAGTGTGGTAGCGTGTAGTTTTATTGAGGAAGTTAGTCAATGCCGATTTATGAATTTGTTTGCCAAGCCTGTGGCCATGAGTTTGAGCAGATTGTGCCCTTCTCCGCAACGAAATTGCCAGATTGCCCTGCCTGCCAGAGTGAACAGGTCCATCGCCAATTGAGCCGTCCTGCGATTCATTTCAAAGGCAGCGGTTGGTACATCACCGATAGTAAGGCCGCCAAAACCTCTGCCACGGGCAAAGATGGCGGTAACAGTAAAGATGGCGAAAAGGGTGAGCACGCGGAAAGCGTTGCCGACAGCAAAGAGACCGCTGCCGAAACGAAGGCTGAAACAAAGACCGGTACAAAGAGTGAAGCCAAAAGTGAAACTAAAGCAGCAAGTACAACTGACTGATTAGTCCTATTCAACGATTTCTGGGAGGAAAATCATGAGTGTTCCAAAGCGTTTTGGGGTGTTACGCCTGGTCGGAACTTTGCTAAAGGTGATTGCCTGGATTGTCTTGATCCTTTCAATCCTTGGTGCGATTGGCCTGGGCCTTGTTGGTAGCAATCTGCCAATACCGGTAGATACATTACAGATTGATCCCGCTATGTTCCAGTCATTGGGTGGGATCTTGGCTGGGGTAGGGTTGCTGATTTTTGGACTAATCTACTTCTTGCTCTTATACGCCTCTGGCGAAAGCATCCACCTGCAGTTGGCGGTTGAGGAGAATACACGGCTGACGGCTGCCCTCTTATTGCGGATGCATCAGGACACCCAGCAAGAACCGGCCCAGCGCGGTGGCTATAGCTCACCCGGCTTTGCCAGCGATCCGTTTGAGCGCTAACGACGCGCTCTGCGCGAATGTGGATCAAAACTGCCCCCGGTCATGCGACCGGGGGCAGTTTTGATCCACATTCGCGCGTTGGCCATTGCTTGCTGCTACAGAAGAACGATTTTGCGCAGATCCACTATAAGACCGCTAATTTATCGTGTACCAGCTCGGCTAGAAAAGTGCGTTCTTGATCTGCATCAAAAAGCACGGAAATTTCACCGGCTTCTGCTGCTTTTGTGATCACCCCTTCCCCAAAACGCTCATGCCGGACTCGCTGCCCCACCAGATAGGTGGGGACTTTGCCGTTTTTGCGTTTGACGGCGGGCATGGGGGCCGGTTGATTGAGCTGCGCCACCAACCCGGCTTCACGGTCGCGCCAACTATCGGCCAGGGCCGCCATGATCTGTTCTGGATTTTTGCCGACATGTGTGCGTACTTTTGATGTACGATTCCGCACGTCACTCAACACAGGCATCCACCGTTGCTTTTCCGCCATGGACCGCTCACCCTGCGCCAATACTCGGCTGGCACGGGCCAGTTGTTGCGCCAAATTGTCCAATTGCTTTAGCGGATCATCGGCTGGATCAATCAGGATTAGCTCAACCCCATGGGCGCGACAGAGTTCGTGGCGCGTCTGATCGCGCTGCTCGGTCTCCATCACTTCCCAGTCACTCTGCCGTCCCTGTCCTTTTGCCGTTAAACCAATGAAGCGAAAAGCAATCCCAACTTCGGGATAATATTTGTCGAGCTTGAGCCGACGCTTGGTGGCTGGGTTGATCAGCCACGCCGGACTAACATTATCCTGAGCGTTTAGACCCTCAAAGATACGGGCCAGAATTTCGCGCCAGGCGTTCATCTCTATGTACATAGTGACAATCCATCTCCGGTTGTACAGGACACGTGATTTTAACGGTCTGTACTATAGTCGAACGTGCGTAGATAAATTGAGTAATGCGTTGCTACGATTTTTGTTATTGTAGTACATTTGTTCTTTTTGGGCAATCCCTACCTGTATAATTGCACACCATTAACGGAAGGCATCCATGTGGGCCGGCCGTTGAATGGTGGTGGCCGGTGCTGGCGCGGCCGTTTGCGGCCATTGATAGCCGCGAATTACCACCACCGGCTGCCCTTCATTACTTTGGCCCATTAATAAACTGGCGGCGGCGGTCAATTCATCGGCAATACACTCTTCACTGCTGCGCAATTCATAGCCAAAGAGATCGTGTAAGCCCCGCTGATCCCAAATCGGTGGCAGCCCCGCACAGCCGATACAGACACCCACCGTACCCACGCGCCAGGCACGGCCATGGCTGTCATTAATCAACACTGCCGGTGCAATGCCGGTCTGCTGGGCAAATTCTGCCCGTAGCCGCTCAGCACTGGCGTCACCATCGGCTGGCAGCAGCGCCAATAATTCATCGTCGGCTTCCTGTTGCTGCACATTGCTGCGGTCGACGCCGGCATTCGCACAGACCCAGCCATTGCGCTGCTCGGTGACCAATAGTCCGCGCCGCGTGCGAATTACCGTCCGACTGTCGTCCAGAATCACCTGAACCACACGCGGATCTTTATCGACAGTCGCCGCCAAGGCATAAGTTTCGGCGTGGGGTTCAACTTCGGACAGGCGCACAAGGCGTCCTTCTGCTTTGCTAACAATTTTTTGGGCAATCACCAGAATGTCACCGCTTTGCAACGACTCGCCCATCGCCGTCAGCCGCGCTATGATAATGGTTGCCAGCGCATCACCCGGTTGGATCAATGGCATGCCACGAATGGCAAATAACTGAATCGAACTCATCTCTTGTAGCTCCTACACTACGGGTACCCTACGCTTATGTAACGCAGAGATTTCGGAAAATAGTTGTCTGATCACCTTTACCCTACACGTCTACCTTACGATGCTTGCTACGGCTCGACTGCGTTGTTTCGTGATGGCTAATTCACCAGCTTCGCGTGCAGCCAGCATACTTAAAAGCAGCTATACTGCCAAGTGACCAACCCTAGCCTTAGCTGCTGAACCAGCTATTCCACCTGACAACGCAGCTTTCGCTTGCCGTCATATCAAATCTTACTTGATGCCGGCGGCAAGAACAAATACACAAGAGCACCCAGACCGGAGGAGACGATGTTACACACTCAGTTGGCCATAGATCCGCTCCAACGCAAAATGTTGTGCCTAAAATCCGCTACACCATCAAACCGCAGCCGGCGTAAAATTGTTTTCTGGGCACTGCTCACCTGCTTCACGCTGGGTTTTAATCAGCCCATTGCCGCCAATGCCGACAGTTGCGTGGATCTACTTACCGACAGCGGCCTAGAAGATAGCGCGATTTGGCAGACAAAGAGTAATGACGATTTTTCCCTGTTTAGCTCTTTACTGACCCACACAGGCACCCATGCTGCTTATCTAGCCGGGCGCAACGATGCGGTTGATCGACTGGCCACGGAACTTGCCCTGCCCGCGACCAATGTAATTACCCTGAGCTTCTGGTGGCAGCTACAAAGTGAGGAAGAACAGCGTTTTACCGATAAACTGGCCATCTTAGTGGTCGACAACCACGGCCGCGTCCTGCAACGGCTGGGCGAGTTGAGTGGCCGCGATCACAGTAACCAATGGCAACAAGATCAAATCGATCTGAGCGCATGGGCCGGCCAAACGGTTTGGCTTCATTTCCTTGCTCAGAGTAACAGTGAATTGGTGACCGATTTTTTTCTCGATGATATCGTGGTGACGGCCTGTCCAGAATCGACCTAATTTGTTATAACCATACGATTTATGCCGAACCCGACGGCTGCGCGCCCGCAGGGCTCGCGCAGCCGTCGGGTTCGGCATAAATCGTAAACCATTGTGTGCATCCAAGCTGCCTAGTTTAGGGTGTCTCCTCTGTGACTACGCCGGAAATGGTCAAGCCATTGGTGGCGGTGAGCAGTGCCGTGGATGTAATGCCATCGGTTGCTGGTGGCACAGGTGGCGCTTCCACTGTCCACGTTGGGGTGGGGGCTTCCACCGGCGGGATAGCGGTCGGGAATGGTGTTTCCGTCGGCACCGGGAGTGCGGTCGGGACTTCTACCACAATCGTCGGCGTCGGGGGTACTTCCACCGGTGGGACGGCCGTTGGCTCAACCGGTGGCGGTGGTGTATCAGTCGGTGTTGGTAAGGGCACGGGGGTTTCGGCCCCCACTGTCGGTGATGGCGTAACGGTGGCTTCTGACGTCGTCGCTACCACAAAGACCCGCACCCGCGCCTCGCGGGTGGCCCCGGCCTGATCCCTCACAATCAGTTGCACGGTATGGGGACCTTCACTTAGCCCCGTGGTATCCCATTGACCCAATACATTGTCGATGACCACATTCCCCACTGGCCCCACAAACGGCGCACTAAAGGCCCCTGGATCATGGCTGATGCCATATTTCAGCTCATAGCTGGCAAAGGCCGGCGCATCCGCACTGCCAAGGATGGTAACCACCCCACTGACAATCTCCCCATCCACTGGCTCGCGAATGATCGCCTGTCCTTCAAAGGTATAGACATCACTGGCATCGGCCGGGGGCTGAGGGATCCCATTTTCCTCCGCCCACTGGCGGTACGGCGCGGGATAGACTTTGAACACCTTCTCCTCGACCGCATCCGCCGGCGTAAACTCGGTGGCTAACTTGCCGGTCAGCTTTTCAATGCGCACTTTTTGGTAGAGATCCGCAGTGGGCGGTAAGGGCGGGCGATCTTCCGCAAACCATTGGCTGCGCCGCTCTGGGCAAACTTCGCTGGGCTGTGTGCCCGTATCCGCACAAACTTCAAACTGGCGCACACCGGGTGGTGGGGTGAAATCAATTATCGGCTGATCCGCCAACGCCACGCGCATAAATTCATTCCAAATCGGTGCCGCGCCACTAATGCCAGAGATGTTGATCATCTCTGAATTGTCGCTATTACCAACCCAAACCCCGGTGACCAATTGCGGCGTATAGCCCATCGTCAACACATCGCGGAAGTCATTTGTCGTGCCGGTCTTGGCGGCGGCGGGACGATCCAGCCGTAGCAAAGAGTTTGGCCCAAAGACCGGGGCGCGGGCATCGTTGTCACTCAGAATACTGGTGATTAAGTAGGCATCAGCCGCCGCGATCACCTGTTCGCCCAGCCCATTGACCGGTTGACAAGGATCCGCCGTCCCCATTTCACACTCGGTTCCGCCCCGGCTGTTGACGATTTTCATAATGGTCACCGGCGGCATGCGCTTGCCTCCATTGGCCAGTACAGCAAAAGCCCCTGTCATTTCAATCAACGGAATTTCGCCGGCACCCAAGGAAAGACTTAGCCCATAGTCGGGGCGGTTCAAGGTTGTGATCCCCAAGCGCTGCGCTGTCTCCAGAAAATTGGGAACGCCGATCTGCTGCATGGCACGCACGGCAGGAATGTTGAGGCTGGTGGCCAACGCGGTACGGACCGTCACCATGCCCCGCTCGCGCCCATCATAGTTGGTGGGCACATAGGGCGGATTCGCGCCGTCCGGAAAATTTTCTTTAATATCAGCGACCAGGGTGCCGGGCGTCCAGCGCTCGTTGAGGGCTCGATCGGCCTGGTTAAAGGCGGTGAGGTAGACCAATGGTTTGATGGTGCTGCCCGGTTGGCGTGGGGCCAGGGCCATATTGACCTGGCCGTCGATCTCCACATTGTCAAAGTCTGCACTGCCGACCAGCGCCAGCACTTCACCGGTTTGGGGATTCATGGAGACAAGTGCCCCATTGGAGACATTTTGGGCGGCCACCAGCGCAACCTGCTCGCGCACAATCCGCTCTGCGGCTGCCTGCAGGCGGGGATCCAGGGTGGTGTAGACACTAAGCCCCTGCTCGTATAGCGCGCCACTGCCATAAATGGCCTCTAACTCTTGGCGGACAAAGAACGTGAAGTGTGGGGCCTTGAGGTCATAGCTCACCGGCGTATAGACCAGTGGCTCCAGCCAGGCGCTGTCCGCTTCTGCTGCCGAGATATAACCATTCTCGACCATCAATGCCAGCACCACCCCCTGGCGGCCTTTGGCGCGATCAGGATTGAGGTAGGGATCATAATAGGAGGGCGCCTGGGGTAACCCGGCTAGCAACGCGGCTTCGGCTAGGGTCAGTTCGGAGACCTCTTTGTTGAAGTACGTTTCTGCCGCGGCTGCTGCCCCATAGGCCAAATTGCCATAATTCAGCTCATTGAGATAGATTTCAAGAATGTCGTTTTTTGGGAACTTACGGCTAATCTCTGACGAAAGCACTGCTTCTTTGACCTTGCGCGTAATCGTTTGCTCGGGCGAGAGCAACAACATTTTGACCAACTGTTGGGGAATCGTCGATGCGCCAGAGACAATATCCCCTGCTTGGACGGCATAGTAGAGCGCACGCACCAAGGCGACAAAGTCAATGCCGCTATGCTCATAAAAGTTGGCATCTTCTGTGGAGATAGTGGCGGTGCGCAAGTAGGGAGAAATCTGGTTGAGGTCGACCGAAACACGCTTGCCTTCGTTGGTGTCAAAGGCTTCATTAAGCAGGTTGCCCTCCCGGTCATAGATGCGTGTGCTTTGGAAAGTGCTTTGATTTTCGAGTAGATCTTCGGGCCGATTGGGCAGCGCACTGGCAATCATGGCATACGCGATCAACATTGCCGCAAAGGTCAGGAGCGCAGCGACCAAAAAAGTCAGCCCGCCAATCGTTGCGCCGCGCTGAAAAAGGGCAAAGCCCGCTGCTGGGCGTTGCGGTTGCACCGGGCGTGGTGTTTGTAATTCGTACATAGAAAGTTACGTTTTATCCTAAAAATTTACGATAACTACTAACCCCACCCCAGCCCTCCCCTTACCAGGGGAGGGAGTCATTGGTTGGACAGAAGAGGATTCGTCTTCTGTCCTTGCACGGTTCCTCCCCTTACCAGGGGGAGGTTAGGTGGGGGTTGGTAGTTACAAATTCACGATAACAAAAGGACTGACGACTGATTACTGCTGACTGACAACCGTCCGTCACTCGTCCACCCTACGGCCAGTCCCAAGGCAGGGTATTTTGGTAGATCCAGGCTACCGTCTGCAAGCATTGTAGCATAAGCAAGCCAATCGCCCCCCCTTGTAAATAACGCGGTTGTGACAATCGCCGTGGTAAGGCTACGGCCAACAGCAGTGCCGCCGGGATGGCTGCTAGACTAAAAAGGTCCCAATCGCGTTGCCCACCATAGTCGGGATTCCACGTCCAAATGAGCAGCCAGTGGCCAAGCGTTGCGCTGGCCAGAAAGAACAGCGTTGCATCGACTTTGCGGGGGGGGGCTACCTGGCTATGGTGGGGGGAAAAAAGCCAAGGCCCGATGATCAACAGCGCTGGCAACACCACGGGTGCCACCAGTAACTGCTGGTTGAGCAGATCGCGCAGATGCAGCCAACTGAACATGGTGTACTGCTCCCAGCGGGTCGTCGTTGTCCACAGGGGCACAAAAAAGCGGGCGTCACCCCCGCCGGGCCGATCTGTGCTCAACAGCGCGGCAATCCCGTGGTCACCAGCTTCCATCAGGCCGATCGTCGCCAAGCCCACAAGGGTCAGTGGCAGGCCTATAGAAAGAACGACAAAACGGGGGGATTTGTTGCGCTGTTGGACGATCCAACCAATATAAAGCAGTGATGGCAATAGGATGACAGTGCTGGGGTGGAGTGCGTTGGTAACGGCCAGGGCAGTGGCGGCCAACCACAGTGGTTGCTCGTCTTGCAGGGCCGCAAGCCCCCACCCCAAATAGAGCAGGATGCCCGCCGCGGCAAAGCTGTAATTTTCAATATAGCCAAAAAAGAGCTGCATCACCCCCAACGAAGTCAACAGCCCAAAGGTAAGCCAACGGGGGGTTGGGTGTAACCGCCGCGCCACGCTCACCGCCGCGCCTAGATAGAGCATACCGGCCACTGGACTGAGCAGCCGATAGGCCTCGGTCGCATCGGCCCAGCCCAGTGGCGCGTGTAACCACTGCCAGAACTGGCTATGGAGAAATAGATCAAGTGGGGCCTGCCAGGAATGGGTCAGCCGTAGCGCGGGATCATCAAGCGCTACGGCTTTCGAGAGAATATAGGCATCCCCCCAGCGGGTATGTTGGATCGGGAAAAGATAAAAGGCGATGACCAGGAGGACGGCGATCAGGTATAACCAGGGCAACTTGGGTAGCTGTAGCCGTTGCAGGGGTTGGACCCAACCAAACTCAGTCAACCACCAAACGATCAGGTAGAGGAGCAGTGTGGCCAACGCGATCACGATCACCCATTGGGGCAAATAAGTCACTGGCCAGAGTCCCCACCAGGCGGCTTCGGCATCTTGCGGTGTGGGAATAGGGGTTGCCGTAGCCGGCAGCGTGCGGACGTAGAGTTGTAGACCAGCCAGGCCAAAGGTGATGAGGTGAAGGAGTGCCACCACACGCAGCTGACTGCGCACTGCTGCGACTGGGGCTTGTGTGACTGGGGCTTGTGTGACCGGGGCTTGTGTGACCGGGGCTTGTGTGACCGGGGCTTGTGTGACCGGGGCTTGATTGCGCAAAAGGCAAGCTTCCTAGCGTATAAACCGTTCGGGTACGGGAAAAGTTCTTAGAAAATATTTAAATCAATAAAAAGGCTGACCACCGCACGGCAGTCAGCCTCGTTCGTGCATACGTACAACGGTGTTACGGGTTGATCAGCAAGAACTCAGCGGCGACCCAGCCCCCTTGAGCATTATCGGTATTGCTGCCGGTCGCGGCGGGAATGCGCACCCAGGTGCCATCTTCGCTGGTTTCCAACACTGCGTAGGTCTCACCATTATAGGCGTAACCGACAATCGGATCATTGGTGCTAGGGCCACCGCGCACACGCAGGCGCGTATCGCCCGTGTTGACCAGGGCAAAACCAGGCTGTGGCGTGGCGACGAGGGTTACGCCATCGGTACCGGTCACTGGTTGGCTCACGGCCGGGGCGGCTGCTTCGGGTGCCAAACCGGTAACATCACCTTCGACGGTGACAAAGCTGGTTGAGACCCACCCGCTGCCATCCACGGCGCTATCAATGGCCAACTCGACCCATAGCCCATCTTCGCTGAGCGAGAGCACACGGTAGCTCTCCCCTGCGGCAATGCCCGCCACGACTTCGCTGGTCTCATCTGGTGACTGGCGCACACGCAGGGAGCGGGTATTGACGGTGGCCATTGCCCCGTCGGCAATGGCTGCGGGGCTATCGGTCGCCGCTTCCACCGGGGCGTCGGTGCTTGCCGAAGGGACCGTGCCATTCGGCAAGGGAATTGTACACCCACTAATCAGCAAGGCAGCCCCAATGGCGAGAAAACGGGCCGAAACAAAAGCATTCAATTTCATCTTCTTCCTCCAAAGCTCAATGGCATTAAGTATAACCGTAGAATCAACTGCAAAAGTAGTCGCGCTAGACTTGACCACTGAGCAACTGTCAAATTTAGTGAATTTTGTGAATTATGGCACGAGTTGCCCGTTATGCCAAAATCATTCTGTGGAAAGCAAATTGTAATTACTGGCTGTCCACGCCGCGTGGCAACTGCCGTTGTGCAGTCGTCGTCAAGCTGTAGGGTGGCTGGGAGATTAATAAGTGGCTGGCAGCCCAATCGTCAAGGTGCCGGCCTCCACCACGGTCGCCGCATCATAGAGGACGACATAAAGCTGTTTTGGGGTAGCCGTGGCTGGTAAAGGCAAGTAGTGTACATCGGTTACTACTTCGCCGGGGAGCCAGGTTGTGGTTGGTGCCACCCCGCGCAGGGGAAAGTGATCAGCCACTGCGGTGCTGCCATCGGGCCAGGTCAGCGGCAACCCTGTGGTACTTTGGAGCCGTAATGATAGCTTATAATTCTGCGCCAAGGCGACCTGTGGTTGCCAGTAGAAGGTGATGCGCAACGTCGGCCCCCCAGCCGCGGCCAAACGTTCAACTGCGTAGCCGGTCAACAGCAGGGTGCCGTTCGCCAACATCATGTTCAACGGCTGCGGGGGCGCGTCCACCTGGGCCTGACCGCGTGGCCAAACGCGTACCAATGGTCCTGTGCCACTAAAGCTATATTGGTCAGCGATTCCCTCCACTTCCTGGGTAATAAAGGTTGGCACACCGGCCTGCAAGGCGGCGGCCATTGCGGCGCGTCGTTTTGCCGGATCATTAGCGACAAGCCCCTGCGCGTTTTGGCCCAAGCCTTCCGCCTGTTGCATGTAGTGCAGCGCGGTGATCTGTCCCTCCAGTCCAATCACTTGGCTCTGTGGGGGGAATTCGACCTTGGCCAGTGCGACCGCATAGTCGTGAATGGCCCAGTCGGTGCGCCGATTGATAGGGAGTTCTCTGCCTCCCATGCCGCTTAGTAATCCCACCAGCAGCGCGATTTGCCCGACCTGTGCCAGTCGCGCCCGACTAACCTGCGCCAGCGCAGCAATACTAAGACCGATCAAGGGCGCAAAGGCCAGCCAGGCCGGTAGTAAGAAGAGCTCCGGATCGCCAACGCGATAAGCAACGGCAAAGGCTAGATTGACCAGCACCACCAGCACCAACCCCAATCCGACCTGCCGATTGCGTCCCCGCCAAAACAGCCACCCGAGACCAAGCAGCCCCAAGGCTAGAGCGCCGATGCCATACTGTGCCAACCACAACTGTGCCCATTCGCTAGCAGTCAGTGAACGGGTCAGCGCGTTTTCGGTGAAAAAGCTGGTATAACCACGCGCCAGGACATGGTGCCAGAAACCGCCCCACGTATTGGCGTAGCTGCCGTTAAGATCCATAACGCCCATGCTGGCCCGCAAGGGCAGATAGAGATAGAGCAACAACGGCGCGAGCAGCCAAAGGCTCCACCGTAGCCAGTCGCGACTGGGGTGCCAGAGCCACCGCTGGCCCCAAAGCATGAGCAACAAGCCTGGCCCCAGTAGGACAATTGTGCGATGATGGGTCAGGCCCAGGCCAATAGTGAGGGCTAACAAACTTGCCCGCCGGCGCGTCGTTTGTACAGCCGGTTCCGTGGTGAGTAAGAGCGTTAAAAGCAGGGCACTGATGGCCAACAGATTGTGTAGTGCGTAAACCTCGGCAATGGTCGCCTGGCTCCACCAAAGTGGACTGAGACCAAAAGCCAGCGCCGCACCGAGCCCCGGCCAAAAGCGCGGTGGTGCTTCAGCCGGCGCGCTCTGTTTAACAAATGCTTGTGTAAATACAAAGAGCAGCGCCACTGTCAGTGCCGCGGCCAGGGCACTAAAGAGATTCATGCGCCAGGCCCAGTTGCCCACCGGTAAAAGCACGCGACTCCACAACCCGCCCAGCAGCGTGTAGAGCGGATAGCCGGTGGGGTGAGCAATCCCAAAAGTTGGCCCCACCAGTTGAAATTCCAGGCTATCATCATAGAGCTCGACGATGCTTGGCGCGGCCGTTAACGCATAGAGCAGAAAAAAGAGGACCCCTACCGCTGTGGCCAGCCAGCCCTGCGCTTTATCACAAATCCTCATCCAAGTGCTGCCATTGTTTCGGGTAATCGATTGAATTCATCAGGCAATAATTGATACCGCTTCCAGTACCTGCAACCCTAGCAGATGGTCCCCTTGGATTACAACCGCAGGAACTGCCGCGCTTGGAGTGAGGCCACGCGTAAAAAGTCGCCAGAGTGTTTCTTGATCTATCGTAACCTTGGCGCGTGGCGCTTGGTCAACGCTCCGATAAAGTTGCCACTGCGCTCCATAATGGAGAAACCAGTGCCCACCTGCCGCACCAGTTACCGCGACTTCGATCACGGTGCCGGTTGCAGCGTCAACCGCACGGAAGGTGTAGGGCAGGGCGTGCATAAAGGTGTCGATCACCGGCGCAAAGTAGTGCGGGTCTTTCAACCCTGGTTTATCCACTGCGTCACGGATATGTTGCTGATGGTGCCACCGCTCGGTATATTCACGCGCCAGATCAAGCCATACCGGTGCCGCTGCCGGCCCAGCCCAGCTAACCGGTACCCCCAACGCCTGTGGATCCAGCGTCGCAAAATAAGTACAGACTTCCTGCCCGGTCATCGCCAACATGTCACAGAGCAGTTGCGGACTCATGCGGCGCGTGGCACGCACCCAGATCGCGTTATTTTCGTTGATCACCGCGACCAACTCTGCCCAACTGTTGGTTTCTTTCCAGGCCCCACGATGGCGATCGCGTCCGCCAGATAGCTTACCTACCTCATCACCCAGCAGATGTTGGGCGACATCCTTCACCGACCACCCGACACAGGCGGTCGGCTTGGCCCATTCTTCGGGGGTCAAGCTTTGCAACAGCGCCAGCAATTCAGCCAAGAGTTCGGGAAAAAGGTGAACAGTCAAAATCGGTGCCAGTGGTTGCATCGGGTTAAAACTCGTAACTGATCCGCCACGCCGCCATCTCGCCTTGGGCCAACTTCGCATCGAAATAGGGCTCGAAGGAGAAGGTATTGGCATTGCTCCAGACTGGCAAAAAGTCGGGTGTAAAGTCCGTCGTGGTGATCACCTGATCGACGCCGGGATGTTTCTGGATCACCGTGATGCCGCCGCCGGGTTTGTGATAGTCGAGCGCCTGGTAGAAACCGTGGTGCCAGTCAAACTCTGGTTTTTGGCAGATGTAGCCATGTTTGTTGATAAAATAGCCGGCATTCTCGGGCATGGAAACTGGCATCGAAAAGTGACAATAGACGCGATCCTCTGTCAATGGGAAAAAGGGATGGGCAAACCAGCGAATCGGCAACACACTTTCGCCGGTGCTTTCAATTTCAGTATAAGAATGGATGGTGTGACCATCGAGCGTCACCCGCCGCGTCAGGCGGTAGCCCCAATTGCGAAAACGCTGCTGCGTTTTCATGGTGATGCTGCTTTTGCTTGCCTCGACTTGCCAGGTCAAAAATTCGATCACTTCCGGATTGTGACGCACATAAAAGGGCTCAATCGGGCTGCTACGTCGCACACGGCCCACGCCAATGATCCCGACCTCACCGCCGACCGGTGCATCCTCGGCACCGAGGGGTGTATAAAACATATCCGGCGCGCCTTGGCCGTCAAAGACATCCGGGTAGGGATCGGGATACTGGGGGCCGGTCAACAACTCCCCTACATCGCTGTCCGTTACCTGATAGATATAACCGCCCACGCAATAGCGCGAGCCACAGCGATCTAGATCAGTCGCCGGATCGAGGATCGAGACAGATAAGCCGACACTTTCCAATGTATACACGGTCTAAGCTCCTTTTTTCGTAACTAACTCCTCCCTAACCCTCCCCTGCTAAGGGGGAATCTGGCCGAGAGACCCTAGTTCCCTCCTCTAGCAGGGGAGGGTTAGGGAGGAGTGGCTTGGTTGTTACCTTTTTTCTTTGTTACCCTGCAAATCGCTTCTATGCTATCATAAACTATAATCGATGCCCGTCCACTTTCCCAAACGATTTGAAACAACGGTTATAGGTAAATCGGTAGATAAGTAGACAGGTAAACCGGTAGGCAGGGTATTCTGGCCTGTCTACCGATTTACCGATTTACCGATTTACCGATTTACCGATTTACCGATTTACCGATTTACCGATTTACCTAAACTGCAACCGACTCTCAAAACCATTCACAAGGAGCACTTATGGCTGACCAATCAATTCAAGAGATGTTGGAAGAGCTGCGCCAGTTTGACACGCCCTCCATCACCAATGTTGTCGCCACCTACCCTGGCACGCCTCTCTGCCTCAGCCTCTACAACCCGTGGACGGAGCACTGGTACACTGACACGAGCATTCGCACCATGTACCCCGAATTGGGGCCACTGGTGGGTTATGCCGTGACTTGTGTGTACGGCCTGCCCGATCCCAACTTTAAGAGCCTCACCTTTATGGATGTAGTCGATGCGCTTGATGCCTCGCCCAAGCCGACGATCCTGGTGATGCAACAGAAGTTTCCGCCGGAATTGGCCAATAAAGTTGGCCTGGCCGGCGGCAACATGGTCTCGGCGATGAAGGCAATTGGCTGTTTGGGGTTGATCTCTAATGGCCCTTCGCGCGATATCGACGAAGTGCGCCCCATGGGCTTTCAGTACATGCTCAGCGGCATCACCCCTGGACACGGTGCGCAGGCGGTGCAGGCCGTCAATGTGCCAGTTCATGTCGCCGGCATGGATGTGGCACCGGGTGAGATCATTCACATGGATGAGAATGGCGCGTGCAAATTCCCAGCCAACAAACTGGCGCAAGTGCTGGAGAATGTGAAGAAATTGCGTGTGGAAGAGGAAGAACGCCAGGGTCGGCTGCGTCAGGCTACCTCTGCCGCGGAAGTACGCGCCATCTTTGGCGGCCATGCCTATGCTGCGGAAAAAGAAACAAAGAAGAAAAAGAAGTAACGTACCCGCAACTACGGCGGCTGGATCGCCAGATCCAGCCGCCGTAGTTGTGCTCTCCTGCGCATTTGCAACCCTCACCCACTAATCCACAGCGCTATCTTTGGCTTTCCTGTGCCAACCGAACCACCAGCCCACCAGCAATCTTTTCTGACTTTCCTTCCCTGCTGAACCCCAACTCCGGCCCGAACACCTTTCGCTAATGCAAGGCGCGCTTTGCAAAAACTAGCCAGATGGCCGGTTTCTAACGCTGGAACTTGCGCAATACTTCACAAAGACGTTACTTATCCATTAATCTTTTATCAACACGCATCTACTAAGACGAGGAGGTCTTTATGAAACGTGTTAGTTTCGCACTGGTGCTTTCCTTTGCGTTGGTTATGTTACTAAGCTGTGGTCGATCCGAACCACCACAGCCACCTCCAACTGAACCACCCGCCCCAACGGAAATCCCAACTGAAGCCCCAGCCGCTGTTGTAGCCGAAACCGCCCCAATCACCACGGCGGAGAGTGCTGCCGTTGAACCGGCTGCTGCAGCAGTGACGACTGATACCCAAACCGCCGCACCCGTTGCTGACTTGATTGATCCCACCATCGCCGTCCATTTTGCCGCTTTGCCAGCCGAAGCCGGCACCGGCAAATATCCCCTCTCCACCGAGATGACCGACCTGGGCCGCATGCTCTTCTACGAGACCCGCCTCTCGATTGCCCAGGACATTAGCTGCAATACATGCCATCTCCTCGACAAATATGGTGTTGATGGTTTACCAACCTCGGTGGGTCACCAAGGTGCCGTTGGTGGTCGCAATGCGCCAACCGTCTATAACGCGGCCTTAGAAGTTGCCCAATTCTGGGATGGCCGCAGCCCTGATGTGGAAGATCAGGCTAAAGGCCCGATCCAGAATCAGATCGAAATGGGCATGCCGGCTGGTGGTGACGAAGCCGCTGCCGTGATCAAGACGATCCCCGGCTATGCGCCACTCTTTGCAGCCGCCTTCCCGGATGATCCCGATCCCATCACCTTTGAAAATTTGACCACCGCCATTGCCGCCTTCGAGCGCAAGTTGATGACCCCTGGCCGTTTTGATGCCTTCCTTGGGGGCGATGCCACCCAATTGACCGAGCAGGAAAAAGCTGGGTTGCAGAAGTTTGTGAGTTATAACTGTACCATGTGCCACCGTGGTGCTACCGTGGGCGGCCAGATGTATATGAAGATGGGGTTGTACAAGCCTTATCCGACCGAAGATGTGGGCCGTTATGAAGTCACCAAGAACGAAGCCGACAAATATGTCTTCAAAGTGTCGATGCTACGTAATATCGCCGAGACCGGCCCCTACTTCCATGACGGTAGCGTTGCGACCTTGGAAGAAGCGGTCAAGATCATGGGCGAATATCAACTGGGTCAGGTGATCAGCGATGAGGATACCGCCGATATTGTCGCCTTTATGAAAGCGCTGACCGGTGAATTGCCGCTCGACTATATCGCACCCCCCACCCTGCCGGAGAATGGCCCTGATACACCAGCGCCAGTAACACAATAAACTTTCTTGTTTTCGTAGGTCAGCGCCTCCGGCGTGACACACCTTGTCACGCCAGAGGCGCTGACCTACGGGTTAGCGAAAAACTTGGTTGGCCCACATTAAAAATTCAACCAGGGTCATCATCGTAATCGTCTTGGGATCAGCAGGGTCAAGATAGAGACGATTGGCACAGGCTCGACGCAACCAGGCCACGGCACCCGCTTTCGCCCCGCCGCCATCAACAACGATAATAATGCGCTGCTCCGGCATCTGTTCGACACAGTTGAGATAAAGATAGGGAAATTTCTCGTCAACACTGCCGGCGGACTGTTGCCATTTGCACTCAATGCGGATTTCCAGCGCATAGCGGGCCGAACGTAGCAGAAACTCAGTGTTGCCGGGGTGGCCGTAGATCGTGATAAAGGGCACATTGCGCAACAAAATCTCATCGCTATACGCCGCGGGATTAAGCGCCCATTGCCGATAATTCGCCACCGCAAAGCCCTTGCTCGCCAGCGTCGCCATGATCGTCTGTTCCAGCGTATTGCCGGAACTATTCGCCAATCCCCCCTGCCCAACCATGCCTACCATACCAGATCCCGCCTTTTACGCTGCTCGTTCCGCTGCTCCGCGGCGGAATGCCCTTTGGACGCTCCGCGTCCTCTACACGCCCTCGCCCATAACCACCACGCCGCCTGCTTCAGCCGTTGTTGACGCCTCAAAAACCGCCAACAACTCAGCCGCCTTGCCACGGTTGTTGCCATCACAACTGATATAGCGCTGCACATCAAATTGCTCGATGCGCGCCCCCGCATATTCAGCGCGCACAAACTCGGTGTCATGGTTCGAGATCACCACCGGAATGCCCCGTGCTGCACAGGCGACCGCCTGCCGCGCTAATTCCTGCTGTTCGGCCACACCAAAGGCCCCGGCGCTATAACTCGTGAAGTTCGCCGTCTGGGACAAGGGCACATAAGGCGGGTCGCAGTAGATAACATCGCCCGGTTGGGCCGCCGCCATCACCGTGGCAAAATCGGCGTGTTGAAAGGTGGCCTGTTGCGCTTTTGCGTAAAAGAAGTTCAGCTCTTTTTCGGGAAAGTAGGGCTTTTTGTAGCGCCCAAAGGGGACATTATACTCCCCCTTCTGGTTGTAACGGCAGAGGCCATTGAAACAATGTTTATTGAGGTAAATAAAAAGCGCCGACTTGTAGCGGCGATCAGCCGAGTGGTTGAACTCGGTGCGCAGATGGTAGAACTGTGTCTGCGTATTGTTTTCGGCCACAAAGAAGGTGCGGGCATAGTCAATAAAATCCGTGCCCTCCCGCTGGATCTGCTGATAGAGCCCAATCAGATCGGCGTTGGCATCGGCTAGCAGGTAACACGCATAATCCGTGTTGAGAAAGAGCGCGCCTGAACCCACAAATGGCTCAAGCAGCCGCCGGCCAACCGGCAACTGCGCTTTGATGCGCGCAACAATCTGGAATTTGTTCCCGGCCCACTTCAGAAATGGCTTCATAACCGGCCATTCTAGCTCATTTGTTCCTGGGTTGCCAAATTATTGGGCCGGCATATCCTGGTGAAGGTCGTCCAGTGTAGCGTGTGAGATCACAGAAATGCCAGGAAAATAATCCTACATTCCTGCAAAAGCCACTGTCGGCAACGGTGGCATCTGTGGCGAAATCGAAAGGTTGACTGCCAGAAAATCGCTCACTGGCGCGCTGGTTACTACTGCCAGTACGGCTTGCCAAAGATCGGTTGATAGATTGCGCAAATTCATCAGTGGAATAGTCAACGGCTGCTGTTGATGGGCCGCCATCAGCAGGCTAAAACTAACGAAGGTTAAGCCAATCGCACGTGGTGCTTCACCGTTAACCTTGCCTGTATCTAGCCGGAGTAACACATTATCGGTTAACTCCACACCGGTCACATGCGCACTGCGCCCAAAAGAGACATAAAGCACATCGGCATCGCGATCATAGTTGATTTTAGTTTCGCTCATAAGATTCTCAAAACGATTGAAAATAGGCAGTTGTCACAAATTTTTCTTCTTGCAACGTCATATCGGCTAGCGTCGACCATCGAAATCTTACACAGACAACCAAATATGTATTGTTATCCGGCAAATCTAGAAACATCTGGTAATATTGATAGCCATTAGGATCGTATCTATCTTGGTGCCGTCGCCCTTGTTGAATTGTCATCGCTATGTAATCAAAGTAGGGCTCAACCTCAGGATGATTGTCGGGATCGATAATATGCTGCCAACGCTCCCATGTTAAGTAAATTCGATTTCCGTAGCGGTCCTGAACCGTCCAGGCTTTGCCAGCGGTCATACAGCTATCCTTATGACTAGGTATTTATTACATATTTTCACCTATTGTAACACGTAATAGATGCACATTCAAGAGAATTCAAAAAGTTTTCTTGTTGACGTTTCTATTTCTCTGCATTTTTACCCAACATAAGGTATAATAGTGTCATGGCGACAACACGTAACTTTGATCCGCCTTTGCGGTAGGGCTGTCGCCTGTGCTGACTTTTTCGACCAACTTGCCAATGGAACCTGACCTATGTATCTCGACCCAGTCCAAAGCCCCCCGGTTACGCTGCCCTATCGCGCCTACTTCCGCTGTTTTCGCGGCTGCCCAGGCGAGTACTCTGTCTATGATGTGATCTACACCTGCCCCACCTGTGGCGGGCTGTTGGAGGTGCATCACGAAATCACCCCCTTGCAACAACGCCCGGCCACCGAGTGGCAAACACTGCTCACCCGCCGCGCGGGGACCAGTAAATGGCCCTATGGCAGCGGCGTTTGGGGCTTGCGCGAATGGGTGATGCCCGACCTGCGCGATGAGAATGTGGTGAGCATGTACGAGGGGAACTCGAACCTCTTCTGGGCCGAGCGGCTGGGCAAACAGATCGGCGTGCCCGACCTCTGGGTGAAGATGTGCGGCAACAGCCACACCGGCAGCTTTAAGGATCTGGGCATGACCGTGCTGGTCAGCGTCGTCAAACAGATGATGACCGATGGCAGCCCGGTCCAGGCGGTTGCCTGTGCCAGTACCGGTGACACGAGTGCTGCGCTGGCCGCCTATGCTGCCGCCGCCGGCATTCCGGCGATTATCTTTCTGCCCCAGGGCAAGGTGAGCACGGCGCAGTTGGTGCAGCCGGTGGCAAATGGCGCGCATGTGCTGGCCCTCGACACCGATTTTGATGGCTGTATGGAGGTGGTCAAAGAGGTGACCGCGGACCAGAGCATCTACCTGGCCAACTCGATGAACAGCATCCGTGTCGAAGGGCAAAAGACGGTCGCGATTGAAATTGTGCGCCAATTTGATTGGGAGATCCCCGACTGGATCGTGATTCCCGTCGGCAATCTGGGCAACATTAGCGCGCTCTACAAAGGGCTGCAACTGCTCAAGGATCTCGGTATCATCAACCGCTTGCCGCGGCTGGTGGCGGCGCAGGCGGGCAAGGCCAACCCCTTCTACCAAAGCTATCTCAACGGTTTTCGCGAAAAGAGCGTAATCGCGTCCCAGTCAACCCTCGCCTCAGCGATCCAGATCGGCAATCCGGTCAGCTATGAAAAAGCGGTGCAGGCCATCCAAATGACCGATGGCATTGTCGAGCAGGCCAGTGAAGATGAACTGGCCAACGCCGCCGCCATGTCCGATCTCACCGGCATGTACGCTTGCCCGCACACAGGGGTGGCTTTGGCCGCGCTCTTTAAACTAGTCCAGCGGGGCGAGATCAAGGCCAGCGACCGCGTGGTCGTGATCAGCACTGCGCACGGCCTCAAATTTACCGACTTCAAAGTCGGCTATCACGAAGACAAACTGGCCGAAGTCGAAAGCCGCTTTGCCAACCCGCCCGTCTATCTGCCGGCGGATGCCGGGGTGGTGAAAGAGACGATTGCGCGTAAATTGGGGCGGTAGGGTAGGTAAATCAGTAAATCAGTAAATCAGTACATCGGTACATCGGTATACTGATTTACTGATTTACTGATGTACCGATTTACTTATCTCCCCACCACAGGAAACTCGGATACCAACATTGAGCGACACAGCGACCAACCAACCCATTAACAAATACACCTATGATTATCCCCGGCCGGCGGTGACGGTTGATATTATTCTCTTTACTTTTTATGAGAATGATCTCAAGGTCTTGCTGATTCAGCGCAACCATCCACCGTTTGTGCAAAAGTGGGCGCTGCCGGGTGGCTTTGTGGAGATCAGCGAGGATTTGGAAGATGCGGCCCTGCGTGAGTTGGCGGAGGAGACCAATGTCACCAATGTCTATCTGGAGCAGCTCTATACCTTTGGTGAGCCGAATCGTGACCCGCGCACGCGCGTCATCACCATCTCCTACTTTGCGCTGTTAAGTGTCGATCAAGTCGCCAAGCAGCAGATCCGCGGTGCCAGTGATGCCGGTGATGCGCGCTGGTGGAGCATTTACGATCTGCCCGAACTCGCCTTTGACCACGACCGCATTCTCCACTATGCCCTGCAACGACTGCGTTGGAAGTTGGAGTGGACGGCCTTGGGCTTCTTGTTATTGCCCCAGGAATTTACCCTCTCCGAGCTGCAAAAGGTTTATGAGACGGTGCTCAATGAGCCGCTGGACAAGCGCAATTTCCGGCGCAAAATGTTAGCAACCGATGTCTTGGAAGAGACCGGCAACATCCGCGAAGGCGATCACCGGCCGGCCAAACTCTATCGTTTTACGGCGACCGCGATTGAACTCGAACAGGTGCGACGGCGTTTCCCCTAGCGTCAGCCCCTTTCCAACAAACCGATCTATTCCTACCGCGAAAATTCCTCTCGGCCTTACACAAAATCAGCAAGCACACCGGCGAAGCTAAGTTTTTGTCAAAAACTTAGTTTCTAATGGCGGCGTAAATTCTATCGTTAATCCCAATTTGATTTGCAAAATAGCACCCATAATGCTTTGGCTTGTGCCTGGCTTGCCTTTAGTGCCGTAAAAAGGGCACAAAAATGGCATTTGACAAGGTTTTTTAGCCATGTTATAGTTAGAAAAATTGGTCTATTGAGTAGACCAGTTTGTACATTCTGTAACAATTGATCTGCACTTCAGCTTAACAACTGCAACCTTTTGCTTATGGAGACACTGCTACTCTCAGCCATTGATCGCAACACATTGGCTGATCGCGTCTATCAGGTAATCTTACGCTACATCAACCAGAGCAATCTGCTACCTGGTGCGCGGTTACCGTCGGAACGCAAATTCAGCGAGTTGTTAGAGGTGAGCCGCGAAGTGTTGCGTGGCGCATTGGAACAATTAGAGCAAGAGGGCATTGTTGAGCGCCGCGCCGGATCGGGTGTTTATTTGTTACAGTTGCCATCCCCCATGCCCCTGGCGGTCAATCTGGCCGCCATCCAATCAACGATTACGTTGCGTGAGTTATACCAGGCGCGCATTGCGCTGGAGGTTGGCTCGATGGAATGGATTGTAGACAAAATCACGGAAGGCGAAATTGCTGAGTTGGAGACTGTGCTCACCCGTTTTGCGGCCCGCATGGCCGAAGGGCTGCCGGTGGTGCGCGAAGATCGCGAGTTTCATCTGCTGTTGATGAAGGCTAGTCGCAACCCGATCTTGTTGCAATTCTCTTCGATTGTCCAGCAATTTTTTGATCAACTACGTGAATTCGCCCCGCGCATGGTGATCGACATGCAACCCGATGAAGGGGTGATGGCGGGCAAACACCGCCAAGTGATCGAGGCGCTGCGCCAACGCCAGGTCGAAGCGGCCCAACGGGCCATGCGTCTGCATTTCAACCCCCTTCCAGCTGATATTTAGCCTGACTGTTCCAACCAAGTGGTGCCGGGCCTTGCTGCGTCAATCCCCACATCACGAACGACCTATCTCACCCCCATCTGTTTTACCGTCGTCTGTTTTACCGGCGTCTGTTTCTGGTGAAAGTAGCGTCATGGTCGCTTATATCCTGCGTCGTATTCTGTTGATGATCCCGACTTTGCTCGCTGTGTCGATCATTTCGTTCATCATCATCGAGGCCCCGCCTGGTGATTATATGGACGCCTATGTGGATAACCTGATCTCCCAGCAGCAGGCGGTTGACCCGGCTGAGATCGCCGCCTTGCGCGCCCGCTATGGGCTGGATGCTTCCTGGTATGTGCGTTATCTGCACTGGATGGAAGGCATTTTACAAGGGGATCTAGGGCGCTCGCTAGAGTGGAATCAACCGGTAACCAAGCTGATCGCGGCCCGCCTGCCCTGGAGTCTGTCGATTTCATTGCTCTCATTGCTCTTTGCCTATGCGTTGGCGATCCCGATTGGGCTCTACTCGGCCACCCATAAATACTCACCGGGCGACTACATCTTTACGCTGATTGGCTTTCTGGGCTTGGCGATTCCCAATTTTCTATTAGCGTTGATCATTCTCTGGCTCTACTTTACCTGGACGGGTCGCGTTGCGGTCGGGCTCTTTTCCGATGAATACCAGATGGCCCCGTGGAACCTGGCCAAGCTACTTGATCTGCTCCAACACATCTGGTTGCCGGCGCTGATTGTCGGCACATCAGGCACCGCCGGCCTGATCCGGATCATGCGCGCCAACTTGCTCGATGAATTGGGCAAGCCCTATGTCATGGTGGCCCGTTCCAAGGGGTTGCCGGAAAAGACGGTGCTCTATAAATATCCCTTTCGGATTGCCATGAATCCCATCGCCAGCACCATTGGCTGGACCTTGCCGCAGTTGGTCAACGGTGAACTGTTGGCCTCGCTGGTTTTGGGCCTACCAACCATTGCGCCGCTCTTTGTGGGTGCCCTGCTCAGCCAGGATATGTTTCTGGCCGGCAGCATCGTGTTAATTCTCAGCTTGTTGACCGTCATCGGCACGCTCATTTCCGACATTATCTTAGCGTGGCTTGATCCGCGCATCCGCGGAGCAGTGTAATCATGCGAATTCGTTCACCATTAAAAGATCCGCGTCACCTAGATCCGCGCGATCTGGATCCATGTCTGCAAACCCGCGTCTGCCAATCAGCCGAATCGTTTCAACCTAAGGAATCGCCATGACTGTTGCAGAAGGGGCCGTGGTCCCATCACCAGCTATCCCCCGTGTTGAGCCGAATAAGTTAGCGCGTGCGACCCAGTGGCAGCTCATTCGCTGGCGCTTTGCGAGCCATCGGGTGGCGGTTGTCTCGCTGGTGGTGATCGTGCTCTTGTATCTCACCATTCTGTTTGCCGAATTTGTGGCCCCCTATGATCCCAGTCACTATGACGTGACGATGACATTGGCCCCGCCGCAGCGCATCCACTTTGTCGAGAACGGGCAATTTCAGTGGCGGCCCTTTGTCTATGGTTACACCTCAGAGATGGATACTGCGACCTTCCGCACCACCTACAAGGTCGATACCAGCAAAAAGTACCCCATCTATTTTTTTGTCGAGGGTGATCCCTACAAACTGTGGGGGCTCTTTCCCAGCAACCGTCACCTTTTCGGGGTGCAGGAAGGAACCTTCTTTCTCTTTGGCAGTGATAATAAGGGTAACGATCTGCTTTCACGCATCATTCATGGCGGGCGGATCTCGCTTTCGGTCGGACTGCTTGGTATCGCCATCAGCTTTCTGATTGGCGTCACCATTGGCGGCATCTCCGGCTACTTTGGTGGCGTGGTCGATATGATTATCCAACGCCTGATCGAGTTTATCCGCTCGGTGCCCACCCTGCCGCTCTGGATGGCGCTCAGTGTCGCGCTGCCCGCCAACTGGTCAATTGTGCAGGTCTACTTTGGAATTGTGGTGATCCTCTCGCTGGTCGGCTGGACGGGTCTGGCGCGCGTGGTGCGCGGTAAATTCATGGCCTTGCGCGAAGAGGAATATATTATGGCGGCCGGGCTCAATGGCTCCAACGAACGGCGCATCATCTTTAAACATATGCTGCCCTCCTTTACCAGCCATATCATTGCCTCGCTGACCCTGAGTGTGCCGGATATGATCCTGGGCGAAACCGCCCTCAGTTTTATTGGGTTGGGCTTGCAGGAGCCGGCGATAAGTTGGGGCGTGCTGCTCCAAGATGCGCAACATATCCGGGTGATGGCGGATGCCCCCTGGCTGCTCATCCCCGGCCTCTTTATTGTGATTACGATTCTCTGTTTCAACTTTGTCGGCGACGGTCTCCGTGATGCCGCCGACCCGTACGCGGCGATTTAGGGGAGAGGGTGAGGGTGAGGGTAAATCGGTAAATCAGTACATCGGTATATCGGTATATCGGTATATCGGTACTGTCATATCTGCCTACTGATCTACCGATGTACTGATTTACTGATTTACCAATGTACTTCCCTCCCTCCCCCACTGCTAAAGGATCTTAATGAACGACGAGCTGTTGTTAGAGGTAAATAATCTATCGACCCACTTCTTCTCGCGTGAAGGGATTCTGAACGCGGTTGATGGTGTTAGTTTTGCCATTCACCGCGGCGAGGCGTTGGGCATTGCTGGCGAAAGTGGTTGTGGCAAGAGCGTCACCGCCCAGTCGATCCTGCGGATTGTGCCCGAACATGGCAAGATCGTCGACGGCGAAATTCTGCTACACCAACATGGCACCTCGACTGATCTGGTCAAGCTGGACTGGAAAGGGCCCGAAATCCGTAAAATCCGCGGCGAAGTGATCTCCATGGTCTTTCAGGAGCCAATGTCCGCCTTTAGTATGGTCTACACCATCGGCAACCAGATCAGCGAGGTGATCAAGCTCCATCAGCAGTGTAGCGAACGTGAAGCGCGCGAACGGACGGTGGAGATCCTGCGTCGCGTGGGGATGCCCAAGCCCGAACAGACGATTGACGCCTATCCCTTTGCGCTCAGCGGTGGGATGCGCCAGCGGGCGATGATCGCGATGGCCCTCTCCTGTCACCCCAGCCTGCTGATTGCCGACGAACCGACCACCGCCGTCGATGTGACAATTCAGGCGCAGGTATTGGAGCTAATGAAGGAGTTGCAGCGCGAACTGGGGATGGCGCTCATGGTGATCACCCACGACTTGGCGGTGATTTCCGAACTTTGCGACCGTGTGATGATCATGTACTTGGGGCGCGATGTGGAAAGTGCCGGGGCGAGGGAGCTTTTCCACAATCCCAAACACCCTTACACGATTGGGCTATTGCGCTCTGTCCCCGAATTGGGGCTTGGCAAGACCCAGGTCATCGACCCCATCGAAGGCTCCGTGCCCAGCCTATATGATCGCCCGCGCGGCTGTCATTTTCACACACGTTGCCCTGATTGTATCCCTGGTGTTTGCGATGTCACCTATCCGCCACAGGTAGAAGTGGGACCAGGTCACAAGGTGCGCTGTCATCTGTATGTGTAAATTCAAGGTCTTGCAGCCGTTGCCTGTGCCGTCGCCGTCGCCTGAGCTTGTCGAAGGCATAGGCGACGGCACAGGCAACGGCCGCATCGTCACGTAGATTCTAAAAAAGCGAACTCATGTCGAATCACAACCCGGTCATTGAAGTAAAAAACCTCAAAAAATATTATCCGATCGTCCGTGGTTTTCTGCGCCGGACGGTGGGCCAGGTGAAGGCTGTCAACGATGTGAGCTTTCAGGTGGCACGCGGCGAGACCTTGGCCTTGGTCGGCGAGAGTGGTTGTGGCAAAACCACCACCGGGCGCTGTGTCATGCGCGCCGTGGAACCGACCGCCGGGCAGGTGCTCTTCCATAAAAATGATGGGTCTGCGGTGCTTGATTTCACTGCGCTGGCGCGCGCACAGTTGCGTTATGAACAGCGCTTTATGGGCATGATCTTTCAGGATCCCTACTCATCGTTGAATCCGCGCATGACCGTGCAGGAGATTATCAGCGAGCCTTTTATTACCCGTAACCTGGTCAAAAGTCGGCGCGTCTTAGAAGAGCAAGTGGCGGCTCTACTGCGCAGTGTGCGCCTTGACCCTGAATTCATGTATCGTTACCCCCACGCCTTTAGCGGCGGTCAACGCCAACGTATTGCCATTGCTCGCGCGCTGGCGCTCAACCCCCAATTTATTGTGGCCGATGAACCGGTCTCGGCGCTTGATGTCTCGGTGCAAGCCCAGATCCTCAGCCTGCTCAAAGCGTTGCAGGCGGAAAAAGGGTTGACCTATCTCTTTATCACGCACAACTTGGCGGTGGTCGAATATATTAGTGACCGCGTGGCGGTGATGTATGTCGGGCAGATTGTCGAGTTGGGCGAGACGGCCGCGCTCTTTGCTCGGCCCCGCCACCCCTACACCGAGGCGCTGCTTTCGGCCGTGCCGGTGATTCAAACCGATCCCACCGGACGCAGGCGTGAACGCATTCTGCTCGAAGGGGATGTGGCTGATCCATCGAATGTGCCCCCTGGCTGTAGCTTTCACCCGCGCTGCCCTTATGTGCAGGGGCGCTGTCGTACCGAAGAACCACCGCTGTTGAACATTGCCGGGGCTGATGAATCCCCTCATTTTGCCCGCTGTCACTTTGCCGATGTATTGCAACTACAAGGGGTTCAACCGCACAGCCGGACATTTGAAACGCACCTGCGTACAGAGGAATCGGAGGTAACTATGTAACACCAAAATGATTGTCCCAGCGCCATCCGGCAACCAGTTGCCGGGTAACCCTCGCGATCCACTTGCCTGATGACCCTGTTATTGGTTTACGAAAAGGAGCTTAATCCGTGAAAACCAAAGGGATTTCCACTTTACTCTCTCTCTTATTGATCAGCGCTTTACTCTTGGCCGCTTGTGGCGGTGCCCCAGTGGCACCGGTTGAAGAAGCGGCGCCAGCCAATGAAGCGGCCGCCGCGCCCGCCGAAGCAGCCGCGCCCGCCGCTGCTGGTGACCTGTTGGCCGGTCCACCGGCGGAGGCTGGTGAACGCGAAGTGCAGCAGATCACCTATAACTCACCCGCCGATTATGAAGCGGCCACCGGCAACACCGTGGGCGAATATCAAGAAGCGCCCGCCTTGGCCGAGCAAGTCGCGGCCGGGTCACTACCACCAGTGGCCGAACGGTTACCCGCAGAGCCGGTCGTGGTCCAGCCGGAAGAAGGCATCGGTCAATATGGTGGTGAGCTGCGCATGAATATTACCGGCCAGAATACCGTGCGCTCCGCCGACGCCGGCTACTTCAACTACGAGTCGTTGACGGTTCACAATCCGCAGTCAGAAATTGTGCCGAGCGTGGCCCAAGCCTGGGAATGGTCGGAGGATTATACCACCCTGACCTTACAACTGCGCCAGGGGATCAAGTGGAGTGATGGGCAGCCCTTCACCGCCGAGGATATTCTCTTCTGGTGGGAAGCAACCATTCTCAACGATGAACTCTCACCTGCCAAACCGTCACTGCTGACCCGCGGCGGTGAATTGGCCGAATTCACCAAGATTGACGACTACACGATTCAATTCACCTTCACCGAACCCTATGCCCTTTTCACCACCTACCTGGGCAGTTGGGGTTTCCCCCGTACGGATATCGTGAGCCGGCCCAAACACTATCTCTCGCAATTCCACCCGGATTATGGCGATATGGCCGCCATTGAGGCCGGGATGGCCGCCGATGGCTTCGATACTTGGGTCGATTACTTTAAACAAATGGCCGACTTCGACAATCCGGACAAACCGACCATCTCCGCCTGGATTCCCGCGGTCTGGCCACCCGAACAGGTGCAGAGCTACATCCGCAATCCCTACTATTGGAAGGTTGACACCGCAGGCAATCAGTTGCCCTACATTGATGAACTGCGCACCACCCGCGTCGCCGATCCCGAAGCGACCCTGCTCAAGACCATTGCGGGTGACTTTGACTTTGTGCGCATCTCTTCCTTGGGCGGCACCGCCAATCTGCCCGTGTTGAGTGACGGCAAAGCCGATGGCAACTACCGCTTCTCCTATGCGAATTGGATGCCCAACTCATTCGCCAACATCATGTTTAACTACACCACCCAGGACGAAGTCAAGCGCGAACTCTACAATGATGTGCGTTTCCGCCGCGCCCTCTCCGTGGCGATCAACCGGGCCGAGATTTTAGCGCTGATCTACAAAGGTGGGGTCTTTGCTTCACAGGTGGCCCCGGCGCGTGGCGAACCTTATCACGGTGAATCTGAACTCTTCCAAACCTTTGCCCAATTTGATCCTGATCTGGCCAACACGATGCTCGATGAAATTGGCTTGACCGAACGCGGCAGTGATGGTTACCGCCTGGCACCTGGTGGCGAAGAACTATTGCTCAACATTTCCGCCACGACCGCCTGGCCGCCCGAAACGGCTGAAGTCATGGAACTGGTGCGCGGCTACTGGGATAAAGTCGGGATCAATGCCACCGTCCGCCCTGAAGCCGGCGAACTGTGGACCTCGCGCCACAATGCCGGGGAACATGATCTCTCTGCCCGCGGCGCGCACTTTGGCGGTGGCCCCGTCCACCCGACCCTCAACTCTAACACCTTTGGGTTGAGTGGCTGGCAATGGGCACCGGATTGGGCCCTTTGGCTCGATACCAAGGGCGAACAGGGCGTTGAGCCACCCGATGATGTCAAGCGCTTGCGCGAGATCCGCGAAGAGATCCTCAGTGAGCCGGATGAGGCAACGCGCAATGAGATGATCCAGGAAGTCTTCCAAATTCAGATGGATAATCTCTGGTCGATTGGCCTGATCGTCGATGACCCACGCTTTGGGCAGTTGGCGGCAGTGAGCAACCGCGTCCGCAACGTCCCCACCCAGTCGATCTCCGGTGAGTGGTATCCACACGTCCCGGCGTCGTGGTTTATCCAGGAATAACGGTAGCGATTCACCCCCTTCTCACCGCCTTTGAGGGGTCGGTTTTTTACCCTCACCTAACCTCCCCCAGCTTGGGGGAGGAACCGATGTCTCGTGGACGAGATCTCGGCTCCCTCCCCAAGCTGGGGAGGGTTGGGTTGGGGTTCGTAGTTACGAGTAAAGTAGGAATGATGAGCTAACGTGTCATGCGCCGCGTGCGCACGCGGCGCATGACACGTCAACGCCGACCATTGTGAACCCCGGTTAATTTCGTTTTAACCTTGAGCGCAAAACAGAAGGAGTGTCTATGTTACGACAAGCACGACTGATCAAACTACTGGTGCTGCTGACCCTGGGCCTGTTGCTGGTGGCCTGTACCCCAACGGCGGCACCCGCCGGTGAGGCGGCTGCCACCGCCCCCGCCGAAGAGGAGGCCGCCGAGGCCGCCCCCGCCGAGGCTATGAGTACCGACGCCGCAACTTACATTAACCTCTGTGAAGGGGAACCAGTCGAGGGCGGTACCATCACCTTGTCAATTGCCGATGATGCCATGGTTGGGCGCAACTGGCTGGCGCGCGGCAGCACCAACGAATCTTTTGTCTTTAGCCAACTCACCGATCTCAGCATTGTGGATGCCACCACCATCGAACCCGATGTGGCGGAAAGCTGGGAAGTCTCGGCTGATGGGTTGACCTACACCTATAATCTGCGCCAGGATGTGCTCTGGCACGACGGCGAACAAGTGACCGCCGAAGATGTCAAGTTTACCATCGAAATGTCTTCCCATCCTGATTCTGGGGCCACGGTTCGTACGGTCCTCCCCCTGGCCGCAATTGCTGGCTTTGACGAATTTGCCGCCAACGAAGCCGAGGAGATCACTGGTGTAACGGTCCCGTCCGAATTTCAAGTGGTGATTACGCTCAAGGAGCCCCGCGCTGATTTCTTCTATGGCATGGGGGGCATGAATCTCCAGGCCAAACATGTGTGGGAAGGCATTGCTTTCGCTGATATGCAGGCATCGCCTTTTGCCCGTGAACAGGTGGTCGGCTCCGGCCCCTTTAAGATGGGCGAATTTGTGCCGGATCAGTACTACATCTTGGAAGCCTTTGAAGATTACTACAAAGGGCGTCCTCACCTGGATCAGCTGATCTTCCGCATTGGGCTTACCACGGTGGCTTCATGGATGCCAGGGCTGGAAGCCGACGAAATTCAAGTTGGCAGTATGGTCAATGGCCTTGACCGTGAACGGGTCGAAGGCATTGACACGCTGACGGTGGTTGGCGCACCGCTGCCTGGGGCCATGTCGATCTGGCCCAACCATACGAAGTTCCCGGACAAGCGCATCCTGCAAGCGATGATGTATGCCCTCGACCGCGAAGCGATCACCACCGGCGTCTATGGCCCCGGTCAGGCGCTGCCCTATGATTATGACAATGTTGACCCGGAGCACGTCTGGATTAGCCCGGAGCTGAATGACTATCCCTATGATCCGGAGATGGCCCGCCAGTTGCTGGCCGACGCCGGCTGGGATCCAGAGCAGACGGTCCAATTCGCCACCTACTATCAGACCGAACTGGATCGCAATGTGGTGGCCGCCATGCAACAGTTCTGGGCCGAAGTGGGACTGAAGGTCGAAGTAGCGCACATGGATGCGCCGGCCTGGTCCGCCCAGGTCTACGAAGATCCAACCTCTGAGTTGGCCTATGGCTGTTGTGGGATTTCGGTGCCCTTTGAATATGCGCGCTATTCCTGTGCCAACGTGCCCCCCGCTGGCCTGAATGCCGCCTCCTACTGCAATGCCGAAGTGGACGCCAAGGTGCAGCAGGCCATGGTCGAGCCGGATGAGGCCGCCCGGCAGCAACTCTGGTATGAGATTAGTGAGATCACCAACGACGAACTGCTGCACATGACCCTCTTCCAGCAGGATCGGCGCCATGCCATCAACAAAAATATCTGTAACTACCAATTCCGCCAGTGGTCCAACATCGTCTGGCCGGAACGTAACCCGCATACGTGGTATTTGGCCCAGTAGGTAGTGAGTCAGTGGACAGTGACTCACTGTCCACTGATTTACCGATTTACCGATTTACCGATTTACTGATCTACTGATCTACTGATCTACTGATCTACTAAAAAACTATGAACCAATACATCTTCCGCCGGATTCTGCAGGCACTGCCGGTCCTCTTTGGGATCACGATTATCACCTTTACCTTTACCGAGTTGGCCCCTGGCGATGCGGTGTCGGCCATGTTGTTGGAGCAGCAAGGGGGGATTGCCGATATTGATGTGGTCGCCTTGCGCGCCCAATATGGGTTGGATCAGCCGGCCCCGGTGCGCTATCTGCGCTGGATGGGGGGCTTGTTTCAGGGCAACATGGGGGTGCGCATCCGCAGCGGCGTGCCGGTGGCCGAAGAGATCAGCCGCCGCCTGCCCGCAACCATGCAATTAATGTTGGCCGCGGTGCTCTTTTCGATTGTAGTGGGGATCCCCCTCGGCGTGCTCTCGGCGCTGCGCCAATACTCGGTCCTCGACTATTTGATGACCGGCTTTGTCTTTATGGGCATCTCCGTGCCCGGTTTTTTTGCGGCGATTGTCGTCATCTATCTGTTTGCCGTACGCCTGGGCTGGTTTCCCACCGGTGGCTATAGCACCCCTGGGGCGGACTTGGATACCCTGGGGCTGCTGCTCAACCGGCTCCACCACATGGCGCTGCCGGCCTTTGTGCTGGGGATCGAAAGTACCGCCGCGATCATGCGCTATACGCGTACCAGCATGCTCGAAGTGATCCGCCAAGATTACATGATCACCGCCCGCAGCAAGGGGTTGTCACAATTGTTAATTACCGTCCGCCACGGGCTGCGCAATGCCCTGCTCCCCGTGATTACGATTATCGGGCTGCGGCTGCCCAGCCTCTTTGGCGGGGCCATTATTATTGAGACGATCTTCAACTGGCCGGGCATGGGCACCTTATATATGGATGGCGTCAGCACGCGTGACTATCCCTTGATCATGAGTATGGTGCTGATTTCGGCGGTGGTAATTGTGGTGAGCAATCTGCTCACCGATCTGACCTACGCGCTGGTTGACCCACGCGTGAGATATGAGTAGGTGATTATGGCTGTCGCAACGCCAACCAAAGATGCAACCCCAGATTCGGCCGCAGCGGCCATTGCTATGCGCCGCGCGGCGATCCAATCGCCGGGGCAACGGGCCTGGCGCCGTTTTCTGCGCCATCGTCTCGCCGTGATCAGCCTGATCTTTATGGTCGCCGTGACGCTGCTCGTCTTTCCCTTGGCCCCGATCATCGCGCCTACGCCACCGGAGAAGACCGATCTGCGCGCGGTGCGCCAACCACCCAGTCTCGCCCACCCCTTTGGCACCGATCTGATTGGCCGCGATGTGTTGAGTCGGGTGCTCTACGGTGGGCGGATTTCGATTGCCGTGGGCTTTACCGCGGTGATGATCTTCATGACGATTGGCACCTTGCTGGGCAGCCTCGCCGGCTACTATGGCGGCAAGGTCGATGCGGTGATCATGCGCATTACCGATACCTTTATGGCCTTTCCGGTGCTGGTCATCCTGATCAGTATCGTCGCGATTGTCGGGCCAGGGCTGCGCAACGCGATGATCGCGATTGGGCTGATCGGCTGGACCGGCGTTGCGCGCCTGGTGCGCGGCCAGATCCTCTCTGTGCGCGAGATGGATTTTGTGCTGGCCGCGCACGCGCTGGGGGTGCCCCGCCATCGTATTCTCCGCCGCCATATTTTGCCTAGTATTATTGCGCCTATCACCGTTGCCGGCAGCTTTGGCATCGCCGGTGCCATTCTCACCGAGGCCGGGCTGAGCTTTCTCGGGCTGGGCGTGCAGGTGCCCACGCCCAGCTGGGGCAACATGCTCAACGAAGCGCAATCGATCCAGATCATCGAATCTTTCCCCTGGCTTTGGCTACCCCCCGGCTTGATGATCAGCCTCTGTGTGCTCGCCATCAACTTTATCGGCGATGGCCTGCGCGATGCACTGGATCCACGGATGATATTGGATTAGGCAATTGACGGCTGTCGTCCTTTGCCCCGCATCCCAAACAAAAGGAACCTCAATGCTATGAAAACTTATCGTGCCGCGGTGATCGGCTGTAGCCGGATGGGCGGCTTTATTGATAACGAAGTGGTGGGCACGCCCAAACATGTGCCGCCCTATTCCCACGCTGCCGGTTTCTATGCGTGTGAACGCACTGATCTCGTCGCCTGTGCCGACTTTCGCACCGATGTGATGGAGGAGTTTGGCAAGCGCTACGACATCCCAAAAGAACGGCAATATACTGACTACAAAGAGATGATCGCCAAAGAAAATTTGGATATTGTCAGCGTTGCCACCCAGCCGGAGCCACGCGCCGGGATTGTGATCTATGCCGTCAACCACGGCATCAAAGCGATCTATGCGGAAAAAGCGATGGCCGCTTCCCTGGCCGAAGCCGACGCGATGGTCGAAGCGGTGGAGCGCAACGGCGCGGCCTTCAACCTGGGCACCAACCGGCGCTGGTCACCCCTTTATGACCATATGAAGGCGACGATTGACGGTGGGGCGATTGGCACGCTGAAGAGCATTCTGCTCTACAACAATGGTACCCTCTTTAATACCGCCAGCCACACCTTTGACCTGGTGCTGCGCCTTAACAGCGACAGTGCTCCCGTTTGGGTGCAAGCCTATTTGCCCAAGGGCGAAGGCATTATTGACGGCGATCTGCTCAGCGCTGACCCGCTGGGCGAAGGGCTGATCGGTTTCGCCAATGGGGTTACCGCCTATATGCTCCTGACCCCGCGCGGGCTAGAAGTGGAAGCGATTGGCGACCAAGGCACCCTGACCGCCCTGAATGATGGCATGGAATGGCTCTTGCGCCAACGTGTCCCTGATGCCCAAGGGCGTACGTCCCTGCAAATGCAACCCTTCGAGGATGTGGCACCCGCCAGCTCCACCCTGCGCCTGATCGAAGATCTGGTTCATGCACTCGACAGCGGCGAGCCAACGCGTGGTGGCGTGCGCACCGCCTTGGCTACCATGGAGCTGATCTTTGGCTTTATCGAATCCTATCAACAGGGGGGGGCACGGGTTGCGCTGCCCCTACAAAACCGGTCGTTGCGTCTGCAAAGTAACACGACGCCGCGCCAGCCGAAGTTTGCCGTCTAACCAGGCGTGCCCGGCACGCCGCGCATTGCGCTAACCTGAAAAGAGAAAATTGTATGGCTAACCAAACCTACCGTGTCGCCATTATTGGTCTGGGACGCATGGGCAGTACGATTGATACTGAGTTGCCGGCGGGGTCACCACCCTATTCAATTGCCGCCGCGTGTCAAGCCAGCGACCGGCTCGAAGTCGTGACGGGGGCCGATATCGACCCGGCCAAACGCGCCGCCTTCACTGAACGGTGGGGCGTGAGCAATCTGTACGAAGATTACGAGGAGATGATTCGGCAGGAGCAGCCCGACCTGGTCGCCATCTGCACCAAAGGGGTACTCCACGCCGAGATGGCCACCCGTGTCGCCGAACTGGGCGCGCCGATGATCTTCTGCGAAAAGTCGATTGCCTGCTCAATGGAGGAGGCCGACCGCGTGTTGCAGGCGGTGCAAGCCAATAACACACCCTTCAATACCGGCGTCTTGCGCCGTTTTAACCTGGGCTTTCATCAGGCGCGGGATCTGATTGCCAACGGTGAAATTGGCGAACCGAAAGCTGCGGTCCATTATGCCGCCACCAACCTGCTCCACGGCCATATCCACTCGCTCGATACGCTGAGTTTTCTGCTCGGCGATCCCAAAGTGGAGAGCATCCGCGGCGAACTCTTCCCGCGCGATCTCGCGATTGAAAACAACCGGCTGGACAAAGATCCCAACGGCATCTTCCAAGCCCGTTTTGCCAATGGGGTCGAAGCGACCAGCGTGCCTGCCGGCGGCTGGGAATTTGAGGTGCTAGGCAGCCGCGGCAGCGTGCGGGTGCTGGAGAATGGCAGCCGCGTCGTTTTGCGCCAGGCCCAGGATACGCGCGGGCGCGTGATGCAGGAGGTCGATGTGCCAGCCATCGCGCCCCACAGCGCCACCCAATTCTGCTTGGAAGATCTGGTCGCGGCTTATGAAGAAAAGCGCCCCACCCTGGGCAACATTGAAGTAACGCATCACCTGACGGAGGTCTGCCTGGCCCTGGCCGAAAGCCACCGCCGCAATGAACGGATCACGCTACCGTTGACCAACCGTTCCCTTTACGTGTTTCACGTTTGACATATACCATTAGATGTTTCACGTGTAACACATACTACTAGTACATTGCGGTCCAAATACATCCACAGTAGAATCGTGTCTAGCTGTTCCGTGACCAGTGCTGGTCACGGAACAGCTAGGCACTGGTGAGCTATTGGTTTGTTTACGCCGCTGAGTACTAATACTAGACGCGTGCACTAGTGAACGATTGGCTTACTTAAGCCGCTGCGTACTAGCTGTCAGTGAGCAGCCAGCGGTTGTCAAACTAATCAGGGAGCTTCGACGATGACCACTAAACCAACCTATAAAGCAGTGATTATCGGCTTGACCGGCATTGGTGCCCGGCGGCCCACCGTGCCCACTGGGGTACCACTCTATGGCGGTGCCCCCCGTTCGCATGCCGCGGCCTATCATCAGCATCCACAGACCGAAGTGGTCGCGGTTTGCGATATCCGCCAAACCGCGGTGGATGACTTCAAGCGCGAGTGGGGGGATGTCTGGCCTGCTGTGCGCGGGTATACCGACTATCAAACAATGCTCGACGCGGAGCAGCCCGATCTGGTTAGCGTGGTGACGCCGGATCACCTGCATGCTGATATTACAGTGGCCGCAGCCGGTCTCAAGAGCGTGCGCGCCATCCTCTGCGAAAAGCCGATTGCCACGACCTTGGCCGATGCCGACCGCATGATCGCGGCGGCAGCGCAAAACAAGGTGCTGCTCTCGATTGAACATACCAGACGGTGGATTCCGGTCTTTCATACCGCGCGCGAGCTGATTCGCAGCGGCGAATTGGGAAAACTACGCAGCATCACCGTCAACATGTATAGCCCGCGTTCCATGCTCTTCCGCAACGGCACGCACATGGTCGATATGATCGGTTTCTTTGCTGAAGCAGAACCCCAGTGGGTCTTTGCCGAGTTGGAAGAGGGCTTTGATCACTTCACTGAATACAAAAGCGACGGCGGTCATGATCCGGCCACTGACCCCGCGGCGACCGCCTATATTCACTATGCCAACGGTGTGCGCGCGATCTATCACAGCGTCAAGGTGCCCATGCCCGGCTCCCAATTTGAGCTGCTCTGTGACAAGGGGCGCATTGAAGTCTCTGACCGCGAACTGGTCTTGATTCGCGGTGAGTCGCATGCCAGCTGGTCGCGCAGCACGATCCCTGCCGGTGAATATTTGCAGACCCACCAACTGGGCGCGGTGGCCGAATTGATCCACGTGCTCGAAGATGGGGGTGAACTGATCTCATCAGGTGCCACCGCGCGCCAGGCGATTGCAATTATGTTAGCCATGTTGAAATCCCACGCCGAGGGCAATGTGCGGGTGAATTTGCGCTAATGGGTCAGCGGCCCAAGTGAGGCAGTAGGACAGTAGACAGTGGGTCAGTTACTGTCTACTGTCTACTGTCTCACTGCATACGTTCGATTCCAACTGCTTAATAGAAGTGGGGATGGCTGCAATGGAAGAAGGTAAACGACTGGTCATCGACGCGACGGGTACGGTTAGCGTCGAAGCTTTTGCGGTGCCTGTGCCGGGGCCGGGCCAAATCCTGGTGCGGACCAAGGTAACCCAGGTGAGCGCCGGCAGTGAGATCAACATGGTGCGGCACCGGCGGAACGCGTCCGCAGACCAACGGGCCAATATTGCCCCTAGTGGACTGGGATATACCGCGGTCGGCGAAGTCGCTGCGGTTGGGGCCGGCGTGAGTGACTTTGTCCCCGGTGATCGGGTGCTGTGTAATGGCAACCACGCCTCGCACTGGTTGATCACCCCGGCGGCCAAGCAGGACGAAGCGAGCATTCCGCAACAATATTACATCGAGCGGGTGCCGACTGGCGTGAGCGACACGGATGCCTGTTTTGCCATTTTGGGCGATGTTGCCCTCCATGGCGTGCGGCTGGCCCAATTGCAGATCGGCGAGTCGGTTGCGATCCACGGGCTGGGGGTCGTGGGGCTGTTGACCCTGCAACTCTGTCGCCTTTCCGGTGCCCATCCACTGATCGGCGTTGATCTGGTGGCGAGTCGCATGGCACAAGCCAAAGCATTGGGCGCGGATCAGCTGGTTGATGCCCAGGCTGCGGATGTGGTGGCACAGATTCGCCGCCTCACCCAAATTCCTTTTCGCTGGCGCGGCGCATTGCCAGGGTTGGAACCAGGCGCTGGGGCCGAGGTACAACTCCACTGTACCTCCTACATCGGCAATTATCCAACGCTGATCCGTGCCGCCGCCGATCGGGGGCGCATTATCCTCGTCGGTGCAACCTCTGGCAGCGTTGCCATTGAATCACAGGAACTCTTCCGCCGCGAGATCACGCTGCGCGGCTCCTACCAGACCGGGATGATCGACCCTTACCCCTATTGGCCTTGGTCACGCGCCCGCAACCGCCATGTGATGTTAGATTTGATCGCGCGCCGGCAGATCGAGGTGGCGAGTTTGGTCAGCCATGTGGTGTCGCACACCGAGGCCCCGGCGCTTTATGAACTGATGGCGCAAGGGGGCGAAGGATGGTTGAGTGTCTTTTTTACGTGGGATTAATTCGTGTGGAACGCGATAGAAAACTTGGAGCAACATCATGAAATTGGCGACCTATTTGCACGCTAATGAACCAACAGTAGGAGCTGTACTTGAGGATCAGATTTATGATTTGGCCGCATGTCTGCAGGCCAGTGGTCAAGGCGATCCCAGTTTGGCAACCTCCATGTTACGCCTGCTCGCCGCCGGTGAGGCTGGGTTGGCAAGCGCCCAGGCCGCGCTGACCTGGGCGCAGTTGCACGACACAACGCTGGCCCAACCCTTAACGGCGACGACATTGCTGGCCCCCATCCCCTGCCCCGGCAAATTGCTTTGTCTGGCCGGCAACTACGCTTCCCACATCCAAGAAGGGGGCGGGACTTATATCGGCAAAGAGAAGATGATCCCCCGCTTCTTTAGCAAACCGTGTACTTCGATTATCGGTACCAATGACACGGTGCGCATTCCCCCTTCCGTAGCGTGGGCGGATTGGGAGCTGGAATTGGCTGTGGTGATTGGCAAAGCCGGGCGTGACATTGCGGTGGCCGATGCCGCCAACCACATTGGGGGCTATACCGTTTTTAACGATATTTCGGGGCGAGAACTTGCGTTCCGTGCCACCCTGCCCTTGCAAGAGGGGGACTGGTTCTTTGACTGGCAGGTGGGTAAATGGCTTGACACCTTTGGCCCCATGGGGCCGTGGTTGACCACCGCCGACGAAGTGCCCCACCCGGATCGCTTGGCGATGAAGCTCTGGCACAACGGCACCCTGCACCAAGATGCCAGCACCGGCCAGATGATCTTCTCGCCTGCCGAAGCCATTGCCTTTATCTCCCAATTTATTACCTTGGAGCCAGGCGATGTGATCGCCACCGGTACCCCTGCCGGCGTGGGATTGACCAAGAAGATCAAACTCCAGCCCGGCGACCGTATCAAAGGCGAAATCGAAGGCCTGGGCGTACTGGAAAACAGCGTGGCTGCGCTGTAGAGGACGACCGCCGTTCACGAAGTGGGTGCAAAGCACCACTGCCGCTGACCACTGACGACCGAATTTACCGTCTGCCCCATCGGTTATGCCCTGCGCGCCGATGGGGCTACCTGAGGAGCTTGCCATGACCGCCGCGTTTAATTTGCCAACGTTGCCACGTAACCAGAAAACGCGTGGCTTGGTTCCCATTGCCGGGCGCGCCGATGGTGGCGTGTGGCAGTTGCCTTTGCTCACCATTACTGGCGCAGAAAACGGCCCCACCCTGGTGGTGACGGCGGGGGTGCATGGCGATGAATATGAGGGGATCGAAACGATTGCCCGCCTTTATCAACAACTTGACCCGGCTGCATTGCGTGGCACGCTGGTGATGTTGCCGGTCTGCAATCTGCCTGCCTATGAAAGCGCCCAACGTTCCAGCCCAATCGATGGCCTCAACCTGGCGCGCACCTTCCCCGGCGATGCCAATGGCACGATCACGCAGCGCATTGCCGCTTGGATCCGGGCGCATCTATTAGCACATGCCGACTTTTATATCGATCTACACAGCGGTGGCGTCGCCTATGATATCCCCACCTTGATCGGTTACATTCATGATGCGGGTGAGTTGGGCCAACGGTCACGCGCCGCGGCCCAAGCTTTTGGTGCGCCGGTTTTATGGGGCCATCCACTGCCCATGCCACCGGGGCGGACGATTTCGGCGGCAACCGATTTTGGGGTTCCCTCCCTCTACAGTGAAGCGCCTGGTGGCGGTTATGCGCGCCCGGCCGATGTCGCGATCTTTGCCCAGGGGGTGATCAATGTCATGCGCCACTTGGGCATTTTGGCCGGCGACCCCGCACCCCAACCTTGCACCCACGACCTCTTTGGCGACGGCAACCTGGATGTAGTCACCGCGGCGCCGGTCGCCGGCTACTTTCGCGCCGAGGTGGCATTGCTCGCTGAAGTGGTGACGGGTCAGCGGTTGGGTGCGCTCTACGACTTTGCCGGCGAAGTGCTGGCCGAAGTGTTGAGCGAACGGGACGGGGTGGTGATCATGTTGCGCCGGCTGCACCGGGTGCATGTCGGCGAGGGGTTGGCCCAGGTGACGGGGCGGCTGGCCGGTGAATGAATTCACCGGCTGCTATGAAGAAGTGCGTTGAAACGCACTAATGGTTATTACCCCGCGACGTAAATGGCTAGCTGCTCCTTGATCCGTGCCACCGTGCGCGCAACCAGTGGTGCTTCTTGTGCCTGAATGGCCGGTTGCAACAAGGCCGCCGTCTCCAGATAGAGCTGTAACCCCGTCACCACCTGTGCGCGCAGGGAGGGTGGCGACTCGTTTTCTATCGTCATGCCAAAGCTGCGCCGGCAGAGTTGCGACCAACGACTGGCCTGTCCCACCGCCTCGATAACCTGGTCGATTAACGTGTTGTCGCTGTAAATCAGCACCCCGCGCTGCACCTTCACCAGATTGGTCAACCCCCACGAGAGCCCAAAGGTCGCGTTGAGCAGCCGCCCTTCATCGTTGCGCCGCAACCCTTCCAGCCCTTTGTGTGCTTCCTCGATCCAGCCGACCAACTGCTCGCTGGCCCACTGATCAGCTTTGTGTTGCAATTCGTCAGTCCAGGTAAAGGCCTGCGCGCGTGTTTGGAGTTGGGCAAACATGCCGTTGGGATCGAGCAGGGGCTGGGCCTGGCGCAACGGCGCAATCGCCGTCACCACGGCGGTCGGCTCGGTAAACCAACTGGCCACGGTTGACGGCATATAGTTGCTCACTACCACCAGCGTATCATCGATCAGGTGGCTGCCGCTGCCGGGCGGGTCGGCGTCATCGGTATGGAGAAAACGGATCAGGTCGATGTCGCTGTTTGGGCCGGCGTCACCACGGGCGTAGCTGCCATAGAGGGCGATGGCGGTGACGGTGGGATGGTTGAGGTGATGCGCAAGTTGTTGGAAATCGATGTTTTTCATTGAACGAAGCTTGAAGTTGTGATACACTCAGCATACAAAGTTACCAAGATCTTAATCAGAGCCATTAGCAATTGAACTACCGTAAACTTACCCCGATTACAGAGATCACAATCATCGCAAGTGGTAATGGCGTTGATGTTCGCCATGAACTTAACCAAATTTATTGGTCGTGGCAAATGGCGAAAATTAAAAGGTATTGCTGTGATCGAATATGAAGATGGTTCTGTGTGGCAATCTGAATTGCATTGGTATGAAGCGCATGGCATTGGGCGCCGTCGCGAGAAGGTAAAAAGGGATCTGGAAAAATTATCATGAACTATGTGATTTGTATTCGGAATCAGACGCTCGCCTTGGATGAATCTAAAGATAGCTACGGCGCGGAACTAGTCGTAGGGCAGGTCTATAAAGTTGCTCCACCAGAGCCGAATGATGGTTCGCATCGCCTACGCGTAATTGATGGCAGCGGTGAAGACTATCTGTATCCAGCTGACTATTTCGTGCCACTGCTACCAAATGGGAATCATTCAAGTGAGCGTGTGACCGTTCATCTTCCACCCCATGTCAAAGGGATTCTTCATGCGGAAGCCGTTGCTGCGCATAAATCGGTCTCGGCCCTCTTGCGTGAGTGGATTGACGAACGCATTGATCTTCCTGAGTTTGCCTGATGGTTGGCACGCGAGCATTGCCGGCTAATAGATAAACCAAATAAACGCCGTATAAATCTGCCAGGGAGCTGTGAGCTTCCTGGCAGATAAGTGGAGCAACCATCCGGCAATTTATTCCAGCACACGAACCGCGCCACTAGCAATGATCTCTTGATCAACCGTCAACAGTGGCGCGTCCATTTTAAGCGTTGCGGTCGCAATCATCCGATCGCGTCCTTCGGGGATTGCGGCCAGTTGATCGTAGGCCCAAATGTCAGCTTCATCAAGTGGTACGATGACAAACTGGGCTGCTTGCTGCAATTGCTGGATGATTTGCCGAAAGTTGAAGGGCAGACCGTGGCGCTGATTGGTATCCCATATTTCAAAAAGGACAATGATCGGTAGGTAGAGAATCGCTTCGCCACGTTCCCCCTCTGCAAATGCTTGGCGCGCGGCATGGCTAAGTTTCCGCGCATTGCCAAGCAAGTACCACCAGAGCATGTGGGTGTCAAGGACATACGCTTTCATTCATCACCCATTAATTGCATTACCTCAGCGTGTGCTTCTTGATCGGCCTGGCTTTGTACCTGACTGATCGTTTTTTCCATTGCTTCGGCAACATCATCAGGAAGCTGAATCAGTCCGAATAGCGACATTGGCCGGCGTGCCTCTGCATGTTTGGGGGCTGGTGGTATTATCACTTCGGCGCGCTTTTGTTGTGCTGCGATCCGCGTCGCTAAGCGGACGGCGTGGGAAAAGCTTTCGCAGCCATATAACCGTTGCACCTGTGCCACAGCCTGCAAATCCTCATCTGTAAATTTAATGTGTTTTACTGTCATCGTCATGGCAACAGTATATACAGCGTATACGTAGTTGTCAATCCCTAGTTATACCTGCGTCGGAATCACACCGCTTGTCTCGCCATCCCGAAAGGCCACCGCATCATCGATCATGCGGAAGATATCCCATTGGGGTGCGTAGCCAAAGAGCCGGCGTCCTTTGCTGATGTCGAACTCGTAAAAGGTGGGGATGCTGCCGGCCAGTGGCACGTCGACATAAGGCAACCCGAGTTTTTGGGCCAGGTATGGAATTGTCTCGGCCCACGTATAGGGTTGGGGCGCGGCCAGTTGAAAGATCTCGCCGGCAACCGTCGGTTTGCCCAGCGCATCGGTGAACCCTTGCACAATGTCGCGCACGTCGGCAATGTGCTTTTTGTAGGAGCGGCCATGTTCATCACGGGCAATCAGCAGGCAGCGAGCGGCATCTGCTGGGGTAAGTCGTTCAAGCTCACCGCGGACGCCGGCGGCCACTGCATCGGTGCGTTTAGCATATGCCTTCTGCCAGTGGTCGAGATAAAATTGCGCAAAGT
Organism: Caldilineaceae bacterium; assembly: GCA_022842065.1. Next base: position 345,439 of record JALHQH010000003.1, read on the forward strand.
TGAGAATCTCTTCGCCCGCCACCACCAAGGCAAAACGAAAGACTGTGACCGGAACGCCAAAGTTGCGCTGATAGCCCAGCGCTAATTCTTCGCCGAGATATTTGGTCAGCGCATATTGGCCGCCAGGCGCGATCTTGGTGTTGTCCTCGCTGATCGGTTCAGCCATGCCGCCAGGGATGTACTTCTCGTAAATCGCATCGCTGCTGGCATAAAAGAAATGTTGCAGGTTGGGCGCATGTTGGCGCGCCGCTTCGAGCATGTTAAAGGTGCCACGCACGTTGATCTCAAAGTATTGTTCGTTGGTAAAGGGGCCACCGCCTTGAAAGGCGGCGGCCAGGTGGCAGATCGCATCCACGCCGGCCACGGCGCGTTCAACATTTGCCATTTCGGTGATGGTACCTTCAATTAGTTCCACGGGCAGATTGGCGAGTTTTTCGGGGCGGCGGTCATTGGTCCAAACCAGGCCGCGCACCTGGTGTCCTTGGTCGAGAAAAGCTTTGGCTAAGTTAGCGCCGATGCGGCCGGCGATACCGGTAATGAGAATCTTCATGAGTGGACCTTTTAATAATTAATTGAGAATTGAAAATTGAGAATGGTTAATGGTCGGCAGTCGTCGCTGCTTCCCACCATGCTGCTTCGGTAATCTCCGGCTGGACTTCGGGGCCGCGGGGGCCAGGGGCGAGGCGACCGGTGACGACCTGGGCGTCGTGTTGGAAGACGAGCAGGGTGTTGTGTTGTAAGGCTTGCTGGGCGATGCGCCGTTTGGTTTCGATGCTGGTCTGGGGATAGATGTCAAAGGCCGGCACCCAGGCGAGGCGATTTAGGTGCGCAGCCCAACTACAGGCATCACTCGGAAAGAGCAGACTTTCACCGTTGCTCTCAACCCAGACCATTTGCAACGCCGCTGTGTGGCCGGGGGCAATGTCGGTGCGTACGCCAGGGGCCACCGTCTGGGGGCCATCCACCACTTCCAGTTGACCACTTTCGATCAGCGGTAGCCAGTTATGGCTGTGAAAGGTGGCATGCGTGCGCTCATTGGGAAAGCTTGCTTCGGCCAGGTCGATGCGTTGGACCAGATAGCGTGCGTTGGGAAAGGTGGGGACGACTTTGCCGGGGCTGTGATCCGGCGTCTCCCAACGGGTTGCCCCGCCCATGTGGTCGGCGTGGAGATGGGTTTGGATGACAATGGCAATATCGGTGGGCTGATAACCAACCCGCCACAAGTCACTCACCAGCCGATCTGCGCGGCCCACAAAACCAAAACGGCTGCGCTCTTTGGGCGTGAGTTTGTCACCGTTGCCGGTGTCAACCAGGATCAGCCCCCTATCGGACTCGATGAGCAGCGAACGGGTGGCGCTGGGGATCAGGTTGTCGCCATCAGGCTGGATCACCCGCTGCCAGAGCGTACGGGGGACTACCCCAAAGAAACCGCCGCCATCCACCGGCTGTTTGCCGTCGTCCAGGAGGTGACAGCGCAAGGCACCAACGTGTAGGGTATAAGCCATTGTCGTTTTGTATCTTTTCCGTGGGAACAAAGGGTGACTGGGCAACGTTTAGCGATTTATTATAGCATTTTCAGGCAGCATTTAACAACGCCTCATCTTGGCTGTTTACAATCGGGGGCAGACGGTAATTTTACCTTTGTCACGATGGCGTAAGCCGATCAGCGAGGCGAGAAAGAGTTAACGATGGCGCGACGATTACAACAATATCGAGACAAGTTGCCCCTACTGGCGATTTTGGTGCTTTCCTCTGGGTTGAGCATTGCCATGCTCGGGGCGCGCATCTGGTATTCGGGCCACATTACCTATAGCTTTTTGCAATGGAATCTCTTTCTGGCCTGGATTCCACTCTTTAGTGCGTTGGGCTTATGGGCCCTACAACAGAGTCAACGGCGCGGGACAGGGGTGGCTGGTCTCCTGCTCTTTCTCTGCTGGCTGGCCTTTTTTCCCAATGCGCCCTACATTGTCACCGATTTTCTCCATCTCACCGAACGCAATCGTGTCCCGCTCTGGTATGATCTACTGCTGATCTTTTCCTTTGCCTGGAATGGCCTTGTCGTTGGCTTTACCTCCCTGTGGATCGTACAGACGGTGATTGCTGGACGCTGGGGGCAAGGGCTGAGCTGGCTGATCGTGGCGGGAACGTTAGCGGTTAGTGGCTATGGGATCTATCTTGGGCGCTTTCTGCGCTGGAACAGTTGGGATCTATTGACCAACCCCCACTTGCTGGCCAGCGATATCTTGCACCATGTAACCAATCCACTTGCCCATCCGCGCACGGTCGTGATGACGCTGCTTTTTTCGAGTTTTCTTACCTTAGCCTACTTGACACTTAACTTGCTGGGACGCGTGCGCTGGCAACAATCATCGTAACGCGCTGGACAAAAAAATATCCACGAAGACACACAGAGGCACACGAAGAAAAGTGAGATTCTTCGTGTGCCTCTGTGTGTCTTCGTGGATCGCCCATCACCTTCTTGGTTTAGTTGACGCTCCCGTGAAAACCTGCTACGCTGTGCTTATGAGCACAGATAGCCCAAACCAATCACCCAGTCACCCAATCACCCAATCTGATCTCCCCCCCAAGATCGAACCACTCTCGCCCCAAGAGATCGAGCAGTATCTAGCGCGCGTGCGCGGCGAAGGTCGCTCACTGACCTCAGAAGAGCAATACGCGCTCTTTGGGCCACGTGAAGCGGCCCCGACGCCGGCCCCCCAATATGAAACAGTAGACGAAATGGTGTCGGCGCTGCTCGATACGCAGCAACTGCAACAGCTCGCCCAAAACTTTTTCCCCGAATTCGACACGCCAAGCGCCTTGCCTAGACACCGACTGGTACAGGGCATCATCTTCGACTTTGATCAGACGCTGGCCTATTTGCCGCGTCCGCTCGACGACTTGATGGCTGCCGGGGCCAAAGCCGCCGAAGCTTATATGCGCAGCACGGGCATGGATGATCTGCCCGCCGAATTTTGGCAAAATATTATCGATGCGCGGCGCTTTGCCGAGGAAAAGTCCGAAGAAGAGGCCGAAGAGCACATTGCCGACGACGCAATGAGTTTCCTGCTCCAATTTTTTGGTTACCCGGCCAGTAAGATGGATCGCACTGTGTTAGAGCGCGCCGTCGATATTTTCTACGCCCCAGAGATGACGGCCTGGCAGCTTTATCCCGGCGTCCTTGCTGCGCTGCAGACGCTCCATGCGCAAAAGTTCAAACTGGCGATCATTGCCAACTATAATTGTGATCGCGTCTTTCAGCGGACGATTGATTACTTGGGGCTGCGGCCATATTTGGATACCTGCCTGGTCAGCGCCGCCGTCGAATACCGCAAGCCGGATGAAAAGATCTTTCAGCTTGTGCTCGAACGTTGGGAAGCCTTGCCCTATGAAGTGGTCGTGGTCGGCGACAACCTCCGCCATGACATTGGCGGTGGCATTGAGTTGGGCGCACTCACGGTGCAGAGCAACCTGGGCACAACCCCACAAGTGGTGTTTGCGAATGAGCAGGTTGCGGGGCAAGTCGTGGCGGATGCAATTATCAGTGATTGGGCGCAGTTGTCAGGCTTGATCGAAGCGTGGGCGAGTTAGTATTAACCCGTTTATGGTTGTTAACAAAATAGTACGGTAAACGGAGGCTGAGCTTGTCGAAGCCGGAGCCGCTTCGGCTTCGACAAGCTCAGCCTTCGCTAGAGACAGGCGTGACCAATGGCAAAAGCAAAAACAGAACCAATTCGCGTCGAACGCCGCTATCCGCCGGCCCCGCTGGTGGGGGTGGGCGTTGTGGTCTTTAACGAGATGGGCGAAGTGTTGCTGGTGCAGCGCGGGCGTCCGCCGCGCCAGGGCGAGTGGTCACTGCCGGGTGGGCTGATCGATCTTGGCGAAAAGCTAGCCGATGCCGCCAAACGCGAACTTTGGGAAGAGTGTGCGATTGAAATCGAGATCGGCGGTTTGATCCTTGCCTTCGAGCCGATTATTTATGACGCGGCTGGGCGGCTGGAATATCACTATGTGATCCTCGACTATTGGGCGCACCATTTGCGCGGCGTTGCGGTTGCCCAGGATGATGCCGCGGCGGTGGCCTGGGTGGCGCTGGACCAACTTGCGCCTTTTCGCCTGCGCAGTGACACGCATGCTGTCATTCAACAAGGCTATGCGGCGTGGCAGGCGGCCGTTTCGTCCCCCTCCACTTCTCTTCCTTTGCCATCCCCTCAAGATAAAATATAATAAGCGCAGTCAACCACAAAAATACAGAATAACGACTAATCCCATCCGCGCCTCGCAGCGGTTATCTGTCCGGCGCGGGCAACGTTGGTCGTTAAAGCAAAGGAAGCAATCATGAGTACGACGATTCATCTCTCCCCAGCCCTCTTTACTGCCAAAGAATGCCTGCTCGTCGAAGCGGGCGAATTGACCGCCTCGACTTTTTTGTATGAAAGTGGTGTTGCCGCCTTGCGCATCACCAATGGTCAAGGCGAATTGGTGATGCTCCCCTTTCAGGGCCAGCAGATCTGGTCGGCCACCTTTGGCGGGCGCAACATTACCATGAAGTCGATGTTCGACCAGCCCCAAGCCACCCAAAATTATCTTGGCACCTATGGGGGGTTTCTTCTGCATTGTGGGGCCACGGCCATGGGAGTGCCGATGGGGGCCGATACCCATCCCCTGCACGGTGAGCTACCAAATGCGCCCTATCAAAAAGCGTGGGTCATTGTTGGTGAAGATGAGGGCGGTGCCTATATTGGCCTGGGCGGCAGCTATCAACATACGGTTGCCTTCAGCTTTAACTATGTCGCCCAACCGTTGGTCAAGCTCTATGCTGGGGCCAATCGCTGTGCCATCGCGCTAACGGTGACGAATTTGAAGCAGACGCCGATGGAATTGATGTACATGGCCCATGTCAACTTCCGCCCGGTAGACAATGGTCGGTTAGTCTATAGTGCGCCCTGTACGGCCGCGACGGCGCGCTTGCGTAAGAGTATTCCGTCCCATGTACAGCCCACCCCCCAATATCTGGCCTTCCTCAAAGAACTAGAACGTGACCCAGCCCAGCATAATGTTTTGCGCCCGGAGCTAGCCTTTGACCCCGAAGTGGTGATCACCTTTGACTATCTCGCGGACAGTGCGGGCTGGGCGCATACGATGCAGATCTACCCCGACGGCACCGCTGATTACATTGCCCACAAGCCCACCCAGCTGGACAAAGGGGTGCGTTGGATCTGCCGAACGCCGGATCAAGATGCGCTGGGTATGGTCCTCCCTGCCACTGCCGAGCCGGAAGGTTATCATGCCGAGAAAGCTAAGGGCAACATCAAGGTGTTGGCGGCAGGTGCATCCTTCACCTGTGAGATCGAAGCCGGTGTGCTAAGCGCCTCCGAAGCCGCGGCAATGGGTAAGCAGATTGCGCAGATTTTGGGTTAACGCTGTACGGTTTGTGCACAAGTGGACTGGTTGGCGGTTTGCTGCCATTGATTGTCGTGCAAAGTGACCGATTGACAGGCGCTTGGCGCGCTGTATACTAACCTTAACCAATTGCAATAATCGCAGTTGCTGTGATAGCATGATTTGTAAGCAATCTGCCTCTGCTGTTTTGAACTGGCTCGTCTCTAGGTAAAACATGTGCGGTTTTACCGCGCACTGTAGGTTAGCTGCTGGCTCGGTTCGTTTGCTTTTATCAAGCATTCTCAACTAAAAATAAGACAATCCAAGGAGTTACCGGTATGGCGAGTGAACGTGAAATTTTGGTTCGCAATGCATTGTTTGCCGATCTACAACGCGGGCGCATCAACCGGCGTCAATTTATGGCCGGCACGATGGCGGCCGGCCTCGCGCTGAGTGGTATCAGCGCGTGTATGCCTTCCGGTGGCGCGCCGGTAGCCCCGGCCGCATCGAGTGGTAGTGGCGCGGCGGCGGCTGGTGAGCGCCCATTAACGCCAACTTTTTACCAGTGGATCGCCGATCTCCATCCCAGCATTCCGCAAGTTAACGAAGCCTTTGAAGGACTGAACTTCCAAATTGCCCCGGTCGAAGGCTTTGGCATCGAGCGCTTTGTCGCCGAGGCCAAGAACCAGGAAAGCACTTGGGATGTTTATGTCGGTATGACGCCTTTCGTGGAAATGACGGCGTTGATTGAGGCTGGGGTCATTATCCCCTGGGATGATGTGATTCCCGCCGAGGTGATCGATGATCTGATTCCGTCGATCCGCGAAGAGTGTTCGATCGATGGCAAGCTCTATAGCTGGCCTTTCTTGCTTGACGTGATCGGCATGGGCTGGAATTCGGAGATTACCGACAAAGCCGGCATCACGATCCCGACCACCTGGGAAGAGTACCTGTTGGCCTCGCAGCAGATTGTCGATTCGGGCGCGGCGCTCTATGGCAATGTCTTTGATGCGCTCGGCTGGCGTTCACTGGCCCCGCTGACCCATAGTCTGAGCACCGATGTCTATACGCCGGAAGGACGCTTTGACTTCACCAGCGAGCCGGCGATTGAAGCGCTCATGTTTATGAAGCAGTTGATGGCGACCTCTAGCCCCGACATTCTGCTCGCCGGCACCACTGATGGTGGTGTCAACGGCACGCCGGACGAAGTGGCCTTTGCCGCACAGAAGGCTGGTCTCTACTTCAAATACTTCAACGCCCCGTTGCGTATGGCCGCCACCTGGCCCGATCCCAGCAAATTGCAACTAGCTGGGCTCCCCAAGTTTGCCAAGGGCGAAGGCTCCACCGTCTTCTGGACCACTGGTTCCTGTCTCTTCAAATACGGTCAGAACCGCGAGAAGGCTGCTGAATACATTAAGGACCTTACCTACAACCAGCAGATTTGGAAAGACTCGATTGCCGGTACTGATGTGGCGCACCCCGGTCAACTGCCCCCCTACAAGTCGATCTACGCCGAGTGGGATGCCGCCCCACCCGACTGGATGCCCCCCTTTGTCGGCCTGGTGCGCGAACAACTGGAACGTGCCCGCGCGATCACCAACCACAAGTTTGGTCTGAGCCAATTCCAAATTGGCAAAGGCATCTGGGAGAAATATCTCACCGGCGAAGTCACTGATCCTGCGGTCGTCATGCAGGAAGTGATGGATGCCGTGACCGCGGAAGAAGCCAAAGGCTAAGTAATTGTTAATTGAAAATTGACAATGGTTAATGCGTAGGGGCATACCATGCCCCTACGCATTCGTGTGATGTCAGCCCTGTTTTTTATCCTGGACGCGTAAAGCTCTTTTCCTTCTTCACCTATGGCGACAACAACCTCTAAGATCCGCTTATCCACAACCCCTGTCAAGCACCGCCGTCCGGCGCGCGGCTATCGTAACTGGTTCTTTCTCGTGCCGGCGCTCTTTTTCTTTATCGGCTACATGGTCTACCCGATCATGCGTGTGCTTTTTATCAGCATGACCGATTATAAATACCTCAGCAGCGATCCGGTGCAATTTGTCGGGCTGCGCAACTATGCCGAGGCCATCGTCGATCCGATTGTCTATTCCGGCCTCTGGCGCGCCACCCAATTCACGCTTATGTTTCTGCCCGGCACGATTATCCTGCCGCTTTTGCTGGCGGTGCTGGTCGATCGCGTGCGCAATGAGGGATTGGCGACCTTTTATCGGATCATCTTGCTGATTCCCGCGGTCATTCCTGGCCCCATGATCTTTGTGCTCTGGAAGTGGATGTATAACTTTCAGATCGGGCCGATCAACTATATTTTGATTGAACTGGGCCTCTTTACGCCCCAAACCGCGCCCCAATGGCTCGGTGGTACAGCGTTGACCCTACCCGCAGTGGCGCTCTTTGAAGTCTGGTGGGGCCTTGGCTACCACACGATCTTCTTTTTGGCCGGTTTGGCGACGATTCCCCATGAACTTTATGAGGCGGCGCGCATTGATGGTGCGAATGAGTGGCGGCTGCTCTGGAATGTGACGATCCCGCGCCTGCGCCCGATCTTGAGCGTGCTCGTCGTCCTCCGCTTTGGCTCGGCGATGGCCGTAATCGACGAATACCTGATCTTTGGCGGCTTCAACCGCGCCTCGCCGACCTATACGTGGACCGTTTACATGTATGATCTGGCCTTCAAACTGGGCAGTTGGCCCCAAGGCTACGCCTCGGCCATTGGCTGGATCGGCGCGATTGTGATGATGTTCTTTGTGGCAGGGCTGTTGTATATCTTCCGGCCAAGGGATGGGTAGATAGGTGACAGGGTGCAGGGAGCAAGGTGGCAGAGTTTATCTTTGTTGATGGATGGCGCGATTGGGAATGTACAGACGCGTGACACCACGTACATTCTCAAGTTCATCTACGATTTCCACCAAGCTTTCTGCGCAACGCCAGCAATAGTCAGGATCGGTCATAACACGGCGGAGATTCCCGATCGTAATCACAGGTAAACTCTCGGCTTGCACAAACTGATTGATATTGAATTCAAGCGATTTCAGGCCGTCATCGGCAGAACGGTTTCCAGTCAGGAGTAAATAACCTTTGTCCTGACACAATTGCCAAACAGCTAAATCGTTTGCACTGATCGACAATCCGATATCACGAAACAGAAGCAATTCGATTGCAAACAACGGCAAGAATCCGTGATGACGCAAGGCGGTGAAAATCGCCTCAGCTTGGCCTTCACAGTTGTGCTCAGAGAGAATCTGCTGCATTGGATACCTTTGCCACAGATTGCCGAGCTTTTGCCAGCAGTGCATAAATGGCCGCGCGTTCCGGCGTCATGGGCAATGGTGGACGATTCTTTAGATGCTCTTCCAGCAGATTATCATAATATTCCCGCCGCTCTTCACGGCGCTGAATTGCTTTGACGAATCTTGGCTCTAGCGCGGCGCGATGCGCTTCGATGTAATCAACGGCGGTTTGCACTTGCAGGGGCGTCAGGTTAAAGGTGCTGCTGATCTCATAGATCGAATCGCCTTCATCATGGGCTTCCATGACATCAAAGAGCAGGACGCGACTTTCGCTAATTTGGAGGCCGTTCTCGCCCTCGAAGATATGATAGCGGTTGCGCCACAACTGCTCTTGAACCATTGGTTTTGTGATTGTATCCATCGGATGCCTTCGCTTTCCTGGTATCGACGACCTTTATTGTTGTATTATAGCATAAAATATTTAGTCGTTATAGTTAAAAACCTCTGATACTTACGGAGTTTCCATGACCACAAGCCTTTCCTCCTCCGCCAACTACCGCCAACGTCACCGCCTGGCGGTCATCGCCCGCCACTTGGTGATCAACTTTTTCGTGTTGATCATCCTGGCACCGCTGGCGTGGGTCTTTTTGCTCTCGATCAAGTCGATCCCTGATGCCTATACCGGTGCGCTCTGGCCGGAGAACTTTGATTTTACCCACTACGCCTTTGTGCTGCAGAAGATCGACACCTTGCCGCGCAATCTTTTTAACAGTGTCTACGTCACCCTGGCGACGGTGTTGATCACCGCGATCTGCGCCGTGTTGAGTGGCTACGCGTTGGTCCACCTGCGCGTGCCGGGGCAGCGGATTGTCGTGGCGTTGCTGGTCGCCTCACTCTACTTTCCCACACGTGTCGTTTCGCTGATCTCGATCTTTGAGATCCAGCGCAACCTGGGTTTGATCAATACAACGAGTGGCCTGATCCTGCCCTATGTGACCCTCAACCTGGCGATCAGTGTGCTGATCATGCGCAGTATCTTTGAGCAGATCCCGCACGAGTTGGTGGAAGCGGCGCGCATTGATGGGGCCGGGGCGTGGCGAACGCTCTTGCAAGTGCTGTTGCCGTTGATCGTTAACGGACTAGTTGTAATCATCGTCGTCAACTTTGTTACGGCTTGGGGTGAATATTTGCTGGCCGCCACACTAACCAATGACCAGGCCGTGCGCACCTTGCCGGTCGTGCTGGCATCGGCGCATGGTGGGATGGGGCAATGGGCTTGGCCACGGATTGCCGCGGTTTATATCATCGCCATTACACCGGGGATCGTGGTCTTTGGCTTTGCCCAGCGTTTGTTCTTTAGGGGATTGATGGAAGGGGCGTTGAAGGCGTAGTAATGGTTAATTGAAAATGGTTAATGGTTAATCGTGCCCCCCAGCACAAAAACCATGTTTGACAGACAGCGATAGTCAAAGTACGATTAGCCTAATCGTACTTTGACTATTTTTCTTTTCCCCACCTTACCCGATCCGTATCGAAGTACAACAATTAAGGAGAAATCAATCATGGGTACCCCAGTAAAGATTGCTGTCGTCGGCGCGGGCAGCGCCACTTTTTCGCTCGGCCTGGTCAAGGATCTCTGTTTGACGCCAAATTTGGCCGGCAGTATGGTCCACTTTATGGATATCGACGCCGAACGGCTTGATATGATCACCAAGTTGGCCACCCGCTATAGCAACGAGATCGGTCGCGATCTAAAGCTTGAAAAGACCACCGACCTGCGCACCGCGCTCACCGATGCCGACTTTGTGATCAACACGGCGTCGGCGATCAGCCACTATCACCAACGTGCCGTGCGCGACTTAACCGACAAATATGGCTACTACTATGGCCGTGTCAATTTGGGCTCCCATAAAAACTTGCAACTAATGCTCGATGTCGCGCATGAGATGGAAGAGACCTGCCCCGATGCCTGGCTGATCCAGTCCGGCAACCCAGTTTATGAAGGCTGTACCCTCATGACGCGCGAGACCGATATCAAGGTCTGCGGCCTCTGTCATGGTCACTATGGCGTCTACAACATTGCGCGGGTGCTCGGTCTTGACCTGACCAACCTGAATGATCTCACCTGGGAAGCGCCGGGGCTGAACCATAACATCTGGCTCACCCACTTCTATTACAAGGGTGAGGATATGTACCCCAAGCTCAACCAGTGGATCGAGGAGCAGGGCGAAGAGTATTGGCGCACCCACGTCGCTGATCGCACCCATGATATCCAGATGTCGCGTGGCACGATTCACCAATACCAGCTCTTTGGCCTGATGCCGATTGGTGACACCCCGCGCCGTGGCGGCTGGTGGTATCACACCGACCTGGCGACCAAGAAACATTGGTTTGGCGAGCCGTGGGGTGGGCCGGACACCGAGTTGGCGCGACCTTTCTATGTGGAAGGGCTGGAAAAGAAGATGAAACAGATCCACGATGTCGCCAACGATCCCAAGGCCAGTGTGGTAGAAGTCTTCGGTGCCGAGAAGACACGCGAACAGCAGGTGCCAATTATTGACGGCCTGGTCAATAACAACGAGGGTTACTTCCAGGTCAACGTACCTAACTATGGCGCGCTGCCCGGTGTGCCCGACGATGTGGTCGTTGAAGTGCCGGCGCTGGTCAACAAAAAGGGCATCCAGCCGATCCGCGTCGAACCGCTGCCGCAGAAGATCATGTATGAACAGATCCTGCCCGAATGGCTCGACATGGAGCGCGAGTTGCTCGCCTTCCATGAAGGTGATCGCACCATGTTGCTTTGGAATGTGCTCGAAAGTCAGCAGACGCAATCCTATGACCAAGCGGTCGGCGTGCTCGAAGCTTTGATGGCGATGGAAGGGCATGAGGATCTGAATGAACACTACCAATATCCCGACAGCCATATCCTGCTGGACTCAGTTCGGCAGCGGAGTCAAGCGTAAGTTATGACTGCGCCTACCATTCCAGTTGCCCACATTGATGATCCCGGCCCATTGGCCGGCGTGCTCGACGCCTTGCGCCTACTGCATGGCCCCACCTACCAATTCGCCGTGGGGCGCTGGGCGGGCGATGTCCAGCTGATCGCACCGCCAGGGGCTGTGCTCTACCGTTTTCTGGTGGAAGCCCACGGGGCTACGGTTAGCCTGAAGGTGGGTGACTCTGTGCGCGGCCCTGACCCTGCTGGCTCTTATCAACTGGTGGAAGGGCAACTGGCAAGGGTTATGACCGCTCATTGCGCTGCGCTTTGGCCGGGTGACGTCGTCACCGCGAGTGATCAACAGGTTGTTCGGTTACATGGCGCTGGGGTCTACTTTGAAGTGACGGTCGAGGCAACCGGCTATGACGCGCCGCGGGCCGCCTTTTTGCGTAACCTCGTTGATCACCCTGGTGGCTGTGCAGCTTATGGGGGGGCCTTTCGCCGCGAGGCGATACCGCCACAACGTCCTGAACCAGCGGATGCTGACCAACGCGGGATCAACCGCATCAACGAGCACACGCTCGATATGCGCATTGACCGCCGCCCAACGCCAATTCGCCACTATCATGGACCAATTGCTGTCGGCGAAGGACAGGTGGTAAATCATTCGGAGACGGCCATCGTCCTGCCTCGATCGCTTTATGGGCTACCGGAAGTGGATCAAACCAATCAGGGGCATGTGATCATCTATCGCCAGCCGGTCAGCGATCCGACTGATACTGTCAAAATTAGTGTGCGCCCAGGTTCAATTGTGGTGACACCGGCCACACCAGAAGGGACGGCAGGCCACTGTTTCGAGAACTGTTTTGCCATGTTGATCGCCATTCCTGGTTTTGTCGCACCTTATCACCTGCTCGCCTAACGAAGGGGTCGTGAAAATGGAAAAGTTACAGCAGTTTGATGTCAAAGGCATCACCTGTTATCTGCTCGATCAGGATCTGAACGGCGAACCGCTGCACCTGCATGTCTCCGAAGTTGGCCCCGGCGGCCGCAGTCACCCGCCTCATCAACATGATGGGTTAGAGTCGATCTACATGTTGGCTGGCGAAGGCGTTTTCGAGATCGGGGATGAGCGTCATGTGATTGGCGTTGGTGCGGCCGTGACCTTTGACCCGCACAAGCTACATGGCTTGATCAACGAGAGCCCAGCCCCCATGCGCTATCTGGTGATCCTCGTGAAAGGCGAAAATTAGCCGCGAATTAGTGCCCCGCTGCAAAACACAACAACGGCTCTGCTTTGTGCAGAGCCGTTGTTTTGAACCTCATCTGTGTGTATATAGAAGCAATTGGGATGGTGGGTAGTGTATAACTATGCACTGCCTACCATCCCAATCGGGTCTAACTATTCCAACTTACGCTTGAATAGCTACCATCGTCACCACTTGGACAGTGGTTTGGATTGGCTGTCGCGTTTTCGGTGGTTGGTGTCGTTTCACTATCACCCGCAACCGCTTCGCTGGCAGTTGTTGCCGTAGCAGGTGTTGCAGTGCTGTTGGGACAAGGTTCATTCCCGTCAACGCCGACGACGGTAATTGTTGGGCTACTCGGCGTATCTTCAGCATATACACCGCTTGGTAGGAGTAACCCGATGACCATGAAAATAGCTGATAAGAAACAAAATAGTCGAAATTTCAAGGTGTCACCCTCCTTTAAATCGTGCGTACAGTTTGATCTGAAGATCGCCATGGCATCTAACGCGAGCTCTGTTTGAAAACGCTAGCCCTTTTCACTAGTAAGGGCATTAATGCTACCGTTTCAAAACAACCGCACTTTCGGCCACTCGGTTTTTATGTTTCAAAGGTTGACTGAGCCCAGTCCATACGGATCAACCACCGCCACTGTTCCAACTGACGCCAGCCGGCGTCGTCATATCATTACACCCTTGGTTTTCGCCCTCATCGACTGAAACCGCTGTTGCTGCTATGGCCCCCGTTGCCGTCTGGGTGGCCGTAGCACAAGGCGCTACCATGCCAGTCGTCCCGCTCTCTAAGGGCACCGCTGCAATCATCCCTTCGGCTGCCTGAACATTCATTGGTGAGAATAACGCTCCGCCAATGAGCAGCAATGCGCATAAACGAATTAATTGATTTTTCATCTTTCTCTCCTACCGATTGATTTGTTGATAATGTACTTTAGCTGTTCCAACTCACACCGTCTGGTTTGGGACAGGGCAAAACTGGCGCACCCGGTTTGGGTGGTTTGGGTTGACATTGTGCCGGCGGCGTTTTGGCCTGAAGGTCATTTACGACGGTGGCGGCCAGTATCCCACTCGCCGGCAAGATCGTCATTAGTGACAACCAGATGCCAAAGATGGCAGATAAAATTTTCTTCTGCATATTAGTGTTTATCCTTCTGTCTCATGCTGTTTTTACTCGACATAACAGGCTGGTGCGAATAAGAAAGACAGCATAGCTCTGCTCTCTTGGTAAGAGCATAACATCAATTGGGGGGAGGAAAACTGACAGAATTCTGTCGTAAGTTAAAAGGAAATGAGCAGTCTTTTTAAGAAGGATCGTAAGGAGAGCTGACTTTATGATGCAGTGGGCTGACCAATATACCTATCACGCGAAGTTTGGTGGCGGCGCGATTGTACTACCGCTTGCATAGGTACAGGCGAGGATCTCTTGGCGCACTTGGGGCGTATGGGGGGTCAGTAGCAATTCGCTCAGGAGCTGGACAGCACGCCGGCCCATCTCCTGTCGAGGGATCGCAAAGGTAGTTACCGGATAGGGTGCGATAAAATCACTAATTTGATCGCCAAGGACGGCCAGCGAAAAATGGGCTGGCGCACTTTTCTGTAAAGCCGTAATTACTTGAAAAAAGCGAGGAAGTAAATCGCCCTCGTGCTCAATGACAAAAGCTGTAATGCCTTGTGCCAACGCTTGTTCTACAAAGGTCGGCGTCAACTGCTGGGGTACCAACCGCTGGATTGGCATGACCAGGTGATGTAATCCTGCCTGCCGGTGTGCGATCAGATAGCCGGTGTAGCAATCACGCTGTGTCTCATTGTCATGGGTTGCACCCCAGTAAGCGATGGCGCGATGGCCGCAGTTGAGCATTTCGGTGACAATCTTTACGGTTGCGCTGACATAATCAGCCGCCACATAGGAGAGTGCCCCATCGGTTAACTCGCGCCGCTCGACAAAAACGAAGGGATAGTGATCGGCCAGTAAGTGCTGCAGCTCTGCTTTACGCGGCTCTGTCCCCAACAGGATCGCACCATCGGCCATCTGTAGCCGGTTGATCGTGCCTTGATCAATGTGGCGGTGACCATCAGCACTGCTAATGCTGGTGAAGAGGATCAGATCATAGCCCCGCGCTTCGGCTTCCTCTTCAATCCCACTTAGAAACGGCGCATAACTATCCTGCGCTTGTCGCCCAAACGTTGGCGTAAAAGTAAAAACCCCTAACAGGGCATTCTGCCCGCCGGCCAGTGAGCGCGCCAGCGGATTGACAACATACCCTAATTGTTCGATGGCGGCCCACACGCGCGCCTGTGTCTCCGCGCTGACCCGCACATTGCCATCAAGGCGGTTATTCAGAATAACCGAGACCGTTGCCGGCGAAACCCCCGCTAGCTTGGCAACATCGGTTTGGCGTGGCCGTTTATGCATTGAATGCAGGTCCCTGAGCAGCTATCAACCATAAGTGAGTTGCATTTATTTTTAGCATATTAGCATAACACTGGTGATAAAGCGCCTTATCATGTTGATAAGGCGCTTTATCACCAGTTGGGAATTGATAGATTTAGTGACTAGTTGGTTCGTTAGATTGTTTGTACTCTGCAAATTAAGTTTTTTGTCCTTTTCCAGACGGCACGCGGTGTGGCGAGAGCAATCCAACCCCAGCAGGTAAGCTTACATCGCCACACCGCGTGCCCCTACGAAAACATCGATTTACTTAATTTACAGTGTACTAAACGCTGCTGAATTTCATTTTGGCGTACGCAGGCTTTCAATGGCGGCGCTCACCGTTGCCATGCGGCCATCCGCAACTAGGGCCAGCGCTAACAAACCGAAGAGAGTATCTTCGGTGGAAGGTGCTAGCCGATCGGGGACGCCAAAGCGCGCGTTGATCAGTTGGCGCAACGTTGGGACCTTTTGCGCTAGCCCCCCCGAGTAGACGAGTCTTTGCCAGGGTTGATCAGAGGCAATGCGCTGGGCACTGCGCTCATAATTGGCCGCCATGCTGGCAAAGGCGGCGTAGAAAAGCTGGCCAATCGTCAGATTATCCTCACGGATCTGGCCAATCTGGCCACTACTACCCCCGACGCTATCAAAAAAAGCAAGATTGACGGTGAGATCACTGGCGGTGACTGCTGCCGTCGCCTCAGCGATATAAGACCATGGATCGGCTGCAACGCCCTGCTGCTGGCCCCATTCAGCAATCAGGTTAACCAGATGGTTAAGCGCCCGCCCGGCGGGAATGCCAGTGACCGTGTTGAGAAAACGGCCATCGAAGAAGGGGCGCGTCTGGTAATCCCCAGGAAGCCAGGTTTCGGTCAACAGGCTCACCTGTGAGCCGGTCGAGATGTTGAGGGATAGCTCATCCCGCCCGATCAGCGCACCGACAATGGCGCATTGATGGTCGCCAATGGGGGCATACCAGGGCAAGCGCCGTCCGGCGATAGTAATCTCGGCGACCGCAGCCCCAAAGGGCCGCACTGTTGGCCACTGTAAATCGGCCAATCCTAAGCGGGTCAAGAGCGGCCAATGCCAATCACCTGTGGTCAGGTTAAAGGCACCGTAGGCACCCGCATTGGTGGGATCGACTGGTCCAACCGCGCCACTGAGGTTGGCGATGACAAAGTCCGCAATCGCGGTGGGCACTAACGCGGTTTCCGTTAAGAGCTTCTGCTCAGCCATCCAGTAGAGGTAGCCCAAGGGCCGGCTAATCTGGAGCTCACGTCCGATTTGCGTGACTTCGTCACCGCTGATCAGCTGTTTGAGTTGCTCAAAGTAGGAACCATTGCCGGCCGGATGGGCCATTAAGACGCGTTGATCTTGCCACGTGATCGCGTTGGAGCGTGGTGTGCCATCGGGGGTCGCGAGCACCAGACCATGCATCTGTGTACAGAGCACGACGCCTTGACAGTCCGGCGCCAGCGGTAGTAGCTCTGCGACCAATCGCCGCGTCGCCTCAACAATCGCCATGGGGTCCACTTCATAGCAGCGCGCTGGTCGATCTGCCAATGGCGCCGGAAAAGGTTGGCGGCGCACATGGGCCTGTTGATAGGTGTCAAGATCCAATACGGCACCTTTAATAAACGTAGTACCCAGGTCGATGGCCAGGTAGGACATGCGAATTACCCCAATCGCTTCTGAAATTCGGCTGTCAGCGCGGGCAACACGGTAAAGAGATCGCCGACAAGCCCATAGTTTGCGCGGGCGAAGATGGGGGCTTCGCGATCTTTGTTAATCGCAACAATGACCTTACTGCCCCCCATGCCGGCCAGGTGCTGGATCGCACCGCTGATGCCAACCGCAATATAGAGATCCGGGCGCACGGTCTTGCCGGTCTGCCCGACCTGATATTGGTAAGGAATGTAACCGGCGTCGACGGCGGCGCGGCTTGCCCCCATCGCCGCCCCCAGGGTTTTCGCCAGTTCGGCCACCAGGGCAAAGCCCTTGGCCGGATCGTTGGCGACCCCGCGCCCACCAGCGACCACAATTGTGGCATCAGTCAGATTGACTTCCCCACTCTCCGTGGATTGGCTGGCGGTAACCGTTTCGCCGAGCGTGGCCTCATCCAGCGTCAGGTCAAGCGCTTGTACAGTGCCTTGGGTCGCACCCGCTTCCGGTGTTGGAAAGGCACGCGGGCGGACGCTGGCAAATTGCTGTGGACTATTGAAGGTGACATCGGTGAGAATATTACCCGAGTAGATCGCCCGAACTGCGACCAATTTGTCTGCCTCAATGCGCAGATCAATGGCATCCGGTGCGAGGCCGGCTTCCAGGCTACAGGCCACGGCCGCGGCCAGTTCACGACCGCAAGCCGTCGCGCTCGTCAGCACAATTGTCGCGGCACTCGCAGCCACCGCGGCCTTGAGACCGGCGCTGTATGCACCCAACCGATAATGGGTGAATGCCGGATCGGTGATGGTCAGTACTTGATCGACGCCATAGGTTTGTGCCGTCGCAGCGGTGGTCGCCGTTTCCGCCCCCATGATCAATGCGACCAACACCGTGCCCAGCTCACTCGCCAATGCACGCCCTTTGCCCAGCACCTCCCAACTGCTTGTCACTGCTTGGTTATTCTGCTGCTCAATCCATACCAGGACGGCCATGATCGTCTCCCTCCGCTATCATAACCCCACCATCAGGGTGGGGTTCGATTATATAATTTTTTCTGCCAACAGCGCGTCAACCAACTTCGCGGCCTGCTCTTGTACACTCGCCCCATCAATCATCTGCACCTTCGTGCTGCGCTCTTCTGGTTTACGAATGTTGGTCCACTGAGTTTGGCTACCTGTGTTCTCAACGCCTAACGCCGCTGGTGTCAATACAGGGATCTGGGCCTTGTTGGCTTTACGAATGCCCATAAAGCTCGGGTAGCGTGGGTCATTGATCTCTTTGGCAACACTGACTACCGCGGGCAAGCGGACTTCAACGGTCTCTTGCCCACCGTCTATGCTGCGTTCAGCGGTTAGCTTACCATCAGCGATATCGACAATTTTGGTGACATTGCTCAATAGGCGGTAGCCCAGCTTGGTGGCAACCGCAACATAGACACTGCCGCTGTTGTCATCGACACTCTGCTTGCCGGCGAGGACCAGATCAACAGCCCCTTGTTGTTTGATCGCGGCGGCCAAAAGGGTAGCCGTGGTAAAGCTATCGCCGACGATACCACTATGATTATCAATCAAAACGGCACTGCCCACCCCCATCGCCAACGCATGCTTGAGGGCATCGGCGGCCGCAGGGGGACCGAGGGCAAGGGCAACACTCTCGGCATCAAAACGGTCATTGAGCAGGATGGCTTCTTCGGCGGCAAATTCATCCCATGGGTTGATCACCATGGTGGCTTGGACATTACCACTGCGCACTTCATCGGGCCGCACCTTGGGTAACTCAGCAGTGTCCGGCGTCTGTTTGATTAAGACAACGACTTTCACAAGCGGTCTCCTGTTTATGTGACTGATCTGGTTCGTACTATAATATGCGCTCTGCTTGAAAATCCTAATACTTTGCAGCGCGCGATCGTTTGTTTTAATTATAAACCAATCAGTTGCCTCACGGTTGGTGGCAAGTTGCCAATCTGCTTAATCAGTTTTGGTAGATTTCGAGAGGGGAGTTGCATAGAAAAAGGCGGGAACTTCATTGTTCCCGCCCCAGAAGAAGATATCACTCAGGAGAGCGTATCTCCTACCATTCATGCTTACTATAGCATAAGGCCCATCGCTGTGCAAATCATCCCCGTTAACATTAATGGGTATATCCCCATAATTCGAATTGCGCTTTTGTTGCTGGGCGCAGGAAGTTATCATGACAACTAACTATTGGCTCTTTGTTCTGTTAACCCTAAGTTTGTTGGGTTTCATCGGTTATAGCACCTATCAAACGGCACGTTTGTTGCGCACCTGGCAGCCGGATCGTAATTTGCTGTTGCTGCCCGCCGAAAATTTGGTGCGGTTGCTGCTGATTGCCTTGTGTGGGGGGCTTGGCCTGCTTAGTGGCTTGCCTGCTGCGCAATTAGGCTGGGTGACAACGAACTGGCTGAGCCAAAGCGGGTGGGGTTTACTCTGGGGCAGCGGCTTAGCACTCTTTTTCTACCTGACAACCAGCCGCTTCACCAGTTGCCTAACCAATCCCTTAACCAATCCTGGGCGTGGGCGTTTTTACTCAACGGTCATTATCAAAGCGATCACGCCGACCACTCGGCGCGAACTGCTGCTGGTGTTGCTGGCAATGGGACCCGTCGTGTTGATGGAAGAGTTGCTCTTTCGCAGCCTGCTTATCGGCGGGTTGGCCCCGCTGTTACCCCTGCCCCTGCTGCTGATTGGTTGGAGCGTGATCTTTGGCCTTTTGCATCAACCACAAGGTTGGTGGGGCATGGTTGGTGCTGGCCTTGCCGGCCTGCTTTTGGGCTGGCTTTTTGTAGAGGCCGAGACACTCGTGGTGCCTTTGGTCGCCCACTATGTTACCAACATTGTGCAAGTCGTCTTCGCCATGCGGTTGGTGCAGCAGGGGGCTAATTTAGCGGACTGATACTTTGCCCGCAGTGCGCGAAAAGTGTTGCCCACGGTTGTAATAGCCACGCCGCCCATTAAGGCGCACCTTGATCAGCTCTTTCACCATGTTGATCGTATCCCGTAGTGGTTCGACCCGGCTATTTTGCCCATAGTACCAATCAACCGGGATCTCGATCATCCGTAGCTCATGGCGCGAGGCAATATGCAACACCTCCACATCAAAGCCCCAGCCATCAATCCGCTGTAAGGGAAAAAGAAATTGGGCAGCGTCGCGCGTGAAGCACTTGAACCCACATTGGGTGTCTTGGATTTGGGGGACAGCCAGCACCCGTACCAAAAAGTTGAAGACGCGCCCCATTAAATGGCGATAGCCCGGTTCACCATGGCGCACCGCGCCGGGAACTTCACGGCTGGCAATGGCAATATCGAAACTTTGTGCGGGCAGGGCCGGCGGCAGAAATTTCGACAGATCTTCAATGGGCACCGACAGATCGGCGTCACTCATGACCAGATACTCGCCCTGACCGTGGCGCATCCCGTGGCGTACGGCGGCTCCTTTGCCTTTGGTCGATTGGAGCAACTGTATGGTGAATTGATCAGTCGGCTCGCTGGCCTGCGCGATAAATTCGCGCACCACGGCGGCAGTGTTATCGGTGGAACCATTTTCGACGATCAGCACTTCAGCCTGATAGGCTTGCATGCGTAGAAAAGCGGCAATGCGCTGGAGGGTAGGTGGCAAACGCGCTTCTTCGTTGTAAGCAGGGATGATAATGCTGACGAATGGGGAGCCTTCGTGATGCGCCACAGATTGTCTCTCTCTTGAGCAAGCAGATAATTACCAATAATAAACAGATCTTCAATGGGCACCGACAGAATGTGACAACCAGGTAACTGTCAGTGGCCCCATGCCTGCTGTAGGGCCAACTCCTGGTCCGCCAGTGACCGTCACCTCGGGAGCTTCGGCGTTACAATCGATAAAACTAAGCCATTTTAGGGCAAAACACTGCGCAACGCCAAGAACAAAAATCCTTGGACAACGATTGTGCCGCCCCAAAGTAGATAGGCCCCCACCGGTTGATTGCGCACCATCATCAAAACACCCCAGGCGCCATTGACCAGCCAGGCAAACAGCCCAATCGTTGGCAGGCGAAAGAGCAATTCTTTGTCGCTCACCATATCCGGCAATCCGGCGCGTGTATAACGAATGGGCAGGGGATTGGGTAAATCCGGAAAGCGCAACATCAAGACACCAAAGAGCAACAAAGCGCCGGCCATGCCTAATCCCAGCAGGACCGGGCCAACACGCCCCACCCCAAGAATCCGTTCCAAGGTTGAGGTCTGTATCTGCTCCATTACCAACGGTTGGGCCACGCCCATCTGGAAGCGACTCTGCACCGCCTCCAGAAACTCGGCTTGGGCCAGGGGAGAGAGGGCAAAGATGCTCTCGCCGGTATCGAGGAGCAGACATTCATCTAGTGGGCGCGTGGCAAAGATCATCACCCTGGCCAGCGCAGGGGCATAGGCCGGCCGAACTTGGGGCGCGGGCCAGTGTCGCCAACCCTGTGCCGCCTGATCTTCTAGGCCGCCGGTGACGATCTGCTGGATGGCGGGTAGTGGGATGATCTGGCGAATGTTGGCCCAACGAATCGTGATTGCATCGCGATCTACCCAATATTCGAGGGTAAAGGCACCCCAAGTGCGGTAAAGTAGGTGTAACAACAAAGGGGTGCTCAGCGCAACCAGCAGGATGAGCATAAAGCGTAGCCAATCAGTCTGGCGTTGGGTCACCCAAATCAAGAGTAGCAGATCGATCAGGATAATCCACAGGCTAACGACCAGCCCTTCCCAGCGGGTTTTGCATGGCGCCGGTTTAAAAACCATGAGTAAGCTTCCTTGAAACGTGATGCGTAAAACGTGAAGCGTAAAACGTGAAGCGTAAAACGTAAAGGGTGAAACGTAACCTTTTGCCGACAGCATTACGTTTTACGCATCACGTTTTACGCTTCACGCCCTATTTACTGCTCGATGCGCCAAGTATCCCAGTTCACCGGGGCGAAGGTGGGATAGGCCCGTTGGACGTAGGGCTTGGTCAGGATGGTGTAGCCGCGGTGGTAATAGGGGGCGACGCGCACTTCTTCCCCAAACATCAGTTGCTCGACCTGGGCGTACAGATCGGCGCGCACGGCCTGATCCGTTTCGATAGCGGCCTGTTTGGCCATTTCATCGGCCTCGGTGCAGGCGGCTCGCGGGTAGTTGGTGCTGTCGGTGCAGTGGAAGACTTCATAGACAAAGTTGTTCTCATCGGGATAATCAGCACCCCAACCAAGACGCCACAGTTCCGGCATCTCTTCCACTGGTGTGTTCGGGTTGATACTAGCCAGGAAGACTGGAAAATCCTGTGCTTCCAACTCGACATTGACATTGAGTGTTTCGCTCCACATCACCTGCAACGCTTGGGCCAACGCTTCTTCCAACGTATTGGAGAAGTAGCGATAGGTGACGGTGGGGAACCCTTCGCCCTCGGGATAGCCCGCTTCGGCTAACCAGGCCTTGGCCTGCTCCGGATCATAGCCGATTCCTACTTCGGGATCGGGTGCACCAAAGACGCCAGGAGGGGCGAATTGGGTGGCCGGCACGCCGGAACCAACAACATCGCGCACCATTGTTTCGCGGTCAATCGCGGCGGAGAACGCCTTACGCACCAACACATCATCAAAGGGTGGTTTGGTCATGGTAAAGCCGACATAGGTGGTCGAGGCGCGTGGTCCTTCGTGTAATTCGGCGCTCAGTGTAGCATCTTCACGAATGCGCGTGACTTCTTCCACCGGCAGCGAGGCGGCACCTTCACCGGCCACATCAAGTTCGCCCGATTCGTAGAGCGCGACTTCAGTATTTTGGTCGGTGATCACTGTCACATCAACTTGCTCGATCTGCACGTCGGCGGCGGCGAAGTAACTCTCGTTTTTGACAAAGGAGAGGCTCTGGTTGGGCAGCCATTCGGTCACTTTGTAGGGGCCGTTGACCACAATGTTGGCTGGGTCGGTCCAGGCATCGCCAAACTCTTCAATCGCCCAACTCGGCACCGGGCGCAAGGTCCACATGCTGGAGATGGAGAGGAAGTACGAAGCCGGCGCTTCTAGGGTGAATTGCACCGTGTGCTCATCGACGGCCGTGACACCCAGCGAGTCAATATCATAGGTATCAGTCGGCACGGCGGTCTGGTTGATCGCGACCGCGTTTTTGATGATGTAGAGCACATAGGCATAGGGCGAGGCCGTCTCCGGCATAATCGCGCGCTTGACACTATATTCCACATCCTGCGCCGTCACCGGGTTGCCGTCACTCCAAACCGCGTCATTGCGCAGGTTGAAGGTCCAGGTCAGCCCGTCCTCGGAAATTTCCCAGCTTTCCGCCAATTCCGGCTCGACTTCTGAGGTCTCATTGTTAATGTTGGTGAGCCCCAGGAACATCTGCTCAATCGGCGTGATCGAGTAGTAATCCTCGGCCAGATTGGGATCGAGTGTGGTCGGTTCGGAAGTGGTGCTCAGGCGCAGGGTGACGCCTTCCCCGGTGGCCGCAGGCGCGGCCCCGGTATCATCAGTAGGGGCCGCTGGTCCCGGCACGGCACAGCCGACCAGGAGCAGCAGCGTAAGGGTGCTGGTAAGTATACGGGACAATAATTTAGGCATGTTGATTTCCTTATTTGTGGGCAAATCGTATCCGCTTTTCGGTAACAACGACGTAATTACCCGTTAGCCGATCTGAATAATCGGTTCGTACATGTTCAACAACTTGAATTTTGTTCGCAGCGCGTTCATCTGCCAAGCGCAAAAGCATAACACCCTTATGGACATGTTGATCACGGTAAATGCGCTCGCCAAAATCTTTATCAGCAGTTATCAGTACCCACTCCTCTTGCCAAGCTTTGGCAAGAATCGCTTCATCCGCCAGACCACTCATCGTGTAGCATCCTTAAATGACGACCTTTGCGACACAACTTATCGACTATCGCGCTCCAAATTTAGCCAGGCCAACTCTTCAGGCGTTAACTTGAGCGTCATCGCTTCCATGTTCGCCTTGTACTCGTCCGGCGTGGCACAACCAACTAGGGCAAAGATGTTGAGCGGGTAGTTCATGACATAGGCGGTGGCAATCTGCGGGATCGACAGCCCCTTCTCGGCCCCCAATTCTTTGGCCCGATCCAAACGCTGGAAATTCTCTTCGGTGCAGTAACACTCGACGCAAAGCTTGTCGCCATAACTCTCGAAGGTGTCCAGATTGTCGCGGTCAAAGCGACCCGTGAAGAAACCACCGGCCAGGCTCGACCAAGTGAAGAGCGGCATATTGGTCTTGGCATAATAGGCGCGTTCGCCTTCGCCCGCAGGGCCGGCAATGCTGACGCAGCGGATCCACGGCTCTTTTTGTTGCACGGCCAGCGTAAAGTTAGGGCTGCTGACGGTGAAGCTGTTGAGGCCGTGTTTGGCCGCATAGTCGTGCGCTTCTTCAATGCGTGCCGACATCCAATTGGAAGCACCGAAGACATGAATGCGTCCGGCGGCCTGGTGCTCATTCAACGTCTCGATGATCGGCCCAACCGGTTGGCTGGGATCATCGCGGTGGAGCACGTAGAGGTCGATAAAATCGGTCTGCTGACGTGCCAGCGAATCCATCAGATCGGCGGTAATGTCATAGGGGGTGACGCGCTGGCGATCCTGGTTGTGATGGGAGCCCTTGCCGAGTACCACCACCTGATCGCGCAGGCCACGTTCGTTGTACCAGTGGCCAAGGGTGCGCTCGCAGTCGCCGTTGCCATAGCCGTGCGCCGTGTCAAAGGTAGTGCAACCCAAGGCATAGAGACCATCAAGTAATGCCATGCTCTCTTCAAGCTTTTTCATGCTGATCATCACCGTGCCCTGCACCAGGCGCGAGATGGGTTTTTCGATGCCGGGGATGTGGCCGTATTCCATTGGTTGGTTCCTATTCTATATTGATGATTGAACATTGGTTGATACATTTTATGTCACAAGGAAGCCAAAGACAAGTAACAGCCAATCGTTTACTGGCAATCACCAGTTGAAAGGCAGTACCCGCTATGTTAAAATTATGACAATCTTTTCCGCAACACACCAACAACCCCAAGGCGGTGAACCATGACACCGTCCGCCGATATGTTCCAACTAACCCTTAGCTTGGCCGCCGACACCACCATCGATCTACCTGAAATCCGCGAACTGACTATGCGCTTTTACGATAAGATGCAAGGCTCCACCACGGAAATTTTCGCAACGACGGATTCGGCACCTATGTTAGAAGTGGGGAAACCCAACGGCGCGCAACAACCGCATTCACAAGCGTAATTATGCGATTTTGATTCATTTAGAAGGCAGTGGTCACTTTGAAAATAATCACCTGAGCGGCAACCAACGGGGGGTGTGGAAGATTGTCGGCGACAGTTTGGCCAACATTACACGGGTGGGGAATATTGAGTGACGGGTCAGCAGTGCGTAACAGAAGTTAAGCAGATAACCCGACATACGAACGGAGGCTGCGCTTGTCGAAGCCGAAGTGGCTCCGGCTTCGACAAGCGCAGCCTCCGTTTACCAAACGATTGCAACCTATGCGCTCAAGCCGCTACAGGCAATCCTTGTCGCACATAGGCAATCGGGGCAAACCCCGGCTGTTTGGTGGAGAGAGCCAAAGCTGAAACATGCAGATAGTGGTCGACCGGCGCTGTCGTCAGAATCTGCAAATTTCGGTGCGCTCATCGGCGGGCAGATGCTCTAATCCGGTTAGCCGGTAGCTCTCTGGGCCGTAGGCGGTGGGCTGGAGGAAATGGGAAAAACCGATAAAAATTAAACTTGCCATATTGGTAACCTCACATGTTAAATTCTAGTTTGCTCACCCAACCGCCGCCATCACCAAATTCGATACCTGCCCCAGCAGCCGCTCACTCTTTACCGCCGGCTCATTCGTGAAGAGCGCGCAAACCACCTGTTGCACCGGATCGACCCAGACCACGGTCCCCGTTGCGCCGCCGTGACCAAAAGAGCCGGGCGAAAGCAGGTCGCCGCCATAGGACCAGGCCAACGTGGGCATCTGTCGCCAGCCAAGGCCCCAGGCTTGGCGGTGGCGTTCGGCTGCGGGCAAGCCTGGCATGGCGGAGGTCTGGTCGCGCGTCATCGCGGCAACCGTCGCTGGGCTGAGGATGCGCACGCCATCCAATTCGCCACCGTTGAGAAACATTTGGCAACAGCGCACCATGTCGCGGACGGTGGAGAACATGCCGCCCCATGGCACGCCCAAGTTCCACCAGTATGGAGTGTTCCAGCCCCAGTCGGTGCTACGCATGTCATCGCCGACATTGACGTGGGCAATCCGATCCTGCGGCAGATCGCGCACGCCGAGGGCGGTGTCTTTCATCCCAAGGGGGCCAAAGAGTTCCTGGTGTAGAAAGTCGGGCAGGCTCATGCCGCTGATCCGCTCGGCGATCACGGCAAGCATGGCGGTGCCACAGCTCTGGTATTGCAGATTGGTGCCTGGGGCAAAATCGAGGGGCAGCGCAAAAATCTGGCGGTAGAATTCGGCTAGCGGTGCGTGCGCTTTGCGTAGCTCGATGTTATTCGGCAACATGTCGGGCAGACCGGATGTGTGGGTCATCAGGTGGCGCACGGTGACGGCTTCTTTGCCGCGGTTGCCAAATTCGGGAATGATCGTGTAGACCGGATCATCGAGCAGCAGGTGGCCCCGCTCCAGCAGGATCATCACGGCCGTGACGGTCATCGGCTTGGTAACCGAGGCGGTGAGAAAGATCGTGTCCGGTTGGGTCGCTTGGCCGGGGCGCATCGTGCCAAAAGTGCGCGGTTCGATCAACTGCCCGCGGCGAGCGATTTGGAGGGCGGTGCCAGGAATTCTGCCCTGGTCAACGGCGTTGGTGAGCAAGGCATCGACACGCGCAAGTCGGACTGGCGAGAAGCCTGCTTCGATCGGTGCAGTATAGGTTGGTGCCATCTTTTTCCTCTTTTGGTTGGACTGATTGGATTATGTTACGTGCAATGCGTTAGTGCATACGGTTTAAGCCATTCAACACTGTAGCCGGACATTCCGCTTGTGTCCCAGCTTTATCACACCAGCGGTAGGGCGCACCCCGCGACTTCCCTACTTTCCCCTTTTTCCATAGAGTGTGCTAGGATAGATTTTCGTACTTTGCGCGCATAACGCAAAATGTCGATTGTCGTCGTTGGATTGTCTGATAAATTACAACGATATCTGACACGGGCTGATCGTGTCAATTCGCACGTTATCGCTAGGCGTTGGTTTGCCTGGATTGTCTAAATGCGCATGCATTACATTAATAGGGCCTATGAATCGACTTGATCGTCACGACTATATTTTAATGGCACGCCGCAAACGCCAGCGGGTGCGCACCAATCGGCCTCGTCCTTGGGTGTGGGCAGGGCAGAGCATTGGTGCCCTCCTTTTGGCGGTATTATTGGTTGTTGGTTTTGTCTCCGCGGTTGGCGCCGCCACGGCGTATGGGATCTACACCTCCTATGCTGCCCAGTTGCCTGATGCCAGCATTATTGAAGAGCAACAGGATGAGTTCGAAACGGTGCGTCTTTACGATCGCACCGGTCAATATTTACTCTATGAAAGTATCGACCCGCGCCCCTTTCGCGGTGATCGGCGTTACATGCCACTGGGGGAAATGTCCACCTGGGTGACCAAAACGGCCGTCGCCTTGGAAGATCGCGATTTTTGGGAAAATCCCGGCATCAACGTGCGCGGTCTGCTGCGCGCGTTTGCCTCGAACCTCCAAGGTGGGGCCGTCCAGGGTGGTTCGTCGATTACCCAACAGTTGATTAAAAATGTGGTCATTCCCCCCGAAGAGCGCACCCAACAGAGCTACGCCCGCAAGATCAAAGAAGTGATCCTGGCTATGGAAGTGACGCGGCGCTACTCCAAAGAGAAGGTGCTGGAGTGGTATCTCAATTACAACTCTTATGGTAACCTGGCTTATGGGGTAGAGGCAGCCAGCCAGGTCTACTTTGGCAAGAGCAGCAAGGATCTGAGTTTGGCCGAGGCCGCCATGTTGGCGCCCATTCCCCAATTCCCGGCGCTCAATCCGATCAACAATCCCGATGATGCCAAAGAGCGGCAGCGGATTGCCTTGCAGGCAATGGTCGATGCCGGCTATATCAACGCCGCCGAAGCGAGCGCAGCCTATCAACAGCCCCTCGCCCTGCGCAAATCGGTCGCCGAACGTTTTGACCTGTTGACGGCACCGCACTTTGCCCTGTATGCGCTGGATCAGGTGAAAAATACCTACAATACAGCTGAAGATCCTTATTATATCTGGCGCAAGGGTTTACAAATCTATACCACGTTGGATGTTGATCTGCAAAAATATGCAGAACAGACGGCCCGCGAACAGGTGGCAATCTTACTGGAACAGGGCAAAAATGCACGCAATGCCTCTGTCGTTGTCATCAACAATAACACTGGTGAGATTATGGCAATGGTCGGCTCACTCGACTATAACAACGAGGAGATCGATGGCCAGGTCAATGTGGCAACCGCCTCGCGCCAACCAGGTTCGAGCTTCAAGCCCTTTGTCTATCTGACGGCTCTCCAAAACGGCTTGACGCCAGCGACCATGATCCTGGATGTGGCGACGGCCTTCCCCCAAAGTGATGGCAGCTACTATCGGCCAGAAAATTACGACCGCCAATATCATGGCCCCGTCTCGCTGCGTAATGCCCTGGCCCGTTCCTACAATATCCCGGCGATTAAAGTTATGCAGCAGGTGGGGGTGGCCGATGCGTTACGAACGGCCCACCGCCTTGGCATCAATGGGCTTGATCGCGGTCTCAACTACTATGGGTTAAATCTGGTGCTGGGCGGTGGTGAAGTTTCGCTGCTTGATCATACCTACGCCTATAGTGTGTTGGGCAACAATGGCGTGATGATCGGCGAGCCGATCCTGCCGTTCGAGCAGCGCAATGGCTTTCGTAATCTGAATCCAGTCTCGATTTTGCTGGTGCGCGATACCGATGGCAATATCATCAAAGAATATAACCAACCCCAGGCCGAACGCATCGTTAGCACAGAGGCTGCCTATTTGATGGCGGATATTATGAGCGATGATGCGGCGCGTGCCCCCTCCTTTGGCAGCAATACGGTCTTGACCCTGCCCGATCGCAAAGTTGCGGCCAAGACCGGCACCACCAACGGCTTTAAGGATAACTGGACCATGGGCTTTAGCCCACAGGTGACGGTCGGGGTCTGGGTGGGCAACACTGATAACGAATCAATGGTCAATGTAACGGGGCTTTCCGGCGCCGCGCCGATCTGGAATGCGGTCATGCGCCGCTATTTGGCCGATAAACCGGCCACCTGGTATGACCGTCCGCCCGGCATTACTGAACGAGCGGTCTGTGTCCCCAGTGGGCTGCTGCCAACCGCAGCCTGCCCCAACCAACGCACCGAGATCTTTATTGCCGGCCAGGAACCAACCCAACAAGATACGATCTGGCAAGCCTTTGAGATCGATTCCGCGAGTGGGCAGTTAGCCGTACCAACCACTCCGCCGGAACGCCGCACCACGCGCGTCTATCAGATGTTGCCCCAAGAAGCGGCGGATTGGGTGCGTGCCAATGGCATCGAACAACCGCCAACCCAACAATCGGCCGGCCGACCGGAAGATTTTGATCCGGATACCGCCATCATTTCGCCAACCATCAACGCCCACATCGCCGGTACCATTGAAGTGTTCGGTAATGCGCGCGGCGGTCCCTTCCGACTGGAATATGGCAACGGGCTTGATCCGCAGGCCTGGACCCAAGTGGGCCCGGAACGTGGGGAAGAGGTGAGCAACGGTCTCCTGGAGCGGCTGGATACAACCGCCCTCGCCGAGGGTACTTACACGCTCCGGCTTACCGTAAATCGCAGTGATGGGCCGCGTGAGTGGCGCACGCCGATTACCATCGACAATTCACCGCCAAATGTGGTGATCAGTGAACCCAAAGCCGATCGCCTCTATGTCATGGAAAAAGACGAGCAGATCAATGTCAATGTCTTGGTCGATGATACCTGGGCCGTTGACCGCGTCGTCTTCTTTATGGATAACAGCGCCTTTGCGACCAGTACGGTTGCCCCCTACAATGAGCGCTGGCCCATTCGCATGCGCGATGTTGGACAGATCGAAGCGGGTGGTACCGAGAATTGGCTTGGTTTTACCAGCGATGATCCGGATGTGCAGCCTGGGCGGATGTTGCCCTTTGGTGACGGCTTCCAGGCGATTCGTACCAGTGCCGGCGTTTACTTTGAAAGTCACATCATCAAAGTGGTTGCCTACGACCGGGCCGGCAATGCCAATGAGAGCGACGAAGTGCGCGTCTACGTCCGCCATGAAAAGCCGAATTAAGCGCGTAAGCTGCTGAACTTGTCTGCGCCGGTCGTGCGCCCCTGCTGCGCACGACCGGCGCAGACAACGCTTACCTAAATCACGTTTTACCGAGTACCCATTGGGCGCCATTTTACGGCATCACATAGGATAACCCACACTAATGTTACGTGTCATCATCCGCCGGCTCTTCTGGTTTATTCCTGTCTTTTTTTTGGTGACGGGAATCACCTTTATCACCATGCATGCGTTGCCGGGTGGCCCATTCGATAGTGACAAGACACCACCGGCATTGGTCCAGCAGATGGAAAAGACCTTTGGGTTGCGCCAGCCCATATACCAACAATATTTCACCTGGCTGCGTAATGTGGTGCGGCTAGAATTTGGCCCATCTCTTGCCTCGCGCGGCAAACCGGTGGCCAGTTTTCTGCTGCCGGGGCTGGCCGTCTCGGCGCAGTTGGGTGGGATGGCGTTGGTATTGGCCTTGCTGATTGGCCTGCCGGCCGGCATTGTGGCGGCGCTGATGCATGGGCGCTGGCTGGATCGCGTCGCCATGTTGGTGGCTATTCTCGGCGTTTCGGTGCCATCGATTGTGTTAGGACCAGTCCTTTATTGGTTCTTTGGCCTCTACCTGGGCTGGCTGCCGGTCGCAACGTGGGCTGGCCTCAGCAAAGGCATTGGGCCGTACCTGAGCCACGCCATTTTGCCGGCGATTACGCTTGGTGCCGGCCTCTCTGCCATCGTTGCGCGGCTTACCCGCGCGAGTTTGCTCGAAGTCTTGCACGAAGATTACATCCGTACCGCCCATGCCAAAGGGTTGGCGGCGCGCGTGGTCATGGTGCGCCATGCCTTGCGTAATGCGTTGATTCCCGTGATTACCTACTTGGGGCCGCTCTCCGCCGCCGTGCTCACCGGTTCGTTGATTGTCGAACAGATCTTTGCCATTCCCGGCATGGGGCGTTATTTTGTCAGCAGTATTAGCAACCGTGATTACCCGATGGTGATGGCGGTGGTCGTGATCTATGCCATGATTATTGTCTTTTTCAATTTGGTGGTTGATATCCTTTATGTCTTCCTCGACCCGCGTATCCAAGCTGCCCACTAAAGGGGCGGCCACCACCCAACCGAACCCATCCCTGCCGCTCACGCGCCCGACGCGTACTTTATGGCAGGATGCCTGGCGGCGTTTGGCGCGCGATCCACTGGTGATTATCTGTCTGCTCTACTTGTTTGCGCTGCTGGTGATTGCCTTGGCACCGGCAACCTTTGCGCCGCTGCCCTATGAACAGGCGAGTTTCAGTGATAAACTGGCGACGCCGGGGACAATGGCTGGGGCGGAAAAGCTGACCGGCCATCAATATTGGCTGGGGGCTGATCGGTTGGGGCGCGATATCCTGAGTCGTTTGATTTATGGTACGCGCGTCTCGATGGCAGTGGCCTTGATCGGTGCCGGAATTAGCTTTCTGCTTGGGATTGCGTATGGCCTCATCGCCGGCTTCAGCACCGAAAAGGTGGACAATGTAATGATGCGGGTGGTCGATGTGGTTTATGCCTACCCAGCCTTGATCCTGATCATTCTGCTCCAGGTGCTGCTGACGGCGTTGGGCCAACAAGAGATCACCACTGCCCCGGCCTGGCAACAGCTGGTGATTACACTCGACCGCGCTTCCGGCGGACTGTTTTTTGTCTTTCTGGCCATTGGCGCGGTGAATTGGCTCAACATGGCACGTCTGACCCGTGGCCAGGTTTTGCATTACCGCCAACAGGAATTTGTCCAGGCGGCCCGGATCATTGGTGCCACCCGGCGGACGATCATGTGGCGTCACCTGCTGCCTAATGTGATCGGCCCTTGTATTGTGGCCGAAACGCTGGCGATTCCCTCTTATATTTACACCGAAGCCTTTCTCAGTTTTATCGGGTTGGGCGTACAGCCGCCGCTTCCCAGTTGGGGCAGCATGATCAGTGACGGCTATGGTGCGCTGCGCGCTGCCCCCCATGTGATCTTCTTTCCGGCACTGGCGCTCTCCCTCACCATGTTAGCCTTCAATTTTCTGGGCGATGCCCTGCGCGATGCGTTAGACCCCAATTTGCGCAACCGCTAATCATCGTAACATCGGGCAAAATTCCAATCGACGGGGTAGGTTGGGTGCCTTGCGTGCCCTTGTTCACGATGATGCCAGTGTGGACGACGCGCTACCGTTCGTTTGTTTATCCAATCACCAACCATGACCGACACTCCGCTGCTCCTTGGTATCGACATTGGCACGACCAATATCAAGGCGATCGTCTTTGATCCGACCGGCCACACGGTTGCGCAAGTCAGTGTGCCCACGCCGACACACTATAGCCGACCCGGTTGGGCGACGTACGACGCGGAAGAGACTTGGCAAACCGTGGTTGCAGCGATTCAACGCGTCGTGCGCCGTGTCGACGAGCCCCAGCGGATCCGCAGCGTGGCTGTTGCCAGTTATGGCGAAACCGGTGTGCCATTGGACAACGCAGGCCAGCCGACCTACGATGCCATTGCCTGGTTTGATGACCGTAGTGTGCCCCAGGGGGCCTGGTTGGAAAAGACCATTGGCCAGGATGCCCTCTTCCAGCTGACGGGCGTTGCCTTGCAGCCGATCTTGGGACTGTGTAAACTGCTCTGGCTGCGTGATACCGAGCCGGCGGTTTTGGCGCGGACCAAGCAGTGGCTAAATATGGCTGATTATATTGCGTATCGCCTCTGTGGGGTGGCGGCGACGGATTACTCGCTGGCCTCACGTATGTTATGCATGAATCTGCACGGGCGTTGTTGGGCCCCTGATCTGTTGCGCAGCGTTGGCCTGGATCCCGCCTTGCTGCCCCCCCTCCTTCCTGGCGGCACGCAGTTAGGACCACTGTTGCCGGCCGTGGCCAGGGTGACGGGGCTACCTACCCATACCCAAGTGGCGGTGGGGGGTCATGACCATATCTGTGGCGCGCTGGCCTTGGGCGTCACTACGCCAGGGGATATGCTCAACTCGGTGGGGACGGCAGAGGCACTCTTTCTTCCTGTGACGGCACCGGTCACTGATCCGCGCTACGGGCGTCAGGGTTATACGCAAGGGGTGCATAGTGCCGGCGGATACTACATCTTTGGTGGCCTCTATAGCTCTGGGGGGAGTGTTGACTGGTTTCGTCAACAGTTTGCCGCTGCCGTTGATCACCAGACGTTGATCGCCGAGGCAAGTGCCGTCGCCGCGGGCAGTGATGGCGCTTTCTTTCTACCCCACCTGCGCCAATCGAGCCCACCGCACCTTGATGTGCAGGCGCGCGGGGCTTTTATTGGGTTGCGCGCCGACATGACCCGTGCTGTGCTCTTTCGGGCACTGATCGAGGGGCTGGCCTATGAGTTACGTTATTCACTAACGCCGCTGCTAGCCTATGGCCATTTTACCGCGCCCGGCACGATCTATGTTACCGGTGGCGGTGCCTACAATACCCTCTATAACCAGATCAAAGCCAGTGTGCTGAATCATCCCCTCCACGTTGTTGCTGTCAAAGAAGCGACTGCATTGGGGGCGGCCCTGTTGGGCGGACTCGGCGCCGGCATCTATCTTGACGTGCCAGACGCGTTGGCCCAGGTGCGTGATGAACCGACGGTGGTTGAGCCGCTGGCCGCAGAGGTCGCCTGGTACGAGCAACACTATCAACAGGTCTATCGCAAACTTTACAGTACCTTGCGTTCTCTTCAGGCATCGCTTGCGTAAAATGGAAAAATCAGGACTTGCGTAGTGCGTCGCAGCTGCGCTTCGTTCGTAGGGCATGCCGTTCCTGAACTGGTTGCAAAGCAGCAAACCAGCGCACGCTACGGGGTTCCTAGGGATAGAAGTGGATGAAGTATGCACAGTAACCTTACTGTTGGCAGTAATGTAAGCCCACTCACCATGCGCTGTGTTTGCTAAATCGCCTGATTAAAAGAGAAGATGTTATACTGCGGGCCGGAGGTGTAGCACAGATGGTTTTGTTGCCCAAAAGTCTTTGTTCATTGGTTGGTGTTCGCAATCTCTGCCTGCTCGCGGGTGTGCTGCTTTTCACCCTTGCCTGCGGCGGATCGACACCCGCCCCGGCGAATGTCCCCGCAAGTGGATCGGCTCAGTCCGCTGCGCCAGCCTTATCGGCAACGGCGACGATGCCCCTGATCATGGAGCCGATCACAACCGCAACGCCTTTACTGGCCCCGACCTTTACGCCGGCGACCGGCAGCGCAGCAGCACAACCTGCGCTACAGCCAGCCCCGCCCATTCCCACCGGCACGTTGGTCGATGCTCTCTATCTTGATACCTATACGGTTGATGCCATCAATGGGTTGAGTGGCGGCTTTTATCCCGCAAACAACTTTTTGCCGGCGCGTTATATTGTTGATCGTTATCAATTGCGCTTCCGCACCTTTAACGACCGGCGTGAACTGGCACCGATTCGGGCGGAACTTTATGTGCCGCGCGCACAGACCATTACCCAGTTTCCGCTGTTTGTCTATGGCGCAGGTACCACTGGCATCAATAACGAATGTGCGCCGCTGGATGAAACGGCACGCGGCCGTAATTGGGGCAATTACCGTACGCACATGTTAAGTTATGCCGCACAGGGCTATATTGCGATTTTACCCCTGTGGCAAGGCTATGATGATAAAGGGCGTACCCACCCCTATTTTGTCGCCGAACTGGAAGGGCCGATCCTGCTTGATGCCACGCGCGCGGTTTATCACTTCTTCCAGGTAGTGCCTGATACGATGGCGAAGCCGGCCGCGGCGGTCTTCTTTGGTGGCTACTCACAGGGCGGGCACGGTGCTTTTTCCGCCGATGCCATTGCGCTGGCCTATGCCTCTGAATTGCCGATTAAAGGCATTATTGGCCACGCCAGCGCACCGAGCGTTGAAGCGCTCTTGCGCGAACGACCGCCGCTTAGCCCCTATATTATCTATGCATTCCGCAACTACTACGGGCCGGATGTGATCGACCCGGCGCAGGTCTTTTTACCTAATTGGTTGCCCACCCTTGATCTGGATGCCTCGACCAAGTGCGTGGATGAAGCCTATGAATATTATCCTGGCAGTGCTGATGCCATTTACCGTCCAGAATTTAGCGCATCTCTTTACGGCGGGCGGCTGGCAGAAGATTTCCCTTTCTTCAAACAAACGCTTGATATAAATGATATTGGGCGTACGACTAATCCCCTGATTCCTGCCTTATTATTACATGGGGCGGCTGATCCAATTGTTACGCCTCAAACAAACCTGCGTTTTATGCAGCAGATGTGTCAATTGGGCAAATCAGTGACCTATTATCTTTATCCAGGTGTTAATCATTTTGCAACCCGGCAACATAGTTTTGTTGATACGTTGAATTGGATGCAGAACATTATGGCTGGTGGCGTCCCACGTTCCGATTGTGCAACAATATTGGCGCAGTAATGCGCTTTTGGCTCTTCAACGCAGGTAACGATGAAACCTTTCCTACTGAAGCTTGCAATCCTCTTAACCCTTTTGCTGCTTTTGCAGGTAATGGTTGCCTTTGTCTACCCCTTTACCATTCCACCTGAGATCGCACAATTCGAGCAATATCTCGACGCCCAGGTGGAGATCCTCTATTTTGGTGATAGCACCCTGTGGCACCCAAGTGGTTCGCAGACAACCGCGCAAATGTTGCAGGAATATTTGCAGGATCGTACCATCGGCGAGCTTTCGCATGCGGCCTATAATCTGGATCTCTATCAACATTACATTGCGCGCCTGGTTGCCTATAGTAAAACGTCCGCTTATCGACCTGAATTGGTGATTATTCCGATTAATATGCGTTCCTTTTCCCCAGAGTGGGATCAGCGCCCCACTTATCAATTTACCCAAGAAAAGGTTGTGTTGGATTATGGGGTCGTGCCGGCGCGTCTCTTTGGGCGGCCGATTAACATCTTTGGTGGCTTTGATCCAGGGATTACGGCTGAGGAATTTCTCGCCACCAGTGTCTACAGTAATACCGTGGAAGTTGGCCGGGTTGCGGACTTTGAAGCGGCCTTGGGCAATTTTCAGTTGGCCGAACAAGAGAATGCCGCCTTCATCTACTATGCCGAGCCGCTCGCCGAAGGTGAAATTGAGGATACGCTGATTTACTATTATATGCAGCCCCTGGCACCGGATCATCGCAAGTTACAGGCTATGCTGGCCATTGTCGATCTAGTCCAAGCGCAAGGCATTGACCTGCTTTTTTACATTACGCCGGTTGATGTGGAGCTGGGTGATGTTTATCTGGGCACGGCGTTCCGGGAACGTTTTAGCGCAAACATCGCAGTGGTGCGCGAGCTGTTGGTCGCCAAAAATGTGCCCCTGCTTGATCTGTCGTATGAATTGCCCCCTTTTTATTTTAGTGATACCGAACATCTACAACAGGAGGGCAAGCGGTTGATTGCCGAAACGCTGGCGGCGCAAATTGACCCTGCCGCAATTCAGACCATTGCCCAGCCCACGACGGCCCTCACCCCCCAACTCGGTAGCACGCCGACACCGGTTCTAATTGGTACGGTGACGAATCCATTGTTAGCCACAGCGATGGCGCGCGCGACACAAGCTGCCGGCGGCGAAGCCACGGTCAATGGTACACCTATACCACCGGTGCCATAAATTTCCTGATTCGCTGCCATCCGACTGCTGTGATTGGGTAAGGTGATCGCCGCCTTGACCAACTGATTCGTTACCGATTTTTAAGGAGCACCCATGCGCTTGCCTCATTGCCTGACCATCATCGTGCCCAGCTTGGTGTTGATCCTGGCTACCAGCTGTAACAATATCAGCACTTCTACCCCTGCAACCGGTGGGTCGATTGGCGGCTCGACCGCGGCGGTGACCACGACCACCAGCCTAACGGCAACCGCCGTGACAAGTGATACGGTTGTGCTAACACCAACCGCAGAAGTTGTCTTAGTCCCCACTGATACCCCGCAAGGGGAAACGAGTGCCGAAAGTGCCATCATCACTGCGCCCCTAACAGCGACTGTCCCCCTGACCGTCAGTGCTGCGACCACCACGACGGCTGGTGCCCTTGGCACAATTTTGAGTGTTACCTTGGTCGAGACAGTGACCCCGGCGCAGATTGATGGCTTAATCCAAAGCTTTAATGGCCCGGCCAATTGGGCTGATGCACAGTATGAGGTTGATATCTACCGGCTTACGGTGCAAAGTTCCGATGATAAAGGGGCTGGTGCGGTGTTGCAGACTGATCTCTATGTCCCACGCGTCGACACGGCCACCCAATTCCCGGTCTTTGCCTATGCCCCAGGGACCACCGGGCTGGGGGATGGCTGTGCCCCTTCGCTTGAAGCTGAATTGGGGCGGGCGTGGGGTGGCTATCGGATTCACATGCTCAGCTACGCCGGCCAGGGCTTTATCGGCGTCCTGCCCGATGGATCGAGCTACACGGATCCGGCGCGTCCCCATGCCTACTTTATCGCCGAATTGGAAGCCTATACATTGCTCGACGCTGCGCGCGGGGCTTACAACTTCTTTGCTGATCCGCCGGCCGAGGTTGCTGCCGAGCCGCTGCCGGCGCTCTTTTTTGGTGGCTATTCGAATGGTGGTCATACTGCCTTTGCCGCCAAGGATTTTGCCGCCAGCTATGCGCCTGAACTGCCGCTACTCGGGGTCATCAGCCACGGTGCCACCACCAATGTAGAGACCTTGATGCGGGAGAGCCCGCTCTTTACCCCTTATCTCATCTATGCCTATCGTTTTTTCTATGGCGAAGAAGTGATTACCCCAGCCCAGGTCTTTACCCCGGATTGGCTGCCGACCTTTGACGAGGATGTCAATACCAAATGTGTAGATGATATCTTTGTCTACTATAGCAACGATCCACAGGCCATGTACACACCAGCTTTCCGCAGCGCGCTGGTCAATGGTGACTTAGCCGCGCAGTTCCCGCTCTTCAAAACGGTGGTCGATGCCAACTATGCCGGCACTTTTGGCGGCTTTGAGATTCCCGTTGTCTTCTTTCAGGGGACGGCTGATTCGACGGTGACACCGGTGGCGCAGGAAGCCTTTGCGGCTGACCTCTGCGCCCAAGGCGAAAGCGTCACCTATGTGCCACTGCCTACCATTCGCCACGTCACCACCCGTCAGGATAGTTTCCTCGCCACCATTGAGTGGATGCGCAATCTGATTGATGGCGGCACGCCGCCCAATGACTGTGCCGATCTCACATCGCCGGCGGCAACAGAGTAAAGATAGAACGCAGATTTTACGGATTTTGCGGCGAGCAATGAATCCGCCTAATCCGTAAAATCTGCGTTCTATCTTCTGCCTAGCCTAAAACTGGAAGTAGATAAAGGGCGTTTCGAGCGAGATGCCCAAGTTCATAGTCGCAATCGCCAGCAAGAGATAGCTGGCCCAGCGCACGGGCCGTGGATTGGCGATAAAGGTCCGTTCTGCCGACTGCCCCCACCGTTCTGCCCACTGAATTAGTTCCAGCGCTATGATCAAGCCCACCGCCAGGCTCATTTCCCACACCGGCTCCATGCCGGCTGCCAGCCACGGCGCGTTAATGGCGGCCAGGGATGTTGAGCCATCAAGCGCAAAGAGGTGGCTGATAATATAGAGCGCATCCGGCAAGGTGTTGGCGCGAAAGAAGATCCAGGCAAAGGCGACCAAATGAAAGGTGGCAAAGACCCGTACAATCGCGGGGAGGCTTGGCCACGTCATACGCCCTAGCCAGATGCCCAGCACCATGTAGAGCCCATGTAGTGCCCCCCAGATCACAAAATTCCAATCAGCCCCATGCCAAAGCCCACTGGCCAAAAAGACAATCAGCACATTGGTATAGAGCCGCACCTGCCCGACCCGATTGCCGCCTAGGGGAATATAGAGGTAGTCGCGAAACCAGGTGGAGAGCGAAATATGCCAGCGCCGCCAGAAGCCGGCAATCGACTGTGCGGTATAGGGCTGGCGAAAGTTCTCCATCAGGTCAAAACCCATCACCCGCGCCGCACCCACGGCGATATCCGAATAGCCGGAGAAGTCGCAGTAGATCTGAAAGGCAAAAAAGTAGGTGGCGACGAGTAGCGTTAGACCGGTATAGTCATCCGGGTTGTTGTAGACCTGGTTGACATAGATGGCCAGGCGGTCGGCAATCACGACCTTCTTAAAAAGTCCCCAGAGCATCAGCCGTAAACCGCTGGCCACGCCCGTCTGATTGAAGGTCAGGTGCTGATGAAATTGGGGCAGCATGTGGGTGGCACGCTCAATCGGCCCGGCCACCAATTGGGGGAAGAAGGAGACGTAGAGCGCAAAAATGCCAAAATGGCGCTCCGGTTCCAGCCGTCTGTTATAAACATCAATGATATAGCTGAGCGATTGAAAAGTGTAAAAGGAGATGCCGACCGGCAACAGCACATCAAAGGTAGGGACGTTGTAAAAGATGTTGAACAGATCAAAGGTTGTGCGGATTGATTCGTTGAAAAAGTTGAAATACTTAAAGGCAAAGAGCATCCCCAAATTGGTGACCAAGCTAATCACCAAAAAGGTACGCCGTCGTCGTTGCTCCTGACTACGTGCGATCTCACGAGCCATAAAGTAGTCGATTACGGTCGAGATGAAGATCAGCAACGTGTACTCCAACTTCCACGCCGCGTAAAAATAGTAACTGGCCGCCAACAACAACGCCCACCGATAGCGATGCGGTAACCAAAAGTAGAGTGAAACGACAATCGGAAAGAAGATCAGAAAATCAATTGAATTGAAGAGCATTCCCAAAACCTCGTGCGTGCCATAATGACAAGTTTAATTGCTTGACAGCATAACACGCACGGCAGGATCGAAAAGTAGCTTTCTGCCCCAATATCGGTTTGATATTAGCTAAACTCTACCTGTTTTATAAGCCATGTGTTTGAATATACAATGAGAACTTTGTTTGCTATAATTTCTACATATCTGCATCTTTGTTCGCTAAGGCTGTTATGCGACACCTGCTCGTTGCTTAAGACTTATCATATCGTACCGAATGGGTGTACCAGGAAAGGAGTTGGATTAGCTTATGAGTGTTGCTACACTTGAACTTGCGCAATTCATGGGGATCACAGAACCAGAATTAATGCATCGCGCTTTGACTGCATTTTTGCAGGAACAACGCCGTGAGGTGTTGCAAATACGGCTAGAACTGCTGGCGCGCTATCGCGCCGAAAGTGTTGCTGAATTAGAAGCACAGATTGCAGAGGCAGATGTGCCTGAGCATCCCGCTTGGGAAGATCTAATTGTAGCCGAAAATCTAGGCGCGCGGCTGGAGGAGTTGGATGCTTATCTCCGCAACTTATGAGGAGTTACATCACATTGCCCTGCAAGAATTTAATGAGATTGTCGTATACGCCGAAATTCAGCGCTTACCGACCGGTGATCCACGCAAATTGCGTCTTTCTCTTGTAGATAATTCATTTATTGATATCTTTGTCTCTGCAACAGGACGCTATTCCTATCACTGGGACCGCACAAGTGCGACAGGCCCGATCATCTACCGCCATGACAACGCTCCACACAAAGCATGGCGCTACATTGCCACTTTTCCCAAACATTTTCATGACGGTAGCGAAGAAAATGTTACTGAAAGTACCATTAGTAGTCAACCGGCAGAGGCTATACGAGCATTCTGCCATTTTGTGTTAAAAAAATTGCAAAATGAAGCGCAAGAGCGGGAGTCGTAATGATAGTTATGTTGTCTCTCACTCAGTTGACCCCCAACGTCTCATGCACTTCGGCCAGTGCCCGATCCAAAATCTCCAGCGCCAGATTCACATCATCCTTGGTCGCAGTCAATGCAGGGGCAATACGAATCACATTGCCATACAACCCACCCTTGCCAATCAACAGGCCGCGCGCCCGTGTCTCTTCAAAAAGTTGGTTAACCGCTTTGGGGGCCGGTTCCTTGCTCTGTTGATCGAGCACCATCTCGATCCCCTGCATCAACCCCTTGCCGCGCACCTCGCCGATGAGTGGGTATTTTTCCCACAGTTTCTCCAGACCATTGCGCAAATGCGCGCCCACCTCACTTACATGGATCGGATTGGCCTCGGTTTCCATCACTTCCAGCGTGGCGCGTGACGCCGCGGTGGAGACTGGATTGCCTCCAAAGGTGCTCAAGGTCAGCCCCTTCCCCACCGTCGATTGGGCGATCTCCTGGGTGGTAATTGTGTTGCCTAGCGGGAAGCCGTTGGCAATGCCCTTGGCCATCGTCATAATATCCGGCTCTACATCCCAATGTTGAATGCCGAACCAATGTTCACCGGTACGGCCAAACGCGGTCTGCACTTCGTCACAGATAAAGAGGCCGCCGTACTGTTTGGTGATTTCCGTCACCAGTTTGAAATATTCGGGCGGTGGGGTAATAAAGCCACCAACGCCCTGAATCGGTTCGGCCATAAACGCGGCAATACGCCCCGTGGTCGTCGTACGGATTACATCCTCGACATCACCGGCGCAGGCAACCCCACAAGTGGGATAGGTCAATTTGAGCGGACAGCGATAACAGTAGGGGTTGATCGCGTGTTTGATGTCCGCGCTAAAACTCTTGCCCACCTTCCAGGTCGAGTGGCCGGCCAGGCTCATGGTTAAGGAGGTGCCGCCGCTGTAGCCGTGGCGCAGCGCAACAATTTCGCGATTGTCCGTGTACGTCTGGGCCAGCACGACCGCCTTTTCATTCGCTTCACTGCCCGAGTTGGTAAAAAAGGAAGTTTGTAGTTTACCCGGTGTCAATTCGGCCAGCTTTTCGGCGAGCAAGATCGGGTTCGCATTGGGATAAAGCGTCGAGGAGTGGACCAGCTTGCCCACCTGCGCGGTCACCGCAGCCACGACCTTGGGATGGTTGTGGCCAATGCTGGTGGTTAAAATGCCGCCAAAGAAGTCGAGATACTTGTTGCCGTCGGCGTCCCAGACATAAAGCCCCTCGCCATGATCCAACGCAATCGGCTCGGTGTAGTAGAGAATGTGGTTGGGCCAAAGGTATTGTCGTTGTTTTTCCAGCAGTTCTTGCGAGGTCATGGGGTACTCCTTTGTAAAAGTTGCAGAGTGGCAGGGTGGCAAAGTTGTCCCGATCTTACCCTGCTCACCCATGACTTTGCAACTCTGCCACCCTGCCACTCTGCCACCCGAACACGCGCGGTAAAGATTTTGGGCAGCCATTCGCCTGGTTGCACTTTGGTGATAAAAACGTACAATTGCCCTAGCCATGCCGGCGACTGTATCGCTGCTGGCTGCACCGCATGTCAATCTATCGAGAAGTGGCTGCCCACATGTCACCAAGTGGCGGGCAATGAGGCGCAGAGAGGAAAAATGTCGATGAAAAAACTGATCACAACCTTGGGGCCATTCACAGAAAACCAACTGGGGATGATCCTCCCCCATGAACATATTTTTGTTGACCTGGGGCCAATCGCGGCCGAAAGTTATAAAACGGCTAATGTTGACGAAGTGATTCGGGTGATGCAGCCCGAAATCGAGCAGATCAAAACGCAGGGTATTACCGCCCTGGTTGAATGTACCCCCGTTGGTGTTGGCCGTCGCGCCGACATTGATCGAGCGGTCTCCCTGGCAACCAACTTGCCGGTCGTGGTCCCGACAGGCATCTATCGCGAACCGTGGGTGCCGCCTTGGGCACAGGCGGCCAGTGAAGAAGAACTGACTGCGTGGCTGCTCAGTGAGTTGACCGACCAGATTGAACAGAGTGGTGTGCAAGCCGCGTGGATTAAGGTGAGTGCGGGCGACGATGGCATCACGCC
This sequence comes from Caldilineaceae bacterium, assembly GCA_022842065.1. The sequence goes on from JALHQH010000003.1 coordinate 388,428, forward strand.
TTGTGAAACAAAAATTCTGCGTGCGGCAGCCAAAGCGGGGGCGGCGACCAACGCCATCATCGGCAGCCACACGATCCGTGGGTGCGTCGTGCGCGATCAGCTAGATATTATCGCGGCGGCTGGCTATACCGCTGATCGGTTCATCTGGATTCATACGCAGGCAGAACCAGATTTTGCCCTGCACCTGGAAATGGCCGCACGCGGCTGCTGGTTGGAATATGATTCCATCGGTAGTGAGCACCCCGGCGATGAACAACTGATCAGTTGGATTCAACAATTACTGGCCGCGGGTTACGGCGACAAGTTGCTCTTAAGCCATGACCGAGGCTGGTATGATCCTTCTAAACCCAGTGGTGGGACGCCCAAGCCTTATACTTATCTGGTCGCGCATTTTCTACCCGCCCTACGTCGGGCGGGTGTGGATGAGAGCACCTTGCGACAATTAACCCAGGTTAATCCTTTTCATGCCTACGCACGCTAACTGTTTCTGCTGCTTATGAGCGGTCATAATCTCAGCACAAGTGAAATGAAACTTTAATGGTTCAATTTGATCTTAGTGGGTTGACATCCCGCCCCGCCGTAAACGCGCCCAGTAGGCACCCTGGCTACCCAACAACGCCGGGTAAACCCGGCTCCCATAGCCGGGTTTACCCGGCGTTGTTGGGTAGCCCTGCGGCTTTAGCCCGGGGCGATCTTGGTAATCCCCTCCGCGCGGTAAATCAGCAAAGCTCCATCAACGGGATATTTGGCCGCGAAAATTGGGAACGAGTTGCGTGACAAAATTGGGGGTTGACAAAAGCTGTGACTTCCCCTATAATCCCAAACAATTCACCTGAAATTTCAAACTTGCTTCCCAAATTTTTATTATAATTTCAAATGAATGCAAACGACGCTCTCCCCTGCTCGTTTGTTTGACTGGTAATCTCCCTTTGCGGCGGGCGGGTGTATCCTGCTCAACCAAAGCCAACTCTGTAGTCCAGGCGCATCTTTCTATGTCTGTTACTCTGCAAGCAGTGGCGGAACTGGCTGGTGTTTCGATTGGTACGGCCTCGCAAGCACTCAATCAACGCCCAAATGTTGCCCTGCCGACACGCCAGCGCGTGTTGGAGGCGGCGCGCACCCTTGGCTACCCGGTACGTTTCAACGGTGATGAACCGGTGGAGCCGACGATTGCGCTGGTTGGGATGCTGGTTAAACATGATGTGAATTTGCCGGTGGCTGTTAATGCGTTTTACTCCCATGTGCAAGCGGGGGTGGAACGGGCCTGTCGCCACAACGGCATCAACCTGATGTACGCGGCGATTGAAGTCGACCAGAGCAACCGACCGGTGGCCTGGCCGGCGCTGGTCAATGAGAAGGGGCTCGATGGCTTATTGCTGCTCGGCACATTGATTGACGATGCGCTGGAAGTGATGCAGCAGCGTCAGAATATCCCCACGGTGCTCATCGATAGTTACGGCCCTAGCGAGACCTTTGACATGGTACATATTGATAATGCGCAGGGGACTCAAGTTGCCATCACCCATCTGTTACAACAGGGCCATCGTCACATTGGGCTGGTTGGCTATAATAAAGCGTCTCCCCCTAGTTTTCAAGAGCGCCACCGCGCCTATTGCGAAACTTTGTTACGGCATGGCATTACCTCCTGTTACGTCGCCGAATCTCACCATTCAATGAGTGATGCTTATCGGGCCACCCAGCAACTGCTGCAGGCCTCGCCCGAGGTCACCGCGATTTTTGGCTGTATGGATCTCGCCGCGTTTGGGGCGATGAATGCCTGTCTCGACGCGGGGCTACGCATCCCGGACGATATCTCGATTATCGGCTTTGATAACATCGATCTGGCCGGCGAAATTCGGCCTGGCCTGACGACCGTCCATGTGCATAAAAATTGGATGGGTATGCTCGGCGTGCGGCGGCTGATCGAGCGGGTGCGCTACCCAGAACAACCGGCGACGAAGACGTTGATCTCTACCCACCTCGTTGCGCGCGATTCCGTCGCTGCACCGGTGCGGTAGTTGGATTAAGTTTTTAACTGCTCCCTGTTTTGTAATGTCCGTTTTGTAACGACTAACCCCTCCCTAACCCTCCCCTGACAAGGGAGGGCATCGTTGACGATGCAGCTGTTCCTCCCCTGAGCTGGGGGAGGTTAGGTGGGGGTTGCTTGGTCGTTACCCGTTTTGTATAAATCCCGTTTTCTCCCTACTTTGTGATTCCTGTTTTTGTGTAGATCCCGTTGTCCCAATCAATTCCTACCCTTTTGTTACCTGAGGAGGTACCATGAGAAAGCATCTCTTTTGGAGCGTGCTGCTAATTATGGCCCTGTTGATCAGCGCCTGTGGTGGTGCATCAGCTCCTACCGTGATGGAGCAAATGGCTGCTGAAACCGAAGCCGATGCGACTGCCGCACCGGCGGCAGAGGCGGCGTCAACGTCAGCTTCCGGTTATGCCGAATCACCCATGCTGGCCGAACGCGTGGCCGCAGGCGAATTGCCACCGGTGGAGGAACGGTTACCCGTCAACCCTGCGGTCGTCGCCCCCACCAATGAAGTCGGTCAATATGGTGGCGAATTCCGGATGGGTTTTGTGGGCAATAACGCAGGCTGGGGTGGCCTCTGGTTTGTCACCGGCTGGGAGAATCTGGTGATCTGGAAAGCGGATTTCTCCGGGGTCGAGCCGAACATTGCCGAGCGCTGGGAAGTCAGCGACGATGTGCGCGAATATACCTTCCACCTGCGCGAAGGCATGAAGTGGTCCGACGGTGAGCCTTTCACTGCGGACGACATTATGTTCTACATTGATGATATCCTTTTCAATGAAGAACTCTCGCCCGCCGGCCCGGTTGCCGACTGGTTGCCCGCTAGTACTGGTGATGCCTTTAAAGCCGAAAAGATCGACGACTACACGGTCAAATTTATCTTTGTCGAGCCATATGGTACCTTTCTCTATAACCTGCCGACTTGGGCGGGCCGCCATATCACCTTCTTCCCCAAACATTACTTGAGCCAATTCCACGCTGATTATAACCCGGATGTTGCTGCGTTGGTCGAGGCGGAAGAAGGGGTTGAGGATTGGGTCGGTCTCTTTAACAAAAAGGCCGCCGGCCCCACCGATGATACCCAGGGCTTTTACAACGAACCCGACCGCCCCCTGCTCTTCCCCTGGATTATTACGCAACCGCTGGGCACAGGTACGACGATCCAACTTGCGCGCAATCCCTACTACTGGAAAGTTGACACTGCCGGCAATCAACTGCCCTACATCGACACCTTTGTCGGGATCTCTTACCAGGATGCCGAAAGCCGCACCTTTGCCATGCTCAACGGCGATCTGGATATTGTGAAGGATCCGGGCGATGAGAACCGCATTCTCTACTTTGATGCCATGGATTCGGGCAAACCGCTCCAGATCAACACGGGCATCTCGGATGGCGCCAACAGCAACACGATCCACTTCAACCGCACGATTGCCGACCCGGTGAAGGCCGAAATTTTTGCTAACAAAGATTTCCGCATCGGCATGTCCTACGCCATCAACCGCCAAGAGATCATCGACATCGTCCACCAAGGCCAGGGCACACCATCCCAGCAGTCCCCTCTGGAAAGTTCGCCCCTCTTTAATGAGACGCTGGCCACTCAATATGCCGACTATGACCCAGCGCTGGCCAACGAGCATCTGGACAAGGTGCTGCCCGAAAAGGACAGTGACGGCTTCCGCTTGGGGCCGGATGGCAATCGCCTGTCGATTGTCTTCTCGGTTTCCAATGACCTCTCTTATGGCACCAACTGGGTGCAGACCGCAGAACTGTTGACCCAATACTGGGCAGCAGTTGGGGTCGAAGTGGTGCTGAATTCGATGCCCGACGTGCAGTTCACCGAAAACAAAGCGGCCAACGAAGTTGAAGCGACCATGTACACCGGCGAAGGTGGGGCTGGGATCACAGCAATTCTTGACCCACGGTACTACACCCCTGGTGAATATTTTGGCATGTTTGGGAATGGCTGGTATTACAGTCGCGTCGGCGCAGCCGATGCTGTCCAAGTCGAAATGCCTGATGAGATGGTGCAACTACGCGCCAAGTACGAAGCCGTCCTCACCGCCCCCACCCAGGATGAGCAAGTTGCCGCCATGAGCGAAGTCATTGCCGACGCCGCCGAGCAATTTTATGTCATCGGCATCTCCCGCCCCGGCACCGGCTTCCAACCCTTCCACGCCCGCGTCCGCAACCTCCCCGAAGAGTGGATCGTCGGCTGGATCGAAGGCGTGCAGAAGATTTTGTACCCGGAACAGTGGTATTTGGCGGAATAGGGAGAGGGAGATAGGGAAATCGGTACATCAGTAAATCGGTATATCGGTAGCTGCTACACTACCAACTGATCTACCGATTTCCTGATGTACTTATCTACCGATGTACCGATTTACTGATGTACCGATGTACTTTCCCCCCGCCAGGAGCAATCGCATGTGGAAATATCTGGCCCGGCGCACCGGCTATATGATCTTCACCATCTGGGTGGTCTCGATGATCTCCTTTGCGGTGATCCAATTGCCGCCGGGCGATTATGTGACCAATATGGTCTCGCAAATGTTGGGGCAGGGGGCCAAAGAGATCCCGCCTGAATTTGAGGCGCAGTTGCGCGAACAGTATGGCCTGAATCAGCCGATGTATGTGCAGTACTTCAAGTGGATCCGTAATATTATCCTGCACGGCGAATTTGGCTACTCGTTTATCTACAAACGCGACGCTGCCGACCTGATTGTTGAGCGGTTGCCCCTGACCCTGGCCCTTTCCTTATCGACTTTCGTTTTCGTCTGGATTGTGTCGCTGCCGATTGGGATCTATTCGGCGGTGCGCAAATATTCGTTGGGCGACTATGTGGCGACCTTTATTGGCTTTATTGGCCTCGCCACGCCCGATTTTCTGCTGGCGCTCGTCTTCCTCTTCTTGAGCTATAAGTACCTGGGCCAGGCGATGATCGGCCTTTTTTCCCAACAATATATGGACGCGCCCTGGTCGCTGGCTCGATTCGGCGATATGTTGCAACATCTCTGGATTCCCGTGATCATCATTGGCACCGCAGGCACCGCTGGGTTAATCCGCACCATGCGCGCCAATTTGCTCGATGAGCTGAATAAACCCTATGTGGAGACCGCGCGCTCCAAAGGGGTTTCTGAGTTGCGGTTGCTGCTCAAATATCCGGTGCGCCATGCCATGAACCCTTTTGTTGCGACGATTGGTTGGGCCTTGCCGGGGTTGATTTCCGGTGAAGCGCTCGTTTCGATAGTGCTGAATCTGCCCACATCGGGACCGGTGCTGCTCAACGCGTTGATTACTCAGGATATGTACGTCGCCGCCGGCTTTATCCTGATGCTCTGTACGCTGACCGTCATCGGCACCTTTATTTCTGATCTGTTACTCGCGTGGCTCGACCCGCGCATTCGGTTGGAGTAGGGAAGGGGGATAGGTAAATCGGTAAATCGGGACATCGGTAAGGGATTGGCTCCGTACGATGGTTTACTGTGTCTCAGTCTACTGATTTACCGATGTACTGATGTACCAATGTACCGATGTACTGATGTACTGATGTACTGATTTACCCTTCTACTTGTTCTACCACCAAGGGAATTCTTTCTATGACCACAATTGCTGAGCGTCCAGAAACTTTGGGGCACGCCCCTTATAGCCCCGGTCCTGCCGCGGAGCCGACCGGCGCGCTCCAATCCGAGGTGGCGTCGCAATGGAAACTGATGTGGTGGAAGTTTCGCCAGCACCGGCTGGCGATGATCAGTGGCGGTGTCGTGATCCTCTTTTATCTGGTCGCGCTCTTTTGTGAATTTGTCGCGCCCACGACGTCCACCGCATATAACCAAGAGTATGTCCATGCGCCGCCGCAGGTTTTACACTTCTGGCAGGATGGCCGCTTTGCGCCCTATGTCTATGGCTACACCTTTACGCGCGACCCCCGCTCGCTGCGTAAAACCTGGACCGTCGATGAAAGCGTGGTGATTCCTGCTGGCTTCTTTGTTAAAGGCGAAACCTATAAGCTGTGGGGCTTGATCCCCTGGGATCGCCACCTGATCGGCGCCAAAAATCCTGGCGACCCCTTCTACCTGATGGGCTCGGATAAAAGTGGTCGCGATGTCTTTAGCCGGATTCTCTATAGCAGCCGCATCTCGTTGACGGTTGGCCTGGTGGGGGTATCGCTCAGCCTGATGCTGGGCATTCTATTGGGCGGCCTCTCCGGGTTATTGGGCGGCTTTTTGGACAATGTGATTCAACGCCTGATCGAAATTCTCATGTCGCTGCCGGCGATCCCGATTATTCTGGCCCTGGCCGCAGCCGTGCCCTTACACTGGGGACCGTTGCGGGTCTACTTTATTATTACCGTCATCCTCTCGCTCTTGGGCTGGACGGGATTGGCGCGCGTCGTGCGCAGCAAATTCCTGGCCCTGAAGAGTGAAGACTTTGTGCTCGCCGCCGAACTCGATGGGGTCAGCCGCTACCGGCTGATCGTGCATCACATGTTGCCCTCCTTCATGAGCCATATCATTGCTTCGGTCACGCTGGCGATTCCCGGCATGATCTTGGGTGAGACCGCCCTGAGTTTTCTTGGCTTGGGGTTGCGCCCACCAGTCGTCAGTTGGGGCGTCATGTTGCAAGAGGCCCAAAAGGTCGCCGTCATCGCCATCTTTCCCTGGCTCCTCCTGCCAGCCTTGGCCGTCGTCATCATCGTCCTCGCCTTCAACTTCTTTGGCGACGGCCTGCGCGACGCCGCCGACCCGTATCAGTAATCAAACGTAAAACGTGAAACGTGAAACGTAAATTCGCCATCACGCATCACGCATCACGTTTTACGTTTCACGTTTTACGTTTCACGTTTCACGTTTCACGTTTTACGTTTCACGTTTTACGTTTCACGTTTCACGTTTCACGTTTTACGTTTCACGTTTTACGTTTCACGTTTTACGTTTCACGTTTTACGTTTCACGTTTCAAGGTAACGACAAAAACTCATGGCCGAACCATTAATCGAAATCAGCGGGCTGAAAATTCAGTTCTTTACGCGTGAAGGCATTGTGCGCGCGGTGGACGGGGTTGATCTGACGATTGCGCGGGGCAAAACACTTTGCATCGTTGGCGAAAGTGGCTGCGGCAAGAGTGTCATGGCGCGCGCGATCCTCAATATTGTTCACCATCCAGGGCGCATTGTCGATGGTGCAATTCGTTTTCACCGCCCGGTTGGCCACGGCAGCACTGAGATCGTGGATATTGCGGCGCTTGACCCCAAGGGTAAGCCGATCCGCAGTATTCGCGGCCGTCACATCTCCATGATCTTCCAAGAGCCGATGACCTCGCTCAGCCCGATGTACACGGTGGGTAACCACATTATGGAAAATGTGCTGCTCCACACCGAGGCGACCAAAAAAGAGGCCCGCGAACGGGCCATCGAGATGCTTGCCCTGGTCGGCATCCCCAAACCCGAGCGGCTGGTCGATGAATATCCCTTTCGCCTGAGCGGTGGCATGCGCCAACGCGCGATGATCGCGATGGCGCTGGCCTGCAACCCCAGCCTGCTGATCGCCGACGAGCCAACGACCGCCCTGGATGTCACCACGCAGGCGCAGATTCTAGAATTGATGCAGCAGGTGCAACAAGAATATGGCATGGCGATTCTCTTCATCACCCATGATCTGGGCGTTGTGGCCGAAATTGCCGACGATGTGGCGGTGATGTATCTTGGCAATGTAGTTGAGCAGGCGGATGTTGACACAATCTTCAACAACCCTGGCCATCCTTATACCCAATCGCTGCTCCGTTCGGTGCCCAAGGTGACGGCAATGCGCCAGGAGTTGGCCGTGATCAAAGGGATGGTGCCCAGCCCTTTCCGCCGGCCACAGGGTTGCCAATTCCACCCGCGCTGCCCCCAATTTATGCCCGGCATCTGTGAACGGATCGACCCGCCGATGGTGCCATTGGGGCCGCAACAGCACGCCCGTTGCCTGCTCTACACGGACGATAATCCCGCCTTTGTTGTGGGGCACTTTGGCATGCCATCCCGCGCTGCACAAGAGGAGATTGCGCTGCATGAGTAACACTACCCTTGCCTCAACTGATCCGGCTGGACGGGTCAACGGCCAAGCGAACGCTGACGCGCCGATGGGCGCACCCTTGGTCGATGTGCGTGATCTGAAGATGCACTTCCCAATCTCCGCCGGTATTTTTGGCCGCACCGTCGGCTATGTGAAGGCCGCCGATGAGGTGACTTTCCAGATCTATCGCGGCGAAACGTTGGGGTTGGTAGGTGAAAGTGGCTGTGGCAAAACCACGGTGGGCCGCTGTCTGATTCGTGCCTACGCGCCCACTGCCGGCGAAATCCACTTTCGCCAACCCGATGGCACCACCGTCGATCTGGCCAAACTCAACCGCACTGAACTTACCCCTTTTCGCCCGCAGATCCGCATGATCTTCCAGGATCCCTATTCGTCGCTCAACCCGCGCATGACTGTCTACGAGGTGGTTAGCGAAGCATTGCGTGTCAAGGGTGGCCTCTCGGCACGCGCCATGGAAGATCAGGTGGCAAGTATGTTGCACCGCGTCGGGTTACGCCCCGAATATATGCGCCGCTATCCGCACGCGTTTAGTGGCGGTGAACGGCAGCGGATTGTCATTGCCCGCGCCCTGATTACCAATCCGCGCTTGATCCTGGCCGATGAAGCCGTCTCTGCGCTGGATGTCTCGGTGCGCGCCCAGATTCTCAACCTGATGGAAGAGCTGCGCACTCAATTTGATCTGACCTATCTCTTTGTTTCCCACGATTTGAGTGTGATCCGCTACATCTGTAACCGCGTGGTGGTGATGTATGTCGGCAAGGTGGTCGAAATTGCGCAGGTCGATCAGCTTTTCCAAAATCCGCAACATCCCTACACGGAAGCGCTGCTCTCTGCGGTGCCCATTGACAACCCGCGCCAGCGCCACAGCCGTGCGCGCATCCGCCTGGAAGGGGATGTGGCTGATCCCTCGAACCCACCGAGTGGCTGCTATTTTCATCCGCGCTGTCGTTACGCGCAGGCGCGCTGCCGCACGGAAACACCGGCCTTGCGCGAAGTGCAACCAGGTCATCTTTCCGCCTGTCATTTTGCCGAAGCCTTAACCCTGCAAGGCGCAGAGGCCACTAACGTAATTGGGCTCAGCTGAAATCTACGCGGCCTCTGAACAAGATCAACTGTATCACAAGCGTGACGTGGCGCGCTGCTTGACCGGGCGCTTCCGTTTTTACCTCTTTTATCTCACTCTGCCACTCCCAATTCCCATCTGAACAAACGAGCGCTTTGGCGTCACCTTGCCAATCCGTTACAATGAAGTCGCCCCACATCAAATCAGCAACGGTCCAGTTAGATTAGAACGAACGCTGCCTAGTCCTATATATAAAGGAAGCAACCATGCACGCTGTGATTTTCCGTGAACATAGCCCATCGTTGGATGCCTACACCGTCATTGACGATCTGCCCATACCGGTCATTAACCCCGATGAGGTGCTGGTTCGGGTGCAATATGCTGCGCTCAACCGTCTTGACAACTGGGTGCGCATCGGCTGGAAGGGCCTTGATCTAACCTTTCCACACGTGCCCTGCGCCGATTTTAGCGGGACGATTGCCCAGGTTGGGGCGGCTGTGGCCGGCTGGCAAGTTGGTCAACAGGTTACTGCCAACCCCTTGATCTGGTGCGGTAAGTGTCGCAACTGTCTGCGCGGTTACCAGAACCGCTGTGTCAATGGCCATATTCTGGGCGAACATGTGCGCGGGGCCTGTGCTGAGTATGTGGCTATACCGGCGCGCAATCTGGTCGCGATTCCCGCTGGCTATGACCTGCAAAAAGCCGCCGCGGCATCCCTGGTTTATGTGACGGCCTGGCACAATCTGATGGTGGCGGGCAACCTGCGTGCCGGCGAACGCGTTTTGATCGTCGGTGCCGGCGGTGGTGTCAACACTGCTGCGTTGCAAATTGCCAAAGTGGCTGGTGCCGAAGTCTATATGATCGCCAGCAACGCTGACAAGGCAGCTGCGGCGCGCAACCTTGGCGCCGACTGGGTGCATGACCGTAGCCAAGAAGCTAACTGGGCGAAGGCGGTCTACCAGGCGACCAACCGCGAAGGGGTGGACATGGTCGTTGACAATGTGGGCGAAGCCACCTGGGCCAGCAGTCTGCGCGCCTTGGCCGCGGGCGGTCGTTTGGTGACGGTCGGCGGTACCACTGGTTATAATGCTACGGTGCCCGTCAACCTGATCTTTGGCAAGCAGCTTAGCATTATCGGCAGCACGATGGGCACGCAGGATGACTATCTGCGCGTGATGGGGTTAGTCTTCCAGGGCAAACTCGATCCGGTTGTTGATTCTGTCTATCCATTGGCCGACTTTCGTCAGGCAATCACGCGCATGATGGCGGATCAACAATTTGGTAAAATTTTGATCAAAATCGGGCAATCCTGATTCCTTTTCCTCCGCTGCTTGTTGACACTGGAGCGATCAGGTAAAATGAAAATAATTTGTTATCATCGGGTGCGTAAGCAAAGTAAAATAGTGGTTTGTGTTTCCTGAACACCAAACCGCTGGAAGATTGAGATGAGAAGCCGCCTTGGCGCAACAGCTTCCCCCTTCGGATCCATTCAATAATTTGCACGATGATGATCTGCTCGCACTGGAAGACCTTGATCAAACTGATTGGGCCAGCGCTGACTGGGATGAAAACGATCTCGCCTCGGCTGAACTAAACCCTGATGCTTGGGCGCAGGCCCAAGGGGCAGAGGACTTTTCCGGTGGCACAACCAGTCCATCACTGCCGATCATCCTGCTCAGCGCGGCCAGTGCGATTGCCGGTGGTGTCATCGCGCTTTATCTTGCCTATCGCGAATTTGCCCTGAGTATTGAACTAAGTGCTGCGATTGCCACCTTTGTCGCCAGCATGGCGATGGGCATCACCGGCGCGACTTTCTCTGCCCTAACCGGTTCACGCGCTGCCGCCAGCAATATCGCCTTTAGCTGTGGTCTCATTCTGATCTCGTTGCTTTTTATGGGCATCTGCGCGCTCGTCGGTGCGGCTGCTGCTCTCTTCTTGTTGCTAATTGCCCGCTGATCATGAATCAAAACCAGGCCAAAATGACCGGATTACCAAGTGCATCATCCCCTCAGTCCGGCACAACTGCGACCGGACGCCACGCCCGCCTGACGACAACGCCGGCGCTTGATCAGCGCAACAGCCTCGCGCGAATGTATGAAACCGTGCCCATCTGGAAAGCCTTGCGCAATGGCATGGTGATCATGTTGGCCCGCCATGCCCCCAGCCTTGCCTTTAAGCGCTGGCTTTACCGTCGGCTCGGCATGCAGATCGGGCGAGATGTCAGCTTTGCGTGGGAGGTGACCCCCGATTTATTCTTCCCAGAATTAATAGCTGTAGGCGATAACAGCATTATCGGCTATAATACGACCATCTTGGCCCATGAATACCTGCTGCGTGAATGGCGCATTGGCCCCGTACAGATTGGGCGTGATGTCACCATTGGTGCCAACTGTACGATTTTACCAGGCGTTGTCATTGGTGATGGGGCGGTGATTAGCGCCATGTCGCTGGTCAATAAAGATGTCGCGCCGGGCGCAATCGTTGGCGGCGTGCCGATTCGTCCACTCCTCCCGGCCTGAATCACACCGCACTGACCGTTTTTATATCGGAGCGTCAACATGAGTTCGTTGCTCAATCAAATTCATTATCAAATTGCTCGCATACAACTCCTCATCGCGACGCCGCAACTGCTCACCCTGATTGTTGTGTTAGATGTCGTGGCCTACTTTGGCGGCCTGCTCTATTGGTATGGCGCCGTCATGGCCGGTACATTGACGCCCATGTGGGCATGGCCTTTTATTCCAGATTGCCCGCTCTTTGGCCTCTTTGGTGGCCTTGGTTTATTGATGGTAACAGCTCAGCGTTTTTGGCCGACGGCAACCCAACAACGGGCCCAACGAATGCTGCTGATAATCGGCTTGATTTCATTGCTGCTCTGGTTCTCCACCTATCTGCCTGGTATGGCGTTGGGCTGGAAACAGCAATGTGCCATGTTGGCCGTGTGGAGTGCATCGCTGTTGCTGACGGGGCTGCTCTTTCGTCGCGCCCCGGCCTGGTTACTGGGCATTTTCGCCTTTGGTCAAATCAAATATGGCATTTGGACCGTAACCGCCTGGCTCCTCTTCTGGCGCAATACGTCATTGGTCTATGGCGCGCCACTTTTTACCGTTGACAGTGTTTTTATGACTGTTACACATATTGCATTGATCGGCCAGGGGATTTTCTTATTGACCTATTTCCGTCCGACCTGGCGTGCTGCTGTCGCCGGCCTGCTGTGGTTTGGGCTGAGTGATTTTGTCGACTATGGCTTGGGCTTCTACCCTGGGCTACCGCTGCGTTTTATTCCATTGGCGATCATGCAGTGGAGTACCATTGCGGTCACCTTTTTGCTCACAGGCATCTACCTGTGGCTGGCGGGACAACGCATGGCAATAATCGTAGCACAGCCAGGTGTTGCTGGTGATGCCCTCGTACGCCCGTCAAAAATCTGAAATATTACTTTATTCGATTATACAGAAAGTAGGACACCTTGAGTGAGCAATCAAAAGATCCCAAAGTAGCCGAACTTTATGCCCGTAAAGCCGCGGCGCGTCAAGGTGGTGGTGTAGAACGGATTGCGCGTCAACATGCACGCGGCAAAATGACGGCACGTGAACGCCTCGAACTGTTGCTGGATAAAAGTAGCTTCCGCGAAATTGATGTCTTCGTTACACACAACCGCGACGACTCTGGGCTGGAAAAGTTGCCTGGTGATGGCGTTGTAACTGGTTATGGCACGATTAATGGTCGGCTGATTTATGTCTATTCCCAAGATTTTACGGTGTTTGGCGGCACCGTCAGTTGGACCCACGCCATGAAGATCTGCAAGATTATGGATATGGCGATGAAGAATGGTGCCCCGCTCATTGGGCTCAATGACTCTGGGGGTGCCCGCATTCAAGAAGGGGTACATGGCCTGGCCGGCTATGCCGAAATCTTCTATCGCAATGTCATGGCTTCCGGCGTGGTCCCCCAGATTAGTATCATTATGGGGCCTTGTGCTGGTGGGGCCGTCTACAGCCCCGCCCTCACCGATTTTGTCATTATGGTCAAAGATACCAGCCAAATGTTTGTTACCGGACCAGATGTTGTAAAGACGGTGACGCAAGAGGTGGTGACTTTTGAAGAGTTGGGGGGGGCCTTTGTCCACGCCAGCAAATCGGGTGTTGCCCATTTTGCGGCCGAGAATGAAGAAGACGCCCTTTTTATTGCCCAACATCTAATTGATTACCTGCCCGGCAATAACATGGACGAAGCCCAGATCCGCAACTCGCAGGATGATCCGTTGCGCCAGGATATGGAACTCGATAGCATCGTGCCTGACAACCCCAACCGCCCCTATGATATGAAGACGGTGATTAAGCACATTGTCGATGATGAACAGTTCTTTGAAGTTCACGAACATTGGGCGATGAATATTCTGGTCGGCTTTGCCCGTTTGGGGGGGCGTTCGGTGGGCATTGTGGCCCAACAGCCGGCGGTCTTGGCCGGCGTACTGGATGTGGAAGCGAGCCAGAAGTCGGCGCGCTTTGTGCGCTTCTGTGATGCCTTTAACATTCCGCTCATCGTGCTGGAGGATGTTCCTGGTTTTATGCCTGGGCTCAATCAGGAACATGGGGGGATTATTCGCCACGGAGCCAAATTGCTCTTTGCCTTCTCCGAAGCGACCGTACCCAAAGTCACGGTGATTGTGCGCAAGGCTTATGGCGGGGCCTACTGTGTCATGAACCCGCGCCAATTGGGCGCCGATCTGGTCTTGGCCTGGCCGAGTGCTGAATTGGCGGTCATGGGGCCGGAAGGGGCCGTTAACGTGGTCTTCCGCCGCGAATTAGCCGAAGCCAGCGACCCCGTCGCCCGCAAAGCAGAATTGGTGGCCGAATATCGTGCCCGTTTCGCCAATCCCTATGTCGCTGCCAGCGCCGGCTTTATCGACAATGTGATCGAACCACATGAGACACGCCCTCGCCTGATCAATGCGCTGGAGATGCTGCAAAACAAACGCAGCACCCTCCCACCCAAGAAACATGGCAATATTCCGCTGTAAAGCGAGCCTTGCCGGGACGAGGGTTGATCTGATGCTCCCTCTGATGCTCCCCGCCCCGGTAAGCTAGCGTGAGTGATTTGAAACTAACTATGGAAAAAAATGACATTGAATTTGAGCTATCACCCCATCAATATGAACTGATGGGGTATCCAGCTTTGCGGCAGGGTGAAGCCTTGACGTTAGAGCTGGAAACAGGAGTACTGCTGCCGGATCAAATGGCAGATGGCTGGTTTGTTGTGCAAAAAGCGGCGGTTACACCACAATTGGTGCGTGTGGCACCAGCGACCTATGCCTTTGCTGGCCAAATTGTGGCGGCCGAGATCGATAAAGCGGCGGGGAATGAAAGTGCCGTGCTATTGGTTGACTGTGGCGTAACCAAGCTGCGTGTCATCTGTGGCCCCGCTGATGATGGTCGCCTGCCCTATGGCACCTGGGAGACCCGCACCTTGATTGGCCTGAGCCGGCTTCATGGTGTGATCGAAAGTGACTTCGTGACGGGGATTGGGGCGAGTATCGGTATGACCGTTTGGGCGATCCGGCGGCTTGTTTTAGCACCAGGTGATCCTGTTTTTGGCCAATGGCACGAAACAGATAGCTTGGTGGCAACGCCGTTTGTCTATGATCGGCTCTTGATCGCAGGCCAGCTTCATCGCAATGTGCGCTAGTCCAAGAGGATAATCTATGTTCAAAAAAGTACTGATTGCTAACCGCGGCGAAATTGCGGTGCGTATTATCCGGGCCTGTGAAGAACGTGGCATCGCCACAGTGGCCGTCTTTTCCGACGCTGATCGCACTGCTTTACATGTGCGCTATGCTGATGAAGCTTACCATGTCGGCCCCTCGCCGAGCCGCGAAAGTTACCTCTGCATCGATAAAATTATCGATGTTGCCCGCCGTGCCGGTGCCGATGCTATTCACCCTGGGTATGGCTTTCTTTCGGAAAATGCCGCGTTTGCGGCCGCGTGTGCCGATGCCGGGATTACTTTTATTGGTCCCAGCCCAGACGCGATTGAAAAGATGGGGGATAAGTCGACGGCAAGGGCGACCGTGGCCAAGCGCAATGTGCCGTTGGTGCCTGGCTCGGAAAAAGGCTTAAATAATGAAGCCCTCCATGCCGCGGCCCACCAAATTGGCTTTCCCCTGATGATCAAGGCCAGTGCCGGCGGTGGTGGTAAAGGGATGCGCGCCGTCCACGAGGAAGTTGAATTTGACGCGGCATTGGCCGCCGCACGGCGCGAAGCCAATAACGCGTTTGGTAATGATGAAGTCTATCTTGAAAAGCTCATTACCAATGCGCGTCATATTGAGATCCAGGTGCTGGCCGATTCGCATGGCAACACCATTCACCTGGGCGAGCGCGAGTGTAGTATTCAACGGCGGCATCAAAAGTTAATCGAAGAAGCACCCAGTGTGGCGATTAACGAAGCGATGCGCCAGGAAATGGGGCAAATTGCGATTGCCGCCGCCGAGTCGGTGGGCTATACCAATGCTGGTACGATTGAATTTCTCTTTGACAGCAAGGAAAATCGTTACTACTTCCTCGAGATGAACACGCGTCTGCAGGTGGAACATCCCGTTACGGAGATGGTAACCGGCGTCGATATTGTCAAAGAGCAAATTTCGATTGCTGCCGGCCGGCGCATCCGTTATAAGCAGGAAGATGTTGTCCCCAAAGGGTGGGCAATTGAATGCCGTATTACCGCCGAAGATCCGTTTAATAATTTTATGCCGAGCACTGGCACCGTGAATTATCTGAAAGAACCCACCGGCCCTGGTGTGCGCGTCGAAAGCGCGTTGTACCGTGGTGCTGAAGTCAGCCTCTATTACGATCCCATGGTCGCCAAACTGATTGCCTGGGGTGAAAATCGGGCCGAAGCCATTTTGCGGATGCGGCGTGCCCTCAACGAGTATCGCATCGGTGGCATCAAAAGCTCGGTGCCCTTTCATCAGGAGATCATGGATAGCACTGAGTTTATCTGGGGGACCTTTGATACCGGCTTCATTAGCCGCCGGCAATTGACCAGGACCGCCGTGCGTCCCCCCGCAGAACATGAACAGATCGTAGCTGTGGTCGCCGCTTTGATTGCGCATGAAGAAGGCCGCCAAGCGGTGCATATTGGGGAAGCGCACAATGGCAACCCCCGTTCGCGTCAGACTAATCTCTGGAAACAAGCCGCACGCCTGCGTGGCATGGGAGGTAGTTGGTGAAATATTTTGCCAAAGTTGGCTTCAACGAGTATGAAATTGAGATCGATCCGAATAATCAAGTTACCATCAATGGTGAACCAGTCACCGTTGACATTAAACAGAGCGGTGTGCCAGAGCTCTACAGTGTGCTCTTCGGCGGCCGCAGCTTTGACATGTTGATCGAGCCACAGCGCTTTAATTACACGATTACGTTTCGCAGCGAACAGTTCCAGGTGCAGGTGGAGGATGAACGTTCACGTCGCCTCAATACCGGTCGTAAAGCACCTGCACTGCCTCATGGCGAATTAGCGATCAAGGCACCCATTCCTGGCTTGGTTGTAAAAGCATTGGTCGCAGAAGGTGACCAAGTGGAAGATGGCCAACCACTGATTATCCTGGAAGCGATGAAGATGGAGAATGAGATTCGTTCGGTGCGCGCCGGCAAAATTCGCGCTGTTACAGTCATTTCCGGCCAGCGTGTCGAGCAGAACGAAACGTTGATTCTGCTCGAATAACGCTGTGCATGGGCTGTCCTACGCAATTGAAGTGCAAACAAGCAAAAGACAATTTGACCTTTCATTACATCTTTGCTATCATCAGAAGTCCTGATTTGTGGTCGCTACTTTTATCAGCAGCGAGAAATAAATCAGTGCTCTCTTAAAAGTTAAATAGTTATTGTCAGAACCAGTAAATAGGATTTGACAAGGTGGTGAGGGTCTGCTACAATCCTCGCTTGTGCCCAGGACCAAAGACAGTTAAAGTCTACATGGTGTTGGGCAGAGTCCAGGGTGTGGGTGTTGACACGGGCGTGACTGACCGGTGGTTAAGCCGAGTTAGAAACGATAGTGAAAATAAGCACAAACGGATTTGACAAGGTGGTGAGGGTCTGATAGAATCCTCGCTTGTGCCCAGCGCCAAGGGTGATGAAAGTCGAGTTGGTGAGC
>JALHQH010000004.1 GCA_022842065.1 Caldilineaceae bacterium
GAAACAGTTGGCGGTCAGTGCGACGCACGCGATCCCGTTAGCCAGCAAAACGCCGGTTCTCAACTTGACTTCAGTATAGCAAGGGGTTTTAACCCCATTTCGTAAGATAGTGCAACAGTGTCACAGGATGACAGGATGACTGTGGAACTCACCTTGTCATCTCTTCACCTTGTCATCTCTTCACCTTGTCATCTCTTCACCTGGTCATCTTGTCGTCCCTTCATCCTGCGCACCGCGATCCCATTCCTGATACCAGCGTTCGCGGTGAACAATCCCGGTGTTGAAGAGCGCAAAGGCATCATCTTGGGGGGCATAGCCGACTAGTTGGCGCGTGGTGGTGATATCCATGCGCTTAAAGCGGTTGTCTGAGACCGCCTGGAGAATCGCAAAGGGGAGATCTTTGACCTCCAGACATTGGGCAAAGAGGTGGCTCAGATCGCGCTGGCTAACGTAGGCGCTGAGGGTGCGGCTGTCAACTTTTTCGTCCGCGGTATAATTGTGGTTCCCGCCAAACGCGCCAATGCGCACGGCGAGACAGGAAAGCCCTTCGCTGTGCGCAAAGTAGTGGCACATGGCTTCCCCAAAGACTTTGGCCGCGGCGTACATGTTTGTCGGTTTGGGGAGCATCTCGGGATGGGCCTGGGTATCGAGCCCATAACCTTCGATGGTCTGAATGCTGCTCGCAAAGATCACGCGTTGACAGCCCTGATCTTTGGCTGCGCGAAAGATGTTATAAACTGCTTTGATATTGTTGTCCAGCAGGGATTCGTAAAAATCAGCACTAGGCGAGGGATCGGCGGCCAGGTGGATAACCATGTCGATATCACGACAGAGTTCCTGGCACGCGGCTAGATCAGCGACATCGGCCTGAATCACTTCCTGTGTACCGATATCGGTCAACTGCTCAACCTGGCGATCAGCCAGGCGCAGCCAGTATTGATCGCCATAGTAGGCACGAAAGGCTGTGCCGACCCGACCAGCCGCCCCCGTGAGTAAAACACGTTTCATCAATGGGTCTCCTATCCGCATGCAGTCAGAAATACGTTCGTTTGCTAGGATAGTATAGCCCGTTGGGCCGGTGATATCAAACGCGCAAAATGGTCAAGGGGCAGATCGGACGAGGAAGTGCTGGTGCGCTAGGGCGAACAGCAGATTAACGCTGCTGTTCGCCCTGGCCAATCCTACCGCACAATCAAGGGCAGATAGTGATGATGCGCGGGTTGGGCGGTTGCGCTGGCAACATCGGCACCAGTGGCATCGCGATTCACTTTGTAAAGCCAGTAGGTGTAAGTCACCCCGGTGGTCACGGCATTGTCGATATAGCTGTAAGTCGCGCCGGTGCTGGCGGTGCCGCGACTGCGAATCGTCTGCTGGGTAAGCAGGGTCGCATCGACCCGTTGACCGTTGCTGCTCCGCCAGAGTTGGAAGCCATAGAGATCAAGTTCCAAAACACTTTCCCACTGTAGTGCGACCTGATCGCTCTGCGCAGCAGCCGCAAAAAAGAGCAGTTCGAGCGCCGTTGGTGGTGGCGTGGCCAGGGTCTCGGTTGGCGTGATCGTCATCGACGGTTCCACGCGCGGGGTCGGCGTCACTCTCGGGATGACGGTTTCCGTCGCGGTTGGGGTCGCCGTCGCCGTTTCCGTGGCGGTTGGTGTTACAGTCGGTGTTGCGGTCGGTGTTTCTGTCGCCGTTTCCGTCGCCGTCGCGGTGGGGGTTTCCGTCGCGGTGGCCGTCGGTGTTTCGGTTGCCGTCGTGGTGGGGGTCGGCGTTGGCAGTGAAGGTTCACTACAAGTCGCAACGACACCAATCGAATCATTGGCATAGTAATACCAGGTCCCCTGGCTGGGGATATCGAGCGAGAGATACTGTACCATCTGTTGATCTTCGATCACCAGATAGGGCGCGAGCGGCTCATTGACCGCCCACCAGTTCTTACGCTGATCGTTATTCTGTTCCAGGCCATCATCATCGATCACCACCAGGTTAAGGCGTGTGCCAGGGCCAAAGTCGCCAATCCGATATGCATCATGATAGACCGCAGGTAACTGGCAGTTGCCCTGGCAACTCCACACCCGTTCTTTTGGTGCCGCCTGGTAAACCGTTTCGCCGGCGGCATTCACTGTGCCCGCTTCCAGGTCAAACCGAAAGGGCAAACGCTTGACAATAAACGTGTCAAAGCCTGCTTCCAGTGTATAGGTCGTGCCACCTTCACCCAACCAGCGAATGATCGGCAATTCCGCTTGACAAGTGCCTGGCAAAACGGCAGTCGAACGTTGCAGATGCAAGGCCGCTGCACGCTGACCGGTGATCGCGTTATCGATAGAACTACCGACAGCTGACCAACCGGCTATGCCAATGAGCGTTGGCAGCACGAGAATGATCAGCATGAATTTTTGAATAATCGTTAATTTTTTACGGTTTATCATTTTCTACTTCCCTCCTGGTCTTTTGCAGCATCACCATTGCGCCACATAAACCTAAACCGAGCTGGACGCTCTGCGGTGATCGATGTGTGCCAAGTCCAGTGGTATTTACAAAGTTAAATCCTCAATAGTAGAGACGTAAATCGTAGGACAAAAGTTGCACTGTTTACGCTACTCTTTATTTTTCCTACACTATCTAGTTATTATCTAAACGCAATCTTACGTCATTTTTACGTCATATAAACTATTCATAGCATAAATAAGCTACGGTTTATATACGACTATTATACGCCTAAACTATTTGTCTGAAGCTTGCAATATTGTCATCTATGGCTACTCATTTTGTAGCGTTCTGTACAAAGCTTAATTTACCGTAAGTATCAGATTGGGTAAATGCTTGATTTCGCTGATTTTGAGCAGGCCCATGGCAGGGACACCGATAAAGCTAAAAAGTGGTTATATCGTCGCGTGGCAGGTGTTCCAATCCTGGGCGCGCAAAAGCCTAATAGAGAAAACAGAGAAACATGGACAATTGTGTACTGCGCATCAGGGGATGCGCAGTACACAATTGTGCCAACTCTACATGTTTTCTCTATTAGGTTTAGGGCAGAAACCAAACCTTATAGATAAATCAAATGAAATTGGCACAATCGTGTACTGCGCATCCGGGGATGCGCAGTACACGATTGTGCCACGTTTAATTATGTTATCTATTAGGCTTTGCAATTTACGCTTTACATTTCACTGATTCGCTTTTAAGCGGCGCGGGAGGTGGCTGCATTCCAGGGGCAATACGACCAGGAGTGCGCTACACAAAATCAGGCTGATCCCCAACCACTGTTGTCCATTCACCAACTCGTGTAGCCAGAGCATGGCGATCAGCACCGTGAGCGCTGCTTCCACGGGGGTAAGTAGCGCAATTTGAGCACTACCGATCACATTCACTGCTGCGTAGATCAGAAGCCGGGCAATATAAGTCGCCAGCAAGCCTTGGATGATAATTGCTGTCCATCCTAGCGCGCCGGGCACATAAAGGCTAGCCCCAGCCTGCCACCAGAGCAAGAGCGCAGGCACGGTGGCCCCAAAGACGAGCAGCGCGGTGATGGTCCAGGTGTTATAGACACGCAGATACCATTGCACTAATACCATATGCAACGAATAGAGCAGTGCGCTCAACGCAGTGAGCACAATGCCCCATTGGCTTGCTTCGCCGTCAAGGCCCACTAAAAAGTAGAGCCCAATCAGCCCCACCGCAAGCCGTAGCCAATCGCGTGTGCTGCTGTGTTCGCCGCGTAGGCGCAACAGCCCGATCACAAAGAGGGGCGTAAGCGCAATCGAGAGCAGCGTGGCAATCGATGCACTCAATTCGACAAGCCCCCAGGTCGCGGTGAGCAAGGTCAACCCATTGATGATTCCGGCGGTAAGGGCAATGGTGAGGCCCTTACGATCAAGGGGACGCTGCGCGCCCCGTGGTTTGCCGACCGCGGTCAACAACAAGGTCAGGGTAAAGAGCAGGGTGCCCACAACAAAGCGCGCACCGACCAGGGTCGTGGGGGCCATGCCGGCCAGGAGCGCGCCGCGCGCAAGGGGAGCATTGGTGCTGTAGATCAAGGTAGCCAGCAACGCAAAGAGCCACCCGCGACGCGTACTCACAAACTTTTTTCCATGAAGACACAGAGGGGATCATCGGCATAGTCGCCATAAGGGCCACGACGACGGTAGCCCATGCGCGTGTAAAGGCGCAGCGCGCTATGGCTGTCAACGCCGGTTTCCAGCCGCGCCACCGGCTTGCCCTGGGTGCGTAGATAGGCTTCGAGTTGCACAATCATGCGCTCGCCGATCCGCTGCCCACGGGCTTCGGCGTTGACAAACATGCTCTTGATCTCACCATAATCGGCATAGGGCACCGCCGCCCCACAGCCGATCAAATCACCGCCACAATCGGCAACCAAAAAAAGAATATCAGGTTGGTCCAATTCCTCGGGGCCTAATGAATAGTCACTTTCCGCCGGGTAGAGTGAACGAGAGAGCGCATTTTTTGCCGCAAAGATCGGTTGTAACTTGGGGTGTAAGGGAGATTCTGGCCGTATGACCACAGGGGATGCATCGGGATTTTCGATAGTACCCACAACTAGCTGTGCCATTGTCACCTGCTTCATTATCAAAGATTTATTTGAATCACGCTGCGTAGGGACACGATAGATCGTGTCCCTACGCAGCGGTAATGGAGAGCACTTTAGCACGGGTTGGCGAGGAATTCAAGGGGTGCTTGTCAATGCAACTGATTGAATTTTTCGATGGCACCTCAGTTGGTTGGCAGGCTTACGCAATGTCATTGGGTGCGGCGAGGGGAGCCCATGCGTTGAGGACACCACGCAGATCGTCACGACGCACCGGTTTGCTCAAATAGTCATCCATGCCGGCCGCCAAACAGCGCTCCCGATCATCCTTAAGGGCATTCGCGGTCATGCCGATGATGGGAATGTGCTCCCCGCGCGGCAACTCTAACTGCCGGATCAGGCGCGTGGCTTCCAAACCGTCCATCACCGGCATCTGCCAATCCATCAGGATCAGGGCGTAGCGATCACCATTCTGTGTAATCGTTTCCACCGCGGCGCGCCCATTCTCGACCACATGCGCGGCATAACCCAACTTTTTCAAGTGCGCCAGGGCGACGCGTTGGTTGTTTTCATAATCATCAACAATCAGCACGACTTTGTTTTCGATTGCCGTGTTATCGATCCCAGCGGTGACCAGGCCAGGGATCGGGTTTTCGTCGGCGGGCGTGCCCATCGGCAGTTCGGGCAGCAAACGTTTGCCGACGAGATTATAGAGCGCGGATTGGGTGACAGGTTGCGCCAGCACCCCATCAAAGCCGGCAGCCATTAACTGCTGTTGTAAGCTAGGGGTGAGATTAGCCACGATCAGAAAGAGGCTCAGCGTTGAAAGGAGTGGATCGGCACGCAGCGAACGGGCCAACGTAATCGGCTCTACGGTACTGTGCTGCTGGTCGATCAGCACGATGGGCAGTGGCTCGCGCTGCATCACCATCTGATAGAGCTGACGGAGCAAATCTGCGTTGGTGCCTTTAATCGCCGCCTGGCAGGTAGTCGGAATGGCCCAAGTTGCGAGATAGTTGGCCAACGTTTGACCAAGCTCGACATTGTGGCTGACAATCAGGCAGTGAGGAACCGTGGTGTGCGCGTCTGGCCCCGTTAAATCTGCCCCGGCTCCATTTTCCCCGGCCCCATTTTCCCCGGCCCCATTTTCTAAGGGTGGGCTAACATAACGATAGGGAATAATGATAATAAATTGGGAGCCGATCCCGACCTGGCTCTCCACACGAATCTCGCCCCCCATCAACTCTACCAGCCGCTGAGTAATCGCCAACCCCAAACCGGTACCGCCATAGCGTCTGGTCGTCGAGCTGTCGGCTTGGGTAAAGGGATCGAACAGATTGACCAGCGTCGCCGCTGACATACCAATCCCGGTATCGCGTACCATCAGTTGCAGATAAACGCGCTTATTATCGTTGTCGACTGCTGTAAGCGGGGCTTTGCAACTCACGGTCACCACGACTTCGCCGGTCTCGGTAAATTTTACGGCATTGCTGACCAGATTCAATAGCACCTGGCGCAAACGCAGTGCATCGCCGATCACTCGGGTGGGTACCTGGGGGGCAACTGCACTGAGCAGGCTAATCCCTTTGCTCTGCGCCTTGGTGCCTAACAGCCGGATCACACTTTCAACCTCCTGTGCCGGCGCAAAAGGGACATCTTCGAGGATGATCTTACCGGCCTCGATCTTGGAAAAGTCAAGGATGCTGTTGATCAATTCCAGCAACTTGTGGCTCTCTTCGTAGCTGACCCGCGCATAATCGCGTTGCTCTGGATCCAGTTCGGTTTCCAGCAGCAGTTCGGTCATCCCCATAATGCCATTCATGGGCGTACGAATTTCGTGGCTCATGGTCGCGAGAAATTCACTCTTAAAGCGCGAGGCCGCCAGCGCCTGGTCACGGGCAATGGCCAACGCCTGGTTCGTCTGTTCAATCTCCGTGGCATAGGCTTGCATTTGAGTACTCTTCTGCAAACGCTCGATTTCACCCCCGATCCACTGGGCCATGAGGCTTAAAAATTCTTTGTCGGCAGCGGTAAAAGGTTGGGGGCGCGGTTGCTTGCTGGAAAAGTGGAGGGTCCCATAGGTGGCGGCACCAACCGTCACTGGCGTGCCGATATAGGCCTCCAGCCCAAACTTGATGTAACAGGGATGGCGCGCCCATGACGATGTCGCGGCCTTGGCAAAGCCGACGGATTGTTTACCCGCTAAAGTCTGTTGGCAATAAGTATCCGCCAACGGCAAGACCATGCCCGGTGTAATCGCGCCATCATAGCTATAAACTTCCGCAACTTCATAACGGTCGGCCGTGATATGGGCGAGAATGCCGATATCCATATTAAAACGCTGACAGCCCATCACCAGCAATGCTTGCATTTTTTGGGTAAAGCTTTGCTGGTCAGCGGTAATGGTGTAGAGATTGCGGATTGCGGTTTCGCTCTCGCGCAACTGGGCCGTGCGCTCATAGACACGGCGCCGTACCATATCAGTCTGTCCGGTCACCACGAGCAAGAAGATACCAAAGAGACCAGTAAAGAGTAGTCCCCCGGTCAAGACAAACCAGACACTCCAGGTGGCGTGCGCAACCAGGTACTCAGTATCGGGCAAAAGCTGAAAGATCAGGTCGCGCCCGCCAATGCTGATATGTTCACGCCACAGGTTTGGGGTGCCTACATTGGCGGGTAAGGTGGGATCCCCTTTGTGATTCGCTGTACGTGAATCGAAGAGTAAGCGTTGTTCCGGAGGGGCGCTGTTATCGAGCAGGACAAAGGCCAGCCCCTGCCGCTCGGCTACTTTTGCGATGGTTGCGAGCAAGTCGGGCAGCACAAAGACCCCCGCCGCATAGCCACGGAGCTGTTGGCGCCGCGCGGCCAGCGTCGCTGGGATATTGCGCCCCGTATAGATCGGATGGTAGATAATAAAGGCATAATGATTTTCTTCATCCTGGACAATATTAATGCGCGCCGTCATCCGTGCCGCCCCATAATCACGCGCAGCATCCAGCGTCTTGCGGCGCTCGACTTCGCTATAGGTATCAAAGCCAAGGGCGCTGCTGTTGTGATCCAGATTTGTAATATAGGTAATTGGTACATAACGCGCACGCACCGCTGCGGGGACTAATCTGCCCGTGGCAGTGCGGTCGGTGATCTGAAAAGCGGGGAACCCTTGGGCGCGCAACGCCGCTTCGAATGCTGGGCGTTCAGCGGCGGTCACCACCGCATTCCAGGAAAGCGAATTAAAACCTGGCCGGTCATGCACTTGGTTGGCGACAAACAGGCTAAATTCCTGGGCCGTCACCTGCTCGGAAGCACGGAAAAATGCATCGAGCGAAGCCAGCAAATTAACCGCCTCGACGAGATCAGCCGTCAATTTACTCTGCAGATCATGCATGGCCTGGGTCAGCTCTTCCTGCTGGCGATAGTTCTCGGCACGACTGGCGAGCGAAAAAACATAGATAGTCAGCGCAAAGCTGATAAAGAGTACCACCCCAACAATTGCCTTGCGCCGGCGGCTCGTTGCCAGCCCCGGCATAAAGAGCAGCAAGGCGACCGGGGTAAAGACAATCACCCCGATCGTATCGCCGACCCACCAGGTCAGCCAGTTGAGTCCATAGTTCGCCCAAGGCACCAGGCCGGCAAGTGCCAGTGTGGTCACCCCAGTGGTCGCCGCAATTAGACAGCCAACCGGGCCGCCGAGGATG
Source organism: Caldilineaceae bacterium (assembly GCA_022842065.1). The sequence continues at coordinate 8,239 of JALHQH010000004.1, forward strand.
AGCAGGAGCCCAATCGAGCGGACAGCTTCTAAGCCATTGGGAAAATGGACAAAGCGGCGAATCAGCCAGGCACTGACCACGGCTTGGAGCGAAGCCCCAGTGGCGATCAGGGCGGCAATGGTGCCTGAGCTCACCATTGTCTGTTGGTTGGTCGGATCAAAGGCGGTGAACAGATTGACCGCAAAAGAGCCGAGCAGGACGCCGGGCCAGGTATTGTACCCAAAGATCAGCAGCCCGGCCAGAATGACGCCCGAGGGGGGCCAAACAGCGGTAGCATAGCCTGGTGGTACTGCCAGCAACAAACCCAAGCGCCCCGTTACATAGTAGACAATTGCCAGTAGCGCGACGCGGAGGAGATAGCGGGTGATGGTCGCGGTTGTGCGTTTTTCAGCCATAACAAATGGAGACCTGTTTCCAATCCAGCGTGCGCAGTGAAAATCGTACACGCCTGGTAGTAACGTCGCGCGCATGCGTTTACCGTGGTGCAAAGGTTTTCAAGCGGCGCATAACGGTAGCCGCAGCCAGTGGCCTGGCGGCGGATGATCCAATGACAAACTAGATTATACCGAATTCCCGATCATTCCTGATCGGCTATTTTATGTATATCAACACGCGGTTTCCGCCGCGCCAGCACAAAGCTGCCCCCTTGTGTGCGTAGTACGACAACGTTAAATTAGTCGTTGTCGTAGTAGTAAGATCGGCAATTGACCAGAGGTTTTCAGGTAACAATTCCGCTACAATCGCGCGATTGTGCCTTACCGATCTTGCAAACCAAGCGCGACCAGATAAAGGACGCACCATGCTCGCCAAAGTACATAGCTGCGCCATCGTTGGGCTGGATGCAGAAACCATCCATGTCGAGATTGATATTGCCAGTGGGCTAGAACGGGTGACGCTGGTGGGCCTGCCCGACACTGCTGTACGGGAGAGCAGTGAACGGGTGCGGGCCGCGATCACCAACAGTGGTTTCTTCTTTCCCCAGCACCGCCTTACCGTTAACCTGGCCCCCGCTGACCTGCGCAAGGAAGGGCCGGCCTATGACCTACCCATTGCCGTCGGGATTCTCTGCGCCACCCGTCAACTGCTGGCCGACCTGGAGGATGCGCTCATTTTGGGAGAGCTCAGCTTGGATGGCGGCGTACGCCATGTCAACGGTGTGCTGCCGATGGCGAGTATGGCGAAGGCGATGGGCTATCGCCGCCTGTTTGTCCCGGCGAGTGATGCGCCCGAAGCCGCCTTGGTGGAGGGATTGGAAGTCTATGCGATTGAATCGCTGGCCAAGTTGGTGCAACATTTTACCAGCGGGCCGCGGCTGGTGCCTTTTGCCAATTCACTGCGCTTTGATGAAAACGCTGAGCAAGTCTTTATGGTCAGGTTTGAGGATGTCAAGGGGCAAGAACATGTAAAAAGGGCACTGGAAGTGGCGTGCGCCGGCGGCCATAATTGTCTAATGAAGGGGGTCCCAGGTGCAGGGAAAACCTTACTAGCACGTGCGCTACCCTCGATCCTTCCGCCGCTCACCCTCACCGAAGCATTAGACATCACCCGCATCTACTCGGTCGCCGACGCCCTGCCCGATGGCCAGCCCCTCGTGCGGACACGCCCCTTCCGTGCACCCCATCACACGATTAGCCACGCTGGCCTGGTCGGCGGTGGTCGCTTTCCCCGGCCAGGGGAAATTTCACTCGCTCATCGCGGCGTATTATTTCTCGATGAATTGCCGGAGTTCGGCTCGCGCAACCTAGAGACCCTGCGCCAACCGCTCGAAGATCGCATCGTCACCATCAGCCGTGCCAGTGGCTCCCTCACTTTTCCGGCCAACTTTGTCCTGGTAGCCGCATTGAATCCCTGCCCTTGTGGCTGGTACGGCGATGACCGCCATGAGTGCACCTGCTCGATGAGCATGGTCCAACGCTATCAAAAGCGCATCAGCGGTCCCCTGATGGATCGCATCGACATTCACCTGGATGTGCAACGGGTGCCTTATCAAAAGCTGGAAGCGGCCGGCACCGGCGAACCCTCCACCGTGATTCGCGCACGGGTAGAAGCAGCGCGCAAACTCCAAGCCGCGCGCTTCGCGCCGCTCAACCGGCCCCATGTCCTCGTCAATGGCGATATGGGACCGGCGGAAGTGCAGCAGTTTTGTGAACTAGATGAAACGGGGAAAAGCCTGTTGCGCGCCGCCGTGCAACAGATGAACCTCAGTGCGCGCGCTTATCATCGCGTCCTCAAACTCAGTCGCACCATTGCTGACTTGGCGGGGGAGAAGCATATTCTGCCCGCGCACTTGGCGGAGGCGTTACAGTATCGACCGCGGGAGATTGGATAGTAATTGTTTGCACGCAATCGCTAAGGTATAATTGAGCGCAGATAAGTCTGGATGGGGTAATGACGAGTGAGGTCTACAAATGAACTTACAGGTCGAAATTGAACAGGAAGAAGATAATCGCTGGCTTGCCGAAATCCCTGCCCTGCCTGGGGTGATGGCGTATGGACAAAGCGCGCAAGAAGCCATCGCACGGGCCAAGGCCCTGGCCTTGCGCGTCTTAGCGGATCGGTTGGAGCATGGGGAAAACGTGCCCGAGATGGTTGGGCTGTTTTCGGTGCCGGCATGAGTGATTGGCGGTCCGTCCGAGCGCGCCGGTTGTTAGCCGCTCTCCTCCGGATTGGCTGGAGCGTGAAACGCCAATCCGGCTCCCATCGCACGCTGGAACGTGCTGGCTGGCCCGATTTTGTCTTTGCCTTTCACGACAATGAAGAAATTGGCCCACGGATGCTAGTACGTGTGGCTAAGCAGACTGGTCTAACCCCAGATGATTTATGATGATGTTGCAACCAGCGGCAGTTAGTTGCGGTTTGGATAAAGGTCGTCCTAGCGCGTTTTCTGTTTCGGTACTCACTCAATTCTAGCGACCCTCACGCAAAGCAGTAGAATATCACCCGCATCTACGCCGTAGCGGACGCTCTGCTGGCAGGGTGTCCGTTTGTATGCAATTGCCCCTTCCGTGCCCCACACCATCAGCCGCGCCGGCTTGGTCGGCGGCCGTTTTCCGCGACCGGGCGAGATCTCCTTGTCGCACCGGGGCGTGCTTTTTCTAGATGAATTGCCGGAGTTCGGCTCGCGCAACCTAGAGACCCTGCGCCAACCACTCGAAGATCGCATCGTCACCATCAGCCGTGCCAGTGGCTCCCTCACCTTTCCCGCCAACTTTGTGCTGGTGGCCGCTTTGAACCCCTGCCCTTGTGGCTGGTATGGCGATGACCGCCACGAGTGTACCTGTTCGATGAGCATGGTGCAGCGCTACCAAAAGCGGATTAGTGGGCCACTGATGGATCGCATCGACATTCATCTGGAAGTCAAGCGTATTCCTTTCCAAAAGTTAACCGACCTTGAGCAGGGCGAACCTTCTGTCATCATCCGCAAGCGCGTGGAAGCAGCTCGCCAAATTCAGGCAGAAAGGTTCAAGCCACTCAATCGACCCCATGTCTTAGTGAATGGCGATATGGGTCCAGCAGAAGTACAAACATTTTGTCAATTGGATGAAACGGGTAAAAATTTGATGCGGGCGGCAGTGCAACAAATGAATCTGAGTGCACGCGCCTATCATCGTGTGTTAAAACTTAGCCGTACGATTGCTGATTTAGCCCATGAACCCCAGATTCAGGTAAGCCATTTAGCCGAAGCGCTACAATACCGGCCTTCACAAATTTAGTAGCAGTAGATCGCAACCGCTCAGGTTGGCACCCAAAAGCGGTTGTGATTACTGTATATAGGTGTCAGATCTGAATGATGGGATTAGCAAAGTTAAGCATGCCAGTAAGTTGCAGTTGATGACGATCAACTGCTTCGACGCGGATCTGCAACATCTCTAATACTTCACGCTTTTGGACAATCTCTAACTGCTGTACTGCGGCTTGACCTTGCGCGGAAAGCTGTAGCAGTAGCGCTTCCTGCTCAGGTGTAATGGTAATTGATGGTAATTACGCGTCGACCTTTAGCTTTTCCGCGTTTAACTGTTTGCGCTTGTCGATGAGTAACTGTTTGCGCTCTTGCAGAATCTCATGGGGATAGCCATCAAGAATGTCATCCAAAAGCAGCGTTAAGCGGCGCTCTGTATCCAACTTTGCCGTATGGATCGCATCAAGTTGGCGACTCAATTCTTCTAGTTCGGTCGCCATCCGCTGGCGTTGCTGGTCAATCTCTAGCCGCAAATACGCCGTGTTTGTCAGTAATGTTGCAACTGCCGCTCGACCTCTCGACCTCCAGCCGCGCCACCATCGGCGGCATGATCGCCAACAATTCGGCGGGCACGCGCTCGATCATCTATGGCAAGACGATTGACTACGTCGAGGCGTTGACCGTACTGCTGGCCGATGGCACGGTCATTGAAATCGGTGCCCTGAACAGCGAGCAGCTTGCCGCCAAATGCACCCAACAAGATTTAGAGGGCGCCGCCTATCGCACGGTGCGCCAGCTGGCACTTGATCATGCCGACGAGATCGAGCAGCGCTACCCGAAGATCCAACGGCGCGTCGGCGGCTACAATCTCGATGAATTTGTGCCGGCCCGGATCACCCCGGAGCGCCCCTTCAACCTGGCGCGCATGTTGGTCGGCTCGGAAGGCACCCTTGGCATCACCCTGGCCGCCAAAATGCGCCTGGCCCCGCTGCCCAACCACAAAGTGCTCTGCGCGATCCACTTCACCAATCTGCTCGACGCGATGACCGCCACGCAGATCCACGATTACATCGAGACCTTTCAACGCATCCTGGCTGCACACGAAATTAGCGCCGCGTTCTATGCCCATGCCTCGGTTGGCCTGCTGCATATTCGCCCGGTTGTCAACATGAAGACGGCAGAAGGGGTGCAGAAATTTGCGGCCATTGCCAACGAGGTCGCCGATCTCGTGCTCGAATATGGCGGTGCGCTCTCCGGGGAACATGGCGACGGCCTTGTGCGCGCGCCCTTCCAGGAGAAGATCTTTGGGCCGGTGATCTACAACGCCTTTTGCCAGGTCAAGGCCGCCTTCGACCCGACCGGCCTCTTCAACCCCGGCAAGATTGTCCACGCGCCGCCGCTGACCAACGATCTGCGTTATGGCAACGGCTATGCGCCCCGTGAAATTGCCACCGCCTTTGATTTCTCTGACTTTGGCGGCTTTCAGCGGGCGGCCGAACAGTGCAGCGGTGTGGGAGCCTGCCGCAAAACGTTGACCGGGACGATGTGCCCCTCGTACATGGCGACGCGCGACGAGATGCATTCGACCCGCGGTCGCGCCACCGCGCTGCGTTTGGCGGCAGAAGGGGCGCACGTCATCATCGTCGACAACAATGCCACGTTGGCCCACCAGACGTTGGAACAGATTACCGAGACCGGCGGCGTGGCAAGTTTCCTGGAAGCCAATTTGGCGGACGACGCCGAGGTCATGGCAATTGGTAACGCCGTTGCCGAGCAAGTTCCGGCCCTGCATATTCTCGTGAACAACGCGGCCATCTTGCGAGCCGGCACGATTGAAGATGGCGCTTGGTTAGCCAACTGGGAACCAGAAACCCGGATCGGCTTGCGCGGCTGGGTGTTGATGACACAGGTGCTGCTGCCGCTGCTCAAGCAAGAGGGGGGCGCGATTGTCAATGTTTCCTCGGAAGGTGGATTTCTGGGGCGACCGCGCCAAGTGGTGTACGATGCAATCAAGGCGGCGCTGGTCTCTGTGACCAAGACGATGGCCTATGAGTTTGTAGATTATGGCATCCGGGTCACTGCAGTTGCACCGGGGTGGGTGATCACCGAGATGCACTTTGCCAATCATCCAGACCCGGTCGCACGCAAGCAGGAGTTGGAATCGACCGCCATCACGTCATGTATTATGAAACGCCGGGCGCAGCCTGACGAGATTGCGAGCGTTATCGCCTTTCTGCTCAGCAACGATGCTTCCTACATGACCGGGACGACACTCCACGTAGATGGTGGACGCATGGGCATGAGCGTGAAATAGGCGGTGACGTGGCTGAAAAGCCCTGCGTGAAGAAATGGCGAGTCCCAGCGGCAAGCTGCGATTTCATATCTTCTCAGCACTGGCTGAGTTTGACGCGATCTCATCTTGCGCCGCCGTCGTCAAACCCAGCCTTGATCTGCCTACTTTGCCGAAATTTTGAGCTTCGCTACCTAAGGGCCATCCATCACCAGAGGGATGTACAGATGCGTCTCTGAATCTGAGGTATCCATCAACTGCGTGACAATGGTTGCGCGCCCCCCGGTAGCTTCGGCGAAGGATTTTACACCTAGAAAACCTGTTGGCTGCTCAAAGTGCCGTGACCAAATATTCATGAATTCCAGTTCAGAGGGAGTAAGCAGCCGCCGTGATAGCACAACGACGGCTGTGCGAAACGTTTTGGGAGCATCCACAGCGTTGGGTACACGCGCACCGCCTAGCTCTTGCATGATCTCCTCAATCGTCACGGTTTTGATGCCGTTGGCACGAAAAGTAACTTTGCCTGCCACGCTGTCGTCCAGCGATTGACAATCTACCTCAATCGGGATCGTAATGGGAGGAACCTCGCTGGCCTCGATGATCCCCGCCAGATATAACTCAAGTGGGACAAAGGCCACCGTATCACCAAAATTGGCACTCATGCCAAAATCGTCCACCGTATAGGTCCCATCTCCGTTATTGACCAAAGTCGTTGGATCGAAGCCTCCCAACTGGCCTTTGCCTACACCAGCAACGCCCCAATGACTGCGGCCACCAACGCACTGGCTAAAGCCAAGTTCCGATAATCCATTCACCGCCCAGGAATGAATAAATTCGTGCAGGTTCGGCCCACCCCCAAAGGCGAGCAAATTGACACCGCGCAATCTGCCCTGGCTGCCAAACTCATTTGTAGAGTCGAACAGCGGTTGGCCAATGTTTTCGATGTCATTCTTAACCCCTATATGCATGCCTGCCGGACGACCGAGAAGATTCTCGTCGGCAAAGAAAAAGAGAAAGTCATAGTCATCTTCAAAGAAGGAGTAGAAGCGTTTGGTCACGTCGGACGTTGGGTCTTCCATTAGCCCAATCACCAGCTCCCCATCGACTAGATTCGCGACATGGCCGGTCATTTGTAGGTCAGGCGCGACCGTCTTGGGTGTCGAGACGAGGCCACTCCGGATCACCATCAGCGGAATCCCTAAAAAGGGAGCTGTGCGTGCTAGCGACTCGGTTTGCCCGCCACGCCTCACATTAATTGCCTCGACGAATAGGCCGAAACCCCGATTGATTGTCGGTATATCGGAGGTAAACCCACCACGCGTCCATATTCCATCCCCTGCAATGCGGTCGTCATGTGTTCCATCGTCATAGAGTTGCACCTCCTCGCCGGAAGTGAGTTCCACAGAGTCCAGAAACATCCCGTTACCCAAGTAGTAGAAGTCGTCAAACCATGCCGATTCCACCGGACTCTTTCCTGTTAGAAGCACTTCAATTCGGGACGATTCCTGGTTATCATTGCGAATCGCATAGGGATAAAACTTGCCACACGCCATCTGTACAGTGCTCGCCGCATCCGCGTGATCGGCGGTACCGTTGCCGTTTGAGTCAACGAGATTATTCTCCAGCGCATCGAGGATTCCGTCACCGTCGCCATCAGCCGGTTGGCTTATCTCGCCAATCTCAACACCATCAGCAATCATATCGCAATCGCTGTCAATGTTTTCCGGATCCGTCCCAAGAGAAATTTCTACATCATTGGGCACACCATCTGAATCCAGATCGTTTGGGTCAAAGATATCGTTATCAACAATCGTGATCAGGATCGGACCCTGCTCGACAATCGCAGCATTGGTCGAAGGATTACGCAGGATCACGCGCAACGTTTCAGCTTCCTCGATTGCCGTATCATCTACAATCGTCACCGCAAAAGTTGCGACTGTCTCATTGGGGCCAAAGGTCAGCGTGCCAGTGACGGGCGTGTAATCGTTGCCAGGGGTCGCCGTCTCGCCTTCAAGCGCATACTCCACGGTGACTTCCTCGCTGGTGGGATGGGTACGCAGCACAGTGATCTCAATACTTCCACTATCCTCCGTCACCGTATAAGCGCTTTCTTGCACCTTGATCCCTTGTGCCAACGTAATTGAACTGGTCGTCGAAAACGTCTGCCCGCTGCTAAAGCTGGTGGTGGTAACATACGCATACGTACCTGGCCCACCGGTCACGCGTAGATCCCAGGAGACTTGCGTGGTCGCGGATGGGCCTAAATTGCCAATTTCCTGTACCAATTGATTAGCTTGATTGACTTGATTGACTTGATTGACTTGATTGACTTGATTGACTGAGGCAGTTGTCGCTTGCGCGGCCACTTCAAGCCCTGGCGGCAAGGCAATTGTCACCGTGCCATTTGCATAGGGTGCATCCGTTGCATTGTTGATCCAGGAGACAGAGTCAAAGCTGGTGTCATCTACCAGGATGACAGGCGCGTCTGTCCAAAAGTCACCGCCGCCCTGGGGTGCCAAGCCATAGCCAAACGTAAAGCGCCGCTGCGCCAAAGCTTGGGCGGAATCCAACAATTGGTCACTCCAGTAGAGTGCAATGGCACTGTCTTCATTTACCCCAGACAGCTCTTCCGGATAATCCCACAGCAATCTCGGATCGAAGGTACCATTATGATCATCCTGTTGATAGATTTCGTTCCAATCGGCGAGGAGAAAGCGGTCGGGGTTCGGGTGGTTTTCGGTTGGCCCTGTGTGCAAGATTTGACCCATTGCCTGGAGCGAACCGGGTACAGATTGGGGGTCTTCAAAGACTCGGAAAAAGGGGGGAATCGTCGCCCCAGAGAAGTTTTGTTCTTGATTGATGTTGCCAATTCCAGGGATATAGAATGAGGTTTGGTCGTTGTCGCCGATCATTGTATCGAGCATCAAACGTACCCCGACCCGCCCAGAAGTCAACGCTTGCTCGCATTCACCGGGAAAACGCGACTGTGCGGTTCGCGCGCTGTATTCTATGCGAACCATGTCCGCACGACCTGTATACGGATTCCGCATAAAAGCGAGTGACTGCGTAATGACAAATTCACAACTGCTAGCGACCAACCACACAGTAGTAATCTCATCGTCATCAATCTGCTGGCTATGCGGGCTGAGAGATTGATCATTGTTGCCGAAATAGTTCCAATCCTCTAGGGAAGACTTAGAATGGCGAAAGGTTGTGAATGAGCTAAAACCTATCTCGCCTACTTCATTCTTATAAATCAGTCGCCTATTTTCATCCCCTTCAATAGAGGGGTCGCCGCCGGTTGTCAAAATGATAAACTGACCCCGTTCGTTGACTTCAACCTTGAGAAACTCATTCTCAATCGAACCCACTACGCCGGTTGCTTCAGCTTCTGACGCAGCCGACGGCAATGGGGAAGCTGGTAGCTTCGGCTGGGCAAATACCGGCGAGACAAATGCCAACACGAAGAATAACAGCGCGCATGCACTGATGAGCCGAGCTAGAGATAGCTTCATAAAAGTCCTCGGTAAAACATGCATCTCTCCTTTGCCGATTGGGACGCTTTCGCCTGATCGGCTGATTGCCTTAGCGGCTGATTAGCGGTAGGTACATGGACCTTTCGGGGGATGCTGAGATCGTCACCATCGCCTGATTGATCCCCGCCAGCACCGCGCCCCCCGTCGGCTCGCTGAGCAACACCGAGAAATTGCGCATCTCGGCGGGCGCGCCGTTGAGCAACGCCACCGTAATCTCGGCGCTGGTCTGATTGGGCGCAAAGGTGAGCACCCCTTCGGCCGCGACAAAGTCCCGTCCGGCTGTCGCCGACCCCTCCACCGTCGTGTACGCCACCGTGACCTCGCCGACGCTGTCGCCGCTGCGCGCCACCGAAATGGCAACGGTTGGCGTTGCGGGCGTCACCGGGAATTTGGTGCGGGGCAGATGCAGCAGGATGGTTGGCACCAACTCGGATGCACCGATGTCGCAACGCGCCGCTTGCGGACGCGCAACGCCGTCAATGTCGTCATTGGGGCAGGTGTGCGAGGGCACCGCGTCCACGGCCGGACTGTTGGCTGTCAGGTGGTGGGTGGTGCGCGGGACGCCGTTGACCGTCTGCGTCGCCAACAGGGGATTGGTGTTGCTCATGTCGCCCGTGGCGCGCAATAGGCACGTATCGTCGTCGGTGATGTTGTAACCGAGCGAAAGCGACAGCTGATCGATATACGCGTCAGGGTAGCAGGTCCCCAGGCCGTTGCCGGCGAAGATCGAGTTGGCGAACGTAATGCCGGTAGTTTGGCCTATAGCGAAGCCGGTATTGTCGTGGATCGTGCTGTTTCGTATAGATCCCGTCTTTGGCTGTCCTTCACTTCCAGCTTGTAACCACGTGAAAAAATAGCCTCCGCCTTCGTTGTGGCTGATGACGGTGTTCGTCAAGTTGGCTATGGCAGTGATCGCATAGCCGTCATCGGGCGCGCCTGTATTGCCGGTTATGATCGAATTGCTGATCTCCGCGTCGTGAAAGGCTGCCCAGATATATCTGGTGGGATAACCGTCATACGCGGATTCTCCGCCGATGTGGTTATGGCTGACGGAGCTATTCTCAATGTGAAGTTCCAACGGTAAAGCATTGCAGTTGGACAGGTCAATGGCTGCGGTGCTTGGCGTCCGGTTGTAATCAACGGCACTCCCATACATGTAAAGACTCCCGGACAAAAAGATGCCGGCGCCACTGCGCCCTTTCCCAGAGGCCCCCCTACAGATGCCTTCACCGCCACGCACCACGTTGCTGATGACCTGTGTGTTACTAAGTGTCAACGTATCACGGAAGTCGCCTTGGCACGAACTGATCATGATCCCTGCGCCACTGCATGCGATGTTGTCACGAATGACGCTGTCGACAATCGTAACCTGCTTGCCATAGCCAACCATGCCAATCCCACCCCCAGCCAAATTGCTCTCTTCATTGCCCGCGATCTCGCTGCGCTCGATGGTGACGTTGGCGGGTCCTATGTAGGAAGCCAATCCTCCAGCCCATTCGCGTGCATAGTTGTCCAGCAACTTGGCATCGCGCAGCGTAAACTGCTGCGGGTCCTGTGGAATCGGGCGGGTATCCTCATCCCATGTCCAGGGTGCGCCAATCTCCGGTGGAACCAGCAGGATCGCGCCGCCGGCGTTGTGCGAGTAATTCGCGTTTTGCTCCACTCTGCCGTTGCGGATGGTCAACTTTTCCACCACCACCTCACCGCCGAAAACATTGAGCACGCGATCGCCCAATCCTGCGGCGTCAATGATCGTGAGATTCGCCCCCTGACCGGTCATAAGGATGCGTTGCCCCTTGACAGGACGCACGTCAAGGTCGCCCGTTGCGCCCAGGTCTTCGTCCTGCCCCGCAATCGTCAGCCGGTGTACACCTGCCGGAAGACTGACGGTGATCGCCTGTTCGGGACTCACATTGGCGGCGAGGATGGCCTCGCGCAGCGAGCAGTCGGTGTCGCAGATGCCGTCATTGGTGTCGGTAAGTTTGGTCACGGTAAAGAGGTCGGGCGGCAGCACCAGCCCGCTGTCGGTGGTGCGCGGGTTGCAATCGTCGTCAATGCCGTTGCCCACCACCTCCGTCATACCGGGATGAATGGCGGCGTCGCTGTCGTTGCAGTCGACATTGGCGCGCCAGCCGTCTTCATCCTGGTCGCTCTGAAGTTTTGCCACTTGCCAGGAGTGGATTGTGCGACCGCCGGGTTTGCCGTCGCTTGCCACCAGCGTCAACTCCTGAATGCCGGCATTGTCACCCGGTTGAGCGGCGAACGAATATTTTGGGCCGGTCGCGACAGCGTTGCCGCCCATCAGCCATGTGAGTGTGAGAGCATCGCCGTCGGGGTCGGTGGCGGTGGCGCTGAATTCGACCAAACTCCCGCTAACTTCGTCGATGGCTGCGCCATCGGCAGGAATCAGATCGCTGAGGGCCGGCGGGCGATTGGTCGAGTTCACGGTAATCCGCGCATAGTCCACTGCCTGGCGTCCGGTGCTGTCCGTAACGAGCAGGCCCACATATCCCTCAAAGGGCGCGGTGAAAGTATAGCTGGGCTGCGCCCCAATGGCGTCGGTGAAGAGACCATCGGAGTCCATATCCCAGGCATAGTCAAGCGTTCGATCCCCCTCCGCCTGCGCGCCACGCCCGTCGAGCTTCAACGCCTGACCAGTTATTGTCGTATACGGGCCGCCCGCGTCGGCGGTAGGATTGGTTCCCACCACGCTGTCTTCGGCGAGCAGTGTCTGGATCACCTGTGCCATCTGCGCGGCCAGGGTGGATGCTGCCGCTGATTGGCCGGCGTTGGCGCTCTTCAGTGCCGTCAAGTCCGCCTGCGCACCGGAGACTACGTAATCGGCGAACTCGAAGTCAACAAGCTCCGCGCGCAGTTCGGCGCGGTCGCGGCTGCCCACGCCGAAATTGCTTAGATCCTGCACATCGTCGATGGAAAAGCCGCTGGTCAGTACCCCTTGTCGCCAGGTTTCAAGTTCCGAGTTGTCGACGTTTTCGGTATGCGTCCCCAGGGCACTGTTAAGACCGTCAATGCGCTGCGCCATCAGCGCCAGATGATCGACAAGCAGCAGCGCAAATTGGCGAACGGCCTGCGCCTGTATCAGCGCCCATTCACCGTCACCTGCCAACTCCGCGCCTTGATACCGTTCCAACGCGCGCAGCCAAGCAGCCGAAATTGCCGCCTCTTCCGCACCCAGACCGGTATAGGCCAAAATTGCGTTTTCCACTGGATTTGTACTGTGGAGCGACACTTGCTCCACAGGCGGCAGCAATGTGATTCGCGCAAAATCGGGGTCCGGAGGGTCATCGGCGATGGCTTGGTACTGGCGGATGGCATTGAGGTTCGTGGCCAGCGCACCGGTTACGGGATCGACGCCGGTGACTGGGCCGGTGACCGATTCGGCTCCCGCCAACACCAGGTCGACCCCGTTGGCAATACCCCCTTTACCAAGACTCCGGATGATGGATATGATCGAGTCGATCTCCATATAGGTTGTAATGCCCATTAAGAGCGCGTTGGCTTTGAACAAGCGGTCCGCCTGCTCCGCCGCATTCGCCTTGACCTCGGCCAAACCTTCGGGCATCTGCGGCACATCGGTGTCGACAGTCACGCTGAAAGCGTTGCCAAACACCGAGTCCTCCGGCCCCAGAAAGCCGTCCTGGCACTCGTCGTACACCACCGTGAAACGCCCACCCGGGATTTTTCCAAAGGGCGCGGTGACGCCGATGAGCGCGTTGACAAATGCTCCGCTCGACATGCCTAAGACTGTATGGGGGTTGCCGGAGATGTCATAGAGTTTGCTGCCAATGGCAGGTGTCCCGCGCATCACATAGATGTCAGCCGCAGGATAGACGAAGTCATCTACACCGCCTTCGGGACATTCGTTGTGAATATAATAGATCGCACCTGTGCCGATGTAAACGGATTCATTGGCACCGAATTCGCCCACGCCATTCCCGAAATCATCCCAGGAAAGAAAAGTGCTCGCACGCGCCGGCAAGGCCGTAGCAAGCAACACAGTGATAGCAAGTGCGATGGCAACTGCTGGGCGAAACGCTTTGATGCGGCGATAGAGATTCTGGGTCATGATCATCCTCGTCATTTGTGAAGCAGGCGGGGAAAACAGATGAGAGATGTTGAGAAAAATGCTTGTGGTAGATTCCGAACTGCCCGACAGCGGAACCCTGTTTGGGGTGCAAGGCGGCAGGGGCAGGCTGGCGGACCTGCGGATGGTGGCGGCGTAACCGTGGGTATATTCGTTGTTTTGGTCACGCTTGTTGCGGTGAGAATGTTCGTTCATATCGGACATGGTCTTCCTCGTGGACAAAAGTCACGCCGGATGGGGACGTTATCCAACCCTATTGACATAGGTTTTTAGGCAGGCATAAACAAAATCATTAACAGGCGTCGGCACACTTGTATGCTTGCCCAAACGGGTTGCAAACCCGGTAATTCTACGACAACGTTAAATTATGTGCCTAGCTGCGTCCAATTTAATGTTGTCGTACTACGTACCTGTTACGCTTCTGAATCCATTATAGGTTGAATGGCAAGGCGCGTCAAGCGAAACGTTTTGCTTGGGTGCTCAAAATCCGCTGATAGCGGATTTAACAACTCCCTGTGTAAAAAACCATAATACTGAAATTCATGGTAAAAAAGGCGACGGCCATTCTATAAGTAATGCAATTGATTACCGCACCGTCTGCATCTAAGGTCGAATTGACCGCCATTCCTGCCCATGATAGAGTAGCGCTCAGCAACATTATGCTGGCTGGCATAGGCAAAGCAAAGGCAGGTTATGAGCATTTATCCCACCCAGGAAACCCTTTATCAGCAGCGCATCAACACGGTGATCAGCTATGTGCGCGAAAATTTAGAGGCCGATCTCTCGTTAGAAAAACTGGCGAGTGTGGCTGGCTTTTCACCTTTCCATTTCCACCGCGTCTTTAAAGCGATTACCGAAGAGACGATCAACGAGATGATCGTGCGCTTGCGCCTGGAACGGGCCGCAGCGCTGTTGCGGGCAACGCCGCAGCTCTCGATCACCGATGCCGCCTTTGCCTGCGGGTTCAACTCGGTTGCGACTTTTTCGCGTGCGTTCAAAAAACAGTACGGGCAGCCGGCCAGCTGTTGGGATCGCCAAAGTCACCTAAAAAATAGCAAGATTGATCAACACCCCGAGATATTTACCCGCTATACTATCGAACAATTGAGCGCATTTGCCGAGCAAGCTGACTATCGGGTGACTTTGCGCACGCTGCCTAGACAACGGCTGGCTTATATTCGGGTCTATGATGCGTACCGCGACTTTCAGCGGATCCAAGCGGCGTATACGCGTTTAATTGCTTGGTATTGTCACCGCGGCGGGCAGTTGACACAGAGCACCCTCTATGGCATGTCGCAGGATGACCCGAGCATGACGCCGCCGCACCTGTGCCGGTTTGATTGGTCGCTCCGCGTACCTGAGCACTGGCAAGCGGAGGGGGAGATTGCGATGGTTAACTTCCCGGCCTGTCAGGTGGCGACCATTCGTTGTCAGGGCGACATTGCCCAGGAAGATCGGGTGTTGCAATATCTCTTTCACTACTGGTTGCCGCGCAGCCGCTATCAACCAGCCAATCTGCCGGCCATGGAGATCTATCGCCGCCAACCCGCCGAGTTGGGCTGGGAGACATATGACATCGATTGTGCGCTCCCGGTCGTTGCGCTCGGCGGTGAATAAAGGAAAATAGAACGCGGATTACGCTGATGAGGCCGATTACTGCGGATAAAAGTCAGCGAAAATCCGCCTCATCCGTAAAATCTGCGTTCGACTTTCTCAACAGCTTGAATCAACCGTTACCAACCGAAAAGGAGCAGCGTATGGAACTTGGAACATTCTCAGTCAGCCTTGCCGTCAAAGATATTGCGGCGTCGAAGGCGTTTTACGAAAAGTTGGGCTTCTCAGTCTTTGGGGGCGACATCACGCAGAATTGGCTGATCATGAAAAATGACGATTGTGTGATCGGCCTCTTCCAGGGCATGTTTGAGCGGAATATTCTCACCTTTAACCCCGGTTGGGACGGCAACGCGCAGCCGTTAGGCAGTTTTACCGATATACGTGACCTACAGCGGCAGCTGAAAGCCCAGGGCGTTGCCTTTGCGACCGAGGCGGACGAAAGCACGGTCGGGCCAGCCAACTTGGTTGTCGTGGATCCCGACGGCAATCCAATTCTGATCGATCAGCATGTCTGACGCGGGGCTTTATCCTGCAGCGATCCAGCGTTCAAGTATAGCCACAGCCGCTTGCTCTTGCTGAAATTGTTCCTATTGCGCTGGCGTGAGTGTGATCTGTTGTAAACGCAAACAGACGCGATTTGTTGGCTTTGACAAGCGCAAACCCAAAAGAATCCCCAGCGCTCACAGAAACGCGTGTACTGTGAGCGCCGGGGATCGTTATCATCACCAGTCAAATTGGGCACTGTCAGCCTATTTTACCACGCGATAGCGCAAATGGGTCACACCAATTCCCTCGATCACCTCCGCGATGTCCAGCGCAACTGCGTGAGCATCAAGTTGATCAAAGAGCCGAATCCCCGCCCCCAGCAAGACCGGCGCGAGATGGAGCTTGATCTCATCGACCAACCCCGCCCGCAGCGCTTGTTGGACGATTTTGGTTCCGCTCAGTACGATATCTTTGCCGGCCGCCGCGGCTTTGGCCTGTCCGAGCGCAGCCGCCACGCCCTCGGTGACAAAGATAAACGGCGAGTCTGCGTAGATCCACTCCTGCGGCGGGTGATGAGTAATGATGAAGGTGGGGACGGCGAGCGGTGGCTTGCCGCCCCAGGCCTTCGACACATCAAAGTCGCGCCGACCAGTGACGATTGCGCCAACGGAACCCCAATCACGGTGGAGCAGGTCGGCACTCGCTTTGGATACGTTGAAGACCATTCCCGAACCGGGCACGTGAAACGCAGTGTCACCCGCATAGTACCAGTCAAAAATTGGGCGGATGTCGTCGTCCGGCCCGGCGATAAAGCCATCTAGTGAGATGGTGAATTCGGTGATGACTTTTGTCATAAATGGTCCTTTGGTGATCACTCGCTAAAAACGGCATCAAAGTTTAGTTGTTAGACATGAACAACCCAGGCGCGAATTAGCTCGGTAAAAGCCGTTTGATTGGCGTGTACCTCATCCAAACTGGTAAAGGTCACCACCGCCCGATCTTTGGCCAGCCACGTCAGCAAGCCGGCGGGGTCGGCAACCGCGATGCCGGTGGCGGCCGTCTCTCGCACCTTGGCACCCAGATGTAAGACCAGTTGAAGACCAGTTTTCGCCCGCAAGTGAAAGGTCGCAAAGGCTTCGGTGGTGCGAAAGCTCGGTGCGTTCCACTTGATCTCTTCGCGAATGTTTGGATCGGCGGCCAGGATGATCTGGCGGAGCATTAGAATTTCGGTCTTGTAGGGATGATCAAGGGCGGCGAGGAAGGCGTCAACTGTTGGCCCCACTGTTTTGTTGACCGCGGATGCTGCTTTGCGTTTACTGGCCATCAAACGCCGCCTGTAACGTGGCGATGTCGATCTTCTTCATCTGCAACATGGCCTGGAGCGCGCGCCCAGCCTTTTCCCGATCCGGATGGCTGATCAGTTCACTCAGGGCATTGGGGATGATCTGCCACGAGAGGCCAAATTTGTCCTTGAGCCAGCCGCAGGGTTCTTCGGTGCCGCCGGCAGTAAGCTTTTCCCAGTAGTAATCCACCTCGGCCTGCGTCTCGCACTTCACAAAGAGCGAAATGGCCGGCGTAAAGCTAAACATGGGACCGCCGTTGAGCACCATAAATTCCTGGCCATTCAGGGCAAAGGTCCCGCCCATCAGCGTACCATCGGGACCAGGCATGGTGCTCACAATTTGGGCATCCTTGAAAATCGAAACATAGAAATTCATCGCCGCTTCGGCTTGGTTGTCGAACCAGAGAAATGGGGTAATCGTTTGCATCAGCTGCTCCTTATAAAATCGTCGATTTTTGTGTGGTTCTGCTGCCACAGGTGGTTAGAACATCTGTATTATACCCCGGCCACGGACGAATGTCTTGTATAAAATGGCAAACATTATCATTCCACCACGGCGGTCGACGCCGACGCATGATGGATTTGTGCGGGGGTGTAGCCGACCCATTGGCGGAGGGCGCGGGTGAGGTGCGGTTGGTCGTAATAGCCGGCTTCATACACCGCATCAAGAATGGATACGCCTTGTTGCAGTAGGGCCGCAGCTTGTTGTGCGCGCGCAACCTGCTGGATCTGTTTGAGCGAGAGCCCCGTCGCGCGCTGAAAGCGGTGACGGACAGTGCGCGGTGCGAGGTTATGCGGTTCATCAGCAAGCACCGTCTTAATCAGCGGATCATGGACCAGGATCTCGTCGTGGATTAGCCGAGCGATAAAGGTTTCCATATTCTCAAAGCTGGGCAATTCCCAGCTTTTACTCTTCAAGTGGAAGGTCGGTCCTGCTCCCTCCGGCAGGCGCAGTTCATGATCGAGCAGATGATCAAAGGCGAGGTGGGGCATAAAGACACCGAGCTTAAATTTCACCCAGAGGATCTCGCCCCCTTCCTGCCAGGTGGCAACCCCCGCACTGCGCCACGGCCCCACCACCAGCGGATGGACATTGCCCAGCTCGCGCACAAAGACCATATGCCAATTGGTTTCGGCTGGGCGGATCGCCGAGCCAGCCGCCAGCGAGTGGCCGTGCATCACCGTCTCAATATAGGGTGAATCAGAGAAGCGTTGTTCAACCTGTAGGGTCATTGTTACCTCCTGCTACGCCGACTCAGCCAAAAAGGTCAATCCGTTTGCGGCGAGCGCATCACGCAGGAGGCCCACTGCTTTGGGTCCCATGCCGTGGAGTTTGGCCAGGTCCGCCTCGCGTACCTGGGTGAGATCCGCCAAGCTGTGATAACCGGCGCTGTTTAGCGCCCGCAGGGCAGGTGCGCCGATTTTCGGGAAAGCGCCGGGTTGGGTGGTAGACTGAACCATGAAAACTCTTCCTTTTTTGCTCAAGTAATCGCCCAAAAGTATAATTCGTTTCTTTCTGAATTTGCTGTCACAACCGCGCCAGCAGTTTTTCCAGATGTTCTTGATGATGATCATAGGAGCCAAGGAGCACATCGGCCAACGAGTAGCCGTTGAGCCAAACATAGCGACTGGCATCGAGCAGCGCCGGTTCCGCGATCGCTGCGCCGAGTTCTAGGAAGCGGAGAAAGTCAGTGCGCCACTGCGTATAGACCTCTGCCCAGGGCAGATCACAATACGTTTCGTAGATCTGTGCATTGATGCGGTCATTCTCCGCTTCGTGATCCTCGCTCTCTTCGGGGCGCGTCACCGTGGCATCGGGCCACCACGCGGGCATCTTGGGTTCTTCGTTGTTCAATCCAGCTGCCATGCGCGCAATCGAGCGCTGTTGCCAGGCCCACAGATGGGCCATTTCATCTTTGAGGGAGAGCTCACCTGGTTGGGGGATAGCGGTGATCTGCGCTGCCGGCAAGCTCGCCAGCACCTTCTCCCACTGGTCGAACTCTTCGCGTAAGGCAGCCAGCATATGCGTTTTCATGTACATAGAAATCCCCTTTGTCAGTCATAGCTGCTTGATCAATTCTTGTCTCTCTGCTAAACTCATCCTAGTAATTGCCATCATACTATCAGGCGAAGTGGATGCCAAGAATTGCGGAAATTGATGGAATCATCATCAGCATGATCAAACCTTTAGAAATTACAAAAGCGGAATACCTTGAAGGCTATCGTCTACTCGTCTGGTTCAACGATGGTGCGATCAAGGTCATTGATCTGCTTGGATATCTGCACAAACCACATCTTGTGCCGTTACAAGCAGCAGGGCGCATTCGCCGTTTCCAACTCGATCTTGGCACCATTATCTGGGAAGGCGAAATCGATATTGCACCCGAATTTCTCTATAACATTGCCACCGAAACTTTACGGACTGGCGACCGCACACAATGGGAATGGGGTGAGCCGTATCCGAAAACCGCGTTACAACCCCAGCTTGAACAGCTTACGTCCACTTAAAGGACACCAATAACCGTGACGGGTTCATTGAACTTTCGGATCTTGCCTCCACCGGCAGCCCTGTACGCGGATGTGGCCTGCTTCCACATCGCTGAATACACCGGCGATGAACCGGTGATGATCAACACCGCGCCCAACGCCGTGCCTGGCATTGTCTTTCAACATATGAATGGACATCCAGCCCTTGCCGACATCACCACGCCATCAAGTGCCTACACCACGCCGACACTCTTTCTCTACGGCGTTGGCACCGAACCAAGCACTATGCATTATCGCGCCGGTGCCTACACGACGATTCATGTGATTTTGCAGCCCCATGCCCTGCACTCGATCTTGGGACTCAACGCTGCCGTGTTAGCCAATGGTGCCGTTGAACTTGCCGAATTTTCCGCGCAACCGCTTAATGAGCAGTTGATGATGGCCGCCGATGTGCAAAGTCAGGTGGCGTTGCTCACCGAATTTCTCGTGGCCCAACGGGCACGTGTCCAGCAGCACGATCCGCTGGTCACCGCAGGCTTACACCTGATCCACCAGAACATTGCCGCCATTTCGGTCAAACACTTGCTGCCATCGCTGCACCTCTCCGAGCGCCAATTCGAGCGTCGTTTTCAGCAAGTGGTGGGCATTCCTGCCCAATCCTACATCCGCATTAAACGCTTTAATGAGGCAGTGCGCCTGCTGAAGACGGGCCACTTTACCAAACTCACCGATATTGCCCACGCCCTACATTTCACGGATCAATCCCACTTTATCCGTGAGGTCAAAGCCTTCGCCGGCCTCACGCCAAAGCGCCTGCGCCAAAAGGCTGATGCGACCTATCACGACCAAGTCGGCTACTCTTACCGCTAAGATGACGGTTTTATACAATTTTGCGCCCCTGTTTCCTGCTATCCTTTACAAAAGTGGACTTGATACTATCGATAGCAGCACATACGGAGCAAACAAAATGGGTAAACTCTTCCTCTTCATGAATGTCAGCTTGGATGGCTACGTGGCCGATCGCAACCACGATACCGCGGTCTTCCATCACCGTGACCACGAATTTGAAGCCTTTCAGCAGAAAGAGGGCAAGGGTGCCGGCACCATTCTGCTGGGGCGCAAGACCTACGCCATCATGCAACAGTTCTGGCCAACCCCAATAGCAGCCCAGATGATCCCTGAGGTGGCCGCCTATATGAATGCCACGCCCAAGTTAGTGGTCAGCCATACTACCTTTACGCCGGAATGGGAAAACACCACCGTCATCAGCAGCGATGTCGTCGAGCAATTGCGCCGCTACAAAGCCGAAACGCCGGATGACATCATTATCCTCGGCAGCAACAACCTTGGTGTCACACTTTTGCAAGCGGGCCTCATCGATGAAGTGCAACTGGTGCTCAACCCGGTTGTGTTAGGGGGCGGCACCTCACTCTTTGCGGGCTTACCCCTGGCGACTGACCTCGTATTGAAGGAGACACGCCAGTTCAAATCGGGCAAACTATTGTTAATCTATGTTCCTGCGCGAGCTTGAACTGTCAATGACAGTTAGCAAAATGTGTGACTAAAACGGAGGCCCATAGGGCCTCCGCTCAGCCTCCGCTTAGTCATCAATCGCCTGGTAAACCCCTGTCCAAAAATCTTGATAGACCGCTGCCGCGGCTGGGAAGCAGAGTTGGGTCATGAGTATCGCCACCAGCTCTTCCTTGGGGTCGGAGGCCCACGAGGTGCCATAGCCCCCTTCCCAGCCAAAGCGCCCCGGCACCATCGACAAGTCGTTGCGGCCAGTGACGACGGCGAGGCCAAAGCCCCAACGCCGCGGCTCAACAAAGAAAGCACTCGCCACCTGCTGTTGCTCGGCGGTCAACTGATTCGTCGTCATCACTTCGACGGCTGGGCGGGAGAGAATGCGCTCGTTGCCAAGCTTGCCGCCGTTGAGCAACATTTGTCCAAAGGCCAGATAATCATCAACCGTCGAGACTAACCCGCCACCGCCCGCGGGAAACGCCGGTGGCCGGCGCCACTGGCCGTTGACCGCATCAAAGATTTCCAGCGCGCCGCTTTCATAGTTTTTTTGGTAGCAGGGGGGTAGGCGATGCAATTTTTCGGCGGGGACGCTAAAGGCGGTATCCTTCATGCCCAACGGTGCAAAGATCCGTTCCTGCATAAACGCTTCCAGCGGCTGGCCCGCGGCGCGTGCAATCAATACGCCTAACACATCCAAACCAGTCTCATACAGCCACCGTTCCCCCGGCTGCGCCATCAAGGGCAGCGAACCGAGTGACTGCATCCAGACATCAATCGAAGGCGCGGTCGTTGGTTCCGGGCCGATGGCAAGATGACGTTCATTCATCGCTTGCCAAATGGGAAAATCCGGCGCCAGATCGGTCATATAACCAAAGCCCATGCGCAGGGTCAGCAAATCGCGCAGGGTGATGGATCGATTAGCCGGCACGGTCTCATCCAAGGGTCCATCGAGCCGCTTCAATACTTGCCGATTGGCCAACTCGGGCAACCATTCATCGACTGGATCATCAAGGCGCAACTTGCACTCTTCGATCAGAATTAGCGCGGCGACCGCGGTCACCGGCTTGGTCATCGACGCAATGCGGAAGATGGTGTCGCGCTGCATGGCGGCACCGCCATCTACGGCCTGGGTGCCGATGGTGTCGACATAGGTCTCGCCGCGGCGGCTGATCAGGGTGACGAAGCCAGGCAGCGTGCCACGGTCGACATGGCGCGCCAGCACGTCGTGCAGGCGCTGCAGGCGCATGGGAGATAAGCCGCTTCTACTGCATTGCATCGTCATTGGATCTGGTTCTCCTGAACTAACACTGCCAACTTGGCGAGCGACATCCGCCAACCCAATTCGTTATCCGCCGGCGCAACGCCGGACGGCACGTTATCATGCACAGCGAGTAGATCCGTGCCGCCAGCAACAGCGATCAGCGTGAAGGTGACGGTCATCGCCCCTTGCATGGTGGGATCGGTGGTTTCAAATTCCATCACTTCGACCACCTGCTCATCTGGCACAAGTTTGACGAAATGACCGTGGTAGGTATCGGTCTGCGCGCTACTCTTACCCGTGTCGGTGGGGTCAACATAAGTCAGCGAAATCCGGAAGTTGCCCCCTTCCCATGCCTCAAACGTATGGACTTGACTGGTCATGCCGTCAGGCACCATCCACGTGGCCACGGCCTGTGGGTCGATTAAGGCGCCGTACACTTGCGCACGCGGTGCCTTGATGTGGCAATGAAGGCGTGTTGTTGTCATCCTGGTTTTTCCTCCCCTGTCTGCTCAGCCCTTGGTGAGCACAAAGTGCAGCGCCTTGGGGCTGGTGACATATTCGGTGCAGCGGTAGCCCAAAGCCACCGTATCAATCCCTGCCAGTAAGTGTTCGCCCTTGCCAAGGAGCACCGGCGTAATTGCAATGTGTAGCTCATCGATCAAGCCGGCTTGGAGATATTGGCGGATCGTGTTGACACCGCCGCCCAGCCGAATATCTTGATTGCCGGCTGCCGCCCGCGCTTGGTCCAGGGCCGCATGCATCCCGCCGGTGACAAAGTGAAACGTGGTGCCCCCGGCCATTGTGATGCTCGGCCGCGCATGGTTGGTCAGCACAAAGACGGGGACATGGTAGGGTGGGTTCTCGCCCCACCAGCCGGTCCAGCTTTCATCCAGCCAGGGCCCACGGAGGGGGCCAAACATGTTGCGGCCCAGAATCCACGCACCGAGATTGGTCATGCCGCGCGCAACAAAATCATCATCTGTACCGGTCTCCCCGCCGTCGCGCCCCTGGGTCTGGGCAAAGGAGCGGGTAGAAAACATCCATTCGTGCAGGGCCATCCCGCCGACGCCAAGCGGATTGTTCAGATCTTGGTTGAGACCGGCTCCATAGCCGTCCAGCGAAATGGAAAAGGCGTGAACGCGTAGCTTGGTCATCATTTGCTCCATAATCGATTATTCGTAGACCGCAACGCGCGCTACTGACTATGCTACAACCTGCCAGCCATCGCCGAGCAGCGGCACACTAGCCGCCGCCGGGCCGCCATCTTTGGCTTGTCCGGCGATGCGCCCTTCGATCACCTTCCCCGGCATGGTCTGCACCGTCTCGATCATCACCTGGGTGATGCCAGCCAACTTGACCTTAATGCGGCGGGTCCACGGTGAAGTAGGGTCGCCAGCAGATGTGCCGGCGTTGACATAGACGAAGCGATCGGCGACAGGCCCTTGGGTAAAAGGCCCCAACAGATTGGGTGCGCCATTGGGCTGTGGCTGGCCGACACGCACGGTGAAGTCGAAGGTGATCGTCGTGTCATCCGTGTGGGAGGGTGGAAGTAGATCATCCTTGCCGCGCTGAACGGCAAAGCGTACCCCGTTGGGCGGTTGGACAAGGATAATCCGAATGGGCACTTCCTGTGACATGGTCTGCTCCTTGTTGATTCGGTATACCGGGCCACCCGGCAATTGATTGCCGGGCGGGGGTCAGCTTAGGAAAAACGCTGCCAACACCGGGTTCAACACATCCGGCGCAATGCCATGATCCTGCCCGGCCATGCTGCGGTATTCGGCGTTCGGCAGGATCTGGGCCAAGGTGGCCACCGCATTTTGTTGATAGGCCGGACTGTTGCCGCCGACCATTACCAGCGCGGGGGTGGTGATGGTCGAAAATTGTTGCAAGCTCGCCGGGTTGCCGTACATGGTCTCGCCCATGATCTCGCCGTCATAGCTGATCGTGTGCGCCACCCCAACCGATGACGCCCAGAAAGGGGCGTGTTTCATGCCGTCGATATATTCGGCGGGGATGCCCACGGCGACCGTCATAAAATAGATCAGGGC
This sequence comes from Caldilineaceae bacterium, assembly GCA_022842065.1. Next base: position 32,614 of record JALHQH010000004.1, read on the forward strand.
ATCTTCCTTGCGCCCGGTAGCGCTCAGTTCGCGCAAATGCGCCACATAATCCGCCGGAATGGGCGGGCGGCTGTCGTCGATGATAAAGGGCGGCTCATAGAGCGCGACCTTCTTGATTTTGTCACCCAGTTGTCCAGCTGCGCGCAGGGCCAGCACCGCGCCGGAAGAGTGGCCAAAGACAAAGGCCGAGCCACCCGCGGCGTCGATCAGCGCTTCGAGATCTTCAATTTCGCGCGCAATCGCATTGGTGGACGTATCAGCGCTGTCACCGCTGTCGCCGCGCCCGCGCCGGTCATAGATGTAGGTGGTAAAGGGTGTATCGCCATCGGCGTCACCTTGTTGGGCCGCCAAGCCGCGGGTGGCCGTGGCACCCAGGATATAAATGAGTGCCGGCCCTTCACCAACCCGGTCATAAGCAATCTGTGTACCATCGGCTGAGATCACTTTGTGCATAAAAATCTCCTATAAATTTTAGTTCGACACTTTATAATGTAAGCCTAATGCACCAGAAGCTAAAATTTTGCTTGACAGCAATTGCAATGGTTGCTTTGCGGTCAACGGCGCAAAGAATTGTACCCCGGTTCCCAACAGCACGGGGCTCACCGTGAGCTGATATTCGTCAACCAGACCAAACTGCGCCAGCGCCTGCGTGAGGCTGGGGCTGCCAAAGATGACAATATCTTTACCCGGCAGTTGCTTGCGTTGATTGATCTCCTCGACCAAATTGTCAGCAATGATCGTTGTATTATGCCAATCAACGGCACTGAGTGTGGTCGAGACCACCACTTTGGGGATCGCTTCGATCCAGGCCGCATGGTTACGCTCATGCTCTGTACTGTCGGGGTTGCCGGGCACGGTGCGCCAATATTCCATCATCTGGTAGGTGACGCGACCGTAGAGTGCGGTACCCACGCTATCGACGATTCCCGCAGCATACTGCTCCAACTCCTGATCATAGGCGACCCAATCCAGCTCGCCATTGGGACCAGCGGCAAAACCGTCGAGTGACATGTGCATAAAGGCCACGAGATTGCGCATCAATAAGCTCCTGTTTGAGAAGCAGCCCGGCTTTTGGCACGAGCCGGGCTGCTGGGACGATTGTTACTTGACCACACGATACTTCAGATGGGTCACACCCATGCCTTCAGTCACCGCCAGTTGTTCGAGCTGTTGTGGCACCATCCCCAGCTGATCAAAGAGGCGCACACCGCTACCAAGGATCAGCGGGGCGAGATCGATGTGGATCTCGTCGAGCAGGCTGGCATTAAGGCTCTGTTGCAAGGTAGTGGCGCTGCCAATGGCTACCTCTTTGTCACCGGCAATGGCTTGCGCTTGGGCAATTGCGCTTTCAATACCGTCGGTGACAAAGGTAAAGGGTGAACCCGGTTTGATCCACTCCGGCGGCGGGTTGTGCGTCAATACGACAATCGGCACATCAACCGGATGGCGTCCACCCCAGGCGTGCGCGATGTCAAAGGTCCGCCGACCAGTCACCAGTACCCCCGCGTTATTGATCGCTCTGTCCAGGTTAGCGGCACTGGCTGCGGAGATTTTGAACTTCCAGTCGCCGCCAGGCATTTTGTACGCAGTGTCGCCGCGGCCATACCAGTCAAACAGGGCCATACCGCCATCGCCCAGCCCATTATCAGGGCCATCATTGGGGCCGGCGACAAAGCCGTCGAGCGACATCGTCATGTTAAAAACGACCTTGCCCATCCTGCTCTCCTTACAATTTTCGTAAGCTACCGAGAAAGGCAAGGATTGCCTGATTGAATTGATCCGGTCGCTGCAGCGGCGCAAAGTGACTGACTTCCGGCAGGTAAACGAATGCGGCGTTGGGAATCGTCGCTGCCAAATACTCGGCATGTTCACGCTTGATAAATTCGTCATGTTCGCTATGAACAACCGTGACCGGCACGCGGATCTGCGCCAACTGTGCGGCGGTATAATTGGGTTGTGTGCTCTGCATGGTATTCACTGCGGCGGAAAATTGCTCGAATTGATCTGGTGTTGCAGATAGCTGTGCATAGTCCTGAACATGACGGTCGAAACACCGTTGCAACGTGGCCGTGAATTCGATCTCCTTGGTGCCACTGTCATCTACGTTGCAGGCGAAATAGCAGACCCCCGCAACCCGATCTGGCATCTGCATGGCAAGGGTCAGGGCAATGACCGCGCCATCACTCCAACCAATTAGTCCAACACGATCCAGTTGCAATGCATCCATCACTGCGGCCACATCGGCTGCCATTAGGTCGTAGCGGAAGGGCCGCTCGTCGCGCGTGCTGCGGCCATGGCCACGGCTATCAATCAGCACAACCTGGTAACCGCTGTCGACCAAGGCCGGCACTTGATAGCCCCAGTTGCCGCTGTGGCCAAGACCGCCGTGCAGCAGAACCACGGGAAAACCCAAGCCATAGGTGGCATACCAGATTCGACCACCATCATGTTCGACATACCCCTCAACAGCTGCGGCGGGTAGCGGTGCTGCGCCTGCCGCAGCAAATTTCATCAGATCATCGTCATAGCTTTCCATCTGATCTCCTTACTCAATTACGGTCTATGGCTTGTCTACAGGTTACCCACGGTCCGGCACATAGCGCATGAGGACAACGCCCGATGGAAATGGTTTCGTCTCAACCAACTTGAGGTTGACCCGCAGCCCCGCGGGGAAGATCTGTTTGCCACTGCCCAAGACGAGCGGATAGACGAGAAAGCTATACTCATCGACCAGGTCATGTTCGACCAGGGTGTGGACGAGAACACTGCTGCCGTCAACGTAGATGTTCTTGCCTGGCAGCTCTTTAATTTTACGGATCTGCGCAACCACGTTGTCGCGGATAATGGTTGAGTTACGCCAGAGATCGGCCGATTCCAGGGTGGTCGAGACAACATACTTCTGTTTACTGTTCATCACATCGCCAAAAGGATCGCCCTCCGGCATGGGGTCAAAGGCTTCACCGTGCGTCTGCCAGGTCTTACGCCCAAGTAGAAAGGTGTCGCAATTTTCCATCGCCTGCATGAAATGGGTGCCGATATCGTCGTGCCAATAGGGCATGGTCCAACTGCCGTGGGGGAAGCCGCCGTCGGTATCTTCATCAACCCCACCCGGTGCTTGCATGACACCATCGAACGATAAAAATTCAGCAACGATTAATTTTCGCATTTTGATATGTCCTCTCTTTGGCGCTCAATCAGTTACTTGTCCCGTAGGGATAGCTGCGTTTAGGGTCTTACTATTTCTGCGCTAAATTCAACCGTCCCGACCGGACACAACCACGGTTACAGCAATTCGTCTGCTTCAAAAAAGTCCCAACTGCCCAACTCCGGCGGTTGGATGCCCAGTTGTGTAAGCATCGCCATGATTTGCGTGCGGTGCTCCGTGGCATGGTTGATCACCTGCGTCACAATCACCGCTTTGGGCACTTGGACCGGCCCTTGGATGCCGTTGTTGTCCCACTGCACTTCGACGCGCTCGTCGGCCTGCACGTTGGGCACCCACTCAATAAAGCCTTCACCGGTACGCTGCAGTGATGCGCGCAGCTCATCAAAGGTCAGCGGCCCTTCATTTTCCGGCGGGCGGAAGGGTTGGCCGGTACTAATCCGGGATAAGTAGGAGCGCTCCGAACGGACCAGGTGTTGCAGCGTGTCGCCAAGGGTGCCATAGACACCGACAATCCTGGTTTGCAGTTGCGCTTCGGTTAATGTCGCGCAGAGCGCCAAAAGTTGCAGATTGGCCCACAAGTGGTGCCGAAAGAGCGTTTCCAGCAAAGGGTATGGTTGCATCATTTCTCCTTCATTGATCGGAGCCAGAGATGGGTTGGCCTTTCTGGCTAAAACGTTATAGCACGTGAAAAAAAGCTACATCTGTGTTAAATTTAACTTAGCAGGAACACCAATTTCTCAAACAGCATCTGACGACCATCATTCAGGCGTGGAACGAGGAGGCTCAGAAATTATGAAACATGCAACCGTTACCATTCCGCCATCCGAGTATGAAGACTTAACCATCTGTGTTGCTATTCCTGATTTAGCACAGGTACGCACGTTTTCCGATCAGCTACACGCTGCCGGCAAGCCATGGGTTGGCTTCTTTCAGGGGTGGGATGGCGAGTATATTCCAACTGACCCAACCCCCCCCTTGGGCTCGAAGATGACCTTTACACCCGCCGAATTTGTGCTGGGGGATAGCCGAGTTTGGTTCTTTGGGCGCATGTGGGAGGATGGCGACGATCATCCCCCCAGTGAAACCTGCAACGGCCCAGCTGTAGATAAAGTAGTTAGTGCCGACGCCTTGGTATTGGCATAAGCGGTTGCGCTTGCGCAGCACGTTCTTCCCTGCCGTGTAATAGGCGCTGTGTGTCGGCATTTGTCCAATTTTGCCTAGCCTAGGCCACAGCGCGTGGCGAGATCGGCTTCACTTTCCAGCGCATATAGGCGACAAAGGTGGCGATGACCAGCAGGATCGCCGTGGTCACCGCGGAACTCATTTCACCAGGGCGCGTCGCGTGCAGAATAGTGGCGCTGACCATCACGATCATAATGCCGAACGCAGCCAGGGGGACCAACCGGGGCATAATCCGCGTGATCCCCGGCAAGATCAGCCCAATCGCGGCCGCCACTTCGACCACACCCAGAAACAGGCGAAACCAAGTCGGTAGCATCTTATTCATCTCTACCAATAACTCCGGCGGTGGGGCAAGAAAAAGTGCGCCATGAGCAGCAAAGGCGACCGCGAGTAAAATCTGCAGAATCCACAATACAATGTTCATTATTTTTCCCTTTGCTCAATTTGTCTGAAAGATTCGTTGTGATCTACATCAGTTGGCTAGCAAACAGCCGTCACAGCAGTGTGGCCAGGTGTTGGGCCAGCTTTGTCAACGTTTGCTGGCCACTTTCAACCGCGCCAAAGGCGATGGTATCTGCGCGTTGTTCCGCCGTGGCAAAGCGCATCCGCATGGTCAGCTGCGTTTGGTCACCCACCGCTTCAAAGGTGACGGTCACTTCAAAAGCCAGTGGATCATCATCCACATCCCAGCCATGCCAATAGACCAGCCGCTCAGGTGCAATTACCTCGCGGTAGACGGTGCGGTTGTCGTAGGCGGTCCCATCGGGGCCATGCATGACGTAGCGCCACGTTCCGCCAAGGCGGACATCCATGGCCAAGGTTTCGTTGCGAAAGCCGGCCGGCCCCCACCACTGCTCAATCTGTCCCGGCTCAGTCCACGCTTGGAAGACCAATTCACGGAGGGCATCGAAGGTGCGCGTTAGCACAATTTCGTAATCCGCGGGCGAGGGTAGGGGTAGGCTAGCGGTCGTTTGGGTACTCATCAACAGTTGGTTCCTTTTCCCTGTAGAGCGTTTTGGCGGGTCTCTTCATCGATACTTTTGCGAATTTCGGCAATCAGCGGCACCGCGTCGGTAACCTTGCGGGCATAACCAATGTTAAATGCATAATCAAAGTCCGGTGGATTCGCCCCTTGATTGTGCTGCATTAGCGTCTCCAACTTGTCCAGCGCCTTGGCGACTTTGGCTGCGGGGGTCGTTGCCCCCTCATATTCATCCCACAGGTCGATGATTTCCTGTTGGAGCGCAAGCGGCAGCGGGGCCAGCAGCGTGATCAGATCTTTGCGCTCCTGCTCGGCTTTGGGTGCATTCGCTTGCTGATGAATCGCCGGAATATCGCCGCCAATTGCCTCGCCCAGATCATGGATGATGCAAAGCTTGAGCAGCCGTTCACTATTCACTTCGGGAAAGTGTTTGGCAAAGACCAGGGCACTTAAACAGAGTCGCCAGGTGTGCGCCGCTGTACTTTCCGGTTGCCCGCCCGAAGTCCACGCGGTGCGGTAGACGTTTTTTAAGCGTTCGGCCTCGCGTAGAAATTGGACGATGCCAAGTATCTCGTCAGTGATCATGATTAGCCATTACTCACTCTTTTTTAGCGGCACCAGGGCATGCAACCGTGGCTCGCGCAGGTAGAGTCCCAACCAGACCAACACGCCAAAGATCGCCGAAAAGCTGATGGGAAAAAGGCCAGATTCGGCATTTACATGGGTGGCAATCGCGCCGCCCATATAACCTGTCAACAAGATCGCACCAAGTACCGCGGTTTGGGGCAGCAGGTAAATGGCCGTGCAGACGAGTAGCAGGATACCAATCCCCACGATTTGGCTTTCGGGGTAACCAAGCTGTACGCTCGCTTCAATCACCTGCGGAACCTTGATCGCCTTGGTGACGCCGTCGAAGAGAAAGAAGAGGACGGCTAGGGCCGTAATGATCCGGCCGGCCCACAGCGCAATTTTCGAGGTTGGTTGTGTAGGTGCTACAGTTTGCATTGTTGTCTCCACTGTCGTTTTAACGGCTCAACCGGAATTTAAGGGGTTGACACGCTCGCCCTGGGCTAAAGCCGCAGGGCTAGAGAACAACGCCGGGTAAACCCGGCTAAAACAGCCGAGTAAACCCGGCGTTGTTCTCTAGCCCGTGTGCCCACTGGGCGCGTTTACGGCGGGGCGGGGATGTCACCCCCCGAGATCGGGTTGAACCGTTTTTACTTGATGACTTACGCCTTGGCCACAGCGACTATGGAGCCTATCCTTCTCTCTGTACTCGCTGCGCGCCCTGTGGCTAAGGCGTAAGTCATATTCTTAAGTGATATGCTCGTCATTCATCCCTTGGCCGCCGTCAATTTACTGCTGGATCCGCGCTAAGTGCTCGGCCAATTGATCCCACGACTGGGTCATGCCTTCTTCCATGCCCATTTCGATCACGGTCTCAAGATCGGCCGCCGTGGCAAACTCACTCCGGCTGGTGACCTCGGTTTGGCCATCTACTACTGTAAAGGTTACCGTATTGTATAGCTTCGGCATCTCCAACGAAACATTGCCCGCTGCGTCGGCAAATTGATCGAGGGCGACAAAGCGTTCCGGCGCCACAATTTCTTGATAGACAGTCAGCCCCCAACTTTCCATCTCCGTGCCATCAGGCATTGGCCCTTTCATGCAGTAGTGCCAGGTGCCGCCCACCCGGAAATCCATCTTGCAGACGGGCACAGACCAACCAGCCGGTGCCCACCACTGTTGCAGATGTTCACACTGGCTCCAGGCCTGCCAGACCAATTCACGCGGCGCCGCAAAGGTGCGGGAGACGACAAATTCACGCTCAGATGGTCGTTCGGTTTTCAGGGTTGTTTTGCTCATTCGTTGTTTCCTCTGTTTCTCTGCTCAGGTTCGGTCGCGTGGCTTGCAGCTCTCTCAGATACTCAGCCAGACGATCAAAACGTTCATTCCACAACTGTTCGAAGGGCTTCACCCACTCATGGATCGGCTTGAGGCCATCCGCCTTGATCTTGTAAAAATGTTGCGGCCCTTCACTGCGCACGCTTACCAAATCGACCGCTTTCAAAACCCGCAAATGTTTCGAGACTTGCGGCTGCTTCAGCTCAAGCGCAGCGGCAAGATCATTCACCGACCGCTCACCCCCGGCAAGCAGGCTAAGGATTGCACGGCGCTGCGGCTCGGCAATTGCATTAAAGACATCCGCTGTGGTTGGTAAACGTGCCATGACCTGATTATATTCCGATATGAGAATATGTCAAATCCATCATGGAACGAATGTTCTAATTTACTTTTTAGGGCTTGCGCATGCCGGCGCAGACGAAACACGATTTGTGTATAAGTTTTATTGATTGTTATACAGATTGCGTACTAATGCTTAGGAGCAAACCTTACGATAACACTCAGATACTTTTGCCTATTGTAAGCCTATCGGAATTAGTGTAAGCTTCTGTGCAGCAATTGTATGATATTTTAGTACACAATTTGCGCAATCATTTTATCAAGGCATACAACTAGTTTGCCCAAAGTGTCAACTGTTGCGCGCCGCTACCTTATTAATCGCTAATCGTCACATTGGAGTAAAAATACGATGAACTACCGGATTAACCGCCCACGCATTACCGATGAAACGATCGATGACGAGACGATCATTATTGATTTTGACACCGGCACCTACTACAGCCTACAAGGGACAGCCAACCAGATCTGGCTCTTGATCCAGCAGCAATGGTCTATCATGCAGATCATTAGTCAGATCAGTGCCTACTCTGCAGGGGACGGCGAGGAGATCGAGGCTGCAGTGCGCCAGTTTATTGGAGCATTGGTGCAAGCCGAAGTGATTGTAGAGACAGTTGCGCCCCACGTACCGATGGCAACACCGCCACAGACACAGCAAGTACCCTTTGTGCCCCCACGATTTGAACGCCACACAGACATTCAAGATCTCTTGCTGCTCGATCCTATCCATGAGGTGGCGCAAAGTGGCTGGCCCATGCGTAAAGCATAGCAGGTGTTGTCGATGATTGTTACAGACCTTAGTGCCACCCAGCAGGAAACTGATCCTGCGGCTTTCTGCGCGCTGGTCGGGTCTGCTTACCAGGCCGCCAGCGCCAAGACCGGCACGATTACCTATACTTATGCCATTGCCGGTTATACGGTGCAGCTTTCTTTTGCCGGCCCGGCCCTCGTCCCCCTGCTGACGCCGGCGCTGGCCCATCTTGCCGTTCCAGACGTTCCCAGCCCCGATCTGACCCTCTGCCTGTGGGATAGTGCGTCAACGGGCGTACAACCGCCCTGCGCTTGGACCAAAGCTGACGTGGCGTTGCGCGGGGAGATCCCAGCTTGCAGCAATGAACAGATCCTCACTGCCGTGCAGACCGATGTTAATGCCCTAAGCGTCTTGGACCATACGAATCAGCTTGGCTTTTTCTGCATCGATAGCAGTCACTCGTTGCGGGCCTATGAGCGCGCCGCCCCGCTGAAGGTACTGCTGCACTGGTGGCTGCGGGAGCGGGGGCTGGTGATGATTCATGCCGGTGCGGTAGGGCTGGCGGCTGGTGCCGTGCTGATCGTGGGCAAGACCGGGGCTGGTAAATCAACGACCACGTTAGCTTGTCTGAATGCGGGGCTGCACTATCTATCGGATGATCGTTGTCTGCTAAGCCTGGCACCAACGCCACAGGCGTATTGTATTTACAATTCGGCCAAGTTACATCTGGCGCAGATGAAAAGTTTTCCCAACCTGTTGCCGGCCGTCGGTAATTTAGCGGAAACCGCCACGGAAAAAGCGCTCCTCCACGTTAATGAGTTTGCCCCCGCGCAGATTGCCCCACACTTACCGATCCGGGCCATCTTACTCGCCCACGTCGCCGGCACAACGGCAACCACACTGGCACCGGTTTCACGCATGGCCCTTTTGCGCGACTTCGTTGCCAGCACCCTGGTCTATCAACCGGGGGCCGTCCAACAGGAGGTTGAGCTGATGGCCGCGTTGGTCCGCCAGGTGCCCTGCTACCAGATCAATTTGGGCACCGATTTAGCGGGCATACCACAGACGATTGCGCAGCTCATCGCGCGGGGGCACATGGAAGCAGGCGCTGCGCAATGAGGCAACTTTCTGCGCTACGCTTAGGCCTTGATTGCGCCGACAACGCGCACGAGGAAAGCCGTTTTGAGCTTATGCAAATCAGCTTGACTTCTAAGCCATCGCTTAGTGCCATCATTCCCCGCTATAACGGCGAAGCTTTTGCGGCTGATGCCATTACAAGTCTGTTGCGGCAGATCTTACCCCAACTCAGCACAGAATCTTTGTGCTTAATCAAACAGCCCGCAGCACAGCCGCGGGGCACTTTATGAATCGAAACGTAGGACAATTGGACAAGAACAAAAAACAGCAGCCAACCTTTTCGCTGCGCATCCTGCGTACACAACTCCACTATCTGCCCAAAGCGCTCATCCTGGTCTGGAAGGCGGCGCCTTTGTGGACTGCGTTAACCGTTGTGAGTCTGGTCGTCCAGGGGCTACTGCCGGTACTGCTGGTGTTTTTAACGCGCCACTTGGTGGATAGTTTGGTCAGTGTCACCCAGCACAACGGTGATCCAACGCTGCTGTCAGCCGCAATCATGAATGGGTTGTTCATGGGGCTGCTCCTACTGGTGAAAGAAGGGGTAGGCAGTTTCAGTGGCTATCTGCGCAAAGCCCTGGCCGAAGCGGTGGGGGATTGGATGAATAACCTGGTCCACAAGCAAGCCCTGGCCCTGGATCTGCAATTCTACGAATCGCCTAGCTACTATGATCAACTCCACCGCGCCAGCATCGACGCCATTGAACGCCCGTTAGCCCTTTTAGAGACGGTGGGGAAATTTCTACAGAACACGATTACCCTGGCAGCCATGGCCAGTGTGCTGTTGACCTTTGCCTGGTGGATGCCCTTTGCCCTCTTGCTGGGCACGCTCCCCGCCTTGTGGGCCGCGCTCCGGACAACGGCGCGCTTTCGGGCGTGGCGCATCAAGCGCACGGTAGACCAACGCCGATTGAGTTACTATCACCGGATCTTGGTGACCGATATCGCGGTCGCAGAAGTGCGCCTTTTTGACCTCGGTGAACACTTTAGCCAGGCCTACCGGGAGTTACGTAACCAGTTGCGCACAGAACGTTTGCAATTATCGCGTGAGCAGACCATTGTCGAGCTGCTCGCTGGCCTTCTCGGCCTGCTTACCCTGGTGCTGACGCTGGGGTGGACCTTTTGGCAGGCGTTAGCTGGACGCTTTTCGTTGGGCAGTTTGGCGATGTTCTATCAAACTATCAATCAAGGCCAACAGCTCATGCGCAGCCTGCTCAATGGGGTGGGGGAAATTTACGATAACCTGCTCTTTTTGGAAGATCTCTTTGCCTTTTTAGAGCTTCAACCAACGTTGGTTGATCCAACCCACCCGGTGAGCGTCGCCCCGGGTCTCCACCAAGCGGTGCGGCTCGAAGGGATCACGTTTCACTATCCCGACAGCCCACGCACTGCCCTGGTTGACTTTGATCTTACCATTCCAGCCGGGAAGGTCGTTGCGATTGTGGGCGAAAACGGCGCTGGGAAAAGCACCTTGATCAAATTGCTCTGCCGCTTTTATGACCCCACCGCTGGGCGGATTACCTGGGATGGGGTTGATCTGCGCCAGATGCAGGTGGCCGATCTGCGCCGGCGCATTACCGTGCTCTTTCAGCGACTGGCCCCCTACCATGACCGCGCCGACGATAATATCCGCTTTGGCGATCTGGCTGGTCAACCGACCCAAGCGCAGATTGAGGCCGCGGCCCAAGCTGGCGGCGCGGCTTCGATCATTGCCAAGCTGCCCCAAGGGTATGCCACTGTGCTGGGCCGGTGGTTTGGCTACACTGAGTTGAGTGTCGGTGAATGGCAGCGGATTGCCCTCGCCCGCGCCTTTGTCCGCCAGGCTGATCTGATCATTTTGGATGAGCCGACGAGCGCCATGGATAGCTGGGCGGAAAATGCCTGGATGGCGCGTTTTCGGGAGCTAGTAGGCGGGCGGACGGCACTGATGATCACCCACCGCTTCACCACGGCCATGCAGGCCGATATCATTCATGTCATGGTCGAGGGACAAATTGTGGAATCAGGTAGCCATGCTGAACTGCTGGCACGCAATGGTCGCTATGCCCAATCATGGCGGCAGCAGATGCAGACCGCCACATTGAGTGAAGGTCTTGCGCTGTTGCAGCCGGACAAAACACAGGAGCGCCAATGGGCCTGAACGCTTTGCGCCGCTATTTGCCCCTCCGTCATCTGCAACGCGCCGTGCGCCTCTGGCAGGGGTTTAACTTAGCGCATCCCACGCCGCTCCTGCCCGAGCCGCTGAAACCCTATGCGGCATGGCAGCATTGGAATCGCCCAGCGGCCGCGCGTACCCGTTTGCTGAACCAAGCGCTGGCCGCGTTGCCCCAGCGGCCACACTTTTCCGTGCTGCTGCCCATTGTTGACGAAGACGTCCCATCGCTAGCGGAGACGGGTGCGAGCCTCTTGCAACAGATCTACCCTGACTGGGAGCTGCTGATTGTCGCCGGGGGCGGCGCGGCCGAGCGCGTCCAAGACAGTTGGGTGGATCGCGATCCACGCATTCGTCTCCTGTACCAGCCGGAGTGCTGCACCCTAGCGCAGGCAACCAATGGCGCGGCCGCCGCCGCCCAGGGCGACTATTTTGTTCTCCTCACCGCTGGCGACCGGCTGACGACCGAGGCGCTGGCTCAAGTTGCGCTCTATTTGGCTACGCATGGGCAGTGTGATTGGCTCTACAGCGATGAGAGTCGGATCAGCGCGGCGCAGGTGGACTACGCGCCGCGCTTCAAACCGGATTGGAGCCCGGAATATCTGTTGGCCTGCGCCTACGTGGGCGATTTGGTCGTAATCCGCGCCGCATTGTGGCGTAAACTGGGGGGCATGCGGCCGGACTTTGAAGGCGCACACCAGCACGATCTCTGCCTGCGCGCGGGTGAGATCGCGGCTGAGGTCGGCCATATTCCGCAGATTTTATATCACCGCCGGGCAACGCTTGACAACGTCGCTGCCCCCACGCTTGACGCGGGTCGCCGGGCCGTGGCCGACGCTTTCGCCCGGCGTGGTCTGCCTTGCGCGGTTGCGCAACCAGCGTGGGCGCAGGCGCAGCAAATCGCCGCCTATGCCCCGCTCTTTCCCGATGATGGGCCAACTGTCGCCATTCTCATCCCTACCCGCAATCAACACGCTTTGCTGCAAGCGTGTATCGCGTCGCTGCGCAAAACCACCTATACAAATTACCGTCTCTATATCATCGATAACCATTCGGATGATGCTGACACCCTGCACTACCTCGCTACCCTGCAAGCGGAGGTGCAACGCAATGGGCGCGCCATCACCGTTTGGCGCATCCCCAACCCGGGGCCGCGGTTCAACTTCGCCCACATCAATAATGTGGCAGCCGCGCGTGTTACGGAAGAATATCTGCTCTTTCTCAACAACGATGTGATGGTCATCGATCCCCGGTGGTTGAGCCAAATGGTGGGCTATGCGCGGCTGGCCGGCGTTGGCGCAGTCGGTGCGCGCTTGCTCTTCGCCGATGGGCGGGTGCAACATGCTGGTGTGCTACATGGTCTGTATCATGGGCTGGCCGGCCATGCCTTCAAGTTCAAAGCCCGCCATGAGCCGGGTTATCTGCTGCAGGCCCAGGTGAGCCGCAACTGTAGCGCGGTCACGGCGGCCTGTCTGTTGACCCCGCGCCCGCTTTTTCTGGATTGCGGCGGCTTTGATGCCACTGCGTTTGGCGTCTCTTACAACGATGTCGATTATTGTGCGCGCCTGCGCGGTCAGGGCTTGCGGGTGGTCTATGCGCCTGTTGAACTTTATCATCACGAAAGCGCCTCGCGCCCGCAGCGCACCACGCCTGAAGATCAAGTTGCGATGCGCCAGCGGTATGGCAGTCTGTATGAGCCATATTATAACCCCCATCTGCGCCTGGATGAACAAGGGGGAACCTTTGCCCTGCGCCCCGGTGTCGTCGCCTGGGCTGCGCCCCAGCGCGGGTCGCGACCGCCCATCCGCACCCTATTTGTCACCCCGCACCTGAATGAAGGTGGCGCAGCGCGCAGTCAGTTTGAATTGATCCGCGGGTTAAAGCAGGCGGGTGTTGTCGATCCGCTGCTCTTTGCGTTTAGCGATGGTAGCCTGCGTACCTGTTATGCGCACGCCGAAATCCCGATTGTGGTCGGCGGGCCAGTCGAACCGGCGGTGCGCATTGCGTGCATGGTGCAGACCATCCGCGAGAGTGGCGCCGAGGTGTTATATGTCGGGGCCGCGAAGCTGGCCTGGGTCGTGGTAGCCGCCGCCCAAGCTGGGATTCCCGCGCTGTGGAATATTCCTGCCGGCGTCGGCTGGTCTGAAGCTTTTGGGCGTGCTTCGGTTGCGGACGCGGTCGAGGCGCTCCAAGCCCTAGCCCTCCCCTATCGGGTGATCTTTGGTTCGCTGGCAGCCCAGGCGCGATGGCAACCATTAGAACGAACCGGCAATTTCTGCGTGATCCACCGGGGCTTTGATGCCGAACAGTTCAGCGCCCGACTCGGTACTTTGACGCGTGCAGAGGCACGCCGTCAACTAGGCATGGGCGAAAATCAGCTCTTGTTGTTGGCCCTCGGCCAGGTCGGTTTGCCAAAGCGCCAGCATGATCTGGTGCACGCTGTCGCCGCGCTGCCTGCGCTTGACACACCGATTCGGCTGCTGATTGTGGGGGATCGTCCTTCGCCTTACAGCGCGCAACTCCATGCCCTGGTGGATCGATTGCCGCCACAGCGCCGCGCCCAGGTAACCATTGTGCCGGAGACCAGTACGGTGGCACCCTTCTGGCGCGCGGCGGATCTCTTCTGCTGTGCGGATGAGCAGGCGCGCTTGCCCCGCGCCTTGCAAGAGGCGATGGCCTGTGGCCTGCCCATCATTGCGCCCAGCACCAGCAGCATGCTGGAAATGGTGCAGCCGGGCGACAATGCCGAATGTTATCCGGTGGGCGATGTGGCGGCCCTGATGACGGCGATCAAACGGCTGGCCACGGATGAGGGCTTGCGTCAACGTTACGCGACCCACGCGCCCATGCAGTTGGCCAGTTCCTTTAGTTTTGCCGAGATGATCAATGCCTTTGCACGACTCTTGGGCGAAGCGCGGTTGAGTGCGACCAGCGCGGTTGTGCCGCTATCGGCTACGGATCGGTTCACGCTGGACAGCCGCGCCGGCAAAGCGGAACTGCTACGGGTTGCCGTGGTGGCTGCTCTACAGCGAAGCAAGCCTAGTCCCTCTTGCGCCCAGCTTAGCCCGTGAAGGGGTAACGACGACGACAACATTAAATTGGCTTTGGTACGGTAGTTGGAAACCACGTACTACCCAAACAAAGCCTGCCTACGCAGGCGAATAAAGAGAGTGAACGTCTACTATGATCTGTTGTATTGGGGGCATGCACCGCTCCGGCACCTCGCTGATGGCCGCTTGGCTGCAGACTTGTGGGCTAGTGATTGGCGACGGGCCAACCATGCCGCCACACCCAGATAATCCCAAAGGCTACTTCGAGGACGAAGCCTTCGTACAACTGCATATCCGCAGCATAAACCGGCGACGACGCACTGCCTATGGCTGGAAGCTGGCACCGGCACGCAGCCTGACCTTCTCCACGGTGGAGGAACGGATCGCAACCGAGATGATCACACTTCGTCAAGCCAAGTACACCGATTGGGGCTGGAAAGATCCGCGCTCACTCTTGTTCCTCCCCCAGTGGAAACGCCTGATCCCCGGGTTGAAGGTGATTATTGTCTGGCGGCGCGCGCACGAAGTGGCCTTTTCCCTCTGGTCGCGTTGGCGCCGCCGCCGCAATCGGCGGGCGTGGGTCGATCCGTGGCAGGCGCTGCGGCTCTGGCGCGCACACAACTTACGCGCGTGTGAATATGCCGCCGCCTATCCGCAGGATACGGTGGTTCTGCCGATCAAAGCCATCCTTCAAAACGACCAGGCTGTGCTGACCCATCTGAATGAGCAATTTCATGGCGCGCTGCTTCCCGTTTCAATCCAAACGGTCTATGACGCTGAACTGATGCACGGTGCGCAAACCCCGCTATGGATGAAAGGACTCAGCCAGCTCTGTGGCTGTCACACCATTGAACGGCGCTTGCAGCGCCTGTCCGGGGGTATCGGCCAATAGGCCATATGACGATGAAGACGGACATCCAACCAGTTGAACCTGCGCCCAAATATTGGCCTTGTGCAGATTTATGGCTCATTACCACCTACTTCAATCCCGGCAACTTCTCGACAAAGCGGCGTAACTACGAACGTTTTGCCGCACCGCTGCTCAAGGCTGGCCTGCCCTTGCTCACGGTCGAATGTGCCGTGGGCGATGCGCCCTTTGCGCTGCCCCCTTCGCCGCAAGTCATCCAGGTGCGTGGCCAGGATGGGCTTTGGCTGAAGGAACGGTTGATCAATTTGGCAATTGCCTGTTTACCAGCCCATGTCGAGAAAATCGCCTGGTTGGATGCCGATATTCTCTTTGCCAACCCAGCCTGGGCACAGGAGACATCGGCTTTGCTGGACCACTTTCCCGTGGTCCAGCCTTTTGCGCAGGTTGGGCGCCTTGGCAAAGGGCAAGACACCTTCACTGGTCACGCGCGGCGCAGCTTTGTCTACCAGCTCCAGTGCAGAGCCGAGTCAGCGCACTTGGCTGGTGCTGCACACGGCCAGCCTGGCATTGCCTGGGCGGCACAACGCCAGCTCATCGCGCAGCACGGGCTTTACGATGCGGCGATTGTGGGCGGCGGCGACGAACTCTTTGCGCATGCCACCGGTGGGGGTCTCAATAGTTTTTGTGTACGTGATATCACAGGCGTCCGGCAGTGGCGTTGGCCGCCGCTGGTAGAGAAACTATGGCAGTGGCTGTTACGCGTGCCCTGGCCGCAAGCGCTCGCGCACCAATATCTGGCGCATCAGCCGGCTGTACCTGCCGTTGCTAGGGATGCGCGTTTCTTTGCCCATTATCTGCGCTGGGCACAGCCATTTGCCCGCGCGGTGCAGCGCAAGCTTGCCTATACACCTGGTATGGTGCTGCATCTCTGGCACGGGGACCCGGTTAATCGTCAGTACGCCAGCCGGAATACCATTTTGCAGCGCCATCACTTCGATCCTGCCACCGATCTGCGCTTGAATGCGGCCGGCATCTGGGAGTGGGCAAGTGACAAACCAGCTCTGCATCGGGAGGTTAGCACATACTTTTTTTCGCGTAACGAAGATGAATGATGCACTAGTGCAACCTGACGGAAATTTTGATGGATTTTTCGTCCCAGCGGGACGGTTGACCTTAGGACCAAGAAAATCATGATATTTCCTACCTAAGGTCAACCGTCCCGCTGGGACGAAGGCTGCTTTTAATCCATCAAAATTTCGGTAACACTGTAGCAGTTTATTTGTTTTCTCGATGATGGCGACAATCAGGCGATGATGGACATAGAATGATGGACATGGCATGATGGAAGTAGAATTGAGCACGATAAACACAAACGCAATAACTGAACGCACGTTGTCGGTCACGGTGTGGGCCGGGCTGGCCAACCGGCTGCGCGTCCTGCTGTCGGGGATGGTGGTGGCCGCGGCCAGTGAGCGCCACTTTATGATGCTCTGGCCGCGTACGCGTGACTGCGCGGCTAGCTTTGACGAACTTTTTGCCAATGATTGGCCCGTGCAAGATGTCCCCCTGATCGAGACCATCGCATTGCCGGCCTATACCGGGTACTACTGCCGCCCCCTGCCCGACGTATTGCGATCCACGGCGCAGCATCTTGCCTTGCGCACGCCACACTGGCTGATCGCGCCCACCTGCCTGCCCCATCATGCGCCGCTGGCGGCGCGCTGTGAGGCGCTGATGAACGAGTTGCAGCCCCAGCCGGCGCTGCTGGACGCAGTGGACGCGTTCCGCACCGCCCATTTTCGACCGCAGATGATTGGCGTCCATCTGCGCCGCGGTGATTACCTCTTCTACTATCGGCGCGTCACCAATAACTTGGAGAGCAGTTTCCGTGCGGTGGACAAGTTGCTCAAGCGCTGGCCAGCAGCAGGCATCCTGCTGTGCAGCGACGACGGTGGGGGTGATCTGTACAAAGATCGGGGCGGCATCAATACGGGTGTGCATGCTGCCTTTACTCGTCGTTATGGTCCACGTGTGGTTTGGCGTCCACCGCTCAGTTTGGACCGCACCGAGGTTGCCGCGTTGCAAGACGCCGTGATCGACCTCTGGCTGCTGCGCAGTGTCGACGCTTTGGTGGGTACGGTGGACAGCAGCTTCTCTGAAGTGGCCTGTTATGGACGCCGCATTCCCGTGATCTGGGCCGAGCCGGACGATCACCGTTACCGGGCGCAGGCGCTGGCCTTGCGGCTAAGCGGCACCGCCCAGGTGCTGCAGTGGCGCGCCCGCCGCCGCTTCCAACGGGAGCTCTCGTTGGTGCGGCTTATCAATTACTATTCCCTGCGCGCACGTAACAAATTCAGCTATTCCGAAGCGGGCGATTGGCAACAGCATGCGTTGCCAGTGGCGTCCTGCTTGTAAGCGAGTGTAAGCCTATGTCACCTGTTGTTTCCATTTTGATTGTCACGTACAACTCCAGCGCTATGCTGCCCGCCTGCCTGAATTCGCTGGCGGCGGGTGCGCAGGTCGAGCACGAGATCATCCTGGTGGACAATGCGTCCCAAGATGATACGCTGGACTGGGTGCGCCGCCACTATCCAGCCGTCAGGGTAATTCAGAATCAGCAGAATCGTGGTTTTGGCGCAGCCGTCAATCAGGCCAGCCACGCGGCGCAGGGACGTTATTTCCTGATGCTCAACCCTGATACAATCGTGCAGCCAGGCGCGATTGATTTGCTGGTGGCGCAGTTGGACACGCAGCCGCAGGCCGGACTGGCGGCGCCGCGCACGCTGAATCCTGATGGCTCCTTGCGCACCAACCATTGGCCGTTTCAGCGCTTTCAGATCATGCTGTTGAACCATCTCCTGCAAGGCCCATTCCGCCGCTTCTGGCGCTTTTTCCCCCGGCCAACGGTGCGGCTGCATGCAGATCATGTCCAGTTCGCTGAGTCATTCTCCGGCGCGGCACTCCTAATCCACGCGGCGCTTTATCGCGCCTTGGGTGGGCTTGACGAGCGCTTTTTCATGTACTTTGAGGATATGGACTTCTGTTATCGCGCCCATCAGGCTGGGCGACCCGCTTTGTATGTACCGCAAGCTGTCGTCACCCACGCCGGGGGGCGTAGTACACCAGCGAATGAGGCGCTCTACCTGAATAAGATTGGTAAGTACTTCCTGGCCTCGCAATATCGGTATGTACAAAAGCACTCCGGCATCTGGGCCATGCTCGTCATCCGTCTCGTCCATCTGTTGACCGGATTCATCTATTACGGCCGCGGCCTCTGGCAACGAAAAGCCACCAGGCGCAAAGCCGACCTGGATCGCGGGCGCATTTTGTTGCAAATGTCTGCTTCTTTTTAACTTGATCTCTGGTAACTACCAAGCCACCCCTCCCGCGCCCCTGGGGCGCGGGAGGGGTGAGTCGTTACGATCTCTGTTTGGAAAACGGTCGCATAGTCCCGTAGTCTGGACGACACGCCGACACGACTACGCGACCATACAACCGCAACCTAGCGTTGAGCCTATGCAAGCCTATCTTTCTTGTACCGATCTGTGGGTCGTCACCACCTACTACAATCCGGCTGGGTATCACACCCGCCGCGCGAACTATGACCGTTTTGCCCAGCCGCTCCACGAGGCGGGGATTCCGCTAGTCACGGTCGAATGTGCCTTTGGCGCAGAGCCGTTTAGCCTCGCGCCTGCGCCGCAGCTCATCCAGGTGCGTGGCCGCGACTGCATGTGGATGAAGGAACGCCTAATCAACCTGGCCATCGCCAGCCTACCGCCACAGGCCACCAAAGTTGCCTGGATCGACGCGGATGTGCTCTTTACTAACCCGGCTTGGGCGCAGCAAGCCGCCGCCTTGCTCGACCGTTGGCCACTCGTGCAGCTATTCGAGTCCATTAGCTCCCTCAAACGTGGTCAGACCGCGCCTACGGACGGTGGTGATCCTGGGTTTGCCTACCGGCAGGGGCAGCGTCGCCCGCTGTCGCTGCGGACCGCGCCCGGTCGTACCTATCACCGCTTTGGGGCCTATGGCTTTGGCTGGGCGGCGCGGCGCGCCTTACTGCAGCAGTGCGGCTTGTATGATCGGGCGATCCTCGGTGGCGGTGACCAACTCGTGGCACGGGCGTCAAGCGGCGAGCTTGCTTTCCCTGGCGTGCTCAACACCGTCGGGGTCGAACAGCGGCAATGGCCGGCCCGTGTCGAAAAGCTGCTCCACTGGCTGGCGGATCGACGCCGGCCACAATGGTGGATTGACTGGCAGATGGCCGCCATGAAGCGAAGGTGGCAGAACGCTGCGCCGCAAGAGCGCTTTCGCGACAACTACCAACGCTGGGCAACCCACTGGTATGACCAGGTCCGGGGGCAAATCGGGGTGGTACCGGGCCAGATTCTGCATCTCTGGCATGGTGAGCTAGCCAACCGCCGCTACAGTGCCAGAAACACCATCCTGGCACGTCATCAGTTCACCCCTGCGCTCGATTTGCGGCTGAACGCAGATAGCGTTTGGGAGTGGGCGAGTGACAAGCCAATGCTCCAGCGGGAAATTCTTGAATACTTTCAGGCGCGCCAGGAAGATGGCGACCCCAGTTGACCGCAGTTGACTAGAGATTTAGCCTGCGTAGGCAGGCTTAGTTTGCGTAGTACGTGGTTTCCAACCACCGTACTTACGTAGAAAGAAGCTGAGATGGCACCCATCCTTTCGATCTTGATCGTTACTTACAATTCCAGCGCCGTGATCGGCGCTTGCCTGGATTCGATTGCCGCCGGCACCCAGCTTGCACACGAGATCATCTTGGTGGACAATGGCTCACAAGATGACACCCTGGTCGTTGTCCGCCGCGACTATCCGGCGGTCATGGTGACGGCGAATGGGCAAAACCGTGGCTTTGCCGTGGCGGTGAATCAGGCGAGCCACCTGGCACAGGGTCGGCTCTTGCTGTTACTCAACCCCGATACCGTGGTGCAGCCAGGCGCGCTTGATACGCTTGTCATGACGCTGGACGCACAGCCAAAGACCGGCATCTGCGCGCCGCGCACGCTGAATGCGGATGGCTCGCTCCGCAGCAATTGTTTTCCCTTTCCATCGTTTTGGACGATTTTCCTACACAATGTGCTGATCGGACCGTTAAGCCGGGCGCGGCGGTTTTTACTACGCCCGGTGGTGGAGTTGGCGGCAGATCGCATCCAGCAGGCCGAGTCCCTTTCGGGGGCAGCGCTGCTGGTCCGTGCCGATTTATACCGCGCACTGTCTGGCCTCGATGAACGCTTCTTTATGTACTACGAAGATGAGGATCTCTGCTATCGCGCTCATCAGGCTGGGTATACAAACCTTTTTGTCCCCACGGCCGTCGTTACCCATACCGGGGGCCATAGTACACCGCGTGCGCTCGCCCACTATGGCCGCAAAGTCGATGCCTACTTCCTTGCTTCCCAGTATCGTTATCTGCAAAAGCACGCAACGATCTGGGCACGCCTCGGGTTGCGACTGGCCTATCTGCTGACAGGGATTGTTTTTGGTTGCCTGGGCTATTTGGCACGCGATCCAAGCAAGCGGCCAACGCACCTGAAACATAGCCGCCTGCGCTTAACGATGGCTTGTTTTCCCAACCGCGGCCCTGGTGGCAGTCAACAGGACGACAGACGCAAAGAAACCCACATTAATCGCGCATTGCGCCAGTTGAAAGGTCATACCTATCTGGAGATTGGCACCCGTGACGGCGCCTGTTTCAACCAGATTACGGCACCGCACAAGATTGGCATCGATCCCGTCCCCCAGGGCTGCGGGGTCGGGCACGCCTGGGGCGATCGCTGTTTCACAATGACCTCCGATGATTTCTTTGCGGCGCACGCCAAGCAACTCTTCCGGACAGAGCGCGTGGATGTTGCCCTGATCGACGGGCTGCACACATTCGACCAGGCGCTCCGCGATCTACTGCATCTGGAACAGGTGATGGCACCCCGCGGCGTGATCTTTATTCACGATATGAACCCACCGACACGCAACCATAGCGAACTGCGCGACGGCGGTGCGTGGTGTGGTGATGTCTGGAAAGTAGCGTACTATATCAGAAATTACCGCCCCGACCTGACCTTTTTTACGCTGGATTGTGACTGGGGCGTGGGTGTACTTACCGGTTTTGGTGCTGCCACCAGCGCCGCGCCATCGGCCGCGCTGCTCGAACAGTGCCAGCAGATCGACTACGATCTGCTCGAACGCCAACGGCAGCCATTGCTACGGCTACGCCCGGTCTGGTATTCCCAGCTGTTCTTTCGCTTTTTGCACCCCCGATGGCGTTGAGGAGAAGCCGGCTCATGATCGACACAAGTGTCCCGCTTACCTTCCACATCATCTACACACCTGGCAGTGTGGAACAATTGCTACCGCTGGTGAATACACTGCTGCGCCATTCAAAGTGCCACTACCGCCTTGTTGCCAATGGCTGTTCGCCTGACGAGATCGCGCACATGGAACGGTATGCAGCACAAAGTGATCGGCTGTCTGTGGTGCGCCTGCCCGCCAAGCAGCAGGTTAACCACGGGGTTGCGCTTAATCAGCTTTTTGCGCAGTCGCTCGATCGCTATTTTTGTTTCATGGATTCTGATATTCTGGCGGCGGGGGATTTTATGGCTGAATTGCAGCCGCTCTTGTCCGACGCGGCTGGCGTATTTTCGGCCTGGCCGTTGATGGTCAAAGACCAGGAAAAAGTGCTGCAAGCGCACCATAAATACATTGGCGGCCATCATCTGGCGACCCCAACCGGGCTCTGCCTGGGGGGATCGTACTTTGCCATGTACCAGCGCGCCGCCTTGACGGCAGCCATGAAGTACGCCCCCGCTGGCTTCGGCGTCAGCTACCGTAGACAGTTGCCCCGGGCGACGCGTGCGCTGCTGAAGCGCGTCGGCCAAGAACGGCTTTTTTATGATACGGGCCGTTTGTTGAACCTGATCTTGATCGACCAGGGCTATCTGTTGCGCACCTTGGAAACGGATCTGCTCTGTCATATCGGCAGCTATAGCATGCTCACACTCCAAGCGGGCCAACCACCCCCGGTGTCGCCTTTCTCGGTCAGGACGAGTACCAGACGCGTGGCAAAGCAGCTTGTACGTACAGTCAAAGAGGTAATCAACGGCCAAAGCTACCGCCGGTGGGTTAACCGGCAGTTGTTCGATGTGCCACAAAAACAGCAGAAAAGGCAACTCCGCCGTGAGGTCGCGCTCTATTTTTCCGCTTTGTTGCAGGCATTGGCAGAGGGGACAACGCGCCCGGATCTTGTGGTGCTGAATGACCCGGAATTTGATTCGCGCATTCAACGCGCAACCGATCTCTTACTTACCGCGTGGCGGGATATTAAAACGTAGGTTGTTTTACTGATAGTGGTGGATCCGTTTTTGGTGTAAGTTTTTCATAATTAATTGATTTGATAAACGAGTAAAAGATATAACCTGTGACATCAAAGGCTCCTTGCCAAGGCGGGCTATATCACCGAAGGTCGTTCAGGCCATCCGGCAGGGGGTGATCGGTGTGGCACCAGAAAGGTAAAAGGATGGCTAAGGCCATGTTAATCAGTGTGATCATTCCCGTTTACAATGGTGCGGCGTTTCTCGCCGAAGCCATGGCCAGCGTGCGTGCCCAAGCTTATGCCCCCTTGGAAATCATTGTCGTTGATGACGGCTCGACCGACCAGACCGCACAGGTAGTCCAGCAGCTTGGTGCCGATATCCGCTATGTTTATCAAGCAAACCAGGGGCCGTCTGCGGCGCGCAATTATGGGTTGACCTTGGCGCAGGGCGAACTGATTGCCTTTTTGGATGCCGATGACCTCTGGACGGCGGACAAACTGGCGCAGCAAGTACCCTGCTTGTTGGCAAACTTGGAGACCCAGGTGGTATGGGGTAATACCCAAGTCTGTGCCTATCAGGCAGATGAGCGCTTGTTTCCACCGCTGTCGCCCAAGTGGATGCCCCTGCTCGGTAGCATGCTCTGTCGTAAAGAGGTCTTTACCACGGTGGGTGCCTTTGATCCCAAGCTACGCTTTGGCGAAGATATCGACTGGCTGATGCGTTTACGTGAACAGCAGATCGTCATGCAGAAATCGCCTGAACTGGCGCTGATCTATCGCGTGCGGCCCGGTAGTGTGACCTATGATAAAACACTCGAAGAATTAGGCATGTTTGATAACATCCGGCGGGCATTACAGCGCCGGCGTAGCCCCGAAGGACAACCGAGCTGATATGCCGAACGTAGCAACCGTCCCACCGACCATCAGCGTGATTATTCCACTCTACAATGCTGAGCCTTTTATCGCCGCAACGATTGAGAGTGTATTGGGACAGAGCCGGCCGCCCCAACAAGTGATCGTCGTTGATGATGGCTCAACCGATGGCAGTGCCGCTGTCGCCCGCCGTTACGGTCAACACATTACGTTGGTACAACAGCCAAACGCCGGTGGTGCCAGTGCGCGCAACCGGGGCGTGGCCTGCGCAAAGGGTGACTTACTGGCCTTTCTCGACCATGATGACTATTGGGTGCCCGAAAAGCTCGCCTGGCAACTCGACGCCTTCCAACAAGCGCCCCACCTGGAAGCCGTCTTTGGGCAACTGCAGCAGACAGCAACGATGAACACTGCAGACCAAGACACTGTCCTCGCTGGCCTCAATGCCCAGGATGGTTGCCATTTAGATACCCTGCTGATTCGGCGCGCGGCGTTTCAACGCATTGGCCCCTTCGATCCAACGTGGACAATTGATACGGTGGAATGGCTGTGGCGTGCGCGGCGGTTGGCACTTTGCACCCAAATCCTGCCCCAAGTGTTGGCCTGGCGCCGCATTCATGGGGATAATCTGAGCATCCGCGCCCGTCCACAGATCCACGCGGAGTATTTACGTTTAATCAGACAGCGGCTGGTACAACAGCAGGCCAACCAATAGAGAACGTAGCGCGATGCAAGTAAACGTCCACAACATTACCAAAACATTTAACTCCCGGCGCGGTGCCACGGTGGCGCTGCAGCAACTAAACTTTCAGGCTAGCCAGGGTGAGTTTGTCGCGCTGGTTGGGCCGAGCGGTTGTGGTAAGTCAACCATACTACGGTTGGTGGCGGGCTTAAGCGCACCGAGCGCGGGCCGGATTGCGTTTTTGGGCTGGCCCGCCCCACCGCGCTGCGCCATGGTCTTTCAGGAGGCCAGCCTTTTCCCCTGGCTGAGCGTAATCGACAATGTAGCCTTTGGCTTGGAAACGCAAGGCATTCCGCTGGCGACGCGGCGGCAACAGGCGCTTGCGCTGCTTCAACGTCTAGGTTTGGACACCTTTGCCCACCACTATCCCCACGAATTATCTGGGGGGATGCGCCAGCGGGTTGGGATTGGCCGGGCCTGGATCACCGCGCCGGAGATCCTGCTGATGGATGAGCCCTTTCGTGCCCTTGATGCCCAGACCCGGCTGGTGATGCAACAAGAATTGCTCCAGTTGTGGCAGGAGCGGCGCACCCTAGTGCTCTATGTCACCCATGACATTGACGAAGCGTTACTGCTGGCCGATCGGGTGTTGGTCATGAGTGGCCGGCCGGGACAGATTCGCGAGGAGATCCGTGTCCCGCTGCCCCGGCCGCGTGAGTTGACCGGACGGATGCCAACCAAAGTTGAGGAGTTAAAGTGGCACATTTGGAATATGTTGGCGCAGGATGTGAGGACGACGCTTGGCGTAACCGCGCCGCATTGACGATAGAGACTGACGCCGCAGCACCCGCTATCCCTTACCGTGTCCGTTGGGTGGCGTTCGGCCTGTTGCTTGTCGGGTTGTTCGTGTGGGAAATCGCCGTGCGGATCGGCTGGATTTCGCCGCTCTTCTTTCCGCCGCCATCGCTGATCGCACTGACCTTGGGCCACATGGCGCGTACGTTGCCCTTCTGGTCGGCGCTGGGTATCACCTTGGCGCGGCTGATTGGTGGTGTTGCGCTTGGAGCAAGTGCAGGGTTATTGGTGGGCTGGGCGATGGGTGCCATTCGCCCCGTGCGGCTTACTTTGGCACCAGTGGTAGCAGTACTCCATCCATTGCCAAAACTGGCGCTCTTTCCGCTGTTTCTGATCTTGCTGGGCATTGGTGAGGCATCGAAGATTGCACTGGTGGCGCTAACAGCTTTCTTCCCAATGTTGATTAACACCTTGGCTGGGGTGGAGCAGATTGATCGCACCTATTGGGAAGTGGCGGCAAATTATGGGGCCAAAGGCTTTGCCCTTTTGCGGCGGGTGATTGTCCCCGGCAGCCTCCCTTTGGCGCTGGTTGGGCTGCGGCTAGCGATCAATAATGCCCTGATGATCACCGTGGCGGTGGAGATGCTTTCCGCACAGCAGGGCCTAGGCGTACAGATCTGGCTGGCGTGGCAGACGTTACGCACCGAAGATCTCTATGTTGTCCTCGTGACGATTGCGCTGCTTGGACTTGTCATCAATTGGTCTTTAGAACGGCTGACACGGTATTGGCTACCGTGGCAGCAGGAAAATAAGAACTAATTTTTAATTTATTTAATCCGAATGGATAAATCCCTCAAACTTGGCACAAGTTGGTTGTTTTTTACATCGGGAATTGGGCCAAGTTTATATCATGTAACGTTAAGGAACAACACAATGCTCGATCAATCTCGCCGCTACGCAAAGATGCTCTTGATTACGTTTGTCCCCCTGCTGCTATTGCTGAATGGCTGCGCGCCCATTACGCCTGCCGGCGCTGAAGCTGCGGCACAACCCATCAGCCTCAAAGCCGTTGTGCTGCCTTATATTTCGTCCGGCCCACTTTTTATTGCCCAGGAAGAAGGATTTTTCGCCGAGCAAAAGCTTGCCGTCGAGTTCGTCCGCATGGATAGTGGTGCCGGGCCGTTGCCGGCACTGGCGCAGGGTGAAGTTGATGTTGCGGCCTCTGGGCCAACGGCTGGGCTGTTGAATGCGGTCGGGCGGGGTGGCTCAATTCGCATCGTGGCGGATAAAGGTAATCTTGATCCAGCGGGCTGCACCTATCTGGCTCTGTTGGCGCAGCCCGATTGGATTGCAAGTGACCCACTTTCTAACCCAACGACCCTGGCAGGAATGCATGTCTCGGTTGATCCAACCAATTTTGAGGCTTTTATGTTAGAAGGGCTTTTGCGCGATAGCGGCCTGACACTCGACGATCTCACGATTGAGGATGTCGCTCCCCCCGCACTCGTCGAGGCAGTGCAGAATCAAGCGGTCGATCTGATTTCAGTGGGCGAACCGTGGGTGACGCGGTTACTGGATACGGGTAATGTTGCGGTGTGGCAATCCGGCACGGCGATCGCACCGCAACTCCAATTTGGGTTGATCCTCTTTGGCAAGCAGCTGATCGAAGGTGATCCGGCGGTCGGTACACGCTTTATGGCTGCTTATCTCAAAGGGGTGCGTCAGTACAATGAAGGCCAGACCGCGCGCAATGTTGCCATTATGGCCCAATATACCAACCTCGATCCAGATTTATTGCAACGGGCCTGTTGGCCGACGATGGCCGTAGATGGCCTGGTGAATATGGATTCGGTCCTGGCTTTTCAAGAATGGGCTATCGGCAAAGGGCTCGTTGACCACCCAGTCAGTGCAGAGCAGATCTGGGATGGTAGCTTTATCGCTGCCGCGACACAACGCTTAGGATTGGTGAAACAGTGAGCGACCGTCTACCCTTTGCCGAAATGGCGCTGACGGGGTCGATTGCGCAGCGCTTTCGTACCATTGTCGCCGCCCAGCCAGATGAAATTGCGATTATGGCGGACGATGCAACGCTCTCCTATGCCGACCTTGATCGCAAAGCTGCGTCTGTAGCACACGCGCTGATCGCGCGCAACCTACCGAACAGCGGGCCAATTGCGATTCTGTTACCACAGAGCGCCCAGACAATTGTGGCGATCCTGGGTTGCCTTCAGGCCGGTTACAGTTTTATGGTGCTATCACCCACTTTCCCACAGCCACGTTTACAGGCACTGATGGCCGACGCGCTGAGCCCTTTCGTCCTCACCAATGGGGCACATTGGACTCAAGCACTGGCCATTGCCCCAGCGGGAGAGTGCTGCTTGGATCTTGCGCAGCTTGCACCGATCCAAAGTAGCAGTATGAAATGCGCGCCAATTGGCGCGGATGAGCTGGCGGCCCTCTTCTATACTTCCGGTACGACTGGTGAACCGAAAGGGGTCATGTGGTCACAGCAACTGGTCTTACATACGGCACGCCAAAATCAGCTACTTTATGCCGTTGCCCCCTCAGATCGCCTGGCTGTGCTCACCTCGTTTGGCTTTGGCGCAGCGATGACCATGTGTTTTGCGGCGTTGCTCAACGGCGCAGCCATCTGTTTGGTCGATCAATATACGGCTGATATTAGTACGCTCTTGACCCAGTTACAGCAACATGGGGTGACGATATTGGGGCTGCCGCCGGTTAGCCTCTTCCGGCAGCTCTTGGATCGCTTGGACAATGAGCAGGCCGCTACTGCCGCTTTGCTACCGGCGTTGCGGCTTGTGCTGCTGGGTGGTCAACCCCTACGCCGACAAGATGTGGTGCGCTTTCAGCAGCACTTTACAGAGCAAGTTGCGTTGCGTTATCGATTGGCCGGCAGTGAAACGATGCTCATGTGCGAACTGGCGATTGACCGCCAAAGCTGTTACCCAGACGATGATCTGCCGGTTGGGTATCCGGTACCCGACAAGGAATTGCTGCTGTTGGCTGAAGATCGCACCCCCGTCGGCCAGGGTGAGATCGGGGAGATTGCGATTTGCAGTCACTATCTTGCGACTGGCTACTGGCAACAACCTGACCTGACCGCCGCAACCTTCTTGGCACAGCCGGGCGCAGATGGGCGACGCCTTTGCCTGACCGGTGACATGGGGCGTTTAACGCCGGCAGGGTTGTTGCAGCACCTGGGGCGCAAGGACAACATGGTAAAAATTCGCGGCTATCGCGTCCAACTCGAAGCGGTTGAAACAGCGCTCAATGGTTTGCTGGGCATCAATGAAGCAGCTGTCATCGCACGGGAGACCGCCGCTGGAGAGAAGCAACTCATTGCCTATTACACCGCTGCGACCGCGGCAACGACAACGTCCAGCGCGCTACGTAACGCCTTAGTCGATCGTTTGCCAGACTTTATGGTACCGGCCAAATTTATTGCGCTGGGAAAAATTCCCCGTAACGCAACCGGCAAGCTTGACCGTGCGGCCTTACCGCCACCGGACGCAGCACGCCCACCGTTAGCGACACCCTTTGTCGCGCCGCGCAACGCCGTCGAAGGAGAGATCGCCGCCATCTGGGCGGAACTACTAGAAGTCGAGGAAGTGGGTATCGACGATAATTTCTTTGAACTCGGCGGCGATTCACTTGTATTGCTGCGGATGATCTTAGCCATCGAACAGCGTCTGGGTTGTTCGATTCCTGCCATCTATTATCACCTACCGACCATCGCGCATTTAGCCCAAATGGTAAGTGGCGGCGAAAAACCGGCGCAGATGATGCCTTTTATAAACAGTACTGCCCACGCGCGGCAAGAAACCAATCATCACCAAGTAACAAAGTCAGCACGCGAGATTGAGTTACATAGGCGCTTCTGGGGGCGTGGCCCCACGTACGCTGGTTGGTCGATGCCCTATGCCTTGGGGACAGTTTTGCAGCGCTCCTTACTGCGCCAGCCGATGATCCAGCAAGGATTCTTTGCCCAACAATGCCGACTGTTCCGCCAATGCCTGCTTGAAGCCGGCGTGCTTGATCCAGACGACGCTCAGCTTACACTTAATCTCATGGCCAATACCTGGAAGTTATGGCGGACACAGGCGCTTCAATCCCCAGCCACATTCGCCCGGTGGGTTACGCTGCACGGGGTGGCGCAGATCGACGCTGCGATCCACAAGGGCAAGGGGCTGATCATCGTCTTTGCTCATCAAATGATTGGCACAAGATTGACGCGGAAAGTGCTGCGCGAGCATGGCTTCACCGATCTACCCGCCATTTCCGGCATTAAATCGATCACAGACAAAGCAGCTAGGGCCGCCAGCAGAGCGCAAAGCGCGCGTCATGGATTGGACATCTTGCAGCGCGGTGGGGTTATTCTCATCGCCGGCGAAGGCAGTGGGGCAACCAACCCAGTCTCTGTCCCCTTTTATGGCCGTCAGTTGCCTATGCCACGGGGGTTTGCGGAGCTGGCCCAACACAGCCAGGCAACGGTCATCGCCACCTTTTTGACGATGACGCCAGAGTACCATCTGTCACTTGAATTTGTCCCCCTCCCAACGCCGGCTTCCGTGGCAGAAACTGACGATCTCCTTGGTCAGTATATCCGCATGTTCGTCGAACGCTGGCCCCAGATGCTGCCGACGATGGGGTGGAAAAGAGTACAGTATTTGACGAGCTTACCGCACACGAGGGGGGACCGATGAGTAAAAACTTGGCATCGGTGCCGATGCCGTTTGTTGTCGGTGTACCGCGCTCTGGGACAACGCTGTTAGGTATGATGTTGGATACACACCCTGACATAGCGATTTCGCCCAAGACTAGATTTATCCCACAATTAGTTACCGCTTGCCGGAAATCGCCTACCCCGCGCGAGACCTTTGTTGCGCTGGTCACCTCGCCGGCGGTGAATCATGCTTGGTCGGATTGGCAGCTTGCCGATACCGATCTGCAACAAGCGGTCAGTGCGCTCTACCCCTTCAACCTAACGACGGCATTGCGTATCCTTTATGGCTTGCTGGCACAGCGTGACGGTAAAGCGCGCTACGGGGACAAGACAGCCGGGAACTTAACGGCCATGCGTGTCATCCAGGGCGTGCTACCGGAGGCGCGCTTCATCCACCTTGTCCGCGATGGACGTGGTCAATGGCTTTCTGCGCGGCAGACAGCTTGGGGAACCCAGTCCGTGGTGCGTGGCGCGCTGCACTGGGCCACGCAGATCACCTGGGCGTGGCGCATGAAGCAGACCATCGCCCACTATCTGGAAATTCGGTATGAGGATCTTGTGCTTGCCCCCAAAGCAACATTGCAACAGATCTGCAACTTTATCGCATTGCCCTGGGACGACAAGCTGTTAGATTACACAGCCCATGCGGCGCAACGGCTGACC
This sequence comes from Caldilineaceae bacterium, assembly GCA_022842065.1. Next base: position 63,236 of record JALHQH010000004.1, read on the forward strand.
GAACGGCAGGACACCCCTAACTTTAGTGCAGCGTACCGCCGCCAACTCCATGCACATGTTACTCAGGCACCGGATCCCACCCGCATTACCGCCTGGGAAATGGCGTTGACGCCGGCAGAGATCTTTCAATTCGAGCGGCTTGCCGGTGATGTGCTGCTTGCCGCCGGCTACACGCTACGTAGCACAGCCAACCCGCGCTTCTGCAGATTCTATCGCCTCCAAGCCAGCATGATGCGACGTCTATACGCTGTGCGAAATGAGATAAATGGACATAAATGAACATAAATGATCTTAACCAGCACAGTGCGCCATCGTTACACATCTTCGAGAACGCCAAACTGCTCCCACAGGCATGGTCCAGCACACCGGTTGCGCAGTGCTATTTTTTCAACCCGGCCATCATCCGGTTTCGCGAGCAGATTATCATGTGCTACCGCGTCGTGACGCCGGATGGCCAGCGCCGCTTGGCCCTGTGTCGCCTGACACCGGATTTTCAGGTCGTACCGGCATCAGCCATGCCCTTTTCTGATTTTATCCAAAACGGTGGTGACTGGCATGCGGATGGGCGTTTCTGTTCCTTTCAAGATCGCCTCTTCCTTCATTACAACGACGGTGCGCGCCGTGGCCGCGCCGCCAATCACATCTATCTGGTCGAAGTGGATCCCGAGCAGCTTGTCCCGTTAGGGCCGCCGCGTGAGCTTATGGTGGATGGGGCGCGTCAGCCGGTAGAAAAGAACTGGATGCTCTTTGCCCATGACGATGACTTATGGGCGATCTATTCGATTGCACCCCATGTCGTGTTAAAAGTGACACTCGCTGGAGACGGCCCGATCCTTTGCCGGCGTACCTACGAACAGCAGTGGGATGTCACCGCGTATACCCACCGCTATGGGGAACTGCGGGGTGGTGCGCCGCCGGTGCGATTGGGTGATCGCTATATTTCGTTTTTTCATTCTCGCTTCCTGGCGCGCCCCCTCCGTTCCCACCTTTTGCGCTTGCTCGGCAAAGTGCCGACGAATACCGTTCACTATGTGGGTGGTGCCTATGCTTTTGCTGCCGAGCCGCCCTTTGTCCCACTTGGGCTATCACCGGAGCCGCTGCTGCTGCCACCGCGGCTACCGCGGCGACAGCAGCAGTTGAATCCAATGGTTGAATACTCAACCTATCCTTGTGGCGCGATTCGACAAGACCAGCGCTGGATCATCTCCTTTGGGGCACGCAATGAGTATTGTTGTCTTACTACGCTTGCTGCTGTGGCAAGCGCAGTGCTGCCAGCGTTCATGAAATCAGGTGATCTTACCGATGGTGCTCTCTGTCTTTGACTCAGCTACACTCATGCCACAAGTTTGGTTGAATCATTCACCCACGACTTATGATGTTTTTAACCCAGCGATTACTTGCTTTCAGGGGCAGCATCTTCTGAGTTATCGGGTGATGACAGCCGATGGCCGGCGGCGGTTGGCGCTCTGTCGCCTGACGCCAACACTGCAGGTTGTGCCTGGTTCGGTTGTGCCTCTTTCAGACTCGATTCAAGCCGGCGGTGATTGGCACGCCGATGCGCGCTTCTGCACCTTCGGTGGGCGGCTATTTCTCCATTACAACACTGGTTTCCGACCGCAACCAAATCAGATCTATCTGGTGGAAATCGATCCTGATACCTTGTTGGCGCGCGGACCGGCGCGCGAGTTAGTTTTGACGGGGCCGCGCCGCCAAGTCGAAAAAAACTGGATGCTCTTTGCCCATGACGATGACTTATGGGCGATCTATTCGATCTCGCCCCATGTGGTGTTGCGCGTAGAATTAGGCGAGTCCGGTCCCATTATTTGCCGGCAGGTCTATTGCCAGGAGTGGAATGTCACGCCTTACCTAAAACAGTTTGGCGAACCACGCGGGGGCGCGCCCCCGGTACGTGTCGGCGACGAGTATGTTTCATTTTTTCATTCGAGCTTTCGTGTGCGGCCACTGCGTCGCCTGTTGCTCCGCTTGCAACAAAAGCCACGCGACAAGACGCTGCGTTACGTTGGTAGTCTTTATGGGTTTGCTGCAGAGCCCCCCTTCACACCACTTTGGATGCGCACGGCCCCCGTGCTGTTGCCGCCGTCGCTGCCGCGCCGCCAGCACCCACAATTGGATCGACGCGTCGAGTACTCGGCCTACCCTGGTGGCCTGCTCATAGAAGATGGTCACTGGATCGTCGCTTTTGGTGCACAAGAGGAGTATTGTTGCCTTGGTCAGTTCGATGCCGCACAGATGATTGCGAGGAAGTGATGAGCACGATTGCCTACTTTGGCCACCATAAGTGCGCTTCAACCTATATTATCAAGGTCATGCAATCCATTGCACAGTTGCTTGGCTTGACGATCCATAAGGAATACCTGTCTACCCATTTACCCTTTGGCTATGAAAAAGTTCCAGCGCAAGCAACGCGCGTGGCCGCAGCTAATCGTCAGCTTGTCACCAAGCCATATGATCTGCTCTGTCATGGCAATGCCGATCAAGCGGTGGTAGCAGCGGTTACCCAACGCGGCCCATTTCGCGGCTTCCATGTCATCCGTGATCCACGCGATCTAGTCGTTTCGGGCTACTTCTGGCACCAAGCGGACCGCGACCCCGCGGATAATCGCATTAATCCCTGGAATGCCGAGCGGCGCAACCGGCTACGCGCCGCGGCGAATCAAGAGGAAGGGCTGCTGCTGGAAATCGAGTTTGCCGCCTGCTATTGCGCCGCGATGAGCGAATGGGACTATCTTCAGCCCACTATCTGTGAAACGCAGTATGAAGCGATGATCGTCGATCCGCTCGCATTTTTTACAACAGCCCTTACCTTCCTTGGTCTACCCGTTGTAGACCATGTTGGCACGGCCGTATGGGGCATAAAGCTAAATCAGCTTGCATTCAGATTATTTCATCGACCACTAATGCGCCTACAGACGCTACCCAAACCAACCCTCAAGGTGATCCTGGCGCGCCTCGCCTTTGAACGAAGTTCGGGTGGTCGTCCAACAGGCACAGCAGCGCCAGGCCAGAAGTACCGCAAGGGAATCGCTGGTGACTGGCGCAACTATTTTACCCCGCGTGTTGCGGCTGCTTTTCAGGAACGATATGGTGCGTTGTTGCTAGCGCGCGGCTATGAAACGGACAGCAACTGGCACAGGCAGATCAAAGCTTGATTAGAAATTGATGCATCGACATTGGCAGAGAAAACGATTATGACTAATCCAACGAACCAGGTAACCGAGCGCGGGCGACTGCCTACTTTTTTGATCCTCGGCGTCGCAAAAGCAGGAACAAGTTCCTTATATGCCTATCTTGGACAACATCCACAAGTTTATACGAGCCCTTTACGCGCACCCAACTTTTTTGGCTTGAGTGAACAACCAGCGCTGTGCTTTGGTGGTCCCGTTAAACACAAAGATAGTGTACCAACCCTGGCGCGCTATTGTGCCTTGTTTGCGGGCGCGCAGAACGAAATTGCCTTGGGGGAAGGCTCATCGTTCTTCAATTTTACGCCGCGCGCCGCTGCGCGGATTCACCACTATATCCCAGATGCCAAATTGATCCTGATCCTGCGCCAGCCGGCGGAGCTAGCCTACTCGCAATACCTTTACGCCCGACGGGTTGGCTGGGAGCCTGCATCAACTTTCAAAGCAGCATTGGATGCAGAACCAGCGCGCTGTGCCGAGGGCTGGTTTCCCTTTTTATGCTATCGGGAAAGCAGCCGCTATGCCGCGAAACTGCACGCCTTCGATCGCCTCTTTCCTAAAGCGCAGCTTCACATTAGCCTCTTTGACGACTTTCGACGGAATACCGCGGCAATTGTGCGCGCGATTTATCGTTTCATTGGCGTCGATCCAGATTTCACACCGGATGTCTCGATCAACCACAACCCTGCCCGTTTGCGGCCATTTGCCTGGCAGTGTAGTCCTTTCAATGCACGTACCGCGCCGGTCTGGAAGCGGATACCCACGCCCTGGCGCCGTCGGCTTTTACACGGTTTGGATCGCTTTGCCACCAAGCCCCCACCGCTTAACCCAGCCCTACACGCAGCATTGACCAGCGACGCGCAGCAGGACATTTTGGAGACGCAGCAGTTGATTGGTAAAGATTTATCCCATTGGCTTGTCCGTCAAGGCTAAGGGTCTGTGCCTTGGAGAAAACAGGTAAGCGTTATATGTTAACTAAACCCCTCATCCGTAGTTACTATTGGAAAGAAAATCAGCTTAGCGGTAATCTAGGTGATGCCCTGGTCCCTATTTTACTCAACGCGCTCGGGTATGATCCTATCTCGCAGCAGGCGACCGGCCAGTGCGTGCTTAATGCAGAACGCAGCCTGCTTGTCATTGGCTCACTCTTGACCGAAGCGGACTTGGCCAATCTGCGCACACCACTCGATGTATGGGGATGTGGCTGGAAGGGGATTTGTCCGCCGGCAGATCTGCTGGCGCAGTTGCGGATCTACGCCGTGCGCGGGCCGCAGACCGTGGCCGGCTTGGGCTTGCCGGCCAACACGCCACTCGGTGACCCAGCGCTGTTGCTACCGCGCCTGGCCCCGCGCCCGATCGACAAGCATGGGCGGCCGGTCGTCGTCCCGCATATTCATCGGACGACGCTGATGACGGCCACGGAGCGTTGCCGCCTGACTGGCTGTGCCGAAGTTGTCGGGACACGCGTCATCCAGCGGCAGGGCGTGGGTACCCGCGGTTGGCAGCGACAGCTCCTTAGCCTGAGCAAAAGCTGGCTACGCCTGGGGATACGGCCCTACACCCCGTGGGGGGCCGTTGAACGGATTGCCGGCGCAAGTTTTGTGCTGACCGGTAGTCTACATGGTGCCATTCTGGCGCAGGCTTATGACGTGCCATGGGCGGCCTACGATGACGGCTATGTTGATGCCCCCCCTAAATGGCTAGATTGGGCGGCGTACCTTGGCATTCAGATTGACTTTGTGCAGACGCTGGCCGAAGGGCAACAGTGGTGGCAGCGTGTAGGACGACATGGCGCGATCCGTGAGCTGACTCCACTGCTCGCAGCGTTTCCTTATCCGCTCCCTAAAGCTGAGTTAGCCTGTTGCTCATGTTAAATATTGCCGCGACTGCTCCTGCCGATGCGCTGGAACAGCGCGCCTTGATCCCGCCGGCTTGGCTAGACACCGAGCCTGAAGCGCACTTTCACCTTTACAACCCAACCCTGATCGTGTTTCGGGGACGGCGTTTATTAGCCTATCGGCTTGATTCGGGGCGTGGAGGCGCGCACTATCGGCGCATCGCGATCTGTGCCCTTGATGAGTGGTGGCAGGTAATCCCTGGTACGGTATGTCCCCTCTCCGCGACGCTCACCCAAGGTGGCGAGCGCCACTACGACCCGCGATTTTTGGTCTATGGCGATCGCCTGTTCATTCACTATAACAATAATATGCAGACGCGCCCCAACCAGCTCTACTTGGTTGAAGTCGATGGCGACACCTTATGTGCCAAAGGGCCTGCGCGCCCGCTCGTTTTACAAGGCCCACGCCAGGAGATTGAGAAAAACTGGATGTTCTTTGACCATGAGGGGGAGTTGCTGGCCGTTTATGGCATCGCGCCCCATGTGATCCTGCGTGTCGAGTTGGCAGGGAGCGGTGCTATATCCTGTACGCCGATCTATTCAACCGCATGGAATGTCAGTGCCTACGCCCACGCGTATGGCTTACCCTGTGGTGGTGCGCCCCCGGTACGTTGTGGCGATCTTTATCTATCTGTCTTTCACTCACATCGCTTGGTTGGTGCATTTCGTCACTTGCTGCCTTTTTTTCCCGAACACCTGACCAGAACGCTGCCGCGCTATCCAGCGGCGATCTACCACCGCTTGCGCTTGCGCTGTTATCAGCGGCGCTATTATGGCGGCCTCTATGCCTTTGCCGCGACGCCCCCCTTTGCGCCGCGCTGGTTGGCTCACGAACCAATCCTCCGGCCGGAAGTTGAATTGCCCCGGCAGCGACCGCGTTGGATCGATCCAAGCTCGGAGCTAGCCGTTTATCCTACCGGCGCGCTTTTGTTAGATCAACAGCAGCTACTTGTCGCCTATGGCGTCCATGAAGAGCGCTGCTGCCTACGTTCCATCGACCTGACCCAGGTGAGCAAAACGTGGGAGGCCGCATGATCATTGCGCGCACACCCGTCCGGATCAGCTTCCTGGGCGGCGGCACCGATTACCCGGCCTATTTTCGCCGACATGGCGGTGCAACACTGGTGACCACGATCAACAAGCACACCTATGTGACGGTGCGCCCGCTGAGCGCCTGCTTTGCCCCTCACATCAGCGTCCGTTATGGTCGCATCGAACAGCGCTGTCGGTGGGATGAAATTCAACATGCAGCCGTGCGCGAGTGTCTGCGCTTTCTCGGGATCTACCAAGGTGTCGAGATCCGGCTCACCAGCGACCTGCCGGTGGGTACTGGCCTGGGAACGTCATCCTCGTTTACCGTCGGCCTGCTCAAAGCACTCCATGCCTACAAAGGTGAGTTGGTGACAGCCGAACAAGTCGCGCGTGAAGCGATCTATGTGGAACAAACCTTGATGCAAGAAAGGGTCGGTTGTCAGGATCAATATGCGTGTGCGTATGGCGGCCTCCTGCATCTCCAATTCGGCGCTGGTAACAAGATCGCGGTGACCCCTTTGGCCCTGAAGCATGAGCGCCGGGCAGCGCTGCAACAATGTTTACTGTTATTCTACACGGGCATCCGGCGGACCGCACACGAAATTCTGGCCGAACAAATGGCACGGACCCAAAGTAACGCCATTGACGCGGAATTGGCAGCCCTCACGGCACTGGTAGCCCAGGGCGTCCAGACCCTCACCGACACCGCTGCTTTGTCTGCACTAGGCCTGCTGCTACATGAAGGCTGGTTACTGAAACGGCGCTGCTCCAGCCAAGTCAGCAATGGGCGCATCGATGCGTTCTATGCGCGTGCGCGGCAGGCTGGCGCAACGGGCGGTAAATTGTTGGGCGCAGGTGGGGGCGGTTTCCTACTACTTTGGGGAGAGCCAGATGCCCAACCCGCGATCCGGCAGGCGCTAGCTGAATTGCGTGAAGTCAAATTTGGCTTCACGTCCAGTGGTAGTGAAATTATTTATCAAGCTTGCGTAAACTATGCTGACTAATCTGAGTTGTCTCATTCTGGCCGGCGGGTTGGGGACAAGGCTCGCACCGGTCATTAGCGATCTGCCAAAACCAATGGCCCCAGTGGCTGGTCGTCCATTTCTCGCCTACCTGCTCCAGCAACTACAAGCAGCCGGCTGTATCGATGTCGTTCTTTCGATTGGCTACAAAGGTCATCTGATTGAAGATTACTTCGGGGATGGTAACGGCTATGGCCTCCACTTGCGCTATTCACGCGAGCCGAAGCCACTGGGCACAGGTGGCGCGCTGGCCCTGGCGCGTCCTTTACTGGGCACCACCACCTGTCTAGTGCTCAATGGTGATTCCTACTGTCCGCTTGACCTGCCTGCTCTGCTAGCACACCATCAGGCACGAAATGCGTGCGCCACGATTGCGGCCACCCAGGTGCCCGACCCGGCACCGTATGGGCAGTTGGTATTGGCCACCGATGATCGGATCATCGATTTTCGTGAAAAAGGCGAAAGCATAGGGCAGGGCTATGTGAATGCCGGCATCTATCTGTTGGCGCAAGCGGCGCTCAACCTGCTGCCTGCCACGACACCAAGCTCACTTGAGCGCGATCTCTTTCCCCTGCTGGCCGGTCGTGGCTTATATGCCTTTCGGCAAACCACGCCCTTTATCGATATTGGGACGCCGGTGACGTGGCAGCAAGCACAAACGGTACTGCCTACACTAAAAAAGCAAGCGTCAAATGGCTACTCGTGAGCCATTCATCCGTCAACCGAGTATAACATGGATCAAGCTAACCAACTTCCCTATGACACCGCCGCCTATGTGGCCACGCTCAGCCACCTGGGCACGTCATTTGCCGTTCAGGGCTGGCAAGGCGGCTTGCTCAGATGCGCAATTCCCGGTGCTGCGGACAGCTTTGATGCGGTCGGCCCCTGGCCGTACTGCTCACCGCCCAACGTCAATCAGTTATCGACGTTACATCGTGCCTTACAAGCGCAGGGGCTTGTCACCTTTCGCGCCTTTTTCCGCCCCGATGCCGAGCTTGCGACCGAGCAGTGGCAAGCAGCAGGCTTCACGCCGGTCTTGCTCAAAGAACACTTCGTTTTTGATCCCACGCTGGAGTGGCCGTGCCAAAGCGCCAAAACCCAGGCGAACATCCGGCGTGGCAAGCGTTTATGGGGGATTGAGCGCATCGCTTTGGCCGACCATCAGCGCACCATTGCCGACTATCATGAGCAGTTGGTGCGCACCAGACAGTTCAGTGCAATTGCCGCCCTTTCGCCTGCCCATTTTGCTGCGCTGGCGGATCTGCCAAACGTTCACGTATTGGGCGCAATCGATCAGGAGGGCCTTGGGGCAGCATTGATTACTGTCCACGATGCCAACAGTGTTCACTTCCACGTGGTGGTGGGGGCAGAGCGTGCTTACCGTACGTGCGCGTTCTATGCGTTGTACCAGGCAGCACTTGACTGCTGGTCGCAGTGCCACCAGATTTATTTGGGCGGCGCGCCGAATAGCCCAAATGGGCAAGGGATTGCCCATTTCAAGAGCCGCTTTTCAAACTGCCGCCGGCCTGTGTATATGATCCAAGCCGTGCTGGACAGAGAACTTTGTCAACAATTGGTCCGCACTCGGCCGGCCCCCCAATCGCACTGGTTTCCCCCTTATCGAGGTAATTGAGATGTCACTTGCAGAATTTCAGCTAGTTGCTGAAGGCCAAGGCAACCCACAAGCCAGCGTACTGCTGCCAACCTATCAGGCACCCTATCTTGCACAAGCGTTGGCCTCGATCCTGGCCCAGCGCGATGTGATTCTCGAGATTCTCATCTCGGATGATGCCTCGGGCGATGATACGCCACAACGCATCCTTGCACAACTGCGCACCTACCGTGGCCCACATCGCGTGCTCTTTCGTCAAGGCCGGCAGCGACTGCGCTTGGACCATTTTATCCTGCTGGCGGAAGCGGCCAGTTGCGAGATCGCGATCATGGCCCACCATGATGACATTGGCTTGCCGCAACGCGCCAGCAGGTTACTGGCGCTGTTCGCTGCGACCGGGGCAGATGTGATTTCCTCCAATTGTCTGATCATTGATACCACGGGCCGGCAACGGGGGCTACGCCTTCAGGGTATCGCCACCGGCTTTATTCCTGTAGAGCAGATGATTCAGCAGTTGTGGCTGCCACCGTGTCTTGGAGCCACGTTAGCCTGGCGGCGGCGCGTCTATACAGATTTCCCCCGGCTAGACACTCGCTACTTAACGGCCGGCCACGATTGCCTGATCCCGTTACGCGGTGCGCTCGGCAATGGTTTTTACTACGTCGATGAGCCACTCCTCCAGCGGCGAGATCACGCAACGCAATGGAGCAAGCGAATGTTTGATCGCAAGAGTCGGTTAACCAGTCAGGAAGCCGACGCGGCCCGTTTGTTGGGGATCGCGTTGGCCATGCACAAGGACATCCAACATTACCGTGATTGCGGAGCTGCGCACGCCGGTGAGGCGGCCCACCGCCTTGACCAGCTAGCAGCATTGGTAACGCAATCACTCATTCGTCAGGCAACAGCGCTGTTCGATTGGCGCGCACAGCTTATGCTCGCTGGGCAACAGGTGATCTGGGTGGACGCCGCCACCTTTGCCAGCCGCCAACGGCCGTCACCCATCCGCCGGCTATGGCGGTCTGAATCACTTCGCCCGCTCAAAAACTGGCTCAAAAGCTGGCGACTGCATTCATCGCACCAATGACCAGCCTGCGGTAGCCAGCGCCGCCTTGACCATGACCGCTGAAAAGGCATCACTATCCCTTGCCGGCCGCGGGCGATATGCGCCAGCAAGCGGATAAAGCATGAGGCCGTACAGCAGCGTCTGTACGGCCTCATGCTTTATCAAGGCGATTTCACTGTCGTGCGCGTCGAGCTAGCGCGTCGCGTTTTAGCGTACGATCAGCGGCAGGAAGATCTGCGCAGCTGTTTGCTCGGTGTCGAAGCGGTCAAATTCTTCGTCATCAAGCACCGCTTCGTCAGCGAAGACTTCAAACTGCGCCGGCTCGTCAACCGCTAGGCCATTGCCGGCCGGTGTCGCTGCGCTCAAAACGGTTGCCCCTAAGCTTAGACCATCAATTGGATGGTTGAACCGCGCAAGATCACCATCGAAGATGGCAGAGAAGGTGCAGATTGTGCTGTTCAAGCCCGTGGCACCGAGGCTACAGCTAAAGATGTCGTCACTGTCGCCGGCAACCGTATTCTGGCTGACCGCTTTGAATTTGCCCTTCGTCACCAAGTAGAGGTTGCCTGCGCCATCGGTCTCCACCGCGCCAATGTCCTCGTCGGCAGCGGTTAGGGCCACGGCCGAACCGTCAAAGTAGAGTGCCCAACTGCCGGCGGTCGTTGCGCCCAGCGCAGTCGACGTAAAGCGTAACAGATCCTCATCCAACGCCCGCAACGCACCGACCTGCGCCGTGCCATACGTACTGATCAACAGCTGCCCGTCACTAGTATAGTCAATGGCATCAATATCTTCACCTTCTGTCGTCAGCTCCACATCTGACCCATCAAAAAAGAGCGTAAAACTGCCAATGGTGTTAAGGCCCAACTGAATTGGGGTGAACTTAACAATGTCTGAATCATCGACCAGACCGAGGGTCGGGAATTGCATGCGTTTGTCAAAGCTCATCAGGATCGTCCCATCGCCCAGCAGATCGAAGGCATCAAGGTTGGCATTCGCCACCCCCACATCCGAGCCGTCAAAGAGCATGGTCCACTGATTGGTCGTCTCGTCGTAAAGGATGATATCTTCATCACGATACAGTAGTGTATCAACCCGGCCATTGCCACTGCTCAGGTAAACTAGCTTGTTGCCCGTGAGTGGGGTGGCCGTCGGCGTTGGGCCAACCGGTGTGTTGGTTGGCGTATTCGTGGCGGTGGCCGTCGGCGCAATCGGCGTATTGGTTGGCGTATTCGTGGCGGTGGCCGTCGGCGCAATCGGCGTATTGGTTGGCGTATTCGTGGCGGTGGCCGTCGGCGCAATCGGCGTATTGGTCGGCGTATTCGTGGCGGTGGCCGTCGGCGCAATCGGCGTGTTGGTCGGCGTATTCGTGGCGGTGGCCGTCGGCGCAATCGGTGTGTTGGTCGGCGTATCCGTGACAGTTGGCGTCGGGGTTACGTCAGCCGCGCTGACGGCCACGGTATAACCGTGGCTGGCACAGCTGGCCGGGTTGCCGGAAATCTGCTGCTGATTGGTGATGACGGCGACCACACTGTTACAGCCGCTTGCGGTAAAGCTGTTGATCACAGTGGCATTGCCCGCCCCCACCACCGCGGCAAACGGGGTAATCGTCAACGCCGACCCGGTATCACAGACCAGGCTGCCGCGCAGTTGCCCACCTGCAGCCGTGTTGCTGAGCGTCACTTTATAGGGACTGCCAACGGTGGGTAAGGTGATCCAGTTGGTGGCATAATGGTTCTTGATGCTGCCATTATAGGTGCCGGGGTTGGCGGCAATTGTGCCGTGGACCGGTGGCAGATCACCCATGAAAGCAACGTAGTCCGGGCCTTCTTCAAAACAATAGTCACCATCATAACCACCGCTGCACCCTTTTTCAAATTTGGCGGCAATGGCATATTTGTGGAAGGCGTCCGGCAGATTCGTGCCTTCGGTGACTAGTGCGTTGTTGTAGGCAATCAGCGCATCCTGACCAGCGGCTACATTTTCCCAGAAGTGCTGCGTCACATCTTCGCCACCGCCGGCCACGTTCGTGCCACCGTTATGTTCGGCAACATGGCGGAAGAAGAGGAAATTGGAATATTGGGAGATCCCGCCTGGCGCACCATTGTTCGGCCATTGCCCCAGGCAATTTTCGACCTCCGGCCAGAGATAGGAATAGTCGCTATTGGCGTTGTCAAAAATCTCATCTTCCATGTAGGCTGCGCCGGATTCATACCACATAGCATCTTCACGCGTGCCCGGATCGCCATAACCATTCTGGATGGCGTGGACAAATTCATGCGAGGTAGTGGCATCAAGTGCAGCCTGGGCGGTTGGTTCGGGAAACTGATCGAAGTTATTGTTGAGTACCATACAACTGGACAACGCGTCGGTTTCCGTGGCCGGGGTATTGGGATTGTCGCCGATAAAGCCGGTATAATCACCACCCCCACCGCCGGAGACATAACCATAGAGCCCACCACCCAACGCAAAAATCTGAATCGGATAGCGGCCAAAGGGATTGTTGGCGTTTAGAGGCGGCTCGGCCCAGCCGAATTGGCTTACTTCAATGTCAAAGGTGGCCTCCATGGAAGTGACATAGTCCGCGATGGCGAGACCACCAAGGATCGTGTCATAGTTAAAATGGAAATTGGTGGAATTGAAGACATTGGGCCCATCTTCGGTATCGCAGACGGTTACCGCCAGGGTGCCCAGGCGGCTCAATTCTTGTTGTACCGCGTCGGTTGAAGAGGCACTCAGGCCCTGTATAAAATTTTGCACCTCTACCACATACTGGGTGCCATACCAACCAACATTGCTGTGAAATTGCAGCGGCAGCAATTGGGGCTCATAAAGCGCATAGGCCAGGTAGAGCACACGCTCATCTGCGGTGATCTCACCATTGGCAAACGCTTGGTTAATTAATACAGGAGTAGCTAGTTGCGTAGTTGAGGTAGTATTGACGGCCGACGCGCCCATCGTCAGCAAAGGGAGATAGATTTGATGCGGGCTAGGTGGGAGGGGTTCACCAGGTGCGGACCAGATCCCATCAGGACTGATGGCTTGGGCAGTATAAGTGAAGCTAATCGAACGAGAGATTGCCAGCGCCAGCAACAGACCGAGCAGCGCAACAACCAGGCGGGTAAAATGGTGGAAAAGCTTAGTGCTAAACATGAAACCTTATCCTTTAACCAAAGGTTCGGCTGGATTTCAGAGCGCTGTTGGATAGATGGATCGGTGTGAAACCAACAAACTGCCCCTAAATTCCCGGAGAGCCCAACAAACGACACGCGTACATGGCCTTATGGGTAACTTACTTTACACAATCGATGGCTGTCGTGACTGCGCCTCCTTTGCAATCTGATGGGGCAGTGCAAGAGCAAAATAGTAGCTGCTGGCCTCGCTCTCCAGATTATACGACTTATATCGGTAAATAAGATTATAGTATAACCATATTTTATCCATTTTAATCTTACCGATTACTGATATTAACCTTACTGATTATTGATATATACTTGTTGCAAAAGACATAGCCCTATCAGTTAGGATGGTAAATACAGCATAAATTCAGTTTTCTGCTATTTTGAACGACGAGCACGCAGTGTAGCGCAGCAAGTTTTTCGGCTGGCGTGGGCAGAGGTCTCGCCACACCGCATACCCCAACAGAAATGCAGATTATTTAATTTATGCTGTAGTAAAAGCGTTCGCAACCTGATGGAGACGCATAAAGCTGCTAAATTAGCACCAGGCTTGTGCGTTTAACCAAGCCGGCTCAGCGCCCAATGAGCGGCAAGAAAATGGTCTGGCTGGTGCTGAGCGCAAAAACAAAACTTGCGTTATTGGCATCATAGGCCGGCGCGGCATCGGGGTGGATCCAATCATGGGGCACGCCATTGGCATCGACCGTGAGGGCAGAAAGATCGGCACTGGCCAGCCCCACATCAAAAGTAAAGGTGAAGATGTCGTGCGTATGGAGGATGCCATCGGCACCCAGCGTGGCGGCGGGAACGGAGCGTTTGGCCCCTACCCCGGCAGGGCTGCCATCGGCGTTAAGCAGCAGATTGCCCGCGCCCAGGTTGCCCACCGTAAAGTAGACATTTTCCAGCGAGACCTCGGTGACATTCTCGAAGGTAGCTGTGACCTGGTAGACGCCCGCCGGCGCATTGGCCTGTGGCGTGGGGTCATAGACGCCGGTCGAGCTGGTCAACTTGAGGCGATGGTTGACCGCCGCATTTTGCAACACGTTATCAATATAGGTGGGCGGGCTCAGCCGACCGTCCCATGCACCAAAATCGACAAAGGCAGAAGTCGAGCCGGCGGGGACAATCACCGTGTCGGTGTACACATGGATATCGCCATCCGGGAAGATGAGGTCCATGGTGATATCAAATTCCTCTGCCTCTAGCCCCTCATCCTCAATGTAGATGTGTTCGTGTACTGGGTCGAGTGTCAGCGAGATCCGCTCCCCAGCAACCAGGGTTTCGCCGGAAACTTCAAAGATGACGCTTGGATCACCCACATGAATCGGATCATGGGCAATATGCATGGCGGGGGCCGTGATAGTCTCGGTCGCCGTTAGGCTCGCCCAAAAGGAGATGTGGTCACCATCTGGGCTAACCCGCAGGTCAAAGACTTCGCCGGGGCTGAGTTCGATCTTCTCCACACCCATGTGAAACCCAGCCCCCACGATCGACAGTGAGCCGTGGGTTGGGGTGTCAACGGTCGTGCCATGAACCATCACTGTATAGAGTGTTTCATCGGTTTCGGTAAAGGGCACCGAAATGCGCGGGGGGATGGCTTGGCCCAGTCCACCCTGGAAGTGGAAGATTTCGGTGTCGGGGATTTCATTGACAAAGGCTTCGTTCCCGACGTCATTCCCCGTCTTCTGGCCGGCGTCATTGACGACCAGGATCGCACCTTCGCCCGTATATTCAAAGTCGATCTTGCCGGAGAAGAGATCCGGTGCGCCAGCATCGGCGCTGGCAATGGTCGTGCCAGGGCAGAAGGGGCAGGGGAAGTATTGGCCAGCCGGCAAATCACGTGCGCTAAGGGGGACGAGGCGCAGATTTTGCGAGACGGCTGAGCCTTCATAGGCATTTTCCGGTTGGCCAGGGTTGGCCGCCGTGACATAGCGCCAGGTATTGGCGGCCATATTGACGGTGAAATATTTGCGCTGGTTGGGGAAGTTGTTGTCATAGACCAGAATACGCGATTCATTGGCATTGACCGTTTCGATGCCATAGGCCGTGACGGCATGGCCTTGCGTCCAATCGGAATCATCAAAGTGCGTCAGGTTTTTGGTGAGGAAGAAGGCAACTGTGTAGCCGACGGATGGGTTTTTCTGAAAGTCAGCCGTCAGTTTCTGGACCGTCTGCACCGGTGTGCCCACAAAATGGCTGTCCCAAATATAGCTCTGGGTGTGGAAGTAGCGGGTAATGTAGTTTTCAAGCGGCTGGGCGGGGAAATTCAGGTTAATCGTGTGTGCTGCGCCAGCCTGAAAGGAGGCCGGCGTGCTGTACTGCCGGAAGGGCAGGTTGTTAAAGAGGCGCAGGCTGGTGGCCGCCATGCCGTCGCAATGTCCACCATTCGTGCTCCCAATGGCCTTCGTCAACCACGACTGCGCCGGCCCACTCAAAATACAGGTTGCAGCCGTGGTGCCGGATTGGCAAGCGGCTGGTCCGAACAGTTCAAACACATCTGCTGCCGCCAGGTCGTCGTTCGGGTTAGGGATGCCCTCATTGACATAGTTTTCAAAGTGAAAGCCATGCACTTTGACATCAAACGGGGTGCCGCTGGCATTTTTATAGACGGCCACCAGCGTGCCGGGGGCCTCGATCTTCGTACTGGGCCCAGTATAGACGGAAACACTTGCTTCAGGGGTCGATCCAATCGGTCCAATACTGTCATTGTAAATGTAGGTGCCGACGGCAAGGTTGGCGTCAGCTTTGGCTACCCACGAGACGGTCTGGGTGCTGTGGGCTGCCAAAGTCGGTAAGGTAAACTGAACATAGGGAACGCCGTTGTCCGTGATCAAGGTGCCGCCGCTAACATAGGTTACACCGGCTGGCAGGTCGTTGTAAAACGCGAAGTTGGTAAAGTTGATGCTTGACGCATTCTGCACTTTTATCGAGTAGGTAATATTCTGGCCTGCCTGAATGACGCCTGGCCCGGTCGGAAATAAGTTGACGATATTTGATTGCGCATAAACAGCCGGTGCCGCATACGGCGCACCCGGTAAGATGCCACTGAAGAGTAGCAGCGTGGCCAGTGCCAGCGCAAAGCCACTTTGTCGAAGTTTAGAGCTGTGAAACATGGTTTCTCCTGATTGTTTGGGTTAAATCGAACGGTTTACTAGAGATTTTCCTTTTCCTCTGCTGGTGGTATCATTTGATTACAAAACGCCAGCAAGTCTGTGCGCAAAGCCGCCAGCAGGGCATCGACATCGGTAAAGCCACGGTGTTGACCAGTCGCTGGTGTCTCCACGATGCAGCGTAGGATCACCCGCCGCGCTTCGCTGCTATACTCAATTTGGTTACGAATGATCAATGTGTAATACATCGCCGGTTTGGCTTTCATGGCCCTAGCATAGCCGGCGAACGCCAATCTAGCGCCAATCTAGCGCCAATCTCCCCCAGAAATGATTTTTATGACTGAAACCTTGCACCTGACCCTACTTGGCTCACCGCGCCTGTTACTGGGTGATCAACCGCTCACGCACTTTGCCACCAACAAAGCGCAGGCCCTGCTCTTCTACTTGGCCGTCACCGGGCAACCCCACAGCCGCGATCAGATCGCAACCTTACTGTGGGATGGGATGACAGACGCACAAGCCAAGAAAAATTTGCGCACGGTGCTGCCCGATTTGCGCCAACTAGTAGGCACGCATCTGCGGCTGGAGCGCCAGACAGTGGCCTTTGACCGCACCACTCCCTATTGGCTGGATGTGGAAGTGCTGCGCCGCGACCTGGCCCTCGGTCAGGCCTCCAAGGCGCCGGCGTTACGACAAGCGACCGTTGCCCTGTACCAAGGCGAATTTCTAAGTGGTTTCTATGTCAACAATGCCCCGGCGTTTGATGCCTGGGTATTGACGCAGCGCGAACAGATCCACACTCTGGTGGTGGAGGCGCTGGCCACGCTGGTCAACGAATATGCCCAGGCCGCAGATTATGGGGCAGCACTGGCCACTAATCGCCAGTTGCTGGGACTGGAACCCTGGTCGGAGCCGGTCCATCGGCAGCAAATGTTATTGCTGGCCCAGATCGGTGAGCGCGCCGCCGCGTTGGCCCAATATGAAAGCTGTCAGCGGATTTTGGCCGCCGAATTTGGCGTTGCGCCCCTCGCCGAGACGACAGCACTCTATGAACAGATCCGCGTGGGCGCACGCGGGGGAGATAAGGAAACAAGTAGCGCGGGAGCGCAGGCGGACGGGCGACAGGCGCACAATAACGAACCGCGTGACGAGCCGCGTGACCCAGGACACGGCACCACTGACCAAGGCCAAATGACCACCGACCCGGTGCGCGTGCAGGTGGCAGCCCACAACTTGCCGCACCCCACCAAGCTCTATGGCCGGCAAGCGGAGTTGGCCAGTTTGCAGAAGTGGATTAGCGAGGATGGGTGCCGTTTGGTCGGCATCTTCGGGATTGGCGGCCAGGGGAAAACTGCGTTGGCGGCTACGCTTGTGCGCACTTTGGCAGCGACGGGCACACCACCCCCTCCTAACCTCCCCCTGGTAAGGGGAGGAATTGTTGCTTCGACGGGCACACAGCTCCCTCCCCTTACCAGGGGGAGGGCCGGGGAGGGGGTTAGCCCGGCGCCGCGCTTCCAGCAGATCATCTGGCACTCATTGTTAAATGCGCCCCCCTTCGCCGAGCTCATGCAAGAATGGCTCTACATGCTCTCGGCGCAAACGGTGACCAGCCTGCCCCAGAGCCTGGACCAGCAACTTAGCCAATTGTTCGACTACTTGCGCCGCCGGCCCTGTTTGTTGGTCCTCGACAACCTGGAAAGCATCTTGCAAGAAGAAGGGCGTGGCGGCTACTATCGCCCCGGCTATGAAGCCTATGGGCAACTCTTGCAGCGCCTGGTGGTGGATGACCATCCCAGTTGTTTGCTGCTGACCAGTCGCGAATGGCCCCATAACCTGGTCCAGTTGGCAGAAGAGCAGGTCGCGCTGCGCGCCTTGTCGCTGGACGGTCTGAGCGCTGAGGCGGGACGGCAACTGGTTACCGCGCGCGGCATGGCTGGCACGGCGACAGAACTGACCGCCTTGGTGCAGCACTATTCCGGCAACCCGTTGGCGCTAAAGCTGGTAGCGGATACGGTGCAGAGTCTCTTTGCGGGTAGCGTGCCGACCTTTTTGCAAGCCGACACCCTGGTTTTCGATGATATTCGCGACATCCTCGATCAACAGTTTGCGCGTCTCTCTGCCTTGGAGCGCGAACTGTTGATCTGGCTGGCAATTGTGCGCGAGCCGGTCACTTATGTGGCCTTGCGCGCCCTGCTCGCACAACCACCGGCCGGGCGGCTGGTATTGGAAGCCATGCGCTCACTCCAGCGCCGTTCGCTGTTGGAAACTGATACGGCTGGCTTTGGGCTCCAAAATGTGGTGCTGGAATATACCACAGCGCTGCTGATTGAATGTATCGGTGATGAGCTGGAAGGGACGCAAGTGGAGCCACTGCCGCCGGCTGACCAGGCAGCCATGCGCGCCGCCACACCCCTGATCCCTACGGCACTCAACCGCTATGCTTTAATCCTGGCCCAAAGCAAAGAGTATGTGCGCGCCAGCCAGACGCGCTTGCTCCTCCAACCGGTGGCTGAGCGCCTGGTCGCCGCGCTGGGGCACAAAGGGGCCGAACAACAGTTGCAAAGACTGTTGGCGCGTTTGCACACCATGCCGCCCACCCCTGGGTATGCTGCCGCCAATCTGTTGCATCTTTTCTTACAGTTGGGGGTGGATCTCGCTGGTTATGATTTTTCACAGCGCTACCTCCGGCAGCTTTACTTGCGCGGGGTCAATCTGCCGCGGACTAATTTTAGGCAGGCCGAGATCACCGACAGCCTCTTTACTGAGCCTTTTGGCCTGATCTATACCGTTGCCTTTAGCCCTGATGGCCAATATCTAGCCGCCGGCACAGGGGAAGGCGCAATTTATCTCTGGCGGACCGCGGATCAACAACTCGCGCAAGTCATTCCAGCGCACAACCAGGCCGTTAACGAGTTGGTCTTTGCCCAGCGCCCAACCACGACGGGAGAAAAGTCGCTCGTACTGGCTAGTGCCAGCGACGACAAGAGTGTTGGCGTCTGGTCGTTAGTCGAACGGGAACCAGCCCGCCGCCACGCGCAACTGTTACACGAACAACAAGAGGCGCTATTGGCGGTTGGCTTGCGCCCAGACGGCCAGCGCCTGACCAGCGTTGACAGTGATGGCCATGTTTTTCTCTGGGCGGTGCATGAGCAGGCCACTGCTCAACTGCTGCAGCATTTTGCCACGACACCGACCCGTTTGCGGCTCGTGGCCTTTAGTCAGGATGGCCAAACCGTTGCGATTGGCCAGCGTAATGGGACAGTCCAGTTGTGGCAAGCGGTGACGGGCACGGTGACGCAGCTGCTCGCTGGCGCAACCGGTTCGATTGTCGCCGTGGCCTTAAGTGCGGATGGGCAGTGGTTGGCCACCGGCGGTAAAGAGGGGCACCTTTGTCTCTGGTCACTAGCGGCAGGGCAACTGGAACAGGTGATCGAAATCAAGGCTGGCGTCATTGATGTCCTGGCCTTCAGCCCCGACGGCACCACCCTGGCCAGTGCCCACGGTGATCGCACCATTCGCCTGTGGACAATGGATACGCAGGCACACTTGCAGCTACAGCATACCCTGCTTGGGCACAACCATGTCATTTGGTCGGTTGTCTTTAGTCCGCAGCCCAAAGCACGCGCCAGCAGCACCGCAACCCGGCAACTCCTGGCCAGCGGCAGTAGCGATCAAACGGTGCGGGTCTGGGATGCCGAAACCGGCCAGGCGCTCTACACGCTGCGCGGTCAGCCCCGTGCGCTAACGACCCTCGCGATCGCGCCATTGCCACAAACCCTGCCGGCGACAGCGCCTGGGCAGGCGCAATGGTTACTGGTTGCGGCCGGCTATGACCAGATCGTCCATCGCTGGCACGGGTGGGGAGTACAAGTCGAAGCAACCCGTCAGCCTTTACGGGGACCACGCGGTGCGCTCTACACGGTTGCGATTAGCCCGGATGGCCGCCTGGTGGCCGGCGGTGGCTATGACCGCACGCTCTACTTATGGGATCTTAACAGCGGCCACCTGTTGCAGCGTTACCAAGGTCACACCAACAGCATCTACGCGGTTGTTTTTCACCCAGAGGGTAAAATGTTGGCCAGTTCCAGCACTGATGGGACCGTACGGCTGTGGGCATTGCCGGCCGCGCCCCAAGGCCAACCGCGCGCGGTTGAGGAGTTGGGGCGCGGCCAACCACTGGCTGTGCTGCAAGCCAACGTTCATGTTATCCATGAGATTGCCTTCAGCCCCGACGGCCGCCACTTGGCCAGTGCGGGGGCCGATTGCACGGCGCGACTCTGGGATCTAACCCAAAGCCACTACCCCGAACTAGTGGAAGCTCGTCAGGTGGTGCAGGAAGCGGGCGAGCAGGATCTTTTTACAGTTGCCTTTAGCCCCGATGGCACACGATTGGCGTGTGGCGGCAATCATCTACTCCACCTGTGGGATCAGCGTGATGGGAAAACAATGCGGCTGCGGCAACACACCACCTGGATCTTTTCCGTTGCGTTTAGCCCCAACGGTACCATCCTCGCCAGCGGCAGTGCGGATTGTACCGTTTGTCTGTGGCAGGTGGCCGATGGGACGCTACGCCACATCCTGCGTGGCCACAGTGAGACCGTCTACCAGGTCACCTTTAGCCCCGACGGCCGCGCCGTGTTGAGTTGCAGCTTTGATGGCACAATCAAGTTCTGGGACAGCCAGACGGGGGAATGTATCAACACATTGCAAGTGGAAGGACCCTATGAGGGGATGAATATCAGCGGGGTCACGGGGATTACGGCGGCCCAGAAAGTGGCGCTCAAGCGGTTGGGCGCAATCGAAGATCGGGCTGGCGAAGATTAATAGAATATACAGCTGTTCCATGAACCCATTCTGACGTTGACGAAACGCTCCTGCGCTTTGCCTGCCATTGGGTTGCGAGGGGCACGCCTTGGATCATGAAAGTAAAAAAAGGAGAGGGTAACATTTTTATGAAAATGTTACCCTCTCCTTTTTTTACCTTACAGTTCCAATCAATTGTGTAACTAAAATGATAAATGAAAGTAATTTGTAAGTTTACGAAGGACCATTTTCGGCTATAATCAAAGCTGTTACTACGTCAAAGAACGTAGAATATGTACAAAGAACATGTACAAAAATAGCAAACTTGAATATGCCTCAGCCACCATTTAGCTACATTTTCCGCTGCCGCTGCTAAGGTCTTATCACTTTCCCTGTCATAGATGCCAAATCTTGCCTTATAGACAAAGCAAATAGAGTCGACACAAAGCGGGCTGCGCATCAGGGGATGCGCAGTACACGATTGTGCCAGGTTTGATTGTGTTATCTATTAGATCTGGACCAAAGACGCGTTTCAACAACTGTCCGATGCGCATCATGGTCGACCAACAGTTGCGATAGCTGAACAACCATTGCGTTGCCAGCACTAAGGGACCAAGGAAAGTTTGACGTAAGCAGATGTAACTGTTGTCCGTGCCACACATGAACGAGCCTGTCTCCAGAAGGGAACAATTGTTTTATGCGGTTGTCTAAATTTATGTTCGTCCTTACACTGCTGTTCCTGCTCAGCACGGTTTTTCTGCCGGTGACACCAGCCGGTGCCGTTGATCAGAATGCCGCGCAGGCAGCATCACAAACAAATCGTGCGCTCCAGTCCAGCACAGAATTGTTAGTCTTTGACGTCAACCGTTCGGTTACCACTAACGACCGGGGTTATCCACGTGATGATCCCCCCAAGAGTGCCGCCAATGGTGACTGGACCACACCTATCAATTTTGCCGAAGGCAGATTGTATTATCGCGTCGAGATCCGGAATCAACCCCAGGCACAAGATATGAGATTACAATTTTGTATCTGGCAAGATAGCTTTACCGTGGAAAGTTGTGGCGCCTTGCGCAATGTTGCCGGTAGTCCGGGTACAGTGCTCACCTGGAACAATGCCATCCCGGATCTATTTAAGAAAGATGGCATTGGGATCAATTGGCAAAACCCACGCCAACGGTATGCGCTTGTGATCAAGAATGCAGCCGGATTAGCGGTCAGTGATTTTAACGGCTGGAACTGGAATGGCGAAGATCCGGCCTTATGGTATCCGCTTGATGTCCGCTTTACGGTTGTGGCCGTGGCCAAAGATGCCACCTTCGGCGGTTGGTTCAATTATATCGGCGCGCCAACCCCCACCCGCACACCAACGGTGACACCGACCCCCACCGCCACCGCCACCGAAACGGCAACGCCCACACCCACCGAGACGTCGACCGCAACGCCGACGGAAACCACAACCCACACGCCCACACCAACAGAAACGGCGACCCCCACCGCGACGGAAACAGCGACCGTCACCGAAACGCCCACCGTGACCCCCACGCCGACGCAGACAACAACCAGCCTCCCCACGGCAACGGCGACCAGCACTGTGACGGGGACCCCGCAAAGTTATCAGCTAACGCATAACACGATCGGTGAAGGCGAGGTAATCGTAGAGCCGGAACAGACAACCTATGGCGCAGGCACGCTGATCACCGTTACGGCCGTTGCTGAGGACGGTTGGTCCTTTGTCAGTTGGGGTGGCGATCTGACAGGCAGCAACCCAGAGGCCACTTTACTCATGGCTAGCAATAAGGTCATCACCGCAACCTTTGCAGAACAAACCTATACTGTTCAGATCGAACTGGTGGGTGGCACAACAGGCATCGTCGGCGGCACCGTGGCAATTGACCCGCCAGGCCCCTATCAGTATGGCGATCTGGTGACCCTGACCGCTATGCCGGATCTTGGCTATGTTTTTATGGGTTGGGATATTAGCAGTGAGGAGTCCACAGAACCCGAAGATCGCATCCCGGATCCTAGCATTGAACAAGAGATTACGAGCAACCTAACGGTCGTCGCCAACTTTAGCTTCAATCCGAAGATCTTTCTGCCCATGATTACGGCAGGCGAATAACCGTTCGCACCCGGCTGTAGACCGAGACAAATCGGCCTTGTGCCTACTGACGGCAGCAATTCCAAACTAGAAATTGCCACTGGTGTACTGCGCATCTGGGGATGCGCAGTACACCAGTGGCATGTGACCGTTCGTATCTGGGGATGCTCACTACACGGTTCCTAATTTGAAATTGCTGTACTGACGGGCACAAGGCCAGATAAATACAAAAGCCTGGGTGACTGTTGCGCGCAACAGTCACCCAGGCTTTTGTTTCTAGATGATATCAATGGGCCGACGCGCCTCAGACCAGCAGAGATCTGGCCTGGGACAAAAGCCGAAGGCCGGATCAGACTACAAAATCCGCAACTCCGGATCGGCGACCATGGTCATTACGCTAATGCGGGCGGCAACCAAACGGGCCAAGTGCCGGAACGATTGCGCCGCCGCGCTCTGTGGCGCGGCCACTACAATCGGTTGCCCTTCATCGCCACCAACGCGCACCGCCGGATCCAAGTCGACACGGCCCAGGAATTCGATACCCAGTTTCTTGGCCGCCCCTTCACCACCGCCACGGCCAAAGATCTCGCCGCTCATATTTTCAATCACGCCGAGAATGGGGGCCTGTAGCTGTTGGAACGCTTCAGCACCGCGCAGCGCATCACTCACCGCGACAGCCTGTGGCCCGGTGACGATAATCGCACCGGTCAGCGGCACACTTTGCGCCAGGCTCAACTGTGCATCGCCCGTGCCGGGCGGCAAGTCAACAATCAGATAATCCAGCTCGCCCCAGCGCACATCAGTAAAGAGTTGCTGAATCGCCTTGTGCAACATGGGACCACGCCAGACGAGCGCTTTGCCTTCCGGCACGAGAAAGCCCATGCTGATTACTTCCACGCCAAAGGCAGTAAAAGGGATCATCTTGTTGCCATCCACACGCGGCTTACCGCTGAGGCCAAACA
Source organism: Caldilineaceae bacterium (assembly GCA_022842065.1). The sequence continues at coordinate 87,220 of JALHQH010000004.1, forward strand.
TCATGGGAATATTTGGACCATAAATATCGGCATCCAGCACGCCAACCTTTGCCCCATCCAGCGCCAGACTAACCGCAAGATTGGTGCTGACGGTACTCTTGCCCACGCCCCCCTTGCCGCTGGCCACCGCAATAATATTTTTGACAGGAATGTTGAGTTTGTTGGCAATCCGGTTATCGGCGCGCACTTGGGCATCAAAGCGCACATTGACCTGCTTGACGCCCGGTACCAGCGCATTGATCGCGGCGATACTCTCGGCCTCCATTTGGCCACGCAAAGGACAGGCCGGTGTGGTCAACATGATCGTAAAGCCAACTTGGTCACCGCTAATTGTCACATCGCGGATCATATTGAGCGAAATCAGATCATTGTGCAGTTCAGGTTCCTGGACGGTGCTCAGCGCCTTACGAATCGCTTCTTCGGTAATGCCGGTACTTTTATTGCCAAACATTTGGTTTCCTTAAACTCAATAGGTGAATCTATGGCTAAAGTAATATTTATAGGACTTACGCAATTACCTCTGGCTTCGACAAGCTCAGCCGCCGGTAATTGCGTAAGTCCTAATTTATAAATCCATAATTAATCGTAAACCACTATCCAAAAGATATAGGTATTGGGGGGGTAGATCAGTAACCTTTTCCTCAAAAAACGCTTTATCGATAGCAATGATTTGGGAAACATTAATTACAGAATCGCGAGGGAGTCCCGATATCTCCGCCGGAATATAGATATTTGCGGGAGCATCGGCAAGTCTTAGATTGGATGAAATCGCAGCAATAAGAACTGTATGCAAACGACTACGCGTAAAATTTTCTGCCTGAATGATCACCACAGGACGACGATACCCTGGTGCAGATCCTTGGGGTTCACCGAGATAAGCCCACCAAATACTGCCGCGTTCCACTACCAATCTTCCTTTTGGATGGACAGCCACTGGATCTTTTGGAGGACTGGATCAAGTTTAGAATCTACTTCTGCATACACTTCATTAAGTTTTGCCGTAATTGCATCATCCAAATACTGGCGCAAAAACGCTTCGATTGCACGAACATAAAGCTCGTCATGCGTAATACCTAACCGCGAAGCAACCAACGCTGCATTTTGAAAAATCGGATCGGGAATAGATATTGCTGTTTTCATGAACTACCTGATCTTGCGCTATATTTATACGGCAGGACAATCCATAAAGTAAGCTATTTACACCTAAAAAAGTATTACTTTATGGCATCACTGGGTATATACTTTAGCACTTACGCAGTTACCTCTGGCTTCGACGAAGCTCAGCCGCCGGTAACTGCATAAGTCCTATACTTAATAATCCCCGGCCCCATAAAAAGTATAACAGAAGGGCTTAGCTTGTCAAGGGAGATCGCCTACTATCAGCTTTGCCACCTTTTGCCCCAGTTCCACCGCGTAATTTGTCCCGCGGTCCCATGGGTAGACTTGGCTCATGGAGGCAAAGTAGAGCCCCGGCAACGGGGTGCGGATAGCAGGGATCATTTCTAGATAGCCGACGGGGGGCACCGGTTGCGCATACTTGGCCTGATGTACCCAGGCCCCGGTGATCCAACTGGGATCAAAGTCGGGGTTGAATTTGCGCAGGTGCGGGGTAAATTCGGCAACTAATTCGGCCGCACTCAGGCGGAAATAGCGATGGTCAGGATCCAGATAGTCGCCCAGATAGAGTAGGTGATCTCCCCCATAGTGGCGCGGATCGACCATATTGGTATGTTCGACCAGTGCCAGAAAAGGGAACCCTTCCTGCTTGGGCAGGTTGACCCAGTACGAGCCATTGGCCATCAACTGCCGGTCCAGCGCCACCGTGAGCACGACCGCGCCCATACTCTTCAAGCCGGCCAGTTGCTGCAGATAATCAGCCGGCAACTCAGGTGCAATCCGCCCCATCAAACCGGGGCTGACGGTGCTCAGTACCACATCAAATGGGCCGACTTGTTCGCCCGCCACCGTCAAGGTATATTTACCATCAGCCGTGCGTGCCAGCTTTTCAACGCCCTGGCCCGTGTGGATGGTAACCCCTTGCTGGTATAAGGGTGCCGCCAAGCCATCAACAAAGGCTTGAAAGCCACCGCGAAAGTAGATCAGTTGGGGGGTACGTTTATAGATGCGCGCCCAAAACCAGGCCAGATTGACTTCACGATAATGGGGTCCAAACTTGCCCTGTAACATGGGGCGCCAGATCACGTCGTGCCCCTTTTCCCCCATCCAGCGGGCCAGCCACTCATCGGCCAGCAATTTGTCAAAGTGCTGCCACGGCGGACGCGGATGATACTTCAGATAGGCAAGCACCAACCCAACCCGTAACCGTTGCCAGAGACTGATCTTGGGAAAACGCAGCAGCCGCAGCGGGCTATCCAGCGGGTAATCATGGCCCTGATGGTGCAGCACCGTCGTGGGGCTATGGACAGCCAGCCGATCGGCCATACCCAGCGCACGCGTCAACCCAATAATAGCATCATCATTGGTAAAGATATGATGGTAAAAATGTTCCAGCGGCCATTCCCAACTGTCATGGCCCTTGAAACCGGCTGCCAGGCCACCAAGTTGGGCACTTGCTTCAAAAATGGTGATATCAAAGTGGTTGGCCGGTTGTTGACGCAACAGCTCATAAGCCGTCGTCAAGCCAGTCAGCCCACCACCAATCATCGCGACACGGATCGGATTGCGTTGCGCTTGTGTTTCAGTCATCTCTACCACTTCCGGGGGCATGGGTATACGGCGGCTGGGCAATACTGACAGGCGGCAGCAGCAAGCGCCCAACCAAGGATAAGTTAAGCCGCCATTGCCAACGCGCCAGGGCGCACCCCTTGATCCAGATGCTGCGCCAGATCAAGCTTTACGCGCTCATACATTTTGAGCAGATCGCCGTCACTGCCTTTGTAGGATTGGACCGTTTGGGTCGCACAAAGGTAACAGCCCCGTAGAAATTTATAATTGTTGCTGTTGCAGCGTAAGCAGCCATCTAGCTCAATCATCATCAGCACAAAGGCCAGGCTATCGGGATGCGTTTCGGGCAAGGCCGCCACCCGGTCAACCAACGCTTGCCACTCTGGGCCACGCAGTTCGCGCAGGCTAGAGATGAGATGGGCAGGGAAGAGTAACTCAGCTTTGGTATGGATAATATATTCGTTTAAATCGGACATAATCACTCCTTCGTACACGCCGCCGGAAAAAGACAATTAGCCCTGGGCCGGCAGCAGAAATCTTCGTGTGCAATACGACCGTACACCTGCTTAAAAAGCCAGTTCAACATTGGGCAATTTCAAGGGCTGGATCAACTCCACTGGTTGACCAGACCGGCTTTGCAACAGCCCATTCAAGGTCACCAGCAATTGCGGCAGGTCACGCCCCTGCTCCTGACAGATCTGCGCCAGTGTGGCATCCGGTTCGACGGCACAGCTACTACAGCCGCCCAGGTGAAAGCCGGCCAACACTTGGGCGGCCTGTGCATGTAACAGTTGCGCCTCGCGCACCGTTGTCGTGGGGGTGAAGGCCGCAGCGCCTGGCTGCCCTTGTATGATCTCGACGCGCAATTGGGCCTTGGTTGCGCTCAGTTCTTCGCGTAACTGGCGCAGCTCATCATTGGCTGTGAACAGGACCCGGTTATAACGATCCAGCCGCCGGGTCGCCGTCTGCAATTCCTGCTGTAATTTCCAGCTATAGCCCACGGCGATCAGGCCAATCAGTAACGCTAGCCAGCTAACAATTGTTCCCATCAAGATAACCTCGTCAGACGTAAAACGTAAAGCATTGCCCAAAGACCAAGGGGGACAATGTCATGGGCAAGCTACAAACTAAACTCATCACCGGGGGCTAAAACGACACAATCGATGTCGGTGGCACGGCGGAGCTTAGCGGCAAAGGCATGCGCATCCTGCACAATCGGCGGGAAGGTATTGTAATGAATGGGGATCACTCGCTTGGTCTGGACAAATTGGGCTGCCCGCACGGCATCATCCGGCCCCATGGTAAAGTTATCACCAATCGGCAACATGGCCAGATCAACGCCACCAAGTTCGCCGATCAGGCGCATATCATAGGTAAGCGCGGTATCGCCGGCAAAGTAGACATCATGGCCATCATTAAAGTTGATCAAAAAACCGTTGGGGTTCCCACCATTGCTGCCATCGGGCAGCGCACTGCTGTGGTGGGCAATCGTGAGCTTGACGCGGCCAAAGGGGAAGCTGTAGGCACCACCTGTATTCATGCCATGGCCATTGGCAGCACCTTGGTTAAGTAGCCAACTGACAACCTCGAAGTTCCCAATGACAGTAGCACCAGTTCGTTTGGCGAGCGCCGCCGCATCAGCAATGTGATCGGCATGGCCGTGAGAGACGAGGATAAAATCAGCTTCCAGCTCGTCGACACGGGCCGGGGCCAGGGGATTATGGGGGGCGAGAAACGGATCAATAACGAGCTTTACCCCATCGGCGTTCACCGTAAAAGTAGAATGGCCAAAATAGCGAAAGGTAATTGCCACAGTTCTCTTCTCCTCTCCGATACCTTGCTCTATTTGAAAACCAGTGAGCCAGACTTGCCGGGCGGGCAAGTCTGGCTCCTGAGTTTCACACTTACAATTGAAAGCGGGTGAGCGTTACTCGCCGCTCTCCTTGCGCTGTTTTGCCTTTTCCGCAGCCTTGCGCTTGAGTTCATCCAAGCGCGCCTTCTTGGCAGCCGCATCATCCTCACCAGCCGCAGCGGTTGGTGCGGCAGCAGCCTCGCCAGCAGGGGCCTTGCCGGCAGCGGCGCGGTTGGCGGCCTGTGCTTTAAGCGCCTGCAACTCTTCGGGCGAGCGCTGGGGCTTGGCCGCGGCACCGCTGGCCTTATCCGCCGCAGCCTGGGCTTTGGCAGCGGCCTTGGCGGCCTCTTCGGCTTTTTCCTTGCGGCGTACTTCCTCTTCGGCGGCCCACTGTGTCGGCCACAGGGCGGCATAATACTCAACCGGCACCGTCAACTCAGCCTTGTCATAAACCAGTTGGGGATAACGATCATAGACCGCCAACTCAAAGTCATGGTTCATCTTAATCGCGTCAAAGGGGCAGAACTCGACACAGAAGCTGCAACTCATGCAGACGGCGGCATCAATAAAAAATTCAGCCGGACGGGCCAACGGTTTGCCATTCGCATCACTATCGCGCACGATCCAAATACATTGCGGTGGGCAGACTTTGGCACAAATCCCACAGGCCGTACAGCGATCTTCACCCAGCTCCGTGTCCCAGATCAACATGGGAATGTAGCGGAAGCGTTCGGGCAAAAGGCGCTTTTCTTCAGGGTATTGAATGGTCAGCAACCCCTCTTGATCAATCGGCTGTTCCATAATGCGGCGGTTGTTGCCGAGGTTGATGCTGTCCGTATAGCGACTGGGGACACCTTTGCGATCATCGATAAAGGTGTCCTTCACATGCTTTAAGGTAATCCCGAGCCCCTTAATCAATCCACTTCCGAACATATCTATCTCCTTAATAATTAATTGAGAATGGAAAATAATTAATTATTTTCCATTCTCAATTAACAATTTTTACCGATCCACTTCACCAAGCACGATATCAATCGCACCGAGAATCACGACCGCATCAGCAATCTTGTAGCCGACAGACATGGGGCCTAATGCGTTCAGATTGATGTAGCTTGGGGCACGCACATGGTAGCGATAGGCATTCGCTTTGCCATCACTGACCAAGTAAAAGCCGAGCTCACCTTTGGGCGCTTCGACGCGCGAGTAAACTTCACCTTCAGGTGGGCGCAGGGTGTAGCCACCCTTACCGCCCATGGTCTCGCCGCCTGGCAGATCACGCATGGCCTGTTTCAGAATTTTGACACTCTCCAGCGCTTCCAGCAGACGGATGTAATAGCGGTCGTAAATGTCACTATTGGGCAAGGTGGGAATAGCAAAATCAAAGCGGTCGTAGATCCCGTAGGGGTCAGCCTTGCGGATGTCATAGGCAATCCCAGCGGCGCGGATCATTGGGCCACTCACGCTGAGCGACAGCAGATCTTTACCGGAGAGATAACCGACACCGCGACCACGAGCCTTAACGATTTCGTTGCCACTCAACATGCGATCCAACTCATCCAACACCGCGGGCAAGCGGGTATTGATCACATAGTTGGCCTTTTTCACCCAGCCCTCGGGCAAGTCGCGCACGACGCCGCCAAAGCGCAGATAGTTACACATCAAGCGCGAACCGCTCACTTCCTCAAAGAGGTCGAGGATCATTTCGCGTTCTTCAATGGCATAAAGCGCCGGAGTCTGTAGGGCACCCAGGTCATTCAAGATAAAGCCAATCGACCACATGTGATTTACTATACGGGTCAACTCGGCCATAATCACGCGGATATATTGGGCGCGTTCGGGCACTTCGATCCCGGCCAACTTCTCGACTGCCAGAGCATAACCCCAGTTATTGCTCATGGAATTAATATAGTCGAGGCGGTCGGTATAGGGCATATTCATCAGCCACGAGTTACGTTCACCGATCTTCTCGTGGTTGCGATGCAGATAGCCCATCTCCGGTTCGAGCGCCAGGACCGTTTCGCCTTCAATGCGGGCCAACATCCGGAAAACGCCGTGAGTGCTGGGATGGTGTGGCCCTAAGTTGACGACAATGCTCTCCGTGTCAAGCGTGCCTTCTTCATCATGGTGCGGGGCCTGACTGACCGGGACATAGGTTACCGGCGCTTCCCAAGATTCGGGATCCCAGCCGGCAGGATAGGTTGTATTTTTGCCCCAAGGCAGCCGTTCTTCGTGATAGTCGTAGCCTTTTGCCGGATGGCGGCTCTTGAAGGGTTTGGATTCCTCTTCAAAATAGGCTTCTTTCCAATCTTTGCGCATGGGGTAGCCCTGAAAGCCTTCCCACATGAGCACGCGACGCAGATTGGGATGACCGGCAAATCGAATCCCGTAAAGGTCGTAAACTTCACATTCCTGCAAATTGGCACCAGGATAAACCCCGGTGGCCGAAGGGATGGTATCACCAGCCGGCACACGGGTGCGCAGGGAAAGGTGACCACCTTTTTTTTGCGTGCTATAGAGATGATAGACTATCTCAAAGCGTTCGCCAACGCCGCTGCGCTGTTTGCCACCGTAATTTAAATAATCAACACAGGTTAGATTTGAGAGGAAATCGTACTGCTCTTTGTCACGTAAATGCGTCAACAAGGCAATCAACTTGTCCGGCGCAACCACGAGCGAAGAACCACTGTGGTCAGTCCACGTTCCAATGACGGCACCCGGCACAGCAGCGCTGTAGGGGAAGGTCTGCGCAGCGACAGGGTCGTTTTTAACCGGTGCGTCTGCAACTGTAGTTGTCATTGCTTCTACCTTTTCGTGTGATAAGCTCGATGGCCCAAGCCCGCTATAGCAGGGACAGACCATCAACCTGGTGTTGCATGCGTTCCGACTAGGCCGGTTGTTTCATATTCTGCGCCAGATAACGTTGGCGGACAGCTTCCAACGTACTCTTTAGCTCGGCAGGCATTGGCTCAGGCACATAGGTTGCAGCTCCAGCCCCGGCCGCGGCACTGCGTTGGGCACCTTCACCCAGCGTATGCTCGCGAATCAGCTGGATCTGGCGCGGGTCGTAGATGTCTGGCCCCAGAATCGGCACGGGGATGAATTCCGAACCACCCTTCTGATACCATGCCACTTTGACAATGCTCTGGCGTTCGATCTTATCCTGCAATTTTAGCAGACCATAGATCAGCGCTTCGGGCGTCGGCGGACAACCGGGCACATAGACATCGACGGGGATATATTTGTCGATCCCGCTGACGACATTGTAGCCCTCTTTGAAAGGACCACCGCCGCTGGCACAGGCGCCCATGCTCAGCACATAGCGGGGCTCGGCCATCTGGTTGTAGATGCGCACAATCGCCGGCACCATCTTCTTGGTCACCGTGCCAGAGACGATCATTAGATCACTCTGACGTGGGCTGGGGCGCATCACTTCCATGCCAAAACGGGCCAGGTCATAACGACTAGCCGCGGTGGCAATCATTTCAATCGCGCAGCAGGCCAAGCCAAAGAGCAGTGGCCACATACTGGAGACACGACTCCAGTTATAAATTTTATCAACCGTTGTCACCAGGACATTCGCTTGAAGCTCATCCGGCACCGCAATCGTATCATGAAGATAGGGGCGGATTTGCTCCGTCTTTAATTCGTGAAACTGCTCGATACGTGTATCGGCCATAAAGCATTTTTCCTTATGGTCACAGGATGGTCACAGATTGTGACAAAAAGTAGTCACAAAATAGCCACAGATTGTGACAAAAATAAGTAACAATGGAAAGTTAGCAAAATTGTACTGGATTGCCCCGGCAACTGCAACTTTGTAGGGCATCTAACATTCAGTACTGACACAACCAGCCCTGCTTATTCAGTCGCTACGTCAAGTGATGAACACCAGTGCCAGTCACTTACGCTCGTTATTTACTGAAATGGCTTAGGCTGGCACAGGCATTGGGAGCCCAAATTGCTCCATCACCCAATAGGACCAGTTGGTCACCCGTTGGGGCGTCTTGTCCGGCTCATTATCATCATCCAAGGCCAGACCCATCAACGTATTTTCAAAGACACCACGCGAAAATTCAAATTGGTATTCGCCGCGTGGCCAAAAACCGACCAGCTCGCCCCCCAAGGCAGCCACCTTGTTGCCGATGATGCCGATGGCATCCACATAGGAGTTGGAATAGCCATATTGATCGCCATTGCCAAACAGGGCAATCTTGCGTCCAGCAAAGTTGACAACATCCAGTTCATTAAATTTTAACGCCCAATCATCCTGCAATTCGCCGATGTTCCAGGTAGAACAACCAAAGATCAAATACTTATAGCTCTCCATGCCCTTTAAATTGCCCGATGAAACAATCGTGGTATCAACCGTGGCGACACCACTGCGCTCAATCACCTGCTTGATTAACTGGGCCGCCCGTTCACCAGCACCAGTAGAGCTTCCGTAAAAGAGACCGATTTTTTCTGCCATTATCTCATCCTGTACGTTAGGTTTTATCTATTTATGCAAGGAGCCAATTGTGCGTATGCGAAAGTTTGGTGGCATTATAACCGCGCAGCTAAGTAGCTGTCAAGTAATTTTTTTCACAAGCTACATATTAGTTTATTCTTAAAGTCTATTGGCGAATAATTATCAACATTTTCATAAAAATTGACAAAATTGTGTCACCATGCTATATTGCCAATGGTTAGTGACAGTAAAGCAAGCTTGCGGATAGGACTTATCCTATGCCCCAAACGCGGGCGTTGCATAAGTTTTAGGAACAAAATTCGGAGGTAGGCGTGGCAATTTCATGGCCCTGGAGCAAGAAGAAAACATCAAAGATTCTCTGGCTAGACCTGGGCGATTTGGGCGATCTGGTCCACCCGGATGGGCCGCATGAGCAATGGCAGGATCATGGGTTGGGGTTGTTGCGCACGATCATGCACCAAAATGGGGTACTGACCGATATTGCCTCTACCCGCGCGGTGACCTCCTGGGAACAGTTGGCCAAGCAGATCAAGGGCTATGAGATGCTGCTGATGAATGTGCGCAGCTATACCTATCCGGTTGCCCTCAAATCGGCCCAACTTTTTAAAGAGCTGAACCCAGACGGTTTGGTGCTTGCCGGTGGGATGCATGCCACGGTGGCCCCTGATGAGATGGCCGAGGTCAAAGAGTTTGACAAAATCTGCAAAGGGCCGGGCGAGCGGGTGATCCTGGATCTGGTCCGTGATCCTGATGCGTTTCCACGGCTTTTTGACGGCGAAAGCGCACGCTCCATGGCCGAATGGCCGGCCATCGACCGCACACTGTGGCCAAAGCCAGCCAGTTGGAAGACCCGTCGCAACTTTAACTGGCCACTGGAGCCGCAATGTGGCTGGGGTCCTGGGCCAGTAGCGACGATTATCACCAGCCGGGTTTGTCCTTGGCAATGTGTTTTCTGCAATGAAAATTCCTACATTCCCAACATGGGGCGCAAGCCGGTCGACCAGGTCATCGATGAGCTAAATTATCTGGATCGCAAATATGGGGTTGGCTCGGTGGTCATCCACGATTCCATGTTTTTCCAGAATCCAAAATGGCTACGCGAATGGATCGAAAAATACCCGCGCCAGACGAAACGCTGGGTTTATTGGGCGGCCGGTCGTGCCGATACGGTCAAACAGTGGCCCGATCTCTTCGAAGCGTTGATCAAGGAGACCAACTGGCGCACCATCTCGATTGGCTTTGAGTCGGGCAGTGATCGCATTTTGCGCCTGCTTAACAAGGAGTGCACCGAGGAAGACAACTATTTTGCGATTGACTTGCTTAATCGCATCGGCGATGAGTTGGAGGTAAAGGGTGAACAGCCACCCTTCTTCTGGTCGAATATTATGTTAGGCATCCCTGGCGAAACCCATGAAGATGCCTTTAAGACCATGCGCATGCTCAAACGCATGAAGCGCGTCTTTCCCTCGATCTCATTCTATGCCCCCTATCCAGGGTCAGCGCTTGGCAATCAGTTGCTGGCCGAAGGCAAAAGCCTGATGACCAAAGACAATTACCATCGTTTCCCGGATGATGAGAAGGTCAAGGGGATCGATTATCAATTTTACCGCGACCTGATTGCCGGCAAATATGACGGCGAGATTAACCGAGGGATCGCGGCCCTGCGTGGCGCGGATCTTTACCAGGGTACCCTGATTAAAGCCTAAGTGGATCATACATTATGAGCAGTTTTAGTAACCCACACTTTATGTATCTCTTCGAACTGAAGAGCGGCAAAAAAAAGCTTGCCTATGGTCAATCCCCGGCCGATGCACTCGACATTCTGCGCATTCGGCTGGATGAGACGGAGATGGCCGAGATTTTTCCCGACCGTTATATCAAAATCTCACAGCGCGAATTGCAGCAATATGTAAGTGAGTTGGGCTAACTTGATGGATGCGGCCGCCCGTGCCCTCCTCGCTGCGCTGGCGACTGGGGCGATCCTCAAGGCGCATCGGACCCTTGAGGGGATTAAACGCCACCAGCTGCACGCGTTAAGCGGTGACACTATAGAGGTCACCGCCGCAACGGTTCGCACCCTGGAACGACGTGGTTTGATTGCGAGCAATCTAAAATTCCCCGCCGCGACCTATCTGCTGACAGCACAAGGGGCCCAAGCGGCGCAACAGCTTACCGCCACGACCACAACTTCGCTGACCATCCGTAAGTAAATATCACCCCCGTTGATTCTTCGTCTAAAGTGGGCTCTATTTGAAACCAATAGTTTTTGCGCCAGTAAAACGACTGGCTTCAAAACAGCCGCACTTTAGGCGCGTACCACTTTGTCCCGTAGGGACGATTCTACCGCTGCAAGCTTTCCACCAGCGCCAGCGCCAATACCTTGGTCTCCAACTGCACCTGCGTCCCCTCCAGCACTGGCCCCACACAGGCCGGGCAACCATGCACACAGGGACAAGCCCGGATCAACGCCCCCGCCGCGTCAATCAACGTCTCGTGCAGTTCATAAAGCCGCGCACTAAACCCCAACCCCGCCGCCACCCGCTCATAAATATAAATCGCCGGCAACAGCAGCCCTTTCTCCGCCACCTGTGCCCCTGTATCTCCTATCTCCTTGTCTCCTTGTCTCGTATCTCGTATCACCTTGTCATCTTCTCCTCCTGTCATCTTGTCCTCCTCTCTCCCAACCTCCCCCTTCACCACATGCACTCCCAGATCCTGCGGATCACACATCAGGTGCAGCGGGGCAATATTGGTGAGCGCATAGGCGAGCCCGTCGAGGCCACTGCGCACGCGCACGCCCCCTTCCAGCCGCCGGTGACAAGTGCGACAGACGAGCACGAGGTTGTTAAGTTGGTTGGCCTCTTCATAATGCTGGTTGAGACCGGGCATATACCCAAAGGTGCGAAAGGGCACGAGATGGTGGACATCATGCTGTTGCCCTGGTGCTTCGGGGCGACCACATTGGGTGCAGCGATAGCCATCGCGCGCCCGGACGCGGCGCCGCTGCGCCTGCCAGTTGGGCCCATAGTCGTTGACCGAATCGAACCATTGCCCCTGCCGCGCCAGGGCAACTTGCAGTGCTGGTTGTAAGCTAAACCAATAGCCGCTCGTCTCGTGTAACTGCGGCGCATAGGTGAGGGGAAAGATGCCCAGGTTTTCGTGGGTAAAGCGTTTAATGCGCCGGTAGCCTACTACCTCGCTGCGCACCAACAATTCGCCGTGGGCAATCTCCACATCACCTAATGTGCGCGTGGCCTGCGTTGCCAGTACTTCGACCTCCGTTTCGGTGTTGACATCGGTATAGAAATCCACTTCAGCCGGGGTGATCTCGGCCAGGCTTTCGGCCAGGTCGAGGCGGCGCACGGTGTAACTTTGTCCTTCGTGAATATAGATCGCACCCTCGTACAGCAATAAGGGCGCACTGCCGCGGTCGATCTGCCCGATCACGCGGCCGGGTGTTTGCGCAGCCGGCACCGGCACCGCTTGGCCATAAAAGTCGATATCCGCGTCAGCTATTACTGTGCCACTGGCTGCTGGATTACCCACGACCTGGATCGCCACCGTATCACCACCAGCATTACGCAGGCCAACCTGCCGGGCCGGGTAACTTTCGCCGCGCCAGAAGAAACGGCCGGCTTGCTGCTGCAACTCGCCCTGTTCCTGTAACAGGGCCAGCGCATCGGCGGTGTAAGGCGACTGACCAAAACTTTCGCCTGCCTGAAAGGGCAATTCAAACGCGGCACAGCGCAGGTGATCGACGAGCAGCAGCAGGTTATCCGGGTTGATCAGCGCGTGTTCCGGCGAACGCTCGAAAATGTAGTCGGGATGGCGGATAATATACTGATCGAGCAGCCCACCAGTGGCGATGAGGATGGCGACCGCGCCTTCCATCGTGCGCCCGGCGCGGCCCATCTGTTGCCAGGTGCTCGCAATCGCGCCGGGGTAACCACAAAGGATCGCGGCCTGCAAGCCGCCAATGTCAATCCCCAATTCCAGCGCATTGGTCGCTACCACGGCGCGTACGCTGCCATCACGCAACCCTGCCTCGATCACCCGCCGCTCATTTGGCAGATAGCCGCCGCGATAACCGCGAATGGTCTCCGTGCCCAATTCATTGGTGACAGCAGTGGCAGGGCTGTTCCAGTCGGTTGACCGGTTGCCCGGTAATCGTTGCAGCCGCTCGCGCAGATAAGTCAGCAGGATTTCCGTGCTCTGGCGTGAGCGGCCAAAGAGAATTGTTTGCAAGCCGGCAAGCACCGCCCGGGTTGCCACTTCTTGAGCATCAAGCAGCGCGCTGCGGCGCAACCCTTGTTCGGGGTCATAGAGGGGCGGGTTGTAGAGGATGATCTGCTTTTCCCCACTGGGCGCGCCATTTTCGGCCACCACTTCGACCGGCTGTTCCAATAAAGTTTGGGCCAATTGTTGCGGATTGGCAATGGTGGCGCTAGTACAGATAAATTGAGGGTGGCCGCCATAGAGCGCGCAAAGCCGTTGCAGGCGGCGCAATACATTCGCCACATGGCTGCCAAAAACACCGCGGTAGCTGTGCAACTCATCGATCACCACATAGCGCAGGTTGCCCAACAGGGTTTCCCACTGGGTGTGATAGGGCAAGATCCCCATGTGTAACATATCAGGGTTGGTGAGCAGCAGCCGGCTCTGTCGCCGGACACGCGCGCGCTGGGCGGTGGGGGTATCGCCATCATAGGTCGCAACGCCGATGGTGCCGACGCCCTGCAATGCGTTTTCCCAGCGCTGCAATTCGCTCAGCTGATCGTGGGCCAGTGCTTTGGTCGGAAAGAGGTAGAGGGCATGGGCCGTCGAATCGCGCAACAGCACATCGAGCACCGGCAGGTTGTAACAGAGCGTCTTGCCGCTGGCGGTCGGCGTGACCACCACCACATTGCGACCGGCGAGGGCATGTTCAGTTGCCGCGGCCTGGTGGCTGTAGAGACTGCTGATCCCTCGTGCGCGCAGAATGTCAACCAGTGCTGGGTTCAGGGTCGTGGGGAATGGACTGGTGACCGCCGCGCGCGCTGCGATAGTGCGCCAGGTCATCACATTGGCCATAAAGTGGGGATCACGCCGCAGGTCGGCGAGAAATTCAGCAAGCGCCATAGCTATTCAGGACAGTCAGATGCACGAAGCGGGAACCCTTTGGGTGCGAATGAACACGAATGAGGAACTGGCCATCATTAACCATTAATTATTAATTGTTTTCCATTAATTATTAGCGCGCCCGCCGTCGGCCCCGTTGATGCAGATTCCCCACCGGCGTGAGCGGTTCTGCTGCCGGCGGCACCACTGGCAAGGGCCGGCCCGTGGTCATTCCCGCGCTGATCAGCCGGCGCATTTCGGCCTCCAATCGAGGATCGGTGGTGAGCGATTGGTAACGGGTCAGCCGCTCTTCCACTTCGGCGATGGCGCGCTCGATCAAACTTTTGGCCCCCGCTTCGGCCCAGCTTTCGCGGTTTTTGCGGTCATAGATCGGCCCCGGCAAATGCGATTGTTGTGGCCAATGTTCCAGGGTATGGGAGGCGGTCAACATGTGTTCCTCCGCCAGTTGGGCGCGCACCAGATCCATCGTCGGCAGATCATCCACCGGCAGCATCTCGCGCATCAGGTGATGGATCTGGCCGCAGACCTCATTGTCAAAGACCAGCTTGGGTAGGCTGAAGACCATCACATAATCCAGCATCCCCGGCCCCGAGACCGAGTTGATGCCCGCCAACGCGGCGAGCAAGGCGCTGCCAAAGGACTCCGCCCCGGCCTGGGCATCGAGAAATTTGCTGTCGCTTAAGGCCATGTAGGCCTGCGTCGGTAAGCCAAGTTGTTTGCCGATGGCGGCATAGGCCACATCCAGTTGCAGCGCCTGGATCGCGAGCATGGGAGAAGTTGCCTCGCGCATGTGAAAGGCGGCCGGCGCGCCGCCGAAAAGCACCGGCGTCCCCGGCTGCACCAGTTGTGCCATCACAATGCCGGCCAGCGTGTCAACTGTGTGAAAGACCGCCGCGCCAACCAGCGTCACCGGCGCGATCAGCCCCATGAGGGTGACGGGCACAATTTCGATGGGGATGCCCCACTCGGCACAATCGAGCAGATTCTGGCTGGAATCCTCGCTGTAGCGGAAGTTGCCGGTTGCGGTGATGGTAAAGATCGAAAGGGGACGGGCAATCAGATCCGCCTTGTCGCGGCGGAAGAGCGTCATCATCTCGGCCATGCGTCCCACGCCGTGCTCGGTAAACGCGCCGGAGACAACCGGCCGTTGCGAATTGGTCAGGCAGAGATAAAGGCGCCAGGCATCGGAGATCTGCGCTTCGACATCTTCGGTGGAGAAGGCAGTGGCGAGGTAGGCAATGTGTTCCAGCCCATCGGCCAGCCGCACATATTCGACAAAATCAGCCGTGGTGGGCGGGCGCACGGTGTCGTTACGGTGGTCGTGGATCTGCAACCCGCTGGAGCCAGGGACAAAATGCACCTTGTCGCCGCCGATTTCGGTGAAAGGCTGCCCGGCGCGGTCATAGAGCGTAAAGCGGCGCGGTGCAGACGCCAACGCCCGATCAACCACCGCCGGGGGAAAGCAGATCCGCTTGCCAGTCGGGTCGGTGGGCAGACCGTGGGCCAGCAGCCGTTCTCTCAGCGCCGGCCCACGCACTTCAATGCCCACTTCGGCCAGGATCTGCTTGGCCTCCTCAATAATACGCTCGATGAGTTCGGGTGTCATCACTTGAATCGTCGGTCGCACAGCTCGCCTCGCTCTAGTGGATGGAACGCGGATTTTACGGATTAAGCGGATTCGGCGGATTTATGCTGATAAAATCCGCCGAATCCGCTTAATCCGCGTTCTATTTTTGTTCTCTATCCCTGCTCAATAAAGCGGCACAAGCGTTCCATCGCCGTTTCGAGAATCGGTAATTCCGACGCCGTACAGATGCGAATGGCCCCTTCCCCACCCGCGCCAAAGGCAACCCCAGGGGCGACCGCGACCTTGTTGCTTTTGAGCAGATCAACACAGAAGCCAAAAGAGTCGTCAACGCCATCAATTTTGGCAAAGAGATAGAAGGCCCCTTCCGGCTTGGGTAGAGTCACCCCTTTGGTGCTGGACAGCGCGTTGTAACAGAAGTTCATCCGCTCGTGAAACAGTTCGGCGCGGGCCGCCACTTCGTCCTCCCCTTGGGTCAACGCCACCAGGCCGGCGCGCTGGATAAAGGTGGGGGCGTGGGAGACAATAAACTCGTTGAGCGGCGCGGCCTGGGCGATTAGATCGGCACGGGCCACTGCCCAGCCCAGCCGCCAACCGGTCATACAATAGCTTTTGGAAAAGGACTGGACCGCGATCACCGCATCATCCCGGCTGCACAGGCGCAGGATCGACGGCGCCACCGGGCCGTGGTAATAGATCCGCTCGTAGACCTCATCGGCCAGCAGCCAGAGGCCATGCCGGCGGCTAAAGTCGAGTAACTGCTGCTGTTCTGCCACCGTCGCCACCCAGCCCAGGGGGTTGGACGGGGAAGTGTAGAGCAGCAGCCGTGTCTGCGGTGTGATCGCTGCTTCTAGCGCCGCAAAGTCAATCGCAAAGCGCCCGCCTTGCATCACAAAGGGAATCTCGCGTGGCGTCGCGCCAAACATGCGCACGATCTCGGTGCCATTCGGCCAGTTGGGGGTGAGGATCAGCGCTTCGTCCCCTGGCCCCAAGGCGCAGCGGATGGTTAGATTGAGCGCCTGTACCCCGGATGCGCTGACAATGATCTCCTGGCTTGGGTCAAGTGTGACGCCATGCAGATCTTGATATTTGTCTGCAATCGCACTGCGCAACGAAGGCAACCCGGCATTCTCCGAATAGAAGGTCCAGCCATCATTGATCGCCTGCGTCGCCGCGTCCTTGATGTACTGGGGTGTCGGCATGTTCGACTCGCCGAACTGGAGTTTATAAACCCCCTCCATGCCAAAGGCGATATTGGCCAGGGCGCGGATGCGCGAGGGTTGGATCGTGTCGAGGGTAGGGGTAACAGCTACATGACTCATGTGTCATTACTTTCTTGTAGTAACTCGCGTTTGACCTCTTCGATTAGATAAGGGAGGTTGGGACGACTAAAGCTCAGCCCCAATGCCGGGATACGATTGCGCTTAATATTTGGCGGGACATGCTTGTGATGTGGATGGTTGTTAGCGAGTTCTGGGATATGTGGATGGGGTTGCGGATCGTACCAGTAAAGACGATCCCCTGCACGGCTTACCAGATAGCTATAACCCTGAATACACTGTTCAGCAAAATCCAAATCTTCCCAAATTTCCAGGTGAATGTCGTCATCAAAGATGAGCTTTCCCGTTAGCTCAGCAAAAGCTGGCCCATGTGGAATCACGACTAATGTGGACTGGCGAATCCAGGAATAGCGTTGGGGCAATGTATAGATGAATTGTTCGTAGTTGTGAACAGAAGCAAGCATTAAAGTTGAGCCAAGGCTGGATTGGGGGTTAAGTGTACAGGGCGATCAGCCGTAACCGTGCGCATTTGTGTCACAAAGCGATGACTGGCTGCTTCAAAAGCAGCTTCACGCTTTTGCTTCATGGTATAGGCACTAGCCCAACGTGCAAATTCGGTCGACTGTTCAAATCCTTCATCATCTAACAAACCCTGTTGATAGAGCGCGTAGAAATCAGCCGAGGTAATCCCATACTTACGCTCATAGGCACGAATACGTGTTTCTAAGGCATGGAGATCTTGAATCAATTCAGGTAATGTCATCAGCAGCTTTCCCCTTCATCAACATCAATCAGTAACCGGTGTCCATCTCAGGCGAATCGAGAAGGCGAACACCTGTTACTGATTATACTGACAAGCACAGTTGCTGGCAAGCTATTTATCGATCAAATCTACGCGGTCGCGTCCGCTGGATCAACATGTAACTTGGCCCAATCCTCGTCGCCGACCAGGGTTACGACGCGGTAGGATTCGGCGTGGGCCATCTCTTTGCCCTTGGCGGCTTCGGCGGACCATTGGCGGACCATCGCTTCGGGATCCCATTCGCCCACCTGGCTGACATGCTTTTTGAGCGCGGCGATTTTCAACTCAATCGTGTCGGAGATGTTGACAAAGAGATTCTCTTTGCCCCCTTCACCCCAGTTCATCGAGTAGACCTTGCGCACCTTGTGGGATTTGAGTCCTTCGTTCTCCAGATCCTGGAAGAGATGGGGTTGGCCGGCGGCGGGGAAGATGGCATCGACGGCGGCCCCGCCCACGGCGCGATGGTCAGGGTGGTTGATATAGCCGTCGCCGGCCCAGAGCAGGGTCGGGTCGTTGATGATCACCGCTTCGGGTTTGAAGCGGCGGATCTCACGCACCAGCTTTTTGCGCAGCGCCATCGTGTTTTCGACCATGCCATCCGGCTCGCGCAGATAGACGACCTCTTTCACGCCGACGACCTCGGCTGCAGCGGTCTGTTCGGCTTCCCGAATTTCAGCGGCGCGCTCACGGGTGATGGAGAGGTCGGCAATGCCGACATCACCACTGGTCACCAATACATAGCAGACTTCGGCCCCGGCTTGGACCCAACGCGCCACCGTGCCGGCACAGCCAAATTCAATATCGTCAGGATGGGCCACGATCACCATGGCGCGGCGGGGGGTGTAAGATACAATGCTCACGAGCGATTTCTCCTAATAGTATGTTGATTGATCCTAGCGCCCACAGTGGTTTGCAACGGCGCAATTTCCCGAGAATCAATCCGATGAGTTTAGGCTAATCATACCAACCATTGCTGTCAGCTTTTGACAGGAATGCGCTATTGACATGGTAAAAAACGGTTATATACTAATTCACGACAAAAATAATGTAAACGCTTACATTGCGGCGTCAGTAAGAGCTACACAAGTTCAGGAAGAAAGCGCGTTTCTTGGCATAGCAAAGGATATCCCTTTAAAACAGCCGTATACCAGTCATGAAAACTTGTACTACCACCGCCCAAACGACCACCCGATAAAAAGAAAGTTGGTGAATCTATGCGAACTGTAAACTGGTGTTAATTTGTGAGTAACCTTGGCAGCTAGGCTGCGGTCTGCATCTGATGACGCCGTGCTGACGAGCATTTTTCAGTAACGTAGAGGCTTGACGAAAGTAGCTGTTTCCCTTTCGGGTAACAACAAGAAAGAGCTATGCACAGTAAAGCGCAAAGTAAGACAGTTGCCCGCCCCCGGGCAACGATTGAAGATGTCGCCAGGGTCGCGGGTGTGTCAACGGCCACAGTTAGCCGCGTCATGAACCGCTCCCCCAAGGTCTCGCCACACACGATCAAACAAGTGGAAGCAGCGATGGCCACCCTCAAATACACACCATCAGCCACCGCACAGGGGTTAGCGCGCCACAAAACAAACACGATCGGTGTGGTGCTACCCTCCTTTGGTACCCCCTTTTTGCAATTACTGTTGCAAGGGATTAGCCAGGGGGCCTATAATCAGGGCTTTTCGTTACTGGTCTATGCCCATCATGAACCCACCATGCTGCAGACCGGGGTGGCCCTACCAATCGGTGAGCACAATATCGATGGCTTACTGATTTTCAGCAACAGTGCTGATGATCATCTACTATTGTACCTGTATGAGCGCCAATTTCCTACAATTCTACTCTATCAAATCGCACCACCCAGCATTCCACTCCCCACCGTTTTGGTCGACAATCAACATGGCGCATACCTGGCTGTGGAACATCTCATTACCCAGTGCGGGCGACGGCGGATTGCCTTGCTGCGTGGTCCCGCCGGCAGTGATGATTCGCGAGAGCGAGAAGCTGGCTATCGTTTGGCGTTGCAGGCGCATGGCATTGCGGTTGATGAAACCTTGATCGGTGATGGCGACTTCTCTACCCCGAAGGCCGCCGCAACAGTAAACCACTGGTTGGCCGCGGGTTGTGCCTTTGACGCCATCTTTGCCGGTGATGATAATGGGGCAGTTGGTGCGATCAAGGCCTTGCAAGCCACAGGACGGCGGGTGCCTGAAGATGTCGCGGTCGTCGGTTTTAATGATGATCCTTTAGACTTAGCGCACTTGGCCATTCCAGCCCTAACGACCGTCCGCGCGCCGACCATCCGGGCTGGCTATACGGCGATTCACCTGCTCGTGCAATGGCTGCAAGGAGAGAGTGCGGCACCGATCACCAAGTTGCCAACCGAATTGGTGATTCGCCAATCGTGTGGCGCACGACCGTAGCGCCCAGTCAACACCGATTGGCCGCAAACGACCACCATAATGGTATCGACTAGTACACGGTTGGCAAATATTGAGGGGTTAGGTTTGCTCGGCGGGGATTTGACAATCCCCGCCGAGCGGTAAACCTTCAAAGTATCGCTAACCGTGTATTAGGATCAGGTAGATTTTAGTGGGCGCGGGGCGTCAGAGGATCAGCAGGCACGGTGGGCATGACTTCGTCGGCCAGGTGTGGTCGCTGCGCAAAACGGCACGGATCATAGTCCCCAATCGGCACATCAGTCTCCCCTTCGACAATCAAGTCGCTGATTATCTTGTCATGGATCGGCGAGAGCGTAATGCCGCTGTGGCTGGTTGCCATGTAGAAGCCAGGCACATGGGGCACCGGACCGAGGATCGGCTTGCCATCGCGCGGCATGGGCCGTAGCCCGGCGAAGTGACGCACAACGCGCAGATCTCTGGTCGCCGGCACAAGCCGCGCCGCATACTCGCGGATCTGCTGGTAGGCTTCAGCTGTCGTTGACCAGTCAAAGCCAACCTCTTCGTGGGTGGTGCCCAGGTAAAATTGGCCGTGCGGCTCTTGGCGCACTGAATCCATCGTCATGGGGCAGCTCACTTTGGTCGCCTCGGTGATTAGGATTTGACCACGCTGGGGAAAGAAATCAATTTCCAGATCGACCAAAGCTGCGATCTGTTGTGACCACGGTCCAGCAGCACAAACAACATTGGGGGCTACAATATGGCCATGATTGGTTAAGACCCCGGTGACGCAATTATCCTTGTCCTGCATAACCCCCTGCACTTCGGTTTGGTGAAACATGCGCACGCCCACCCGTTCACAGCCGCGCGCCAACGCATGGGTCCACTTGATCCAGTTAACTGAACCATCGTGCGGGCTCCAACTCGCCCCCACCAGGTCACGCGTGATCCCCGGCTGCATGGCAAAGACCTCGTCCGGTCCAATCATTTTGCCCTGGTAAAGTGGGCTGCGCCGTTGGCGTTCCACCATGGCTGCGGCTCGTTCATAATCCGCCTCGGTGAGACAGGGTGCAATGCCGCCGGGCTGGCGCAGATCAACATCCTCGCCCAATTCTTCAACCAACTTGGGCCAGAGCAAACTGCTGCGTAGACTCAACTCCATGTAGGTGTGGGGCTCTTTGGTGTGTACCCAGACCAGGCCAAAGTTTTTGGTACTCGTGCCCGCGCCCGGTTCTGCCTGATCGACCAGGGTCACATCCTTGCCCCGTCGTGCCAATTGATAGGCAATCGAGCAGCCAATGGCACCGCCGCCAATCACAATCACTTCGGTTTGGTGGATCGTTTGCATGAGTTTGCTCACTGGTCGTTTCGTCATGTGGTCGCGAAGTCACGTGGTCGCGAAGTCGTTTGGTCGGTCGTCAGTCGCGGGTACCCACTGGGCGCGTCGGTCGTCACACGTGCAAAGCTGTTAACCGCGCATGGTGAGAATCGGCGCGGTGAGATCGCTCAGGCGCTGGCGTTGTTGGCCTTGGTCGTCAAAATTAGCGGGATCAAGCCAGCGCTGGTAGGCGGCGTCGAGGGCGGGCCATTCCTGGTCGATGCAGGCGTACCAGGCGGTGTCACGGTTGCGGCCTTTGTAAACCAGCGCCTGACGGAAGATCCCTTCATAGGAAAAACCATAACGCTGGGCGGCCCGCCGCGAAGGGGCATTGAGCGCGTCACATTTCCATTCATAGCGGCGGTAACCAAGGGTAAAGGCCCGCTGCATGAGCAGGTACATCGCCTCGCTAGCGACGCGGGCGCGTTGGAGCAAGGGTGAATAGACGACATGGCCCACTTCAATCGAACCGGCACTTGGGGTAATGCGCAAATAGCTGATATGTCCCACGGCTTTCCCGCTGGCCAAATCAATAATGGCATAAAAGAGCGGATCGGTCGAATGCTCGACACTGGCCAGCCACGTCTCGATTGCAGCGAGATCTTGAAAAGGGCCATAACCCAGGTAGGTCCACATGGCACCAGTGTCATCAAGGCTGTAGGCAGCCAGGAGGTCCGCGGCGTGGCGCGCCACCGACAATCCCTCCAGTCGACAATAGCGCCCGACCAGCGGCGTATGATCAGGCCGCAGCGGCGCGGCCCAATCGGGCACCGGCTGGCCAATCGGCTGGCCAAGATCGTTATTAGTGTGATTTATCATGGACTGGGCCTCAAACTAGTAACAGGGTTGATAAGTGCCAGGTTTTTATAGCATAACGCCCACCCCAAGCGGGACGATCCAGCGTCACTGTCCCGTAGGGACACCTGACCTTAGTATAGAGGATCTGCGCGTCGGGCGCAACCATCGTGCAAAAGCACGGTGTATTTCACGCTGGAGACGAATTTTTTGTACCACGAGAGTGCGTCGCACTGGCCAATGATGATTTCGTCAGGCCGATCCCATTTGGCCAGTGCGACGCACTCGGGTTCCCCATTGGGGGCGAATATCATTGCTCGCCAGGGATCGCCAGATCCCGGAGCGGCACAAAGATCTGGCGATCGTTCACCTGCGGCGGCTTCCCCTTACCCTGCAATGCGCCCGTGCGCGCAAAGCGTAACTACAGCAACACCAGAAGCTCTGCCTGTAATTGACCGCCGGCCAGCATCAGCCGCCCCACGGTGATGGGGAGCGTAAAGCGGCGCGGGCCGGCGCTGCCAGGGTTGAAGTAAAGCACCCCCTGCCGCCATTCGATCAGCGGCTGGTGAGAGTGGCCGCTGATCACCGCGGCAAAACCGGCCGCGGCCGGCGTAAGATCCAGCGCATGGCGGTCGTGGAGGACATAGAGCAGTTGGTCGCCGTAACTGACTACCTCTGTGAGCGGTAGCCCATCGGCCCAAGGGCCTTTATCAACATTGCCTCGCACCACATAGAGCGGGGCAATGTCGCGTAAGGTCGCCAAAATTTCCGGTTTCCCAACATCCCCGGCATGGATGATGAGATCAGCCCCCTGCAGTGCCGCCACCGCTTCCGGCCGCAGTAGCCCATGCGTATCGGCTATGACGCCGAGGAAATTTTTCATTGGCGTTACCTCAACGGTTAGCGTAACACATGTTGTGCCAATGTCCGCTGTACACCAAGAATGTTGGAGCCCTTGCGGAACTCCTTTTCAATCGGGGTGGCGTTGCCGGAGAGCCAGATCTTCAACTCCGCATCCAGGTCAAAGCGCCCGGCCGTCTCCACGGCAAAGTGGGTAATCGAACGGTAGGGAATCGAGTGGTATTCGACTTTTTTACCGGTCAACCCCTGTTTATCGACGAGAATGAGCCGTTTGTCGGTAAAAACATACAGGTCACGCACCAACCGATAGGCTTGGGTCACTTGCTCACCGGGGACCAGGATTTCGCTGATTTCCTGCTCAACGCTAGTGCTATCAACTTCAGAGGCATTACCAAAAAGACCGCTTAACATGATTTAATTCTCCCATGTTGCATTTTGTCCAAGAACCATTTAGAATGAGGATTCTACTATGGAATTTGTAGTGAGATTTGCAGAAAGCCGAGATTGATCTGTTACAATACCTGCTATGATAAAAGCCGATCACGCCCTTACCCAACTCTTTGCGAAGCTAGATAACCAGACCCAAACGGCCTACCGTGACTTGCCGGCCAAGGTGGAATTGCAGCACTTTGCGGAAGAGCTGTTCAATTTTCTCTTTCCGATTAACTGCCGCCAGGAACGCCGCGCCGCGGTTCAGTATGTCACGCTGGCCGATCAGCTTCAGCGCATGCTCGCCCCACTCGATGTGGAAGCGACAACCGTTACCGAAGATTTTTTTGCAGCTCTACCCGCGCTTCATGAACTGTTGTTAGACGATGCACGCGCCACCCTTGACTTTGATCCAGCCGCTACCAGCCTAGAAGAGGTGATCTCAACCTATCCTGGCTTCTATGCGATTGCGATCTATCGGCTAGCGCACGCATTGGTCAAACTGGGTGTGCCGTTGCTACCCCGCATGTTGACCGAACATGCTCACAGCAAAACCGGGATCGATATTCATCCCGCCGCCCAGATCGGTCATTCTTTCTTTATCGACCACGGTACTGGTCTGGTGATTGGCGCGACCGTCATTATTGGCGACAATGTCAAGCTTTACCAAGGCGTCACGCTGGGCGCGCTACAGGTGGCAAAATCACTTGCCAACACCAAGCGTCACCCCACGATCGAAGACGAAGTCATTATCTATGCGAATGCCACCATTTTGGGTGGCGAGACCGTCGTCGGCCACCACTCGGTGATTGGCGGCAATGTCTGGTTAACCAAGAGCGTCCCCCCTTATTCTCTGGTTTACCACGAGAGCCGCATCAGCGTCCGTAATCAACATGATAAACAACCACTGGATTTTGTGATTTAAAAGTTGCAATGGGGCAGGGTGGCAAGGTGGCAAAGTACGCTGCAACCTTGCCACCCTGCAACCTTGCCACCTTGCAACCATTACGAACAAAGAGAGGGAGAAGTTTCCATGCGCGTAAATAGTATTTTAGAAACCATTGGCAATACCCCCCATGTCCGCATCAACCGCCTTTATCCTGGCCGTGAGGTCTGGATGAAGCTGGAACGGGCCAACCCCGGCGGCAGCATCAAGGATCGGATCGGTCTGGCTATGATCGAAGCCGCCGAAGCCTCAGGTGAACTCAAGCCCGACAGCGTCATCATCGAGCCGACCTCGGGCAATACCGGGATTGGCTTGGCCATGGCGGCGGCGGTCAAGGGCTACAAAATGATTTTGGTCATGCCGGAATCGATGTCGATTGAACGGCGCAAGATCATGGGCGCCTATGGCGCGACCTTTGACCTGACCCCGCGCGAAAAGGGGATGAAGGGGGCGATTGCCCGCGCCGAGGAACTCAAGGCGCAGACACCAAACGGTTGGATTCCCCAACAATTCGAGAATCCCGCCAACATTGAAGTGCACAAACGCACCACGGCCCAGGAGATTCTGAAAGATTTCCCAGAAGGCATTGATGTGTTGATTACCGGCGTCGGGACCGGCGGCCACATCACCGCCTGCGCCGAAGTGCTCAAAGAGCACTGGCCCAATCTAAAGGTCTTCGCCGTTGAACCGGAACTTTCGCCGGTGATCAGCGGTGGCGCGCCTGGCCCGCACCCGATCCAGGGCATTGGTGCCGGTTTTATTCCGGTTAACCTGCACACCGATGCCATCGACGGCACGATCCAGGTCAGCAAGGACGCGGCCTTTGAGATGGCGCAGCGGGCCGGCAAGGAAGAGGGGATCTTTATCGGGGTTTCGTCCGGTGCATCGCTGGCTGCGGTCGCGAAGAAGCTGCCCGAACTACCAGCGAATGCCCGCGTGCTGACCTTCTGCTATGACACGGGCGAGCGCTATTTGTCAGTGGATGGCTTGTATTGATGGTGTAGGATTTAGGCAATTACCGCTGGCTTGCTGCTTTGCAGCCACTTCGTGTTTGGCAACAGATGCGCAGCATCCACGGCAAGCGCAGCCGCCGGTAAGTGCCTAAATCATAAAACTGTACACATGGCACACATGGGGCACGCCATGTGTACAACCGACCACGGCTTAAGTGCATCACCTTAGTGCTGTGCCGCGCTATCAGCAACGGTTGGCACAGCGGCCGCGATCGGCGAAGTCGGTTCAGGATACCAAAACGGGCCTAAACGCATCCCCAAGCCTAAGGTGGGGCCTGACTGCCAGGCGGCGGGCGACTGTGTAGCAGCGTGGGCGCGGGTCAGCTTTTCCGGCCGCCAAGTAGGCCGCAGATAGGCATAATCGTAGAAGATGTTGCGCAGTAATTCCCCATCCACACTATAGCCGGCGCGCTGTGTCCAGTAGCATTCGGCCTCGCCCAATAAAAGCGGTGGAATCAAGCCATGCGAGATACTGGGC
The DNA here is from genome assembly GCA_022842065.1 of Caldilineaceae bacterium. The sequence goes on from JALHQH010000004.1 coordinate 113,303, forward strand.
TTACCAAAGGAAAGCAATAAGGTTGCCGGCGGAATCGCTTCCCCATAACAAGCGCAAATGGCTTCAGCCGCGGTTTGAGCTTGGGCGTGGACAATCCGTGTCAACAACTGGGTCCACAATCCCGGCGCATCCAGCGTAACGGTCCAGTAGAGGGTCTGTTGGCTGACGTTTGGCGTACTTTGTTTTAGCTGGTCCGCCACCGCGAGCAGTTCTGGAATCCGTTCATCACAAAGTAACCGCACACGCCACCCCCGAGCAGCATAATGGGCCATGGTCTCCAGCCCAGCGATGCCCCACGCGGCCCAGGAGACCAGCCGATCACGGTAACGATTCACCTCTTGGAAGTTAGTCGGCACCAGCGCCGGCAAGATCAAATTACGCACGCCGTGGGCAAAGATCACATCACAGGCTTGTAACATTTGGGTGCGCGCCCAGATGCTAAATTGCTCACTCCATGGTTCAATACCGGCCAGCACACCGGCGCGGCGCGTGCCGCCCGGGGTATATATCATCGTTGTCGGTGCTACCGGCTGAACCATAGCAAGGGGTGCGTTGAGAAATTCAGTCAGCGTTGGTTCAGGCTGTTGCATAGTCACTGTATCGTGTGGTGGCCAGGATGGCGGTTAATTCGTAGATCCGATCGACCCGATATGGCGAGTAAAGTTCTTTGCCCAGCCAGATTCGTTCTTCGCCGGCACGCTTTTCCCACTGGGCCAGTAACCATTGGTAACCAAGCGTAAGCGCCTGTTGGCCGGCCGGGCAAAGTAAGGCGCGTTTGGCGGCCTGATAGAGGGTAATCAGGGCATAACAGGTGTTGATCCGGGTACCGCCGCCAGGCGTGCTGCCCCAGCTACCATCGGCCTGCTGACTTTCGATCAGCCGCTTAACCGCCTTGCGCACTTCATCAGCGTACCCAAGTTGTTGCAAGACAAAAGTAACTTCCAAGGTGTTGTAGATCCAGGAACTGTGCCACTTATCGGCAAACCAATGCCCATCGAGCTGCTGACGTTCCACCAAAAACGATTCTGTCACCGGATCAGTACAGTTCATAGTGGTGAGCGCATAGAGCGCATGTGCGTTGGAGAAAACGGAAGGGTTTAGCTCATGGGGGAAAGTATAGAAATGCTGCCCATTTTTAAATTGCACAAGTTCTTTGCCACATTGCACGTAACCGGCCTTATGCAAAATGGCCGTTGCCAGACCGGTTGAATCCACATCCGGCGTGAATTGATCGCCAAAGCTCATCCCGTTACCGGTGACCATCGCCTGCTGCAATTCACTGATCTGGGTAGCAATCCCTGGCTGCAGCAGTGGGTCTTGAAATAGATCAGTCAGCAGTAAAGCATAGAGACCATAAGTCTGTTCAAAGCCGGTAATGGGATAGACATTGGGCACAACCCCTGGAATGCCAACGTTGGTGGCGGTGGCCGCCCGCGTTAAGTAATCGTAGGCTTGGGGTTGGTAGCCGGCCAAGGTGGGCACGACACGACTTTGTTTTAGCCAGGCCGCAGTGGCACTGGGACTGTGACCAATGCCCCCAGAGCGATCAAACAAAGGTGGATTTGGATCGTGCCCCCAGGCCTCCCATGAATAGGTTGGCGCATCACCAGCGCGCGGTTTAAAGCGGTGGATCTGCTGACACTTGTACTCGCGTAAGGCAAAGAGCGACCGATAGGGGGTGGGGTTGACCGGAAGGCCAGCTGCGATCGCCTCTTCCAGCAGATGGGGAAGAATCATTTCCGTGGCAATCGGCAAAAGATCTAGGCTCAGTTCATCCCAAATCATCGCCCCTTGCTGCAGAAAGCTGATGCCAGCATCAATACTCGCTTGGCGGCGTTGCCGGTCGATGGCTGGTACGTCGATGGCTGGTACACCGCCACTGGGTTGAATACTTTGCTGGAGGGCTAAAAGGGCAGCCAGTGTGGGGACATAGCGCGCATAGGGGGCAGTCGTGTCGCCCCAACCACCGTCGGCGCGCTGCTGGTTTAGCAGCCAGTTGATGGTGGGCGCGGCTGCTGCAGGCGTCAGCGCAAAGCGAATTACCTGGGCAGTGTCATAAATGGAAGGACTGATTAAGCCCCCATCTTTGCCCAAATCCGCAATCAAATTGCGCAGTTCCGCCAAGAGTCGTTGTGTTAAGTCTTGCATTAATGCCTCCGATAGATGTGTGATGGAATGGTGTAATGGAATCGTGAGGATTAGGAGAAAAGGCTGCACCCGCTAGATTGGGTAACAGCTGTGGTAAATCATTATAGAGTAACTTGTATAAATTATTGTTGCACATATTACTTAATCCACCTTTCTGTTTTCTAACTAAGCCCAAATTCGTGGCATTACCTTATAAAAATGTATTGTTTGCTGAAAGAGGAAGTGCCTATGGTTTTATATGCACCATTTTGACAGTTAAAAGTACTTTTGATATAATATCCAATTGTCTATTTATCAGGTGGCTGATACAGCTTAGCTTGCACATTGACAGAAGTTTTATCACCTAACTTGTTACGGAAAATTGTTTCGCCCACTTAATGTGTGCCTGTTTCGAGAACAAGGGTTGGCAACCGATAGTTGACCACATCTGGTTGACCAGATCAAAGAGTAGGATTGTTTTCCAACAGTGGATATGTTAGGCAAGATTGAACTAAGTCGATCGGGCGACGGAGTGCGGCGAGAAACACTCATGCAATTCAATGTAGCTCAATTGCTAAAAGAACCGGTTGGTTCGACACGCCGCTATGCGTTAAATGAAGATGCCAGTGCGTTGGATCCAGAGTTGAATCCCCTTGGTCCACTCAATGGCACGATTCAGGCCATGCGCAGTAATAGCGGTGTATTGGTTACAGGTCAGTTAAGCATCGCGTTACGCGTCAACTGTAGGCGCTGCGTAGAACCGATTGTCATGCCGGTGCGCTTCGCGATCGAGGAGAGCTTTCGCCCGCTTACCGAAGTCGAGACGGGGCGTTATCTGCGGCCGGATGAGTATGAGGGTGATTCGGCTGATTATGAGGATCAGGCGCTGCTGATTAATGAGCATCACATTCTTGATATTGGCGAAATTGTCCGTCAGGCCATTTGGTTGAACCTGCCCATGTATCCCGGCTGTAATTGGACCGGTAGCGGCGAATGCCCCAATTTGGTGGCCCTGCGGACGGCAATGAACGAAGCGAATGCGGACAACGATGCGGCACTACAAGATGAGGATATACTACCCGAAGGGGTAGATCCACGCTGGTCGGCGTTGCTTAAGTTGCGAGCGCAAGCCAAGCGTGAAGATGATTAAAATTTCGTATTTTATGGTGAGTTATTTTTTCAAAGGAGCAAAAAAATTATGGGTCCGTTACCAAAACGCAAATTAAGCAAAGGTCGCCGCGATCGGCGCCGCGCGCATGATGCCCTGGGCGTACCACACTTGGTGGAATGTACCAATTGTCATCAACGCATGATGCCACACCGGGTTTGCCCCCACTGTGGTTTCTACAAGGGGCGTCAATTGCTGGATGTGGGCGAAGGCTTGAACAAATAACTTACCTTGATACTGACATTTTGTATTGCGTCAGTAGATGGCAGCAAAGATTGGGGGATTTGGGGTCAAACCTTAATCCCCCTTTATTATAAGCACCCCTCTTTGAGCAGAACTTAGCCCATGACTGCATTTTCTTTTATCCCAAAGACCGCGGCCACTGCCTTTATTTTTCCCGGCCAAGGTAGCCAACAGGTGGGCATGGCAGCCGCCATGGCCGCGCAGTACCCCGTGGCCCAAGCAACCTTTGCCGAAGCCGATGAGCTACTGGGTTTTCCCCTTAGTACACTCTGTTTTGAGGGGCCGGAAGCCGCGCTGACAGATACGATCAACGCACAACCCGCCCTGCTGACCACCAGCGTGGCGATTTTACGCGTCCTCGAACAAGCGCTAGGCAGTGCTGCTCCTATCTCTGGTGCAACCAGCACGACCCTGGTTGCCGGCCACAGCATGGGCGAATACAGTGCCCTCGTTGCAGCGGCCAGTATCAGCTTTGCGGATGCGCTACGGCTGGTACGCGAACGGGGACGGTTAATGAAGTTGGCCGGTGAACGCAACCCAGGCCTGATGGCCGCCATCTTGGGCTTGGATGAGGATGCCGTGGCGGTGATCTGTGCCGAAGCAAGCCAAGGCGGCAAGATTGCCCAGGTTGCCAATGATAATTGCCCTGGTCAAGTCGTCATCTCTGGCGATCGCCCTGGCATGGAAACGGCGATGGCCGCCCTGAGTGCAGCCGGGGCGCGCAAGGTGGTCCCGTTAGCGGTCAGCATTGCGGCGCATAGCCCGCTGATGCAGCCGGCCGCCGATGAATTAAGCGCGGCCATTGCGGCCACCCCGATTGCGCCCCCCACTGTCCCCGTCATTGGGAATACCTCGGCCCAACCGCTGACCACGGCCGACGCAATCCGCGCTGAGCTGACCGCGCAACTCACTGGCAGCGTACGGTGGACCGCTTCGATCCAATTTGCCCTGCAAGCTGGGATCACCCAGTTTGTTGAAATTGGCCCCGGCGATGTGCTCACCGCGATGATTAAGCGCATTGATCGCACGGCCCAACGGCAAGCGATTAGCGGCCCCGAAGATGTGCTCCGTTTTGTGCAACAGCAGGCAAACGCTGCATAAAAAGTCTGTATTCGCCATTTCCAGGATTTCGCAGTATAATGTTTATAGAGTACCCTGAAGATAAATTGCTCCCCAGATCAATGAACGGATGTTGCCATGAACTTTGCTGAAAAAGTTGCGCTTGTCACGGGAAGTAGCAGCGGCATTGGGGCTGCCATTGCGAAGGAGTTGGCGGCCGGTCAAGCCAAGGTTGCCCTTCACTACCGTGGCAATGCCGATGGTGCAGAACAGATCGCCAGTGAAATTCGCACCCAGGGTGGGGTTTGTGCCATTTACAAGGCCGATGTTAGTGATGCCACGCAGGCGGCAGAGCTGATCAAGCAGGTGCAAACGGATTTGGGCAGTTTAGATATTCTGGTGAACAATGCTGGTGTGACCCGTGACACGCTCTTGATGAGTATGAAGGAAGATGATTGGGATACGGTCATCAACACCAATCTCAAAAGTGTCTATGCCGTGAGCAAAGCCGCATTACGGGGCATGCTGCGCAGCCGGTGGGGACGCATTATCAATATTTCCAGTGTGGTGGGGTTGATGGGACAAGCCGGTCAGGCGAATTACGCTGCCAGCAAAGCCGGAATCATTGGCTTCAGCAAGAGTTTGGCCCGTGAGGTTGCCAGCCGCAATATTACGGTTAACGTCGTGGCGCCTGGTTTTATCCCAACGGCGCTCACGGGGGTATTGAGCGAAGAGCAGCGTAGCGCGATCATTAGCAATACCCCGATTGGGCGGATGGGCACGCCGGAAGAGATTGCCTGGGCGGTTGCCTTTTTGGCGGCCGAGCGTTCTGGTTTCATCACCGGGCAAGTCCTAACGGTCGATGGTGGATTGGTCATGTGAAGTGTGGTTGCTTTGGTGATGTGTCGCAAAGCAACCGACCTTTCAAGCAGCGCATAGATGAAACGCTGACAAGGAAATTAGAATACATTGGTAAGCGAGCCTAATCGACCATCAGTAACACAATCACAGGCCACCGCAGGTGATCAGCAAGATGAAGCCACGCAAGCGGCAACCCCGGAATATCAACAGCCATCCTTGCGGCAGCAGCAGATCAAGCTGCGTCATCAAGCGCGCGGGCTAGCTTTGCAGGCGCTCTACGAGATCGACTGTGTCAATCACAAACCTGGTTTTGTGGTCGATACCCGCTTGCGCGATAGCCAAATCGGCGAACATGGTGCCCAATTTTTCCGCTGGTTGGTAAGTGGCGTGGTGCGCAATCAAGCCGCCATTGATCAAATGATTACCCACTATGCGCCGGAGTGGCCGGTGGCCCAGCTGGCGATTATTGATCGGAATATTCTCCGGCTGGCACTTTTTGAGATCGGCGCACGTACGGCAGATGCGCCCCCAAAAGTTGTGATTAACGAAGCCGTCGAGTTGGCCAAAGCCTTTGGCAGTGATAGCAGCCCGCGCTTTATTAATGGGGTGCTGGGTGCTGCTCTGCAAATGGCTGCACAAAAATTTTCATAGTCTTGCCCCCTGCATTACTATATATACTGCACGACAGCACATGAAGTAACCTATTTACACCTGAAAAAGTGTTACTTCATGGCACCGTCTGGTATATTCTGCCCAGATTGAGCCCGTTCTGTATAATCCACCCTGCTTACGCAGGCGGTATTATCTACTACTTGGAATGATCTATGGATGGCTTTTTTGGAATTGGCATTGGCGAATTGGTCCTCATTGCCATTGTCGCGCTGATTGTTTTGGGGCCGGAACGGCTGCCTAGTGCATTGCGCGAAGTGGCGAAATTTATCCGTTGGCTGCGCGATCTATCGCGCGAGTTCACAGATCAATTTGGCGATGAATTTAAAGCGCTGGAAGATCTGAACCCACGGCGCATCTTACAAGATGCCATCACTTCCATTGACGAGGAAGAGAAGGCAAAAGAAGATCCAAAAAGTACGAAGAAGCCGACGACAAGCAGCACGACACCAGCAAAAACAACAGCAGTAAAAACAACGACCGCAAAGCCGACAACCCCAGCAACCACCGGCATAAAGACAACAAGCGCGTCGACCCCGAAACCGAAACCAGTCACACCCAAAGCGGCTGACAGCAGCAAAACTGTTGCACGCGAAAGCACAGCAGCGGCGGCGGGTGCAACAACCACGGAAGCGGCACCGACAGCGCAGCCTGATAACATGGAGACCGTGCCGGAAAATCGAATTGCACCGCCCTCCGTAGAGGCTGCGACTGCCTCCGCTGCGGCGGTGCGGATGAATGGTCACCATGCAGACGGTGAAACCAATGCCATCGCCCCGGCCAATCCAACACCCAGTGAGCCAGCGATCGAGCGTGAAATTGTGGCCAGCCATCAGCAAGCTGGAGAAGAGACGAGGGAAGGATGAGTCAACAAGCGTCAACCTACGATCCGAATGAAGGCCAGATGAGCTTGATGGAGCATCTGATCGAACTGCGCAGCCGGTTAATCTGGATCTGTAGTTCGCTAGTGCTGACCACCATCATTGCCCTTGTTTTTTACGATCCCTTGGTACTTTTTGTGACGAGTACGGCGCGTTCGATGGGGGTGACCCTCCAATTTATCAACCCACTCGACTCCATTGGCATTATTTTCCGGGTCTGCTTTACGGTAGGCACGGCGATGTCGCTTCCCATCATTATCTATCAGATTATTGCCTTTGCCGCACCTGGTCTTTATCCAAATGAAAAACGCAACCTGATTCTCACGGTGCCGGCAATTCTTATCCTTTTTCTAATTGGGGCAGCCTTTTCTTTTTATGTCTTGCTCCCAGTGGCAATTGGCTTCTTGGCTGGCCTCTTAGAAGGGGTCGGTGAACAACAATGGGCGGCGGACCGTTATCTGAACTTTGTTACGCGCCTGGTCTTTTGGATCGGGGTTGCCTTTGAAATGCCATTAGTCGTTGCGGTGCTCGCCCGCATGGGCTTAGTCAGTGGGCCAGCACTCATACGCGTTTGGCGGCAAGCCTTTGTGGTGATTGCGATTGTCGCCGCCGCGATCACGCCGACTGTTGATCCGGTGAATATGGCGATTGTCATGGTGCCCTTGATTCTACTCTTCTTTGGGAGCGTTGGGCTGGCTTACATTCTCTATAAGCCACGCGAAGTGCGCGACTTCTCACAGGAACCATTTATTAAAGAGTAGGCAACGATGGCAGGTCGGTTTACACTGATTGCCCGCAAAGAGCTGGTGCGCCAGCGCCTTGGTCAGCTACAGCGAGAGTTAACCCGCCTACAGACGCAACAGCCCTCCGCCTTGCGCCGGATCGAACGTCTGCAAGGCGCGATCGAGCAGTTGATGGCGGAGGAGTATAATCTGCGCGTCGCGATTGACCAAGCTACCCACTAGCCTAGCATTTCAACGCATAGGCAAAAAACAATCCCGCATCGGCACCGATGCGGGATTGTTTTTTGCCTACCAACGATTGCGGTAGCTCTTTTCGTAGCGCAGGGTAAGCCTACGCGGCCACTGTCGTTTGCTTATCCGGCTCTTTTTGTTTCTCTTCTTCGACCAACAAGCGACGCAGCACTTTGCCGATCTGGCTCTTGGGCAAATCCTGGCGGAATTCAACCAGAGTTGGCACTTTGTAGGGAGCCAGATTTTCTTTGCAGAAGGTGCGAATCTCTTCGGCGGTACAGCTCTCGCCCTGCTTGAGCACAATGTAGGCCTTCACGGTCTCACCGCGTTTGGGGTCCGCCACCCCGGCCACCGCGGCTTCGAAGATCTTGGGGTGCATAAAGAGCACCTCTTCAACCTCGCGCGGGACAATGTTATAGCCGCTGGCGATGATCAGATCCTTCTTGCGGTCCACAATATAGAAGTAGCCATCCTCATCCATCTTGGCGATATCACCCGTGTGCAGCCAGCCCTCAGCATCAATCGTGGTGGTCGTCTCATCAGGGCGATTCCAGTAACCTTTCATCACCTGTGGGCCGCGCACAACGATTTCGCCCTCTTCGCCGACGCCCAACACGCGATACTTGCCATCCGCATCAGGATCCAGGCTAATGATCTGGACCTCGGTGCTGGAGACGGGCAGTCCAATCGCGCCGGCCCGGCCACCAGTTTGAATCGGATTCGCAATGGCCAAGGGCGAAAGTTCGGTCATCCCGTAACCCTCGCAGAGATTGGCCCCCGTGATCTGGCGGAACTGTTGCGCGACCTCAACCGGCAACGCGGCCCCGGCGCTGAGACACGCTTTGATCGAGCGCAGGTTGTACTCTTTGATCTTGGGGTGATTGTTCAGCCCAATATACATCCCTGGCACACCGGAGTAAAGGGTAATGCCTTCGTGCTGAATAATGTCGAGAATATGATTGGTATTGCGTGGGTCGGGTACCAAGATCATTTCGCTACACAACGCAACGGTAAGCAGCAGGGTTACGGTCATGCCATAGACATGGAAGAAGGGGAGCGCGCCCAACAACTTCTCCTTGCCCTCCTCGGCCATCGTAAACCAGGCGACCATCTGCGTGGCATTGGCGACCAGATTGCGGTGGGTGAGCATGGCGGCTTTGGGTGCACCAGTGGTGCCCCCCGAATATTGGAAGAGCATCACATCGGTGGGGGTGATGGTAACTGGCTTGGGCTTGGGCGGCGCGCTTTTGAGCAAGCCATAGAAGGAGTGAATATCCGCCGCCGGGGGGATATCCTTCATCATGCCGCTGGCACGCACTTGTTTGGCGGCCAGGTTTTTAAAGGGCCAACTTAGTGAATCCGGCACATCGGCGATGATCACCTGTTCCACCGCAGTCTGTGTGCGGATCGGTGCTAATCGCTCATAGAGACCACTGAGCATGACAATGACCTTAGCCCCACTATCCTGAAGTTGCTGCTGCAACTCACGCGGGGTATAGGTCGGGTTGGTGTTGACCACAATCGCCCCCGCTTTAATCGTGCCAAAGTAAGCGATCACCTGCTGGGGCAGATTGGGCAGCATCAACGAAACGCGATCCCCTTTGCCGACGCCCAAGCCCTGGAGCGCGGCGGCAAAACGGTCGGTCAACTCATCAAGTTGGCGATAGGTGAGCTTTGATTCAATCGCCAGACCTAGCGGCAGATACTTGAGCACCAAGCGCACCGCGACGTGATTGGGATACTTCTTGGTAGCATTGGTTAACAGTTGGTGTACCCCAATCTCTGGGATCTCGATCGAATGGGGCACATTTTTTTCATAATGGGCAAACCACGGCTTGCTTTCCATGTGATGTCTCCTCCTTTGGTCATCACGGTACAGAACAATTATTTAATTTAAGCCCCGTCACACTGGTGCGACAAGAGCTATAATGCGATTTTGTAGAAAGCTTGAAGTTTGTGTAAAGTGGCACATTGGCAAGATTATACCACAGTTGCTTTTGACATCTGTAACGTACCGATCATATACTGGGTAGATTAGGTAGTGAGTTGCGGGTGGCGCAATCCAATAGATTTCTGGTCAAGGAGGCTGGGTGTGGCGGCACGGGTGAAGTGGATCGAAGGGAATACTTATCTTGGCACTGATGTCAATGGACGCGCGGCTGTTATGACTGGTGGTGCCGACGGCCCAGGTGTAAGTCCCATGCAGATGTTACTCTTGGGGTTGGGCGGCTGTTCCATGGTCGATGTGGTTAGCATTTTGCAGAAGCAGCGCCAGCCATTAGAAGATATCGAGATCGAGATTGACGGCCAGCGCGCCACCGAGTTGCCGCGCCCGTGGGAAACGATCCACCTCCATTATATTGTGACCGGCCGCGGCCTCGACCCGAAAAAAGTCGAGCGGGCAATCGAGTTGAGCGTGGAAAAATATTGTGGTGCCCACGCCACGCTGTCGGGCGTTGCCAAGATCACCCATGATTTTGAGCTTCGCGATGGCGAACAGATGGAAGAGGAGAAAAGTTAATGATCGAAGCACAGATCCAATATGTTGCCGATCCTAATGGTAACTTAACCAGTGTATTGATCCCCATTGAGCTATGGCGCGAAATGGAAGCTGAGCTGGAAACCGCTTATCTGCTGCGCAGCCCAACCATGAAAAAACGCCTGCAGGCAGCAATCCATCGCGAAAAGGGAATCCCATTCGAGGAAGCCCTTGAGAAACTTGGAATTTGACGCCGCAGGGTTTGAAGACTTGGCCTGGTGGATCGAAACCGATCGCAAAACTGCGCTACGTATCGTTCGCTTGATTCGTGAGGTCCAGCGCGAACCCTTCACCGGCGTCGGTAAGCCGGAGCCGCTTAAACATGAGTAAACCGGTTGTTAGTCACGTCGGATTGATCAAGAGCATCGGTTAGTTTATCAAGTATTTGATGAAAAAATTCGTATTCTCGCTTGCCGTTATCACTACTGACCAATATGTTCAAACGATTATTACAGGGTATGGGATTCTCTGCCCCACAACCAGCTTTAAGAGCAGCGTTGTCTGATCCAAAGCAGGCTACCCAGCCGATCATTGATGTCACAGACGCCAACTTTGGGGAGCTGGTCCTGGCTGCCAACCAACTGGTGATTGTCGACTTCTGGGCCGAATGGTGTCAGCCCTGCCAGATCATGTCTGCCTATGTCGGCTTCCTGGCCAAGGATTTTTCCGGTCAACTCGTGCTGGCGGCGATGGATGTCGATGAAAATCCGCTGACGGCCCAACAATATGAAATTATGGGACTGCCGACCCTGCTACTCTTTTACGAAGGCCAACTGCTCGACCGCATCGTTGGCGTTGAGCCCTATGAAGTTATCCGGGATCAAGTTGCCGCTTGGTTAGCCGAGGAATGGATAGGTAAATCAGTAAATCGGTAAATCAGTACATCAGGATTGTTCTACCGATTTACCTGTCTACCGATTTACCGATTTACTAATGTACACCCCACAAGAAAGTCGACAAACGTCCATGCGCATCTCCAAACTCTTTTTCCAGACCTTGCGCGAAGTACCTAACGATGCTGAAATTGTCAGCCACCAGCTGATGCTGCGCGCGGGGATGATCCGCCAGATTGCGGCCGGCATCTTTGATTACTTGCCCTTGGGCCAGATCGTCAAACACAAAATTGAGGCGATCATCCGCCAGGAGATGAATGCGCTGGATGGCCAAGAGGTCACCTTGCCCATGGTCCACCCTGCTGAACTCTGGCAGCAAAGTGGCCGTTGGTATGAGATCGGCGCAGATATGGCGCGTTTGCAGGATCGCAATGGCCGCGACCTGTGCCTGGGTATGACCCATGAAGAGATTATGGCCGATCTGGCGCGCCAGGTGGTGAACAGCTACCGCCAACTGCCCTTTGTGCTCTACCAGATCCAGACCAAATTTCGCGATGAGCCCCGGCCCCGCGCCGGCCTGATCCGCGTGCGTGAATTCACCATGAAGGATGCCTACTCCTTTGACCGTGATTACGCGGGCATAGATGCTTTCTACCCCCGCATCTACCAAAGTTATTTTGACATCTTCCGCCGCTGTGGCATTGATGTGGTTGCGGTACAGAGTGACACAGGCATGATGGGCGGCACCATGGCTCACGAGTTTATGGCCCTTACCCCGATTGGGGAAGATACGCTGCTGCTCTGTGATGACTGCGGCTACAAGGCCAACCGTCAGATTGCCACTTTCCGCAAGACGCCCGCCACCGAAGGCGCGGCCCTGGCCCGTGAGGAAGTCCATACGCCGGCAGTCACCACCATCGCCGCGCTGGCCGACTTTTTGCAGATCGGCGAAGCTGAAACGGCCAAAGCGGTCTTCCTGGTGGCCGAACGGCAGAATCGTGCGGGGGAAAGTGACGAACAATTTGTCTTTGCCGTGGTGCGCGGTGATATGGAACTCAACGAAACCAAGCTCACCAACGCGCTCAACGCCCGTCGCCTACGCCCCGCCACCGTCGATGAAATTCACGCAGTGGGGGCCGAGCCGGGCTATGGCTCACCGCTTGGGGTGGATCGGAACAAGTTAATCCTGATCGTCGACGACCTGATCCCCCAAAGCCCGAATCTGGTCGCCGGGGCCAACCGCAAGGACTGGCACTATCGCCATGTCAACTATGGCCGTGACTATGTCGCCGACATTGTAACCGACATTGTGGCGGCTGGTGACGGCGATCACTGTCCGCAATGTGGTACCCCCCTGCGCGCCGTGCGCGGTGTGGAAGTCGGCAATATTTTTAAGCTGGGCACCAAATATAGCGAAGCAATGGGGGCCTATTACCTGGATGAAAAAGGGGACAAGCAGCCGATCGTGATGGGTTCCTATGGCATTGGCAGCGGCCGCCTCATGGCCTGTGTCATCGAGCACCACAACGACGAGTTTGGCATTCGTTGGCCGATCACGATTGCGCCCTATCAGGTATTACTCGTCAGCCTGGGCACCGAGCGCACGCCGGATGTGATTGCCGCCGCTGACCAGATCTATGCACAGCTCCTTGACGCCGGCATCGAAGTGCTCTATGATGACCGCGACGAGCGTGCCGGGGTCAAATTTAACGACGCCGACCTGTTGGGCATTCCGATCCGGTTGACGGTGGGTGGTAAAGGGCTGAAAAATGGCATCGTCGAGCGCAAAGTGCGGCGCACCGGCGAAGTGGGTGAGATCGGGCTGGCTGGTCTGATCGATGGCGTACAGGCGTTGATTGCGGCTGAGTTGGCGGTGGTGCAGCAGTTGTTACGGACAGAGCAACTCAAGGTATAGATAACGTTTGAATAGACTTTCACATTAAGTCTCGGCTTTTTGTATAGGAAAGTGAGTATATGATGCAAGTACAAAATATTACGCGTGAACAAGTCGTTCAATTGGCCAAAACGATGCCGCTGGTTAAATTAGCACGTTGGTATGAGTACGGTTTATTTATTCAATCTACTCCTTTGGCCCTAGCCGCTGAAAAAACAGCAATTGATGATGAAGCGCTGCAACAAGAGTTTGCGATGTGGGATGCCGCAAGTGATGAAGATTGGCTGAAATTTGAAGAATTTATGACGGAGACGGCATAGTGGCGCGTGGTGACATCTTTCTGGTCAATTTGCCAAATAGTGATGGGCGTGAGCAAGCTGGACGGCGACCTGCGGTTGCGCTACAAATGGATGTTGCTGGAACGCCATTGCTCATGGTCGCACCGATTACTTCAAATTTGAATGCACAGCGCTTTGCTTATGCCGTACGTGTGGAACCGTCTAAAGAAAACGGTCTGTCCGCAGCTTCCATTGTCATGATCTTTCAAATGCGTGCAATTGATAAAACGCGTATTGTTCATCGAATCGGACAGTTAAGCGCCGAGGATATGCAGCGCGTTGATGTAGAAATATGGCGAATGCTTAGCCCCATTGATAAAGAATAAACGAAAGTCTGGAGAAAACCGTGGCCGACAAATTAGTGTCCCGCAGCGAAGATTTTAATGAATGGTACAATACCCTGGTGCTGGCTGCCGATTTGGCCGACTATGGCCCGGCACGCGGCACGATGATCGTCAAGCCCTATGGCTGGGCGCTCTGGGAAAATATTCAAGGCGCGCTTGACCGCCGCTTTAAGGCGACGGGACACATGAATGCCGGCTTTCCCATGTTCATCCCGCACAGTTTTCTCCAGCGCGAGGCCAAACATGTCGAGGGCTTCTCCCCTGAGCTGGCATTGGTCACCCATGCCGGTGGCGCAGAACTCGAAGAGCCCCTCGTGGTCCGCCCCACTTCGGAGACCCTGATCGGCCATGCGTTCTCCAAATGGGTGCAGAGCTATCGCGATCTGCCGATTTTGATCAACCTGTGGAACAGCGTGGTGCGTTGGGAATTGCGCACCAAACTCTTTTTGCGCACCACCGAATTTTATTGGCAAGAGGGGCACACCGCCCACGCCACCTGGGCCGAAGCTGATTTTGAAACGCGCCAGATGCTCGATGTCTATACCGACTTTGCCGTCAACGAAGCGGCGATCCCGGTCATTCCCGGTGAAAAATCAGAGGGCGAACGTTTTGCCGGGGCCGATCAAACCCTTTGTATCGAAGCCATGATGGGGGATGGCCGCGCCCTACAATCGGGCACCTCCCACAACTTGGGCCAGAATTTTGCCAAAGCCTTTGAGATTCAATATCTCGATCCCAACAACGTCCAACAACATGTCTGGACCACCTCCTGGGGCTTGAGCACCCGTTTCATCGGCGCGATTATTATGGTCCACGGTGATGACAAGGGCTTGATCATGCCGCCGCGGCTGGCCCCTTATCAACTGGTCGTCGTGCCGATCTACAAGAAGGATGAGGAAAAGAGCATTGTCATGGCCGCCGTGAAGCAGATGCAGGCGGAGCTGGTTGAAGCCGGCGTCCGCGTCAAGGTCGATGACCGTGACAATCTGACCCCTGGCTTCAAGTTCAACGATTGGGAATTGCGCGGCGTCCCCTTGCGCATGGAAATCGGCCCGCGCGATGTGGCCCAAAATGTCGCCGTCCTCGCCCGCCGTGACATCCCCGGCAAAGAGGGCAAACTGTCGGTCAACCAAGCAGGCATCGTCCAGACCGTCCAGGATCTGCTCAAAACGATCCAAGCCGACATGCTCGCCCGCGCCACCAAATTGCGCGACGACAACACGCACGAGATTACCACCTACGCCGAGTTCAAAGAAAAGGTGCAAAACGGCTTTGTCCGCACCTGGTGGGCCGGCAGTGATGCCGACGAAAAGCAGGTGCAACAAGAGACCAAAGCGACCCACCGCTGCTATCCACTCGCTCAGCCAGGGGGCGAGGGCGTTTGCTTCTTTACCGGCAAGCCGGCGACACGCCAAGCGATCTTTGCGCGGGCGTACTGATGTTATGTCGTAATCGGCGAAGGATCAGGTGCAATAATGATTGTATTACAAGAAAAAGATTTAGTAGAACAACTACAGCAAGTTGCTGATAACCAAGAGACTTCTGTCGAAGTGTTGCTTAACAACGCAGTGGCAGAATTTCTGGAAAATATTGCCCTGCGGAAAATACAAGATGAAACCGTCGCCTTTGAACGAATGCATGGACAATTAGTTACCCAGTATTTAGATGAATATGTCGCAGTACATAATGGTATGGTTGTCGATCATGATGCTGACGTTCGTACATTACATCTGCGGATGCGTGCCAAGTTTGGCCAAATGCCAATTTTATTGAGACAAGTAACCAAAGATGTAAATTTACCCGCGCTTGTGGTACGCAGCCCAAAGTTGACGGTAACCGATCTATGAAGCGTGACTATAGCCAAAGTTATTTCCCACCTGCGCCATTATTACAGGTACGCTTTGGTAAACCTGAAGATATGCGCTTTACACGTTCCGTTGAGGGGATTGTGGATACAGGCGCTGATATTACGATTGCACCAATTCAGTTGATGCGCGAAATCGGTGCAACAATCGGTAGCTTGCAGACGATCCGTAGTCAGTGGGGAGAAGCTAGAACCGTCAAACTCTATCTAGCTGACGTTGAAGTTGAGGGCATCAATTTCCCTGGGCTCTGGGTGGTTGGCGATGAACGCGGCAAAGAGGTTGTGCTTGGTCAAAATTTGCTGAATCGTATGCGTATATTGTTAAACGGGTTATCAGAAAAGATTGAAATTGTTGGCTACTAAGGATTCCTGTGACGCAACCGAATTTCCCATACTACAACACCGTTGACCAAATCTATCACGCCGAATGGGCTGTCACCAAGCTGGCCCGGCTTGAATTGTTACGTGAGTCGATTGCCAAACTCTGGCCCAACGGCCACCCCACCCGGCTGATCCACGTGGCGGGCACCAGTGGCAAAGGCTCGACCTCCCGCTTTCTGGAAATGGGGTTGGGCTGTGTCGGCAAGGCGGGGGCTTATATGAGCCCTCATCTCTTTGATTACCGCGAACGCTTTAGTATCAGCGGCGAATTTGTGACCCAGGCCGATGTCCGCTGGGCATGGGAAGAACGGATCAAGCCCTACTGTCTGCGCCTGACCATGCAAGCCGCCCACCAGGTGCATAGCTTTCTAGAAGTTTCGCTGCTGATCGCCCTGGCCCTCTATGAAAAATATGAAGTCGAATGGGCCGCGATCGAAACCAGTGTGGGCGGTCGTTATGACCATACCCGTGCGCTCGATGTGGTCGCCGCGGCATTGACCAATGTGGGCAGCGATCACGCCTATTTGTTGGGCAAAGAGCAGTGGCAACGCACGCTGGATAAAGCGGGCATTGCCCGCCCTGGTGTACCCTTTTTCACCAGCGATCGTAATCCTGAAAATTTGCCGATCATTGCTGAGGTCTGTCAGGCAGTCGACGCGCCGTTGCATTTGGTCGATGAAGCCGGGGTCGAACGGTTGATACAAGCATTAGCGCGCCATCAACTCACCGTGGCCTCGGAATCGCTGCTCAATGCCACCTATCAGAAGTGGAATGCCGCCCTTGCTTATGCGGTGATTCGCGAACTTGTGCCCCAGATCGATGAGCGGCAACTCCTCACCGCCTTTTGCAACGCGCGGCTGTTGGGCCGCTTCTGGCATGTGGCGGACAACCTCTATGCCGACATTGCCCATAATGTCGAAAAGATTACAGCGTTGGCCCACGAGTTGCCTGATTATTTTGGGGAACGGGGCAAAATTTTGATCATCGGCATGTCCGGCAAGCGCGCGCCAAGCAAGGTTTTTGCCGCGTTGGCCAAGGTCGCCAAGTTGATCATCGTCACCGGCGCATCTTACAAAGGGCAGGATCCCGGCAAGGTACAACAAGAATTGGCCGGCCTGACCAACGGCATTCCGATTCTAGTGATCAACGAGCCGCAACAAGCACTCGAAGTCGCCCAATCGATGCAGCGGGGGGATGATGTGATTATCCTCACCGGTTCGACCTATACCATTGAACAGGCGCTCAATGCTGATCCCTATTTACGTTCGCTCAGCAGCAGCTTTGGTTGGCGCACGGATGTCGATACGGAAGCAACGGGCACTGTGCAGATCGACCTGCCTAAGCCGCCACCTTTATTTCGGTAACCTATTTCACAATGAAAGTCGCCCACGCTGCGCGCTTTACGGCGCTGATCTTTTTTGTCACCTGCTGTATAACCCTGCTCTACTTACGCCCCGGTCTGCGTGTCGCCGGGGTGCAATTCCCACGCCAGGGCTGGCTATTGGAAAACCTCACCCTTTGGCAAGCTGGCGGCTGGCTCTGGCTGTTGACGATCTTCGGCTGGATGTGGTTGCTGATCACACTGGCCTGGAGCTATCTGCCGGCCCATCGGTTAGCGGCCATGTTGCAATCTGGCCTGATGCTCATAGGCGCGACCTTGGCGATTGCCGGGGTCATCACCTGGATGAGCGTGTTGCCGGTGGCGGTAGAACAAGCAGAGGCCGGTATCTATATCTCGCTCGTGGATAGCTTGGCGTTGGGTTTGCTGGGCGGCGGCGGTTTGATGACCGGCATTGTCACGCTCTGGCTTGGCCTTGATCTCTGGCGGCAGCGGGTGTTGGCGCGACCGTGGGTTGCCTGTTGCATCCTGGCCGGCCTCTGGACCATCCCTTCGCCCTTACTCTTTCCCTGGTTCTACCATCTGTTGCCCGCTGCGTTCTGTTGGTGGCTCTGGAGCCTCTATTTGGCCTTTCGTCCGCGCCTGCCCAGTCCGTTCGCGGAATGGCCCTTACGCAAGTAGTGATCTACAGACGCGGATTTGGGGAGCGCGGATTCGGGGTGATGGTGACAAAAATCCGCGCTCCCCAAATCCGCGTCTGTCAACCGCCTACCCGAGAAGTCCCACCATCACCCGCGCACAAATTCATTTCCCCCCAATTCGTCGTCGCTTACTACGCCCCAATCATGCCGACTGTGCTATAATGGATCAAATTTTCCAGGAGGGCACGCGAATGCTCAGCAAGATAGGTAGCGCGAACAAAATCGCAGCGGCGCGCGGTACAATTCCCGCCGACCTGCTCTTAGAAAACGGCCAGATCCTCAACGTCTTTTCCGGCCTGATCGAACGGGCGACGGTGGCGATCTATAATGGCGTGATTGTTGGGATTGGTAACGGCTATCAGGGTGAACGAACGATTGATCTCGGCGGCGCGTTTGTGGTCCCCGGCCTGATCGACGCCCATGTCCATATTGAAAGCAGCCTCTGTACGCCGCCGCAATTTGCGCGCGCCATTGTGCCCCACGGTGTCACCACCATCGTCACTGATCCCCATGAGATTGCCAACGTGGCTGGCGTACCCGGCATTCGCTATATGGCGGAGGCTAGTCGCGACTTGCCGTTGGGGGTCTTTCTGATGGCCCCATCTTGCGTGCCAGCGACCCACATGGAGACCAGCGGTGCCACCCTCACCGCGGCCGATCTGCTGCCGCTTTTGCAGGATGGTACCGTACACGGCTTGGCCGAACTCATGAACTTCCCCGGCGTGATCAACGGTGACGAGGCGATGCTGGCTAAGATCGCGGCCTTTGCCGGGCACCCACGCGACGGCCACGCACCTGCCCTGCGTAACCAAGCGCTCAACGCCTATGTCGCCGCCGGCATCGGCAGTGAACACGAATGTACCACCGTCGAAGAAGCCGCCGAGAAGCTGGCCCGTGGCCTCTACATTTTGATTCGCGAAGCGACCAACGCCCACAACCTGCACAACCTGTTGCCCCTCGTTACCCCCCATAACAGCCGCCGCATCTGTTTTTGCACCGATGACCGCATTCCCGGCGATCTGCTCGACCAGGGCAGCATCGACTACATGGTGCGCGAGGCGATTGCCTTTGGCCTTGACCCAATCACGGCGATCCGCATGGCGACACTAAACCCGGTTGAGTGGTTTGGCCTGCATGACCGCGGCGCAATTGCGCCAGGACGGGTGGCCGATCTGCTGATTGTCGATCAGCTCGCCGACTTTCGCCCGCGCCAGGTCTATGTGGCTGGTCAGTTGGTGGCGGAAGCGGGCAACGTGGTGGCAGCGCAATGGTCAACAAATGTCGCGCCGGCAGCCATCCCCAGTTCTGTCAACATTGACTGGGCACAGGTCAACTTCCAGATCAGGGCGCGGGGAGAACGTATCCGCGTTATCGGCTCGCTGGATAATCAGCTGGTGACCGAGACACGTATCCTCAATGCGACGATTGTTGACGGCCACGCCGTTGCCGACCTTGCCCGTGATCTGCTCAAGATGGCGGTGATCGAACGCCATCATGGCAGCGGTGCGATTGGGTTGGGTTTTATCCAAGGCATCGGTTTGCAACGAGGCGCGGTCGCCGGCACGGTTGCTCATGATCACCACAATCTGGTCATCATTGGTGTTGATGACGCGGCGATGATGATGGCCGCCCGCGCCGTTGGCGAAATGGGGGGTGGGCTAGCAATTGTAGATGGCATGCAGGTCGTTGCCACCTTACCACTGCCGGTTGCCGGCCTGATGAGCGATCAACCTGTTGGGGCAGTCCGCCAAGCCTATGATGCTCTGATTGCCGCCGCTCATGCCCAAGGCTCTGAGCTGCATGATCCCTTTATGGCAATGAGTTTTATGGCGCTAGAGGTAATCCCCAACTTAAAGCTGACGGACCAAGGCTTGGTAGACGTTGAGCAGTTTGCTGTGGTAGACTTATTTGTTTGATAGATTACAATCTATTCGAAAATTAATATTCAAATTTAAAGGAATTGACCCATGTTTGAACAATTTACCCCAGCCCCGCCCGATGCGATCCTTGGCCTGACCGAAGCCTTTAAAAAGGATCCCAACCCGAAGAAGGTCAACCTGGGCGTGGGCATTTACAAGGATGCGCAAGGACGTACCCCCATTCTCGCTTCGGTCAAGCGGGCCGAAGAGCGCATTTTGCAAGAGGAAAATACCAAGAACTACCTTAGCATCGACGGCTCACCCGAATATGGCGCGGCGGTGCAGGAACTGCTCTTTGGTGCCGACCACGAGATTATCCGCAGCAGCCGCTCGATCACTGCCCAAGCCCCTGGCGGCACCGGTGCTTTGCGTGTCGCCGCGGACTTTATCGCCACCATGTTCCCTGGCGCGCGCGTCTGGCTCAGCGATCCGACCTGGCCCAATCACCCTAGCGTCTTTAAGGCTGCGGGCTTGACCACGGCGGTTTACCCCTATTTTGATGCGGCGCATAACGGCGTTGCCTTTGCCGCCATGCTCGATGCGATCAAGCAGATCCCGGCGGGTGATGTGGTACTCCTGCACGGCTGCTGTCACAATCCGACTGGTGCCGATCTCACGCTGGCCCAGTGGCAACAGGTGGCCGCCGTGGTTGCTGAACGCAAGCTGCTGCCGTTGGTTGACTTTGCCTACCAGGGCTTTGGTGATGGTCTGGATGATGACGCGGCGGGGTTGCGCACCCTCTGCACCCAGGTCGATGAATTATTGATTGCCAGTTCCTTCTCCAAGAACTTTGGCCTGTACAACGAACGCGTCGGCGCGCTAACGCTGGTTGCGCGCAACGCCGACGCTGCCGAAAAGGCGCTCGGCCACATCAAGATCGCGATTCGTGCCAACTACTCGAATCCGCCGGCCCACGGCGCGGCCGTAGTCACTACGGTACTGCGCGATCCAGCCTTGCGCGCCCAGTGGGAAGCAGAAGTAACCGAGATGCGTGAGCGGATCAACACCATGCGCCATCTTTTTGTCGAAACGCTCAACGAGAAGGGGGTCACCCGCGACTTCTCCTTTATCGCGCATCAACGGGGCATGTTCTCCTTTTCCGGCCTGACCCCTGATCATGTCAAGGCTTTGCGCGAAAAACATGGCGTTTACATTGTCGGCAGCGGGCGCATCAGTGTCGCCGGCATGACCGAAGGCAACATGGATTATCTCTGTACCGCGATTGCGGATGTGTTGGAGTAAGGAGGGGAGATGACATTTGTTTTGAGTGATTATATTGAACATGCCATGGCACAAGCGACCTACGACAAGCTGGAAGACGACACCTTTTCAGGTTATATTCCAACTTGCACCGGTGTGATTGCCTTTGGCGAAACCCTGATGAGCTGTCAAACAGAACTTCGTTCTACGTTAGAAGATTGGATCTTGGTTGGTTTGAAATTCAAACATCCGCTACCGGTAATTGACAACATTGATCTAAACCGGGAGGTTGTCCTTGAGCCGATGGACGCCTTGTAAACGTATAAATTTTATTCGTCGTTTGCGTGAGCTTGGTTTTGATGGCCCATACAGTGGTACACGTCACCAGTTTCTGATTTATGGAACGAATCGGCTGACAATTCCATCAAATGCAGAATATTCAGTTGCGCAGTTACGAATGATGATTGGGCAAGTCAACACAATTATCGGACGAGAACTCACGGCTGATGAGTGGAATATGTTAGATTAAGAGATGGTTGTCACAATACAAGGATTAACTAAGTCCACGCGCCTCGACCGCGCCCTGCGCGATCGTTTTCCAGAATGGGGCCGGCAGGCGATCCAGCAGATGATTAGCGCGCAAAAGGTGCGGGTGAATGGCAAGCCGGTTTGGCTGGCTTCCTGGCAGGTCAACAACGGTGACAAACTTGAGTTGTTGGCCACGCCGGCAGCCAAACCAACGCCCCCCCAGCGTTTTGCCGACGAGTGGCTGCTGGCCCAGGAAGCTGACCTCATTGTCGTCAACAAACCGGCGGGGTTGCTGGCTGAATCACCCCAATTTCGCGAGGGGGTCAACCTGATCGAGCTGGCCCGCGCACGTTTTGGCGAGCTGATCCTCTTTCACCGGCTCGACCGTGATACGTCGGGTGTCGTCCTGTTGACCCGGCCGGGGCCGGTGAACCAATATCTGGATCAGGCCTTTAAAAGCAGCCAGATCCAGAAGAGTTACCTGGCGGTGGTCGCCACGCCCAATCAGTTGCAGCCGGAGGGGTTGATCAACGCGCGGCTTGATAGCCATGGGCAGCGCCGCGATATGATGACAGTGGTGCAGCGTGGGGGCAAACATGCCATGACCGCCTACAAAATTGTTGCCGAGGACAAAGCCCAGCGCCGCCAACTGGTGGAACTCCATCCACAAACGGGGCGCACCCATCAACTGCGTGTCCACCTAGCTCACCTGGGCGCGCCGATCCTTGGCGACCGGCTTTATGGCGATGGGGCCAGCGCCCAGCGGTTGTTGCTCCATGCGCAGCAGATTGTGCTGCCGGCATTAGCGGATTATCCACAGCGTAGCTACCGTGCACCCGTGCCGGTGGAGTTTGGGCTGTCGTTTGGTAAAGAGGGAAGGGATAATGACTAAAACAACTACCGCGGTTAGCCGCACCGACGCCGCCCTCGGTGCGATCCTCGGTGCACTGGTCGGCGATGCCGCCGGTGCGCCCCTCGAATTTATGAGCCCACCGCCCACCGTGGCCGATGCACAACGGGGCTTGACCATGCCCGGCGGTGGCGTCTGGCGCGTGGCCCCCGGCCAGATCACCGATGATGGCGAGTTGACCATGTGTCTGTTGCAGGCCCTGGCCGCAGACCCGAACTTTACCCTGGAAACCATTGCACGGGAGTATGCCGAGTGGATCCGCTCTAATCCCTATGATATCGGCAATACCACCCGCCTTGGGCTGGGCGCGTTTCAAGATCGCCAGTGGCGCGCCATCTGCGAATGTGATGGCTATGCGATTGGCATGACCCAAGCCGCCGCCGCGCACTGTATGGACTCTAAATCAAATGGCAGTTTGATGCGGGCAACGCCGTTGGGCGTTTGGGGCTATCGGCTTTCGGCCCAGAAATTAGGCGACTACGCGCGCCAGGACTCCCTGCTTTCGCATCCCAACCCCAGCTGTTGGCAGGCGGTCGCCGCTTATGCGATTGCCATTGCCCACTTGCTCAATCACCGCGATGAGCAGGGAGGTGATCGCCAGGGCGCGTTTGCCGCGTCCGTAAGTTGGGCCACCAGCCATGCCGATGCCGAAGTGCAAGGTTGGCTGGCTGATGCGACCCAAGGACGCAACGTACCGTATGAGCCACAGATCGGCTTTGTGCGTATCGGTTTTACCCACGCCTTTCGCCACTTGCACCAAGGCACTGATTATGTGGCGGCGGTGACCGAAACCCTAGCCGGCGGCGGTGACACCGATACGAATGCCTGTATTGTCGGCGGGCTGATTGGCGCGGCGGTGGGGGCAGAGGCAATTCCCCTGGCACTGCGGCAGGCTGTCCTAACTTGTGATACAGCGCAAGGGCAATCCCGCCCGGCGTTTCTGCATCCGCAACAAGTGCCGGCACTGGTGGCTACATTGTGCGCTGATTGAGTTATAAATGGAAGTGTTATAACTCATAAAATCGCCCTTTGTGAGTTATAAACTGTAGGGTAATCGAAAGCTTACGGCAAGCATTTTTCTGGTACAATGGCCAGCGATCGATCAAAGCAAGTTACTTATCCCTCGAATTGACAAACGATGACTATGACAAACGACCAACTCAACCCTGTACAAACGGCACGTGAAGCGTTCATTCCATACTCGCGCGAAGAATTAATCGAGCTCTGTATTGAGGATGGCCGCCTGGCGGCCGCCGACATCCCGCGCTTTCGCGCCTTCTGTGAGATTCTGGCCGCACACTACAATTTCCAATTTCACAAACAATTGGAAACACTCAAGCGCAACTACGCGCCCTTTGATCCGGATGGGGTGGATCATGCGGCGGTGGTGACCGAAGCAGTGGCCAGCGATCTGCGTGTGGAACGGTTTGCCGAAACCTTGCGCACGGTGCTGGAGAGTGCCAATTATACGAAGCTTGATGACATGGCGATCCACGAGGCGATTGCCAACACTGCGCTGATTGATCTTCAGACTGAGGTTGATTTTAACGATTTTGAAGAGGTGGTCTTTTATTACCGGGGAGCGAAACCAACCACGCTCGAACTAAAGCGCTTCTACTTCTGGACGCGTAAAGTAACGACCGATATTTTCTCGCATGTTGTGCTGGGTATCAAATATAAAAATGCCGCCTATTTTCACGCGCAAAAGCGCAAGCTCGACAAATTAAATTTCACGCCGGGTTTGATGTACCTCTACATGTACAAAAACATCCCGCGCTATGATCTGGAGCTGCTCTTTCCCAACGTGCAGTTGCGCATGAATCTGATCGACCGCCTGATGTTTGTGTTGCCGGCCCTGGGCGCAGGGGTGATGGTCCTCATGAAGGCACTACCCAACCTCTTGTTGGTCGTGGCGTTGATTCTCTTTTTGACAATGGGCCCGGCTTGGGTCGCATCGATTGGGGTCCACGAAGAGCAGATCAAGGACTTTACGCCGGTGCTCTTTGCCTTTTTCTCGGTGGCGGCAGCCCTGGGTGGCTTTGCCTTTAAACAATATTCCGGCTATCAGACCCGACGCATGAAGTTTATGAAGGATGTCACCGATACGCTCTTCTTCAAAAATCTGGCGACGAATAGCAGTGTCTTCCACACCGTCATCGATTCGGCGGAAGAGGAAGAGGCCAAAGAGGTGATCCTCGTCTATTACCACCTGCTGACGACTGATGTGGGTTGTGATCCCGCGGAATTAGATGCCGCAATCGAAGCCTGGTTGGCCGAAAAGGGCGCGCCTGCGGTAGACTTTGATATGACGATGGTTTTGCGCAACATGCAAGCGGTCCACGCCACCCTCGCGACCAAAGCTTCTACCCAACCGCGCGATACCGCGTTGCTGGAGATCGATGACGATGGCGATTGCCGCGTCCTTTGTCTGCTTGATGCCAAGCGGCTGCTCGATCAGTTATGGGATGAAGCGTTTGATTATGATGGTGAATACGAATATGCGTAGAACGACAAACAGCTAAACAGGAACTGTAATGCCCCATTGGGATCTCATGGTACTCTCGCATGTGCAGACGAAGGCGCTGTTGGCCGCTCACGCCAAAGGCGAAACGACGGCGATCACGTCGCTCGATCTCAATCTGACGACAACGCGTGTGGATCTGAGCGCGGCAGGGGTTCACTTTACCCCAACCGAACGGTTAGACTGGGAAGATGTCGCCTTTATCAACGACGACGAAAATAGCTGTTTCCACATTACGCCGACCAGTCTCGACAAGATCCAGACCTTTTCACCCGAAAACAATCGCCACTACACGCTCTATCCCACCGAACGGGCACCCACGCTGCTCATCTCCGGCATTCCCATGCACCGCATCAAGGAGAGCGATCCACACCGGGATACGCTGGCCAAAGTGAAGACGGTAAGCCCGCTGGTTGGTCAACTGCTCGACACCGCGACCGGCTTGGGTTACACCGCCATTGAAGCGGCCAAGACAGCCGACCACGTCATCACCGTCGAATTTGACCCTGCGGTGCTCGACGTGGCGCGGCTTAATCCGTGGTCACAGGCGCTCTTCGACAACCCGAAGATCGAACAGCGCATCGGCGACAGCGACGATGTGATCCGCACCTTTGCCGACAACACTTTCGACCGCATTCTCCACGATCCGCCCATGTTTGGGCTGGCCGGTCACCTCTATAGCGCCGAGTTTTACCGCGAACTTTACCGGGTACTCAAACCGCGCGGCCGCCTCTTCCACTATATTGCCAACCCCGAAAGCAAACAGGGATCAACCATCACCCGCGGCGTCATCCGCCGGCTCGAAGAAAGTGGCTTTGCCAAGATCACCAAACGGCCGGAAGCCTTTGGCGTGATCACGGCGAAGGAAAAACGTGAAACGTAAAACGTAAAACGTAAAACGTAAAGACGCAACGCACGCATCACGTTTTACGCATCACGTTTTACGCATCACGTTTTACGCATCACGCATCACGTTTCACGCCTCAATACTCATTGCCTCCAATCAACGGCAGATAGACCGTAGCCGTGGTCGTTACGGCGGGGACGACCACAAAGTTTAAGGCATAGCTGGTTGAGCTAGCGCCCGTTTGTTGTGTCCAGAAGGTATAGGTGCCACCGGGCAAGCTGCCGCTAAAGCCGGCTGCGCCTGCCCCTGTCCCCAGATTATCAAGAAGGTTGCTACCCACCGCTTCCACCGACGGGCCAAAGTGACTGTAGCCCAGTAGATTCGCAACATTGGTGCCGGTTGGTGGCTCGGTAAAGGTGTCCCCGGCCTGCACCGCGATAAACGCTTTCGCATCGGCAGAGGCGTAACTGTTCAAGAAAATTGCTTCGAGCTGGTGGCCGGTTGGCACCACCACGCTAAAGTACTCACGGTCGCCCTGTGCAGAGACCGCACTGACAATATGCCCACCGACAGTGGTGGTTAGCACCGTCGGAAGCACACCATCACCGGAAAGATCGCCGCGTTCGGCTTCGCTGTAGAGCGTCCGGGTGACCACGGGGGACACCACTAGTTCTACTGTGTAGGTCGTGGTGATCAGGCTGGTCTGCTGCATCCAGAAGGTGTAGTCACCACTGTACAATGGCCCGTTGAAACCAATCGCGCCGTTCCCAGCGCCCATGTTATCGAGTAGATCGGCACCGACTGGCTCAATTGCGGGACCCATATGGGCATAGCCCAACAGGTTGGCGACATTGGTTCCTTGCGTCGGCTCGGTGAAGGTAGTGCCTTTTTGCATGGCCACAAAGGCGATATCATCACTTTGGCTGGTGTAGGCAGTGATCAGGAAGGCAGCCAATTGATGGCCTAAGGGCACTGCCGCGTGAAAATACTCCACGTCGCCGCGTACGGAAGTGGCCGTGATCAGATTGCCGCCGACCGCAAGGGGCAAGGTGGTGGGGTTGGTGCGCTCACCGGCGAGATCACCGTCAGTTGCCTCATCATGGGTTGCCACGCGAACGGTAGGGCCAACAAAAAGATCCAAGGTGTAAGTCGTCACCGCGGTGCCGGCTTGTTGTAGCCACAGGGTGTAGACACTGCCCGTTAATGGGCCAGTAAAACCAATCGCCCCGGCCCCCGTGCCCATGTCGTCCAGAATATCAGTCCCCACATTGTTTGCGCCTGGGCCAAAATGGGCATAGCCTAATAGCTTACTGACATCAGTGCCGGTGTTGGGTTCCGTAAATTGCGCCCCGGCTTGGAGGCCGACAAACGCAATCAGATCGGTGGAGGCAAAAGTAGTTACCACCAGTTGTTCCAGCTGCCCACCTGGGGGCAAGGTGATGGCAACATACTCTAGATCACCTTGGACAGAGGTCGCCACCAATCGGTTCTGCCCAGCGCTTAAGGATAGGGCGGTGGGTGCCGTACGATTGCCGGAGAGATCGCCATCATCGCCCTCGTCATAACTACTATCGGCATAGGCGGTATGGGGCAAGCAGAATAGCGCCATTAGCAAGGCAAGCCAGAAAACAAAACGCCGACGGTTCATGTACCCTCCTAAATAGGAAATAAAATTGTTGGTGCAGTAAAATGTGGGTGAGGGCTATAAGAGTAAACGTCAAAAATTCTGTACTAAAGATAAGAATTAGATTAAAAAATCATGAGAATTATGAGCAAGCACTTAGTGGGTGGCCCAGGATTAATGCAGCAGTGGCTACCCTGGCCCCTACTCATGCTTTTATTACTCGGCGCGCTGCTCCGTTTTTATCAGATCCAGACCAAGACGATCTGGCTCGATGAAGCCTTTAGCATCTGGCTGGCCCACCAACCGTTGGTTGACCTCTGGGCCTGGCTGATCAAGATCGATCAACATCCACCACTCTACTATTCATTGCTGCATTGTTGGCAACTACTTTTTGGTGATCGACAGGGGGCAGTGCGGGTGCTTTCCGCCCTGTGTAGCACGCTGACGCTACCCTTCTGCTATGGGGCTGGACGCCGTTTCTTTGATCAGCCGACAGCGCTGGTGACGACCTTGATCCTGGCCGTGGCCCCTTTTCACATTCGCTATGCCCAGGAAGCGCGCATGTATGCGCTCTTGACCTTGACCGTTGCCATTGCGCTCTATCTGTTGGCCCGGCTACTGCTGGAACCACCCCAACAGCAACCGCGTTGGCTTGCACCGGCCTTTGCCCTCGCCCAAGCCGCCGTGATGTTGACCCATAACACCGCCGCGGTTTTCTTCCCGCTTGCGCTCAACCTGGCGATTGGTGGGGCGGTGGTCTGGCAATATGGGCGGGGCGGCGTCTCTTCGTTGACCGCGCTCAACCAACCGGGCTTTGAATGGCATTGGCTGCGCACGCAACTGCTCGCTTTCAGTGGGTGGTTGCCGTGGAGCATTCCCTTTCTGATTCAATCCGTGGGCGTCGACCGCGAGTTCTGGATCGGGTGGCCTGATGGTACCATGATCTACGAAACTTTCCACAACTTTCACCTGGCCCATCAGCCCTATCGGCCCATTCCCTGGCTGGTGGGTGATTCGTTGTATTGGGGCGTCGGCATGGTGGGGCTCTGGTCAGTGCGGCGACGCGGGGCGTTGTTGGTGTTACTGCTCTCGCTTTTTCTTACCCCGGTGCTGGGCGAATTGTTAGTGAGCTTGCGGCGCCCCATTTTTTCGGATCGCACGTTGATCTGGGTGACCTTGCCCTACTTTCTGCTGGTCGCCGCCGGCGTGGTTCACCTTGGCCGCTGGGCGCAACGGCGTGGGCTGCGCTGGATGGGACGAGTGCTGCCAGTGTTGCTGTTGCTGGGCTTGGTTACATTGAGTGGGCAGGCGTTAAGCAACTACTATCGCCATTTTGAGAAAGAGGGTTGGGCGGAAGCGGCAGCCTATGTGGCCGATCAGGCCGCAGCGGGCGATCTGCTGCTCTTTAACGCGTCCTGGGTGCAACTGCCCTTTGACTACTATTTTCGTCACGCGGCGCAGCCCGTCGCAATGCATGGCTTACCAGTTGATCTCTTTGACCGCGGGATCCTAGAACCCAAAATGACGCCTGCCGATCTGCCCCATCTGCAACATTTGCTGACTAATCGCCCGCGCGTCTGGCTGATCTACTCTCACAACTGGTATACTGACCCGCAAGGGATTATCCCGCGTGAACTGCGCCAACGGCTGCGGCTGGTTGACCAACAGCAATTTACCGGCTTAGAGGTGATGCGCTTTGAAGCTGCCGGTGATTGATGTGGTTGCGGCAATACACGAGGTGGCGTGCAGCTGTTGAAACACACCTACTGGTATGCACAAGTGCGTTGGCGCTTTGCGCCCATTGCATGAAGAAACGCACTAGAGACGATTGCGGCAACCCGTTTTAGCGGGTTTTTGCCTATCAGCCGGGCGTTTCAACCCCGGCGACTGTCGATTAACACGAAAGTAACCCACATGACGACCTTCCTCGCGCAACTCGGCCACTTCCGCCGCGAAGTCTGGCTCTACCTGGTCACACCGGCGCTCATCGGCTTTACGATCTTTGGCGGCATCTATACGGTGCTGCTCAACCTTTATCTGCTGCGGCTGGGTTATGGTCCCCAATTTGTTGGGCTGGTCAATGCCGCCGGTTTTGGTACGCTAGCGGTGCTAGCCTTACCCTCCGGTACCCTGGGTCGCTACATTGGTGTACGCCAAGCGATGATCCTGGGGATGACACTGATCATGGCCGGCTGTGGATTGCTACCGCTGGGTGAATTTGTCCCCAACTGGCTGCGCCCGGCCTGGCTGCTAGTCATGTACAGCGTGGTGCAATTTGGCATGACCTTGCATGTGGTCAACTCGCAACCATTTCTGATGGATGCCACCAGCCCTGTTGAACGCGATCATGTCTTTTCGGTGCAGGTGGCACTCTGGCCGTTGGCCGGCTTTTTGGGGAGCCTGGTCGGCGGGCTGTTGCCGGGGGTGTTGGCACCCTTGTTGGGGACAACGTTAGAAGATCCTGCACCCTACCGCTACACCCTGCTGCTGGCGGCGGCACTCGTCTTGCCGGGGATCCTAGCGCTGTTGGCGATCCGTGATGATGCCTCGCCGCGTGTACAGCGGAGCACTGGTGCATCCACTGCCGCGGCCCCGCTGGCCTTGATCGCGCTCCTTGCCCTGATCAGCTTTCTGCGCAGCGGCGGCGAAGGGATCGGGCGCACCTTCTTTAATGTCTATCTCGATGATGGGCTGGGCATTGCTACCGCGCAGATTGGTAGCCTCTTCGCCTTTGCCCAACTGTTAGCTGTGCCCGCGGCGTTGGTAGCCCCGGCGCTTTCCCAGCGCTGGGGCAAAGAGCGGCTGATGATCTGGGGCACTGTGGGCTTGGCGGCGAGTTTACTGCCCATGGCCTTGATCCCCGATTGGCGAGCCGCGGGGCTGGGGTTGCTGGGCATTCTGCTCCTCACCTCGATCTCGCGCGGCCCCTTTATGATCTATATTCAGGAAGCAGTCGCCCCCCAATGGCGGCCGCTGATCTCTGGCGCAACGACGATGACCTTTGGCATCAGTTGGTTTAGTACAGCCTTTACCGGCGGCTATATTATCACCCACTATGGCTATCGTTCGCTCTTTTTGCTGGGGCTAGTGCTGAGCTTAGCTGGTGGCCTGCTGGTCTGGGGCTATCTGCTGACGGTCCAACGCCGGCGTACGAACCGCGTCGTGATAACGGCAGGTGACGATTGAAGACTGAGCGAAACGCACGTGCCCCCTTTGCGCTGGTGCTGCTTTTGGTAATCGCCGGTGGCCTCTGGTTGCATTGGCCACACCTTAATACACTGGTCTGGAGCAGCGATGAGGGCATTCACCTGAGTGCCGCCTATCTAGTGGCACAGGGTAAAGAGCCCTATCGGCAAGTCTCCTTTAGCCAGGGGCCACTCTTTTTGGAGATGGTGCGCTGGCCGCTGATTTTGGGGACAGAAGAGGGCAACGAGGTCACCGCCGTACGGGTGACCTTACTCGGTTTTGGCGTATTGCTGCTGGTGGCGGTTGCCCTGATCGGGCGCGATCTCAAAAATAATTTGGCTGGCTGGGCGGCCGCGCTTAGCTTGCTCGCCATGCCCAGCTTCTTCTACTTTGGCCGTGCCGTCATGGCCGATCTGCCGGCAGTGGCCCTGGGTATGTGGGCAGCATGGGCGGCGATCCGTTTTTTTCACCGTGGCAACCGGCGTTGGCTCATTGGCAGCGGGATCCTCTTGGGGTTGAGCCTCGCGACTAAATTTCTAACCATCTATGCGCTGGGCTGGATTGGGCTGTTGCTACTCTATCGCATCTGGCTAATCGAGCGCGGCCGCCGTTGGCAGCCGGCCCTGGGCGCAACCCTACGCGCCGGTTTGCTCTTCGGCGGTGCGACGCTCCTGACCGTGCTCTCGATCTACCTCTGGTATGATCTGCCGGCGTTGCTCAATTCTGCCTTTGGGATGCGGGTGGCGATGCGCGAGGCCTTTGGCAGTTGGCCAACCAACAACCGCGACGAAATCGCCGAATTTTGGACCTTTCATGCCCCGTTGATTGTGCTCGCTGGCTATGGGATCCTGGGGCAACTGCGGCAGCGCCAACAGGCGTTCTTGCTTGTGAGTTGGTTGCTGCTTGTGGCTGCGTCGCTGCGGGTGCAGAATCCGCTCTATCATCAACATCTGCAACTGTTGCTCCCACTGCTGGCCCTCTTTGCCGGCTTGGGCATTGCCACCCTGGTTGAACAGCTCCGCCAACTGGGGCGACAGCCGGGTCAACAACTGGGGCGACAACTGGGGCCGTTGCCCCGCGCCGTCAGCGTTGTGCTGGGGTTGCTGCTGGTAAGTTGGCTGGTGCGCTTTACAGTGACCAGCTATCGCATCCCCAATCGCTACACTGAAGTTTCGCGCACCAGCCTGCGGGCAGACCAAGGACCGGTCGTCGAGTTCTTGCAGAAATTCACTGCGCCGGATGATTGCGTCGTTACCGATGACCTCAATCTGGCCTTTATCAGCCGCCGCTTTCCGCCGCCAATGTTAATTGATCTCTCCAGCGCCCGCCTGGCCACCGAGTCGATCAGCGATGACCGGTTGGTAACGCTCACCCAACGCGCCGGCTGCCAGGTGGTGGCCGCCCTGACCGATCGCATTGTCGAGCTCAGCCCAGGCTTTGAGCAATGGAGTCAAGGTGCCTTTCTGGGCCACTGGCAGGGCGCAGATGAAGAGGCCACCTTATGGCTGGCACAACCGCTGACCAAGCCGCAGCCGATCATTCCGCTCCAGATAACCCTGGGCGAACAAGTGATCCTACGCGGGGTTGATCTGACGCCGGATCGCCGCCATCAAACACTGCATGTCTCACTCTACTGGCAGAGCCTCAAACCCTTCCCACTTGACTACAAAATTTTTGTTCACTTGCGCGATGAGACCAATAATACCATCGTCAACGGCGATCATCTGCCCTATGACAACCTGGTGCCGACCACAGTTTGGCCGGTAGGCACCATCGTCAAAGAGACGATTCAACTGCAACTGCCCCCCAACCTGGCCCTGGAAGAGTACCATCTCTCGCTGGGCATGTATGATCCCGCCAGCCAGGAACGGTTGCCGGTACAAGAGGATAAGAGCGGGGAAAACGCAATTGTCATTCCGCTGGCGTGGGATCTGTTGTAGGGAACAGTATCGATTACCAAAGCATGGGCTAAAATACCACGCAGACAAAATTTGCGACGCAGCAAACGCATTGGGAACGCATATCGCACGGCATGAAAAAAGTCGGATGGCACACATCCGACTTTTTTGTTATACTCCTGGTATGGAACCAACCACCTACCAACCAACAGGAGCCTGTTATGTCTCAATATCGAACTGCCATCATCGCCTGCGGTATCATTGCGCGTGTCCATGCGCGGGGCTGGCTGGCTGTCCCCGGCCAACCGACCACCATCGGTGCGATTGCTGACACCAACCCCGATGCCCGCCGCGAATATGGCGACTTTTTTAACGTGGGCGAGGCCCATCGTTACGCCGACTATCGCCAAAT
Organism: Caldilineaceae bacterium; assembly: GCA_022842065.1. Next base: position 146,563 of record JALHQH010000004.1, read on the forward strand.
GCTCGACCAGGAACGACCAGACTTTGTCGATGTCTGCTCCTGGCATCAACAACATGCCGAAATGGTCATCGCGGCCGCGGCGCGGCGGCCCAAGGCAATCATCTGCCAGAAGCCCATGGCCGTCGATCTGGGCGAGGCCGACGCGATGTTAACCGCGTGTGAGCGCAACGGCGTCAAGCTGATCATCGCCTTTCAACGCCCCCACCACGCCACCTGGATGAAAGCGCGCGAAATGATCCGCCAAGGGGTCATCGGCAAGGTCACGCAGATCCAGCTTGACGATGGCGGCAATATCCTCAACACCAACTCACACAACATCCGCCTTGCCCTCTTCCTGATGGACGAACCGCAGGCTGAATGGGTGGTGGGCGCGGTTGAGCGCACCACCGACCAGGTCGAACGTGGCCTACCGGCGGAAGATGCCTGTCTGGGGCTGGTCGGCTGTGCCAATGGCGCGACGATTTTGATTCAGGGGAATCTGGTGCGTGGACTGGGCCAGGGCTGCCGCGTGATCGGCACCGACGGCATCATGGAATTCGACACCACCCACCACCCTGATGAGATGATCCCCTCCGACGCGCCCATGTACACGCCGGAAATTCCCTCGGCCCGTTACAACTATGAGATCGGCGTCGTGCGCTATCTCAACCCTGACTCGAATGGTTGGCAAACGGTCGAAGCGCCCTGGTATGATTGCTGGAGCCACCAATGCCAGGAAGCAATCGACTGGGTCGAAGGGCGCATCACCCAGCCGATCAGCGGGGCGGATCGGGCTCGGGCGGTTCAGGAGATCATGATGGCGCTCTTTGAATCGGCACGCAAACGGCAGCGGATCTACCTGCCCCTGAAGACCAAAGTCAACCCCCTCACACTGATGGTCGAAAATGGCGATCTGCCAGTGGAATGGCCGGGCCGCTATGAACGCCGCGCCAAACTCGTGCGCGGCGAGGGCATGTCCTGGTAATAGGGGCAGCAGGACTTACGCAGCTACCGGCGGCTGAGCGGGAGCCCGTTGGGCGCGAAGCCAGAGGTAGCTGTGTAAGTCCTGCTAGTATAAATGCCAAGGTGATAAAACGATGGAGTTGCTGCTATGCGGATTGCCCTGCTCTCTGACATTCACGGTAACTTTACGGCGTTCCAGGCCGTGTTAGCCGATCTGAGCGCGGCCAAGGTTGATCAGATCGTTTATCTGGGGGATGCCGCCACCCTAGGACCGGAGCCACAGGCGGTTGTGCAACAGTTGCAAGCACTGGCCTGCCCTTGTGTGTTGGGCAACCACGAGGCATATATGCTCAACCTGGCCGAATTTCTACAAGCGGATCACGCGGATTGGGCCAAAGAAACGATTGCCTGGGGCGTTGACCAATGTGGGCAAGCAGGATTAGATTTCTTGCGCTCCTTTCAACCAACATTGCACCTACCCCTTGATCCTGCCCAGCCACAGGTGCAGTTGCGCTGCGTTCATGGCTCGGTTCACTCGTACAACGATCTGATCCTGGCGACCACGCCAGCTAGCGAGTTAGATCAGTTGGTGGGGAATAGTACCGTCCCGATTGTGGCCGGTGGCCATACCCACGTGCAAATGCTGCGCCGGCATCGGGCCCAATTGGTGGTCAATCCCGGTAGTGTGGGCGCGCCGATGGCCGAAATGCCCTTTGTCGGTGCGCCCCGCCTGTTACCTTGGGCCGAGTATGCAATTATCGATTACCAACCCGCGGCCCTGCGCGTAGAATTGCGCCAGGTGCGCTACAATATCGCCAGGGCCAAGGCAGCCGCATTGGCGAGTGGTCTACCCTCGGCCGCGGCGTGGGTTGCCCAATGGGTCTAAACTTGCGCCGCCATTGGGTACGGCGTTGACAAACCTAAGGAGCCTGCATAGATGAGCTACCTGTTGATGATCCTGGTCATCGGAACGTTGATTTGTCTCCACGAACTGGGCCACCTGGTGGCAGCCAAGTGGTGGGGGATTCCGATCAAATGTTTTTCACTCGGCTTTGGGCCAAAATTGTGGAGCATCCAGCTTGGTACAACCGAATATCGGCTGTCGGCCTTACCACTTGGTGGCTATGTGCTGCCGGCAGTTGACGCCGAAGCGCTGGAACAATTGCCACTGCGCCATCAGGTGGGGTTTGCGCTAGGTGGTCCACTGGCAAATCTGCTGGGTGCGTACTGTTGTGTAGCGCTTTTGGCGGTTGCACAGGCAGGACTCTCGCCAACGACATTGTTTTGGCAACCGTTGACGCAGACCCTGCAAGTGATCGGCGAACTGCTGATTCAACTGCCAACGCTCTTGACCCACCCCGAACAGTTCGCGGGGATCATTGGTGTTGTTACCGTCGGCGGCGACTATGTGGGCACGAATCTGAGCCGGCTGCTGACCGTGGCCTTTGTGCTCAATGTCAATCTGGCCGTTTTTAACCTCTTGCCGATCCTACCGCTTGACGGTGGCCGCATTGTGATGGCGCTGCTGCGGCGGCTTTACGCCCCGTTGCAGCGCCTACAGTTGCCACTCGCTTTGACCGGCTGGGCACTTTTGCTCGGCTTGATGGCTTATGCAGCGATATTAGATATCGTCAGGCTAGTGAATGTTGCAGCGATCTAGCCAGGTGACAGTCACTGAAGGTCAATTATGCTAGAACAAAAACTACCACCCATTCACCCCGGTGAGGTTCTGTTGGAAGAATTTCTAAAGCCCCTGTTACTAAGCCAATATCGCCTAGCAAAAGAGATTGGGGTACCGGCGCGGCGCATTAATGAGATTGTGCACGGCAAACGCGCCATCACGCCTGATACCGCCTTACGCCTATCACGCTACTTTGGCCTATCGGAACGCTTTTGGCTGAATCTACAAACCCGCTATGATCTAGAAATCGAAAAAGATCATCTAGCGGACCGGTTGCAACAAGAAGTGCGCATCTACGCGCAAGCTTGATGCGCACAGCAAACAGGAAACCCATGTCCACACCCACTATTGTCATCCGCCCCGCCACCCCCGCCGACCGGGCGGCGGTCATCGTCGTTGAAGCCAAATCTACCCCTGGCCTACAATATCTGCCCCAGGTTTTCGACCAATTTGTGGCCGATCCAGATGGTGAATTTATGGTCGCGACCATCGACGAGGAAGTCGTCGCCTGTGGCAAATTTACGCCGCTGCCCGATGGGTCGGCGTGGCTGGAGACGCTGCGGGTGATCCCCGCACGGCAAGGGCTGGGCATTGGCAAGCGCTTCTATCAACGTTTCTTCGAGTTGGCCGCAGCGCAAGGGATCAGCACCATGCGCATGTACACGGGCACGCAAAATGTGGTGAGCAAAGGGCTGGCCGAACACTTTGGCTTCCAACCGGCGGCCACCTTTCGCGGGATGTGGCGGCCCTGCGATCAGGCAACCATACCGCCAACCAGCCCGGCCTTCCAACCGATCACCGACCCCGACGAGGCCACCGCGTTGTTGATGCCTCACCGTGCAGCCTGGCACGGTTTCCTGGTGATGAATCGCACCTTCTACACGTTGACGCCGGCGCTCTGTGCTGCACTTGCGCGACAAGGGCAGGTCTACGCTGATCCCAGCCGCCAAAGTGTGCTCACCCTGGGCGCGCGTTTTATGCCCGAACAGGCGCTCCACATCGGTCTCTTTGCTGGGGATGAAGCTGCCTGTTTGGCCTTTGCCTTGCACCAAGGCCTTGCACGCGCGACCGGGCGGCTGAGTTGTCTCCTGGTGGCCGCGGCGACACCGATCCAGGCAACGTTGCTGGCCCACGGCTTTCAACGGGAAACATCCGAGTTTATTGTGATGGAGAGTTCGAGTTAATATCTATAACGAAGGTTGCTAGCAATGTGCTCGTTGCGCTGCTCTGCGGCGCAATGCAGGTTGGAAGCTCTGCGTCCATTGTAACCACACAGGCTGAGCGACAAATTATTGTCACTTGCGTAGTAAAGGCCACCTTGTGTATAAATCAGCAAAGAAGGAGATATGCTCGAAAAGTTAATCGAGGATACGATTGCTGCTCAAAAATACAACGACTTCGCATCTGAATATGGCTTTCCGTGTCAGGAAGTACCACCGCTGACAGACCAAGCATGGGCAGTGACAATCGCCGCATTAGATTTTTATCCTGGCGACTTTATTCATAGCTTATATACACGTGTTGCAGGAGGCCGTATTGGTCCTGGCTACGGCATCCTGCGTGCCGACAATAGTGAGCAAGGGAGCCTAGTCGAAGAGTATACGACAAGGGTCAACTTGAATCGCCGATATCCCTCTTGGTACTGGCCACCAGGTTTGCTGCTTCTGATCAATTGGGGCTGTGCCATCTACTCATGTATTGACTGTACGACTGGGAATTACGAAATCATTCGCTATGCGCCAGATTATTTGGTCGAGCGTCCCAGAGATATGATGCCATGTTTTCGTTTAGAATCATCTTCTCTGGAAAATTGGTGGGCACGCTGGCTTGATGGGGAAAAGCTGTGGGTTGATCCTGGGCAATCATTTCCAGTATGGACGCGTTACTATGACCTTTTACCACCGAATCGTGGCATTAAACGGTTGAAGAAAAGGGTGCCGCAAAATAAGCAGAAGTTGCCCCAGCATCAACTTTCATTCGATTTTACGAGTAATGGTGATCAACTTCAATAAGAACCATCACTGCTCTACCAATTAATCCATATCCTGTTTATGATCCGCTTATCCCAACAACCCCATCAGCCGATTGCGTAGCGCCGCCGATGGCGTGATGATCTGCGCCGCCTTATAGAGCTGTTCAAAGCGCGGCATATCACAAAGATCGATCACCATCTCGTCGGCCAAGGCGAGAGGGAGCAGGGAGTGGAAACGGCCTACCTCTAAAAAGGGTTCAACACGTGGTAACAGCCGTTGCAATTGGCGCTGGGCCTGGGGTCCGTGCCAAGGCGGCAGGTGCGTCAATCCAGTGGGCAGTTCCAGGCAATACTCATTGTGCGGTGTGACCAAGGGCGCTTCGCCCCTCGGATCAAAATAATGATTCAAGAGCGCGCCCAGCCATTCGCCATAAAGATCACCCCAAAAGTGAAAGAGCCACGCCCCGCGCTCGTCATGTAACAACACCATCTGTCCAGCTTGCAACCCCAAATAGGCAGCGACGGCTTGTGCCACATCGAAAGGTACCGCAAAGGGCGCGGTCTGAAAGCGCAACTCTTCGTCGGCCATCCCCCGTTCCAGTGGCCGCACGCCGATCCGGTAGCGATCCCGCCAGATCACCTCAAGCAGCCGCCCACCCAACATCAGCGTATCACCTTGTAAACGCACGCGGTCGGTCTGGGCCAGCGTGCGACCCGTGTAAGCATCGACCACCAGCGCCGCCAGCGGATCAGCCCCAATGTTGCTGTAGATCTCATGGGCGTCGAGCAACTCATCAAGGGTGGGGCCGGCGCGCCATTCGCCCAAACGCCCTGGTTGCAGATAGCCCAACCCGACCAACGAAGCGAGGATCGAGTACAACACGCTTTCCTCAATGGGATCAGGGGCAACACGCTGCAAATCAGCCAGCCGCACACCACCGGTTGGGCTCTGTTTGAGCAGACTAAAGATCTGTTGGACGAGGACGGAGCGGCGGAAGTGGTAGGTGGATGGGGGATTGGTAATTGGGTGATTCGGGATTGGTAATTGGGTGCTCGTTTTGCGGGTGCCTAGCGCCATTAGGGATTGGTGGTGAGGGGTTGGTTGGTTGTTGATGGCGAGGGTGAGCAGGGCTTGGAAGCGGATCTCTTCGAGGGCAGAGCGGGCGAGGCAAAGGACTTGGGTGCGGTTGCTACGCCGGCCTCCGCGGCCAATGCGTTGCAGAAAAGAAGTAATGGTCGGCGGTGGGCCGATGAGCACCACTTCGTCGATGCTGCCAATGTCGATGCCCAGTTCGAGGGTCGAGGTGCTAACACAGATCGCAACCGCGGCGGCGGCAAAACCATCTTCGACTTCGCGGCGCAGGGCGGGGTCGAGATTAGAATAGTGGACAAAGACGGCGGCGGCGTAAGGGAGATATTCACGCAGATAAGCGGCGGTCTGTTCGACTTCGTTGCGCGTGTTGCAAAAGACCAGGGACTTGCGAATCTCCGCGCCACCACCGGCGCGCAACGCAAGCGCGCTCACCAGATCGCCCAGGCCGTACATGGCATAGAGAGTGGCGTCGAGTTGGCGGGCGGCCCGGTTTTGGATAATGGTATGGGGACGTTCATTATCGCGATCGCGCAGATAACGCTGGGCAATACCAACCGGATCGGGCACCGTGGCGGAAAGGGCGATTCGTTGTAAAGGCACCAGGGTAGTCAGTGCCAAGGTGCGTTGATGATAGTCGCGAATATATTCAATCCGCCGCAGGAGACAGCGCAACTGATCCCCGCGTGGGCTATGGTCAAAAAGGTGAATTTCATCGAGCACCACGGCGCGGAGAGTGACAAAAAGGCGAGGGGCACGCGTCAGCAACGAATCAGTGGACTCGGGTGTGGTGATCAACACAAGGGGCGGATTGGTAGTAGAAACGGGGCCGGTATCACCACTTTTCATGCTCAGGGAGACCTTGAGCCGTGCTAGCGAGTGCGCCAGCCGCTCATAGAGATCGCGCACCAGCGCCCGCGTCGGGCAGATGTAGAGGATGCACAATCCCTTTACTTTTTCGTTCCCAAGTTCGTTCTTGCGGAAAGCGTAGCGTTCGAGCAGCGGGGCAAGCGCGGCTTCCGTTTTACCCGCGGCCGTCGCGGCAATGATCAACGTATTGTCGCCCTGCAGGATGGAGGGCATCGCCTGTTGCTGAATGGGCGTAAAGTTGCCGTGGCGCGCAAAAAAGACAGGCCAGGTGTGCGAAAGTTGCTTTTGTAGTTGGTGGGCGGTGTGCATGTGGTATTCACATATGCTGAGAACTTATGCGGCAAGGCAAGGCAAGCCACCTAGTGGGTTCCCGAATGCGTGCCTGATACGCAAAACCCGTTAAAACGGGTTCATCTGTTAACCCGTTTTAACGGGTTTTGCATCTCAGCCGGTGAATTCATTCACCGGCGCTACGGGACGCAGAGCGTCGGGAGCCCCTTGGGCGCAGCATTCCGCCGGAGACCTGCGAAACGAACGCAAGCTACCGCACCTGTTGGCGCAACTCGTCGAGCATGGTGGCGGCGTCATAGTCGGGATATAAATAGAGCAGGTCAAAGAGTTCGATGGCAAGCCGGACCACACTGCGAATACTCAGTTTGTCGTTGCGCATGCCGAGGGCCAAATGTTCGGCGGCCCCGCGGCGGATCTGGCGTTGACGCTCGCTTGGCTCGTAGCCATAAGCCTGGGCATGATAACCCATCGCCTGTTCCAAGAATTGGCCGATCTCTTGCGGCGAATGGTGTGGGTCCAGTTCCAGGATCTGGCCGGCGTCGAGCCACTCTTCCAGCGGCATGCGGTTGTCGCTACGCGTGGCGGTGAAGAGGAAAAAGAGGGATTGGCGCGCCAGATAGGCGTTGGGATAGTCGCGATGGTGATGCTGCGGCAGGTTGGTCCCGACAATGCGCGTTTGGCGCTCTTGCAGGGCGGCATAGATCAACGCGCTGAAAAAGAGGCTGGCCTTGGGCCGTTGGCGCGGCGACAAGAGCGAATAACTTTCCGCCTCGTCGATCAGCAGACAGAGCCCGCTGTAGCCGGCCAAGCGGGCCAACACGCTGAGGCCACTGAGCAAATACGCGATCTGGCGTGCGTTATTGCCACTTTGATAGAGCGAGGGAAATTTGACCCCGCGCGGGAGCGCACGATTCATTAACTGGACACGCCGCCCGCCCATCAGCCACTCTTCCCAGGCGCGGCGCTGGCGCGTGGCGTTGGTGTTACTGAGTGCAGCGAGGGCCACGGCCAACGGATCCCAGGTAACAGCGGTCAATTCGCCAAGCTGGTCAAGCATGCGCGGCGTAGTCGTCGCTTTGGTCAATAACGGGCCAAGCCCTCGTTCGTCGCTATCAGGGTAGCGCAGATTGTGCATGAGGCTGCTATAGATCGCTAAGCCTTGATGGGCAGGCAGTTCCAGCAGATCAAGGCTCGTCGTCGTCACCAGAAACTCGCGCTTGAGCCCCGCTTGCGCCGCCAATTCGACAATGTGACTTTTGCCAAAGCCATAGTCGCCGATCACGGCGCGCACTGCGCCGCCACTTTGATGGGCCTGGTTAAGCGCTTCGCGCAGGCTAGTACGCTCAGCCGCCAGGCCAATCGTCAACTCTTGAATGTGTTGAACCGGGGCCACCCCCACGCGCAGCGCCTCGATCAGTTGACGGGCGTCGAATTGGGTGGGGCTCATCGGGTTGATCTCGGGCAAGGCAAGCGGGGCAGCGGGTGCGACGGGCATAATTTGGTGACCTTCAAATTCAGTGCGCGGGCGGCGGAAGCGGAGACCGCTTTCAAAGCGCACCATCCATTCGGTGCCATTACGATAGAGCGCGACAATCTTGCCGCAGCCATATTGGGGGTGCTTGACGATTTCGCCAATCATAGAAATTTGCTCAATAAGGTGGCGTCTCGCCACCGCTCAGTTGATCGACTTGCCCGCGAATAATCGCCACCGCCTCTTCCTCGGCCAGCAGATGCTCTTGCCCAGCCGACTGGCGGGAAAGCTCGGTGACAAAGGCTTTGACAAAGAGGCGCCGGTGGCTGATATCCAGAAAAACATCGCGCGCAACATTGGCGAGGATCGCAGCATTGGCATATTGAGTGGGCTGGTCAAAGGTCGTGCCAAAGGCCAGCTCGTAGATGGGGATTAACTTTTCGCCAATCGCCAGCATCAGGTCATTCTCATCCAAGTCCAGATGATCGATGCTGATCTGCGGGCTAAAGTGGTTGGCACGCGAGAAACGTCCAGGGGCGCGCACCCTCTGTTGCAAGGCCGGGTAACGGGGCACAATATCGTTGATAAATTGGGGCGGCACGGCGTAAACAAAGAACGCGCCCGGCAATTCATCGCGACAGCGGTCGATCACTTCGCGCAGATTATCAGTGGCCAGTTTTTCCGCCTTGCCGCCGATGCTGGCCATGCGATCCACTTCGTCGAAGAGCAGCACCAGGCCGCTGAAGGAAAGCGCCCGCACCGTCTGCGTCAACGAGCGCAACATACGAAAGGCATTCGTGCGCGTGATCTTGCCGGTGACGCCAACCTCGCGCAGCAATTTGGTATCGTCGGGGGTGGTATTGTCGCCGGTTAGCCAGCGGGTTAACGCATCAAGGCGCTCGTCTTGGTCGCGGATCAGCGCTTCCAGATAGGCCAGAATGGCATTTTTATAGGCTAGGCTATCAATGGCCGCGTCTTCCAACGTGTCGATCAGGCCGATGTAATTGGGGTGTTGCAACGTCTCCAGGCTCAGTTCTTCGCCCACAATGCGCCCCAGCGTGCCTTCTAAAAAGCGCGTCAGCCCTGCTTCATCCGAAATGGTTTCATCCGCTTCGTGCCAGATCAGGTTCTGGGCCACCGCGGCATAGACCAACCGCTGATCGTTATATGGCGTCTCCACCGGGCTGAGATCAACCTTCGCCACGGCAAAACCACGATCCCAGGCCAGATCACGCAGGCAGTAGAGAAAGTGCGACTTGCCGCTGCCATAGTCGCCGACCACCATCTTATAGGCCGCGCCCCCATCTTGCAGATAGGACGAAAGATAGTACTCATCCAGCGCTGCCAACAGTGAGGTATTGCCCACGTTAAAGTATTGCACGCCTTTGGTCGGCGGCGTCCCCGAACTGCCCAGCACCTCGATGATCTGGCGGGCAAGTGGTTGGGTTAAAGGCATAGTCCATCCTTGTTTCGTTGTTGGCTTAGTAAATCGGTAGATTAGTACATCGGTACATCGGTAGACAGTGACTATATAACCACGACTGATTTACCGATTTACTAATCTACCGATGTACCGATTTACCTTCCCACTACCCCTCAAACATCACATTCCCATAATACTCGCCATCCAGCCCAGCTTTTGGCAACCATACACTTTTGGTCGCGCTGTCGGCTTGGCTTTTGGTGGCCCCGCCCAGACGGAGCTGGTAGCGTTTGCCGTCCACTTCGACAGTGGGTGCCTCATGCGCCAGCACCAGATCGCGTACGAAATGGGCGCGGTCATAATCCTTGAAAGTGCTGCGTGCCGGTGCATTCCAGAAGCGCGCCGACTGCCGATCGAGCGTGAGTTGGCTATAGAGCGCGACCACGTTCATGTAATCGTTGGACGCGCGCTGTGTGCGCTGTGCCAGCAATTTGCGCCAAGTGGCATAGAGCTCACCGAGGAAGGTAGGTAGATCGATGGTGCGCTCGATAATGGATTTACGCTGCTGCTCATACGCCTTGAGGATACCACTGATCGAGAGCGGAATCGGGCGGGTGAGCGCTTCCTTGCCATAAAGCCACTGTGCTTTGCGCGCCGCAATGTCGATTTGTAGGGTCAGCGAATTGACCACCAGGGTGGGTGGCCGACCTTCCACCGTCTCGCCCCGTTGCTCAAAGGTCGCTTTGAGTTCGCGGGCGAAGTCAAAGGCAAGGGCGTCGAGCGCAGCTTGGGTCTGCTCGGCAAAGGCAGCAGTGGCGGCCTGCATGGCTTCATTGTCAAGCTGTGCATTGGCTTGCTGTAACTTTACCAGGGCCTTTTGCATCGCCAGCGCATCGAGTTGCTCGGCAGTGGCCTGTTGGAGGGCCTGCTTTAGAGCACCCGTGGCCGCTTGCAACGCTTTAAACTGCGGTGCGAGCTCTTGTTGCGCAGCCTGTAACTTTGTGATGAGTTCGGTTTCCATTACAATTTCTTTGTTGTTTATGTATTTTCGGTGACGATCCCGAAAACGTCAGATATTCCGTATAACTTCGATGACAAGATTATATAGCTATGCGCAGGTTGATGCAAGACAAACAAAGTCAATGATCACCAGTTGGCCCCTTATCCTGGGACAAGCCGCCGCATCGCGCTTGTTTGCGAATCAGGGCCATTTGGACAATAATGGCGTATTCGCATTTTTTTGACTGCCCTTTCAACATAGCGAGCATGCTGATGAGATCACCCTACCTGTTGGTTTTCGTTTTGCTCTTGCTTTTCGCTGTCGGCTCGAGCGCCCAAGCGCAACAGCCGCCAGAAGCTGACGCGTTGATTCGGCTCCAAGCAGCCACCTTCGCACCACTGCAGACCACCGATTCCATCATCGCCGCCACTGTGCCGACTTCGCCTTACTACCTGGTCCAATTTAATGGCCCCGTGCAAGCGCTGTGGGTGCAACAGATCGCCGCCTTGGGCGGACAAGTGTTGGGCTATATTCCCGATAACACGCATGTTGTGCGCTTAGACGCGGCGGCGCTGATCAACGTACGCAGCTTGCCCAGTGTGCGTTGGGTCGGCCCCTACCAGCCGGCCTACAAAGTGGCCCCCGATCTGGCCATTAGTGCCGCCCAGGCCAGTGGCACAGCGCTTGATCTGCTCGTTTTGGGCTTTAGCGATACCGCCGTTGGCGTGCTAGAGGTCACCTTGCGTAGTCACGGGGCCACAGTACAGGAGGCCACCCAATCGCCCGTGGGACCCCTTTTGCGCATTACACTGCCGCCCCAGGCCCTGCCCGCGCTGCTCCAAGAGCCTGTGATCAGTTGGGTGGAAGGTTATCAGGAGCCACAGTTGAGCAATGCCGAAGGACGCAAGCTCATGGGGGCCGAGGCGGTGTGGCAAAGTTATGGCTACTTTGGTGCTGGCCAGATTATTGCCGTCTCCGATTCTGGGCTCAGCGTCCAAAACGCGCTGACGCCTGACTTTGGCAACCGGCTGCTGCGTGCGTTTGCGCCGAGTGAGATGAATCTGGCGTCGCCGCAGTGTATGGCAAAAACAACCTGGACTGACCTCAATGGTCATGGCACTCATGTGGCCGGCTCGGTCTTGGGCAATGGCACCCGCTCGGGCAGCAGCGCGGCGGATCATGCCTATACGGCGTCGCATGCCGGGGTGGCTCCTGAAGCGCAACTGGTCTTTATGGCGCTTAATACGGATGGCAGTGGCGGCATTCAGTGTATTGATCTCAACGGCGATTTTGTGGCCAAAGGCTATCAGGCCGGGGCGCGCATCTCAACTAATAGCTGGGGCGCATCGGATCGCGGCGGGTACAATCTGCTTTCCAGCCTGGTCGATGATTTTATCTGGCGACACAAAGATTATCTCGTGCTCTATGCTGCGGGCAATGCCGGGCCGGGGGCGACCACGGTCGGCTCGCCCGGCACAGCCAAGAATGTACTCACCGTCGGTGCCAGCGAAAACAATCGACCCGATCAAGACGATGAGAGTGATAATCCCAACACCGTGGCCGGTTTTTCCAGCCGTGGTCCGACCGCAGATGGGCGCAACAAGCCCGACGTGGTCGCCCCCGGCACGTGGATTCTTTCCGTGCGCGGCGCGCAAGCCCCGGACGGCAGCTTCTGGGGCAATTTTAACAGTGACTACGCCTTTATGGGTGGCACTTCGATGGCGACCCCGTTAACCGCGGGGGCCGCGGCCCTCGTCCGCGAGTGGCTGGGCAAGACACGCGGGCTGCCAACCCCCAGCGCCGCGCTCCAAAAGGCGATCATCATGAATGGCGCGACGCAATTGCCGGGTCAAACCACGCCCAGCCCCAACAGCGGCAGCGGGCGGGTTGATCTCAAAAACACGTTGAACGCCCAATACGCGCTGATGGATGACCATGTGCAAGGGCTGGCGACCGGCCAAAGCATTACCTACAGCGTCCAGATTGTCGCCACGACCGCCCTGGGTAATCTGCTGGTGGCCAACCCACAAGTGGGCGACGGCACAACGGTACACGCGGCTGCCTTATCAGCCATTCATCTGGTGGATACGCCGTCCGCGCCGGTCGCGACCCAGCGCTTGTCCGATCCAGGAGCGTTCCACGGCGAGCCCTTGCCAGGCTTTGCCACGGCCCGGCAGCGGACCGCAGTGCCGACCGTGGCCGGTGCGAGCAAGCAGGGTCTTGTCCCCTTGGTGAACCCGGTGCCCGCGCTGGCAACGGCCCCAGTGCCACAGGCGATCATCGGCCAAAGTCGCTTCACCCCCCAGGCCACAGACGAACAACCGGCGCTGCAAAGCTTCCAACAGGATATGATTGGCGGCGGCGATTTTGAGGATCCGGATTGGTCACTCTATTGGAGCGAAGTTTGGTTGGGCAGTGGCGTGCCTGTGCGCACCGATGATCCCAACTATGTCATCAGTGGTGACTATTCCATGTGGCTGGGTGGGACAGAGTTGGATGACGCCCTCTACTATCCGGTGCAGTTTCCTGCCGAAATCGACAATGAATTTCCCAGCGGCATTGTGCTGAATGTTGGCATCGTGGCTGAAGATCTGGATGAAGACGGGAACCCATATGATCAATTTTGTGTGGCACTGATTGACGTTTCGGGCAACTTTATCGGCCCCTATGCGCCTGATAATCCCGAATGTATTGGGGTAGATGGGGCCTACAGCTATGAGTACACCTTTAACACGGAAGATAAACAAGCTCTGGCCGACACCACCGCCTATTTGGTGGCCTATACCGCGGGTGATGCCGTTGAACCACACATGTCAGCCTTTGTCGATGATATCGGCCTCTTCATCGATTTCCCAGATGTCACCCTGACGGCCCTCCCTGACGCGGGGCCGCCAGGGACAAAATTCCTGCTGACGGGGCAGTATAATGTGCCGTATGGCTGGGTGGATATCTGTTTCGATCCCTGTAGCGAAGAGAGCTATATCAATAGCGCCTATGCCGATGCACGCGGCGACATCGCCATGTTCCTCTACGCATCGTCGACGATTACACCGGGCACCTATGCCATTCAAACCGCGAATGTCGCTGGCCGCACCGCCAACACCACCATCACGATTCTCGGCGATGCCACCCCTAGCTTGACCGTCACCCCTGCCACCGGTGCGGCCGGGACCAAGTTCCAATTTAGCGGCAGCAACTTCTTGCCCAATGAGACCCAGATCCAAGCCACGCTCAATGGCACGGCCTTTGGCACAGTTGGTAGTAATGCCGCCGGCGACGTTGCCTTTGCCTTGGGAACAACCACGAATACCCCGGCCGCCACGTATACGCTCCAACTCACCGACAGCGCAGGCCGTAGCGCCACCGTCATCTTTACCGTGACCGCGGTCGCCAGTGGCGAGCCAACGCTGGTGGTTACACCGGCCACCGGGCCACCGGGCACCACCTTCACCTTTGACGCTGCGAACTTCAGCGCTGGTCCCGCCACCGTGGCCCTGGATGGCCAGGCGCTTGGGGAAATTACCATCGACGCCGCCGGCAGCGCCAAGTTGACCTTGGCCACCAAAGGCGAGACGGCCCCCGGCACCTATACCCTCGCCATCAGCCAGGGGGAAGCGCGCGCCACCGCCCAGTATGAAGTGACCAGCGGCGGCACCACCCCCAAAACCGGCACCGGGCTCTACGTGACCCTGGCCTGGACCGATCCACCCGCGCAGGCCGCGGCCGCCCAAACGCTGGTCAACGATCTCGATCTGACCATCGATGGCCCGAATGGCCGACTCTTCGGCAATGGCGGCACAACCGCTGATCGCAAAAACAATGTGGAGACCGTGCGGCTGGAAAATCCAACGCCCGGCACCTATCTCATCACCGTGCAAGCGCAGCGGGTCAATGGCACCTTTGGCGCGCAGCCCTATGCGTTGGTTGCCACCACCAAACAAAACTTTGAGGCGGGCGCCAACAATCTCAGCCTGGATCAGGTGGGGGATGGCGCGCTCACCGGTTTGGTCTTTGTGGATGGCAACGGTAATGGCGTGCGCGATGAGGGCGAAGCGGGGATCGCGGGGATCGTCGTGACGATCAAGCCGGTTAATGGCACCCTGAGCCGCCAAAGCACCACCGATGCCACCGGGGCCTACCAATTCACGAATCTACCCTTGGATACGTATACCATCAGCGTCGTCCTGCCCGGCGGCTTCCGCGTCACCACCACCACATCGCTCACCCAGGTGACCAACGGCAGCACAACCGGGCCGGAAATCGGCATCACTGGGCAGCTTTTCCTACCGTTGGTGCAACGCTAGGGCGCGTGTGACCGGATCCCTTCATCTGGCGTGATGAGGCTAGTGCGCAGGCTGTCCCGTTTGGGTTACGGCCTGCGCACTAGGACAGCGCTGCTTAAATAAATCCACATGAATGTTGTACACGCGTCGAGTACTCTCGTGGCCCGAGCCAGTCCGTGACCGGCTCGCTTGTGAGGAATAGTAATCCCTTCACCCCTTCAGATGTGGTTATTGATAGTTATTTATATAAATGATCTTCTGCTATACTATACAAACTGTGTTTCGATTGTAGTTATCTGTGAAAGCGAAGGTCCAATGACAGTTGTTCTCGATTCATATACGATCCCCGAAAAAGGGGAATTTGAAGTTTATGTGAAGCGGACGGTCAACTTGCAGGTAACGGCCGCAGAGACGCGCCGCAAGGTGCAACACTGGCTCCTCGACCAAGTTAGCTACATGATATCCAGATCGATTACCACCGCTCACCTCTGTAAAACTTTCCAGCAGCAATCACCCACTGTAAAAGCAAACTGACACGATTGGCTTATGATCTTTCGGCCTGATACTCCCATTCGGCGCCCTGTACCACACATCCAACAGCAGGCGCATGGTGAATGTTTAGCCGCCTGTACAGCAATGTGTTTGGCGTATTTGCAGCGACCAGTAAAATTGCCACAGCTCAGGAAGCTGCTGCGGATTCAGGCTGGCGTCGGTACGCAATTTTCAAGTATTCAGAATTAACTACGTCAAACATAACATATCTCCACCACTCACAGGAGTCAACCCATGAAAATGCGCGCCGCCCTCCTCAACGCTATCCCCGGCAAGTTGAGTGTCGAAGAAGTAGAAATCGGTGACCCCGGCCCCGGTGAGGTGCGGGTAAAGATTGCGGCCAGCGGGCTTTGTCATACTGATTGGGAGACGATGCAAGGCTTCCAGCCGGTCAACCTGCCGGCGATTATCGGCCATGAGGGGGCAGGGGTGGTCGATGCGGTGGGGTCAGGCGTGACACGCGTCAAAGTGGGCGATCATGTGGTCTGCTCGTGGAGTCCCAACTGTGGCCACTGCTTTTATTGCGACCAGGGGCAGCCGATCCTCTGTGAAACAGCGCGTGAGGCGAATGCCAAGGGGGTGCTCTTTGATGGCGCGACGCGCATGTCCCGCAACGGCGCGCCAGTTTACTACTACAGCCTCGTCTCTTCCCACGCCGAATATAACATCGTACCGGAACAGGCCGCGGTGCCTGTGCGCAAGGATTTTCCCCTCGATCGGGCGGCGCTTTTGGGCTGTGCGGTGATGACTGGCTATGGCGGTGCGATTCACGCGGCGCGGATTAAGCCGGGGTCGAGCGTCATGGTGATTGGCTGTGGCGCGGTGGGGCTGAGTGCAATCCAGGGGGCGCGCCTTAGCAATGCGTCGATCATCGTCGGGGTCGATATCAACCCCCTCAAGTTGCAATGGGCAAAAACGATGGGCGCGACCCATGTCGTCGATGCCAGCCAGGATGATCCGGTGACCATTGTGCGCCAGTTGACCCACGGCCGCGGCGCAGACACGGCGATTGAGGCGGCGGGCCAGAATATCACCCTGCGCCAGACCTTGGAAGCATCACGCCCCGGCGCGCGGGTGGTCATCCTGGGCAAGACCCCTTTTGGACAAGAGATCCGGCTGCCCTTTAATCTGCTGATGGGCGAGCGCGAGATTGTCCGCACCTCCTACGGCATGAGCCGCCCGCGCCTCGACTTCCCTACCCTGGCCAACCTCTACATGGAAGGCAAACTCCGCCTCGACGAGATGATGACCATGCGCCTGCCGCTGGAGCAGATCAACGATGGTTTTGCCGCGCTGGAACAGGGCAATGTGGCGCGAGCACTAGTGATCTTTGGGTAGCGCTTGCCTTGCGCAATGGGCTCCCGACGCGCGGCTAGAAAGTCAGCTTATTTCCTGCCGTATCGTTTCTAAAATTTTATAGATATCCATGGGTTTGCCTGACGTAACTTGCCCCGTAACGCCATCGTAAACATGGTGAGGTGCACCGGGAAGCTCTAAATGGTGTGCAGCGTTGTCCCATCGGCGTATCAGATTCTGTTCCGCATCAGCCCAGTGGTAGCTATAAACTGTAACCTCGATACTGTCGTCAGGCAGGCGGCGTAGGTATTCGGAGAACTCCAACAGACTGTCATCCACTAGCGTCAGCCATATGCGGAGATGTCCATCCATCCTATCTTCCCGCTCGCGCACAATTTGCATAGCGGTGACGATGGCGCTGGAGATCAAATGAGCTTTGACACGTTCCTGGTATGCGACAATCGTCACGATGCGCTTTCTTGGGTAAGCAGATCAAGGCGGCTGCGCAAGTTGTTTACCATCTGCACTAAGGCGGACCAATCAAAAAAATCCATCTCATCGCCCATCTGTCCACGCTGAAACCGCTGAAAAAATTCAGCGGATGGCATCTCATACTGGGCTTCAAATTCAGCGAGTTCAACCGCAAAACCAGCCAACTTGCGACGAGCTTCGGTGATTTCATGATCATAAAGCTTATCAATCGTCACGGCAACAAGCGAACTGGTTAAGCCCATGCGTTCAAGTTGAGCCAATCGATCCAGTCTTTCCGCTGTGGCAAGCGCAATCTGCGTACCATTTATCACTGTCGTTGTCATCATGGCCATTCCTTGTTGAATCCGAAAACCGTTTGTTGCACCCATTATACATGGAAATTGACTGATGAGCATAGCCGATTCGCAAACCAAAAATGCATAAGGACCAACGTGCGACGGTTCATTTCAGATCGAGCGTGTATCACTGTTGACAAGCTGAATCACAACCCCGCCTTATCGACCACGACCAACGCTGCCGGTATCAAGCCCACCGTGGACCGGGCGTAGGCTCTTGCGATAGGATCTGCGCTAACGCTTCAACCGAAGGCGTGTGCACAAACCGAAGGCGGCCATACCATTTCTGCCACAGCGCTTCTTCCGCGGTTGAGCGCGCGAGAACACGAGCGCCAATCGGCTCGCCCACTGCCTCGGCAAATCCACAAACGAGCGAATCATAAATAACGACAATGGCAGTGGCCTCCATCGCCGGCTTGCCCATGTCGCAACAAAGCCACTGCCGCCCCGCCTGATCGGACACTTCAAGGAAGTGCTCAGATTTCTGGCTTAGTGGCTTGTCAATGAGCAGACAGGCAAATTGTCCCATCCCTGTATAGCGGTCTTTATAGCGCATGATGTTGATTCACCTTTTTATCCCGCCGCGGCTTGTGCGCTGATCGCTTGCACAATCTCCAGCACCAGGCGCTGGAAGCCGGCTTGGGTCGCTGGATTGTTGAGATATTGCATCATCTGGCGCTGATGGCTCTCGTTGGCACCGATCACGGCATCATCCACGGCACCGGGGAAGTCGCCGAGCATGACTTGCGCGGGGGCATTGTTGGCGACCTGGTGCATGACGTGCGCGTTTTCCAGCACTTTGTCGGCGATGGTGTAAGCGTAGTTGATCAGATCGCGCTCGGTCAGCCCGTCGGTGATAAAGATCTCGTTCAGGCGCACAATCAGTTGCGAGAGCCAGATCGCTTCTTTGGTGCGGGGGCGGCCGGTGCCGAGCGCGCCGGCCGCGCTGAGACCAATCGCGCCCTCCTTTACCAACCGGAGATCCTGCTGCTTCGTTTTGGAGAGGCGGTAGTGGCTCAGCTCGACGGAAGTGAGATCAATGGGGTCGTCGTCGGGGCTCTGCTCGCGCAGGAGCGGGGCGAGGTGACGAGCGTAGAGGCTGAGCAGCTCCAGGTCGCGGCTGTCGTAGTCGACGATCTGTGACATAAATTCGTAGTAGCGGGTAAAGGTCACCAGATCCGCTTTGAATAAGCCGAGCGCGTCTAGCTCGCGCTGGGCGATCTTCAGCTCAGTTTCGGCGTTGGCCATGAAGATCGCATCGTTCATGGCCTTGGCATAGTCGAAGAGCTTTTTCTGCTTGGCGTGCTCCGCCTGCGCTTGGGCGTAGCGGTGCTGCCAGCGGTCGAGCGCCGGTTTGCAGACATTGCTCAGCGCGGCGTTGCTCTTACTGCTGGTGTAGAAGAGCTCGCTGAATTGGGTAACCTCGGTCCACAAGAAGATCGCGGCGGCGCGCAGCTTGTCAAAGAGATCCCAGATCAGGTTGGGGTCGGAGACATCGAGCAGCGCGGCGGTCTGGTAATACGCTTGGAACGCGTTGAGCACCTCTTGCGGATCGTTGAAGAAGTCGAGCACGTAGGTCTCTAGCTTGCCGGGGTAGACGCGGTTGAGGCGAGAGAGGGTTTGTACACAGTCGACGCCGCCCAGCTTCTTGTCAACGTACATGGCGCAGAGCTTGGGCTGATCAAAGCCAGTCTGAAATTTGTTGGCCGCGATCATGACCTGATAGTCAACCGTGTCAAAGGCGTCGCGCAGGTCGCGGCCACGCAGACTGGGGTTCATGCTGCTTTCAGTGAACTTCTCCCCAACCAACCCCTGGCTGTGGGGGTCGCTGGGGCTAAAGGTGACTTCGCCGGAGAAGGCGACCAGGGCGCTGAGTTGGTGATAGCCCTGCTTCGCAATATAGTTGTCGAACTCGAGCTTGAAGCGCACGGCCTCTTTGCGCGAGCCGGTGACGACCATGGCTTTGGCCTGCCCATTGAGCAACCCCATGACGGTGGCGCGAAAGTGCTCAACGATGACCATGACCTTTTGCGCGATGTTGTAATCATGCAGGCGCACCCACTGCCCAAGTTTGGCCTTGGCCTTTTTGCTCTCGACCTCGCTATCAGCTTTGTCGATGCGTCGGGCCAGTTGATAGGCGACCCGGTAGCTGGTGTAGTTGCGCAGCACGTCGAGAATATACCCCTCTTCAATGGCCTGGCGCATGCTGTAGATGTGGAAGGGCTGGGGCTTGTTCGTTTTGGAGGGCGGTTCCGCGGGGTTGGGCAGGCGCCCGAAAAGCTCCAGGGTTTTGGATTTGGGGGTGGCGGTGAAGGCATAGTAGCTCAGGTTGGGCGCGGTGCGCCGCGCTTCGACCGCGGCGTTGAGCAGATCTTCGGCGCTGAGGGTACCCGCGTCGTCCGCCTCCGCTTGGGTCGCTTCGGCGTCCCCCGGTTCGCTGGTGGCCGCACCCGTTGGCGCGCCCGTCAGCACCGCCTTGACTTGCCCGGCGGTGCGGCCGGATTGGGAGGAGTGGGCCTCATCGGCGATGATAGCGTAGCGGCGCTGCTGGAGGCTGACGCTATCTTCAATCGCTTTGAGCACGTGGGGAAAAGTCTGGATCGTCACAATGATAATCGGCTGGCTCTGGGCGAGCGCTTGAGCCAGCTTCTCGGATTTGGCCCCTTGCCCCTCGTCGCGATTAATGCGCCCCACCACGCCATCGGCATGTTCAAATTGCGAGATGGTCGCTTGCAACTGGTCATCGAGCACGGTGCGGTCGGTGACGACGATGACCGAGTCAAAAAGCTTCTCGCCCCGCCGGGTGGGTGACTGATCATAGAGGGTGGAGAGCTGGTGCGCGGCCCAGGCGATGGAGTTGGATTTGCCGGAGCCGGCGCTATGTTGCACCAGATATTTGTGGCCCGGCCCTTCGGCGCGACTACGTTCGATCAACTGTTTGACCAGATCCCACTGATGGTAGCGGGGAAAGATCATGCTTTCGCGGCGCTGCTTGCGGCCCGCCCAATCTTCCTCGGTTTTGATCTCCAAGTGGATAAAGCGCCCGATGATCTGGAGCAGGTTGGCGGGGGCCAGCACGTCGGTCCAGAGATAGGCGGTGGCGTAGGTATGGAGATCGGCGGGGGTCGCGTTGCCCGCGCCCCCATCCGCGGTGCCGCGGTTAAAGGGCAGAAAGCGCGTTTCGTCGCCGGCCAGCCGGGTGGTCATGTAGACTTCGTATTGGCTGACGGCAAAGTGGACGAGCGCGCCGCGCTTAAAGGTGAGCAGCGGTTCGGGCTGGTTGGTGGCGGGATCTTTGGGCAGGCGGGTGCTCTTGTACTGCTTGACCGCCCGTTCGACCGCCTGTTTGAACTCGCTCTTAAGCTCCAGGGTGGCGACGGGGATGCCGTTGAGAAAGAGCACCAGATCAATGCGCCACGCCTTGGCCTGCGTGCCGGTCGCGGCCAGGTGGGCGGCACCGGCATAGGGGCTGTAGACCAGTTCGGGCACGACGCGCAGAATGTTGCCTTCGTACAGGGCCAGGGTCTGGGGGTTGAGATCGTGGTCGGGCTTGAACTGGCAGAGCTTGAAGGTGACCGACTTGTCGCGCAGCTCGTGGCGCAGCAAGCCCAGGGTGCCAAAGGCGCGCAGATCGCGGTCGCTGGCCTGCGGATCGACCTTGGCCAATTGGGCCGTGAGCCGATCCAGAAAGGCCGTCGCCGGGTCGCTGGGGTAGAGGGTTTGGTATTTTGCCCAGCTTTTTGGCTGCGTGGTTTGGACATAGGCCAGACAATCCGCGCTATAGAGCGCGCGATCGCGGTCATAACCGGCCGGGCTGCCCAACTGCCAGCCCCCGGCGATCAGCTCGTTGATGATGTCCTGCTGAAACGCAGCTTCTTTGGCATCTGCACTCATGACACTGCTCCTTCAGGGTTAATCAAGCCGTTGCGCCCAGCAGGCACCCAAACCGGCGGCTAATCCACAAAACGGCTTACAACAGGTGTCCCCCACGTGCCGCACACGAGAACGAGCCGTAGCCCACGTGCGTCGCACTGCTCAAAACTAGTTTCGTTCGCGCACCATCGTGTGAGCAGTGCGACGCACGTGACCGAAACATCTTCGCTCATGCCAGCGTACCGGCCGGGTTGGCAACCGGTGGCTGCTACGCAAAACAGCTTACAACAGGTGTCGCCCACGTGCCGCGCGCGAGAACGATCCGTAGCCCACGTGCGTCGCACTGCTCAAAACTAGTTGCGTCAGCGCTCCATCGTGTGAGCAGTGCGACGCACGTGACCGAAACTTCATGCCAGCGCACCGGCCGGGTTGGCAACCGGCGGCTGCGACGCAAAACAACTTACAACAGGTGTCGCCCACGTGCCGCGCACGAGAACGATCCGTAGCCCACGTGCGTCGCACTGCTCAAAACTAGTTTCGTTCGCGCTCCATCGTGTGAGCAGTGCGACGCACGTGACCGAAACTTCATGTCAGCGCACCGGCCGGATTGGCAACCGGCGGCTGCTACGCAAAACAACTTACAACAGGTGTCGCCCACGTGCCGCGCGCGAGAACGATCGGTAGCCCACGTGCGTCGCACTGCTCAAAACTAGTTTCGTTCGCGCTCCATCGTGTGAGCAGTGCGACGCACGTGACCGAAACTTCATGCCAGCGCACCGGCGGGGTTGGCAACCGACGGCTGCTACGCAAAAAGGGTTACAACAGGTGTCGCCCACGTGCCGCACACGAGAACGAGCCGTAGCCCACGTGCGTCGCACTGCTCAAAACTAGTTTCGTCAGCGCTCCATCAGGTGAGCAGTGCGACGCACGTGACCGAAACATCTTCGCTCATGCCAGCGCGCCAGCGGGGTTGGCAACCGGCAGCTGCTACGCAAAACGGCTTACAACAGGTGTCGCCCACGTGCCGCGCACGAGAACGATCGGTAGCCCACGTGCGTCGCACTGCTCAAAACTAGTTGCGTTCGCGCTCCATCGTGTGAGCAGTGCGACGCACGTGACCGAAACTTCATGCCAGCGCACCGGCCGGGTTGGCAACCGGCGACTGCGACGCAAAACAGCTTACAACAGGTGTCGCCCACTTACCGCACACGAGAACGAGCCGTAGCCCACGTGCGTCGCACTGCTCAAAACTAGTTTCGTTCGCGCTCCATCGTGTGAGCAGTGCGACGCACGTGACCGAAACTTCATGCCAGCGCACCGGCCGGGTTGGCAACCGGCGGCTGCTACGCAAAACGGCTTACAACAGGTGTCGCCCACGTACGTCGCACGAGAACGATCCGTAGCCCACGTGCGTCGCACTGCTCAAAACTAGCTTCGTCAGCGCGCCATCGTGTGAGCAGTGCGACGCACGTGACCGAAACGATCTTCGCTCATGCCAGCGCACCAGCCGGGTTGACAACCGGCGGCTGCCAGCCGCGCACGTCGATCTTGCCGGTGACCGCGGCGGAGATGAGGGCGGTGCGGCGTTCTTGGAGGAGCTCGATGGCAGTCTCGGCTTTCGCAATTAGTTGTTCGAATACGACCATTCTCTTCTTCAAATAGTCAACGATCTTATTCTGCTCATCACGTTCCGGTGTTGGTATTTGGAACTCAGTTGCGTGGCTGATATTAAATTGCGGTTGAGCTGCACCATACTCGACGAGTTCTATTTGAAATTGAATCAGACGATTATTCATTGCAAAACATAGCCAATCCGAATTAAAGTCGCCGTTGCGAATAAGCATGACAGACGCACAATTCCCACCTTCACACTCGGGAGGCACCACTGCAGTAGTACCCCGCGTCGCGCCAACCCGAACCGTCAGCACATCACCCTCTTCTAATTTAGTTTTTGCGTTTTGTTCGCTTGCATCGGGCGAAATCTTTCGAGCGTCCGTTGCGTTAATTCTTCCTTCCCGAATATCACCACCGTGGATGAACGGAAGCCCAACTTCAGTGGTAAAAGTGCTTGGGTTGACAACGATGCCAACAGTAATTTGTGGCGAAATGTGCTTTAGCCGTTTCATAGTCCAATGCGCCGGCACCTGCCCCAGCCACGCGACCCCCGAATCGCGCAGCGGCGCGGCGGGGTTCAAGCCTTTGGTGACGGCGTGACTGATGACCGCCTGCCGCTTCTCTTGGAGCAAGGCGATGAGCTGCTGCTGCTTCGCAATCAGCGCATCAATTTTCGCCGTCTCGTAGTCGAGAAACTTGGCGATTTGGGTTTGTTCTTCGCGGGGTGGGACTATAATTTTGAAATGCCTCACAATATCCATATTGAGGTTCATCTGGCTGGTTTCATTCCCACCATCCCGAATCGCGCGATAGGCTGCTATAAAGAAATATCTCAGAAAGACAATGCTAATAGCTTTCCCTGGGTTGATCGCAACGCAGGCTTGATTGTACGCAGCAGGCACGCCGAGGATTGCAACACGACCGCGGGTAACACCTTGACCATACATTGCCATGAGCAAAGTTCCTGCTGGAGAAATACGTGCAGAAGAGTTGTTTAACCCAGCACTTGTAATCTTCTCTTCTGTGTCACTAATTTCTTTGTAATTTACCTCGCCTGTCTTTACCCAAGGGATATCCCCTGACCAGAAGTCGGACCTAGACCTGTCAGGCGTAGATCCGGTGTTAAGTGTTGCAAAATAGCCAAGCGCTCCGATCTTCCAATGCGCTGGGATCTTGCTCAACCATTCAACCCCTGATTGCTGATAGCTCAGATACGGCTCAAGTCTCACGAATGCACCTCCCGCAACATCGCCATCATCTCGGCACTCAGCCGATCCAGGTCGGCATCGATGGCGGTCAGGTCGCGTGGCGGTTCGTATTCGTAGAAGTGGCGGTTGAAGGGGATCTCGTAGCCCACCAGGCCGACCTGCCCGTCGCGGGGGTCACACTTGCCCCCGTCGATCCAGGCGTCGGGCACATGGGGGGCGACTTCCTTGGCAAAGTAGGCTTCATTGACGGCATTGACGTTGACCCCGCGGGCGCTCTCGGCGGTGAGGGGGACATCTTCGTTGTCGCGCAGATCGCTGTCGGGCTGAAACTCCACAACCTGGCCCTGGTATTCAAAGGTGCCGTAAAGCGGGTTCGCCGCGCCCTTGAGCACCCGCTTGATCACCGGTGCGGCCGCAGGGTTGGTCCAGCTCACCGCGTCGAGCAGTTGTTTGCGCTCCTTGGCGTCGAGCTTGAGCGGGGTCGCGGTGAGGGCCTTGGTCAGCAGGGTGTCAAAGGCGTTGAAGTCGTTGTATTGGTCGGTGCCGAGGGCGTGTTGCAGCGTGCGGGCCTTGTTGAGCAGCGCTTGCTGGGCAAGCCAGGTTTTAGGGTCCAGCAACTCCTTGATTTGGGCTTCCTTCAGGGCGGGGAAGTCGGCTTTGATCAGGGCGCGGATTTCGGCTTCGACGGCGGTCAGGTCGGGGTAGTCGGCAACGTCGGCCGCGTGCGTCGCACTGGTCACAGCGCGATCGGTTGACGAAATTGGTTCTGACCAGTGCGACGCACGTTGATCACCGTCGGCCGCGTGCGTCGCACTGGTCACAGCATGACCGGTTGACGAAATTGGTTCTGACCAGTGCGACGCACGTCGATCACCGTCGGCCGCGTGCGTCGCACTGGTCACAGCATGACTGGTTGACGAAACTGGGTCTGACCAGTGCGACGCACGTTGATCACCGTCGGCCGCGTGCGTCGCACGTTGATCACCGTCGGCCGCGTGCGTCGCACTGGTCGCAGCATGACTGGTTGACGAAACTGGGTCTGACCAGTGCGACGCACGCGGATCCCATCGTTGCGCAATCGCCTGCATGGCGGCGTTGAGGGGACCGGAGACGAAGCGCAGCGCGGCCAGCCGGTCGTCGCTCAGTTGGACCGAGAGGCGCAGTGGGCGCTCGATGGTGATGCGGCGGTAGCCAAATTCGTGGCCGGCAAAGATCTTGCTGCCAAAGCGCTTCTTTTCGGCCTTTTTCTTGGCGGTTGGGCGGCCGCGGCCGCCGGACGGAGCCGCGCCATTGCTGCCCGCATCCTCCGCACCGGGATCCTCGACACTGGGATCAAGTTCGCTAGGGTCAAGCTCACCTGGCTCATCCTCATCAGGATCATCCTCACCGATGACCGGCGCGGGGCTTGTGCCGTCGAGGCGGTAGCTGGCCACCGCGACAAAGTCGCCAAAGGTGCGGGTGATCAGCGCCAGGCCATCCTCACCGATCTCCTGCCGCTTGGAACCGAGGCTCTTGCGCATCTTCTGGTAGAGATGCACACCGTTGATCAGTTGCACCTGCCCCTTGCGCGCCGCCCGCTTCTTGTTGGAAAGGATCCAGATGTAGGTGGCAATGCCGGTGTTGTAGAACATATCGGTGGGCAGCGCGACAATCGCCTCCAGCAGGTCATTTTCCAGCAGGTAACGGCGGATCTCGCTCTCACCGCTGCCTGCGCCGCCGGTAAAGAGCGGCGAGCCGTTGAGGATAATGCCAATCCGCCCGCCATTCTTTAGCGGATCGTTGGGGTCATAGTCACGCAGCTTGCTGATCAGATGGAGCAGGAAGAGCAGCGAACCATCGCTCACCCGCGGCAGACCGGGGCCAAAACGGCCGGCAAAACCCTTGACCGTGTGCTCCTGTTTAATCGCGCCCTCGACCTTTTTCCAATCGACGCCAAAGGGCGGATTCGAGAGCATGTAATCGAACTTGTCGCCGACCAGCTGGTCATCGCTGAGCGTGTTGCCCAGCTTGATCCGGCTCACATCCTGCCCCTTGATCAGCATATCGCCCTTGCAGATTGCATAACTCTCTGGGTTGAGTTCCTGGCCAAAGGCACGCATGACCGCCCTGGGGTTTAGCTCATGCACATACTCCATGCCGCTAGAGAGAAAGCCCCCGGTCCCCGCGGTCGGGTCGTAGATCGTGCGGATAATGCCCGCTTCGGTCAGCGCGGCGTCATCCTCCATAAAGACCAGCGAAGTGGTCAGGCGCACAATGTCGCGCGGGGTAAAGTGCTCGCCTGCCGTCTCGTTGGAGCTTTCGGCAAAGCGCCGGATCAGCTCCTCAAAGACGAGCCCCATCTCGTGGCTGGAGATCGCCGCCGGGCTGAGATCCATCGCCGCCACCCGCTGCACCACCTTGAAGAGCAGGTTCGCCTCGGCCAGTTGGCCCACAAAGTCGGCAAACTTAAAGTGCTCAAAGATCTCACGCGCATCGGTCGAAAAGCTCTCGACATAGGTGGTCAGGTTGCTCTTGATGTCGGTGCTGCCCAGCTTGCCCAGATCCATGGGTGAGCTGTTATAAAAGGCCTGGCCGGCCGCGCGCAGCAGAAATTTTTCGCGCGCGGCCGCCTCCAACTGGGGCAGCGCGTTGAGTCTTTCGACCTCTGCCAGCACCTGCGGTTTGCGCGCGGCCAGCACACATTCCAGCCGGCGCAGAATCGTAAAGGGCAGGATCACCCGGCCATACTGCGATTGTTTAAAGTCACCGCGCAACAGGTCGGCCAGGGACCAGATATAGGCAGCGGTTTGCGAAAAATTGGTTGTCATGAAAGAGTCTTATCCGTAGCTGTCGTTAGATTTTGAGGACGGGCGCGATCAGGTGCGTCGCACTGCTCACACCAAGCATCGCTACCGAATCTATTTTTGAGCAGTGCGACGCACCGGGCTGTCGATACTTGGTGTGAGCAGTGCGACGCACCGGGCTGTCGATCCTTCGTGTGCGACACACCTGAGCTAATCCGCTTCATACAAATTATCCAGATAGCGGAGCAGGGCCGGCGGCAAGGTATTGATGTTGGTCAGGTAGTCGAGCACGGACTGTTTGTACTGTCTACGGTCTGGATAGAACTGGTCGATAAAGGCGTGGTCCACAAGTGTTCCTGGGCGGGTGCCTAACCATTCGGCGTAATTGGAATAGGGCCACAGTTCCGGCACGGCAGCAAAGCCATCTTTGACGGGGTTGCCGTGGATGTATCTGGGCAGATGGCGCAGATACTCGTCTTTGTCGACCAATTTTGCCCGAAATGGCCCTTCAAAGAGTGTGCCGGAGCGTTTGTGGCGCTGGTTATAATATTTGGCATAGCCGTTAAATACGCGCTGAGGCAGCATGCGTGCCTCTACGACCCCATCTTGACGCACAAGCCAGTGATAATGATTGGGCATCAAACAATAGGCGATGATGGCGATGGAAAACTTGGCAGCGTATTCTTTGATCCGCCGGAGGATGTTGGTAAAGTCATCGTCATCCAAGCAGATGTTGCTGCGTCCCGCGCCGCGATTGAAGATGTGATAATATTGCCCTTGCACGAACTGCGTATCTCTTGCGGCCATGTTGCGACCTTTGTCTTTCCTTGGACATCAGCGTGCGTCGCACTGACCACAAACCATTTCGCCTACCTGATCCGTCCTGGTCAGTGCGACGCACGCGGCACCATTTCGACTGCCCGATCCGTCCTGGTCAGTGCAACGCACGCGGCACCATTTCGACTGCCCGATCCGTCCTGGTCAGTGCGACGCACGCGGCACCATTTCGACTGCCCGATCCGTCCTGGTCAGTGCAACGCACGCGGCACCATTTCGCCTAGGTGATCCATTTTGGTCAGTGCGACGCACGCGGCACCTTCATTATAAGGCAAAAGATGCGGCAAGTATACTAATTCTGCTGACGGATTCGCAAGGAAGAGGATGCAAATAGCGGTGATTGATGGGAACCGGAACGCGGATTAGGCTGATTTTTATCAGCCTAAACCGCGTTGCGGTTTTATGAGGATTGGGGTGATAAACATGGGCCATCTAATGACCAAAACAACATCGCCAACACCGCCTTCACCCCTCTCGCACCGCCAAACTCACCCCGGTCGCAACGACGCCGACGGCCACATAGAGCCAGAAGACAAATTGATAGGCCGCAATCGGGGTGGCAAAGTTAGCAAGCCCTTGCTGTAACATTACCCCAGCTAAGGCGACGCCCAGAATGCCGCCGGCAAAGCGGATCATGCTGTAGAGACCGGCGGCTGCACCGCTTTCTTCGGCAGCAATGCCCTGCATGGAGGCGCGATGAAGTGGGGCCAGCGAAATGCCAATGGCCAACCCATGCAGCGCCGTCATGCTAAAGATCAGCCAGAGTGGGGCAGCGGCGGGCAGCAGGGCAAAGACGATCATCACCCCTAGCAAGCCCCCCATACTCAAGACCACTGGTGGCCGGCTCCCCCAGCGATCGGCCAACTGCCCACCCGCGCGCGACAGGAGGAAGAGCATCCCCGCCTGCAAGGCCAGGGCAATCCCAATCGTGCTCGCGTTCAGTTCGTGAATGTCGGTGAGGTAAAGGGGCATCAGAAAGTTGACACTGCTCATCAAGGCCATACGCAAGCCCGCGGCCACCGACGCGGCGGTAAAGGTGCGGTTGCGAAAGAGGCGCAGGTTGACATAAGGCTGGTCGCGCCGTCTTTCCCACCAAATCAGCCCGACCACTAGGCCGATGCAGAGGCTCAAGAGCCGCCAATCGCGCAGCCCATCAACCCCGGTAATAGGCCGACTGGAGGTATAAAAGAAAAGCGCCACCAGCGCGCCGCTGAGCAGTGCCACCCCCGGCCAGTCAAAGCCGCGCAGGAAGCGAGGCTCAACGCGGCGCACCCCCAGCGTGGGAATGTGGCTACGCACAATAAAGAAAGCCAGCAGCCCCATGAGCAGGGTCGGCGGATAGATCGCGCGCCAGCCAAAGTGATCGACCAGCAAGCCGCCAAAGTAGGGCACCGTTAGCCCCACCAGGGGAATGATCGAATTCCACGCGCCCATTACCTTACCCCGCTCATTGGGCGGGAAGGATTGGGCGATAATCGCAATGCTCAGCGGGACAAAGCCGGCGGTGCCAATGCCCTGGATCGCGCGACCCAGCACGAAGAGCCCAAAGCTGGTCGCAGTCACCACCAGCAGGGTACCGAGCAGAAAGATCAGCGTGCCAACCAGCAGCAACCGCCGCTTGCCGACGGTATCGCCTAGCCGCCCATAAAGGGGCATCAGCGTCATAAAGGGCAGCGAGTAGCTCATCGAGGTCCACGCCGCGGTGTCGGCATCCAGGGCAAAGCTGGCGCGCAAGGTGGGCAGCGCCACCCCAAACATATGCGTATCCAGCCCCACCATCACCGAGGGAGCCATGAGGCCGATCAGAATGCGCGTTTGGGGGGAAGACCAGTCGATGCTGGGAAACGACCAGCGGGTGGATTTGGTGGTGATTGGGTGATTGGTCATTGGTTGTTTCGTTTTGTGGTCGTTTCGTCTGGTAGTCGTTTGGTCTGGTGGTCGTTTCGTCCCATCGGGACGGCTGAGTTTAGGAACAAAAAAACAGAGAAATTTCTCCTAAATTCAACCGTCCCGATGGGACAAGCTCAGGACATCGCCTACGGGGCAAACCTGCCGCCGCACTACGCCAACGGCCGTCGGTGGCGCTTTGCGCCCACTTCATGATCGTCCGTCATCGGTTGTCCGTCATCTGTCATCCGTCGTCTATCGTCACTCCCGCGTCGTCAGCTTCTGCAACGCCACCAAGCTGATAAACTCATAGGCCACCTGGGCCGCCAACTGGGCGGTGAGCTGGGCGTGGTCGTGGGCAGGCAGGACTTCGACGACACTGCCACCGATCCAGTTAATCCCCGTGCAGGCGCGCAGATATTGTAACCCTTGAAAGCTGGTAGGACCGCCGACTTCGGGGGTGCCGGTGCCGGGCGCATAGGCGGGATCAAAGAAGTCGATATCAAAGGAGAGAAAGGTTTTGGCCGCGCCGACGGTGCTCCGCACCAGGTCGCCGATCTGCTGGGGGGTGTGGCTCAACAACTCGGTGGTGGTAAGCATGGTAAAGCCCAGGTCATGGGCCAGTTGCAGATCTTCCTCGCCATAGAGCCCGCCGCGCATGCCCAGTTGGATTGACCGTTTGGGATCAAGCAGCCCTTCCTCCAGCGCGCGGCGGAAGGGGGTGCCGTGGGTGTATTGAAACTGGCCATAGTAGCTGTCCCACAGATCGCCGTGCGAGTCGAACTGGACGAGTGCTACCGGGCCATGCACTGCGGCCAGGGCGCGCAATTCGGCCAGGGCGATGCCATGATCGCCACCGATGTCAAGCGGAATCACGCCAGCTGCGGCCACTTCTTGCACGGTCTGCGTCATCGACGCGTAACTCTCATGGATATAGCCGGGGTAGACGGTGGCGTCGCCATAGTCCACACAGGAGAGCACCTCGAATGGTTTGACCTTGAGTTCCGGATTATAGGCGCGCAGCATCACCGAGGCACTGCGCACCGCTTCCGGCCCAAAGCGCGCACCGACGCGATAGGTCACGCTGGTGTCAAAGGGCAGCCCGATCACGGCCAGATCGACTTCCTGCGTCGTGCGCACATGGGGCAGCCGCGCAAAAGTGCGGATGCCGGTGAAGCGGGGCGATGCCATGGAGTTGGCGGGTTCGTAGTGGGGCATGGGATTGGGTGGTTAGTTAGTTGGGTGGTTAGTTAGTTGGGTGGTTAGTTGGTGCGGGAATGGGGGGAACCAGGGTAGTGAGATGATCAGCCAGTGAACCGTAAATCACCTTTGTCATTCTGCGCCCAGTGGGCGCAGAATGACAATCCTAAACTAGCGAAATTTCGCTAGTTTAGCCACGGAGTGGCGGCAGACGGTAGGCCAGCCTTTTAAGGCTGGCGTCCTGGACCCGCAGGTTGAAACCTGCGGCTACCATCTGCCGTCACTCCGTGACTAATGAAGGCTAATCCCGCAGAACTGGGTGGACAGTGTTCTAGGCGGTTACTTTTGCGCGCTGCTTTTCGATGGTGGCCAGCAGTTCATCATAGGAGTCGGCGAATTTTTTGATGCCTTCTACTTCCAACTCTTCGGTGGCCTGATCGATATCAATGCCCAACTCGGCTAGTTGCGCGAGGAGCTGGTGTGCTTCATCAAGCCCTTGGTCAATCGTGCGCTGCAGTTGGCCATGATCCTGAAAGGCTTCCAGGGTGGCCATGGGCATGGTGTTGACGGTATGGGGGCCGATTAAACTATCCACATAAAGCAGATCAGAGAAGTTGGGGTTCTTTGTGCTGGTGCTAGCCCACAGGGGGCGTTGCAATTGCGCCCCTTGCGCCGCCAACTTTTCCCAACGTGCGCCGGCAAACTTTTCGGCAAATTGAGCATAGGCGAGTTTGGCATTGGCCAGCGCGGCCTTGCCCACTAATTGTTTGGGATCGGTGCCATTGTTGGCGGTCGCCTGCTCCAACTTTTTGTCCACATTCGAGTCGACGCGGCTGATAAAGAAGCTGGCGACCGAAGCGATCCGGTCAATTGGCTTGCCCGTGGCCATGCGCGCTTCTAACCCTTGAAAATAGGCTTCTTTGACGGCCGCATAGCGCTCCAAGCTAAAGATCAACGTCACATTGACGTTGATGCCATCGCTGATCAACTGGCGAATGGCGGCGAGGCCGGGCTTGGTAGCCGGCACCTTGATCATCACATTCGGCCGATCCACCGAGTGATGCAACCGCCGCCCCTCCTCAATTGTCGCCTGGGTATCCATGGCCAGATCCGGCGCGACTTCGATGCTGACAAAGCCATCCTTGCCCGCGCTGGCCTGATAGACTGGAGCCAGTACATCGGCCGCGGCTTGGATATCGGCCACGGCAATCACTTCAAAGATCTCTTTGGCGGACTTATTGCCCTGGCCAAGTTTTTGGAGATCTTGTTTATAGGCATCACTCTTGGCAATCGCCTGTTGAAAGATGGTCGGATTGGAGGTGACACCGCGTAAGCCGGCCTCCACTAACTCTTGTAACTCGCCACTCTGGACCATGCCACGCTCGATGTAATCAAGCCAGATACTCTGGCCCAACCCTAGTAACTCCTTCATTCGATTCATTCGATTCTCCTTTCACCACTGCGTCAACGACAACTGGGCATAGCCAGGGACACAGCATTATGTACTTATCACTAAATTCAGTGCATTTAGGCAGCGCTGCCTCCATTATAGTCGCGTTGAGAGCAGATGGAAAGTGAGGGAGTAAACAAAGCAACGCGGGTTGCTATACTGAAGTCAAGTTGAGAACCGGAGTTTTGCTGGCTAACGGGATCGCGTGCGTCGCACTGACCGCCAACTGTTTCCAGTCCGCTAGATTCTTTGGTCAGTGCGACGCACGCTGACCGAAACTAGGGGTCTCATTCTGATTTGAGTATAGTTGCGAATACCCACGGGGCGCAGCAGCCCGCGTCAGTTATCGACTGCTTTCCTGCTGTTCGCTTGACAAGGGGGCGATCCTGGGGTACTATGTTTTTTGTAGCGAGAATTACGGCCCAGAAGATATTTTTGTGCAATACTATCAATAATCGTACAAAATACGTTGAATAAATTTTTCTTGATTTTGAAGGAGAAGAAAATGTCCGCTCCAGTAAAAGTAACCGATAGCTCGTTTGAAGAGCTGGTAGTCAATGCTGAGACGCCCGTGTTGGTTGATTTCTGGGCCGAGTGGTGTGGCCCGTGTAAGATGATCGCCCCGATCTTGGATGAGATTGCCAAGGATATGGATGGTAAACTGGTGATTGGCAAGCTTGATATTGATGTCAATCAGGATACCGCCATGGCCTTTGGTGTCATGAGCATTCCCACCCTGTTGCTCTTCAAAAAGGGTGAGCCGGTCGAGCGCATTGTCGGCTATCAACCCAAAGCACAACTCGTGGCGCGTTTACAGCCCCACCTGGGTTAAGTGACTGTGCTTCAGGACTAAACTGAATAAGCAAGGGGAACGGTTCGCCGTTCCCCTTTTTTTATTGTCGCCAAACGATTAGTGAAGTGTAAGGCAAATTATGTCAGTTTAAATCGCGCCAACGGGATCGTCAAATCCCCACCGAGCGATTGAAGATGACATCACTTCGTTTACACGGTAATTAGCGGACTTCAACCGGCATGATCAGGCGGAGAATCAAGAAGAGCACAAGCAGGATTAGACTGTCAAGAATAACCGTAAAAATTAGGGCATTCGTCAGATTTTGCAGGGCCGGGGCGAGCCAGTTCAGCAGTTGTGTAAAAGGTGTCGCCGGCAGGCCAAGTAAACTATAAACGCCAATCGCCAATCCAGTGTAATAGAGCAGGGGCTTTATGGGTTCACGGTCACTGGCGCTAGGCATCATGGCATTGCCAATCGCAAAGAGTAAATAGGCCCAGAGAAAGCCATCGGGCTTTTGCAGTGCTTGCCGAAAGGCGCGCCAGCCATCGAGCCAGCGCTGATCACCAAGGGCCAGGGAAAGATCGCGCGCGTTAAAGACCGACTCGCCAATCATGGCCACGACGATGGAGCCTACAATCAGCGGAGCCATACCCACCAGACTGTCCTGCCACAATTGACCGCGTTGCACACTGACACTGCCCAAGCCAATATGTTTGCCCTTTTTTTTGGGCCAGACGCGAAACTTGCCGGCCTTGAGGCCGAGGAGCCGCGCCATGCCCCAATGCGCCGCTTCGTGGATAATGACACCAGGCAGCAGCAGCAAGAAGAGCAAAAGCATGGTGAGATCCTCGCTGCGGGTCAGCAGATAAAGCAGCCACTGGATTTGCAAACTCAGTTGGCGGCTGAGCCAGGCCAACGCCAGCAGAAAGAGCACAAAGACCAGCAGCGTGGGCAGGGTCGCCAGCAAGGGCGAGGGAACGGCAGCCATGCTTGCCTCTATGGATTTTCTAGATTATAGGTCAAACTTTGGATCAGCCAGCAGCCGTCGACTTTTACCAGTTCCCAACGATCGCCGGCCGGGGAAAGTTCGCTACCAATGTTGGTGGTCGCCGTCACCACTGCCGTGTTACCACTGATGGTAATGGTGAGATCTTTCGGGGTCGCACTTGTTGGTGCCCCCGGAAAGACGGTACGCACATAGCGATGGCGAATGGCATCTTTGTCAAGCCATAACTGATCGTCAGCTGGATCGTCCGCAGTATTTTTGGCGTTGGCAATATAGGCCCCCGCTTGCCAAAGCGCCATGAGGGTCGTGATCTCTTGTTTTACCACCAACTCACCTTCGGCACTGACCACCGCTTGGATGGCTGTTTCGTCGGTGCTCGTGGCGGGGATGGCCAATCGACAGGAACCAAACAAGGGCGGCGGCACGGTCGCGGAGCGCGGCGGCTGGCCACAGCCGACGGTCAGCCCAGCCGCCAGCAATAGCGTAATGAGAGGCCCTTTAACGCGTGCCAGCCAAGCGGCGGGGCAGTTGCCACGCAACAGGGGGTGAAGCAGAAGGAAGGTAGTGATACTCACAACAGTGATCACGCTAGGTTTGTGATGAGAAACGCGCTTGCTCGGCCGTTGTAAAAAACTGGCGAATAAAATCAGCGTGTAAGGCGAGGGTCTCATCGACCGTCCCATGCCGGCCAGAAGTTAGCTTAAAGAGCACAATGCCATCACTCAACTGGCGGGCGTCACTGGGGAAGAGATAGAAATAAAAGACAATGTGCTCCTGGGTGGTTGCGGTGGCCGGTTGCTCGGTTGCGTTTTCAGACCCGACCGCCGGCACGGTTTTGTTCGCATCCAGCCATAACCCATAAAGCTTGCCCCCCTCATTTAGTTCGACCCCATACGAACCAAGATTGTACTGCCAGCCATCGGCATCATAACAGATATCCGGGGCGTGAAAGGGCTGTGAACTGCGTCCACCGATCATACTCAGCCAGATATATTCCCCGCTGCTATTCTGGTAGAGCCGCTGGATATATTGCTCGGGATCGAGCAGAATCATCACTTCTTCATTAGTTTCCGGCACATCGACTCCACGCCAATCGCCAACTGTCAGGGGCACCGCGTTCAGGTCATGCGCCAGATCAAAGTGGGCCGTGGCCAAGACTTGGGTCTCCCGTTCGGTACGCTGCCAGAAGTCCAAGTCCGCAATATAGGTAAATTGGGGCAGGGCGGCCGGGTGCGCAGCCCCAGGGATCAAGGCCGGAAACAGTTGCTGGACCTGCGAAAAATAGACAGCAGGCAAAGCGACCAGCAATAGCAGCACGGCAACGTAATGCTGCAGCGGCGGACGGGATGGTAGCTCAGAAGGATTATGCATAGCAGTTCAGATCACATCAAGGCGCAAGCGGTTGACTTGTAACAGGCGTGTTAATGGCACCATGAGCAGAAAGACCAGAAAGAAAAAGACAAGCCCCGAGTAATCATGGTAAAAGATAAAGGCGGCCTCGCCCCCAAGCGAGCGCGCGACAAACAGAAGCGATGCGATGCGTAAAATGTTACCGAGCAACGCCAGCGGAAGCGCACAAAGCACTAAGCCGATCCGGCCAACGGTGGATCCCTCCAACAAATAGGCGGCCAGGACCATCAATGCCGTCAAGGCAATCAATGAATTGATGCCACTACACTGCGCCCCGATTACTAACTCGGCGTTCGGCAGGGTCACAGCACTGCCGACAATGGTAATATCCATGCCGAGAAAATGGACGAGCCCACCGGCGCAAAGGCCAGCAAAAATGGCCATGGGCAAGGTCATGCGCTCGATAAAGGGTAAGGGAATCATCAGGGCGAGGTAGCCAATCGGGAAGAGCCACTGGCGTAACAGGTTGGTGCCACCAAAGGTCCAAACCAACCCGGCAATCATACCCAACATCATAAAGGCGGCCAGATAATAGGCCCGATTATTGAGAAAGAATAAAAACGCACCCAGGCTCAGGACCAGGAGGAGCAGGGCATAGTTAGCGTGGGCATTGACAGGCCATCCGCCCAACGGTGGCACCGGTTGGCGCAGCACTTGCCGCTTGACGGCCGCTTTATTTTGCAGACGCAGCCGCTGAATCGCCAGAAATAGGGCAACGGGTGGAATCAAAATCCCATGACTATAGTAATCATTGCCCATCCACTCGCCCCATAGCCATTGCCAGACAGGCCAGGTTACGCCCCAAAATGCTAGGATGGCAACGAATAACAGTAGGGATCGGGTGGACAATAAACGAGTCATGAAGATAAGGTCAGCACTGACAAGCACATAGCGATAGGGGATACAGCATACCATCTACATATAAATGCGTCAAAATGCGTAGGATAAAAGGTCAGCTTCTGATTACGCCAACCAACGTTGACAGCCTTTTGCTGACGCCGCCACCAGCAAAAGGCTAATTCTCAATAGGTGCCAACGGTTGGATCAATCTCATGGGCCCAAGCATCAATGCCGCCGGCCATACTGCTGACGTTCTGCCACCCTTGTTGTGCCAGCCAGGTAGTCACCTGTGCGCTGCGCATGCCATGGTGACAGAAGACAATTACCTCTTGCGCCGGATCGTTGGCGGCAGCAGGCAATGCATCAAGTTGACGTGCCGCTAATTGACTCAACGGGGCAATGCTGACGCGTTCATCGTCAATGTGGACTTGTGCGATTTCATCCGCTTCGCGTACATCGAGCCAGATAAAGGATAAACCTTGCCGGCGCTTTGCTTCGACTTCGCGCACACTAATTTCTGGTGCGCCATATGGATTAGGCATCTTTGGTAGCCCTTTGTGATTTTAATGGGGTGTTTAAGCGGTTGGCTGGGGGCGCTTGTATAGGGCGCTAATGTCAATCTCGGTAATGGCATTGACACCCTTGATTTCGGGGAAATTCTCTTTGAGGAGACGTTGAATACCCAACTTCATCGTGAGCAAGCTGATCGGGCAATCAATACAGGCCCCCAACATTTTGATGTGGGCAATCCCCGCTTCATCAATACGCAGTAACTCTACATCGCCACCATCGATATAGAGGGTGGGTCGGTACCCATTGAGCACCGTTTGGATCCGAGTTTCCAGCGACGGGACAGCGGCAATCGAAGCGGTTGGTTCCGGATCTTTGGATCCCAACCCGAGTTTTTTAAGCAGATTCATAAGTAACTTTGTCATCGCGCTTGAACGCATAAAGTGAACAGGCGAGGAGCATAGACGCATCCTCGCCTGTTGATTTAACAATAAAGCTCGGCTTTAGTGGCCACAGCTCTTGGGCATCTCTTCGCCGGTGTGCGATTGCCCGGTGCGGAAGCTACTGCCACAACCACAGGAGCTGGTCGCATTGGGGTTATCGATATGGAAACCGCCACCCATCAGGTTATCAACATAGTCAATGTTGGCCCCATCAATGTAGAAGAGGCTCGTCGGGTCAACCAGTACACGCAGGCCATGCTGCTCGTAGATCTGATCGCCTTCGCGGTTTGCTTCATCAAAGGTCATGCCGTATTGCATACCGCCGCAGCCGCCGCCCTTTACAAAGACGCGTAGACCATGTGTGTCCTTAATGCCTTTTTGCTCCAGAATGCCACCTAATTTTTCGGCGGCCGAAGCTGTCAGTGTAATCATGCTGCTAACTCTCCTTACAATTCAATAGACAAAGATAAACTAAACCAGCTTGAAACATTCTACCCAATTTGCGCTGCACGGTGTGAAAACCGCTTTTGAAAACAAGCGCAGTATAACTTGATTCAGATCGGATCGCAACTACATTTTTGCTGACGATTCGCTAACCACCGATCTGATTCATCACCCGTTTCCCGGCCACCACCCCATCAGCCAAACCGTGGCCCCAGGGTTTGTGAAAGGCCCCATCGCGCATTAGTTCGCGCAGTTCGTCAAAGGAGGCACCAGCGCGTAGGGGAGTCAAGAGATCGACTTCATCATCGCGCAGCAGGCAGAGCCGCAATTTACCATCAGCCGTCAGGCGGACACGGCCACAGCCCTGGCAGAATGGCTCGGTCACGCTGCTAATAAAGCCTAAGGTGCCCATCGCGCCAGGGATCCGGAAAGGCCGACTGGGGTCCACAAAGTCATAGCTTGCTTCTGCCAGTGGACCAAAAACGGCCTCGATCTGCGCCCGCATCTCGCGATAGGTCACCACATTGGTCTGCTGAAAATCGGCAATTTCACCAAAGGGCATCATCTCAATAAAACGTACATCCCAGTCATTTTCCAGGGTCAGGCGTGCCAATTGCACCATGTCATCGCCGTCGTTAAAATTGCGCACGACCACACTGTTAAGCTTGATGGGCGTCATGCCTGCGCTTTCGGCCGCCCGAATCCCGCGCCAGACATCCTCAATGTGACCCCAGCGCGTAATACGATGAAACTTTTCGGCGTCAAGCGTATCGATGCTGATGTTAACCCGTTGTAGACCAGCCGCGGCCAGCGGTTTGGCAAGCTTATCAAGCAGTAGTCCATTGGTGGTCATCGCCAGATCTTTGATGCCGGGCGTGCGCGCAATTTCGCGCACTAATTCAACCACACTGGGACGAATCGTCGGTTCACCGCCGGTGAGACGAATTTTGTTGACGCCCAAGCTGGCACCGACACGCACCAATTGTAAGAGCTCTTCGTCGCTCATCAACTCATGGCGGCTACGGAAGGTCATATCTTCGGGCATGCAATAAACACAACGCAAATTACAGGCATCCGTCAAGCTAATGCGCAGATAGTTAATCCGACGGCCATAGCTGTCCTGCATGGGTGTAATCGCAAAGGGCTCAGGCAGCGGCGCAATGGTGACCGAACCATAGGCCGTTTGTTGTGTTGTCGCTTGAAATTTAATTTCGTTAATCAAATTTATTTACCCCTAGATTAATCCTTGACCCTTACCACCTTGATCCTTACCACCTTGACGGCCAGTGTTCACTTCCAGCATACATATCGAGCTGGCACAATGGCCTATCAACCGAATGTGGGCGTCCCAGACTTGTGGCCAGAGAAGGGTTGACGATAACGTCCGCCAGACCCGGCTGCTTCTTCCCGCTGTTTCGCCATCACTGGTTTTGGGTGCGCGCCGGCTGCCACTAGCTTCAGCTCGGGCATCAGGTTTGCGGTGTCAGCGATTTCAACTGACGACCCATTATGCGCGCAGCAACCACTGTGGATCCGATAAGTGCAACATGAATCGCCATTCGAGACGGACGAGACCCGTTCACAGGACTGGCCAAAGAGCTCGTTGATCAGCGCTTGATCCATCAAACAAAGTTCCTGGTGTACACTGGAAACGCCCGCATAAGGGCAATTGTGTTTGTGTAACAGATACTCGTCCGTCGCATCCTTGCCCACATTTTCCCACCGGGCCAGATAGCCACGTTCGCTCAAAAAATCGGTGATCCGCTCTAACCGGTGCTGAAAATGTACTGGCGGCGTAGTCCCATCCTGCGCCTGCGTTTCGGCAATAGGGCCAAATTCAGCGGCAATTTGATGAGCCATGGCACGAAATGCACAGCCAACCTGTTCGGGCGGCAAAACAAGCTTGATCTGCTCGACTAATTTGCCGGCTAGCGCAGCAAAGTTATTGGGGAAGTAGCTATTCGCTTCCACCGTCAGCGCGTAGACTTGCTGCGGTCTACCGACATTGCCCTTGCGTTCCAGGCGCTCAACACAAATCAAGTTGTCACCTTGTAATATATCCAGGTGATGGCGGACCGAAACTGGGGCCATTTCCAACCGTTCAGCCAGTTCAGCCACAGTTGCACCGCCACTCTGTTCTTTTAAAATTTCCAGAATATGCTTGCGAACTGCGTGCACAACCAGCCTACCTTGCTCCAGCACTCTGCCTAAAATACGCTTGTTTGAAACTGCCGATACCGCTTTATTGGACCTGATGGATATAGAAAAGATTATATCATACTCTCTTGTGTCTGTCAATTATTATGAAAAACATCATAAATATTATTAACTGCTGCGTCAAATTAGCCTTACCTACTGTTCAGGACTTACCCCAGTTGCGCCTTGTCTTACCCAGCAATTCTCCTGAAATTTATTCGATAGGCCGTTTTGGCACGCCCATAAATACATCAAATGTCAGGACTTTGTAACAACAATCAGCCATTCAGCCCTTTATACTTGACAACAAATTCGTTAGTGAACTCATCCTTTTGCAGTACCGATGAGCGAATTTTTGTCTAGTAATTGTCTTAGTCGGGAGGAAGACCCCTAACAAAACGCGTATCTTGATTTTTTATATCCTATCCTATGATGCGCCAGCTTACTTCGACTTATGCCGGCAAACGAAATTGAACTATTTTCGTTTGCCATGCATGGCGACTGTCTGCTCTGCATCTATGCTGTCCGTGTAGACTCCGTAAAACTTTGTGCAGGATCATTTTGCACACCAAACAAAAAGGCAACTGAATTATGCAACAAGTCCCAACTACGCGGCGCACAGCACCCCACCCTTCGCGGTTGGCGGTGATCAAGCGTCGTTATGGATTTATTGCCCTCATCGTGCTTACATTGATCATTGGGATGGCGGCCAGTGCCGGCCAATCCTGGGCAAACCCCAAACAACAAGATGAAGCCCCCGGCGCGCTTACACAGGTTTATTTACCACTCATTGCCGGCGGGGCGGGGAATGCCATCAGCAACGATACCCTGCCCCAGGATGCCGGCCTCGATACCCTCATCCAAGAGGGCAACTTTACCGAATTGACGGGCGCACCGGATCTACCAGCCGACAACACCCAAGCCGCAACCTGTAGCACTTATGTGCGCTTTAGCAACTATAGTAGTCGCACGGTCAATGTCTACTGGAAAATGAGTAGTGGCCAAGAAGTGCTCTATAAGACCCTTGCTGCCGGCAAATACTACTGGCAGCAAACCTACTACGGTCATCGTTGGATCGTACGCGATAGCCAAGGGAATCAGCTAAAGTCCGTGACGGTCAATACCTGTTTCCTTGTCTACATCAACATTGATAACAATGATTTCCCCAATCCAACCCCTACCCCCGTGGCCTGTGATGCGCGGATTGACCGGATTCGCTTAATCAACTTTGCAACTGGGCTCCAAGTGCCAGGGCTCGATCCGATCCCCAATGGGGCGACCATTAGCCTAAGCACGCTGCCCGCCCAGGTCGTGCTCGAAGCGATCGCGGTCGGCGCGACAGAAAGTGTCGTGTTCAACGTTAACGGCGCTCAACTGATCGAGAATCTGCCTCCGTACAACTATCCCGCCACGGGCCTGAGCATTGCACCAGTGGCCGGCAGCTTTACCGTGAGTGCCAAAGCCTACAGCCAGGACAATGGCGGCGGGCAACTCTGTGATACCAAGCAGATTAGTTTTACCATCACCGGCACGACAGCTACTCCAACCACACCAGCGGCAACCAATACGCCTACCGCACCCACGGCGACCCCAGTCCCCCCGACCTGTACGGGTAACCTGGCGCTCAATGGTGGCTTTGAAAGCGGCTTTGCCAGTTGGACAGTGGCGGGTTATACCGACGCGCAGTTGACCCTTTCTAACGATGCCTATGGTGGCACGCAAGCAGCCCTTTTGCGCGGCCCTGGTGGTGTCTATATTAGCCAACCCATTGGCGTACTTGGCGGTGCCAACTATGCGCTAAGTGCCTTTGCCAAGACCACCAATGGCGCCATCTTCCAGGCGGTTGGGCTAAACTTTTATGACAATAACAGTACGCGTATTGGCCAGACGTTTGTGCAAGTGACCGCAGCTAGCTATACGGCACTGAACACGGCGTTCACCGCCCCCGTAAATACCGCCTTTATTGAACTTTATCTCTACACGGATGGCGGCACGAACTTCCTGGCGGACGAGATCTGTGTGACCCGCAGTGGTGGCCCCACCCCAACCTTTACGCCTTCGGCTGACAATGTCAAGATTGGCGACCGGGTATGGGTCGATGCGAATCGGAATGGGATCCAGGATGAAGGTGGCCCTGGGATTGCCGGTGTCACGGTTGAATTGCTGGAAGGGTGCAGCAGCACCGCAACCGCAGCCACCCGCGTGACCAGCAACAGTGGTCAGTATCTCTTCACAAACCTGGCCCCTGGTCAATATCGGATTCGTTTTGTCGCACCCGAGGACGATGTCTTTACGGAAAAGGATCAGGGCGGCGAGCCGAGCGATTCGGATGCAAATGCAGATGGCATTACCGACTGTATCACCCTGGCCCCTGGCGAAGAGAACTTTGATGTTGATGCGGGCATCTTTGATCCCAGCGCACCAATTCCGACGCCAACGCCCACCGCGACCCCCATTGGCGGCTACATTGGGGATCGCGTTTGGAATGATCAGAACCGCGATGGTATCCAAGGTGGTGGTGAGCCAAGTGTACAGGGCATTAACGTTGAATTGCTGCAAGGTTGTACGGGGAATACGGTTTTGCTCTCCCGCGTCACCAGCAACAGTGGTCAGTATCTCTTTGGTGATCTACAACCGGGCCAATACCGCGTCCGGGCGTTGATCAACGCGCCCTTTGTCTTCAGCCCGCAGAATGCCGGTGGCGATGATAACGGCGATTCTGATGTCGATAGCAGTGGCATCAGTGCCTGTATTGTCCTTGACCCCTTTGAGCAGGATGCCAGTGTTGACATTGGCATCTATGACCCGGCCGGCCCGATTCCGACGCCGACGAGCACACCGTCACCGTTGGGTGGCTACATTGGCGACCGCGTCTGGAATGACTTGAACCAAGATGGTACCCAGGATGCCGGTGAGCCGAATATTCAAGGACTAGTCGTTGAACTGCTGAGTGGCTGTAGCGGCACCGCGGTGTTGACCACCCGCACGACCAGCAACAGTGGCCAATACCTCTTTGGTGACCTGCCCGCCGGCGATTATCGGGTACGCACCAGTGCCCCCGGTGGTTTTGTCTTCAGCCCACAATATCAGGGCAGCGACGAATTTTCGGATTCGGATGTAGACAGCAGTGGAGTCAGTGCCTGTATCACGCTGACACCGTTCCAAGAAGTGCCCTATCTGGATATTGGTCTCTATGACCCATTGTTGCCAACGCCGACCAATACACCAGTTGGCCCCACGCCATTGCCAACCAATACCCCGGTCGGCCCAACCGCGACGGCAACCAATACACCGGTTGTCCCGCCAACAGCCACACCAACCGCGACGGCAACCAATACACCGGTTGTGCCACCAACGGCCACCTCAACCAATACACCACTGCCACCGACGGCTACGCCAACCAAGACCCCAGTGCCACCAACGGCCACGCCAACCAATACACCAGTACCGCCAACCGCTACCCCGCGGCCAAGTATTGGGGATCGGGTTTGGAAGGATCAGAATCGCAACGGGATACAGGATAGTGGCGAAGTCGGCGTTGGTGGTGTGAGTGTCAGCCTGTGGATCGATACCAACAACGATGGTCATCATGACACCCGCGTGGCAACGGTCACCACTGCCAGCAACGGTAGCTATGTCTTTAACAACCTCCAGTCGGGTGTGGTCTATGTGCTCAAGTTCTCGCTGCTCTCACGCACAGCCTTCACGACCCCGAATGTTGGCAATGATAATAGCGACAGCGATGTGGAAATCTTCTCCTACGGTGGGACAGCAAATATTATCCTGGCCCCTGGTCAAACCAGAACCAACGTGGATGCGGGTATCTATAGTTACTAGCAACGCCCTTTCGTACGGGCACGCTATAGCGTGCCCGTACGAAAGAAACAGCGTGAGTAAGTCCTATCACTAATCCATGACGGGCAACAATGGACAAATCATTGTTGCCCGTCATGATTGCGGTGACCATAACGCAGTCCACCGACAAAACGGCGCAGCCACGGCTGTGTGCAGTAGCAAAAACGATGGAAGCGAGGGCAGATTTGCCCTCGC
This sequence comes from Caldilineaceae bacterium, assembly GCA_022842065.1. Next base: position 190,805 of record JALHQH010000004.1, read on the forward strand.
TTCCATCGTACAAATTTATACCGGCCTGATGGGTCAATTTTGCCCGCACTACATCCGTTCGTTCGGATAAAATTGACCCATTAGCTTGTGGCGGACTGCCTCAGCCAGCGCAGTGGCCAGCACTCACTGCCCAGCCAATTCCAGCCGGGTCAACAGGTCGTCGAGATCGCGCAGGGTGCCGGCATCCAACGGGGCGAAGGGGCGGCGGGCTTGGGGGGAAGCGATGGCCCCACGGCGATAGTAGATCTCTTTGCGCACCGTCAGGCTAATGCCATCTTGGGCCTCGAAGCGGATCAACGGGCAGTAGTAGTAGAAGGTTTTGGTGGCGCCGTCAATGTCACCGGCCATGAATTTGCGGTGAATATCGACCAGAATTTCGGGGAAGCCAAAGCCGGTCATCGTGCCGTCCGCCCCGCTTTTTAATTCTTCCAGAAACATCATTCCCCCCAGGCCGCCAAAGATGATCATATCTGCCTTGGCCTTACGTACCGCGGCCACTTTGGGCGGACAGGGCACATCTTCCAGCTTGAGATAGTTGCAGAGCGGCGCTTCCTCTGCAATGCGCGCAATCAGCTCCACACTCATATAAACCCGTGAACTGGCCGGGTGATCCTGCACAATCACCGGAATGTCAACCGCCTCGGCCACGCTCAGATAGTGGCGACGCATCGCCTCTTCATTGGAGCGGGCCAACTGCGGCGGCGCAACCATCACGGCTTTTGCGCCCAATTCCTGCGCCCGTTTGCTATAGGCGACACAGCCATCGGTCCCGCCGTGGGTGGTGCCGACACAGATCGGCAACTTGCCCTCCGCCGCTTCGATCACCCCGCTGATAATCTGATCGCGCTCGGCGTCGGTCACCTTGCCGGTTTCGCCCAAGACGCCGAGGATCGTCATGCCATCGACTCCCTTGGCGATGTTAAAGCGGGTAAGGGTGGCGAGGCTCGGCACGTCAAGCGAACCATCGCGGTGGAAGGGGGTCGGGGTGATGTTGTAAATGCCCTTGACATAGTCAACGTTGGCCATTGGGTTTTCTCCGTTGTGTAGTAATGTGTGAAACGTAAAACGTGATTCGTGATTTGTGAAGTATACAGGCGACGTTCGTCTTGTCCAAACCAACCCGGCAAACCAAACTGACCTACCACTGCGCAACCAGCTGGCTGTAGCCGGCGCCCAGCTTCACCTGGACCACTTTGCCGTGCGCGTCCAACTCGAATTGGGCAAGTTCGCCATGCGCGCTATAGCCGTTGTCGGATTCGATGCGGAAGGTGTGCTCAGCCACAGGAACCAGGCGGAGGTGGCCGGCCATCGGATCAGGCTGGGAGGGGTCGATCACAATGAGTTGCGCTTTATGCACAAGCACCTGGGCGTCGCCCCAATCATTGCGATAGCGACCCAAGTAGGGTTGCCAGGTGGCGGGATCGATTTTGGCGGTACTCGCTTTGACGGCCTCAGCCAGCGCGGGGAAGACCCAATCCACAATCTTCTCGATATAGAGGCCAGGATTACCGTCATCGGCATTGGTGAGGACAATGGCAAAGGCTTTTTGTGCCGGGCAAAGGACGAGTTGGGTGCGGTAGCCGCGCAGCGCACCACCATGCCCGACCAGCGTCTGGTTTTTGTAGCGCCAGATGTGAAAGCCCAACCCCCAGCCCGCCTGCCAATCTTCCTGCAACCAGTGAATGCGCTGCATCTCACTGATGGTGTTGGGGTGGAGAATCTGGTCCGGCTTGTCCAGCGCATTGGTTGCCGGGTCATTGCGCAGGTGTAACATGGCAAAGCGCGCCAGATCTGCCACATTCGAGGCCAGATTGGCGGCGGGAATAATGCCGTTACAATCGCTGTGCGGCGCAAGCGCCCGTTGTCCATCGGGCATACGACGGCCATAACCTACGGCCAACAATTCATGGTCGGCAGGCACCGTTGCCACAAAGGTATCGGCCATCCCCAGCGGATCGAGGATCTGTTCCCGAATATACGCGGTGTAGGGTTGGCCACTGACCTGGGCGACAATTTCACCGGCCAGCGTCAGCCCCAGGTTTGAGTACTTCCATTTGTGTACCGTCGGCCAGGCAGTCTCCTGTGCGGGCAACCGCTCCTCGATTTCGGCCCAACTAGGAAAGGCATTGTTGGTCCAATAGGGGAAATCGGCTTCGCGCGGCAGGCCGGCGGTGTGGGTCAGCAGGTGGCGGATGGTGATGGGAGGTGCGGTCGGGTAGCGCTGCTGGATGGTAAAGTTGGGCAAATGTTTGGTGATGGGATCATCAAGTTGTAAACCGCCCTGATCACGCAATTGCAAAATCGCGGTGGCAGTAAAAAGTTTGGTTACTGAGGCGATGCGAAACAGGGTGCGTGAGGTGATGGGGGTGCCCTGGGTGCGGTCGGCATAACCAAAGCCGTGCTGCCAGAGCAAGGTCTGGTCATAACCGATGCCGACGGCGAGACCAGGCAGGCCATTGTAAGCCATCTGCCCTTCAATCCAGGCCGAGAGCAGATCCAGGCTCGCCGTGAAGGTCGGGTGCGCACCCGGGGAAGTTGATAGGGACATAGTGGGTTTTCCTTCGATCTGAGTAAGTGTGGGTGGTGAAGTCGCTACCCTGAAGTAATATCATAATTCAGATGGACTGTCAATCAAGAAGGTATTTTGGGAGTGTGTCCCACGAAAGGACAGAAAGGTGACTGTCACTGGGCAGTGGTGGTTGATGAAGCCACTCAGCGCCTAATGACAGTCATCCCGCGGGCGAAAATCTAGCACGCACCCGGTGCAATTGCCCCCACTTCACTCGTGAATTAGCAAGCAGCAGTACTATTTCGGTAGACGAAGCTGTAGAAGCCCCTGCCTTACGGGCGTTAAGCAAATAAGGCAGGGGGAGTAATCCACAGTAATAAATGGTGAATGAGTAGGCCACCTACTCCGCCGCACCGGTATAGACCACGCGATAGATATTGCCATTCTGGTCATCGCTGACGAAGAGTGCGCCATCTAGCCCAGCGACGACCCCGGCGGGGCGGCCCCAGGCGTTCCCACACTGTTGGCTCTCGCTGTCGCGGAAGCCGGTGAGGAAGGGTTGACTTTCTACCGGCGTGCCATCCTCCACCACGATCATCTGTACCCGGCAGTCGCGCGCGCTGGTGCTGTTCCATGAGCCGTGATAGGCCACAAAAAGGTTACCTTGATAGTCAACGGGGAAGACGGTAGCATTATACTGTGTCATGCCAAGCGGCGCGTAGTGGGCCAAGTCGGTAAAAAGCGCCGGCACGGCCAGGCTGCAATCGGGCAGCACGTCGGCATTCAGTTCAACGCGTTCGTCACGCACCTCGACGATCTGATCGGGTACCGCGCCCAGAATTGGCGTGTAACAGTAAGGCCAGCCATAGTGGTTGCCCCCGTTCACTTCGATCACAATCTCCTCGGGTGGCACGTCATCACCCAGGCCGTCACTGCCGTTGTGGTTGGCCCAGAGCCGACCATCGGCCAGGAAGAGGAAGTCCACACTGTTACGCAACCCTTCGGCCCAAACCGCCTGCCGGCGTTCATCACTGTCATCGGCGTAAGGGTTATCTGCAGGAATCGAGCCATCGGGGTTAAAGCGCAGGATGGCAGCGCGGCGCGGATCGCTCTCCGGCTCATTGTTGCTGCTGGAGCCGGCGGCGACATAGAGCAGACCATCAGGCCCAAAGTGCAAGGTGCGTGAACTGTGACCACCGGTGCCGGGAATATTATCAGTGACTAATTCCTTGGTCTCAAAGGTGCCGTCGCCATCCGTATCTTGCAGCCGCTCGATCTGGCCATGTTCAGCCACATAGAGCCAATCCGCAAACCACTCGACACTGTGCGCGCCGGGCAACCCTTCTGCGATGATTTCCACTTCATCGGCCAGCCCATCACCATCCGCATCGGGTAAACGGAGCACGCGGTCGCCATCCTGGTCGGCAACATAAAGCAGGCCGTCCGGCCCAATTGTCATCAGGCGCGGCGTGCCCAACCCTTCGGCAAAGAGGCGTACCGCAAAGCCAGCGGGGACGACCAGCCGTTCACTAGCGGCATCGGCAGGAGGGAGAATCAGCGTGGCGGCCGTTCCCGCATCCGTTACAGTAGTCGTCGGGGCGGTTGCCCCGACCGGCGTCGGCACCAGAATGCGACCAGTGCCTGTGCTGGTAGTGACGGTCGTCGTCGTGACCGCGGTGGTCGTCGTTGCGGGTGCCGTCACCGTCAAGGTTGCCGTGAGGGCGGCAGTTGGTTCGGCAACTTCGGCATCCGTTGCCGTGGGTTGCACTTGGTTAGCACCTGGCAGGCCAGGAAAGCTACAGCCGGCCAGCAGCCATAGCAAACTTAGCCCGCCGACCAGCGTTTTGGTGAGTTTCAAGATCATTATCCTTTCACTACTTAACGTTACATCATTCTAGTATCGCCGGACAAAGCGCGCTTGATAAGTAGCCTCACTCCCAAAAGCCGCCAATAATGATGAAGATAAGATTAACATTATTACCCTGAAAAACCAGCATTTTTCTTAGATTCTGCTGACATTTGCTAAAACGGCCAATCGAATTGGCCGACTAACATCGAAAAGCCCGGGTACCCGGGCTTTTCGATGTTAGTCGCGGGTTTCAACCCTGCAAAATTGGAATGTCAATAGAACCTAGATCAACAGTCGCCCCTACGGCTTCACGATCACCTTCAACGTCTCCGCCGCCCGCATCTCCAGCCGATCCAAGCCATCTTCCACCAGCCGCGCCAGCGCGATACGGGCGGAGATCAGCGGTTCGGCCACGATGCGGCCATCACCCAGCCAGTGGACGGCGGTGGCGTAATCTTCGTCGTAGATGTGGCTGAGCGAGCCGATCACCTCTTTTTCGGTGAAGACAATGTCAAAGAAGTTGAAGGTCGCCGCAGCGACGGGAATGCCGACGAGGACAATTCGCCCCCCTTTGCGCGCCGCCTTGATCGCCACCGGGGTAACAGGCACCGCGCCGGCCGCTTCCAGCACTAAGTCGGGGCCAATGCCGCCGGTCAACTGGCGCAGGGTTTCGATGGGGTCTGCGCTGGTGGGATCAATGACTTCACTCGCCCCTAACTGTTTGGCCAACTCGCGCCGCCCGGCCAGCGGCTCGACCACAAAAACTTCCCCCGCCCCCGCGGCCTTGGCCACCTGTAGACAGAAGAGGCCAATCGTCCCCCCGCCAAAAACCGCCACCCGTTCGCCGGGGGCCAGCCGCCCGCGGCGCACGGCGCGCACCGCCACCGAGAGCGGCTCCGCCATCGCGGCGTGGTCATCGCTCAGCCCGTTCGGGATGCGGATCGCCATCTTGACCGGCAGCCGGCAATATTCGGCCAGTCCACCATCACCCATCTGCCCCAGCGCTGCTAATTTGTCACAGAGGTTGACCTGGTGGCGTTGGCACCAGTAACACTCACCACAGTAGAGTAATACATCCGGCGCGAGATGATCGCCCGGCTTGAACTTGGTCACCCCTTTGCCCACCTCCACCACTTCGCCGGCAAATTCGTGCCCAATCGTCAACGGCGCTTTGCGCCCCGTAATCGGGTTGGGCGTATCAACGGGAATAAAGAGCGGCCCATCGCGATACTCTTCCAGGTCGGTACCACAGATGCCACAGGCCCCCACGCGAATGATCACCTCACCGGGGCCAGGCGCAGTGGGCGCGGGAATCTCTTCGATACGGATATCGTGGCGGGCATGCCAACGGGCTGCTTTCATGGGTGATCTCCTCGGTTCAACTGGTTCGACGCTATATCCACGAAGTCACACGAAGTTACACGAAGAAAAACCTAATCCTTTGTATCGCGCCGAAAAGGCAATTGCCATTGGGCACGTGTGACTTCGTGTGACTTCGTGGATCAGAATCTTTTTATGTTCTATTCGGTAGTTTAGGGCTGCTTTGTGCATCTTACGCCATCTGCCCTATAATTTCAAGATAAACAATTCATTTTAACGATGCGTCCCATCTTACGTATCACGCTTCACGTTTTACGTTTTACGCATCACGCATCACGCATCACAACCCGGAGGTAGCCGTATGGCTGACAGCAGTTGGTTTACCCAAGACCGTTTTGGGCTCTTTATCCACTGGGGCATCTATTCCCTGCCCGCGCGCCACGAGTGGATCAAGAACCGTGAGCTGATTTCCGATGAGGATTATCAGAAATATTTTGACCACTTTGACCCTGATCTCTACAACCCTTCGACCTGGGCGCAGGCGGCGAAGAATGCGGGGATGAAGTACTTTGTGGTGACGACCAAACACCACGATGGCTTCTGTCTGTGGGATTCGGCGTTGACCGATTACAAAGCGCCCAACACCCCTGCCAAGCGCGATCTGCTGACGCCGATGGTGCAGGCGTTTCGCAACGAGGGGCTAAAGACCGGTTTCTATCACTCGGTGATCGACTGGCACCACCCAGAGTATTCAGTCGACGGGCTGCACCCTATGCGTGAAAATCTCGCCTTTCGGGCAGCGGCCAAAGATCGGGACATCACCAAATACCGCGAGTATCTCCACGGCCAGACGCGTGAGCTGCTCACCAAATTCGGTAAGATCGATGTGATGTGGTTCGATTTCTCTTATTCGCACATGAGTTGGGATTGGGCCAAAGGCAAGGGCAAAGCCGAGTGGGACTCTGAGCGACTGATGGCGATGGTGCGCGAGTTGCAGCCCAATATCCTCGTCAACGACCGGTTGGAGATCGGTGGCGACCTGAAGACACCCGAGCAATATCAGCCCGCAGGCAAGATGACCGTGAATGGACAGCCCGTGCTCTGGGAAGCGTGTCAGACCTTGAACGGCAGTTGGGGCTATCACCGTGACAACCTGGACTGGAAGTCAGGCGATATGTTGATCCGTATGTTGGTCGATGGGGTCTCAAAGGATGGCAACCTGCTGCTCAATGTGGGACCGAATGCGCGCGGCGAATTTGAGCCAAAGGCGCTGGAACGTTTGCAAGAGATTGGGGCCTGGATGCGGCTGCACAGCCGTTCGATCTATGGCTGTGGGGCAAGCGAGTTTACCCCGCCACCGGATTGCCGCTATACCCAAACTAGCCCTGAACAGAGTGGCAGGGGGGGCAAACGTCTTTACCTGCACATTTTTGACTGGCCTTTCCGCCATGTGCATCTGGCCGGATTGGGTGACCGCGTTGCCTATGCCCAACTGCTCAACGACGCCAGCGAAGTCAAGATGCGCGTGGTCGATCCGCACCAGGGTGCGCAAAATACGACGATGGGCGGTTTGCAGCCAAACACCTTAACGCTGGAGTTACCAGTGCAGAAACCGCCGGTCAGCGTGCCGGTGATTGAGCTGTTTTTGAAGGATTAGGGGGGCGAAGTTCATTAACAATTGATAATTGTCAATTGACAATTATCAATTGTTAATGCAGAAACTGCTACCCATTCACCCGCACCGGCAGCGCCTTCAGCCCGCGGACCAAGGTGGAACTACGCCAGGTGAGTTCGTTGGCCGGTTTGGCCAGGGTTAAATGGGGAAAACGGTCGAGCAGCGCTTGCAGGGCGATCTTGCCTTCCATACGCGCCAGTGGTGCGCCGAGACAATAGTGGACGCCAACACCAAAGGCTAAATGTTTGTTGGGAGTGCGCTCAATGTCGAGCACATCCGGGTTGGCAAAGACCGTTTCGTCACGGTTGGCCGAGCCGACCCCAACCTGAATGCGATGACCGGCGGGAATATCAACGCCATGCCAGGTAAAAGCTTCTTTGGCAAAGCGCGGGGTGGAGAGTTCCACCGGGTTAGTATAGCGCAACAGCTCTTCGATCGCGCTGTCAAACAAGGCAGGGTTTTCGCGCAATTTCTGCAATTCGCCTGGGTGTTCGAGCAGTGCCAGCGCGCCACTGGCGATCAGGTTGACCGTGGTTTCGTGGCCGGCCAGCAGCAGCAGGAAGAGCATCCCCACCAGTTCGCCTTCGGTCAGCCGCTCCCCCGCTTCTTCTGCCTCGATCAGGGCCGAAAGCAGATCATCACCCAGCGCTTGGCGCCGTTGGGCAATCAGCCGTTCAAAGTAGTCGATAATTTTGGTGAGTTTACCATAAGACATGACGGTGTGCATCAACCCCGAACTGGTCGATTCTAAAAAGGCTGCGGTCAGGTGGTGAAACCCCATCCGATCGGCCTCGGGCACGTCGAGCATCTCCGAGATGATCACCAGGGGAATCGGCAGCGCAAAGTCCGCCACCAGATCAACATCCCTTTTGGTTGCCGCCTTGTCGAGCAGATCGTTGGTGACGGTGCTGATGCGCGCGGACAGATCCTGAATGCGCTTCGGGGTAAAAGCCTTGTGCACCAGATCACGCAGCCGGCGATGTTCAGGGTCATCATTGGTGAGCATATTCTGGCCCAGAACACTGATGCTACGGGGCATGAGCGCCGACACAAAATTGTTCGTGCGCCCTGTACTATTAATATCAGTCGAGATACGCGGGTCCTTAAATGCACTGGCGACATCTTCATAGCGCGAGATGAAGTAGCTCTTGCCGAAAAAGGGCAAGTGGACCAGCGCCACCGGATCTTCTTTGCGCAGGCGCGCATAGAGGGGATAGGGATTCTGACGAATGTGGGGTGCAGCAAGATTGAGATCCTGGCCCCGTTGTAAAAAAGCGAACATAACAACGAACTCCCAACAGCATTTACTGTAATATACTATAACGCGACGAATTTTGCCTATTAATTGACATATGGCATACTATGCGCCATATCTATCGCGAGCATAACATTGGGACAGGCCGTTTGTCTAGTGAGCTAGCCACCAACCTGCTTGATTATGCTGAGCAATTAAATCAAGCTATCTGTTAGTGCAGAGAAAATGCCATCATGGAAAGTGAAGATCGCCGCATCGGACGCACCCGCCGCTTACTGGGCGAAGCGTTGATTGCCTTGGCCCTGGAGAAGGGCTTTGACGAGGTCACGATTCAAGAGGTTGCCGCGCGCGCCGATGTCGGCTATCGCACCTTTTTTCGTCACTATACGGACACCCAGAGTCTGCTGCTGGATACCTTGGAAGCGCGCCAACAAGCTTGGCGCCAAGTGTTGCCCTTTCCCGAGAACGAGCAGTGGAGCCTCTTTAACCCGACCGCAACGCCAGAAGAGAATGGCCTAAATCTCTTCCGCTATGTGGGACAGAATCACGATTTGATGCTGGTGATCTTTGGCCCCAAGGGTTGCCGCGCGGCCAAGGACCTTATCTTTACCGTGGGCACAACGAAGGCACTCCAGTTGCTGACCGTCTTCAATCATACCAACATCGAATCGGCGATCATCGCCAACCATGTCACCGCCTCGGCGTTGGCGCTAATCGAGTGGTGGCTGGTCAATGGTATGCCCCACCCACCAGAGCAGATGGGTGAGATCTTCGCCGCACTGATCGTCAAGCCGATGTGGACCATGTTGGGGGCGGACGCATGAGCACAGCACAGTCAGCAACAGCAATCGACTTCACTAAGCTCACCCCAACTCATGCCGCGGCGGCAACCCGTCTACACATCGCCGGGCAGCCAGGCACCTTTCTCAGTAGCTTGGGGCCAGCGGTGTTGGCGGTTTTCTACCGGGCGCTACCCCAGTCGCCGGTAGGGTTTGGTTTTGTGGCAAGGGACGACCGACACACCGCCGTGGCCCCAGAAACTGAGGCCGTGATTGGTTTTGTGGCGGCGACCACTAGCACAGGGCGACTTTTTCTTGAGTTGGGGACGCGTCAACTGCCCGGCTTTATGCCCCCCTTGTTAAAACGGTTTGCCCACCAGCCAAGCTTGATCGGCAAGGCGGTGCAGACTGTGCTCTATCCATTGCTTCACCGTGGCGATGGGCGTGCCGACGGCAAGGTCGCGGAATTGCTGGCGATCATGGTGGAACCGGCGTGGCGCAGCCAAGGGGTGGGCGCAAGGTTAGTCACAGGGTTGATCGACGAATGTGTAGAACGGGATCTCGATGCCATCGATGTGACGGTCGATGCCCAGAATGAGGGGGCGCGGCGCTTTTATGCAAAACATGGTTTTAGCGAACAAGGACGCTTTACGCTTTATGGGCGGGCCATGTGCATCTATCGTTTGCCGATCAGTCAGTAATGGCCTAGCACAGCAAGGCCCTGCAAGGCCACGGGAGTCCCCGACGCGTGTCGTGAGCATCTCCTGATGCGCAGCCCGTCACGGACTACGACCGTTCGCATCAGGAGATGCTCACGACACAAAGCCAATGTGGAATCACGGGGACTAACCGGATCATTTGCGTAAAATGCTTTCCTCTGTCATAATTTACAATGTAATTTAACTTCCTTCCACGCGATGCACAGGTTTATCCCCCCGACAATGTGTATCCTACTGCGCAGTGTCTATGCTTTGCTGCGTAGGCACAATCATAAGATGCGACAGAATCACTAACTCATGTCAAAACTCTCGCTGATCCAATCTTACTTACAACAAACCGATGCCGATGGCTGGCTACTGTACGGTTTTCGCGATCAAAATCCGATTGCGTTGGCCGTGGCCGGCTTACGCAGCGGGGGCAGTCGCCGCTGGTTTCTCTGGATTCCACGCACCGGGCAACCGCATTGGATTGCCCACGTCATTGAACGCACCACTTTTCTTGATCTGCCTGCCGATCTGGCCGGTGAGGTCCATCTCTATGTGAGCTGGCAGGATCTGGATGAGCGCCTTAAGCAGGTGGTGCAACTGAACGGCGCAGGGGCAAAGCGTATCCTCATGGAATACAGCCCCGGCAGTGCGATTCCCTATGTCAGCCGGGTTGATGCCGGCATTATGGAAGTCGTGCAACGCAGCACCGGGGCCGAAATTTTGAGCAGCGCCGATGGGGTACAATTGGTCGTCGCACGTATCAGCCCCGAACATCTTGAAGGTCATCGCCGTGCTGCCAATATCTGTCTGGCGGCTAAGGATGCGGCCTATGGCTTTATTGCGGATCGCCTGCGCAAACAGCAGGCGGTCACCGAGTACGAAGCGCAGCAAGTTGTCGTTAAACACTTTGCCGATGCCGGCCTCGAACCGCTGCCCTGTATTGTCGCCGTTAATCGCAATGCCGCCGACCCGCACTACTTCCCTAGCGCCCAAAAGCACAGCCCGATTCAAGTGGGTGATGTGGTGCTGATCGACCTGTGGAGCCGCGAAACCGGCGATCCCGATGCCTGTATGGCCGACTCAACCTGGACGGCCTACTGTGGCACCAAAGTCCCGCCCAAGGTGACCGAAATCTTTAACATTGTGCGCGATGGGCGTGACCGTGCCGTCCAATTTGTCCAAGAACAAATGGCTAGGGGTAACCCCGTCTACGGCTACGAAGTCGATGATGCCTGTCGGCAACTGATCGAGCGGGCGGGTTACGGTCACGGCATCCTCCATCGCACCGGCCACAGCCTTGGCCCCACCGGTCACTGGATCGGCGTCAACATCGACAATCTGGAAACGCAGGATCGGCGCAGCTTGTTGCCCGGCCTGATGTTCACCGTCGAGCCGGGCATCTATCTGCCCGATTTCAACTTCGATGACAGCCCGACCCCCAAGGGTTTGGGGATTCGCAGCGAAATTAACTGCTACGTACACGAAGGGCAGCTCGAAGTAACCACGCTGCCCCTACAGACCGAAGTCAAAGCTTTGTTGGCGTAAGGGATAGGTAGATAAGTAAATCGGTAAATCAGGAAATCGGTCAGGCTTTGGGCAATAAGTCGTGCAGAGTCATCCATTACCGGTATACCGATTTCCTGATTTACCGATTTACCGATTTACCACTCTACTAATTCAATCACCCCTATCATGATAAAAGGAGCTATAAATGCGCAGAAATTGGATTTGGGTAACCATGTTAATGGTTGCCAGTTTATTGTTGACGGCCTGCCCGTCCTCGGTGCCGGTTGGCACTGGCGATACGGCAGCGGCCCCTGCCGCTGGTGAAGAAGCCGCGGCCGAGGGTACCGGTGGCACGTTGATCGTTGGCCGTGGTGGTGATTCGGTCGGGTTGGATAGTGGCACCGTCACCGATGGCGAATCGGCGAAAGTGATCGGCACGATTGTCGATGGCTTGGTCGAATTGGCCGGTACCTCCACCGAGCCGATTCCGTGGTTGGCTGAATCGTGGGAAACCGCCGATAGCCAGACTTGGACTTTCAAGCTGCGCCAAGGGGTTACCTTTCACGATGGCACACCCTTTAATGCCGAAGCAGTGAAATGGAACATGGATCGCTGGCGCGATCCGGAGAATGAGTGGCGCTTTGGTCGCACCTTTGAGTACTATGATATTGAATTTGGGACCGATCTAGCGATCGAAGAAGTCAATATCATTGACGAATACACGATCGAACTCAAACTGGCTGCGCCTAGTGGGGTGTTGCTCTCCAAATTGGCCATGGATTTCGTCTTCGGCATGAACAGCCCTACAGCGGTGCAAGAACAGGGTGACACCTATGGTACGCCGGCAGGCACGGCGGTTGGCACGGGCCGCTTTAAGTTTGTCGAATGGGTGCCGGATGATCATATCACCGTCGAACGCAATGACGAGTGGTGGGGTGGGGCACCAAAATTGGATCGCATTATCTTCCGCTCAATTCCCGACAATTCAGCCCGCTTTGCCGAATTACAAGCCGGCACGATTCATCAAGCCGATCTAGCCCAGACTGACCTGGCTGTGGCGGCTGAAGATCCGAATATTGTCCTGCACGAAAAACCTTCCACCAGCACTGGTTACATTGCTTTTCAGCAATGCACCGAGCCTTTTGACAAGCTGGAAGTCCGTCAAGCGATTGCCCATGCTGTCAATTGGGAAGCACTGATTCCAGCTTTCTATGGCACCTATGGTCAATTAGCTGGTTCGTTCCAGCCGCCGGCCATTATGGGGCACAACCCGGACATTCAGCCCTTTGAATACAACCCTGACAAGGCCAAAGAGTTGTTGGCAGCCGCCGGTTTGCCCGATGGCTTTGAGACCGATTTCTGGTACATTCCCGTGATCCGTGGCTACTTCCCCGATTCCAAAGCGATTGGGGAAGCGATTGCGGCTGACCTGGCCAAAGTTGGCATTCGCGTGTCACTGCAGACAGAAGACTGGGGTGCCTATCTAGAAGATCGGCTCCAAGGTAAATTCCCGATGTGGATGTTGGGATGGGGTTCTGACAATGGCGACCCCGATAACTACATCGGCTATCATTTTGCCCATCCTGTGGGTGAACCGAAGCCGGAAGATTGTTATGCCAACGATGAATTGTCACAACTGCTGACAGATGGGCGCACCGAAGCCGATCCAGCCGTACGCGAAGGGATTTATCAGCAAGCCGAAACGCTTGTCCATGCGGATGTTGCCCGCATTCCCGTGGTATGGGCCACCACACCTACGGTCTTCCGTAAGGAAGTACAGGGTTACGAACCGGTCGTCTTCCGCGATTGGTATGAATATCTGTGGATTGAAGAATAGTAGGTAGAAATGGGACAAGAAGAGACGAGATGCGAGAATCGTATTCTCTCCTCTTCTTGTCTCTCTTTGTCCCCGCTCTCGTCCTTAAGCAAACGGAGTTTTTTGCATGGGCCAGTATATTGCCCGCCGCTTACTTTCGCTGATCCCAGTCATGTTAGGCGTTTCGATTGTCGTCTTTGCCTTGATTCGCCTGATTCCTGGCGATCCGGTGATTGTTATGCTTGGCGAACGTGCGCGTGCTGAAGATATTGAACGGGTGCGCGAAGAGATGGGTTTTAATCGGCCCATCTATGTACAATATTTGGAATGGATGGGGCGGATCGTACAGGGTGATTTGGGGACTTCGATCATCAATCGGACCGCAGTTGCCGACGAACTAAAATATCGCCTCAGTGCAACGATTGAAATGATTGTCGTCGGGATGATCATCGGTCTTATCATTGGGGTCAGTATTGGGATCATCTCGGCACTGAGAAGAAATACGTGGATCGATCTGGTGGCGACAGCTGGGGCATTGCTTGGCGTTTCGATGCCAATCTATTGGCTGGCACTGATTTTGATCTATGCTTTCGCTGTAAATCGCCAGATTTTTCCGCCTAGTGCCCGCCTTGATGCCGATCTAGAAGTGGTGCGCCGCTCCGGCTTTATGTTGATCGACACGCTGCTGATGGGCGATATTCGCCTTTTTGGCAATGCGGTCTGGCATCTGATCTTGCCCAGCTTTGTGTTAAGCACCGTGGTCATGCCGATCCTGGCCCGCTTGACCCGTGCCAGTATGCTCGAAGTCATGCGCCAAGATTATGTGCGAACTGCTGAAGCCAAAGGGCTGGTGCGCCGCGTGGTGATCGTCCGCCATGCACTAAAGAATGCGCTGCTGCCGATTGTAACCGTGGTGGGGCTGCAACTGGGTGGTTTGCTGGGCGGCGCATTGCTGACGGAGACGATCTTCTCGTGGCCGGGCATGGGGCTGTGGACCTATCGCGCCATCCTCAGCCGTGATTATCCGATTGTGCAGGGGGCGGTGCTGGTCAGCGCCACCATTTATGTGGTCGTCAACCTGCTGGTAGACATCTCCTACGCCTATCTTGACCCACGCATTCGCTACAGTGATTGAGAATGAACTATGAGTGCAACTGCTTCTCTACAACCTGGTGGTCAATCCGGCGCACTGGGGAACTTGTCCACACAACCACCACGCAGCCTTTCGCGTGATGCGTGGCGGCGGCTTTTTGCCAGTTGGAATGGGCGCGTGGGGCTATTGATTATTGTAATTGCGCTGGCAACGGCCATTTTGGCACCGGTGGTTAACCCCTACGATCCCACCATTGACTCGGATCTGGCTAATGCGCGGCTGGAACCATCCGTGAGCCATCCGTTTGGTACTGATCGCCTCGGTCGCGATGTTTTTCGACGCGTTGTGCATGGGACGCGCATTTCATTGACAATTGGTTTTGTGGTCGTTATCTTTACCAGTGTCACCGGCACAGTCTTGGGGTTGATTGCCGGTTACTTTGGCAAAGGTCTTGACACGCTCATTATGCGTCTGATGGATATTGTGCTGGCTTTTCCGTCGATCCTGCTGGCGATTGCGATCGTGGCGGTGCGGGGGCCTGGCATCTTTAATACAATTCTCGCGGTCGCCCTGGTGGGGATGCCGGGTTATGCGCGCGTCGTCCGCTCCATGGTCCTTTCCCTGCGCGAGCGCGATTATGTCGATGCCGCGCGGATGATCGGCTCCAGCAATACGCGCATTATGTTTCTCCACATCCTGCCCAACAGCCTCTCGCCAATTATTGTACAGATGACACTCGGTGTTGGTGGGGCGATTCTTTTTGCAGCAGCACTGGGCTTTTTGGGGTTAGGCGTCCAACCTCCGGCCCCCGAATGGGGCGCAATGATCAGCGATGGCATCCCCTTCTTACGCCAATCTCCGCATCTGGTCTTCTTTCCCGGCATGGCCATTATGCTGACCGTACTGGGCTTCAACCTGCTTGGTGACGGCTTGCGCGATGCGCTTGATCCACAGTTGAGGGATTGAAACGTAAAACGTAAAACGTGAAGCGTAAAACGTAATGCGTAAATGGATAACGTCCGGTTTACGTTTCACGCATCACGTTTTACGTTTTACGTTTCACCAAACCGCCTTATCCCGCGCATTGACAATCTTAGCATAGACCGTGGCGGTCTGTTGGGCGATGAGGGTCCAGTTGAAGAGGGGCAAAGTTTCGGTTTGGGCGCGGAGTCGCCATTGGGCTGCGGCTTCGGGATTGCTGAAGAGTTGATCGACCGCCCACGCCACGCTCAGGGGATCGTCGGGGTAGACCGATAGTCCGTTGCGCAGATGTTCCACCACCTCACGAAGCCCGCCCACATGGCTGGCGATCACATTGCAGCCACAGGACATTGCTTCCAACGCCACAATCCCAAAGGGTTCATAGAGACTGGGAAAGACCGCCGCGTCGACGATCTGGTAGATGCAATCGCGCTCGCGGTCGCTGATAAAGCCCAGGAAGTCAACCGCATGTTCCACCCCCAGTTCATAGGCCAGCGGCCACATCTTCTGCCCATTTTTGCCGGCGACCAGCAGGCGCGTTTGGGGATGCGCGGCGAGGATGCGCGGCAGGGCGCGAATCAGCACATGCACCCCTTTTTCATGCACCATGCGCCCCACAAAAAAGAGTAGCCGTTCGCCTTTGGGGGCATAGCGCGCCCGCAGGGTATCCAACTCTGCCGGGGTACAGTCATTGCCAAGCTGCGCATTTACGCCATTAAAGATTACATCAATTTTGTCGAGCGGCGTGCCAAAGTAACGCTGCAACTCCTCGCGCATAAATTGGCTACAGACAATTACCCGCCAGGCTTCATAACAGATATGCCATTCTAACTGGTTGATCTGCTGGCTGGTGTAACCCGTCACATAGCCCTGATGGCGACCACGCTCGGTGCCGTGGATCGTCACCAGCAGCGGCAGTTTCCAGCGATGTTTTAGCGCCATGCCCGCCGCGCCGGTCAACCATTCGTGGATATGAATGAGATCATAGCTGCGGTTGGCGATCAGAGTTTGCGCAAAGTCAACAAAGTAGGCGTTGTTAGCAATCACACTGTTGTAATGATCCAGCACATCCACCGTCGGCATCTCGACGCGGTAGATTGTAACCCACTCATTCAACTGCTCAACGGCCGCACCGCTACCGTATCGGGGGGTTAACAGATCGATCTGCAACCCTTCGCCATTGGCAAGCAGCCCTCCTAGCTGAGGCAGAAGGTCGGCAACATGTTTACCGATGCCACCAACCATGTGGGGTGGGTATTCCCAACTAATCGTAAGCACACGCATAATGGTTTATCTTTCTGACACTTGCTGATTGGCGCGCGGCTTGAAACCGCAAACGGCTTGGCCTGTTTCACCAGCACTGGTTCATGGTTTCACCACAACGACATTCTCTAGCATACTTACTTAGCACTGGCATCTACGCCCAACTGCGGGATACCATCGGGCTGGATGGTAAAGTAGGTAACACGCCAGGTTGGCACACCGGGCGTTTGCTCACCATTGATTTGCGCAATGGCTTGTTGGGTAGCACGATAAGTCAGGTAGGCTAACGGCGAAGGCAGCGCATGGGCTTGCGCCCAATCGCTGTAACCGTCATCAAGCCAAGTGACAAAAGCGACGGGACCCTTGATCGGACAAAGTTCAGCCAACAGCGGCGTATCACCTGCCGGCCCTAACCAGAAGGGAACCATCGGCTGCTCGGTACGCAGTCGGCAGAGATAACGCGCTCCTTCTACCGCATCACCCAGCCAGAAAACCGCATCCTGCGCCGTGATCTCGGCCATATCTTCACTGCGCAGGATCGGCAAGATGGCGCTCAAAACAGCATCAGCCGGCCACGGTGACGGACCACCAGCTACCAGTAGACGCTGTTGCCCGCGCTGCTGTTCCACGCGCGCGACCGCCTGGATCAAGGGCAGCAACCAACGCTGCGCGGCAAAGTCAGCAGGGTCAGCGCGATCATGGGGTGTAATCGCGGCGGCATAGGGCACATACCAGGGTAATGCGTGCGTGGGGAGCACGTCGCCGACCGCAGCCAGCAGGGCAGGGGTGGTGGGACCAACGACGGCACCCAGATCTTGGGCTAATAACAATTTTTGCGCAGCCCGCCGCGCGGTCTCTGGATCGGCACCTTCATCCAAAGCCAGCGGCATCAGGGCCACGGCACTATCTGCTTCACTGATCGCCAAGCGCATTGCCGTCAACGCTGCGTAACCCGTGCGCCGCTGTAAGCCCTCAAAGGGGGCGAGCAAACCGATCTTGACCACCGGTCGCACCGATCCACAGGAAACCAGCAAGGGCATCAATAACAGCAACAAGCCAGTCAGCAGACAAAGTAAGACAACTCGGCGCGGTGCGCGATCACCCCCCATCATTTTTAAAACACCGACTGGTTAATAGCCATAGATCTGCAAATTCTGTTCATGCTCGGCCAGGGTCTGCGCAAAGACATGCCGGCCATCTTCACCGGTGGCAACAAAGAAACAGTAGGTCGTTTGGGCCGGGCTACGGGTTGCTTCAATCGCATTCAGCCCAGGGTTGGCAATCGGTGCTGGGGGTAGCCCCTGGTTCAGATAGGTGTTGTAGGGACTAATCACCGAGGCATATTCTTCGATACTTTCCGGCTCCCACCACCAATTTCCGACTTGTCCGCGCGCGTATTGCACGGTCGGGTCGGCTTGCAGGTAACGACCACCCACATCAGCCACACAGACGTTGTTGAGGCGGTTTAAGTAGACACTGGCAATCAGTGGCCGTTCGTCCGCCACGACGGCTTCGCGTTCGACAATGCTGGCCAGGTTCAACAACTCGCGACCACTCAAGCCACTGTTGCCAGGGGTCAACCCATCGGCCCCGACCTTGCGGCCAAAGTTATCGAGGAAAGGCCGCAGGACGGTCTCTGGTGACGCAGCGAAGACTGGAAAGCGATAAGTATCGGGAAAGAGAAAGCCTTCCAACGAAGCATCGGGGGGCAGATTTTGTAAAAAGTCATAATCCGCAAAAAGCGACAGTGCGCGCGGTTGGCGGACGGCTGTCAAAAATAGGCCCGGCTCAATAATATTGTTCTCGGCCAGCCGTTCCGCAATCTCCTCGGCGCGGAAGCCTTCGGGGATCGTAATCAACGACTCGGCTTCGAGCGCTTGTTGTAGCGCTTCGGCCACCTCCGGAATCGTCATCGTCTGCGCCAACATGAAGTTGCCGGCCTGGACGCGCCGTTCCAACCCGCTCACGCGCAGATAAAGGTTAAAAAGATCGGCATCTTTGACAAAGCCGGCGGCGGCTAACCGTGCGGCGATATAGCGCGCCGGCTCACCCAGGTTGATGATAAAGGGGCGTTGGCGCGGGTCATCACCGGCCGGAACGGTCAATTCATTTTCACGCATCCGTAAGTTGAAGGCCAGCACGCGCTGCTCAATATTATCTGGCGTTAACGCATTGGCCCCCAGGTTCGGATCAATCAGCCCGGCCACCGTGCGCGGCGCGCCAAGGAATTGCTCATCCAGGTGCGCGGTACTGACCACCCACACGCCCAACAACACGCCAACGACCAAGATCAAAAAGGCCAAGCGCAAGAGATTGTTCAAGAATTGTTTGGGCTGGAAGAGTGTGCGCCAGGCTGGTTCGGTTTTCAACAACTGTTTGCGCCGCTGCAAGATCTGCGCGCGCCGGTTTGAGATTGACATTATTTACACTCCAACGGATGGCTTGACGGGTGACCTGACGGGTGACTTGGCAAGTGAATTGCGCCATAGTCAACGCTGTCTCCCTGTCGTTGCGCATCGAGATAACGCTGCAAAATCACGGCGGCGGCTGCGGCATCTTCGCCTGTAGCGGCCCCCTTTTGCGCCCCCATCTGCGCGGTGTAGGCACTTAACACTTCCTGCGCGTCAAAGGTGCTCAACCGCTCATCCCAGAAAATCAGTGGGACGGGGTGCCCCAACTCGGCGCGCAAGGCATAGGCACAGCGCTCGGCCCACTTGCGCACGGTCTGCGCCTGTGGCCCCTCGCTGCCATCCATGTTGAGTGGCAGGCCACAGATCACGCCGGTTGCCGCTTGGGCATGCACTAACCGGGCCAGTTGGACAAAATCTTCACGGCGACTGCGCCGCTGAATGACGGTCAGCGGACGGACGGTCAGCCAAAGGGGATCACAGACGGCAATCCCAATGCGCGCCAGGCCGACATCAACGGCCAGCAATTTGGCCCGGACAACAGTTGCGCTCATTGGGCGGCCAAACTATTGACATAAGCGATGCGCACCTGGATCCGGTTACCGATGGCCGGTAGGGTCGCGAACCACTGGGGATCGCGATAAATTTCTGGGGGAGCCGCGACGGGCCAACGTTCCTGCACAATCGCAATCGCTTCAGTCGGCGTCAGCCCGGCAATGGCCGAACGGACTTCCACCGGATCGATGGGGATTACATATTCACCATGCACGGTCATGGTAAATTGGACCGTGCCTTGAACAAAATCGACCCCCGGTGCCCGTTCCGCCGTCACCGAATCAGAGACTAATTTTGCTTCCGCCGGGATGGCATTTTGCGCCGTCTGTAACAGCGCATTGCGCAAGATCGCCTGGTCGACCGCAATGCCCCGGACTTGCAGTTGAATGCGCAATTCCAAGACCTCCGCCTCTTCATCATTAAACGCGCTATAAGTGGGGACTGCGGAAATATTCTGAATCGTTTCAGGCGAGAGCCATTCACCGGGGGTCAGCAACTCTTGTAACGAGGCGTAGGCTTTGGCCGCCGCATCAGCCAGCACCTGTTCATAAAGCGCGTCACGATCCTCTTGGGTGACGATGGCGACAAGCGCGGCCCCACCCCCGCCGGTGGCCCCTTGGTTGGTCACGCTCACCCGTAAGCGTAAGCCACCATTGACCGTTGTAATGGTGCTGGCACGCACATTGCCCTGGATGCCTGGCTCAACCGCTTCAACCGCGACATCGGCGCGTTGACCCAAGCCGCCAGGTACCTGTAGATCGGCTGTCGTCCGAAAGTTAATGGCATTACCGGTGCCGGTGCTCAGGAGGGTGCCGCTGGGCACATAAACCGCCTCCGCCCCCAAATTGCTAAAGGTCACCGTGCCGCGCGCCTGATTGGTGGCCTTTTGGCGGCTACCCGTGGTGCGCATGGCGCCGGTCGCATCAATATCGCGTTCGATCAACCGCGCCGGCAGTTGGTTAAAATCGAGATCAGCCTCTTCCAAGAAAGGATTGGCTGTCAAGGGGACAGTCAGGACCATTGGCTCGCGACCAGGAACGATCGTGATGGTCGCGGCCGGAATCACATAGAGCACAAAAAAGCCCAGCAGCGCAACAATCAGCAGGCCACCTAACAGATTGCCCAGCCACCGTAGCCAGCCCGGCAGTGGTTGGCGATAGCGTTCTTCGGCGCGAATGCGCTGTTGGCGGGCGCGATAATGGGTGGGTTGGGTTTCACGCGCAAGGATCTGGGACCGCCGCCACAAGGGTGGGTCGGGCAGGCTACGGTCCGGGCGATGAGGATTGATCAGTGGCAAGAGGGGGTACATGCGCCAGTTATCGCGCAAGGCATCCGCCGCGTGGATAAAGGTGGGCACGCCCACCTGCTGCGCCGCTTTGCGCGTCGTCGGATCGCGGGTGATCAGCCCCAGGTGGCAACGTTGCAACTGCGCCTGCCGCTGCAGCAGCCGCATACGCGCCGCATTATCCAGTTCGAGCCAGCCTTCCGGCAACAAAAGCGCCACCCGTTCGCGCCGCCACTGCGTCAACTGCCGGCGTACGACATCCAGGGTGGCTTCGGGACTAACTTCAATAATTTGAGCCATAGATGGATTGCTGAAGGAAGTAGGGATGCAGGTAAATCGGTACATCGGTACATCGGTACATCGGTACATCGGTAGATAGACTACTGATTTACTGATTTACCGATTTACCTGCATCCACATTCCCTATTCCTATTTACTTTAAGTTCTGCTCAACCCAGCCTTGTACGCTGGCGAGCGCCGTATCGAGTTGGGTGACATCCTTGCCACCGGCTTGCGCCATGTTGGGACGACCGCCGCCACCGCCACCAATTAATTTGGCGGCATCACGGACGAGGTTACCGGCGTGCATGCCGCGGCTAAAGAGATCCTGGGTCACTGATGCCACCAACATGGGTTTGTCATCAATGACCGCGCCCAGCATCACCACACTGCTGCCAAGTTTATCGCGGAAGAGATCACTCAGTTGGCGCAGCGTATCCACATCGCTGGCATTGACCCTGGCAGCGAGCATGGCGAATCCGTCAACCTGGACCGCCTGTTCGAGCAGGCTGGCGCTGTCTAACTGGGCCAGTTTCTGGCGCAATTGTGCCACTTCCTGTTGCAGTTGTCGGTTCTGGCTTTGCAGCCCCTCGATCGCCGTCGTCACTTCCTCCGGTTTGGTCCGCAAGATCGCCGCTGCCGCGTCCAGCGCACCGAGCCGTTGTTCAATCAGCCGTTCGGCAAAATTCCCGGTCACCACTTCAATGCGGCGCATCCCTGCGGCCACGCTGCTTTCCCCGATGACGCGGAAGCTGCCGATTTCGGCGGTGCTATCGACATGGGCACCGCCACAGAGTTCCATGCTAACGCCGTCTTCTTCGCCAAAGCTGACGACGCGCACTTCATCGCCATACTTTTCGCCAAAGAGCGCCATCGCCCCTTCTTGCACCGCCCGTTTGTAAGTCGTCCAGCGCGTGTTGACCGGGTAATTAGCCAGCACAATGGCATTGGCCTGTTGCTCAATGTCGTGCAACTCCGCGCTGCTGAGCGGCTGGGTATGGGTAAAGTCAAAACGCAGCCGCTCCGGCGCAACCGATGAACCAGCCTGATGGACATGGCTACCCAGCCGCTCGCGCAACACGGCGTGCAACACATGGGTGCCCGTATGGTTGCGCATGATATCCCAACGCCGGTCAGCATCGATCGCGGCGTGGGCCGGATCACCAACGCGGACGCTGCCACTAGTCACCTTACCAACATGAACAATCAAGCCCTTAACGGGGCGGCGCATCCCGGTGATTTCGACCGACCAGATCGGCACGGCCATATCATCAGGGAAGTAATAAATTTCGCCAGTGTCGCTGACCTGACCACCACTCTCGACATAAAAAGGCGTTTCGGGCAGCACAATTTCCACCGTGGCGCCGACATGCGCTGCGGTCACCGGGTGGCCGTCAACCAGCAACGCCAGGATGGTGGTATCAAGTTCGGCGACACTTTCGTAGATCAGATGTTTAACGCCGGTCTCATCAAGCTCGCCCGCCGCCTTGAGCGTGTCGAGCAGCGTGGCGTAGCTGCCCACATCGGTGGCCAGATGTTCCTGCGCGGTTTCACGGCTGCGCGCCTTCGCTTCTTGCAAAGCGGTGTGAAAGCCCGCTTCATCAACCGTAAAGCCCTGGTCACCCGCAACGTCGCGGGTCAGATCAACGGGGAAGCCGTAGGTGTCCCACAGCCGGAAGGCATCTGTTCCAGGGATTTCAGTTTTGCCCTCGGCGCGCAGATCGTCCATGAGATCTTCGAGCAGCGCCAGGCCGATGGTCAGGGTGCGTTGGAAGCGCACTTCCTCATCGGTAATCGTCTGCAGGATAAAATCGCGCTTGCTGACCAGGTCGATATAGTGGCCGCCCATCAGTTCGATCACCTTGTCGGCGACCCTGGCTAGGAAGGGCCCATCAAAGCCGATCAACTTGCCAAAGCGGGCGGCGCGGCGCAGGACCATGCGCAAGACATAGCTGCGCCCTTCATTGCCGGGCAAGACCCCGTCGCCAATCAGAAAAGTGATGGCACGGGCATGGTCGGCGATCGCGCGGTAACGGTAAAGGTGCGCCAGGCGATGCGTTTCATCCTGGCCGAGCAATTCACCAATCCGCTCCATAATCGGCAGGAAGGCGTCGGTGTCGTAGTTGTTTTCCTTGCCCTGCATAATGCTGGCAATGCGCTCTAAGCCGGCCCCGGTATCAACACTAGGCGCGGGCAAGGGCACCAAGGTGCCATCCGCCTTGCTGTCATATTGCATGAAGACGAGATTCCAGATCTCCAGATACTCGTCATCCCGATTAACACCGTCGGGCACCTGCTGGTCGAGATCGCCCCAGTAGAAGTGGATCTCCGAGCAGGGACCACAGGGGCCAGTGTCACCCATCGACCACCAGTTGTCCTTTTTGCCAAAGCGGCGGACCCGTTCCGGCGGTGCGCCGGTCTCGATCCAGAGGCGCTCGGCCTCGTCATCGTCGGTGTAGACGGTGAACCAGAGGCGTTCCAAGGGCAGTTCGAGCACCTCGACGAGAAATTGCCAGGCCCACTGAATGGCGTCCTTTTTAAAGTAGTCACCAAAGGAGAAGTTGCCCAACATCTCAAAAAAGGTGTGATGGCGCGGGCTAGGGCCGACATTTTCCAGGTCGTTGTGTTTGCCACTGACGCGCATGGATTTTTGCGCAGTGACGGCGCGCTTATAGTCCCGTTTCTCCAACCCTAAAAAGAGGTCCTTAAACTGGACCATGCCGGCGTTGGTCAGCAGCAAGGTTGGATCGTTAATCGGCACCAGGCTGCTGCTGTCGACCACGGCGTGATCATATTCGGCAAAGAAGTCAAACCAAAGTTGACGGATTTCGTTCGTAGAGAGTCGTTTCATCATCGACCTGCCCGGCTAATGGATGGCTGGAACGTGCTGCGGCAGAGTAGAGGCAGCACGTATCACGCAGCACGTTTCACGTTTTATTTATCTCGTGATTGTAGGGCAAATGGGGGTAGGTGTCAAAAATTTGGGAGGGTAGGGGCAGCAGCGGGGCCACAGGACGTCAGTTGGGGGTTGCAGTAGGGAGGGTTTTTCTGTAGAATAGCGATAACGACTAACCCCTCCCTAACCCTCCCCAGTTTGGGGAGGGGATCTAGCCGGGAGACCCAAGTTCCCTCCATTGATGAGATCCTTATCTGCCCAAGTTGATTCGCTATTGGGAGCAAGCGTAAGATGACAACAGTGGAATATGCGCAATGTATTAGTGTTGGTGACGATCCGATTTCGCTAACCGTTGGTGAGATCTATGAAGTTCTGCCGATCTCTGCCGCGGAGCGCAAAGACGGCTGGCTACGGATTGTTGATAATGAAGGACAGCCATATCTTCATCCGGCGCAGTTATTTATCGCGATTGATCGAGCAGCACTGACGGCCGATCACGCACAAACCATTACCGTTCATGTCAATACGACCGGGTGAATGAATTCACCCGCTGGTACGCAAAACCCGTTAAAACGGGTTAACGCGTTAACCCGTTTTAACGGGTTTTGCATCTCAGGCAGGCATTTCAATGCCTGCGGCGAAGGGGAAATGACATCAGCCGTCCACTCGATCAAAAATCAATATTTTGGCATCAATGCCCATCTACATAGCTTCTGGCAAGGCACCGGGAAATGGCATCGCTTTCATAATATGCAGATTACCCAGTTGTTGGTTGCGTTAAAGGCACAACTGATCCCGATGGGCTATACCGCGGAGACGGAAGCATCGTTGCAGATTCGTCGCATTGCAGATCGAGAACGGCGACGGTCTCAACCTACCTCACCATTCAATGCAACAGGTGCGGCGACACTAACCGTGGAAGATTTTGTTGAAGTTGAAGAGGATAGCAATCATCCCTATTATGCGATTGCCATCTATGAACGGCTTGTTAATGCCGAGGCGCAGCCGGTTGCGTGGATCGAATTGCTTTCACCCACCAACAAAGGGCGCACTTTGGATGCTTACACCTATCGCGCAAAACGCACCGAATTGTTGCGCAATGGCTTGGTCTTTGTTGAGATTGATTATCTGCATGAATCACCGCCCACCTTTGAACGGTTGGCCGACTATAGCGCACAAGCGCAAACTGCCCATCCCTATCGCATTGTCGTGCTAGATCCGCGGCCAGACTTCCACACCGGGCCGGTCTTCTTGCATGAATTTGATGTTGACCAGGCAATTCCCACGGTGACCATCCCACTCATCGGCAGGGATCAACTCGCCTTTGACTTCGATGCGGCTTACCAAAAGACTTTTACCGATGCGCTCTATGGCTATGACCTAGACTATCGGCAACTGCCGTTGAACTTTCAGCGCTACAGTCAGGCGGACCAGGGGCGGATCGCCGCAAAGATGGTGGCGGTGTTGGAAGCAGTGCAACATGGGGTTGATTTGGAGACAGGGCCGTTGCGAGCGGTAGAGATGGAGTTATCGGCGGCGTTGGCGCAGATTGAACGGTTTAGCCACTCGCATTAAGGGGCAAGTTTATGGTGCAATTCTGCATGATCCTTAAAGGTCTCCACCACAATGCGACCAATCGCAGCGTTGCGCGTTTTCAGGCCAGTTTGTACACTGGTGATATGTTGCTGGAGATGCGCTAGGCGCGGCTGAAACTTTGTTTGGGCAGTACTATCCTTGACATACGCACAAACAGTCAGTGTCGTCCACTGGCCGATTTGCCAGTCCGTACGCCCCCCAAAGGCCAGTCCATCGCCAAGCAGAACCGCCATTAGGTCGGCGATGATTGTCTTTGGCTTCGCGTTGGAATCCTCGATCTCAATAATTTGGTAGACTTTACCGCTGGTCACTTCAGCGACAACGATGTCAACCCAGGCAAGATGTTGGGCGGCATTCGGTGCTGTATAGGCAGTGCCAAACCAAGCATAGATGCGCTGCGAGAGCGCGCCGCCGTGGTCATAAAAGAGTTGGTGGGGTGAATCTCGGTAGTAGTCTGCTAAGTAAAGGGCGACAGGCAGTGTATAGTTTTGTCCGTTGGCCATTGTTTTCTCTTAATTTGCGCTGTCTAGAAGGACGCTGATGGGCCAAGTTTATCATTATTCTCCGCTTCATGAGCTACTCAAAAACTATCAACTTTTTATTTTTACCCCCATGCGATTCTGCTGACAGAAGCTACAGTTTTGGTTATCTGGCTTATTGGCGCGCCATTGTGGGCAGGGAATTTCAAGCCGAAGCCGGCGGGGCATTTTATTACAAGCGTGTGGGTGAAACACACATTGTCGTCATCAAACATCCCGCGGCAACCGAAGTGACAAGTGCTTACTTTGAGGAAGTGGGGCGCTTTATTTGCGAACGGCATGTTCAATTATCCGTGACTATGCTATAATGAAGGCGCTTGATATTTCACGCATATTAAGCTAGTAATACCGCTAGTCGATAGGAGAGATAGCCGATGTCTACACTCGTTTTACCAAAACAGACAACACAAGTCTTACGCGAATTAACCGGTGAATCCCGTCCGGAAGCCGCCTTGAACCTGGCGCTGCGCGATGCTTTTGCTTATCAATTTGCCCAAATCGCAACAGGGCTGCAAGCCTTTGAAGCTAAGTATGGCATGGACTTTGCACACTACAAAGTGCGTTGGGAAGCCGAGGAAAATGAAGCCGATTATGCGTGGGAAGCAGAACGCGATTACCTGGAATGGGAAGCCTTAGTCACACGAAAACAGCGATTGGAAGGGTACCATTTGTGGCTGATGTAACAACGCAGCAGTTACTCGATGAGATGATTGGTGCCTGCGCGAATGAGCCTATCGTCGAAGCGTATGCCGTGCGAACTTGTGACCGTGATATTTTAAGTCTACGCATCTTTCTGATCGACCAGACCTTTATCGAGATTTTCTACAATGTGACGACTGGTAAAACTTCCTTTGCATTGATTGCAGAAAATGTTCGGATCTACGGCAAGGACAATACCAAGATTGGTTGGCATGTCCACCCTTTCTCCGATCCAACGGCACACGCTCCTTGCTCACCACCCTATTTTGTTGAATTCCTACAAGAAGTTACGGCTGAACGTTTTTCACACTAACGTATCTCGCCTAGCGCCTCTCGCGTCTGCTCCGCCACCGGCCCATAGAGCGGCGAAAAGTGTGGGTTAATCGCCAACGCCTCTTCCAGATGTTCACGGGCAGCGGCTGTATCACCCAATGCCTGCGCGATCAGCCCGGCATGGAAATGCAGCGACGCATCTTTGGTCCCCAGCTTTAGCGCCTCTTGAATTTTTTCCCACGCTTCCCCATATTCACCATTTTGATAGAGCGCCCAGGCCAGTGCGTCAGCGCCATAAATGGTGGGGCGCTCAGCATAGGCGGCGCGCGCTTCGGTGACCGTCTTGGCCGGATCCTGGCCGTGGCTGGCGTTGAAGAGGGCCATCTCCAGGTCGACGTTCATGCCCGCCGCCCCGTTGAGTTGTTGCATCACCCCAACCAGGTCATACTGGGCCTGGGCCGCACTCAGCTGGCCGTTGGCTTCGTAAAGTTCACCAAGGGCAATCACAAATTCAGGCAGGGGCAGGCGATTGACCAACGCTTCGTATTGGGCAATCGCGTCGGCGCTTTGGCCTTGGGCCGCTTGCACGCGCGCCATACCGGCAACGGCGTAGGGATAGGTTGCCTGTTGCGCCAACACTTGACCGTAGATCTGGGCCGCAGTTTCCAGGTCACCGCGGTTGAAGTAGAGGTTACCCAGGTGGGTCAACGTCCACTGCCAATCTTCGGTGGCGGGCACGGCGCTGTCAACCCCGGTGCGCATGGCTTCAATGGCGCCGTCAACATCGCCATACAGTTCGCGCAAATAGGAGACGCGACTATAAGATTGCAGGTCGGGGCGTAGATCCATCATCTGTTGCAGGGTGGTCACCGCTTCGTCATAACGGCCCAATTCCACCAGCCCATCCACCTTGATGCCGAGAATCTCGGCGCGGAAGGGATTCAGCGCCCACGCCTGGTCGGCCCAGTCGAGCGCACCATGAAAATCATGGAGGGCGAGGGCCAAAACGCCTTGGCCGACCAAGGCATCGATCTGCTTGGGATCACGTGCCAACGCGGCCGTAAAAGCTTGGCCGGCGCGGTCGTAGAGCGAGATATCACCACTTACCCGCACCTGACGCAAGAGACCATAGCCCAGTTGGGCATAGGCTTCCACATCATCGGGGTTACGATTGAGCCGCGCCTGCCACCGGTTGATCGCTTCGGGTGAGGAAGGCTCAACCGGGGCAGGCGCGGGGCTTACCCCGCCGGCCGTCGTTGATGCAATGAAGCCACGATAAACAATCGCTGCGATCAAGAGCAAGCCAGCGAACAGTAGCATCATCTGGGGACGCCGTCGGGGGAAGCGGCGCAACGTTGGGTGGGCGGTCGATGTTTGCATAATCAGGACTTTCTGGGAATGCGTGGGGGTGGTTGGATAGTTTGTTAGTTTGTAGTTGGTTGGCTGGTGAATGGGAAGGCTAACTACCCAACCAACCAACTACCCAATCTTTACCGAATGATCAGGGGCAGGAAGAACTCTTGCACGTTCTCAACTGCATCACTGATCGCATTATCAATGGCTTCGACAATCGTCCACTCGGCGGCATCATCAGCATCACTACCGGCGGCGACGACCATCGGGCCGTCAGTCGCGTTCTGATGGAAGTGCTCCTGGCCGGATTGGGCCAGCCCCATATAGGGGAAGTTGCGACGGAAAGGCACATCATTGGCGTCGATCCCATCATCCAACACACTGATCAGAGCAGGATTGAAGGTGAAGTCGGCATCGCGGCCATCAAGGGCCGCATAGGCCGCGCCGGCCACAGCCAACAGTTCGATCTCGACCGTATCATCAGCCAGGCGGCGCCCATTCGGGAAACCACAGGCATCGCCACCAAGCACGCCCAAGCGGCTGGGGGTTGGCGAACAGAGGTCACCCTTGATTGCCGTGTTGATGCGAATCATCTCCGCGGGCACGGCATTGGCTGGGCGGTTGACATTGAAACCGGCCGGCAGCGTTACTGGCCCATTCTTGGTGTTGATGGTAAATTCGTCGGCCAAGACCATCCCTGTCAGGAAGATGTCAAAGATGTCACCGCGCCCAGAGCGGGGGGTGCCGGTTTCAACTTCGGTGCTGCAATCGTCGTTCTGATCGCCAGGCAGAGGCACACCGTACAGGCTACAGAGCAGACGACCGATCTCTGGGTCCTCCACACTGCGTTGCAACAATGCCTGGATGTCGGCCCCAGCACCACCCGTGTAGAGGGCCAAGTCAACATCTGGGCTGATGCTGTTAAAGGCATCCTTCAGCGCATAGGGCAGCACGACTTCGTTGACCAAAGGCATGCCCAAGCGCGAGACTTGTACCAGATCGCCACTATTGGTCAGCGAACCCAAGCCGCCTGGACCGTTGAGCACACGGGTTGCAGGCCGTTGGGCCGTTGCCCAAACACCCAAAACGGTCTCACTGCCCTGTTTCACGCGGTTGACAGGCACTTCGACGACCAGGCTATGCACATTGAAGCCCGAAACTGAATCGACGGGGGTGTTGTTGCCCTTATCATAACCAATGGGCGGGTTCTGGCCACGCAGAGTCAACAGATCAAAAACCTGCAGATCAACCCAGAAGGCATCATCGGTCTGGCCGGCATAGAGACTAAGCTTTTGGCCACGGTTGGTCACATCAAACCGCGCACGGTTGGAAAGGGAGAGGAAATTGGGGGTCGATTTGCTGCCAATGTTCACCGGTGTCGTCAGCTGATCGTTGACGAGGGTGATGATCGTTCCATCCTCACGCAGCTCTTTGATGGTGATGTATTGACGACGGTTCCAGTCCGGATCGGTTGGCCGTGCAATCGGGGCAACATTGTAGAGAAACGTATTGGGATTGGCAACTTCCACGCGGCTGGTCAACTGATAGGTAAAATCAGCTTTGGCGTCGCCATCATTGTCAACGTGAAGATTGTAGACAACCCCATTGCCCCACTCAAAATAGTTGGGACCACCTTCTGGCCCTTCAAAGGGAATCCAGCTCGCGGCCAACACAATGTTGTTCTCATTGCGGGGCGAAAGGAAGGCATAGGTGTCGGTGTTGTCGGCATATTGATCCTGCGAAATGAGCGGCGCTTCGCGGTGGCTGGAGGCATCGGCTACGCCTTGATCCACCACCATGCTGGCAGTTGCCAGCAACATGGGGGTGAGGACAAAGGTGAGCACGAGGCTGCAGCGCACCAAGAACTGTCGGACTGATTTGGTACTCATACTATCTCCTTTTGTGATACTAATATGATACTGCTTTTGTAATACTCTTGTCGTACGGGTAAGGCTGAGTTGTTGGCTGCAAAGGACAAATGGTGCGATTAACTCCCTGTGTTGTTAACAAAGCTCGGCATGTGGTGCCGCCACCGCGCTTTGCGCATGAACACAGTTATATAAGTAAAATCGCTCGCCTTTGTGGTGATTCATCAAGCTAGCCAGGTCATGATCGAGCAACGGGTACGGTGGTTGTCACTGAGGGCAAGCGCCAACCACCGTAAGACGAGCGCAGATCAATCCGCTATGCGACCACTTTCCACAAAGCCGCAGCGATGTAACTTACGCTTTGTCGGCGTTGCGCATGCGCCGACGGACAAAGAAGAAGAGGGGTAGCCCAAAAAACGCAGGCGCAACCGCACTAACCCCGTGCTGATCCACAAACCACTGTGCATTCTGGATCCAAGGCATAATCACGTTGAAGTACGGATTGGTGTGCCAGTGGGTCTGACCGGATTGCGCCACACCCAGGTAGGGGAAAGTATCGGGCAATTCGTCGCGGCTGGTATTCTTGTAATAGGGCACATCATTCTGGTCAATGCTATCATCGAGCACCCCAATCAACGCGGGGTTGAAGGTGAAGCTGGTATCACGGCCATCGAGCACGCCATAAGCGGCACCGGCCACGGCGAGCAGCTCGATCTCCACCACATCATCGATCAAGCGGCGACCATTTGGGAAGCCACAAGCATCGCCCCCCAAGACACCGAGGCGGCTGGGGGTAGGTGAACAGGTCGCGCCCTTGATGTCGGTGTTGATGCGAATCATCTCGGCTGGTACGGCACCGGCCGGTTGGTTGACATTAAAGCCGGCCGGCAAGGTGGCTGGGCCAGTGGCGGTATTAATCGTGAAGGGGGCCGCCAATTTCATCCCGGTCAGGAAGATGTCGAAGATATCACCACGGCCGGAGCGGGGCGTGCCCACAGTCACTTCGGTAGAACAATCATCGTTGCTGTCACCAGGCAAGGGCACCCCGTAGAGGCCACAGAGCAAGCGCCCAATTTCAGGATCTTCGACGCTCTTTTGCAAAAGATCACGGATGGCATTGCCGGCACCACCGGTGTAGAGCACGAGATCCTGCTCCGGCTTGAGGGCGTTAAAGGCATCTTTCAATGCCAGCGGAATCACCACTTCGTTGACCAGGGGCATGCCTAAGCGCGAAACCTGGACATAATCCCCCGTTTGTGTTTCTAGCCCAGCACCACTCAAGACACCACCGATCCCATTTAAGACACGGGAAGATTTGCGGGCAGTGGCGGCCCAGACGCCCAAGACTGGTTCACTGCCCTGTTTCAGGCGCGCAATCGGCACTTCGATCACCAAGCTGTGGACATTGAAGGCCGAAACCGAATCAACCGGCACGTTGTAATTCTGGTAACCAATCGGCGGATCTTGGCCGGGCAGGGTCAACAGATCGAAGACCTGCAGATTTACCCAGAAAGGGTCGTCAGTCTGGCCGGCATAGATTTTCACGCCGGCGGGCAGACCATCGCTGCTGTCATAGATGGCGGCGTCCATCAGCCCGACATAGTTAGGGGTCGATTTCTCACCGATGTTGACGGGGGCCGTTGGTTTGTTGCCCACCAAGACGATGGTACCCTCAGCCGTGGTTTCGGTGACGGTAATGAATTGTTTGCGGTTCCAATCGCCGTCAGTCAGGTTGTTGATCGGGCCGGTGTTGTAGAGAAAGGTCAACCCCGTCGCCTGTTCGACCCGGCTGGAAAGGGTGTAGGTAATATCGGGCTTGGCATCGCCGTTGTTGTCAACAAAGAGTGAGTAGTGCACATTATCGTCCCACTCAAAATAATTTGGCCCGCCCTCGGGGGCTTCAAAGGGAATCCAGTTGCCAATCAAGACCACATTGTCTTCGTCTTCCGGCGAGATAAAGACATAGGTGTCGGTGTTATCGGCGAAAGTATCCTTGGAGATCAGCGGGGCTTCCCGGTGACTGGAGGCATTGGCCTGCGAACTATAGGCAATCAAGATCGCCCCAATTAACAACAGCGGGGTTAACACAATCCCGACGACCAGGCCGAGGCGTCGCATAATCCCATAATAACGATAACGCTTACTTGCTTCCATTATCTTTGCTCCTGTAAAAAGCTGATGATGATAAATATTGAACTTAGAAGCCGATGGTACGTAAGGCTTCGAAGGTAATCCCAATCCCAACTACAGTGATAAAGAGGGCACTGGCCGCCGGCATCAGGCGCAACAGGCGGCCACCCTGGGGCAGGCGGTTGAAGAAGCGCCCAGCATAGACGAGCATGATGCCAATCGCGGTGAGCACACTGGCCAGGCCGAGACTAAAAGCCACAATCAACACCAGCCCAAAGGCGACCCGATGCAGCGCAATGGCACCCAGCATTACGACCAGCGCCGACGGGCAGGGGAGCAGGCCGCCAGAGATGCCCAGGGCTAATAAGCTACGCCAGGTCACGGGCGTGCCGTCGGCACCAGGGGGTGTGTGGCTGTGCCAACTGCCCGTGCCATGGCGGTGATAGACCAGGCCATCATGGCTGTGCTCTTCATCGTGCGCATGATCATGGTCGTGGCCTGTCTGCGCAGCGTGGTCATGCGAGTGGGGATGCGCATGGTGGCCGAAGCCAGCTCCCTGTCGCCAACGCCACGCCATCGTTATCCCGATGACCACCACCACCAGCCCTGAAATCAAACTCAGCCAGGGGAAGAGCGTCTCCGGCAAAATGTATTGCGAGGCAAAGAGGGTGATGCCGCCGAGGATAAAGACCCCAGCCGTGTGGGTAATCGTCGTCGTCAACCCCAGAAAGAGGGCGTGCCAAGCCGTACCGCGTGAACCCACCAGATAAGCGGCCACGATGGTCTTACCATGACCAGGGGAGAGCGCATGGGCGGCACCCCAACCAAAGGCGGCCAGGAGTGCCAACAAAATTGCAAGTGGGCCGAGGGTCGGCACATTGATCAGATCCGCAAAGGGGTCATTGGATCGGCTCAGTGTAGTTGTACCAGCGATGGCCGGAACCATTTGGGCAGATTGGCTGTTGGTCGTCGTTGTGCCAGTCACCCCTGAGGGCGTAAAGCGAAAGGTCGCTTGGTTGATCTGCGGGGGATTCTGCAATAACGACTCAGGATAACTGTGCAATTCTTGGCTGAGATCGGTGGTCGGCACCGTCGATTCAACCACGTTCGCGCCAGCGGTCGAACGGACAATCACTTCTTGCCAGCCGATCCGATCCGCATAATTATCATCGCGGAAGTCAGCTTGCCACTGCTCAGCCCCTGGTTCTAGGGTAGCAAGGTAATGGACAACCAGGCGCAAGGTGGGCAGCGCCGCCTGGCCGGTGGGGAAGGTCAGGCTATGGTCCACAGCTGTCCACTCGACCGCTGTACCGTTGAGGGTCAAATGCAAATTTTCCTGCAATGTGGCCACTTGGCTTTCAGCATAGGCTTGTTCTTCAGTGGAGGTCAGCGTGCCATCGCCATCGGTGTCGATCAAGGCCCGTTCCTGGTGCGCCGGAATTTCCGCCATGTCGACAATGTACAGCAGCGCCACTTCGTTACCCTGGGGTTCCAAACGCGCATAGCGGTTGACCGTAAAGTTGCCCAATGGGTGGGCGAAGAGGGCGGTCGGCAAGCCGCCCATCACCGCAAAGACCAAGAGCAACACCGTCAGCCACTGCCGTGGCCGACGTAGCTTACTAGACCATTTGCCGAGCCATTTATTGGGCCAGGATCGGCGTTGGAAAGTAACGCGAGTGAGCATAATCGGCTCCCTTAAGATTTTTGTGGTTTGCACTTGATTTGCGCTGCTGATGGAATAAGCTACTGCTATATTTAGCGCTGAATGAGCAGCGGGGTTTTTACTGCTATACAAAACCCTGCTACACATGTCAACCGCTCTCTGCTACCTAATCTGACGCACCATGCAGCAGCTTGGATCACACCAATTTTCTTGAAAATTCATTTTTCAATATGTTTGTACGGCGCTGTCATTGGGCGTTGTAGAGGGCAATGATGACAGTCTAATAGACAAAGCAAATAGAGTTGACATAAAGCGGGCTGTGCATCAGGGGATGCACAGTACACGATTGTGCCACGTTTAGTTGTGTTATCTATAAGGAAGAACAGACATTGAGTTTGCATGTTTGGAGAGAGAACATGCGCCAATCGACGACCTATCTATTCTTTAAACACATAGGAGGTGAGTTTAACAATACGTTAAGAAAGTCACTATGGATCAAGATATAGCAGCAAGATACATCTTTACCACTTTTCAGTTCACTGACTTTTTGCCCTTGCCCACGCTCGCGATGTCGATTATGCCTGGGCGAGGGGATCAATTACCAGACCAAAAAGTATTCAATTTTTGTTCATTTCAAGCTTGGCAGCGAAAACTATCTACGCTTTCAGGCCGCAGCCCCATCGCGGAGGGTGCGGCTCAGTTTGGGGACAACCCATGTGCGTCGCACTGGTCAAGCGTTGTTTCGTTACCCCGATCGCATGCGACCAGTGCGACGCACACTAGTAGCGCAGATCGGGGATTGAAGAAAGAGCCGCGCTGTGATAAAGTAAACATGTACACTTAACTTAGCAAGCAAAATAGAACAATGATCGTTAGGACTTGCGCACACCCTCATACGTAGGGACACGATAGCTCGTGCCCTATATGTATCAAACTAAGGGCACTGCACCCAGCGGGTTCCCGAACCACCGGCGTGGCTGCCCCGTCGCTTAGCTTAATACACATGGGGCACGATAGTTCGTACCCCTACGCATGGTAGCTATATAATTTCTATCATAAAGGAGTGGGTATGGCTTCCCTGGCAGCGCGGTTGGAGATCGCACGGCGCAGTCGTTTTGTGGGGAGAAAGTTGGAGTGTGAACAATTTGCGGCCGCCCTGCAGGCCGCGGAGTTACCCTTTTATCTCTTTCTACTCTATGGGCCAGGGGGCGTCGGGAAAACGACGCTCTTGCGCGAATTGACCACGCTTGCCCGTGCCGCCCAACAGACAACGGTCCATCTGGATGCACGGCATATGGATCCGTCGCCCCCTTTCTTTATTGCCAGTTTACAGAATGCACTCGGGCTGGCGGCTGGCCAGGCCCCGCAGGCTTACCTGGGGGGCCAAAACACGCGCTATGTGATCTTTATCGACACTTCCGAATTGTTGACGCCGCTTGATAGCTGGCTGCGCGATGAGTTTTTCCCGCAGATGCCGGCGAATGTGCTCACCGTGTTGGCCGGACGCAACCCGCCGGCCATGGAGTGGCGCACCGATCCGGGCTGGCAATCGCTCGTCAAATTCTGGGAACTACGCAACCTGGCCCCTGACGAAAGTAGTACTTTTCTACACCAGTGCGCCATCCCCAGCCGTCATCACCCGCAGATTCTCGCCTTTACCCACGGCCATCCCCTCGCCTTATCGCTGATGGCCGATGTCTTTGGGCAAAAGGGTGATATGAGTTTCCGACCGGAGGAAGCCCCTGATCTGATCGCCGCGCTCGTGGAACGGCTCATCCAACATGTGCCCAGCCCGGCGCACCGGGCGGCGTTGGAAGCCTGTGCCATGGTGCGGGTGATGACCGAAGGGCTGCTGGCGGCAATGTTGGCGCAGCCGGATGTCCATACGATCTTTGGCTGGCTGCGCACCTTGTCGTTTATTGACCACGACCGCGGCGGCCTCTATCCCCACGATCTGGCGCGTGAGGCACTGGCGGCTGATTTGCGCTGGCGTAATCCGACCCGTTATACTGAGTTACACGCCCGCGCCCGTGGTTACTACATGCATTACTTCCCCGAAAGTGACAGCCGCGCCCAGCGCGCGATTTTGCAAGACACGCTTTATCTCCACCGCGATAATCCGCTGGTGCGCCCCTACTTTGAATGGCAGGAGACCGGTGCCATCTACAGCGACCGTCCCCGCGCCGATGAACACGCCGAAATCATGGCGATGGTTGCCCACCACCAGGGGCCTACGGCCGCGCAGATCGCTGCGCATTGGTTAACCGAGCAACCACAGTTGACGACCGTCTTTCGCAATGCCAAAGGCAAAGCCCAGGGCGTCTTGATCATGGTCGCGCTGGAAAAGGTCACGGGGGCAGATCGCCAGATCGATCCGGCGATTGATCTAGCCGTGCGCTTTTTAGCGGGCAACGATGGCATGCGTGCGGATGAGTGCGCCACCTACTTTCGCTTCTGGCTCGCCTATGAATCCTATCAGGCGGTGTCGCCGGTCCAAAGCAGCATCTTTCTGACCATGGTGCAACATTATCTGGTGACCAGTGGCCTCAGCTTTACCCTGCTGCCCTGTGCCGCCCCCGCGTTTTGGACAATGGTCTTCGCCTATGCTGATCTGGTCCGGCTACCGGCTTTGGATTTCACCACTGATGGCCGGCGTTATGGTCTTTATGGGCACAATTGGCGCACCGTGCCGCCCTTACCCTGGCTCAATCTGCTGGCCGAGCGCGAAGTGGCGCGCGGCGCGGTCCGCCTGCCGCCCCCGGTGACCGAAACCGTGATCGCGCTGAGTGAGGTTGATTTTGCCGAGGCGGTTCGCGCAGCGCTACGCGATCTGCATAATCCCACGGCCCTACGCACAAATGGGTTGCTCAAGTCGCGCCTGCTTTGGTCCGCCGCGGCCGCGGACAACACTGCTGAGGCGCGGCTGGCCCGCTTGCCCGAACTGTTGCGTAAGACCGCGGCGCTTCTGCAGCAGACGCCACGCCAGAACAAACTCTATCGCGCGCTCCATCACACCTACTTTCAACCCGCCGCCACCCAAGAAGCCGCCGCCGAATTGCTCGATCTGCCCTTTAGCACCTATCGCCGCCACCTCCGCAGCGGCATCGACTTTCTCTGCGAAACCTTGTGGCAGCAGGAGTTGGGTGGGGGGTGAGGGGATGGCCACCCGCTTCAGGCCGGTGGGCGGAGGAGCAACCGCCCACAACCAGCAGTTCGGTGCCGTCACTGCGCACTTCGCCCAAGATGGTGGGGAGGGCACGCCGTTCATCAAGCACATACACGGTGGTGATGCCGTTGCTGCTCTCTAGGCTCAGGTTGACCCTTCGGCAAGCTCAGGCCTGGCCCAGCCATCCGATGGTCATGCTGCCGCTGATTAGCTTCGTTACGCAGCTAGGAAAAAAGCGGGAACCTGCCAAGCTAGGCGGCGTTTGACAAAGTGTCGCATTTATGCGACAATCTTCCTATGGAAAGCGTTGAGCGCAGGGTGAACTATTTGTTACCGCCAATGGCAAAGTGCCGTTTGAGGAATGGATGCGTACACTGCGCGACAAAGGCAACAAGGCGCGGATTTTTAGCCGGATTGATCGATTACGACTGGGCCTCTTTGGCGATTGTAAAGCGGTGGGCGAGGGAGTCTCTGAACTGCGCATTCATGTTGGGCCGGGGTTTCGCGTCTATTTTGGCCTGGTTGGTAGTACGGTGGTGTTACTTTTGTGCGGTGGCGATAAAAGTTCACAGGCGCGTGACATTGCACAGGCGATCCGTTATTGGAAGGAATATCAATCTCATGCAAACGAAGAGTTATGACGCCTTTCTACAGGAAGAGCTACGTGACCCTGAATTGGCCGCGGCCTACCTTTCAGCCGCTATGGAAGAAGGGTCAACCGAGCAATTATTGCTCGCACTGCGTGCCGTGGCCGAGGCCAATGGGGGCATAGCCACCGTTGCGGATAAGAGCCAGTTGAATCGCCAA
This sequence comes from Caldilineaceae bacterium, assembly GCA_022842065.1. Next base: position 229,075 of record JALHQH010000004.1, read on the forward strand.
ACCATGTATAAAATTCTTTCGGCAGATGGCAATCCGACGTTGACAACTTTGCTGGCGATCTTGCAAGCGATTGGGATCACCCTCACTTTCACCCCACAACAAAAGCCAGCGATGAGCTAAGGTGACGGTCAACACATATAATGCAGGCTGCATTGGACAACCACCACCGCCTTCTGGTCACCGGCGTGGGTCCAGCAGCCTTGCCTTTCACCGGGGGCAAGCCAAGGTGCGGATGCCACTGCGTAGAAGGGATGTTCCGGCGTGGTTTCGATAGTCTCGTCGTCAACCGTCAGGTGAACGATGACAGGGTCGGTATGCGCCAGCGTTGTTGTGACGGTATAGTAGCCGGTGGCATGGGTGGCTTCATTCCAGGCCAACACACGATTGCCGACAGCAACTTGACAGATAGATACGTCATTTTGTTGTGATAGGGGTGTCTTTGTTACAACTCCTGAGACAGCAAGTGAACTACCCAAGGTTGAAACTCTTGGGCTTCAAGGGCAAGACCTTGAACTTTTCCGAGGCTGAGCGCATTACGACACTACTCATGTCTCCATCGGCGTTAATTCCCGTAGTTCCTACGGTACTCGGTCTTAGGTTCTTAGCGGCGTTCTCATCACGATCATGGATGACGCCACAGTTTTGACAGACCCAAGTGCGATCTGACTGTTTTAGTGCTTTGTTGACTGTTCCGCAGTCGTTGCAAGTCTTAGAGGAAGCAAACCAACGGTCATGACGAACAACCTCACTACCAGCCCATGCCGCTTTGTATTCGACAAAGGCAACAAACTGGGACCAACCTGCATCACTGATGGACTTGGCAAGTTTGTGATTCTTGACCATGCCGCCGACGTTCAGCGATTCCAGACCGATCCTGCCAAAGTTATCGACAATGGCGCGGCTCAGTTGGTGGTGAAAGTCACGGCGTCGATTCGTGATCTTCTCGTGAGTAGCGGCAACCACAAGCTTCGCTTTACCGCGGCTGTTGCTGCCCTTGACCTTGCGGGAAAGACGGCGTTGGCGAATCTTCAGGAGATTCTCTGCTTTGCGCAAGTGCTTGGGACAAGCAATCTTTTCGGTCTTAGTGCCATCGTTGATGGTGGCAAAGTCCTTCAAGCCAAGATCAATGCCGATACTGCCTTGCTTCCGTTCGGGGGTGGTGTGTTCAATCTCGCATTGGATGGAGACAAAAAACTTTCCGGTCTTGGTTTTCGACACGGTACAGTTTTTCATCTTCCCTTCGATGCGACGGTGACGAATGACTTTCACCCAGCCGACTTTGGGCAGATAGATGGTACTACCGTCAAACTTAAAGCGTTGCGGGTAGCGGATGGATTGTTTGTCAAACTTGCGCCTAAAGTTGGGATAGTCGGCACGTCCAGCAAAGAAGTTACTGTAGGCGGCGTCTAAATCCTTCAAGCCCTGCTGCAACACCTGGCTATCGGCTTCTTTCAGCCAGGGGTAGTCAACCTTCAGGATGTCAGACAGGTCGGTAGCACAGTCGTTGTAGTTCAACCCTGTGCCAGTGTCGTAGTAATAGCCCTCGCGTACCGCCCGATAGTGATTATAGACAAAGCGCGCGCAGCCAAACTGAATTGCCAGTTTCGCTTGCTGCTCACTATCGGGATAGATGCGGTACTTAAAGGCTTTTCGGATCATGATCTAAACATTCTTCTGATTGTCTATATATTGCTTGACTACCTCAAGCGATACAGTGCCAACGGTTGAAACAAACTTACTGCGCGTCCACAGGCTTGGCAAGCGACTTTTAAGCGACGGGAATTCTTGACGCAGAGCGTGCGCCGTGTAGCCCTTAATCTTGCCGACAATATCAACGATGCCAACACGAGGATCACAATCAATGATGAGATGGACATGATCAGGCATGACTTCCATACTCAACACGGTGTATCCGTACGCTACCTGCTTTTCAAGGATCAATTCCTTGAGTCTATCGTCGATACCGCTGACTAGCACGGATCGTCGATACTTCGGGCAAAAGATGACATGATACTGGCACGAGTACACAATACTATGATCGGTGTGGTATTCTTTTGATGGCTCTTGTATATTCATATCTATCCTTTTTGTTAGTTTTGATACAATCATTCTAACACGGGCGGGTGGATATGTCAACTATAGAAGCTTGTGTCTTGCTTGCAACTTACTATCGACCTAAAGGTCAGTTCACTGTCGTTCACCCGCTGAGTACAGCGGTAAGCCCTTATATCCCAAACCTGAAGAATTGGGTTTTACGGGCTTTCTCTATAAAAAAGGGCTTTGACACCATTATCAAAACCCTGTTCTCCTTCTTTTCTTCCTTAACTTACCAATCAAGCCGTCATCCTAGCTAGGGTAGGGTTATATTGAGCCTTTTCTGCAAATTCAAATCAGTGATTGGATATATGCTTTCCATAGGGGTCAAGAGCCTATCCAGTTGGCCTGCCAGTACATACTGATGCTGTTCATGGACAAAGTCAGTGATGTCTTCAATCGATACAATCCATTCCCGTGCATACTTTGCTAGTGCTTGACCACGCAGCCCAAGCTGAATGGCACGACGCTGCAAGCTGCACCCCAGCGGATCATGATCAGGATCCCATTGCAACCGCACTTCTGACTGCGTCACAGCTTGTTGCCAACTTGCCTGTGATTCATACAATTCAGGAATGTAGTGAGAGTGAACAGCCTGCCATAAGATTTCCTCAAAGGCTGTCCGCATGATGCTGATTGCGAGAATGTGTTCTTGCCCAGCATTTGCAGCCCATTAACTTAATCAATATTACCCATCCGATATAACGTTCTCGGAAACTTCAGGCCAGTCAGGATTACGCAAACGATACCGTTCAAGCATCGTATAATCATTGTTTGATTGACTCAATTGATATCGCTCTATTTCTGTGCCGTTCTCATCCCATTTGGTTCGTTGAAGACAATAACCACGATCATAAATCGCTACAGATGCTAATTTGCCTGAATCATACCACTCGCGCTGTACGCCATGTGCTACACCTTTATAGATGGTCTTTTCATGCAGAGGCTGTTTTGTCTCAGAATATACACGTAATATGCCATGTTGTAACCCATCTACAAATTCGGTCTCGTTATATAGATAATCTGCTCCTAGATATTCTTCGGCAATGCCTGTAAATGGTTGGCCGTTAGCGTAAACCAAGTACTCTCGATATTCAAGATAATCCCAATTTACTCTATTTTTGTTTGAATGCTCCATATTTACCACTCTAACACTCTCATTCCGCTGGGATTTCGGGCCAGTCCGGGTATCGCTCTCGGTCTAGGCTAACTCTCTCATAATTGGAATGTGTTTTATCGATCTGGTAATTCTCTAGTACCTTTCCATCTTCATCCCATGAAATTTGGTATAAGCAATGCCCGCGGTCATAGAGTGACTTTGAGGCTATCGTTCCCGTATCGTGCCAAGTATACTTCACACCATGAAGCACGCCTTGATAAAGCTTTTCGTCAATCAACATTTGACCACTTTCTGACCATGTTCGCGATACACCCTGTTGTATACCATTGACAAATTCTGTTTGGCTTTGAAGATTATTGTTATGGATTTCTATTGCTGTACCCGTAAATGGTTTTTCTTGAGAATAAACAAGATACCCTTTATACTCAAGATCATCCCAACTGATTCCAGTTTCGAGCAAATTTTTATTATTCATGTGTTCTTCCATATTATTTTATTCCAAAGCATGTTATTCTTTTGCAAAAACTTTCAGCAAATTTAAATGCTTAGGAATGAGGATTTAATTAGACCCTAAAGTTCCCCGGGAAATCTCCTCTCGGGTTCTTGGTTTAATAAAATCCTCGTTCCTTAGGGACATGGTTAGAACTCATATCGCCGTAACCATGTCCCTAAGCACTTATTCGTCACCTTGCAGCAAGTCTAAGATTATTTGTGACCAATCGTAATTACACCTGCTGTCAAGTGTCGGCAGTGATCACATCGATCAATCAAATGAATGATGGGTGCATGCAAATACCGATTAGTAAGAATGAACTCTCCCAACTCATGTAATTCGACTTCACGTTCAATTTTTGCTTCCAACGCATAAATGGCATCAGTCAGTGCATAGATCTCTGAATGAGTTCCAGGCTTACCAGCTTGTACTCTGGCCAAAGAGCGTTGTGCATTAGTATAACTAGTATCAAGTTCTTGCAACACTTTTGGCAGATTTCTAGGTGATTCTGTGTGATTAATCCCAAAATATATCTGATCTAAGGCAGGATGAGCCACACCTGTCAACACTGGACCTCTCTGCCTTCGTGACAAGGTTCGAATCAGTTCCGCAGCTTTGCGGTCAGTTTCCAGAGTTAACCGTCTAGTGAGAGGATTACAATCATTATGCACCACCCACTCGCCATCACCGACAGTATAGGTGTGGGCATCAGCAACCGTCAGATTGTACATCAACTGTTCGGTAGCTTCAAACAGAACAGTTTCAACAACACCTGTTGTGCCATCCGCCTGCTGAATCTGGTCGCCGGCTTTCAGCGCACCGGCCAGCGTCCAGCGGCCTTCGGTTTCCCCAACCGAGAGCCAAGGGGCTGATGTTACAGCATAGAAGGGATGCTCAGGCGTCGTTTCTATTGTTTCGCCGTCAACTGTCAAGTGAACAACCACTGGATCCCAGTGGGCCATCGTTGCCGTGACGGTGTAGTAGCCGGTTTCACCCAGCGCCTCGTTCCAGGCCAGCACGCGGTCGCCTACATCTATTTCACGAATGGGGATGGCACCTTCGTCGGTGGCGACGGGCGTCTCTTCCTCGAAGCTACAGCTTTTCCCGACTGCACCAACGACCTGCGCCAGTTCATCCCCATTGTGGATCAGCGCTTCGGCGGCATGAACGCCCTGCCGAATGTTGGCCCCGCTGATGCCGAAGATCGGCAGCGCACCGGCCAGGTTCGCCAGCCGTTCCCAGCCGGCCAGGGATTGCCCGGTAAGCGGGTCATAGCCGGTGACGCCAGTGTACAAATCATAGAGATCGCCCCAGATCGGCGTGTTGCTCAAGCCAAGGCTCAAGACGAGCAAGCCAGGATCGACCGGGGTTGGCTGATGGGGGTAGGTGCCGAACAAGGCTTGCTGGAGGTTCTCGGCCGTCCAGGTCATGAAGTTGGCGCCTTCAGAGCCTAATGCGGTCATTAACGCTTGCGCCCCACGACATTCTTCGTCCAGCGCACATTCAAAAATCCCGACCAGGCCGCCGTGTATGGCATACATCATCCCCAGCAGCGCCTGATCTCCGCCCTGTGCCGGCTCCAGCGTGTAGCCCGATGGATCGACCCAGGTGGTGGGGTTGTTGGCCACATAGGCGTACAAATTGTAGCCTTGGGTGCCGGGCGCATTGGGCTGCACCGGGTCGGCACTCAGGAAGCGGCCCAATGAGGGGTGCAGGTCGCGCGCCCGCAGGTGCCACATGCCCGTTTCCTGGGCGTAGTATTCGCCGGTGAAGCCAAAACGGCTGGTCACGCCCGTCTGGTTGCGATAGTTGCCAAACATGCTGTAGTCGGCAGCGCCTACCACAGCGCCGCTGCCGTCGATCAGGTTGCGCACCGAGCCAAGCCCGTCGGCCAGGAGATCATAGCGGGTCCCGGTGGCGTCGATCTGCGCCAAGGGGCCGGCACCGTGCAAATAGCTTTGGCTGCCGTCATCAACGAGTAATGGGAGCTCCGCCATCCGGTCCCAGAGTAGATTCTGGGTCGTGCCGCTGACGGTGGCGCTGACGCGCACGCCCATGGCATCATAGGTGTAATTGATCGCTTTGCCGTCGACGGTGGCGCTGGTCAGGTGGTTGGCCCAATCCCAGTTGTAGCTGTCAATTTGTTGATGACCGTCGGTGGCCGTCGTCACGTTACCATTGGCATCATAGGTGAAGAGCAAACTATCAGCCAGCATCGGCGCGTTGCGCGCCTCTAATTGACCACCGGCATTATAGCTATAATTTTCCGCACCGCCTTGCGCATTGCGGCGGTCGCCATTGGGGTGGTATTGATACGATTCATTCCCGCCAGGGGAGTTGGCAGCGTAAAGCCGGTTCAGACCATCAATGCCATAGTCTTCGTGGCCCAAGTGTGAATCCAGCGCGGTGCGGTTGCCCATCTCATCCAATGTGTAGTCAAACCAGGCCAACGTGCCGGCCGGACTGCTGTGATTGAGATGATCGAGGCGGCCGGCGCTATCGTAGTTGTAGGCCGTGTTGACATTGTTATAGCGGGTAATGCCGGCCAGGTTACCGTCAGCGTCGTAGGTCAGCGTGTTTGTCCGCCCTTGCCAGTCACCAATCGTCCAGAGTTGACCTTTATCGTTGTAGGTATAGTTGATGGTACGCGCATCCGGCGCACCGGCATCGAGCGTCATGGCACTGCGTTGGCCGTCATCGTAGTAGCCATAGCCGACGGTGCCTTGTGCGGTCATAATTTGATTCACGCGGGAGGCATCATCATACCCATAATCGGTCAAACCAGTGGGATCACTGTACCAGTCGAGGCGACCGAGGGTGTCATATTCGAAGGTATTTTGTCCACCGGGGTAATTCACCTGTTTCACCCGGTCAAGCACGTCATACCCGTAGGTGACTTCAACACCACGCGGGTCTTCCGTGACCCAGAGGCGATTGTACTCATCATAGGTGTAGGTGGTGGTGCGGCTGATCGGTTGGGTTGCGGTGCGCACCTGGTCAAGCGCATTGTAGGTGTAACTGGTGGTCAGACCATTCGGATCGGTCACCGATTCCAGGCGATTTGCGCCATCGTATGTATAGTGGACGCCGACATTGTCAAACGCTGCCGCCCCGCGCATATCAGTCAGCCGGCCACCGCTGTCGTAGAGGTATTCAAGTATATACGGCGCATTCTGACGCCGATCGGTGACGGTCTTGAGTCGCCCGGCTTCATCATAGGCGTAGTTCATGGCGCGGCCAAAGGCATCGGTGACACTGGTCACCAGACCACGACCGTCATAGGCGTAGTAGGTGGGACGCTGCGCCGGGGTCCACAGCTCTTTTAACTTGCCATTAGCATAATACTTGTATTCGGTCGGCGGACTGTTGGGCGCAGCGGCTTTTTTCAGCCGGTTCATTTCATCATATTCGTAGGTGGCGCGCCGGCCAAGCGGGTCGATCACGGCCGTGACATTACCCATCGGGTCATACTCATAGTGGGTGGCTTTATCAATGCGATCCAGCACCTTTTCTAACAGACCACTATCCGGATAGTAGTGATATTTGGTCCCCTTGCCGTCCGGTTCCCAGATATTGGTCAAACGACCACCGGCATCATAAACATATTGGGTCGGTGGTTGGCCGAGTGCATTGGTGACATTCTTGAGCAGACCGCGCCCCCAGTAATCAAAGTGCGTCACACGCGTTGCTTGCGCGGTCGGTTCAACGATCTGCTTCAGTTGCCCGGCCGCATCATAGACAAATTGGGTGCGCCGGCCGGCTTTGTTCGTATAATATGCGGGGCGGTCAACGGCGTCATATGCAAACCGTTCGGCATAGCCCAGGGTGTCGGTAATCGCCACCCGGTTACCAATGCCATCGTAGGCAAAGGCGGTGGTCTGCTGCAAGGGGTTGAGCACCGTAGTCATCTGCCCAAGCAGGTTATAGCGGTAGGTAGTGGTCTCACCGCGGGGGTTGATCACGCGGATTTCACGGTTCGCCTGATCATATTGATATTCGGTGATGAAGCCGGCCCCATCCTTGATCGTTTGTGGTCGGTTGAGCGCATCATAGGTCTGTTCGGTGACCGTTTGCAACGGATCGATGGTCTTCTGCAGATTGCCGTTGCCGTCATATTCAAATTGATAAACGGCATTCAACGGCATGGTCATCGTGATGAGCTGGCCGGCCAAATCATAAGCATAGGAAGTGATCTGCCCGCGTGGATTTTGCTGCGTAGTGACACGGCCACAGCCGTCATACCAATACTCGGTGACACGATTCCCCGGCAGCGTGGTCTTTTTTAGCCGATTACTATCATCGTACTGATAGCTCGTGACCAGACCATTGGGATCGGTCATGGCGGTCATGTTGCGATTGGCGTCGTAGGCGTAAAAGGTTGCAAAGCCTTCTGGGTCAATCTTCTTCTCCACCAAACCGACGTCGTTGTAATCCCAATAGGTACGCCGACCAAGTTCATCTTGGGCCATCAGCAGATGGCCGATCGGGTCGTAGAGGAACTCCTGCTGTGCACCGGTATGATCGCGCAATGCCACTATCTGGTTGGCCACATTATAAACAGTGGTAAAGGTGTGACCATTGGGATCAGTTACATGTTCTTTGCGGCCAAGAACGGTTAGCTCGTGAACCAAGAGTTCATAGGTATAAGTCCAGATCTTTTCGCCACCAATTGGGCCAACGGATCGCGTCCAGATCTTACCAGCTTTCAGCGTCCCATCCAGCGGATAGTAAGTATAAGCCTCACGCAGCCAAGGCGTAGTAACCGATTGCAATTGGCCTAGTGGGGTATATTCAAAGTCGGTTACTTCGCCACCACTTGTCAGCTGATCGATATTACCGGTGGCTGTGTAGAGCAATGTTGTGACATTGCCTTTGGCATCAGTAATGGTCGTGGGTAAGTGTTCCGGGTTATAGCTGATGAGCAAGGGATCGCCTTGCGGGTCGGCAAGCCCCAGCAGGTTGGCATTGTTGTCATAGGAAAAATTCCATTGGCCGAAGCCACCGTCAATTACCTTTTGCAGATTGCCGACACCGTCATAGAGATAGGATGTGATTTCACCGGTTGGCGAGACCCAATCCGTTGTACGATGATGTTGGTCGTAGTAGAAATAGTGAAAGCCCCCTTCCGGCGACTTGACAGTCGTCACCCCGGCACTCGGTGAATCGTAATAGAGTTCAAGCCGCTGATTATGCGCATCCGTTTGTGAACCCACGCGCTGATAGCCATCAATATTGTTATGGATCAAGACGTTGCCATTGGCATCTAGAATTTCGCTCAGGCGATGATCCCAATATTTATAACCTTCTACACCCTGATTCGGTCGAGTAACTGCGGTCAGATCGCCCGCATTATCGTAACCATAAGTTACCGAACCAGCCCATGAGCTCTGTACATTCGCTAGTTTACCCGCCTCATTATAATTGAGCGTAAACGTCGCGCCGCTTTGCGCAACGATGGTAGCCAGACGACCATTGACATAGTTGAGCGATACGGTAACGTTATTGTGATCGCGAATGCTTAGTAAAGCGCCGCTGCTGTCAAAGTGGTAGGTCAAGTTTTGTGGCCGCAAGCGTAGATTGCGTAACCCAATCAGCGAACACTGATCGTCTGTCGCATAGGGTGTCTCGGCTGCACCTTTAGCGGTGTAGGTATACGTGCCGTCAATATTTCTAACCAGTTGATCATGCACACGCGCATCTGCAGGGATAAAGGTATTCGATGAACCAGTAAAGAGAAAGAAGACTTCTTTGCCCGATCCAAAAATCACGCCGGCGTGGTCATAGCCATAGCCAACAGCAAGTTCCAAACGGGTCTCGTAGGAGTGTGACCAACCATAGCCCAAAACCCCTGGCCGATCTGAGTGGCCATTGTAGTAGCGCGCAAAAACTAGTGGCAGCAGATCATCCATGCGCAGGTCAAGCGCATCATAACCAAAACTGCCGGTTGATGTATCAATCTTAATGCCGGTCTTGTAAGAGAAGGGTTCAGCCAGATGTTGGCGGGCAATATTGTCAGCAATACTGTACAGCTTGCCGCCGCCGCTTAAGCTAACCACAAAACGACCAGTAGGCGACAAGGTGTCGGGAACGCCAAAGTAACGCGTCCGATAGCCGGTAGGTGTATCAGCCGCATCAGCAAAAACTTGGCTTTGCGACTGGCCATCATGCCAATAAACGCGGATACTATTGGCCGTCTGCATGCCAATCTCGTAGCTAACCGCGAAAAACTTTCGATCTACATTTGGCGTATCAATGATGCCCGTCGCAATCGGCTGTGAGCGCAGGCGGGTAAATTTAGTTGCCGACGCAGGTTGAATATAGCTGCCATGAGCATCATTCCCGGAAACAATTGCCCCATTAAGAGATCGGTCTAGCCCATATACATCCCAACCATGGAGGACAATCTTGCCGATACCAATATTATCAAATTCCATTGTGCCATAGGGGACGCTCAATTTAAGGCGTACCGTTTGACCGGCGAACTCACTAACGCTTAAGAGCGTAGTAGACCAATCGGTCGTGCCGTAGAATTGAGTAACTTGCGTCGGTACATCAAGAGCAGAACCGGTTAATAAACTGACCTCAAAACGCGGAATTGTGCCGCTATTGATCCGCTGGGAAAGGGTAAGGTGCTGGGCCTCCGGTGCAATGGTAAAAGGATCAGAGATAATAGTACCAGAGGTAGAAAGGTAGTGATTACCGCTACCATCTTCAATCATCTGGGCTTCTCCCGCCACCGACCAACCAGCGAATGGGACCGACTGAATCCCAATCTCATCTACGCCAATTGTGCCCAACAGGTAGGTGGACGCGATGCGTAATTTGACGGTCTGCCCCTGCCACGCCGAGACATTGTAGCTGAATGGCTGCCAGCTATCACTCACCGTAGCAGCGTCAAGTTGGGTCACGGTGCTATAGGTTGCGTCGGAAAGCAGCTGCACGCGGTACTGGTCGCTTTTGTTGGATAGCCCACTGAGTAAGAGCGTCAATTGTTGCACGCCGGTGCCAATCGTAAAGGGCGCGCTGGTGATAGTGGCGTTGTTGCCGTCCAACCAGGCATAGGCATTGCCATTGCTCTCTAGCCGTTTCACTGCGCCGGCGACGGTGTAGTCAGGCAGAATCACCCCCATCTGGATCTCGTCAATCCCCACGGTGGCACCAAACCGTAAGAATTCGATCTTAATCGATTGGCCCAAATACGCGGTCGGATCGATCTGATAGTCCACCCAGCCGCAATTGTTACAGTAGTAATTGGCAATCTCAGTACGGGTGGCATAGCCGGCCCCCGAATGGATGTAGGCCCGGAAAGCAGCACTACCCCCATGATAGGCGGTAAAGCTGATGCGTTGAGCACTGCTATCCACGGTAAAGGGCTCGCTGATGATTTTGCCGCTCCCGCCCAACTGTGCCCAGTAACCGTGGGTCGCATCACTTTGGATTGAAACGGTACCGGCGGTTGTCCAGTTGCTAAAGGTCCCGCTTTCAAAATTATAGTTGGTGGGTGGGGTGCCAACCGGGTATGGCAGGATAGAAAAGTCATAGTTGGACGGTGGCGCAATACCCCCCGAGGCCGGACTTTCAAAATTGTAATTTGGCGGTGGCGTGCCAATCGTGACATCAGCTGCATCTAACACATGGTTGAGGGGATAGCCGCGCAATGCACCAGATGGTGTGGGGGCAACCTGCGCCGCCGTACGGCGCATTGCGGTAGACTGGGGTGGTCGCGCCTTAACCTCATTGGCGGGTTTCTGGCTTGCGGATTCAAGTGAGGTTGGTGGTTCTGCTGCGGCTGTGCGTAGTAGATACGCAGGGCGCTGAACTTCTGCAATTGCGGCTAGCGGTTGCAGCAACATCGAGTTGATAATCAGCAAACTAATAATACCATAGAGCAATGCACGTTTTTTGGCGCGCAGGCGCGCCAAAGTAAAGATGGGGTACATGGGGTCTCCTAACTAACTGGTTTTGTCGTAACAACTAAGCCATAGACTGCGACTTTGGCGTGAGCCTTAGTCGTTACATTTTGTCTTTGCGGTTTGCGGGCTACACAAATGTAATTGATGACGTTTTGGTCAAAACGCCATTACGCAGGTGGGAGCACAACGGGTGGCAATGGAGGGTAGGGGATTGTGCCGGGAACAATGATTTCCGGAATAGTTTAGCAAAAAAAAATGACACGTCAAGTTTTGCATGCATTAAAAGCAAGGTACTCTACCAGAGAGAAAACAAGGATTTTTGTGAGTTTTCCCCTAAGGCGCATTACCTTACATTAGTTTTGCAATTATCTGACAATTTGGCAAGTTGAATACATCAAATAGCGCTTGAGGGAAAACAAAAGTCATACAAGGTTTTAAGTAGTAGAGTTGTTCCTATGACGACAACGTTAAATAGGTGCTGAATGAATTTAGGAATGAGGATTTAATAAGGCCCCCAAGTTCCCTGGGAAACCCCGCTCGGGTTCTTGGTCTCATAAAATCCTCATTCCTTAGCGGCGATCAGGCAATTTAGCGTTGTCGTACTATTTGAGCAACTGCGGTGACTACGCCGCGCATTAATTGGGAGCAACTCTAGGATTGAAAAGGGAGAGGGACTAAGAGGTATCTCAAATCGAGTTGACATTAAGCGGGCTGCTTAATGTCAACTCGATTTGTACTGTTGATCAAGAAGGTTCGGTGCGCGTGCCAAGTAACACAATCGGCCCGGTGGGCTGCGCACTGCCGCCGGCCGGTTCAATACTTAGGCCAACAGCGGCAAAGGTCTCGGCGTTGCGCGGCAGATCGGTAATCAGGTACGGCCCTTCGGCGGCGGTCAAGCGCACCAACCCAGACGAGATGGGGGCGCGGCCGTCAGGAATCAGCCAGAGCTCATAGGTCTGCTCTGCTGGCAGTGGTTGTAAACCATGCACTAATAAAGTGAGCGACTCTGTCCCCACAAACAAGGTGCCGCCGGCATTCGGGGCAATATCATTCCCGGCCAGCGTCACGACCTGATCGATGTTGACCAGACTTGCTAACTGTAACCGTTGGGCTTGGAACTCTTGCAGCAATACTTGATTCGTCTGTTGCAACGCCTCATTGCTTGTGCGCAAGGTGGCGACCTCGGTCTGGACGGCGGCCAATGTGCTGCTAAGCTGGGTAAGCTGGCGTTGCAGCGAATAAGAGGCCGCCACAAAGATCAACAACGCACTGGCCGTTGCCAGTGTGGTCAGCTTCCAGCCGGTGGCCAGATCTAGCCACGATTGTGCCTGCCGCTGCGCCTGTTGTTGCACTTGGCGAAAGCGATTACGGCCCGGTTGGCGCGCCCCAAGTACCGGCATGGGGCGCACACGCGGGCTCGTACTGGCTGGCTTACGGCGCTCAGCAGCCACGCGCGCCAGCAACCGTGCCTTGGCGGTCGGTGGTGGCGCAATCGGGGGCGCGCTATAGGCCAGGGCATCCACAGTGGTCGACAGAGCGCGCAGGTGCGCTTGCAACTTGGGCGAAGCTTGGATCCGCGCTTCCAGAATTCGTCTTTCGGTCGGTTCCAATGCCCCTAGAGCGTAGGCGGCTAACTCTTCAGCCAACTCATCATTGAATTGATCCTTAGATTGATCCTTAAATTGATTATCGCGTTGCTCACGATCATCGTTACTACGGTTGAACTCGTTATGGTTCATATCCTCATTCGCATCATCTATGGGCTGGCCCATAAGATCACCAGCTACGGATAGCCCTGGCCACGCAACACGCGTTCCAGCTTTTCAAGGGCCAGTCGCATACGACTTTTGACCGTGCCGGTTGGCAGATTAAGCTGTTCAGCGATCTCGCGCTGTGTCAGGCCATCGAAATAACCTAACTCCAAACATGTACGTTGATCCTCAGGCAAAGTTGCCAATGCTTGCTGCACCTGGCGTTGATCCAGATGGCCCTGCAAATCTGGCCCCGATCGATCAAGGGGCTGCCCAAACTCGGCCTGCGAAAGCTCAACTTGTGCGCGCTGTGGCCTGGCCTTCTGGCGGCGCAATTCATCCAAGGCGCGGTTACGGGCAATCCGCAACAGCCAAGCGGCCGCGGCCCCACTGCCGCGGTAATGCTCGGCATTGCGCCAGACCTGCAAGAAGGTTTCTTGCAAAAGCTCGTCGGCAATCGGGCGTTCGCGGACAATCCGCACCAGGAGACTATAAACGACTTGGGCGTGGCGATCGTAAAACAATTCGTAGGCAGCAGTCTCCCCTTGCGCGACCAGGCGCAAGAGCTGCTCATCACTTTGCTGGGAATAAGATTCGGCAGTTCGAAGCCGCATGAAGATTCTACACTCTCCTCACGCCATAGTCGCTATATACTATGACGCAAATTATCGTGAAACAGATCACAGAAAATAACTTGAACCACAGAGAAGTTACGCGTAGAAAACACACGCCACCGATCGATTTGATACATAATGTGTGATCTCGCAATATTCAACTGTTCGCTGCTACGCAGGTAACCAATCACGCTTGGCACACTTGGCCACGCAGCATTCTTGTATTTAACTGATGATGTCACACAGTTAAAGTGAGCCACACCCAATTTACATTAAAATTTCGCTCATCAGCCGAAAGTGTGAAAACGCCTTGTTTTGCCAATGGCGAAAACAGCGGTTTTCACACTTTGCATAGATGAGCCTAAAATTTATGTCTGCAATGGCTGTTCCATGTAGAGCAGCCGCACAAATTTGTCGCCGACCTTGAGCCGATGCGCTTCCCCCGTTAACTGAAAGTCGAGGCGCTGAAAAAATTGGAGCGCCCCTGGATTAAACTGTTCGACCCCTAAGCGCGCGACTTGCATACCCACCGTCGTCCCCAGCCAGGGGCGCAACAGCTGCCAGGCCGCGCTACCAAACCCACGGCGTTGGTACAATTCGGCCACCATGACCATGCCAATCGAAACGGTTTGGGGGGCCGGCCAGTGCAGCCGAAAATCGATTAGGCCGATTAATTCGCCCGCTGCACCGGTGCCGGCCGCGCGGAGTGGTTGTACCATCCCCATCAGGGTACGCCCAGGGGTTTCTGCCGCGGCCCGTAGATCATTCTCGGCCTGCCCAGCCGGTGCGGCAGGGAAATTATAGAGCGCCCAATACCCTGGTACGGCCCGGTACAGCTCTTGCAGCGCGGCAATATGCAGATCGATAGATAAGGGCACTAGCGAAATGGTCATAAGGCTTGGACAAGATTGCGTTGATTGGTGAGCGCCACTTTGAGCTGACGTAATTCGGCATCCAGCTTTTCCAACTTTTCGCGTTCGGTGCGCACAAACCGGGTATAAGGGGCAATCGCTTCGTGCAGCCGCTGTGCACTTTCTTGCAATTCATTCTCAAATTGGCGGGTCAGCGCGACTTCGAGTTGTGCGCGCAATTCCGCCACCTGTTTGCGCAATTCGGCTTTAACCTGGCTCCGCTTGTAGGGCAGTACATAAAGGCCAAGCGCAGCGACGGCACTGGCCCCTAGAATCCCCGTCATATCGAGCCAGACGCCTTGCAAAATGGCGACCAGCACGGCCCCCAGGCCCAACGCCCCTACTTCAACCGCGGCGGTTTGGAAAACGGCATTTTGCACCGCCTGGGCCATCTTCAGCGCTTCCAATTCGCGATCATAACTTTCCACCAACCGCTGCGCATTGTAGCCAATACTCGCCAACAGATTCTGCCGATTTAATTCAAAGTCTGTGTTTACCTGGCCGACCATGCGATCCGTGTGCTTTTCCGCCCGCCGCCGCAAATAGTCCATCACGGCCCGCCACTGGCGATAATCTTTATCAACCAGCCAATCAATCAGCTCGTTGACATGGCGTTCAATCTCGCGGCTGGTATCGCCCACCACTTCGCGAGTAAAGTCACCGCGCAGCTTTTCGCTGTTGACTAGTTCCATAATGCGCGTCAGGCGTAGCACGTCGTCAAAATACTTTTCGCCCCGTTCCAACATGGCGTAGAGCACATTTTCGACCCGGCTGCGCTGATAGCTGAAATCCCGGCGCATATCTTTCTCGTAGGCCGCAAATTGGTCATCAATGGTATCAAGCGTCTCAAAATCACCGCGCAGGATCTCTTGGCGTTCGCTAATCACCGCCAGGTATTTGTCAATCAGGCGATTGGCGATCCCCAAGGGATTTTCAAGCTTCAGGCGGAGCCGTTCATTATCATTCAGGGTAACCTGCGTGAACTGTTCAAGTTTGTCAAAGTGGCTGGCCCGCCAGAGGATCCGCTGGGCTTCTGGTTCGCCGCGGCCGGCGGCCTGTTTCGCCTGCATCGCCAAGCGTGCGCTGACCATGAAGATCTGCGGATCGGCACCAAGCAGGTGGCGGCCATTCTCCCGCACAAAGTTAAAGATCTGCTGCCGATCAGCTTCTTCTTCGATCAGGTCGATTTTGTTGACAATGACGACAACTTTTTTGCTCCACTGGCGGATGCGCTCCAGAAAGAGCCGTTCACTTTCGCTGAAAGGGCGGTCGGCGCTCGTCACAAAGAGCACGAGATCGCTGCGTGGGATAAACTCTTCGGTAATCTCTTGATGGCGTTGGACAACGGCATTAACCCCCGGCGTATCGACCAGACTGAGGTTGCGCAACCATTCTACCGGCAACTGAATCAGCAACAGATCCTCAGCCGTCGTCTCTTGCTGCCGCGTTTCCCCGTAGCGGAGGATATGGATATGGCTGGTCGTGGGGGTAACCCCTTCGGCCAACAACCGTTCGCCCAACATAGCATTGAGAAACGCCGTTTTCCCGGCATTAAATTCACCGACGACGACCAGCAGAAAGAGATCATCGATCTGGTGTAACGCCTCTTTGATTAGTCCCAGATCGGCATCTGCTGCCCCTAGCCGGGCTAATTGGACACGCAACTCTTCCAGCAGCGCACGCTCACGGTCTAACAAAACACGTTGTTCTTCAGTTAATACACGTTGCAAGATCTTTTCTCCAGCCGCCTCAATCAACAATATTGCGTAAATATAGTACGTAGAAAAATATGCGTAGGTGCAGTTAGGGCTTTTTCTGTAAGAGCTATACGCAAAGGCCGACAAAAAGTTCCTTCACCGGAAAAGAGTATACCACACCCTCGGGCGGCTACTGAATCGCCAAAAGCGAAAAATGCATCTAGACAAATGCGCAGAAATAGGCGATAATAAGGCTAATCGAGGTTAGTGTGTGTTGAACAATTAGTGTTTATTCGAGGGGTTGGTAGATAGGTAAATCAGTAGGTAGGTATATCAGTAGATCGGTAAATCAGTAGAACCCTACCGATTTACCGATTTACCGATTTACCGATTTACCGATTTACCGATTTACCAACCGACCACAAGCCCACAAACAGAGGAAATAACCAGATGAGCTTACAATTTACTGCAGGGGAACAGGTAACCTTGCCGGAGATCACCTTTAAGGCGACGGTCACATTGCCGGCGGCGAAGAGCGCGGTGATTGTAGTGGATATGCAAAATGATTTCGTCAAGGCGGGCGGCACTTTGGTTGTACCCGATGCCAGTGAGACGATTGCGGCGATCCAAAGTTTGTTGGCACAGGCGCGCGCCGCTGGCACACCCGTTGCCTATACCCAGGATACTCACTATGCAGGGGACCGGGAATGGTCGATCTGGCCGGAACATTGTCGAGCCGACAGTTGGGGTTGGCAGATCATTGATGAGTTAGCGCCGCAACCAGGTGAATTAGTCTGCCAGAAAAGTCGCTATGATGGCTTTTATGGCACTGCGCTTGATCACTACCTGACGCGGGTCTGGGGCGTGGAACATCTGGTGATTGTGGGGACGGTGGCCAGCATCTGCGTGCTGCACACCGCCGCCGCGGCTGGGTTGCGCTGGTTCCATGTGGTAGTGCCGGCCAACGGTATCTCCGCGCTCACCGATTTCGATCAGGCGCTGACCTTGCGCCAGGTTTCGTGGCTCTATGTTGGGGACGTTGTGCGCAGCATCGCCGATATTCAATTTGCCTGAGCACTGCGATGGACAATGCGACTCTACGTTGCGTAATGGTGGCGCGACGGCATATTCGTCCAACGTAGCGCCGCCCATGCGTTTGATGCAAGATTGCTATTCTTACGCCGGGGGAGCTTGTCGCAACCGATTGCGACAAGCTCCCCCGGCGTCATTTCTATTGGGTTAGACCGTCAGCGGCTGCAAGAGGCCATAGTTGCCATCTTCTTTGCGGCGGTAGATCACATTGACGGCATTGGTGTCGGGGTTAAAGAAGACAAAAAAGTCGTGTCCCAGCAGTTCCATCTGCTCCAATGCTTCTTCTTCATTCATTGGCTCGACCACAAACTGTTTGCGGCGCACAATCTGACCGGCCGCACTTTCCACTTCTTCTTCCTCCTCGATCGCCAGCGGCGTCCCACCATTCATTTCGACTTCCAGGCTCGCGGCGGCGGCGGCACGACGGCGGCTATCATAGCGGCGCCCTTTAAAGCGTCGTACCTGTTTGGACATTTTATCGATGGTGGCGTCGATCGAAGCAAAGATATCACTCGTCGACTCCTCTGCCCGTAAAATTTGCCCATTGGTCCAGACGGTCACCTGGGCCGTGTAGCGATCATCGGCGGAGCGGGTCGCGCTGTGCGTCAGCTCGGCCCGGATCTCCTTCATCTGCGGTAGATAGCGCTCCAGGCGCGTTACCTTTTTTTCGACATACTCGCGGACCCAGTCAGTTACTTCAACATTGCGTCCATGGACTGTAAGTTGCATGACATCCTCCTTAGATAGCCATTATATCTGCCGGTTTGGTCGACCAGGATCAGCTTGGGAGCACGCTGGACGTCAAACCGTTGCAGTTAAAGTGTGTGCAGTTGGGAACGGATTTGTGACCAACAAAGCCGCATTGCCAAAATAAGCACGGTTTATACATGTTGAGTCGTGCATGCATGTTTGATTGTACCCGATTGTGGGCCTAATTGCCAGTGATGAAAATCACTATGCCCCAACGCAGGTTCTGCCCTAACGCGCAGCGGTAGCTTTCAGCCCGGCAGTTGAGGGCAGGCCAACGCTAAACCATAAACGGCAGCGGCCCCGGCCTGGGCGAGCGCCGTGGCACAAGCTTGCATGGTGGCACCAGTGGTATAGACATCATCGATCAACAGTAGGCGTTTCCCCTGCACGGCGCTGTTGGCCAGAAATGCATCATCGACATTAGTGCGTCGGGCCACAGCATTGAGCCCCACTTGCGAATGGGTGGCCCGTTGTCGCGTTAGCCATGCTGTACGCAACGGCAGTTGCAGCCGCACGCAGAAAGCCTGGGCCAACAGTTCAGATTGATTATAGCCACGTTCAACCAGACGCTCCTGGTGCAACGGCACGGGGAGTACCCCATCAAGTGGCCCGATGCGGCTTGCCATCTCCCCTTTGCTGGTTATCCCTGCGCTGACTGGTGCTGGTTCAATAAAAGCTGCAACCAAATAACGGGCAAGTGGGTCGGCAAGTTCCCGCCGGTTCTCATATTTAAGGGCATGAATGGACTCACGCAGCGGGGTATGATGCAGGGCGGCAATGCGTACCATCGGCAAGGCCGTGGACGACAACTGTTGGCACTGCCTACATTGGGACACGGCGATGGGCTGCGGCCGGCCACACTGCGCACAGATCTGCGGTCCAACTGGTTGTACCAACTGTGCGCAGGCTGGACAAAACAACCAGCCAACCCGCGCACAGTGCAGGCAGCGGGGGGGAAAGAGCAGGTTGAGCCCATCATTGGCCAACGCACGCACGATCTGGAAAAGGGAAGGGGGAGCGGGGTGCTTGTTCACACAAAAAATAACTGAATGACACTCTGTTGCGCGGGAAACCAGCCACGCAATAGATCATTGATAAAGGTGCGTAGATCATCCCCTAGAATCAACAAAATTGACAATAGTACAATCGCAAACAGAATGATCATGATCGCATATTCGATAAAACTTTGCCCGCTGCGGTTGGAGGGCAATCGAGACATAGATCTTCCTTCCTCTTGAGATAGGGATGCCGAACGGTCACCAACGAATGGTTGTGATATCAATTAGGGTGTATTGACATCTTCTAGCCGGACCCAGCCACGCCGTAGGGCAAGGACGGCTGCCTGCGTCCGATCTTCCACACCCAACTTGCGCAGGACACTACTCATGTGGTTTTTGACCGTCTGGCGACTGATGCTAAGCAAGGTTGCAATTTCTTTGTTGCTGGCCCCCCGCGTCGTCAACGATAGAATTTCCATCTCACGCGAGCTCAGCGGCGCAAAGGCATCTTGATCTGGATCGGCGGCAATGGTCAAATCTTCGACTTGTTTCAAGATCCAACGAAAGGCGTCGGCCTTGGTCATCACCGAACTGTAGATCATATATTTGTCTTCGTCGACTGCACGAATGGCCGGAATTAACTCACTGGGCTGCACATCTTTCGGATAATAGGCGGATGCGCCAGCCCGCAAGGCGTGTAACATCTGCTCATCATTATTATACGCCGTCAACACAATAATCGCGGTATCATCAGCGGCATAGGTATGCTTAATCTCATGGGTCGCTTGGATGCCATTTTTCCCGCGCAGGTTGATATCCATCAGGATAACATCTGGTTCGACTTCCAGCGCAAGCCGGACAGCATCATCACCATTACTGGCTTCCGCCACAATCGTGATATCCGACTCTTCTTCTAAAACGCGGCGCAACCCCTGGATCAACAATGGATGATCCTCAACGATCATAACTTGAATATTTCGTTTCTTGGTTGGTGCTATGCTCATGCGCTGTTTATTCTGCTCCCTTTCACTGCTAATGCATCATTTGAACTGTGCTTGTTTGATTCATGCTGATGGTTTTCAAACAGCGCACAGATTAGAAGTAGCACAGGCAATTACCACTGGCGCTAGTCGAACTTAATAATAATTAAGAGTATAGCACTTCCCGGTTAGAGCTTCAACTCCGTCGTTACACCGATCTATCATTGTCGAACGCTCGGCCAAATTATGTAAACAGTTGCCGCTAAGTGCCTATGTAATGACGTTGAGGCTGTATACCTCTTATAACGGTTTGGGGGCGGGCATGGATAGTGCTATAATCGTTATGCATCCGGAACCAATGGTGCAAATCACTGTGCGTATCTAATACGCCGGTGCTGGAAATCCAGAAATATAGCAGACAATCACGATTATACCAGAAACGCGGAAGCGCGAAGGAGCAGAGGCGAATGGCGGAGATGACCAAACTGTACGAGCTCCAAAAGATCGACACGATGTCCCTCAAAGTCCGCCGGCGTCTGACCCAACTACAGGCGCTGCTGGTGGAGAGCGACGAAGTCAAGGCGGTGCGCGGCAAGGTGAGTGATCTCACCGCGCAACACCACGAGTGGCACGCCAAACAGAAGGCAGCCGAATTAGAACTTCAGTCAATTAGCACCCGGATTGAGGAAGCGAACCAGCTGCTCATGGGTGGCCAAGTCCGAAACCCCAAAGAGTTAGAAGCGCTCCAGGCGAGTATTGAGGCGCTACAGCGGCAGCGCAATAGTGTTGAGACGGCTTCGGTCGAAGCACTCTACAAAGCCGAAGAATTGGCCGGCCAATTAAGTGACAGCGGGGCCAAGAAAACGGTGGTAGAAGAGAGCTGGCAGCGTAACCAAAGCCAGGTAATTGAGGAAGATACGAAGCTCAAGCGCGCGTTTATGCAACTAAAAAAGCAACGCGAACAGACTGCCGCCGCAATCTCAGCCACGTTACTGCAACAATATGAGCAGATGCGCCAGCGCAAAGGTGGCATCGCCGTGGCTACCGTCGAAAATGAAACCTGCAGTGCCTGTCATGTCCAATTGCCAACGGGCATTCTTTCTACACTACGTAGCCCACACGTGAATCAGGTCATCTGTCCCACCTGTGGACGTATCCTCTACGCCCCTTAACGGTCCAGCACGACCGACCGGCGCGCCGGTCGCAGATCCTGGGCCAGACGCAGTCGCGCTGTGATCGGCAGATAGGTGGTCGGTTCGACGGCTGCAAAATGGGCCATGGGCGTGGCGGTTAGGCGCGACCTACCCGCCGCACACGCGCCCATTGCCAATAATGCCGTACGCAGCTGTGCGCGGCGGGCGCGGGGTACCTGCGTGGAAACGACCCATGGTGGCATGGGATGGGGACCGAGCAGCAGCAGCGTGCGCAGTTGTGTTGCCAAGGCCGGCTCATCCACTAAGGCTTGGGCCAGGACTGTGCTATCGATTGCTGCCGTATCAATCTCCCCCCGTGCGATCATTCTCATTGCCTGTTGGTGACTCCCCACTTCTACCCCACAGCCGAAATAACCGTCATGTTCGCCCAACGTTGCCAAATAGTGGGTCAACACATGGTAGCCGGAGAAAGAGTTCGGCTCATTGTAGCCCCATGTTGTGCCCCGCAGATCGGCCCATTGCTGATAAGGGGCATCCGCCCGTACAACAATGGCCGCGTAGTAAACCGGCCGATTGGCATATGGTTCGCCACGCCAGACCGGTGCTGCCAACAGTTCCACCGTCGGGGCCGGCTGTGCCGCGCGTTGGCTATAGGGGGCACCACAGATCCAGGCCACATCGATTTCACCGCGATCCAGCGCTTGATAACGCGCCGGCCAGGGCAAATCAGCCACCCATGTCATTGGTATAGCCAATGTTTCGGCCAAATAGGCGACCACCGCTTGGGCCACATAATCCAGATTCGGTGCCATACAGGAAGTAATTCGTAACGGTGCTATCTGCATTAAATTCTTGCCCCTTTACTTTGCGAAAGACAGTATAAATTCGCCACTTACCCAAATGATTGCGCACCTGGCTGCACCCCTTGATAGTGGGCGCGCGGGCGAATCAATGCGCCGGTTGCATACTGCTCAATCACATGCCCAATCCAACCGGCAGTACGCCCCAGGGCAAAGAGGGCAAAGGGTGCGTAGTGCGGTAAGGCTAATGTTTCCGCCAACACCGCCAGGCCAAAATCCAGATTGGGCGGCTCCTGCCCTGCCTGCGCGGCGGTGCTTACTAGTGTACTCACCACCGGCAGCAGCGGTGCGGACGGGGCGGCCTCGGCGGCCAGAGCCAGCAGATAGCGTGCCCGCGGATCACCCTGGGGATAAAGCCGATGGCCAAACCCTGGCAAGGCTTCTCCACGGCGTAGATATTCTAGCACAGTTCGTTCTGGCGCGGTGGCAGCCGCGCGCAGAAAAGCCACCACGCGCTCGGTCATCCCCCCGTGGCGATAGCCCATCAACGCCGAGAGCGCGGCTACTACTGCGGCATACGGGGTTGCCCCAGCCGAGGCCACACAGCGCGCCGTAAAGGAGGAGACATTAAATTCGTGATCCGCGCAGAGGATCAGCACTTTGTCGAAGAGCGCCGCAGCGGTGGGCTGATTGGGCAGCCAACAGCGCTGCAAACGGACGGCGAGTGGTGCAAGGTCCGGTGTAGTCGGGCGCGCATCCTGCGCACTTTCGATCAGTTGCACCAGCAGATCGAGCATGCGTTTGCCCGTCTGCGCAACGATCGCGGCTTGTTGATTGTACGCCGCGAAATCCACACTTGCACCAGCTAGCAGCGTCAGTTGAAACGCAACCCCCGGATTGTTGGTCCGCAACTGCTGGATCGCCATTGGTTCTGCCGCCGCCATCAACGTTGCCTCGGCCCGCGCCCAGGCGGGCGCAGCCGCCAAGGTTCCCTCCCAAAGTAGCGTCGCCACTGCTTCAAATACATGGGCCTGGGCCAGATCAAGCACACGGTGACCCCGATAGTAATAATCACCCGCTGCGATCAGCGTAATGGCCGAAGCCAGCACCGGATCACCAAAGTGCAGTGCGGTGGCGGCGGCTTGGGTGGGATCACGGCGTTGGGCTTTACGCTGTTGCAGCCGCGCCACATCCTCTGCCAGATAGCTGCGGCTGCGGCTTTTATCGGTTGTTTCATGCGAGCGAATCAGCCCGCGACTGACATACGAATATAAGGTTGCCTTGCTAATGCCTAATTTCGTTACCACTTCATCGGCACTCAGCAAACGTTCACTGTTTGGCATAGTCGATTATATTGATTTTTGAATCAAGATTGACAACATTGATTTTTAACCTGTATCATACCAGTAGTTGCCAATTTAGACGAATTGCCGGCAGCTATCTAAGCCTTGACACAGATGAGGAATCAACATGACAAGTATTGATCACGCCGCCACGCCCGCACTGGCACTGCCGCCGAATGGCTTCAAACCAGGGTTGGAGGGCGTCATCGCCGCCGAAACTGGCCTCAGCCAGGTTGACGGCCAGAAGGGTGAATTGATTATCGGCGGCTTTCGGGTAGAAACGTTAGCCCCCCAAGCGACCTTTGAAGAAGTCGTCTATCTGCTTTGGCACGGCCAATTGCCAAACCAGCGGGAACTAAGCGAGTTTCAAGCGGCGCTAGCAGCGTTGCGTACCTTACCTGCCGCCATTGTTGACCTGCTGGCCGCGGCGGCGCAGGCCGGACAACCGACAATGACGGCCCTCCGAATGGCGGCCGGTGCCCTTGATTTGGAGAGCCAAAATGAAACACCCCAGCAACAGGCCCAACGCATCTTGGCGCGCCTGCCGACCATTGTTGCCACCTACTGGCGGCTCCGGCATGGCCAATCGCCGCTTGCCCCTGATCCTAGCCTGGGCCAGGCGGCCAATTATCTTTATATGCTCACCAGCCAAACCCCGCGGGCGGCGCAGGTCCGTGGGTTGGAAACCTATCTCAACACGGTGATCGATCATGGCTTGAATGCGTCTACCTTTGCGGCGCGCGTCATCATCGCCACGGCAACTGATTTAACCTCGGCGGTGGTTGGTGCCATTGGCGCGCTGAAAGGACCATTACATGGCGGCGCGCCTGGGCCGGCCCTGGATATGGTCTTTGCGATTGGCGCTGCCGCCCAAGCCGAACCTTATCTGCGCGCCAAACTCGAGGCGGGTGAGCGGTTGATGGGCTTTGGCCACCGGATTTACAAGGTGCGCGACCCACGCGCCGAAGTCTTAGCCCAAGCCGCGTCCGCCATGTTCCAGGCAGCAGATGCGGATGCGCAAAGTCGAGCTTTATATCAATTGGCCAAAACGGTGGAGACAACGGCTGTGGCGCTGCTCGCCGAGTACAAACCGGGGCGCAATTTGCAGACGAATGTGGAATTCTACACCGCGCTGCTATTGCACGGGCTGGGGTTGGAGCGTGATCTCTTTAGCCCAACCTTTGCGATCAGCCGCGCCGGGGGCTGGATTGCGCACTGCTTCGAGCAGCAAGCAACTGGACGCTTGATCCGCCCCCAGTCACGCTATGTGGGCAGCCACGGCGGGGTGTGGGTGCCTGTGGCGGATCGTAACTCCTAAACCACTCCCTCCCGCGCCTAAAAGGCAACCGCTCCTAGGCGCGGGTACCCCTTGGGTGCAGTGTAGGGGAGGAGCCGACATGGTTCACCCCCCTGGTCTAAAAATAAGCCCACCGCGAAGGTCGCAAAGAGCGCGAAGAAACGCTTTTCTTCGCGCTCTTTGCGACCTTCGCGGTAGAAACTTTCATCGTTATTGGTGCCGGTAGGACATGTTACCTGCCCTGAAAATAGGCCGCGGATAAACGCGGAATTACGCGGATAAAAACAAATCCGCGTGTATCAGCGTAAATCCGCGTCCGAAAAATTTTCATCGTTATCTGTGCCGGTAGGACATGTTGCCTGATGTAAAAGTTAAAATAAGAAATAGCGCTGGGCCATGGGCAACACGGCCGCCGGTTCACAGGTTAATAACTCGCCGTCCGCGCGCACTTCGTAGCTCTCCGGGTCAACCTCGATCTGGGGCATGGCGGCGTTGTGGACCATATCTGCCTTGCCTATCGCGCGGCACTTCTCCACCGCCACCACCCGCTTTTGCAACCCCAATTGCGTTGGCACCCCCGCCGCGACCGCGGTCTTGGACATAAACGAAACACTCGTCGCCGCGGTGGCGCGGCCAAAGCTGCCGAACATGGGGCGGTAGATCACCGGCTGCGGCGTGGGAATCGAGGCGTTGGCATCGCCCATCACGCTCCAAGCAATAAAGCCACCCTTGATGATCAGCTCCGGCTTGACGCCAAAAAAGGCGGGGTTCCAGAGCACGAGGTCGGCCAGTTTACCCGCCTCCACCGAGCCAATTTCATGGGCAACGCCGTGGGCAATGGCAGGGTTGATCGTGTACTTCGCCACATAACGCTTGACGCGATTATTGTCATTGCGGCTGCTGTCGCCGGGCAAGGCACCGCGCTGTACTTTCATCTTGTGTGCGGTCTGCCAGGTGCGGGTCACCACTTCGCCCACGCGGCCCATGGCCTGCGAATCGCTGGAGATCATGCTGATCACCCCCATGTCGTGGAGGACATCCTCGGCGGCGATGGTTTCAGCGCGGATGCGGCTTTCGGCAAAGGCGACATCCTCCGGCACCATCGGGTTCAGGTGATGGCAGACCATCAGCATATCCAGATGTTCGGCGATGGTGTTGACGGTGTAGGGCCGCGTCGGGTTGGTGGAGGAGGGCAGGATATACGGGAAGGAGGCAATCTTGATGATATCCGGCGCATGACCACCACCGGCCCCTTCGGTGTGATAGGTGTGGATCGTGCGCCCGGCGATGGCGGCGATGGTGTCCTCGACAAAACCGGCTTCGTTGAGCGTATCGGTGTGGATCGCGGCCTGGACATCATACTCATCGCAGACGCGTAGACAGGCGTCGATCGCAGCGGGCGTCGTGCCCCAATCTTCGTGCAATTTTAAGCCACACGCGCCGCCCAAAATCTGCTCAACCAGGGGCGCGGTCGTGGCTGCGTTGCCTTTGCCCAGAAAGCCAAAGTTGACTGGCCACGCTTCGACCGCCTCATACATGCGTGCCAGGTTCCAAACGCCAGGGGTACAGGTAGTGGCATTGGTGCCGGTGGCAGGACCGGTGCCACCGCCAAACATGGTGGTGACGCCGTTGCTGAGCGCTTCGTAGATCTGCTGCGGCGCGATAAAGTGAATATGGGCGTCGATCCCACCCGCGGTGATAATCTTACCCTCACCGGCGATCACTTCGGTTGACGCGCCAACCACCAGTTCGGGGTCAACACCGGCCATCGTATCGGGATTGCCCGCCTTGCCCACTTTGACGATGCGCCCATTCTTAATCCCAATATCACCCTTGACAATGCCCCAATGATCGATGATCAGCGCGTTGGTAATCACGAGATCAAGCACTCCTTGATCGCGCGTGGCGCCGCCACTCTGCCCCATGCCATCGCGGATCACCTTGCCGCCACCAAAAGTAATCTCATCCCCATAGACGGTGAAATCCTTTTCCACTTCGATGATCAGTTCAGTATCGGCCAGCCGCACGCGGTCGCCGGTGGTGGGGCCATAAAGATCGGCATAGGTCTGCCGTGGAATCTTGAGCGTCATGCGGCTTGCTCCTTTGCTGTGGTTGACTCATCCTGCAACTTGCCCTGCACCAGCCCGCGGTGACCCAGTGCCACGCGGTTGCCAGCCAGCGCCACCAGGGTCACCTCTTTGGCGTCACCTGGCTCAAAACGCACCGCCGTCCCCGCGGCCACGTTAAGCCGCATGCCATAGGCCAGGGTCCGCTCAAAGACCAGCCCTTCATTCACCTCAAAAAAGTGGTAATGGCTCCCCACCTGGATCGGGCGGTCGCCCGTATGTTTTACCAGCAGGGTAACCGTGGCGCGATCGACATTCGCCACAATCTCACCTGCCGCTTTGTCAACGAGTACTTCACCTGGAATCATGAGTTCCTCCACCCATAAGCGTTGTGAAAATCGAACAGCTTGCCCAAGATCATTGCTCCCATCGCCTAAGGTCATGGGTCCCGATGGGACCAAAAGCGAATGACCAATCACAAATGACCCAATCACTGGATCGGATCATGTACTGTTACCAACTTGGTGCCGTCGGGGAAGGTCGCTTCGACCTGCACCTCGTGGATCATCGCGTCAATGCCATCCATGACATCGGCTTTGGTCAGGATCGTCGCGCCGTAGGTCATGATCTCGGCGACACTCATGCCGTCGCGCGCCCGCTCCATGATCTCGGCGGTGATAATCGCAATCGCTTCTGGATAGTTAAGTTTCAGCCCACGCGCCTGCCGCTTGCGCGCCAGCTCAGCCGCCAGGAAGATCAACAACTTCTCCTGCTCACGTTGGGTTAGATGCATTGGATTCTCGCCTCCATAATTACTTAGTTTTTAGGGGGTAAATCAGTAAATCAGTAAATCAGTAAATCAGTAAATCGGTAAATCGGTAAATCAGTAAGTTGTACCGATGTACTTATCTACCGATTTACCGATCTACTTATCTACCAATTCCCCACACCGATTGCATCCTGCCGTGGGCTGTGGCATACTAGCCAATTCGTTTCTGTCCAGCAGCCTAGTCCACGGAGGTTTAAGTGAAAATCGAAATATTGCCTTACCTGCCCCGTTGGCGGGGAGAATTCCAGCAGATCGGGCAGCAGTTGCGCCAGATCCTGGGTGATAGGGCCTTACGTATCGATCACATCGGCTCTACTTCGGTGCCCGATCTGGCGGCCAAGGATATTATTGACGTACAGATTAGTGTTGCCAGCCTCGATCCGACACTAGCTGCAGCCATGACGGCGCATGGCTTTCCGCGCGTGGAGCGCATCACCCATGACCATCGCCCGCCGACTGATCACAGCCCCGACCACGCTTGGAGCAAATGGTTCTTCAAACCAGGGGTCGAATCCCGCCCCATCAACATCCACATGCGTATTGCCGGTAACGCTAACCAACGCTACGCCCTGCTCTTCCGTGACTATCTGCGTCATCACCCGTTGGCGGCCCAAGCCTACGCCCAAGTGAAAATGGCCCTGGCCCGCCGCGATGCCGAAGATATTGACTTTTACTACGATGTCAAAGATCCCGTCTGCGACATCATCATGGCCGGGGCGGAAGGCTGGGCCACCCATGGGGGTTGGCAGTTAGGGCCGAGTGATGCATGATACGTAAAACGTGATGCGTGAAACGTGAAGCCACGTATCACGTTTCACGCATTACGTTTTACGTATCACCTAATAAACCTTGCGCGGTGGGATGGCGTTGCGGCCATAGAGCGCCACCTTGGCCTGTTGCCAAAATTGTAAAAAGCCTTCGTTGATGGCCCGGTTGGTCAGGCTGAGGGCGCGTATCGTCAGACCGTGGGCGGGCATGGTACTCACCCCCCAAAGCACGCTGTTCGGCTGAGTCAGCCGTTGTGCTAACGCCATCAATTCGCTTTCCAGTGCCAGCCACTGGGCGGGGGGTACCCCCACGCGACAGATGTAAAATGCGCCGAAGTAGCGGTATGCCCCCATCCGCGCCATTGAGGTCAACGGATGTACCGCTGGCTGTAGGCGCAGCCGTTCGAGCACAATTGGTTGCCCGGCGGCGGCAATATCTAAGTGCAGGGCAACCTCGTCATAGGCAAAAAGTTCGTTGTGCGCTTCCCGGCCAGGGGCGATCACTTCCCAGTAAAAAAGCCCCGCATCCTCGGCCAGCGTAATTTGGGTCTGCTGCTGAAAGCGTGCCCCAGCAAAGGGAATTAAACTATCCGGGAGATACTCAAGCAGGCCACCGGGGGCGACGGAAAAGTGATTAACCTGGCTAGCCGCGGCAAAGGCTGGGCGGTGACGGTAGACCCGCGTCGCCCCCGTCGAAGTCAATTGTACTTGTGCGCCCCTTTCGACCGCAACCCGCAAGGTGAGCTGATCACCGCCCAGAACGCCGCCGGAGACATTGTGTAGATGGGTCAGCACCGCACCATCAGCCAGGGGGAAGGCACGCACAACCCGTAGGGGGGGCTGTTGCGCCAACGGTTGTAAGCGCGTCGGACCCCAACCAGCGCGTTCATTTTCCAGTTCTGATCGATGAAAGCGCAGGTGAAGCAGGCCGACGGTGCGCGGTGCGACCGCAATGGGGTTTGGCATCAGCTGATAAAGAGGCGCGTGGGCAGGGTTGGGTGGCGCATGCTGGCCAGGTCGAGCAGGGGGGTGAAAGTCGAGAGTGTTGGATAACATATGGGCAAAGTCGGTAGCGCAGTTGTCGGTTCTAGATTAGCTACACTGTCACATGTCGCGGCGGCCACCGCGGCTACTGTGCTCTTGAGTCGCCATAGAATCTCCCCTGCCCGACCTTGACCAATGGGGAGCAGCCGCAAGCAGGCCGAGACGAGCCCCACGAGGCTCTGTTGCAGATAGGCGAGTACGGTTGGGTTTTCGCCCAGGGCCAACTGCCCGCCGACCAGGCCAAAGGCGGTACAATAGTGAATGGCGACCCCGCGTTGCTGGGCCGCTTGATAAGCCTGTTGCAGTTGCACATCGTCTTCTAGCTGGGCAATAGTCTGTAAAAAACGGCGGCCCAACGTGGCACTGGCTTCACGACTTTCACGGGCGCTTTTAAAGGCGGCGATTTGTTGATTTAGCGTAAGCCACGTCGGTAGGTCGATCTGCTGTATGCCCTGACACCGATAGGCCAAGCGTACAAAGCAGCCCTCTAAATGGCCTACTTCCCAAAGCAGATCGGTAAAAAATGCTTCCAATGTCGGCGGGGTCAGCACCCCTTCAGCGGCCAAAGTCTCCAAGCCAAAAGAATGGGCAGACGCACCGATAGGGAAGGCACTGTCAGCAATATGAATTAATTTGAGCAGCGTATCCGGCACAGTTGTGGGCATCGATCAGCAAGTATAGGTAAAAATGCGCTTATTTACGACGCGGAATTTGTCTAAAATACGAGAAGTTGTGTTATACAGATTGCACAATGATCATATACACGATCAGATCACGGTTATCTACATGGACGGCATATGGTCGATCGCACATAATTATGGAGCAATCGCTTTGTTTCGCAATCAATTAATCCGGGAAGAAGTTGCACTCCCGATCCGTGGGCTGCATCCGGCCCTTGAAGGTTTCAAGATCGTGCAACTTAGCGATCTGCATTTTCTCCCTTTTACGCCACTTACCTTGATCGAAGCGGCCGTGGCAGCCACGAATGGCAGCCAACCCGATCTGATCGTCCTCACGGGGGACTATGTGACGCATGACGCCGACACGATCTTTGGCATGACCAAGGTCCTAGCAAAACTTAATGCCCGTTATGGGGTCTTTGCCGTGCTCGGCAACCACGATACGCGTGCCGGTGCCCGTATTGTCCGCCAGGGCATTAGCGAAGCAGGCATTACGGTATTACATAATCGCGGGATCACCCTGGCGGTTGGCACGGGCATGCTCAACCTGGCCGGGGTGGATGATTGTCTGTGGGGCCATCCCGATCTTGCCGCTGCGCTTGCTGGGCTAGAGGCGGCGGCACCGACCGTATTACTCGCACACGAGCCTGATATCATTGATAATTTCAGCCGCGCGGGGCGGTTCACCGTACAACTTTCCGGTCACACTCACGGCGGCCAGGTGCGATTGCCACTGCTGGGCACACCGGTGCTGCCGCGCATGGGGGAAAAATATGTCGCTGGTCTTTACCAGATTAATGGCAGCCGCCTCTACGTCAACCGCGGGGTGGGCATGGTCTCCCTGCCGATTCGCTTTAATTGTCCTCCGGAGATTACCCAGCTCACGTTGTGTGCGGCAGAAAGTGCTTGGGCTGGCAACGGTCACCACGTGGCCACACAAACCACACCCACATCGTAACAACAACCTTCAGCTTTGATCATCGGCGCTCGCTTAATAGAGTTGGCACCAAGCGGGCTGCGCAGCAGGGGATGCTCACGACACGATTGTGCCATGTTATTCTCCAATCCAGCTTAAAAAACCGAGTTTTGCGCTTGACATAGCAAAACCCATCGCACCTGCGCCAGTGAGTAGAATGGCCATTAAAACTCGATTTTTGGTTCTGCATGCAATATAATCTGCGCAATAGCCATAAAATCCACGAAGTCACACGAAGCTAGCCCTGGCGCTGGATCCAGGCAATCGTCTTATCGGCCAGTTTGTCGAGGGCGACAACGCTCAGTTCGATATGTTCGACTTTGGTGTCCTCTTCTTTGGCATGGGAGAGGCCACGCAGGCTCTGCACAAACATCATCACCGTGGGAATCCCGCTGCGCGCGACCGGCGCGGCGTCGTGCAGGGGACCACTCGGCAGCCGGTGGGCTTGCCCACAGGTTTCCAAAATCGCCGCCTCACAGAGATCAATCAGGTCGGGGTGGAAGGGAATCGGGTCGATGCGCCAAATATGCTGCCAGGCCTCAGTGACCCCCTCCTCTTGGGCATAGTACGCGCTGGCCTGTTGGGCGGACGTCAACATCGCGGCCAAGCCGACCGCATCAATGTGCCGTTGATCCAGGGTGATTTCACAGTTACCGACGACCGCGGTGGGGATGTTCGGCTGCACGGCCAGGCGACCACAGGTGCAGACACCCCCTTCGCGCTTGGCAATCTCGCGAATTTCCAAGGCCAATTTGGCCGCCGCGCCCAGGGCATCGCGGCGTTGATGCATGGGTGTAGAGCCGGCGTGCGCGGCCTGGCCGGTGAACTTGATGCTATGGCGCTCAACCCCAAAGGTGCCGATCACCGCGCCCAGAGGCAAGTCCAGACTTTCCAACACGGGGCCTTGTTCAATGTGTAGTTCCAAGTAGGCCGCGGCGTTTTGTAACTCTTTGGCGGCTGCATGTGCATGTTCAATCGCAACCCCATGTTCCAACAAAACATCGCCCAGCCGTAAACCTTCACTATCGCGTAAGGCTGCGGCCTTCTCCGCGTCAAGCATTCCCGCGACCGCGCTGGAACCAACCAGACTATGGCCAAAGCGCGCTCCCTCTTCATCCGCCCAATCGACCAAACGGATGGTGACGTCTGGCACGCCAGTCGCGGCCAGCCGGCGCAGCACTTCGACCCCAGCCAGCACATTCAAGCAGCCATCCAGCCAGCCGCCATTCGGCACCGAGTCCAGGTGGCCCCCGATCAGCAACGTCTTGGCCGACTTGCCCGGCAGCGTCGTCCACAGGTTGCCGGCTTCGTCCTGATGAGTTTCAACCGGGAGTTCGGCCAGTTTGGCGCGCAGCCATTTGCGCGCCTTTACCCAGGTGGGGGTCCACGCCACCCGCTGCGCGCCATTGTCATCACCGGTTAACGCTCGCAACTCTGCTAATTCTTGGACCACGCGGGCCGGGTTGACTTTTGTTTGAGCGGTCATAGGAAACTCCTTTTGATTTGCGCAGGTTGTGCGTGGTAGCAAGCGGCAAGCATTGAAATGCCGGCCTGAGATGCAAAACCCGTTAAAACGGGTTGGGGCGTCCTAACCCGTTTCGCGCCTAAAAGGCAACCGCCTTTGGGCGCGGTTTTGCATCTCAGCGGGTGAATGAATTCACCCGCTAGAAAGCGCCCCAATGTTCAACTCAATCCCCACCCGCAACTGGCGCGGGTTGTTGCCGATACGCGTGCGATTGAAGCGGTAGATCGACGGCCAGCGCTCACCGTCGCCATAGAATTGTTTGGCAATTTTCCAGAGTGAGTCACCGGATTTGACTTGATACTTGGCCAGGATCTTTGGTTTGCGCCGCTTGCGCAGCCGCGCCTTGAGGGTGCCCGTAAAGGGCGCAATCTGGATAAACTTGCCGGCCACTTTACGCTCGGCCTGGTCAAGCACGGTATGGGCACCGGCAAAAAAGGGGTCGGCATAACTGTGGACAATCGCCAGCAGCACAAAGTTATCACCTTGGGCCAGTTCGCTGCTGGTAGGCAGCAGATCAGAGCGTAGATCAAAGCGCGCCACCTGGGGCTGTTCGGCGCGCACATTGTAAAGATCACAATAGCTAATCGTTAGCCATGCTTCGTTTTCAATCGGCGCACCGTTGCGCAGCCGTGCGTCATAGCCGGC
Organism: Caldilineaceae bacterium; assembly: GCA_022842065.1. The sequence goes on from JALHQH010000004.1 coordinate 262,614, forward strand.
AGGCAGGGGGGGGATTGCATCCGCTTGCAACTGGCCCAGAAGCAGAATCACCCGCACGTGGCGCGCCAGCCCGGCACCGTGGCTATGGACCTGGACATAGACGCGATTGACCAAACTCACTTCATCATGGGTATAGAGGGTAACCGGGGCCGGCAGATCCGGCAATTCGTTGGCAAAACGGAAGAAATCCAGGGCCGGATCTGTTAAAGCGTAGTTACCAGCGGCGTCGAGCAGGTCGAACTTGATGTCCGGGCTATCGCCCAGGCGGAGGGTGCGTTGGGGGGTCAACGGGTGTTGCGCGTCGCTGAGGGCGATTGCGCGTGCTCGGCCCAAGTCAAGCTGATGATCGCGAATGTAGAGTTCAACGGGTGATTGCAGGACATAGAGATTAAATTCGTAGACGCCGCGGCCGTGGGTCGCGGCATAGAGCGCGCCACTCACGCCATGCTGTTTGATGTCGAGCACGGCTGCATCCGGCAAGCCGCGCGAAAATGGGGCCCACGTCTCGCCGCGGTCGCCGGAGTGCCAGATGCCGATATCGGCACCGACAAATAAGTGCTCGGGATTACGGCTGTCAACCACGATGCTGTTGTGCTGCACATTCATCAGTTGGGTCGTGGGTTGGTCGGCCGGCCCCATGCGCGGCTGCCAGGTTTTACCATCAAAACGCCAGATGCGGCCCTGGTCGGTATAGCCACCGACGGTGATGTAGATCGTATTGCCGCTGCTGTCACTGGGGTCAACGGCAATACAGGTAATCGGGCTCATCAGGTTGGGAATCGGGGGCAGATCAGTGCGGGTCCACTTGCGGCCACTTTTGTCAAAGCGGTGGATCGTGCCGGCCATCGTCCCCGCATAGAGTTTGCGCGCTGAGGCAAAGCTTAACGAACGTACGGCCCCCGGTAACGTATCATCGCTCGGTTCGCCGCTAGGAATCGAGTGCCAGTCCACCTTATATTGCCAGGGATCGCCCTCAATCCACCAGCGGTTGCCACCAAAATGTTCGCTGAGCCAAACGCGGTTGCTGCCAAAGGCGACCAGATCCGCGGAAGCTTTGTTCGCCTGGTCATAGGGCGCGCCGACCAATGGGGCGTAGAAGAGCGTGCTCCACGCTTCCCCTGCCGCCAAAGGTACCGCCACTGCGTCATAGAAGGTGCCACCCCCGCCATCAAGCGAGCGGTTGATGCTGCCATAGGTGTAGGTGGTGAGAACGTGGTAGGGATCAAGCGGGTTGATCACACAGTAACCACAATCACCCCCCGCCGACAGTTGCCAGATCTCGTCACCACTAAAGCGCAGGCCACCGTTGTCCTGCGTCCCACAGAAGATCAGCGCCTCTTCAGTCGGATGCAGGCCCAGGTAATTCATCGTCATCGTCGCTAGACCAGCGTTGCAAGGCGAAAAGAGGCCGGCCGCCTGGCTTGCATCGGGCGGATCACCGGTTGGATCGGTAGAGCAGAAAACGCCGCCATCGCAACCCACGTAAAGCTTGTTTGGCGCACCAGGGGTTAACGCCAGCGCGTGCACATCGGCATGCACCGACGCGCCGATAAAGCTGGCCTCCGCGCGGAAAGTGCCTTTTGCCTCCTGGCTGATTTCACAACGGTAAAGCGCCGCCGCCCACTCCTGCAATGCCCCCGCTTCATCGCGTAGCCCGTCGGAAAGCACCGCCGCCCCCCCCAAATAGACGCGGTTGATCGTATCGGGCGCCAAGGCCAGGGCCAGATCGTACCAACCTTGGCCCTGGCGTGTAAGATCAACACCAAAGAGCTTGGGCGGAATGCCCGCAACTGCTTGCCACTCCCCCTGTGCCAGCTCGAATCGGTAAAGGCCGTGCAGGTGATGGGCCTCACAGATCAGCGTGCCATCGGCGCGATAACGGGCGGCACTCCCAGCGACCAGCGCGTAGACAACGTCAGGATAATAAGCTTGCACGGCTAACCCAATCCGCCCGACCGCGTCGGTGGGAAAATTGCGGCCTAATGGGGTCCAAGTGCTACCGTCGGTGGATGTGTAAACGCCATCATATTTGCGCGCCGCGTAGAAAACGGTGCCGCGGTCGCCGTGGCTCACGACCACACTGGAAAATTCACCTAGCGCTTTTTGTTGCCAGCGGTAGCCACCTGTCCCATCAACTTCGCGCAGATAGAGCCCATTGGTGGTTGCTGCCACCACCCGTTCGGGCTGCATCGGATCCACGGCCAAAGCGTAAAAGGCCATGCCCAGCAGGGGTGGGTCACTTGGCTCGGTGTACCAATTCAGACCGCCATCGACCGAGACGATCGGCCCCACCCCATAGTAGGCGTTGGCTGCGCCGTGCCCCTCGCCGGACCCGACATAGATGATATCCTGGTCGATCCATTCGCCGGCCACCAGGGCAATCGCACCACAGGCCAGCGAATCAGATTGGTGGGCGGTGGGGTTGAGATCAAAGGCATCCATCAGTGCTTGCCAGGTGGTCCCCCCATCGGCCGAGCGCCAGACCCCCCCATTCGCCGTGGCAATATAGAGCCGCCGGCCGCCAGGAGCCAGGGCAATCCCACTTACCCGTCCACTGTAGGCGGTGATGCGGCCATAGGGCCGGGCCTGCACCGCCTGTGGCCCGAGCGATGTCCAGCGATTGGTGGTCAATCCAGGGGGCAGATTGTTTGCGGCGACCGCGGACGCCGCGCGGGCGGTTGGGAAAGAGGCCACGCCAGGGATTGCGCGCCCAAATTGGGCCAACCGCGACCGGTATTCATCCAGCTCCCGTAAACGTTGGGCCGCGGGCAGTACGGTTACCGTGGGGAGTGGCGTGTCAGCGGTGGTTGAATCAGTAGCAGTTGAATCGGCCGCCGTACTGGCAGCACGTTCGAGACCGCGCGGCGTGGCGAGTGGATTGCGCGCGTCAGTCGCTAGCCGCTCACCAATAAAGGCCAGATTACGCGCCGCGGGACCGTGGGGTAAATCCGCATTCGGTTGCGCCGGCGCAGCAGGCGGCAAAGGTTGGGGCATAAGAGCCTCCTGAGGGTGTTGATGGCGTGCTTGATAATGGTGGTGTCGCATTTCGTATTTTTTCAATCGCTTGTGGACCGCGGGGTCAACTGATTATAGCGTGCTGACGCGATCAGGCCAAAATTCCATCAGTTCTCCATAGATCCTCAATCATTTCTCAACAGCGCTGCGGTATCCTGAGGTTACCCGCAAGTAAGCGGGGCGGTAGGTGAATAAAACGTAAAACGTAAAACGTGATGCGTGAAACGTGACATACGAAGTTAGTTACGCATCACGTTTTACGCATCACGCATCGTATCAACCAAACTTTTGTTAATAATGAAGGAGTTAACCAAGATGAGTACACAGAATAGTTGGAAACGTTGGGCCGTTGGCGGGGCAGCCGCGTTGGCTTTGACCGCTGGGGCAATTTGGACAGTTGATAACGTGTCAGCCGCCGGGGTGGTTAACACAGTGACGAACCTGGCGCAAGGTCAGTCGATCATGACCCCGCAGTTTGCGCAGTGGGGCGATATGCAACAGGGCCGCGGGCCTAAGGGCGATGGCCCGTTGGGTGGTCTCGGGCTGAAGGGTGATCGTGGACTGATGGGCGAGGAGCAGGCGACCTATCTAGCAGCGGCATTAGGGATTACCGTCGAAGAATTACAAGCTGCACAGGATAGCGTCCGCACGGACGCGATTGATCAGGCGGTTGCCGATGGCACATTAACACAGGAGCAGGCCGATCAACTCAAGGCGGGCGAACAGGTGCGGGTACCCTTCATGGGCCGCGGGGGTGCTGCCCAAATTGATCACGAAGCCTTGTTAGTCGAAGCGCTAGGCATTACCGTCGAAGAGTTAGACGCGGCGAAGGTCGAAGCCCGCGCCGCGGCCATTGCCCAGGCCGTGGCGGATGGGGAGATTACCCAGGAGCAGGCTGACTTGATGGCCGCCCGCCAAGCCTTTGGAGTGTATCAACAGGCCCAGACACAAGCTGCCTATGAAGCAGCCTTGCAAGCCGCGGTGACTGCTGGTTCAATTACCCAGGCCCAAGCGGATCTGCTGTTGGAGAATATGCAAACTGGCTTTGGTCGTGGCATGGATGGCGGCTTTGGACCCGGCATGCGCGGTGACTTTGGTAGTCACGGCCGTGGTGGCCCCGGTGGTCATGGCCGCGGACCCGGCGGCCAGGGTGGCCCCGATGGTCAAGCACAACCCGACGACAGCCAAACTACGCCCGAAAGTGGCACCATCCCAACGCCACAGAGTTCCTCTTTTTCGAGTTTATAAGTTAGGTGGATGGTTAGTTAGTTAGGTGGTTGGTTAGTTGGTTTGTCCCGTAGGGACACCTGATTTTAGCAGGTGTCCCTACGGGACTTTTGCGTATTACCCAATTATCTATAATTTTCAAAAGGCGGTTATGGTTCCAGTATCTATCTGGGAGATCGCCTATTTTTCCCTTTCCCCTACGGTTGTGCCAACCCGTTCCACGCGTAGCAGGAGCGTTGCCAGCACAATGATCATCCCCACCAACGCAAAGGCATAAGGCAAATGCCAATCCGCCAGCCAACCAAGCAGCAGGGAAAGCAGTGCTACATAAAGGCTAACACAGAGACTGATCAGCGAAAGGACCGTGGCCCGCTGTGCAGGCGCAATTAAGGCATTCTGTGCCGCGGAGAGCAGTGGGTTTTTGAGGTTGGCCGACCCATAGGTCAGGACAAAAAAGAGGAAAAGCAACCCTGGGCTCGTAACCCAGGCAAACAGCAAATAACCGATCCCCGGTAAGATCGTCACCGTCCACAAGCCCCACTTGGGGCCTAACCACTCTTCCATCTTGTAGACATACCGTTCCCCCAACCCGGCCAGCAACGCGCCAATCGCCAGCGCCCAGCCCATGCCAAAGGCCCCAATGCCGGCGGCCTGAAAATAGGGTTGATAGAGCCCCACCAGCACCATCCCAAAGGTAGAAGTGAGGAGTGCAATCAGCAAGAGCCATTGCAAACGGGGCTGTGTCCCTAGCTGCTGTACCCCGCTGCGTAAAACTTGCATGGGTGATTGTTCTACGTGGTGATAAGGTTTGGCCGGCTCTTCCAATGTCAAAGCCACCAACAGCGCCGCCCCCACACTACAGGCCGTCAGCAAAACCACCAAGAGAAAGCGGTTTAGGTCATATACGGGAATGAGGAAAGAACCGACAATCGGGGCCAGAAAAAAGGCCAGTTGATAGGCAAAGCCGACTAGTCCCATCGCCTGTTTCATCGCCGCGTCACGTGCGTGAGTTTCAGCGGCGGTGAAAGGTAGCGTATCGTAGATCAACGCCTCGACCGCGCCTGAGCTAAAAGCAAACCCGATCCCTGCCAGCACCGCAATCAGGGCAAAGGCCCAATAGTCGCGTGAAAAGAGGTAGAGCACCTCGCCCGCCAACTGAAAGGCCATTGCCAGCACCACCGACCATTTGCGCCCAATCCGGTCGGCAATTACCCCGGTCGGCACCTCGGCCAGAAAGATTGTGCCAATGATGATCGCGCTGATCGAATTAACCTGAAAGAGCGTCAGTCCCCACTCCTGCAGATAGAGCGTCCCCACATGGCTATAAAAGTAGAGGCTGGAAAAGAAGATCAGCGCCGCGATTTTGTGGGTGTTGGTCAATGCAGCGGACATATGTTACCCTTGCTGGTGCTTGGCGGTTAATCCTCATTCGGGCTGGCAATGGGTAGCTTATGTCAAAAAAGAACTTACGCCAAATTAGTGCTTCATGTTACGCACCGGGCACCCAAAAGGTGCCCGGTGCGTAACATGAGTTAGTGCTTCGGCAAAAGATCCAGAAACGCTGCCATGCTGGCGACATCGAGCGCCGCATCAAGCAGCACGTTTAGTTCAGCCAGGGTGCAGCGCTGCAACCGCGCCCCGACTGCGGTTGGTACCGACCCTAAGCGTCGTTGTAGGATCTGTTCAATCAGCCGACTGGTTGCTAGGATCTCGCCTTCTTCCCGGCCTTTTTCAAGTCCCTGGGCGAATGAACTTTGTTTGAGCTCTTCCTGATGGGTTTCTTCAAACATTTCGGCGCGCTCAGTTGGGGTCACGCGGTCCTTCTGGATGATGTCGAAGAGCTGGCGGATTTCAGCACGCTCGTATTGCGATGCATCCACTGTCTCATCCAGACTGTCATCAATGGCCAGCAACCACTCGCGCAGAGGGGCTGGTGTCTGGTCACTCACATACTTGGGGCAGAGATAGATCACCTTGTGCCCAATCTCGCCCAAGGCGTTGCCACGCAAATCATGGGGGTCAAAATCGATGATCGCGATGTCAGTCTTGTGATGGTCACCGGAGGTTAAAACCACAATGGTGTAGACGGTCAAGTGGGGGCGATAGTTATCAGCGTTGGCGACTTGCTCCAGCAGCGCGACGCAGTGGTAATGCAAAAACCTGTCATAGTGATCCGAAAAGCGCTCATGCTGAATATCGACGACGATTCGATTTTTTAGATCCTGCGCAAAGAGGTCAAACTTCACATCGACGTTGCCAATCGGCGGGGCAAATGACTTTTCCGTCTCGACCTTGTCGATCTCGATCTTAGCCCCGACCGCATCCTCCACAAAGGCCATGAAGATCGCGGGTACGCTGAATGCTTTTTTGAAGATCACGCCGTAGCGTAGCGAGGCCACTTCTTGCATAATAGGTACACTCCATCAAAAATTCGCCTTGGTAGCCCCAACGCTGTATAAGTCCTATTATACCCCAAAAGCGGCGAAAGCGCGGCCTGGGTTAGATTTCGTTTTACCCCTGTACAATCCCACGGCTCGCCAACCACGGTCCAAGCACTTCGCGCTGTAACGCGGCGGCCATCAAATCTGGGAAGAGATCCGGCGTGCAGGCAAAGGCGGGGGCACCCAAGTCGGCAAAGCGCTGGGCCAGTTCGTGGTGATAGGCAGGCGCGCCGTCATCGTTGAGCGCGAGCAGCGTAATCAGGTTGACGCCACTTTCCACCAGCCGTGCCACCCGCTTGACCAGCTCATTGGCCTTGCCCCCTTCGTAGAGATCGCTGATCAACACTAGTGTTGTTTCGGTGGGGCGGTCGATCCGGGTTTCACAGTAAGCGATAGCCCGGTTGATGTCGGTACCACCGCCCAACTGCGTGGCAAAGAGCACATCGACCGGATCGGTGAGTAGTTCAGTCAGGTCGACGACAGAGGTGTCAAAAACCACCAACTGAGTTTTCAAGGCTGGGATCGAGGCGAGCACCGCGGCAAAGATACTGGCGTAAACCACACTCGTCGCCATGGAACCGGACTGATCGACACAGAGCACAATCTCCTTCACCGCTTGCCGTTGCTGGCGACCATAACCGATCAACTGTTCGGCGATCACCGTTTTGTAGTCGGGCTGATAGTGCTTAAGATTGGCGCGAATCGTGCGATCCCAGTTGATCTCGCGCTGGCGGGGGCGACGGCTGCGTAGGGCGCGGTTCAGACTGCCGCGCACGGCCTGTTGCATCGGCTGGGTCAGCCGTTGCAACAGCTCATCCACCACTTGCTGCACCACCTGGCGCATGGTCGCCTTGGCGTGATCAGGGGCCAGATTGCGCAGTGACATCAGCGTAGCGACCAGATGCACATCCGCGGTCACCGCCTGTAAGATCTCCGGTTCGAGCAACAGTTGGCGCAGGTTGAGCCGGGTAATCGCATCTTGCTGGAGCACACGCACGACGGCGGTGGGAAAATATTCACGAATGTCACCCAGCCAGCGCGCGACGCGTGGGGCCGAGCCACCCAGGCCGGCCCCACGTGGTGCCTGTGGATCAGCTTCCCCCATCCCCTCGCCATTGTAGAGCGCACCCAAGGCGCGGTCGATCAGCGTATCCTGCCCTTGCAGGCCACAGCCAATCCCATCTGCGCTGCCGCCGCCGAGTACCAGCCGCCAGCGCCGTTGCCGTTCTGCTTCATTCATTGTTAGATTAATTCCCTAAAACTAGGTCTCCCCATGAAGCGAAAACCATTAACAATTCTCAATTAATTATTGACTATTAATTCTTAGAAAGCCCCAACATCTGTAAGACCACCGGCAACGCGGCCAAACCGGCCTGCTGGTCAAATGCGCGTTCGGTACGAAGCTTGCCGGTGATGCCGGGTTGGGTCTCCGCTTTCACCTTCTCGCCCATCATGCGCCGTTCACCGGCCGCAAAGTCACCAAAGGTGCGGCGGATCAGCGGCAACACCCCAATAAAGTGCTCCGCAGCCAGCCCCACCAGCCATTGATCGACCAACTGCCAGATGCGTTCGTCGTGGATCAAGAGCAGGCCACTGCCGCGTAACATACCGCGCAGCCAGGCCGCAGCGTCTTCGGGTTGACCCGCAGCGGAGAGCGCATAGCCCAACTTGGTGGCCGCGGCGGCACTGTCGATCCGCTCGGCGGTCAGAAGTAGCCGGCAACATTTACCCGCCAATAAACCATGTAGCCCAGCCTGATCAGCCAACCGCACAATCACCCCCCACCAAGTCGCCAGATAGCCATCATCCTGGATCAGTTGCAGGGCATCATGACAACCTTCCAGCCGACCTAACATCGCTTCGGCGGCGTCATCATCTAGCGTGTAACAGGCAGCGGGCAGGCCGATGGCAATACGGGTGACAAAGCCGCTCAAGATGTGGCTTAGACTTTGGCTGTCGGTCGCGCGCACATTGCCGTAACGGATGACACGGGCCAAAGGGGGCAACGCCTCCATCAGCGCGGTGACATCGCCGGCCAGGGCGGCTTCGGCCTGTAAACGAGCGACGGCAAAGGCCACTGCGTCCGGCAGATCGGCAAGCAGTACCCGGTCGATGGTGGCGGTGATCTGGGCCAGGTTGCGGCTGTTGGTCAACTGATGATGCACGCAGGCACTGGCCGCTTCGGCCACTGTATTGCCCCAAATGCTCGCTTCGATTAACTGCACGGCAAAGTCGGGTAACCACTGAAGCCGCCAAACTTCGCGGAAAGTGCCCTTGCCGCCACCGCTGCTTTCGAGCTTGCCCCACCCCAGCCCCAACAACAACAGCCGATGTAAAAGTTTGGAGCGGGCCAAGGCATTTGGCTTGCGCAAGTCGAGCTCCAGGTTCTCTTCGTCGGCTTTGGGTTTCATGCGCAGCGTGCGCTGCTGGTTGGCCAGATCACTCTGGAGCGGCGTCATCGGGGTAGCGGGCGGCACCGTTCCCAGCCGTTCGCTGATCACCAGTTGCCGTTCAATCAGCCGCAGCAGGGTTTCGTCACCAAAGCAGAGCGTTGCCAGCGCTGCTTCGTTCAACTCGTCCAGGGTCGGTAACGGTTTATCGCGCAGTGCGGTCAACGTTTCGGCCAGCCGCACCGCCTCGATCACATTGGCGGTGGCGACATCATGCCCTTCACTGCGCAAGAGGCGGGCAATGCGCGCTAACCAGCCCGCGCCAATGGCCGAGGATTGCTCCCCAGCCTGATAAGTTTTCTGGTGGCTCTCCCACAGAAAGTCATACCAGCCCGGTGCTGCGATTCCCGCGCGATAGCCACTGGCCGCGGCAATCCGGCCATAGCTCCACGGTGTCCAAGTGGCCACGACCGTGGCTTTGGGCAACCCGTGTAATAATTGTCTATCCGCTTTGGCATCGGTTGGTGGGTCTGTCAGCTTTTGGAGCGCCGGCACATGCCACGCCCCACAGATCACCGCGATGCGCTGGAAGCCTTCGGCTTGGGCCTGGCGCAAACCCTGTCGCATAAACGCTTCGCGCAATGCCTCGCGATAGGGTAAGGGAGCTTCGTCAACGAGCGCACTGCGCAACGCGCCCATTGCCTCGCCAATCGCGGCAAAAACGGGCAAACCATCGCGCTGCTGTTCGACCAACCGCTCCCACCAGCGCTCACCATCATCAAAACCGGCAGCCTTGGCCAACAGGGTCAGCGGATCGGCGGTAAAGGCCTGCTCTTGTAAATAAGGGGGCAAAGTGGGCGGGTTGCCCGTTTGCTGGGCGGTCGCGAACGCAGTTGCCGCTTGGACTTTGGCAGCGCGGTAAAGGGCGATATGATGGCGCTGGGGCAAGTCGATAAAGCGGATCGGTAATTGGGCGCGCAACCCATATTGGATCGCCTGCCACTCGGGTGAAAACTTGGTATAGGGGTAAAAGGCCGCATCGGCCAGATCATCCTCCGCATAGAGCAGCAGCGCCACGGGTGGTTCCATCGCCGGATCGGCGGCCAAAGAGAGGATCGCCTCTGCTTCCTGTGGTCCTTCAATCAGCACCAGATCAGGCTGGAGCGTCGCCAATGCCTGGCGCACGCTATAGGCCGACCCTGGACCATGATGGCGAATGCCCAGCAGAAAAATTTCACTCATTGCCAATCCCGCTTCCACACCAAAATAGTTCGGCAAACGCTTGATTACCGGTTCAATTTCTTGCGTCTCATCAATCGATGCTGGGCACAACTACTGGTCTGTCAGCTAAGTTTTGCTAGTTTAACAGGTTGGCCCGCCGCGCGGATCGAGTCACGGAGTGACGGCAGACGGTAGCCGCAGGTTTCAACCTGCGGGTCAGGGGATCCGCTGGACCCCAGCCTTAAAAGGCTGGGCTACCGTCTGCCGCCACTCCGTGGCTAATTCCGCAAAACTTACTTGACAGTGCACTAGCTCAGTTCCCGGCACGCGCGATAGAGATCACCCCAGCCGTCCCGCTCCTTCACCACCGTCTCCAGATATTCTTTCCAGATCAGCGCATCTTGCACCGGATCTTTGACCACCGCCCCAATCAGGCTGGCGGCGACATCACGCGCATGGAGCGCGCCATCACCAAAATGCGCGGCCAGGCTCACGCCGCTGTTCATCACGGAAATTGCCTCGGCGGTGCTAAGGGTGCCGCTGGGGCTTTTGACCTTCTCTTTGCCATCCAGGGTCGCCCCGCCGCGCAACTCGCGGAAGATGGTGACGACGCGGCGAATTTCGGTCAACGCCCGTTGCTCGACCGGCAAGGCCAGCGCCCGCCCTAACTCACGCACCCGTTTTTCAACAATCACGATCTCTTCGTCGAGGGTGGACGGCAAGGGCAGAATCACCGTGTTGAAACGCCGTTTGAGTGCGCTCGACATCTCGTTGACACCACGGTCGCGGTTATTGGCCGTGGCGATCACATTAAAACCACGCTGTGCCTGCACCTCGGTGCCCAACTCAGGAATCGGCAGGCTCTGTTCCGAAAGCACGGTGATCAGGGTGTCCTGCACATCGGCCGGAATGCGGGTCAACTCTTCCACCCGGGCGATCCGCCCCTCGGCCATCGCGCGCATAATCGGGCTAGCGACCAGCGCACGGGCGGACGGCCCCTCGGCGAGTAGCCGCGCATAGTTCCAGCCATAGCGCATTGACTCTTCACTGGTGCCCGCCGTTCCTTGGACCAGCAAGGTCGAGTCGCCGGAGATGGCCGCAGCCAGATGTTCAGAAACCCACGATTTGGCAGTGCCGGGCACACCGTAAAGCAAGAGGGCGCGGTCGGTGGTCAGCGTCGCCACGGCGATCTCCATCAGGCGCTGATCGCCAATATACTTGGGCACTACGCCAAAGCCGCCGGTCAAGGTGCCCCCCAGCAGATAGGTGACGACGGCGCGTGGGGAAAGCCGCCAGTTGTGGGGCACTTTGCGGCCGTGGCGCCGGTCCTCATCGATCAACGCGGTCAACTCGTCGGCGAATTGGTTTTCGGCGTGCTGGCGCAATATATGCTCTAGTGCTGGCCCAGTGGCCTGGGTAATTTCACTCATTAGCTAAATTCCTTTTGCATTTGATGGCGCAAACCGTAAATGTACAGAAAGCGGTCCACATAGTCGGGGCGCTCTTCCCCCACCCCACGCTGAAAGAGCACGGTTGCCTGCCCGTAGCCGGCCGGATCCAACTGATAGGCGAGATCGAGCAGGATGCGCCCGATGCCATAGTCGCGGGTGTTACGTTGGAGCAACGTTGGCAACTGGACGGTGAGCAATTGGGTGGTGTGGGCTGGGCTCAGCCTGGCAAAGGCGCGTACAGCCAACTGCAAGGTTGCCCAGTCGCCAAAGGCATGGGTGCGGGTGATCTGCAAGTACTGTTGGAGCAGCGCCGCCCGCTCCGCTTGGGGCAAGATCGGGGCATAGCGAGCAAAACGCTCGACAAACTCACTCTGTTTCATTTGGGCCAGCTCAATCAGCCGCACCAAATGGCGCAACTCGGCCAGGAGAAAGGCGTAATCCTGCTGGTTTTCTGCCCCTTCCAAGAGCGCGGTTAAGAGGGCCTCTGCATAGTCGCTCTCCCGAATCAAGGTGAAGAGTTCAACCGCATCGACCCCTAATGCTTCGACCAACGCCGAAGGGGGCAGCAGCGCCACCAACTGCACCAGCCAACCGGCCTTCTGCCCAATACGCACCCCCAGCGGTGACTGTTCGCGCAGCCCCCATTGGCTCCATTCCTGGGCAAAGGTGGGGGGCAACTTGACACTTAACTTGCGCTGCAACCAGCGCCGTTCAAGCTTGAGGTAGCTGCCCACTTCGGTCAACAGCCGTGTACGCAGCGCCGAGTTTGGTAATGCCGCCAATAGCCGCACCGCTTCGATCCGTACATTTTGGCTGCGATCGCTCAGCGCGCTTTCTAAAAATGGGATGTCAGCCGCGGTTAACCCCGTGCGCAAGGTCGCAATCAGGGTCGCCCGTTCTGCCGCGGCTTCTTGGCTCCAGACGGCGGCCAGCGCGTCACGCGCCCGTTGCGGATCGGTCTGGCGCAAGGCTGCCAAAAAGCGCACGCGGGCCTCATTGTTGCCCGTCTGCCAAACCCCTTCATCTAACCCGGCGGCAGCGCTGGCTTGCCAGGCTGGATTATAGCGCAGCAACCAGTTACCGCGTTCACCCAAAACCGGCGCAAGCGCGGTGGCCAGCGCCCGCTCTTTACTCGCCCGATCCAACAACTGGGGAAGCAGCGCATGGGGCACATGACAGCCCTGCGCCGCCCCATAGGCTAGCCATTCACCAACCAGTCGGCCATCAAAATCGGTCAAAAAACCTTCCAGCAAACGAACCGCACCAAGTGGTGGCGGGGTCAGCACTTCGGCTGGTGCTGGGTTTGTCGCTGGAAAAGCAAGGGGCAGGGCAAGTTCTCCCCCGGCCGCCTCATATTGGGTCAGGATCGCCGCAGCCTGTAAGAAGCGCTGCTCGCCATCCAACCCTGCTGCTGCCTGCCAGATCGCCGCCAGTTCGGCAATGGCGGGGGGCTGGAACGGTTGGCGCTGTGTCCCCAGAATCCCGGTTTGGACTAACTGTTGCCAAGCACTCATAGCGGCCAATACCTCCCCGCCTGCCAAAGCCCCAACGGTAGCAGCCCATCATCCAGCCATTCGCCAAAGAGTTGGACTGGCGCGCCGCCGCTGAGACTGAGCAATTGCCACTGGCGCTTACTTTTGCGGCTGAGACTAAGCATCTGCTGCGCCCCGTCATAGACAAACCACTCGCCCCCAGCACTGGCGGCGGGGGCGAGACCGACCACCACATCAGCAAGCAACAATGGATAGCGATTCAGCCAGGGATTCTGCCCCAACGCGCGCTGATAACCGGAGAGTGCCGTCGCAATTGGCACGCCGCTGATGACACCGGCGGGTATCTCAACGGGCTGAATCGCAGTAACAATTGCGCGCAAGGGGGTGGCCCCCGCATAGTAAAAGAGATTAGCCAATACCACCGCGCCTGCTTGCCAGAAGTTATCGAGACTCTGCCGGTTGCTGGGGTGAGCAAAGTTGAGAATCAGTGCATAGCGACGCGTCTGCACCCCATACAACCAGACACGCTGGCTCAACAGCGTCTCTTCGCTCTCGATAGTGTGACTGAGCACTAACCACTGGTCACGGAGTGCTTCGCCAGCCAGCACCTCGTCGCGATTTTGGTACCAGCCGATCAGGGTACGTACCTCCTGTTGCAGCGCGGGGGATAACGTTTCCAGTCGCCCATAGGCCTCAACCAACAAATAAAGCCGCCCTACCGCCTGGGTCAACCGTTCGGCCCAATCGCCACCGGTGGCAGCAATGCTACCAAACGCGGTCACTTGCGTCGCTAACCCCGGCGCTTGGGCGTCGATTAGCCGTGCGGCCATCTGCTGCCAAAAGGTGTAGGGTTGGCGCTGCGCCTCGGCAAAGCCGGCACGCACCAGGTCTTGGAGCCAGACCCGCAATTCGGCGATACCGGCGGCTACCTTTTCTTCACGCGCGGTGGCCCGTTTGCGTTGCTGGGCGGTTGCGTTGTCGGCTGGTGGGGTAGTGGTCGTGATGCTGTCGGCAGGCGCATGGTCGTTTGATTGTGTGGTCGCTGTGGTTTCGATGGCAGCCGCGCTGCTGTTGCTTTTGCGTTTGGCGCGGCCATCAAGCCAGCTTTGGACCCAGCTCGGGATGTTTTCGGTTGGGGTAAAACGATCAGCAGCTTGTAAATAGAGTAGGAAGAGGGCTAACCCATGTTTACAGGGGAATTTGCGGCTGGGGCAGGAGCACTTAAAGGCCACTTCGCCCAGGTCGATGGCCGTCTGGTACGGTTTGGCACCGCTACCCTGACATTCGCCCCAGAGGGCGAGTTCGTGCGCGCCGAGCACCGGCCATTTATTTGGTGCAATCAAGCCTTGGGCTGCTTTGGCTGCGGCGGCATCAGGGGCCAGCGCCAATACTTGTTCACGTTGCCATTGCATGGGGGATCTGCTCACTTTGCCTGCGTTGGGAAAATTGCATCGAACTTCCCTCATTCATTTTACAGGAGACAGTGTACGCACTTTAGTCCTAGCTGCCATCCGTCAAATTGCCGAAATTGGTGTCGGCAGTGGTTAGGGACATGCGTATATTATAGCACGAATAGAACAAATGGTCTATTCTAGAATTAGTGATTCCTCTATTTCACATTGCTCCCAGATCGGCTGCGTGTAAATCGCAGATGTAAAGGCAGGCGGTTGTGATGTTCATTACTTTGCCCTTGGGAAAACTGATGTAGGCCGCTGGCTATTTATGGCATTCACCCTGCGAAATGTCTACATCCTTGTCATCTTTGCACGTGACATGATGATCAAGGAGAGAGAAAAATATGCGACCTATTCTAAAACAAAAAGCAGGGGCCGAACATGTTCGGCCCCTGCTTTTTGTTTTAGATAACCCTGGTGTAACCGTTAATGGTTACACCAGCATTCATTCACCATGCCCTAGCTGTACGGATGACGCTGCGCATAACGATACGCCTGCATCGCCGAGAGGATGTGGCAGACCCAGCCGAGCAACCCACCGGTACCGATCCAGAAGCCGGGCGTAATCACCAGCCAGAAGATCGCCCACAGGATCCGCCCATTATAAATCTGCCCCAACCCTGGCAAAATGGCACTCAATACGGCGGCGAAACCTGGGTTGCGGGTACGGCCACTGGTTACATAATCCATCTGTCGCATCTATTTTAACTCCTTTAAAAGTAAGCAACTTTTGTTCTTTTGGCGGGGCAAATGGCTAATCTCAGCCATCGACATCACCCCATTTCCCTAATCTCTACGCATTTTGCGGCGATTAGTTGCAACTATTATAAGCCAAGGTTAGCGCGTCAGCCTGAAGTTATGCCGAAGTTATGCCGACATATCGCTGTCGTTTTGGTGACAGGCTGACAGCGATATGTACCGAGACGACAAGTCTTTACGCCGTTGGCGAATTTACTGATCCATGTTTGAATCTGACGCATCTAATGGTATAATCAATGGACAGGTAGACTATGCGCTTCACGTGGCATGAATCCAAACGACAGGTAACGCTTCAGCGTCGCGGTTTGGATTTTGCACAGGCAGAACAAGTATTTGTCGGGCCAGCCTTTACCTTTGAAGATGATCGCGAAGAGTATGGCGAGCAACGCTGGGTCACACTTGGCTTATTGAACGGCATTGTGGTAGTCGTTGTCCATACCGAGACAGTAGATGAAATCCGTGTAATTTCCATGCGCAAGGCAGAAAAAGATGAGCAACGCCTTTTCTTCTCCAATCTTTGACGAACAGGATGACTATCCGTCAATAACCCAAGCGGATTTAGATCGAGCAAAATTCCGCATTGGACTTAAAACTGCGTCGCAAAAAGAACGTGTTGTGCTGCATCTCGATAAGTCATTGCTTGAATATTTCAAGGCAAAAGCCGGTGAACAGGACTATCAAGCCTTGATTAACGACACATTGCGCCAGGCTATTCTGAGTAGTGATTTAGAAGCGATGATGCGACGCGTGATTCGCGAAGAGTTAGCGGGCGAAATATTCCCGACCAAAGCTCCTGTTGTGACAGAATCGCTTATGCAAGTATAGCGCAAGTATCTCAAGCACCTCCTCTAGAACGCAAGATCTGCCCCGTAATCCACGCGGCCTCACTTGACGCCAGAAAACAGATTAAGCGCGCCGCATCATTTGGCAAGCCGACGCGCCCAGCCGGGGCCTGGGCCGCCAAGTGGGCGCGCAAAGCGTCATCCATCCAGCCGCTGTCGGTGGCACCGGGGTCAACCGCGTTGATCGTGATTCCCTGCGACATCAACCCCGGCGCGAGGCTAAAGGTAAGCGCTTCAATCGCCCCTTTGCTGGCCACGTAGGGCAAACTCTCCGGCATTGGCGTCACCCCTTGGCCGGAGGTCAGGTTGATGATGCGCCCGCCGGCTGTCCCTTGGAAACGGCGGACAAACTCGTGACAGAGCAACAAGGTGCCACGAATGTTGACCGCATAGTGCTGATCCAGCGTGGCCGCGCTGATCGTGTTGATGTTGGCGGGCGTATCGCGGGTGGCGTTGTTGACCAGAATGTCGACATGGCCGAAGGCGCGTTCAGTCGCATCGAAGATCTGCCCAGGGGCGGTGGGCTCGGATAAATCGACTTCCAGACCAGTGGCGTTGGTGCCATTGCGCTGCAAGTCCGTTAGCAGTTGCAGTGCATCCTGCTCATCCTTGGCCAAGGCGATTTCCACATCATAGGGTCGGTAATAGGTAGTAAAGATCGTGGCCCCGGCTGCGGCCAACTGGCGGGCAATGGCCGCGCCAATCCCTTCCTGGCGGCTGACACCGGTGATCAGAGCGACTTTGCCGGTTAGGTTAATGTGCATAGAATCTCCTTTTCGCTTGTTGTCTGTTCAACCAGAGCGTACCCAGTGGCTGGGTGGCTCCAGTTGGCTGGTGGCTTCGACCAGATCATAAAATTGATTGATGGCCGAGAGCAGTTCGGCTGGCATTGCACCGCCCAACGCTGCAAGTGGGGGTAATAATTCGGCGGCGGCTCCGTGAAGTTGGCGCAAGGTTGACATCGCCGCCGGGAAGGAAAGAGCCGTTGTGGTGGGGATGTTTTGGGTAAAGTTTATCGGTTCCCTTTGCGGCAATATGGCCTGGGCCTTATCGAACTTCTGCGCCGCGTAGGATAAAAGTTTGGTCGCCGCCTGGGGTGCGCGGCGGGCGACATATTTGGCGGCGATCAAACTCATGCACCAGTAGAAGGTCAGCTCATAGCGCAACTGTTGGGCCGGGGTTGGCACCGTTGCCGGTGCTGGTGGTTGTATGCCACGGGACAGATAGCAGACATCAATTGTCTTTGCGCCCACGGCGCGGGGCAACCCCACGCGATCAAAGAGCACCTTGGCATCGTCGGGGATAGCCGCCTGTGACTGCGGTTGCCAATACCAATCGACCTGCAGCGGCCCTACGCAGCCAGGATATTGCAACATCAGATAACCACCCCCCACCGGTGCATTGCCCGGCACGTCGAGCACTAACAGTGGTTGCCCCAGTGCCGTGACATAGTGGTGACGCGCGACAAGCAGTTCGCTAAGCTGGCCATCATCGACAACGGTCCAGAGGTCGATGTCGCTAAAAGCGTCGGCATCATCGCGGCAACCTGACCCAAAGAGCCAGGCCGCCACAATGCATGGATCATTTTCAATGAGCGCAATGGCTTGGGCTAATTGTTGGGCGCGCGCGGCGTGCCGTTGCGCCAATTGCGCTTCGGTAGCAATAGCATTGCTCATGATGATTGCAGCCCTTTCATATGGGTTCCTTATACCTTCTTTTTGTCCCGTAGGGACACTTGACCTGAGGCGCTAACGTCAAGTGTCCCTACGGGACGGCTCAGCTCTGTAAAAGAATTGATGCTAATCGCCTACGCCATCGGCATTAAATGCGAGGGCTGTTTGGGAAAGAGTGTGTCGAGCAACAGGTGGGCTTCCTCTTCGACCCCGAAATCGGGGAAGATTGCCTGTAATTCGGCTCGGCTGCGATAGCCCAGGATCAGTTGCAGCAAGATCAGCGGCGGCGAACCAGCGGTTGCGTTGTCCCCATAGGTGGGGGGGCGCCAGTTGTCAACTTTTACCAATTTCCCGCTTTCAAAGACAAGTTGTAGACCGCCGCTATAGAGATCAAATTTGATCTCACCGGTATAATTGCGCAAGAGCGAGGCGGCCAGCCGTGCTTCCAAGACGGGGGTGACATGGCGCAAAAAGGCGGGTACATCGGGCATGCGAATGTACCAGGCATACGGCGGCTCCACCAGCGGCGCAATGCGCTGCCCCATCAAGGTATAGAGCCCATGGTCGCGACCCAAGCCGAAACGCAGTTCGCTCAGGGGTGGGGCATCATCACGAAAGGCTGGGGCTTGCAGCCCATAGTCACGCAGTCCGCGCAAGAGCGAGGGCATGACCATGTGCAAGTTGGCCTGCTCCACTAACCCTATGCTATAGACGCTCAACGTCTTGCCCCAGCGGTGGTGACCAAAGGCGACATACCCCATAACGCTCCCCGTTTGGTCAATGATCATATGGGGATAGGTGTTGATTTGCACCATGAGGCGATCTTCGTAGCGGCTGGCCTGATCAGCCGGGTCAGCCCAGTAGGTAATCAGATAACGCCAGTAAGCTTCATCCACATCTTGCCAGAGCAGGTTTTCCCCTTGGCTTTGGGCGTGGAGGGCCGTCAGTTGTGCGACATCATCCAGGGTTGCCGGGCGCAGCGTGAATGGCTCGCTTTCCCCTTCTTTCAATGCCGGGATCGCGGCGATAGGCGCGCCGTGACTGCCACCGAGATCAAGCACCATCTCATAGCCGAACTGGCGATAAAAGTAGGGAATGCCGGTGATGCCCTGCATCAGGTCGCCGCGCCCGTCGCTCCGTTCGTGGATCAGGTTGAAGATCTGGCGAATCAACCCGCGATTACGATACTCGGGCAGCGAAGCCACAAATTCAGGCCGCCCGGCGGTGAAGCTAATGCCGCCATAGTTCCAACGGTGTTGCCAGAGACAAGTGCAGGCAATTATGGGGCCATCGGGCTTGCTCGTATCTTCGATCACGGCAAAATCCTGCGGCGTCATAAAGGGATGATCGCCACGCATGATCACTCGCATCTGATCCATCATGCGGACATTGGGCGGCTCTTCCTCTTTGCCACGAAAGACATGGCCGGTGAGCGCGGCGATCTTTTCGGTATCGGCTGGGGTTGACCAGCGTAGGATCAGGCCATCGCCCAATTCCTTGGTGAATGGCTGATTGGCAGTTGCTGAACACATTTCGGTTTCTCCTTAAGCTGCGTATCTGTTTTAGGTTGTTTCACGTCTAACAGGCTAATAGCGATTGATTCAAGCTCATTCACTGAAACTATCAACGAGCGTAACTATCATGAACAGAGTACTTCAACGTGCTGATCTACACGACATCAGTGAGCGCCGCCAGCAACTTCTTACCATGATGAGCCGTGGCCCCGTTGCTTTGATTGAACAGGAGCAAGTCGCCGGTGTCTTACTCTCGCCGGCGCAATGGCAGGCGATTATCAACACTTTAGAAGCGGCGAGAGAGTGTTTAACTTCATTAGATGCGATACAATCATTGGCCGCAGCACCATTGCCCGATAGTAATGGTTAACAATTAACCGTTAGAGCGTTAACCATTACTCAGACCTTGCCCCGCTGCCGGCAAACCTCAAAGAGGATCGCCGTCGTCGCACAGGCCAGATTGAGCGATGAGGCTACCCCTTGCATGTGCATGTAGGTCATGGTGTCGCACTGCGCCTTGAGCCAGGTACTGAGCCCCACCGTCTCATTGCCCAGGCAGAGAATCGTCGGCCTGGTAAAGTCACAGGCCGTCAGCGGTAGATCGCCCTGCGCGCTGGTGCCAATGATCTGGAGCGTGGGGAACTGGGCGCGCCCTTGGTCAAACCAACTTGCCAGCACTTCGTTGCTAGAAAAACGCGCAAGCGGCACCTGAAAAAAGGCCCCTGCCGTGGCGCGTATCGTCACCGGGTCAAAGGGGTCGGCTCCGTGGCCGGTTAGCACTAGGTGATCCACGCCAAAGGCATCGCACGAACGGATAATGCTGCCCAGGTTGCCCGGATTACTGGGGCGGTCGAGCAGCACTACCACTGATTTCTCGGTCAGTTTGATCGCCACGTCGTCGATTACGGGCATGTTGACAATTGCCAATACTTCAGACGTTTCCTCTTTATCACTCAACTCCGCCATGAGTTCAGCGCTCACTTCCAGGTGATAGGGCGCTGCGATATCCTGTAAGACCGCCTGCGCCCAACTCGAGAGGCGTTGGCCCGGCTGGTAGAGCAACGCTTCCACCTGCCACTTGGACGCGCCGCGCAATTGGTTGATCGCCCGCACCCCTTCGACGAGAAATTGGCGATGTTGCCAGCGCTTTTTGCGATTGTGGGCAATGGTCTCGGCCCGTTGAAACCAGTTGTTTTTGGTGGTGACGACGATCGTCTGTGTTTGCATACCATGCTACCTATCTATGGCTGGTCTCACCCCACTGTCAACCTGATCATGTGATATAATCAGGTTGAGTTGAGCATAGCAAAGGAGTGAGTAATGCGCTTTTTTAATACCGCCGGCCCGGTTAAGCCTGATATTCATTATACCGTTCCGCCACTGTCCCGTTTTGATTTGGACGAGATGTTGTTGTTGATCCAGCAACAGAAATACTTCGTCCTGCATGCCCCGCGCCAGGTGGGAAAGACCTCGTATCTGCTTGCGTTGTCAGCTTATCTGAATGCGCAAGAGACCTATCGCGCTCTCTACTTCAACGTTGAAGCAGCCCAAGCGATGCGTGAAGATGTGGATGCCGCCATGCAAGTAATTTTAGGTTCGCTCGCTTCCGCAGCGCGTGATTTCCTGCGCGATCCACTTCCTGAGCAGATGATGCAACAGTTATTGCAAGAGCGGGGTGCCGGTGCACTCGAAGAGATGCTAACCCGCTGGGCTGAACAAAGTCCTAAACCGCTAGTGCTCTTGATCGATGAGATTGATTCGCTCATTGGCGATACCCTCATTGCCGTCTTGCGCCAATTGCGTTCCGGCTACTATAAGCGGCCCGAATTTTTCCCGCAGAGCATCATCCTCTGCGGTGTGCGCGATGTGCGGGACTATCGCATTCAATCTAGCACCGAAAAAGCGGTGATCACCGGCGGCAGTGCCTTTAACATTAAAGCGACCTCGTTGCGCCTTCATGATTTTACCCGCGCCGAGGTTGAACAGTTATATGCGCAACATACGCAGGAGAGCGGTCAACCCTTTGCCGCTGGCACAATGGATCTGGTTTGGGAGTTAACCCAGGGCCAGCCCTGGCTCGTCAACGCCCTTGCCTATGAAGCCTGTTTTGCCAACAAAGCTGCACGTGACCGCACCAAGCCAGTGACGGTGGCGATGATCCAGCAGGCAAAAGAGCAACTGATTCTGCGCCGCGAGACCCACCTTGATCAGTTAGCCGACAAATTGCAGGAGGAGCGCGTCCGGCGCGTCATCGAGCCGATCTTGGCCGGTGAATCGGACCCGGAACTGATTCGCACCGACGATCTCCAATATGTACGCGACTTGGGTCTGATTCGTGCCCAGGGTCATGCCGCGATTGCCAACAAAATTTATCAAGAAGTGATTCCCCGTGAATTAACCTACTCCACCCAACTGACGATCACCCACGAAACAAGTTGGTACGTCGCCGCCGATGGTCGCCTCGATATGCCAAAATTGCTTGCCGCCTTTCAGACCTTCTTTCGTCAGCACTCGGAACACTGGCTCGAACGGTTTTCTTACAAGGAAGCCGGTCCCCAACTGCTGCTGCAAGCTTTTCTGCAGCGCGTGCTCAACGGGGGTGGGCGCATCGAGCGGGAGTATGGCCTTGGGCGAGAACGCACCGATCTGCTAATCTTCTGGCCTCATGCCAACGGTCATGCCGTACAAAGGGTGGTGCTTGAACTCAAGATCCGCTATCGTGATCTAGAGAAGACCATCCAGGCTGGCTTAGAACAGACCTGGCGCTATATGGACAAGGCCAATACCACCGAAGGTCATCTGATCATCTTTGACCGCACGCCTGACAAACCCTGGGCGGAAAAAGTTTTCCAGCGCGCAGAAACTTACAAGGGCGTGAAGATTTTGGTTTGGGGCATGTAGCTTTTTCCTTTCATCTGGTCAGGCCTTCCCAAAAGTTGAGCGCTTGTTTTTCCATCGCCGGTGTTAGATCTTTGCCACTGAGATTTAGAATCGTCTCACCCGCGTGCCAGAGCGGACCAACTGGTGCCAACACCCGTTCTGCCAACGCGACATAACGCTGAAATTTCTCATCGCGATTCGATTCCGCCAGAAAGCGATTGAAATCGGCAAGAAATTCTGGGTCATGCTCCTGTAAATAACGAATATGCTGCTTCTCACTATCCGGCTGCAACCCACGCACGGCAAAGTAATGCCAGAAGAGATCCTGCGGCCCATAGATCGCCATCCGCAGTTCCGCCGCCATAAGATAGGTTGGATCGGCGGACGTTAACAACCGGCGCACGACAGCCAGATTGTAATTGATTGTCTGCCAGGCCCCGCGTGCCGCATCGTCACCAACTACTGCGAGCCACTGCCCACTTTGGACTTTCGCCTGTGCTGCGGTGAGTTGACCGTGGCGGTCAAAGCGTACTTGTCCTGTCTCCAACCAGCCCACCAAGCGTCCGGTCCAATCCCAGAAATCGAGTGGTGCCGTTGCCGCCAGGATCTGTTCAAGCTGCGCCGCGGTGTGGAAGATCAGATCGGTAAAGCGGCCGTCGATATAGGTGACGCCAGTGTGCAGCGGCACCGGCAGTTCTGCCAAGACCAGCACCAAGTCATAGTCGCTGGCTGGTGTCATCTCCCCTTGGGCGGCTGAGCCAACGACGATGAGGCCATCGACAGCAGATTGCCCAGCGAGCCGGCTGAGCACTTCGTCAAAAGAAATTGCGTTGGTTATTGATCTTCGAATTTCAGGCATTATTCCTACTTTTATTTCTTTGTTCAAGTAAAAACAACCAGACTAGGCTATGATGCGCAGCGTAGATTGCGCATTCAGGTTACGGCAACAGAGCTACAAAAGTTAAACGCCTTGCCCGCGCCAACCTATGTGATTGGGATTGACGATATCATGGAACAAGGTTATATTATCTGTGCCAAGCGTACGCACGTTGGTAGTATCAATGGGCTAACCACTGCTTACCCATTGAATGAACGAAATCAAAATGTGCTTTGGTCAGAAGTCAAGAACTTCTGGGACCAACTAGGGACATTGTATTTCGCTTCCCATTTTGTTGCTGAAGATCGGAAATAGCCTAATGGAAAATACAGGTTTATGGTATATTGACCAACGCGCGGAACAGTTAGCCTTTGTTTACCTCTCGCATCGCGATGATCTGCTGATCAACAAGCAAGCACCCGATGCACTGATCGATTATCTGGTCACGATCACTGAGCACGGTAAGTATACAGGTAAGATGTTTGGTGTTCAGGTCAAAGCCCAAGTATCGATCCGGGCTGAACACCGCGGTGCTGCTTTTGCACTCGAGCTTGCGCCACCAGTCATTCCAGCAGATATCCCATTTCCATTGTGTCTTTTTGTTTTCAGCATGGATACGGATGCCGGCTACTATCGTTGGCTCAAAGCACCAACGGTTGATGTAACCGGCAAAGCCACACTAGCCGTGAACCAGCAAAATCTCTTTAAAGCACTGACCAAAGACGAATTTGATCAGATCATCCGCAGCATCAATTTGTGGTATGAACGGCAGCCCCATCAAGTCGCAACATAGCGCATCTCAGCCTTGCCTTGCTTGCCACTCCTCCTCTAACAGCGCATAGAAATATTCATCCCACCACGTATCCCCGCCACGGTGGATACACTGGCGGAAATGCCCCTCGCGGCGCAGGCCGATCTTCTCCATCACCCCATAACTAGCTGGGTTCTCTGGCTGGCAGGTGGCGATGATGCGGTGTAACTTCATGGTTTCAAAGCCATACCGTAACAACGCTAACGCCGCTTCACTGGCATAACCACGACGGTGATAATCAGGATGCAGCGCCCAGCCAATCTCGTAGGTGCGCGGCGCAAACCACGGGTGATAGACCATGTGGCCGATTAATTTGCTTTCGACATTGAGAATGAGCGCATAGGCATTCACTTCAATACCGGCGGCATTTCGCTCGACAAAAGCCTGGGTCTCTTCCATGGTATAGGCCCCCGCGCCCATGTAGGCCATCACATCGGGACGCGTGGTATAGGTGGCAACGTCCGGCCAATCCGCTACTTGAAAGGGGCGAATCGTCAAACGCGCGGTGGTAAGCGCTTCTGTGATCATAGCCGGAAGCTCATTTCTAACTCGCCGTCGTGCTCTTTGCCAGTATGTTCAAAACCCAGACCTTCGTAGAATGCTTTGGGACCACCATCCTCGGGCACATAGCTCAATAGCAGTTCGGTCGCATTGGGGCGCGTCCGCACATGGTCTATGAGCAAGCGCAGCGCTTGGCTGCCAAAACCCATTTTCTGGTAACGGGCGTCGATCATATAGCGCCAGAGATAATAGACCGTGCCTTCCGGTCCTTCCGGCTCATCATAAAGCATCATGAAGCCGACCGGCGTCTCATCGGCGTAGATCGCGCGAAACCAGGCTTGTGGCGTAAAGTACGCTTCGCTGATCGAGATGGCGTTGTTGGCCACAAAGCCCTCCTGCTCCGGGGCAACCTTCAGGCGTAGAATGGTGCGCAGGGTTTCTTTCGTGACTTCGCGCAGGGTGACGGTGGCGTTGCGGTCGATGGTTACTTCTGTTGTTTCAGTCATGAGATGCTCCTGTTTGGTTAAGTTGTACTAAGAATTGATCGACATGGGCCGGTTGGCGACACTGAATCACTTTCGCCATGTAAGGTGCCAAATATTGCACGACGCTGGCGCGATTGAGGGCAAAGTCGTCATCGCGGGCTTTGGGTACCCGCGGCTCCTTTTCCAGATAATAGAGTCGGCAACCCCAGGCAAAGTCGATCAGGTTGCGCAGGCCGGGGTGACGATTTTCGCCGGCCCAACTCAACTTGAAATGGCGGGTCACAATGCGCGGCATGGCGACCGTCCACGGCAGATCGAGCCAGACAACGGCATCGGCTGCCGCCAACAGATCATCAACCCACCAGAGGTAGGAACCTTCCGTGACCCAAGCCGGCAGGGCGATAATCGCTTGCAAACTGGTTAAACGTTCGGCCAGGGTGCGTTTACGGGCATAGCCCCCTTCATAGGCAACAGTGTCTAATTCAACCCAGGGACAGGTAAGCTGGTCAGCAAGCCGGCGCGCGAGCGTTGTTTTGCCGCTAGCCGCGGCACCCATAATATGAATGCGCGTTGCCTTCATCTGTTTGCCTTGCCTTCCCACCCCAGCAGCCGATATTCCTTTTCTACTTGGTAACCCAATTTACGCGCGATTGCGGCAGAGGCTAGATTTTCTTTCGTGCAATTCCAATAGGTTTGTTCACCCAACGACTCAATTGCTTGAACGAGATGGGCCATTGTAATCGTCCCATACCCTTTTCCGCGGTGCGCTTTCTGTGTGAAGACGCCGGGTTCACGCAGCCCCCTTACACTGGGGCCAACGCTGGCTTCTGCGCAGATCTCGTTATCACGCAGCAGACAGTAGCCAAAGCAGTTCGTCTCCCACTGTTCAATACCACCGGCATGTTGCACATCTGCTGGGCCCCACTCACTGCGCATAATCAGATCGCGATCCATGCGCCGGATTTCACAGCCGGCTGGTACGTGATTGAGAAAGGCGTCAAGCCCTTTACCGATGGGGCGGTCATAAAATTCCAGCACACGATGGTCATACTTTGTTGCCGGGGGCAGCAGACGCAACCGCGGATCGTCAAGCCATAATCCAATCACGAGCTCGCCCGTTTGTTGAAGCTGTTGGATTACATTTGTTACCGTTGCGGCAGCCATTGTCCCGCCCAAGTAGATCGTATGATCGTATGCTTCTTGCACCACACCCCAGGTCGGTTTGGTGGCATCATCGGCAAAAATTTTCCCCCGCGCGCCATTTACCAGCACGGCAAAACAACGGGATGCTTGTGGTTGATCAGAACGAAAGAGCGAGATGAATGCGGGTGTAATTTGGCTTGTGTTCAGCTGTTGCATAGTGGCTTTACCATGTGAATATCCGTTGGCTCCAGGGCAAAAGGCTCGGGGTGGGGCTCGTTGGTCACCTGGAAACCTTGCCGCGTATAAAACCCGACGGCGGCAATCGACGGTTTCGCCGAAACATAGATTGCCTGGGCACCATTGGCGCTTGCTAATTGGAAGACCCGCTGCACCAGTTGCCCGGCAAACCCCTGTTGGCGATGCTGACGGTCAATATAGAGTGAAGTCAGTTGCGCCATTGTTGGGGTTAACTGATTGCGTAGGCCCGCAAGGCCTACCATTTGTTCACCTGCATAGGCCACCACATAACGATCCGGTTTGAATTTCGTCGTCCACTTGGTCAACATGCGCGCCCACTGGTCACGATCCCAAAACGCGCGCTGCCATGTCTCTGCCACCAACTGTAACTGACCATCGACCAGTACATAGCGCTGGTCGCCGCTTTCCGAAACATCAATCGCGGTCACGGCATCGAGGGTCAGCGTCTGCAACTCACTCAGTCGAATCATCATTGGTCTACCTTCTGGTTAATTTCTCGCATTTTGTCACTTTTTGATAGAAAATGTCAGCCTTTTAGTAGAGAAATGTCATCCTTTTGGCCGAGCACCCCTGCTATAATGGTACTAACAACAACGAAGTCACCCACACCCAGAACACCCTGAGCCTTGTGGTGATGGAACACTTCGCTAACGCTCGCTTGCCGCCGCAGGGGTGCCCAGTAACAATTCCTGTGACGCAAGCTTGGGCAATAGATTACAAACCGCTGGGATGTGGCCCATGAGACCCGTCACTAGCAAACACGATGCGAAGGGCTGGTCTTGCCGACTGGCCCTTTCGTATTTTTAGGCTAGTTGCCGATCCACGAAGAGACACGAAGAGGCACGAAGACCATTTAGCCTGGTTTGTGCGCCTCAATGATGTACTTCTTGGCGGCGAAGACAAGCTGACCTTCCGTTTCCAGCCGTTGCTGGAGGGCGAGTAAGTGCTCTAAGTGGATCGCCACGGTGAAACCGGGCACCGACCACGGCACCGCTTTCAGATAGTAGACGATTGCGCCGACATCCGTAAAAGTCAGTGTACCCGTCCAATCTTCAGCCATGACAATTTCCAACCCTGCTATGCGCAACCGCCCCAAATAGAATTCCGGCGTGGCGTCCGGCCACAGTGGCGAAACCTTGAAGGCCGCCAGCAGATCATGGGCATAAAGCCCGTGCACCTGTTGTGTCAGAAAAGTGCCACCTGGCGTCAGGATGCGTGCGATTTCATTGCTGTTGAACGCAGAATGACGGTTGAGCACCAGCCCAAATTCGCCAGCCGCGGCAAAGGGCATCTCCCGTTCGTTATCCACATCGACATCCAAAACCGTGACACCCAATGGTGTCAGCCGTTTCCGCGCCAGCTTGACATTAGGCGGATAAGCTTCGGTTGCCACCACCTTAGCCGGCCAAGCCGCGCGCAGTTCCAGCAACCGTTCACCGCCACCGGTATCCATATCCAACACTGACGTAACTTGTCCCATCAATTCCTGTGCGCGGGTGGTGTAGGACCAGGGTTCTTGGTCTTCAAACATACGGTCGTCCAGATAGGAAAAGTCCCAACCGGTGAAGGGTGCGGCTTCTTCTTGTTGCCAGAATTCGACTAAATGATTCATCGTTTGTTCCTTATCGATATTCGCTGCGCCGACACACAAAGAGGCTGGCCCCTTCAGCAGCGGTCGGCAGGGTGCCGAACCAGTCCGTGTAGCGTTCGATGACGGTGAAACCATTGTAATGAAGCAACGTTTCCAGATCTTGGGGCATGGTATAACGCAAGGTCAGTTCCCACGGTTCGGCAATTGGCGCGCCGTCGGCACTGTTCAGGCGATACCAGCCACGTTGAAACCAGCGCTGCCGCGCGTAATCATAGTGCGAACTGCCGGTGGCACAGATCTGCCGTCCCTCTTGATCGGTAAAGGTGAACCACAAGGATTCGGCTTGATTCACCATTTCGCTGAAATGATGAGTACAGATGTCAAACACAAAGATCCCGTCAGCGGTAAGATGCTCACGAACGCGCGCCAGCATCGCCACTTGCTCTTGGTGGGTGAGCATAAAATCAAAGACTGCACCTCTAGCAAAGATCAGCGGAAACGTGCGGCCCAGTTGAAAGGTCCGTGCGTCGCCAGCCACCCATTGAATCGGCAGGCCAGCTCCTTTCTGGCGCGCTGCGGCCAGCGATGGCGTACAAAGCTCGACCCCGACCAGTTCGATCCCACGTTCTGCCAACGGAATGGTAATTCTGCCGTAACCACAGCCGATTTCGAGCACGGTCCCAGTGGCCTTTTCGGCTAGCTCGAGCAGGATGCTGTCTTCCAAGTTAGGCACCCCACTGACCAACTCATCAAGCACAGGGTCCGCATAGGCTGACAGGTTGATGGGTTCAAATGTCATTGTTGTTCCTCCTCGTTGTAGTGAAATTACACAACGTGCACAACGCTTGCTTGATCAAGAGCGCACCCAAACATTGACTGATACCGAAGTGCAAGAACTTGATACGCATGTTGCCCTTGGGGATTTCCTTAGCATTCTGCGCGCTAAAGCACAACTGAAATGAATCGCACACGAATTGTTCAGCGGCGAACCTATCTCATTCAGTTTGGTCGATATCCAACTCAGTATGACAAGGTTAAATTATCTGATCCCCGCTGCACCCAGCGGGTTCCCGCTTTAGCAGTTGATACGCAAAAATGTGTTGATGGGAATTAAATAAATGTTTCGGTAGACCGGGAACGCCAGGGGCTAAAGCCGCCTGGCTAAGAACAGCGCCCGCTGAAGCGGGCTTTTCGGCTGCACAAGCCCGCTTCAGCGGGCGCTGTTCACTAGCCAGGCGATTCATCGCCGGGTGGTGGTTGTTTACCAAATTATTTTCTTAATTTCCATAAACCCGTTTCGCATCTCAGGTGCTGAATGAATTCAGCATCTGAGAT
Organism: Caldilineaceae bacterium; assembly: GCA_022842065.1. The sequence goes on from JALHQH010000004.1 coordinate 291,975, forward strand.
GCGTCAGTTATGCTCGCTTTGCCACAACTGACGCATCTCCTCGCTGCGCGCCAGCAATTCATCCAACGTTCCCACCTCCGCCACCCGCCCATCTTTGAGCAGGATAATCTGATCAGCTCGGCGCAACGCCGGTCGCCGGTGGGAGACGACGAGGTAAGTTTGTTGGCAGCGGTCGTCGCTCATCGTGCCGGCAAATAACCGTTCCCACAACAACTGCTCCGTATTGACATCCAACGCACTCGACAGATCATCGACGACGATCAACTGCGGTTGGCGGACAAACATGCGCGCCGCGGCGGTGCGTTGGGCCTGTCCACCGGAGAGGCGCATCCCCTTGGGGCCAACAACGGTGGCCAAGCCGTCGGGCATGGTAGCCACATCGTCTTCTAAGACCGCTTGGTGGATTGCCTGTTCGAGTTCGCCATCGCTGTGCGATAACCCTAAGCGCAAGTTGTCACGCAAAGGTAAACTCATCAGTTGCGGCACCTGTGGCGTATAGGCGCTCTGCGGCGGGGTAAAGAAGGTTGCGGGGTCGGCCACCAACTCGTCGTTCCAACAAATTTCACCGCCCTGCTTGGGCAGTAAGCCGAGCAAGGTTCGCAACAGCGTGGTTTTGCCCGCGCCAATCCGCCCGGTGATCACGGTGAAGCTGCCCTGGGCGACTTGAAAACTGATATTCTCGATGCCATGCACCGTATTGTCTGCCACCAGATCGGTTGCGCCACGTGGATAGTGATAAGTCAGCCCCGTCACCGCCAGCAGACGTAAGGGTTCGGCCGCAGTTTCGTGCGGTGGTGACGCCATTGCTTCCACCGGCTGCGGCTCAAGATAAAGCGACTGATGATCAACCAGCGTTGCCGGGGGCGCGCCTTGCAACAGCTCCACCATGCGCCCCAGCGAAACACCGGCCTGTTGATAGTGGGCCAGGAAGTTACCAAAGCCACGCATAAAGTCGGTGAGCATGCCCAGGTTGTAGACAAAAAAGGCAAAGTCGCCCACGCTGAAACTTTCATCGCGCATCACCCCGGCGGCCAGCAACAGGATCAACCCGGTGCCCACTGCGCCGATGTTGCCGTAGATCGAATCGAGCACGCGCTCGAAAACGTGGTCGCGTACCATCATACGCTGGCGCTCGTTGTTGAGCCGGCGAAAGTGGGCGAGCACATGGGATTCTGCCGTGGCGACCTGGATCGCCTGCGTCGCGCCGAAGATTTCGCCCAGCGCGCCGCTGACCCGTTCGGTGGCGGTGCGGCTGGCAGTGCGATAACGCTCGATGCGCTGGCTGGCTGCACGCGCGGTCAACACAATGGCGGCTAAGGGCAACAACGTAAAGAGCGCAATGCGGGCGTTGATGCTGATCATCAACAACGTCGCGGTGACGGCAAAGACCAAGATCGAGATCTGATCCACCGTCCAACTGATCGCATCTTCAACGTCTTCGGCATCATCGCGGAAGGTGTTGATCACTTCACCCACGGCACCGGGTAGAGCGTTCGCCCCCGGCTGTTTGAGCAGTGTCGCCAACAGGTTATGACGCAGCAGCGCGCTCATGGTAAAGCGGTGGCGAATGTCAACCAGCGCGCCACTCAGGATCGCCAGCATATAGAGCAGCGCCGCCGCGCCCACCAGCGCCACCACACTCCAGACATTCAGCCCAAAGGGCGCCGCGCCGGAGAGCGCGTCAAAGAAGGCCTTGGCCAACAAGCCAGGCAACAGCTCACACAAACTAATCGACACCCAGGCGATCACATCCAGCACAAAGAGCCAGGGTCGATAGCGAATCAAGCGCCAGAGAAAAGGCGCAACGGTTATTTTTGGTTGGGTCGTTGTCATCGTTCGGTCCCTTGTTTGTAGTAAATCGGTAAATCAGTAAATCGGTAAATCAGTAGATCAGTCTACCGATGTACTGATTTACCGATTTACCGATTTACCGATTTACCATCCCTCACACCAACACTTCTTCCAGCCCCGTGCGCAACAGGGCGTAGAAGCGGGCGTTGGGATTGCTGGCGAGGACGATGCGGTTGCCGTGTTCGACGACGCGGCCCTGCTCCAGGATCAAGATCTCATCGGCGCGCTGGACCGTGCCCAGGCGATGCGCGATGAGAATGGCGGTGCGGTTGTGGAGCAGCTTGTCGATCGCCCGTTCGAGCAACTGCTCGGTCGCCGGATCGAGCCGGGACGAGGCTTCATCCAGGATCACCAGGCCAGGGTCAGTCAGGAAGATGCGCGCAAAGGCAAGCAACTGGGCCTGTCCGGCAGACAAGCCGCCACCGCCTGCGGCTAGCTCAGTATCTAGCCCCTGGGCTAGTGTTTGCAACCACTTGTCCAACCCTAAGTCGGCAAGCACGGCATGAATCTGCGCATCGTCAATCGTGTCATCAAAGAAAGTGAGATTGTCGCGCACGCTGGCCTGGAAAAGCTGGACATCTTGAGTCACCATGCCGACGCGGCGGCGATAGCTTTGCAACGGCACACTGGCTGGGTTGACATCACCAACGCAGAGTGTACCGCCAGTGGGGTCATATAGACGGAGGAGCAGGCGCGCCAAGGTGCTCTTGCCACTGCCGGTCCGGCCCAACACCCCCAAGACGCGCCCTGGTTGCAGTTGCAGCGAGATCTCCTGTAAGACGCGTTCTGCTGGCTCATCCCCATAGCTGAAGGTAACATCCGTTAAGTCTACCCCCAGTGGGCCAGCGGGCAAATGGCCGGTTGTGCCTTCCGGTAAACGGGATTGGGTGGCCAACAGCGCTTCGATGCGTTTGATGCCTGCTTCGGCCTGTTGCAACTCGGTCAGTTGCTGACGCAGTTGCGCAATCGGGTCGCGCAGCAACTCGGTATAGTTGTAGATGAGAAAGACGGTGCCCAACGTAATCGCGCCTATTTGCCAGAGATAGGCCCCCAAGCCAAAGGCGATCATCGTACCCACGGCAAAGACACCGGCATTGGTGATCCACATGGAATAGCCGGCCAAGTTGGCTTTGGTGCGGATCGGCAGCCAGTGGCGCAACATGGCATAGAAGCGCTGCATGACATACGGGGTTGCCCCATTGGCGCGCAAATCCTCGGTGGCCCCCAAGTGTTCGCCCAGGAAGCCGTAGAATTCAGCGTTGATCTGCCGCTCTTTTTCCCAGAAGGGCGTGGCAAATTCACGGATGCGCACGAGCAGCAACAAGCCGCCAATCGCAAAGATGGTCAACGCCAGCCCAATGCGCCAATCTTCGCGATAGAGCAGGGCGAGGACGCCGATCATCAGGAGCATGCTGCCGAGAATGTTGATGGTAAAACGGGAGAAGAAGTTGGAAAGTTTGTCCACATCGCCGTCGATGCGTTCGATCAGTGCGCCGGGGGTGTGCTGTTTATGAAAGGAGAGATCCAGGTTAAGCGTATGGGCGACCAGGTCAAAGCGCAGTTCGTTGGTCGCGGTCCACGCCACCTGTTCGCTGAAATAAGTGGCGACCACGGCCAATGCCTGGCTAACGATGGCAACGAGCAGAAAGAGCGCCGCCGCCCCCAGCAGCTGATCGAGCGCGCCATTGCCGAGCGCGGCATCGATAAAATAGCGCATAATCTGTGGGTTGAGCAGGCGTAAGCCAATACTGACGAGCAGGAAAAAGGCCATCCACAACACACGGCCCTGTTGTGGGCGTAGATAGTGGGCCAGCAGGCGATAATATTGACGCAGCGGGAGTTTCATGGTTTGTCTCCATTAAAAAATGGCATAAAAAAACGGCCAGGGATCTTCTCCGTGGCCGTTGCCATCCGTGCTGCCTCGCCGCGCAAGAGGCGGCGGGCAGCACAATGGAAGGTAAACCGTTTTAACAAAAAAACGGCCACGGGTACAGATGCACCCGTGGCCGTCAAGTAACGTGTCGTGGTAAGACGAGTTCGTTAGGGCATGACTGTCAGCAGGCGCGATCCAATAAGGTGAGGATCCAGCGATTGGTTGGTTTCATTTGTTGTTTCGTGAATATCATCTTTTCAGACAACATGAAAGCGACCTCCGACAATCTTGCGAAAATAGCATGGAAAACTGACAAAATAGTTTGCATTTTCTGTGAACAGTGGGGAGTTTATCACGCGGCGGGGCGGTTGTCAAGTAGGAATTTTCAAATTTGGTGGATTGGAAATTGGCGGCAGGAATGCCGAGGAAAGGCAAGAAAACAAGCAGCGATCCTTTTCCCGCTCGATCAAACAAATTGGACGGTTTCAAGGATCTTTTGGTTGGCTGCATGCAGTAGATTATCAGTAGACCGCAATGCTCTCTGGCTTCGACAAGGCCACGGGAGGGTACTCCCGACGCGTGCTCAGCCGTCGAGCATTGCGGTCTACTGATTATAGGTTTGTTCGGGCGGGACACGACCGTTTTTCGACGCGGCGTTGCGAGCAAACCAAACGTAATCTAATCCCAGATTCAAGCAATCTCTGCCATTTCTGATTGCAATGACTGTCGTGGTTGAATCTGTTCTAATTCCTGTTGCTCGGCCTGCTGGGCATAATACAAGTCCCAGCGCAACTGCAAATTCATCCAAAAAGCAGCCGTCATCCCGAAAAATCTACCCAAGCGTAACGCTGTACTCGGCGTAATGCCACGTTTACCATTGATAATTTCGTTAATCCGCTGATACGGAACATGAATCGCCGTGGCTAATTCGCGTTGTGATAGCGCCATCGGCATCAAAAATTCTTCTTGCAACATTGCGCCTGGATGGGTCGGCGGTCGGTATTTCGGAACACGAATCATCATTTGCACCTTGTTTAGTGATAGTCAAAATCAACCCGACACAAACCACATGGCGTCTCTACTGATCTGATACTTTATCGGTTTCCTTTTGTAGATGGGGACGGTGAAAGAACTACTCTTCGGGCCACTCTTCGTCATCCGCTAACGACAAAGCGGCGACCAAGGCTGCTTTTAGCGCGTAAAGTTTTGCGGCGGACAAATGCCCGACATAATGGGAGAGGAGCGATTTGGGTAAACTCATCAACGCATCACAGTGAATACTGCTGTCGTGCTTTAAGCCTTCCCTAATGCCAACCGAGACTTGGGTGGACAAGCCATCATGCATCGTATAGATCGGCGCACAGATCACGGTCGAAAATTTGGAGGTAATTAACGCGTCGCGACTGACCACGACAAAATAACGATATTGTTTGGGATCATTGCCTGGTGGCTTGGCCACCCGATAGATCTCACCGCGTTTCATTCGGCAACTTGATAGGAGAGGGCGTCAAGAATTTCAGTATTGAGATAATCTGCCCGTTGGTTAATGATGTCAAGATCACGCGCATTACGCTGTGCACGACGCAGTTTCTCAATATAGCTCCACGCGGCTTTTTCGAGGAAGAGCGAGCGATTTTTATCCGCGTCAAGGAATTCATCCATGACTGTGAGCAACTCTTGGGAAATAGTGACTGAAGTTTTGATTTTCATACTACCATCATACTACTACCAACCATGTCTGTCAATTCCAAATTTTCGCTGCTCGAACACCTGCCCATTACATTGGCCAAGTGTCGACGCACATCGCTCTTTGTCTCGATCCCATACCTCTACCCCAATCACCTTTCACGAAAAGCCAATCAGGCGGTTTTCGAGCAGCCCCATGGCATCAAGGGCTTCATAGGCGTAGGTGTGGACCAGGTAATTTTGATCGTTGAGGCAATGATAGAGCGGGCCGACCGCTTCCGGGGTACGAATTTTGCTCAGGGCAGAGGCGGCGCGCGTCCGCGCCCCTTGATCTTCACTAAAACGTAAGACGTGGACGAGCGCGTCAATCGCGGCGTTGCTACATTGGGCCAGAACATCCGCCGCGACTTGGCGCACCATGCCATCTTCATCACCAAGCCGGGTGGCTACTTGCGTAAAGTAGGGGGTGCCCTGCTGTGGTAAGCGCCTGGCTAATTCGCCTAAGGTCATCATCGCCACTGTGCGCAGCGCGACTTCATCGGTCTGCATGGCGGCGGCTACCTGCGGCAAGGCTTGTTCACTACCACAATGGGCCAATGCGCGCAACAACCACCAGCGCGTTTCGCGATCGGCATCATCCAGCCGGGCCAGCAACGCTCCTTCATCCTGCGGTGTTAGCTGTAAAACGGCCCCTTCGATGGCTTCATCGTCACCGGCGTTCAACATGGCAAAAAAGCGGCGCAACCCCAGTGATGCCTGCTTGTCGTTCATCGGTCAGATCTCCCTACTGCACAAAATCGTAAACGCGTAACCAGTCGACATTGATCTCCGCCATTGTCCGGTCGGCGGCACCACCTAACAGACCGACGCCGCCGAGGGGCAGTTGCGGTTCCGTCACGGTATAGAGCAACACGCCATTGGCCAGCAGGTGTAATTGTTCACCCGTCTCCTCTACACTGAGCACATTTTCAAAACCAGCAGGGTTGATGGTCGGATCAACGAGCCACGGCTGCAAGGTTTGCAAGGTGCCGGCCTGCCAACGCTGGATCTGATAGCGACCCAGCCCATCGACCATGAGTAGATAGAAATTCTGCGGATCCTGATAACGGGCAATAAAACCACTATAGCCGTCGGGCATCAGATCGACAATCGTAACACTGGCATCCACGCGATAGGGGGCGGTGCCGTCAATGGCAATCGTACTCCACGTCAGGTGACCGGGCCAAATTTTCATCTGATAGCGCCCGGCCGCCGGTATAACGTTCGTTACCCAGGCACCGTCCATTTGAGCAACAGCAACCAGCCCAGTGGGCTGATCGAAATCGTCACCGACGCGCAGTTGATAAGCTTCGCCGGGACGGTAAGTTCCCAATTGAGTGGGAAGGGGTTGGCCATTCAGCCAGGCCCGCCAGTGCGCAGCGACTTCCGGCCACGCCGTGGGCGAATCGACAAATTTGGCGAGTACCATCAACATCGTTGTGAGCAGCAGTGCGCCGATCAACAGGATCAGTAGCCACTGTTGCCCAGCCGAAAAGCCCCGGCGCGGGGGGCGCTGCAACGTGGCCGGGGCCGTGGGGCGGTTGGGGGCAAGGCCAATCGCCGTGCGCTTCTGGGCGCGCCGGGCGGCGGCGGCCGGCGGCAGTTGTGGCGTTGGCTCGGTGGCCGCCAGATTATGTTCTTCATCCACTTGCGTCAAATTAGAGGTCATGCTGTCCTATTCACACACCGTTGCCCAAAATAAGTTAAAATCCCTGCTTAGGTTATTCCGCAGAATTAATTATACCCATCGTGTTGCGTGATTCGTGTTGCGTGATTCGTGTTGCGTGATTCGTGTTGCGTGATTCGTGTTGCGTGATTCGTAGCTGGTGAGCTCACGCATCACGAATCACGTTTCACGTTTCACGTTTCACGCAGCATGCTAGCACTGATCAGCCTCAGTATAGCACTGATAACAGGTGCTGAGCAAAGCTGATGACACTATCCTGTTTTACCACGTCGTCAAAGCTGCGACACCAGTGTGACGTAGCCTAATCGTTACAGCTACCCTTACGATATCTGACAAGTGCGGGATACATGCTATAATAGGCCAAATTCAATGGCATGTAGCGTGTAAACCGTACACTTTTTGATGCTGGTGTGCGCTTAGGGTGTGGCAGACAAAAGGTGGCGGTACTGGTTCATGGAGCGTAGGGAAGAGATGTATACTGATTCATTTCAAGCAGAATGGACATCGTCCAAGCGACGGCAGGCGATGGCGTGGAGTGCGCACCTTTTTACAGCAACCGGGGCGATCTGGGGTCTGTTGTCGATCCTGGCCATCTCCAGTGAGCAATGGACCATTGCTTTTGCCTGGATGGGGCTGGCAGTCTTTGTCGATTCCTTTGATGGCATTTGGGCACGGCGTGTCCATGTGAAGAGTATGTTGCCCCATTTTGATGGTGCGCTGCTTGACAACATGATCGACTTTCTCAATTATGTCTTTGTACCCGCCTATTTTCTCTATGCCTCCAATCTCTTACCCCAACGCTATGCCCTAGTTGGGGCCGTCTTAATTCTGCTCGCCTCTTCCTACCAGTTCTGCCAAGATGATGCCAAGACCGAGGATCACTACTTTAAAGGGTTTCCTTCCTACTGGAACATTATGGTCTACTATCTGTTCATCATGGGCGGCACCCCTTGGGTTAACTTTATTGTGCTGTTGATCTTGAGCGCGCTGGTCTTCGTGCCAATTAAATATGTCTACCCAACGCGTACAGCGATGCATAAGCAACTGACGATGACCCTGGCTATGATCTGGGGGATAATCAATGTTTTTATTGTAATCCGCTACCCGCTGCGCGAGCCACTTTTGCTCTGGGCGTCCTTGCTCTTTGTTGTTTACTACTGTGGCCTCAGCTTTTACACTATGTGGTTAGATGGCCGGAAGCCTGTTTAGATCAGGGACGACTGAACACTGACAACTGACGACTATTTTGCCAAGCGCCATTAGCTCATCAATAAGTGCGGCCTTTGGCGGTTGTCGCGGACGCGGTGCCAGTCGCCTTATACCAATTAACGCCCGCTCGCTCCTCTACCTGTAATTCACCCAGATCAAGTAGATATTCCAAGTGTGCCACTGTTTCGGCCACAGCAAAACGCACTTCGTGTTCACTAAATTTGGCAAAATTAAAGATCTGGCGCGCTACGGTTAGGGCAGTTGAGCCTGGGCTGGTTGCCGCACGCATCGCAGCCAAACGGGTCTGATGATGGGTCTGTAGCTGTTCAATCCGTTCCGCCCAGGCCGTCAGCGGCGCGCCGTGCCCTGGTAGGGCCAGCTGGACCGGCAATGGCTGCAATGTCGCCAGCGAGTGCAGATAGCGCTGCAGGGGTTGCGCTTCGGCCGCGGGCCAGCGCCCAATGTTCGGCGTAATCCGGCCCAGGATCTGATCGCCACAGAGCATGAGCTGTTCGGCGGCGGCATAGAAGATCAACTGGCCATCGCTGTGTCCAGGCGCATCGATGGTACGCCACTGCCGCCCAGCCATCTGCAAGGGCATATCCGGGGTCATTAATTCGAGCTGGGGCGGGTGGGGCATGGTTTGGTGGCGTAAGGCCTGGATCTGGCGATCGATCTGTCGCAAGAGATCATCATCGATCCCGGCCCGGCGCCAAAAGGCGCGGGTCTTGGCGGCTTCCCAGCCATTTTCGACCCAGACCCGTTGCGCAGCCGCCGCATCAAGCGCTGAGAGCAGCACGGGGGCCTGGGTCAACCCATGAAAGTAGCCGGCCAGGCCAAAATGATCAGGATGCATATGGGTGAGGACAATGCGTTGGATCTGATCCGGTCTGATGGCCAGGGCAGTGAACGCCTGTTCCCAGGCGGCTAACGCGGGCGGCCAGTGCAAGCCCGTGTCGAGCATGGTCCAGCCATCGTCATCGCGCAGTAGATAACAGTTAACATGATTGAGGGCAAAGGGCAGTGGCAGGCGAACTTGAAAGATCTGCTCGGCGACTGCGACGGGCGGCGATAGGGGTAACAATTGCGTCATTACAATACAAGCTCGGCTAGGGTGCGGACGGTTGTCAGGTCGGTTGTCATCAGGTTAAGGGTCGTGAGCGGGACGGTGCGCCAAAGGGCGAGCTGTTCGGCGATCCGTTCCTTGGGACCACAGAGGGCCACATCATCGACCAGCGCGTCGGGCACCGCCATGGCAGCCTCCAATTTTTTCCCTTGTAGATAGAGCAGTTGGATCTGTTCGGCCGCATCAGCATATCCATAGCGGCTGATCAGATCAGCATAAAAGTTCTTTCCCTTGGCCCCCATGCCCCCAATGTAAAGGGCCAGGTGCGGCTTAATAGCGTTGCGGCAGGCCGTTAAGTCAGGGCCAAGCGCGACCGGCACGGTGGGCGCAATCGCAAAGTTGGTCATACCTGTACCCCCCGCCGCTTTTGCAAAGCCAGCGTCAAGACTGGGTGCGAAAACGGCATGATAATGGGCCGGCGCAAAGAAGATTGGCAACCAACCGTCGGCAATTTCGGCGGCCAGCGCCACATTCTGCGGGCCGATGGCGGCAAGATAGATGGGCATGGCAGGGCGACCGTGCAGAATACTCTTAAGCGGTTTGCCTAGCCCCGTGGCATCAGCGCCCTGGTAAGGAATCTGGTAGTGCGTGCCGTTGTAGACCAATGCTTCCTGCCGGGCCAGAATCGTGCGCATAATGTCGATATATTCACGCGTGCGGCCCAACGGCCGGCCATAGGGTTGACCGTGCCACCCTTCCACCACTTGCGGCCCAGATAAGCCCACCCCAAGCAACATGCGGCCACCAGAGAGCTGGTCAAGGGTCATCGCTGTCATCGCCGTCATTGCCGGGGTGCGGGCCGGCATCTGCATGATCGCCGTGCCAAGATGGATCTGTTTTGTCAATGCGCCTAGCCAGGCCAAAGGCGTCACCGCATCCGAGCCATAGGCTTCGGCTGTCCACACCGCGTAATAGCCCAGGCGGTCCGCCTCCTGCACCACCTCAATCGGTAAGGCGACTTTCGCGCCGGAATAGCCGATCATCAAGCCAAGTTGCATGGGTTTCCTTAAGGGTAGATCGGTAGATCGGTAGATCGGTAGATCGGTAGATCGGTAGATCGGTAGATCGGTAGATCGGTAGATCGGTAGATCGGTTGTCCTGGCATGTTTACTGATTTACCGATGTACTGATTTACTGATTTACCGATTTACCCGCCCACTACGCCGCTAGCTCTGCCAATTCGTACCAGCGCACCAAGATGGTTTCCAGTTGGCCGTCGATGGTTTCGATGGTCGCGCTGATGCGCTGCATCTTTTGGTAATCATCCCCCAGGGCTTGCAAGGTAGTGACCAGCTCGGCTTTTTCTGTTTCCAGGGCTGCGATCTGGGTCTCCAGCTCGTCCAACTCGCGTTGCTCTTTCCAACTCAGTTTGCGGGCGCTGGTTGAGGGTGTCTTGCTCTGTGCCGCGGCGGCAACCTTGGGCTTGGCCGCGGCTGGCTGTGCTTCTTCCTGGCGCAACCGCACAAAAGTACCATAGGGGGTCGGGTAGCGGGGGCCGAGTTTGCCCCCTTCCACGGCGATCAAAAAATCGACGGTGCGGTCGAGAAAGGAGCGGTCATGGCTCACCACAATCAGACAGCCCTGGAAGTAATCAAGAAACTCTTCCAGGACGCCCAGGGTTTGGATGTCGAGATCGTTGGTCGGCTCATCCAGGATCAGCACATTCGGCTGGTGGATGAGGGTACGCAGCAGATAGAGCCGCCGCCGCTCACCGCCGCTCAGGCTGCCGATGCGCCCATATTGCATGTTGCGCGGAAAGAGAAACCACTCCAACATGTGGGCCGCTTCGACTTTGTCGCCATCTTTGGTGCGGATCAACGGCGCTTCGTTCTCGACAAATTCGATCAGGCGCATGCTCTCATCCAGATCAGCCGCGTGTTGGTCATAGTAGGCCAGTTGGACCGTATCACCCCAGCGAATCGTGCCCTTGTCCGGTGGTTGTTTATCCGCCAGCAGATCGAGCAAAGTGCTCTTGCCGGCACCGTTGGGACCAAGCAGCCCAATCCGGTCACCTGGCTCCAGCAACAGGTCCACCCCATCAAGGATCGTTTTACCGTCATAGGCTTTAGTCAAGCCCTTGGCGGTTAGCACCTGGCTGCCCAAACGCCGACCGGCCATCGTGATCGCCACTCGATCTTCGCCACTGTCATAGCGCAGTTTGATCAGCTCTTCGGCGCGCTGCTTGCGCGCTTTTTGTTTGGTAGAACGGGCCATTGCCCCGCGGCGCAACCATTCCAACTCGCGGCGGATCAGATTTTGGCGTTTTTGTTCGGCCACGGCCATTTGCAGATGGCGCTGTTCCCGATCTTCCAAATATTTGGTATAGTTACCGTTGTAAGCCATTAACTGCCGGCGGTCCAACTCGACGATGCGATTGACCACGCGATCAAGAAAATAGCGATCATGGGTTACCATCAACAGCGCACCCGGCGTTGTGGCCAGATAATCCTCTAGCCAGGCGACGGTTTCGGCATCAATATGGTTGGTCGGTTCGTCGAGGATCAGCAGATCGGCACGGTCGATGAGGGCCCGCGCCAGTGCCACCCGCTTGCGTTGACCACCACTGAGGGTCGCCACTTTACTGCTAAAGTTGGTAATGCCTAATTGGGTCAAGATGGTTTTGGCATTGGCTTCGGCCGCCCAACCGTTGCTGTGATCCATCTGCGCGCTAAGGGTTAACAGCCGCGCCTGCAAGCTTTCCTGCGCGGGTTCGTGTTGCAGCGCATCGCTGACTTCCTCATAGTCACGCAACAACTGCATCTGGGGCGAATCGCTATAAAAGATCGTTTCCAGCACCGTCCGGGCGTCGTCGAGCGGTGGTTCCTGGGCCAGATATTCAATGCGGACGTGACCCCAGGTATTGATGCTACCACTGTCAGGCGTTTCTTCGCCGGCAATGAGCCGCAGCAGGGTACTTTTACCACTGCCATTTACCCCGATCAGGCCAATACGATCACCGAAGTTAATCAGTAAATTGGCGCTTTCCAAGAGCAGGCGTTCACTATATTGTTTGGTCAAGTTCTCGATTGTTAGGAGATTCATGTGGATTATTGTACCCGAAGGTGAGAAATTCGTTGGAATCAGGCATTGTTCGGTAGCTTGAAAGCGCCCGCGGCCTGTTGCTCAAAATCCGGCAGCAACGGGGAGTCGCCTTGTTATTCTCTATACCTTTATTGTACATTCTCTATCTATCTCGATTTGCACGTGCAATGACAAAAACCTGTTATGCTATCGTTCACCGCACGTGATAACCATGCCGCGCCCTGTTTTGGCGCACGTTGCCCGCAGCCGGGGCAGAATAGGGCCTTGGACAGCGCAACGATTTTGTTCAGATTGGCACTGTACGAACTAAATCATTTGAGCCGAAATCATTTGGGCACGGCCAGAACTTTAAGGACGAAGGATGAAGCTACCTCAGCAAAAAATTTTCCAAATTGTGGCCAGCTGCTGCTGCATTACGCTATTGAGTCTGGCGCTGGAAGCGCGCTGGCTGGCCCAGCGTATTGCTGCCCATACTATACCTCAACCAGTTAATTCTCCCAATGCGCAAGCCACAACCGACGCATGCATCAGACCCGTTGACCAGTGGACACGGCACTTGATTGACGCCGACCGCCCAGGCCGTGCGGCCTTCTTGTATTTTGCCGATCTGGACAACGATGGCATTCAGGATGTGGTGACAGGCGGCTATTGGTATCGCAATGTCCAAATTATCAGTGGGCCGTGGGTACGCCACGCCGTAGGTGCGGCCTTTGCCGATGTGCTGGCTGTCCATGATTTTGATGGCGATGGCGATCTCGATCTGCTCGGCACCGGGGGCGCGCTGAATACACTGCCGTTTGTGTGGGCGCGCAATGATGGCAGTGGCAATTTTACTGTCTTTGCCAACATTGACAGCAAATTAAAACCACCGGCCCACGCGCCGATTCAAGGCGTCGCCGTAACTCGTTTCAAACCCGATGGCCCGCTTGAGGTTGCGATTTCCTGGGACGATTATTTTGGGGGGATGCAGATGCTCACCGTCCCGGCCGATCCGGCCAACGACAACTGGAGCCGCCGACAGATCTCCACCTTTACCCAAGGCGAAGCGCTCAGTGCAGTGGACATGGACAATGATGGTGATCCAGATCTCTTTACCGGCACCGCATGGTTGCGCAACGAATGGCCCGCAGCAGCGTGGACGCCCATCGTGATCTATGAACATACCATGGGCGATCCGGACCGCCACAAGTTGCTTGACATGGATGGCGATGGCGATTTGGATGCCTTCCTGGGCTATGGCCATGATCCGGAAGCCAAGGTCGCCTGGTACGAACAGGTCAACGGGCCAACTGAACCTTGGATCCAACATTTGGCGGCAAACCTGACGACGCCTACTGTAGGTACCGCCCAAAGTCTCGATGTGGGGGATCTAGATGGTGATGGCGATCTGGACATGGTGACCGCGCAACACTTGGGCCAGAATCAAGATCCGACCCTATTCCCGTTTTTACAAGCTTCGGTCTTAGAGAATGTGGATGGCGCGGGGTTGATCTGGCAGCGCCATGAGATTTATACCGGCGAAGAGCATCACGACGGCATGCAACTGCTGGATGTGGAAGGTGACGGGGATTTGGATGTGATTTCGATTGGGTGGACCCATGGCCGGGTGATCCTCTATGAAAATCAAGGGGTGGCAGTCTGCCCAACGATCACCCCCACCGCGCCAGTGCCGGCAACGGTAACCCCAACCATGACGCCGCTGAGCGCCACATCAACCGTCAGCCCAAGCAGCTCGCCAACCGTGGTCATCACCACCATCACGCCCAGTGTGACGCCAACCTTAACGCTCACATCACCGGCCACCGCACCGGCCACGGCAACCCCGGTTGGCACACCACAACGCACATTAAATGAACAACTTTTTTTGCCGTTGGTTAGCCAGTAGTTGGGTTACTCATGTTACACAGCTAGTACAATGTCAGCCAAGTTATGCAAATTTAGCCACGGAGTGGCGGCAGATGGTAGGCCAGCCTTTTAAGGCTGGTAGCCAATGCCATGCTGCCTGGATCCGAGGGTTAAAACCCTCGGCTACCATCTGCCATCACTCCGTGACTAATCCGAATGATAAACCATCAAAACTTAGCTGACGCTGTACTAATGCGCTCAATCAGGTTGGTCAAACGATAACTAGCTTCACTTTAGGTTTGCTCGCTTTATAGCGCAAATTCAGCGCTTAACGGCGCGTGATCGCTGTGATCACACCAAGGGTCGCTGGCCCCGACAGTGACAGTTTGCAGGCGCGGCAGCCAGCTTTTGGGGACAAAGCAGTAGTCGAGATGATAACCATTGTGTGGGCTGCGCTGGTGAAAGTAGGTGGCCTGGCGCTCGTGACCAGGCGCTTCGTCAAAATAGGTGTGGTAGGCACTAACCAAGTTGGCCGCGGCCAGTGCCCCTACCAGCGCCGTGTGGTTGCTGACCTTGCGCTCGCGATCCCAGATCGCGTTACTGTTAAAATCACCTAGCACCACTGCCTCACGCTCGCGTAGAAAATCCGCGTAATAATGAACCGCATGGTAGACCTGCCCCACATAACTGCGCGCCTTCTGCTTGTGCCCCATCGCCCAGACCGCCAGGAGGTGCAAATCGAGGTCGCCACTGACGCGGATGGGGATACAGTGGTGGATCGTGGGGTCATAGCGCTCATCAAGCGTTAACCGCAGGTTGCCATAGGCAAAGAGACCCACCCCTTTGTCAAGATTCGTCCCTTGCCAGAGAAAATCGTCCGGCCGCGGGCCGACATGGGTAAAGCGTAGCTTGGATGGGCATTCACATTCTTGGATCGCGACCAGGGTCGGCTGCAAATCGGTGAGGTGGACAATCTTCTTGCGAAATGCCCCTTGACAGTTCCAGGTGATGAGTTTCATGGTAGTCTTTTCATTCGCCGTTGACTGATGGACACCACGGCGCGCTGGTGGGTAGAAATACAATCACCGCGTTTCAGCGCGTGGGCCTCGGCGTTGAAATGCATCATTTCGAAATCCAAAATTGGTGGCTTGACATTCTGGCGCTGCCGTCGTACACTACCTGTAAACCCAAAATGGGTTAACAGGCACATATGCCAAATTTATGCGAATCATCAAGCCAAAAACGTTAAGCGATTTCTGGGAAAATCATCTTGACGCCGAAACGCCACTCAAAGCCTGGCTTGACGTGGCCAAGTTAGCGCAATGGGAAAAGCCAGTTGACATCAAAGCAGACTACGCCAATGCATCGATTGTCGCCGACAATCGGGTTATCTTCAATATTAAAGGCAACGATTACCGCCTTGTCGTTAAATTTCATTACAACACAAAAATTGGGTACATCCGTTTCATCGGGACCCACGAGGAATATGACAAGTTAGATGTAGGGAAGGTTTAAGCAATGAATATTCAACCGATTCGTACCAAGGCTGACTATGAAAGCGCACTGCGGCAAATCGAGCTACTCATGGATTGTGCAGAACCAGGCACACCGGAAGAGGATACGCTCGATATATTGGCAACACTCGTAGAAGTTTACGAAACCAAACAGCACCCGATTGGCCCCCCTGATCCGATTGGTGCATTGGAACATTACCTTGACCGCAAAGGCTTAACGCGCAAAGATCTCATGCCTTACATCGGTTCAATTGGGCGGGTGCACGAAATTATGAATCGGCGGCGACGGCTTACCTTGGAGATGATCCGGCAACTTGCTGCCGTAACGGGGATTCCGCTGACAACCTTGGCGCAACCCTATGAACTTGCACCTTATGTGGCCAGAAGCGCTGCCGCGCAAACGGCAAATTATCGTGTGGCCTAAGTCGATTTTTCTTCGTATAATCGCAGCGCAGCACTGGTAGCGGGAAGGCGTGGGAGTCGAACCCACCAACGCCGGCTCTGCGCCGCCGCCCATCAATTTTGAAGACTGAGGCAGCCACCGGGCCACATCCCCTCCCACGGATTATTGTACTGGATCTGCGATGCATACACAAACGGTAAAGCGCTAGCGGAGTGCGTTTCTGCGCGCACCGTGTGTGTCGCCCTGGTTAAGCAATGGTGCCAGTTAACCAAAGCACGATCTTAAAGTGGGCGCTTGAAAAAGTACTCCCACTTTGACTCGTCATAGACAACCGAGACGAGCTCCCAGCCTTCCCGCCCGAGATTGGCAACAATATACCTGGCATTATATTCCATCTTTTTTGCACCACCCTGCCCAAAATAGGTTAAAGTTACATCCATCCCAGAAACGACTGAACAGTACTCCCATTTTGTCATTCGCATTTCTCCCTCGCTGCAGATCGGCGGTCGTGCCAGAACGACGGCCAGTGGAGTACCGCGTCCTGACACGACATTGGGGCTAAGCATCCGGAGCATGCTCACTCCCGCCGTTGGATCTATGTGTAACAGGCAAAGGCAGTTTACCATAAAAACGGCTAAAGTTCATCGTCATTTCTGGCAAGGATGTGTCCAAAAAAGGGAGTAGCAAGGTAACTGTTACTGGGCAGAAAGAGACGTTGCCCAGTGACAGTCACCTATGGTGCGGGAGAGAGGGTAATCACCACTTTGCTCACCCCGGCAGTGGTATTCGCATCCAGAATGGTCCGATTAAAGGCAGCGTAAAGCCGATTGGCGCGGGGCTGATCCAGTGTAAAGAGGTAAGGTGACTCGACGACATCAATCCCACCCGCATAGTTGATGCCCAAACGGTCATTGGCAAGTTCAAGCACAAGGGTTTCACCACTGCGGGCGACCTCATCTATCTGGCGGAGTAGGCGTTTGCCGTCGAGCGCAGTGTGGGCTGGTAGCTGTGCGGTGCCATAGAGATAGAGTGCCGCTTGGTTGATCATAACTTCGGCGCTGGCATCACTGTAGAAACCCGTGGGGGCATCACCAATATTAACGACGGGGTGACGCGCGGCGGGCGCAAGGCGGCCGTCAAAGGTGATCTCAAAGCGGGCGCGGTGATAACCGTTGTCCGCCGGCGCCGCGAGTGTGACCCCGATTAACGCCGCGTTATAAGTCCGCTCGACCACCTGAACGAAGCCATCCTGATCGCAATCGGTCCAATTCGCCTCGAAATCCAGGGTGCAGCGCAGTGGCTGCAATACCGGGAGCGGCGTCGGCGTCGGTTGTATTGGTGGCGGGGCCAGCGCAACCGGGCCACCCAACGGGGCCAGCTCTTCACTGACCAGCCGCACAACCAGTCGATCAAGCGTATCAACCGAGTAGTTGTCCACATCGTGCGCGGTCTCGGTGCCAGGTCCACTGCTGGGGTCGCTCGGGTCGGCATAGGTGAGGAAGACAAATTTGCCGCCGGTAAATTGTGCCAGTTGGCGGAAGACATATTCACCATCTGGGCTCAAGTTGCTGGCCCCAACCGGGAAGATTTTGATGCCCTGGCGCACGGCCTCGATCAGGTCGGTGGCATAGTTGAAGTTCTCCCAGCCATAATCAATGTGCGGCGGGGCATCACCAACCAGGATGATCAACCGCACGGTGTCGTCGGTGCGCCAGTGCAGATCATAGAGCGAACGGTGGAGCGCTTCGTTGAGCGCCTCCGGCTCGTCGCCGCCGCCCGCTGCCCGCAGGGCGGCGAGGTTGCGTTGAAATGCCCACAGGTCGGGTGTAAAGTCATTGGTCCGCACCACAAAAGCATCGCCTTGGTCGCGGAAGGCTACCAACCCATAGCGCACAGCAGGGGCCGCCGGCAAGCGTCCAATCTGGTCGGCAATGTCCGCCATCGACGCTTTGAGCTTGTCGATCTCGTCATCCATGGAGCCAGTCGCATCGACGAGAAAGAGCAGGTCGAGTTGGGGCGCATTCGATGGCGTCGGGTCGGCGAGGGTCACCGTCCATTGCTCGCCTTGGCCCCGGTAAAAGGTGACACTTTGGGCCACATAACCTTTGCGGGCAACGACCCGCACTTCGGCCTGCGGCGCAAATTGGCGCCACTGTTGGCCATAACGATCAGTCAACGCCAGGGGATGGAAGAGCAGGCGACCGCTGCTGTCAGTCCGGCCACTGAAGAAAAGCGTCTCGCCACTATAGATTTCAACCGTGGCATCATGCACAGGTCGCCCCATGTCGTCAACAACCTGGATGAGATAACGTTCGCTGACCTCGATCGGGATCGCATTGTTGTACCAATTGCGTTCCAGGTAGTCCAGGTAATCAAACCAGTTAGCGTTGTCATCGGTCACGCCCGCGGTCACCGGTTCAAAGCGTTGATTGCTATTTGCGGCGGGACGCGCAGTCGTTCCAGTAGTCGGGGGGATGGGGGCATATCCCGCTTCGCGACCGGCGGCTGGAGCCACCGCGCTATCACCGCTTGCCGCCTCAGCCGCAGCCGGGGCTTCACTCGCCGGCTGTTGATAAGCAGCCGGCACACAAGCACTCAGGACCCACAATGCAGCAAACAAAACCAGCCAATAAGTAAAAGTCACATGTCGATTCATCAGTTCCTCCAAAATTGATTGGGCTGACGACTGATGGCTGGTGGCTTCGACAAGCTCAGCCACCGGTCACCAGTCGTCAGTCGTCGGTCAGCAGTCGTCAATTATTGCCCGTTCGCCTGGCTATCAGTCAGCTCATTGGCCCGCCAGAGCAGATCGACCAGTTCGCTGACATCGGCGCTGACCAGGTCCAGATCGGCCATTGCGGTATTGATGCGCTGGGCTTCGGCCAGCACGGTGCCCAGGTCGTTGCTCTGGCTCCACTCACTCGCCCGCAAGATCTCGCCGGCTTGGGCCACAGTCACCGCCAGTTGAAAGTTCAGATCACTCTCGGCCCAAGCGGGGGTCAAGTCGCCGTAGGTAAAAGCTTGGTTCATTTCCACCACTTCACCGTTGGCCAGATCCTGCCAGCGCAGATTGACGGTGGCCAGCGGGGCGGCGAGCGGCGGCTCGGCTTGGGCGTTTAAGACTACTTCGTAGAGGGCGGTGACGCTATGGCCGGCCCCGACTTCGCCGGCGTCGACTTCGTCATTACGAAAGTCATCGTCGGCCACATCGCGGTTTTCATAGCCGATCAGGCGGTAACTGGTCACCAGCTCGGGGTTAAATTCGACCTGCACTTTGGCGTCCTTGGCAATGGTTTGCAGGGTACTCGGCAGCTCTTCGACAAAGAGCCGGTGCGCTTCTTCCAGCGTGTCCACATAGCTGTAGAAGCCATCACCCTCGTCGGCCAGTTGCTCCATTAACACGTCATTGTAGTTCCCCATACCCAGGCCCACCGTTGTCAATGTGATCCCCTTGGCCGCGTATTGGGCAATCGTTTCGAGAATTTCCCCCGGCCCCGTACGCCCCACATTGGCGACCCCGTCAGAGAGCAGCACGATCCGGTTGATGGCCTGCGGGGCGAAGTTACGCCAGGCCTGTTCATAGGCCAGGTGCAACCCTGCTTCTGCATTGGTGGCCCCTTCAGGTGTCAACCCCGCAATGGCGGCAATAATGGTCGCTTTGTCGGTCGCCTTGGTCAGCGGCAAAACGACGCGGGCCGCATCGCCATAGACCACAATGCCAACGGCATCGGTTGGGCGCAACTCCTCGACCAGTAGCGTCAGGGCCGCTTTCGCCAGTCCCAATCGATTCTCCATATCCATCGAGCCGGAGACATCCAACACAAAGGTCAGTGCAGCAGCCTGCCGCTCCTCGGGGCGAATGTCATAACCCTGGATGCCAATGCGCAGCAAGTGATGGTCGGCGGAGGCAAAGGGCGAGGGTGCGCCATTGATGGTGATGCCAAAGGTTTCAGTGGCAGCGGGCAAGGCGTAATCATAGTCAAAGTAGTTGACAAACTCTTCCACCCGGATGGCCGCCGTTGGGGGTAGCAGCCCATCGTTAAGATAGCTGCGCGCCAACGTGTAGGAACCGGTATCAACATCAACCGCAAAGGTAGAAAGCGCATCTTGCGCGCTTTCGACAAAGCCGTTGACCCCATAATCTTGAAAGAACATGCCGGTCGGCTGTGGTCGTTCGGCGACTACAGCCTGATCGGCTGCGGCTGGGGCGGCATAGCTATAAGCACCTTCGGCTGCGGCTTCACTTGCCGGTGCACCCATTGGTGCTGCCCCACAACCCGCTAACAAAAGGCTCGCGAGGTTAAGGGCGATAAAGGTGTTGATAAAAAACTTGGCTTTACTCATTTTGTCCTCCCAAGGATGTCGAATTTGGCTGAATGTCGGTTGCACGACTTGTGCGGTTGGCCCAATCTTAGCCCAACCGCCGTCCATCACAAGGGCCAGATCTGTACCATTAGGGGGTGTACCATTGGTTGTTACAGCGGGAAAGCCGATGTTACAGCGCGCAGAGGACAAACAGCGCGTCCGTTCGACCAATAAAAAAGACGGTAGGATCGGGTGTGATCCTACCGTCTGCAATGCGGTAATTTAGGGGTCAGGTGCCCTCACCGCGGCAAGGGATCAATAGGAGGGAGGCGCAAGGTAACCCGGGTGTATTTCCCGGTGACACTTTCCGTGGCCAGGGTGCCCCCGACAACAGCTAACATGGTACTATGTAGCGTCAAGCCCTGTTGACTGCCTTGGCCGGCGGCCGCGCCGGTGACCATGCCCACCCCATCGTCGGCGATCTCGATGACTAAACCATCAGCATCATGAATGTTAATCTGCAAATGTAAGGGGCGTTGACGGGCCTGGCCGCGGCCATAGCGCGCCGCATTGCGCATGGCCTCGCGCGCCGCATAAAAGAGCACCTCAACCGTCAACTGGGGTAGATCTTGCAGGCGCGCTTCGGCCCTTTGTGCAACTTGCCAGTCGATGCGATCAAATGACTCCGGCAGTTCATCGGCTAATAAATGGCGTAAGGCGGCGATTAAGCCCATCCGTGCCACCGCCGGTGCGCTGCGCGCCGGCATTTCGCGTAACAGGTCGGCAATCTGCCGATGGACATCCATCAACACGCCGGTGGCATTCGGGATGGCCGCCGCGCCACTGCCGCCCAGTGCAATCAAGGCAGTGTGCAGTTGCGGTAAGATATCATCGTGCAACACGCGCCGGGTGCGGCGATCAAGCAGTTGACTCTCCACCAGGCGCTGCCGTTGCAGTAACATCAGGCTGCGCGCCAACTCGGCGCTGGCGCGGGTGTCAATCAACCGTTCGCCACTGGCCCGCGCAATTTCGATCTCCTCCTGGGTGTAGAGACCATCATTCTGTTTGGGGCCCAAGAGAAAGAGGCCGATCAGACCGCGTTCACTCCAGAGCGGCACGGCCCAGAGCAGGCCATCGGTTTTCGCCGGGTCGAGCGGCAGACAGATGGTGTCGATCAATTCCTGGAATTGGGCCACCAGCGTCTGCAAAAGGGCAGGATCCGGCGCTTTTTGGGCTGGATAAGCTAGTGGCGGGCCGACCAGTGGGGCCATTGGTCCCAACGGCACGAGATAGGCACTGCGCAGATTGAGCACATCGCTACAGAAGCTTTGAAACAGGGTTGAAACGTCGAGCGCTGAGGGGATCTGGGCGATCAGTGTCCCATCAGTCTGGGTGCTGTGGGCTTTGGGATCGCTGTTGGGCAGATCAAGTAGCCGCTCATAGAGATGTTGGCTACCCAGAAAGGGGCGCAACTGGCGCATATACTCTTCGCGACGGGCATAGGAGCGCCACCCCAACAGGGCATAAAAAAAGGTCATGAGGACCGTGGCCATCAGCAGGCTGTAGATCGGGCGCAATTGCAGGGCAAAGGCCAGGCTGACGACACTTCCAAAGCCAAAGGCCAGCAACACGGCATTGAACCAGTGCCGGCGCAACTCGCCGCGCGGTAAGGTTTTGCCAGTGAAGATCTCATAGGCGACAATGGCCTGCCCCACCATAAAAACGGCGGCCAAAATCAGCAAGGCGATGATCAGATCCCAGAGCGCGACGGTATTGCTGACAGTGGCCACAGTATAGATCCGGCCCGGTGTCTGCGCCGTATAGATCGCCCAGCCAATCAAGCCGCCCACCAGCAAACTAACCACCAGCAACATGCTCGACGCGCCAATCAACCAGGGTCGCGCCCGGCGGCGTGCCAGATCGCCCATCATCCGGCCAGAGGGCATCGGCGAGCGCAGCGCGCCCAGCGATAGCCCGATACAGAGCAGAATATAGAGCGGGTAACAGAGCAGAATAAAGGGCAGACCGCCAATCTGAATCTGCGTGGAGAGGTTGAGCCGGGCGGCTTGGCTGAAGGTCGGCAGCGGACTGGTAAAAAGTAAGAGTCCAACCAGCGTAACGCAAAGCAGTAGGACGACCACAAACCAACTGCGATGGTGCAGCCGCAGCGCTTCGATGGCGGGGGTCGTTTCGAGCGTGGCATCGAGAAAACCGGTGTACCAGGCAATAATTGCATACCAAACAAAGGGCAACGCCACCAGGGGCACCCAGCCGGCGCGCCACCACCATTCCAACCCGCGGCCGGCAAAATCCGGCCCCAAGCCGAGCACAACGGTATGACTGACGAAAAAGAGCGCGCCCAAGAGCAGGCCACCGCCGGCCAGCCAAACCCCCCACGCCCGGCGTTCGGCGTTGAGCAGCACCGTCAACCCCAGCCACGCAATCAGAATAATATTGATGATCGAGACTGCCATCAAGGCCCAGTCCAGCCATAAATTGCCGGTCATAGGCGAACGACGACTGATAGCTGAGCAGGTCGCAGCCGCCGACCGCCCCGAGACTTGCCAAAACGCGCGCCGCACGCGCGTGCTCGCTGGGCGCGTGTCTCGTGTCTCGTATCTCCTGTCTCGTATCTATTGCTTCGTCTCAGCATTGCTTTCATGCGTCCTTGCTCCACTCGATCCAATCGCCCTTTTCATTTTGGACTTGGGCCACGCCCTCTTCGTCCCAATAGATCAGCCGGCCGATGAGCATAATAATCACGGCGCGCGTGCGGGCGACCTTTTCATCGGTGGTGGTGGCGTCGAGTCCCCACGCCGCATAGATCTGGCCATTGGTGCGACTGATCGTGCGCTTGTCGCGAAAACCCAGCCGCTCGGCGATCTGCTCATTGGTCATGCCCTGGGCCAGCATTTGGGCGACAAGCTGCTCATTCGGTTCCAGCAGATCCAGGGGGGCGTGTTCATCTTTAAGCCGCACCTCCTGCACGCGAAGCTCGATCTCAGGATCGATAAAGCTGCGCCCATCAACGGCATCACAGAGCAGTGGCAGCACCATCTGCGGCAATAGATAGTTGGACTTGCGCACATAGGCGTAGTGGCTGAGGATCCCCGACCGGCGAAAATCGCGGTAATAGGCATCGTCATCCTGAATCGAATAGAAGACCACGGGCAGGCGCGGAAATTCACGCCGGATCGCCACTGCGGCCTGAATCCCATTCATCTCGCCGGCCAGTTGCACATCCATCAGGATCACCTCAGGCTGATGGTCCAGACAGAAGGCGAGGGCATCTTCACCCCGATCACAGTCATGGACGACCTGAACGCGGCCCGTCGTTTGGAGGCCACTTTTGAGGGCGGCGCGCAAATTATGGTTGTCTTCGACAATCAATAGGTTTAACATAATTTTTTAATCATACTAGAGCGTGCCAAGCACTTGTGTGCGCCAAAAATGCGCATCTCATCCCGCGCAGAAAAGGCAATTATGGTCAAGCTGGGCGCAACCAGTGCTGCTATAATAGCCGCATGACGAACCAAGCGCAAGACGAACCCATATCACCAGTGTCGAGCCGATTGATTAATGCGGTGGGTACCAACCTAGACGACCCGTTGCGCGGCGACGCATTGGCCGACAACGCTCATTATAGCCGTTTCTACTTCCAACGGCTCTTTCGCGAGCGGACGGGGGAAACCCCGGGCGATTGTCGCCGGCGCTTGCGGCTGGAACGTGCGGCGTACCAGTTGCGCCATACTGTGCAGACGGTGACGACTATCGCCTTTGAAGCCGGCTATGATTCATTAGAAGGATTTTCGCGCGCCTTTCGCCGGGCGTATGGGGTCTCGCCCAGTCACTACCGCCGCTTGGAGCCGTTGAGCTGGTTTTTACCCGCCCCCAATGACATTCACTATGATCCAGTCGTGGGGGCCGCCGTCCGTCTGGCCCAATTGCAAAGTGAAGGAGGAGCAATGAATTTAACCCACCGTTTGATTGATCATGATCTCTGGCTGACGCGCCGCCTGTTGGAAAAAGCCGTCACCTTGACTGCTGCCCAGCTTGATGCGCCGCTAGTCAAACCAGAGCAGCCGGTGCCTTTTGATGGGGTGGAACAGACGTTGCGTGATGTTTTAGCCCGCATTGTCTTTACCAAAGAAGTCTGGGTGGCCGCGGTGTTGGGGCGCCAACTCCCCGACACCCAAGATAATCGTGCCACGGCACTGCTGCAGCGCATGGAAGCAGCCTTTGGTGAATTTCGAGCTTTGGTGCAGCGGGTCGATACGGAAAATCTGTGGGATGCTGAATTCGTCGACATGATTTGCGAACCGCCGGAACGGTTCACCTATGGCAGCATGATCGCGCACGTGATCACCTTTGCCGCCTATCGCCGGACCGTTGCGCTCCAGGCGATGGCCCGCCTCGGCGTAACCGATCTGGGCTATGGCGACCCGATTGAGTGGGAGATGAGGGGGGGATGACAAGGTGACAAGGTGACAAGATGAAGGGATGAGGGGAGACGAATTACGAATTACGGGTTATGAGTTACGCATATCGGTCGTCAGTAGGCAGTCGTCAACGAGTTAGCAAAAGGAGCAATAGGGATGAAGGCACAACCATTAGCGGGGAAAGTGGCGGTGGTCGCGGGGGCGACGCGTGGGGCAGGGCGGGCGATTGCGGTGGAACTAGGTGCGGCGGGAGCAACGGTCTATTGTACGGGGCGCAGTACGCGTCAACAGCGCTCGGACATTGACCGGACGGAGACAATTGACGAAACGGCTGCGATCATTAACGCGCGGGGCGGGGTGGGCATTGCCGTGCAGGTCGATCACAGCCAGCCGGCACAGGTCGAAGCGCTCTTTGCCCAGGTGGCGACAGAGCAGCAGGGGGTGCTCGATATTCTCGTCAATGATATCTGGGGGGGCGAAACGCTCACTGAATGGGAAAAGCCCTTCTGGGAAATTTCGCTGGACAAAGCGCTAACGATGATCGAACGGGCCATTTTCACCCATATCATCACCAGTCGTTATGGGGTACCCTTGATGATCGCACGCGAAAAAGGGCTGATCATTGAGGTGACTGATGGGGATACCCTTACCTATCGCGGCAACCTCGCCTATGATTTTGTCAAGACTGGGGTGATGCGTTTGGCACTGGCGCAAGCCGCGGAGCTGACGGCCAAGGGCTTAGATGGGATTACCGCGTTGGCGGTGACCCCCGGTTTTCTGCGCTCGGAACAGATGCTTGATCTCTTTGGCGTAAGTGAAACCACTTGGCAGGATGCAGCAAACAAGGATCCCTACTTTGCTGGCAGTGAAACCCCTTACTACCTGGCGCGTGCCATCGTTGCCCTGGCCGCGGATCCCAACATTCACGCCAAACATGGCCAGACCTTTGCCTCGTGGACGCTGTCGGAAGAATATGACTTTGCCGATCTGGATGGGCAGCGGCCGCATTGGGGCCGTTTTTATAAGGCGATGCAGGCAAAACAAGGAACAGGTTAATTGATCATTTTTTAGGTGGTAACGATGCACCTTGCTCACGCTGCGGACGAAGGGTACATCGTTACCACCTGTGTTGGTAAAACCCGCGATTTGCACAATCTTTTTGATATATTTGTCCAGCTTCTGTATAGTTCCACTGACCAATAGTATGAAATCTCACATTAAACCTCGCCGCTCGCCTCTATAATTGTAGTTAGTATTCTGTCCTCAGTTGCTCCCATTCCATATTTCTCGAAGTTGTCATCATATAACCTGGCGCTGCTTACACCGTTGTGAGTTAGTGCATTGTCACCCATATCGAATCTAATTGGCGCTGCCACTACAGGCACTTTGTATTTGTCGATCCCCGGCTTCGTCCCCCAGCTTTTTCATGGGAATTTTCGTTTGGTTGCTTTGGGCCGCTTTGCTTCCGCGCGATTGAGGCAGTGGGTCGCCTGTGCGCAACGTATTTTGTTGATCTGAAATTCGGTCCAGCTATCGTCGATCTGCATTCATTCCGAAGGAGAGCAAATTATGTCATTATCCAACGCGCAAACAGTTGCTCGGCTCAACGCGCTGATCCGGCTCAATCAGGCCAGTGAACGTGGCTTTGTCACGGCGGCTGAACATGTGAAAAACCGGGGTTTAAAAATCTATTTGAAGAGCTATGCCCAGCAGCGGGCGCAATTTGTTGAAGAACTGCGCGCGGCGATTGCCCAACTCGGCGGCAAAGTCATGGAAAGGTCTAATCCACTGGCGGTGATCCATCGAGGCTGGATTGACATTATGGCCACCTTGACGATTGGGCGCATGAATCAGGCCCGGGTCGTTTTAAATGAAAGTTTACGTGGTGAACAGTTGGCGCTACGACGTTATCAGGAAGCGGCCAAAGAGCAGCACCCACCGACAATTCACGCCATGCTCGAAGCGCATACGGCCCAAATTCGCGCCACCGATGAGCATCTTTCCGGCATTGTGGCCCACAACCCCAACGTGCTCTTGGTCCAACTCTTTGAACATGTTGACTCAGCCCAGACTGCAGTTGCCAATTTGGTGGCAGCCGGGGTCGCCGCCGCCGATATTCAGGTCGCCCCGATTGCGCAATTGCGCCGCTACACCCGCGACTACCACCGCCAACTAATGTTTGAAAGCACCATTGCCTGCGCGTTAATGGGCATGGGCGTGGGTGTGTTGCTCGGTCTGTTGACGATCATCCCGCTCATGTTAAGCGGCATGATCGAATCGGAAATCGGCGGCTTTGGGTTGCCGATCTGGATTGGTGCGCTCGTCGGCATTGCCGGCGGGATGATTTTCGGGCTGCTGATCGGGCAGGGCATCGGCGAAGATGACGCCCACTTTTATCAGGCTGGACTACGCGATGGTAGTTCCGTGGTAACGGTACGCGCGGCCAACGCACCGGCCAAACAAGTGCATCAGATCTTGGAAACCTATCGCAATCAAGAGCGGCAAGCGGCCTTTGCGCTGGCGGGTGCCGCAGTTTAAGCACTATTTTTGCAAAACGGTCACAGGCATTTTGCCTGTGACCGCTTTTTATTTGGGACCCTTGGAAAAATTCCCTATTGACAACCGCCACCCATCCATGCTAGACTTTCTACCGAAGTTCGTTTTGCAGGATCACGTCCTATAATTTGGGAGTCGTTTACCGATGACAACAATGAACACAGGGTTTGCCACCAACCACGCAGAGGGAGTGCGCCTGCTGTTCAACCGGTAATGGGACTGCTTTAGTTTCTATTCGGCCACGGTGCATTTCGCCCGTGGCCGTTTTTATTTCCAGCACAATCAGGCGTCAAGCGCCGCGTGCGGTCAACGGCCACGGGACTTGGGTTCCGTGGCCGTTTTTTATAATATGCCATTTTTGTAGGTGTCGTGCAGAGGAGCCAAGGCATGTAGCAAAACAATCGCATAACACAATCTGCCAAATCCATGAGAAATGTGAAGAACTGTTTTTATTATGTTAAGGCTTACGCAGATTTTACCTTAGCCACAGCGGACATAGCGCGCGCAGAGACGACCCAGTCGGTCATTTTCTCTGTGATTCTCTATTATTCTCTGTGTCCTCTGTGGCTAAGGCGTAAGTCCTGTATAAATTAATTTGAGGATTCAACAGAGTATGTTGTTAACGATTGACCATCTTTCCAAAGCCTATGGCGACCATCAGGTGCTCAACCAGGTCAGCTTTAGCCTGCCGCCGGGGCAAAAGCTGGGGCTGGTCGGGGCCAATGGCGTGGGCAAGAGCACACTGCTCAAGATCATCATCGGTGAACTTGCGGCGGACAGCGGCACAGTCCAGTTGGCAAGTGGGGCTGAACTGGGCTATCTAGCACAAACGTTGGCCGCGGCCGAAACGTTGACCATCGGCGAGTTGGTTGACACCATGCTGGGCAACTTGCGCACGCTCGAAGCGCGTTTACGTGATCTAGAAGCACAGATGGCCGCGTCCAGTGATAACCTGGCCGAAGTTCTGGCCGCATACAGCGTGCTGACCGAACAGTTCGAGCGCCGTGGCGGCTATGATCTCGACTATCGGCTCGACCAGGTCTTTGCCGGGTTGGGCATTGCACGCCTGGCCCGCAGCCGCCGCATGGCCACCCTTTCCGGTGGCGAGAAAGCGCGGGTGGGGTTGGCTGCGCTGCTCTTGCAGGCACCTGATCTGCTGCTGCTCGACGAGCCGACCAACCATCTCGACTTTGGGGCGCTGGCGTGGCTGGAAAATTATCTACAAAGCTACCGCGGCAGTGTGCTGGTCGTTTCGCATGATCGCAACTTTCTCAACGCCACGGTGACGACGATTGTCGAGATCCAAGAACACAACCGGGCGGCAAAGCTCTACAGCGGCAACTATGACTTTTACGCCCTGCGCAAAACGCAGGAGCGCGCCCAGTGGATTGCTGACTACTGGGCCCAACAGGAGGAGATCTGGGAACTGCGCAAGCTGATGAAGAGCAAGGCGCGCACAAATCCTTTTGCGCGTGCCCCGCGCGACAATGACAAGTTTGCCTATACCTTCAAAGCGGAGAAGATGCAGGGGTCGCTTTCACGCGATATCCGTTCCGCCGAGGAGAAGTTGCGCCGGATTGAGGAGGATCCAATTCCCAAGCCGCCGGCCGAGCTGAAGATTAACCCGGATTTCGATCCACAAGTGCTGACGACCAAGACGCCAATCGCGGTGACTGGGGTGAGCAAACATTATGGCAGTCAACCCGTGCTTGATAATGTCACCTGTACGGTGGAGCCGACGAGCCGGATTGTGATCATCGGCCCGAATGGCGCAGGGAAAAGTACGTTACTCAAGATCATGGCTGGTGAACTGGCCCCAGATCGCGGCACCGTTGATGTCGCCGCCAGCGTGGTCATGGGCCATCTGGACCAGGAGCAGGAAACGTTGGTCACCAGTGGTACCCTCTTCGATGTCTATCGCAATGGGCGAGTGGGTGATCCAGAGGAGTTCAAGGCCGCGTTGCTGGGTTATGGCCTCTTTACCTGGCCGGATCTGAGCAAGGCGGCCGCGGTCCTGAGTGTGGGGCAGAAGCGCAAGCTCCAGATCGCCAGGCTAATGGCGCAACAGGCGAACCTGCTGCTGCTCGACGAACCGACCAATCACATCAGTCTCAACGTGGTGGAGGAGTTTGAGCAGGCGTTGTTAGACTTTGCCGGCCCGGTCGTGGCGATTTCGCATGATCGGCGCTTTATCGAACGTTTTGCCAATGAGATTTGGGAGATGCGTGATGGTCGGTTGACCAGGTTCTTGGGGGATTGGACGCGCTATCAAGAGCGGGCGCAGATAACCTGATGAACTCATCCGCAACGCTCGCGCGCAGTGGATCGACAGATTCCCGCCGGATCTGCCGATCCTGGCTGCGCAACTGCGGTCAATTGGCGGCTGAATCATCTACAGAGACGCCTAATGCAACTAACATGGCGGCATAACGTTCGGCGCGATTATGCTCTTGTTCGGCGCGACTACGTTCTTGTTCGGCACGATTACGCTCTTGTTCAGTAAGCACCCGTTCAGCCCGTAGAAAAGGCGAGGCAAAATCTTTGTAGATCTCGTCGTCCAGCAGATCCGGTGCTTGGGGCAAACGATAGATATCGGCATAGCGGAATTGGAAGCCAGGTAAGATGGCAGAATGAATCACCCCATTCACCGGTCGAATCGGCAGATAGATACCACTTGGCGACAGCTCGTAAAACTCGGTGACGCGACCGCGCTCATCCAAGATATAGTACTCTTGCACACCACCCGCAGCGTATTCGAGTTTTTTCGTCACGGTATCCCGTTCGGTTTCGCCACGGCTGGAATCAGAGATCGATTCAATACAAAGATCAAAGACGCCTTTGTAACTACGATCTTTGTCACCCAACGGCACACGGTTGCTGTTGAGGACGACCCCTAGATCCGGTTTGCGAATGACGGTTTTGGTCGGCAGTTGCATCCGGAAGCCCATTTCCAACCCAATCATACGGGCGATGGGATTGACCTGGAGGAAATCTTTTAGCAGTTCAAGAAACCAGAGGTAAAGGCGAAATTGTGCATAATCTCCCACTGGTTTCTCCTCTAGGATGCCGTTGTTCCACTCGTAGTGGATGTCGGAAAATTCATAATATTCGGCCCAGTACTGTTCTTCTGATACAGCACGTCCAGCTTCGGATCTTGCTTCTTCGGAATGACGCAACCCGTTGTGATTGGGTAAAGCCTGCTCAACGACTGCGCGCCCGCGGCTCTCAGGTTTCATCTCGCCTCCTGGGTGAACGACCAACTTACTGGCCAAATTGTGCCATAAAGTAGGCGAAAATTCAAGCGCGTTGTAAAATCGGCATCGACTTCGGTGTGGCTCACTCACCAGGAGGACCAATGTTCCCGGATAACCAATAAATCAGTGATGATTTGCTCTTTCTCATAGAAAAGAGCCCTGTGGTTGATTGAGCAGTCAATACTTTACAAAGGAACCGACCAATAGAGAGAAAACAGGTAAACCAATGATAACTATTCGCCCCTTTCAATCAACTGCGCAAGAGTACAGTGCGCTTGTCGCCATCCACAATGCGGTCTGGCCAGAAGAGGTGACGAGCAGCGCAGTGATCCGCTTTCGCGACGAAAGCTGGCCCCCGGCCTATTTCTTTCAACGCCTCTTGGCTGAACGCGATGGGCAGCTTGTCGGTGGCGTGCGTATCTGCGAGACCCATTGGTCTTACCGACCGGGGAAGTACGATCTGATCATCAGTGTACATCCTAGCGATCAGCGTCAAGGGATCGGCACGGCCCTCTACAACGCGGCGTTACAGCTAGTCGAGCAGCGCTCGCCGCCGCTTAGCCTGCTGGCCAGCTACACCAGTGAAGAAAAGCCTGACGCAATCCGTTTCTTAACGCGGCGTGGCTTTCAGCAGCAGATGCGTTTCCCTAGTTCGGCCCTGCAAGTGGCCGGCTTTGAGCCAGCCCCCTTTGCCGGGGCAGTGGCCAAAATGACGCAGCGCGGCATCCAGATCGCCACCCTGGCCGAATTGGCGCAGCGCGACCCGGATTGGCAGCGCAAAACCTGGGAACTTGATGTGATCTGCACCCAGGATGAACCGTTGCCCGATACACCCACACCGCCAACGTTGGAACACTATGTGACACAGGAGTTGGGCGCGCCCAACTATCTGCCCGACGCTTGGTTTATTGCGCTGGATGGGGAGCATTATGTGGGGATGTCAGTCCTTAACAAAGATTTGGGCAACCCGCGCCAGTTGCAGTGTGGTTTTACCGCGGTGCATCCGGCGTACCGCCGCTATGGCATTGCCACGGCCCTTAAGTTGCGCACGATTGCCTTTGCCCAAGCCTATGGGGTCGAACAGATTAAAACCGGCAACGAAGAAAACAATCCAATGTATCAAATCAACCTCCGGCTGGGCTTTCAACCGCGGCCGGCCGGGTTAGCTTTTCAAAAGGAGATCAGCAATCATGCATGAGCCGATTACAGTAGCAGGCGCGACCGATCCGGCCGATCCAACGCGCTGGGCCGCCCAACTACCTCCTGGGTTTGAGCTGCGCGCGCCCACGCTGGCCGATGTACCCAGTGCGGTGGCAATGTTTAATGCCAGTGCGATTGACACGGCAGGTACACCGCAATTCAGCGAAGCCGAGTTCGCCGCCGACTGGCAAGAGCCGGGCTTTACCCTGGCGACCGATGCACGCGTGATTGTGACGCCGGATCAGCAAGTGGTTGGCTCCACCGATGTGATCTTTCGTCCGCCCTATGTACGCAACTTTATCTGGGCGCGCGTCCATCCGGATTACCGTGGGCGTGGCTTTGGCACCCTGTTGACCCAATGGGCCGAAGCGCGTGTGCATGAGCGTATCGCGGAAGCGCCGGCCGCGGCGCGCGTTATTGCCAACTGTCAGAACATTGCCAGCCACCAGGCCGCGACAACACTGCTGACCAACTTGGGGTATGCGCACACGCGCAGCTTTTATACGATGAAGATTGAGCTGACGGTCTCGCCCCCCTTGCCGCAGTGGCCCACCGGCATCACCATCCGTACGATGGTGCCCGGCCAGGATGAAGCACAACTCTACCGCGCCAAGGACGAGGCCTTTCGCGATCACTGGGGCTATGTGGAGACCCCTTTTGAAGAAGGCTTTGCCAACTGGATGCATCATCTCAACCATAACCCCGAGCATGACCCGACGCTCTTTTTTATGGCGCTGGCCAAGGATGAAACGGGGGCTGAGCAAGTTGCCGGTTATGCCTTCTGCGAACCAACCACTACCGACGACCCCGGCATGGGTTGGATCGACAGCCTGGGGGTGCGGCGACCGTGGCGGCGCCAGGGGGTGGCGTTGGCGCTGCTGCACCACATCTTTGGCGAGTTCGATCGGCGGGGGATCAAGAAGGTCGGTTTAGGGGTGGATGCCAGTAGCCTGACCGGGGCGACGCGCCTGTATGAACGGGCAGGGATGCGGCCCTTTCGCCAGTACAATACCTATGAAAAAGAGTTGCGACCAGGGCTCGACTTGACGACCCAGGTAGCTGGCGGCTGAGTCACAATTTAGGACTTTTCCCCAAGCTTCCGTATTGTAATTAGGCTAAGCCACTGCTTACTCGGTCCTTCACCTTTCCCACTTACACCTGTTCGGTCCCCAATCCACCGAACAGGTGTAGAATGTACGACACACCATTAGCTTAATTTTTCCTCAGGTAGATCAAGACAAAAAACCCATCCGCAACTTTCGCTCCTTTACTATAATTAACGCAGCATGAATGGCAACGCAATAGCCCCGTGCGGTTGCGTTGCCAACACAGTTTTATAAATTTAGGACTTACACCTTTACCGGCGGCTGAGCTTCGTCCTGAGCGCGCCTTGGGGCGCGAAGGGCTTGTCGTTCATGAAATGGCTGCAAAGCAGCAAGCCAGAGGTATCGGCGTAAGTCATAAAATCATTGAAGGAGCGTTATATGCTGTTTGACAGCACGAACCAGCAAAAGGGCTTGCCCCCCATCTATCAAAATACGGCCTATCGCAAAATGCTGCTGGCAATGGGCTTATGGCTCGTGTTGATAGCAGTGAATCGCGCACCGGTGTTTGCCCAGGCAAGTTGGTTACAAAGTAAGGCAAGCAACGATATCGCCTATTTTCTTTTTGCTACCCCGGCGCGGATTGAACGATATGATCTAAACAACGCTAGTTGGTTAACAACGATTAGTTTGACCGCCACCCCCACTGCCTTTACCGTCGATAGTGATGGGCTCTATATTGCGTTTGATCGCCGCGTTTCCCATTTTACGCTGGAGGGCACTGCGGAAATGCATCTGGCGAATACCGCCACGGCGATGACTGCTCTCTTTACGATCAACGAATTCCTCTACATCAACCACTCGGCCTATCCCTATGGCAAATTGACCAGTGTTAATAAATTGACCGGTCTCACCATTGATAGCAAGGATTATCTTTACAAAGTGCTCAACGGTCTTTCGGTGGGGCGAACGATTGGTAAGGCATTTGCGCGCAATAGTGGGAATAGCCCCGCGGATATTGTCCAGGTCGTGCTTAATGCTGACGGCACCCTCGGTACGGCAAGCGATAGCCCTTATCACGGTGCCTATCCCGACGCGACAAAAACCTTTATCTTTCCGAATGAAAGTCGCGTGGTCGATAGCGCCGGCATTGTCTACAATACGAGTGATCTAACTTATAACAACCGCTTGGCCGGGGCGGTTGACAACATTGCCTTTTATGGCGATCTACCGATCGTTCTGCGTGGGGGTGAGATTATTGCGCACAACAATGCGCTGCAGAAAACCGGTAGCTATACGCCGCCGCAATCGCCAGCGAAGATCTACTTGCACGGCGAGCAAGTATTCACCTTTTGGCATGGCTCTGCCCGCGGGGTCGAGGTAGCTGCTTTTGCTCTCGCATTGCTCAATCCAGCCACCCCTGGCGAGGGCATGGATCCCGTCGGTTTGCTCTACACGCCCGATGCAGTCGCCCTGGGCACAGATGGCATTCTCTACCTTTTTAGTAAAACCTATCTCAGTATCTTTCGTTGGTCCTTACCCGCGCGCACCTATCTGCCCACCATCGGGCTTAGTCAGGTCCCCAGCTATTTTACCTTTGCGCCGACAACCAATCGGCTCTACCTGGCCTATGCGTCGGGCAAACTCACCCAAATTCAGCCGAACAGCACTTTGTTAGAAATGCCCTTTGCAAACGCGCCAGCACCCATCTGTGGCTTGGCCAGCGCTGAGCAATATCTCTTTGTCTGCAACTCAGCTGGATCGGTGACCACGCAGTTACTTTATCATCCCGACGGCACCTTGCGCTCCCAAGCAAACCAGGCTTATATGTCCAAAGCGTATGTGTGGAATAACGCGAACCGCAAGTTGTACTTCCTGCGTGACAATCTTTCACCGAATGATCTCCAGTCGGTGGCCATTGACGAGACAGGAACGTTCGGCGCACAACAGGAAACACCCTACCACACCAGCGACGGGATTCTCCATCCTATCCGTGTGGCACCGGATGGCTCGATTGTACTTTTGGGGTCTGGGCGCATCTATGATGCGGTTAATCTCAATCACCTACGTACGCTTGCCAACAATATCAGTGACGCCGGCTGGTTTGGCGGTCAGCTCTATACTGTTCGCGCACTAAATACACAAAGTCAAATCCAACGTTGGAGGGATACGGCTGAAATTGAAAAGGTCGTTACGATTGATAACTCCACGGCGCAGTTGTTACCGACCAATGAAGGGATGCTTGCCGTAACAGCCTACCGTGGGTTGCCCCACTTCCGGCTCTTCGATGGTGATCTGAATCTGCGCTATCAATCGCCAACTTTGGCTGGGCTACAGGCAACAAATAACAGCCCAGTTGGGGTTGGCAGGAGCGTTATTTTTGAGAGCCAGCTAGCAGGGATTGTGGGCACGGTGCTTTACACCTGGGACTTTGGTGACGGGACGCAGGGCACCGGCAAAATGGTCGGCCACGGCTACACGACGGCGGGCATTTACACGGCGACGGTCAGCGCCCAAAATGCAGTCGACACAATCACGGCCACCACCAAAGTTACGATTACCAATGATATACCGATCAAAGGGTTAGTCATCGTGGGCAGCAGGACAACGAAACTTGGGCAGCAAACCGAATTACAAGCGATGGTTCAGGCCGGTACCAATATTAGTTATGCGTGGACGCTAGGCGATGGCAGCGCGACATACGGGGACCAGCTTAAGTACACCTATGCGGCACATGGTACCTATACGGTGACGGTGACGGCCACCAATGGTGCAAGCAGTGTCACCGCTAGCGCCACCATCACGATTACCGAAGCCGGCATGGCCTGTGTTCCCATTGAATGGGCTACCATCGTCGTGCCATCGACAGATTACCGGGTCGGAAATCCCATCTTCTTCAACGTTTACGCGGGTCCATTGGTTGATCTAACCACGACCACGTATCAATGGTTCGTGAATGGGGTTGCAGTTCGTCCCATTATTGCGCCAAATGAAACAACGTTTGATTATACCTTTACCAACGCGGGCACCTACATAATTAATGTCATGGTCAGTAATCCTTGCAGCATAGTAAGTGGTACCACCAGCATGACAATTTTACCCATTCCTGCTGACCAACCCGATTTATCGCATTCATCAAAATCTGTAACATCGACCAGCATCGAAGCGGGTGATATGCTCACCTATACGATTTACTTGCGTAACCGCCATGCTACAGTCGCCGAGGTTGAGTTCACCGAGGATTTTCCCGACCACACGATCTTCCTGCCTGATACGGTTCGGGTCAGCGCTGGCGAACTCCTTTTAAAGCAAAATGAGCTCCGTTGGTTTGGTTCTGTCATCTCAGGAACGCCGGTCCTGCTCACTTATACGGTCATCGTGGAGAGTGCACCTCCCGGCACAACCCTGGCCAGCTTTGGCTGGGCGGACGTGCACGCCGGTCATGGTGTGGCCTTAAGCGCGGCCGCGGTCTATGAACCCGACTACCGCTTCTCGATCAATCATGGTGCCCTTTACACCAACCAGCCACAAGTCACCCTGACCTACCATTGGGACACCGCCCACAATATCCAATTCGCCAAGTTCAGCAACGACAGTGGCTTTGGGGCTGATGCCGGCACCACGGATTGGCTGCCCATCAACGCGCAAACGTCCAGCTATGCCAACTGGCCGCTAACAGCCCACCCCTCTTCCCTCTTGCCGCGCACGGTCTATGTGCTCTTCCGTAGTGCCGATGGTAGCCAGTACGGCCCTTTCCAGGATGATATTATTCTGGATACCTTGCCGCCCAACTTACGCCAAGTGACCTGGTTGGCGACAACACAACGCAGTGCGCAGGCGACCGCAACAGAAGCGCAGGTGCGCATCATGGCGAGTGATGAGAATAGTGGGATCACGACCATCGAACTTAGCACCCAGGCGGATTTTGCGATCGCGACGCCTTACGCCATGCCCAGTAATACGCTGGATGTTACATTGCCCACACCGACGACAGCGCTGCTTTATGTGCGCGCCCGCGACCGGGCCGGCAACCATTCCGCCGTCCAGATGTTAAGTGCCAGCAATCGTGTCCAGATCTTTCTGCCGGTGGTGACGCGGTAATCAGCTTGTCTGGTTCGCTGCGTGCTCACGAAAAGCTGATCATACCCATCGCAAAGAGGATCGCCAACGTTAACGGCTGGTGGATCACATAGATCACCAGCGAATGGCGGCCCAGGAAGCGCAGCAGGCGCACCGGCCAGAGCCAACCCAGATCGGGCAGGGGGACCAACCGTCCCTCAGCCCGATAAAAGGTATTGCCCAGAAAGACCCCCAGCAGCACCACGCCGAACCAGGGAATCAAGGGAAAGTAATCGAGCGGGGCATAATCGCGCGTGTGTAAACCGATCCAGAGCAGCCAGTTGTGGGAGATAGGGGTGAGTTCAATCGGCGTCCCCAGGGCAAAGAAGAGCGCCCAAAGCCCCAGGTTGAGCCAGCGATACCGCAACAGGGGATAACTCAGCATAATCGCCACGCCAATCAGGTGCAGTACGCCGAACTGGACATAACCAAAACCAGTGAGCCAGCCAAAAATGGTAAAACCCATCCCGATGCCAAAGACGCGCAGCCCACGCCACGCAAACTTACGCCAGCCTGCGGCCGCGGCCCCTTTTTTCTTCCCCTTTTTCTGCAAGGCTTGCCGATAGCTCACCGTGAGCGAAACGCCGACTAAGATCAGAAAGGTAATTGCAGTCGTGCGCTGAAAATATTTCCAGAAACCGGCATAGAGCACCACATCGGGCAGAATACGAAAGGCCCAGAGATCCCACATCAGGTGAAAGATCACCATCATCACAATCGCCACCCCACGCAGCGTGTCAATCTCCCAGTAGCGGGTGCGCGCGCTTGGCGTCTGCACTGCATCATTCACAACCATACCAACTCCACGGCTATTCATCATGATCGTGGTACGCCATGGCGTACCACGATCATGATGGCTTGATGTTTTTGCACATTCATTGGGCAGATGAGAGTCTTCTCATTTACCGCGTTGTACCGTTATAATAGTAAGAATTAATACATTTTGTCGTTTTTTGTCTATGTTATAACCGCTGTCAAAGCGTTAGTATACCGTTACAAATCCCGTTTCACGAATCATGAGGAGGATGCATGGCGAAGGTGAAGGCAAAGGCAGCAAAGAAGACAGTCGCGGTGCCGCAGGCAAGCCCAGTTAGTACAAGCGCCCCAAGCAAACGTAATACCCTGCGTGAACAGGCCGCATCCAAGCGGCGCAATCAGAACCTGATCATTTGGGGTGCCGCCGCCGTTTTTATCGTGGTGATTGGTCTGGTGATCGTTCAACAGATCTTGCGTGCCCAGCCGGTAGCCGGGGAGGAGTCCTTTGCCAGCCAAGGGAACATTCATATTCCCTTTGGCGATACGACACCCATTCCCTATAACAGCGTGCCGCCCACCTCTGGCCCCCACTATGACAATTTAGTGGCCTGGGGCATCCATGCCGATCCACAGCGCTATGAACATCTGAACCATAACCTGGAAGATGGTGGCGTCATCGTCTACTATCAATGCCCCGATGGCTGCGCCGAAACGGTCGACGAGTTAAAAGCAATTGTTCAGCCCTTTATTACGGCTGGCCGCCACGTCGTGCTGGCACCGAATGATCCTACGTGGAGTAGTGGTGGCAATCAGCCGTTGCATGAAGATATGGGTGCGCTTATCTCTGTCAATGCCTGGCAGCGCCAACTGAAACTTGATGCAGTGGATGCAGAGAAGATCCGCTCCTTTATCGAGCGTTATGTGGGCATCGACCATCATGTGCCCGGCATTGGTTAAAGGTGTAACCGTGTAGTGCGCATCTCCCGCTAGTACTCGCCGCGGTCCCCCGATGCGTATGGTCGTTGTGGCGGACGGGCTCCGCATCAGGGGACGCGGAGTACACTATCCATAATGCGCGCAGTACCGAGCTGCACTACACCCGCGCATCGAGCCAGTCACACAGATCCTGCATCACCATCTCCTTCTCCGGCTCGTTAAAGATCTCATGATAAAGGCCCTCATACCACTTGAGCGTCTTATCGGCGACCGGCACCGCCTCCAACAACTCACGGCCGCCCGTCGGGTCGATAATGCGATCCGCTGACCCTTGCAGGATGAGCAGCGGCCAACGCCACTTGGCCCGCTGCTGCTGCACATAGGCCACCGCTTCGACCATTGCCATCCCTGTCGCGGCGGGGACGCCGCCATGATGGGTAAGCGGATCTTTGGCGCTCAGCTCAATCACCAGTGGGTCGCGCGAGATCGCGGCAAATTCAATCTCACGCATGGGCAGGGCCGGCAACAGCCGCGCCAGCACACGCCCGACCGCGATCAACAGGGGCGAAACGTTGTTGAGCTTGACCGCCGGTGCGCTTAATACCACCCCCTGTAGATCAACGGGCAACGCCGGTGTTTGGCTAAGCACATAATAGCTCACAATCAGCCCGCCCATGCTGTGGCCCAACAAGAAGAGCGGCACCGGCGGTGCCACTGTGCGCACCCAAGTGAGGAATGCCCCAACGTCACCGGTATATTCCTTCATGTGGCGCACCAACGAGCGCTGCCCCGGTGAGCGGCCATGGCCGCGCAGGTCGAAGGTGTAGACATTATAGCCACAGCCGGCCAGATATTCCCCTACATGGCGATAGCGCGAACTGTGCTCGGCGATGCCGTGGATCAGGGCGACAGCGGCCTTGGGCGTTGCGGCATGCCACACCTGAGCGAAGAGCTGTAAGCCATCCGCCGTGGTCAGGATGCTCTCTTCATAAGTGACAGCCTGTTGGGACGATTGGGTGGTCGTTTGATTAGTCGCGTGCGTAGTCATGGGGGCGTTACCAACATTTCATGGAATCGAGGAAGAGTTGGCGCAGATCTGCGGCGCTGGCCGGTTTGGGTGAAAGTTTAGTGACGCGGTGTTGGGGCAAGGTGCCTTCGACGAGCTTGTCCACATCTGCTGCACTAAAGCCTAATGCCGCCAAACCATTGGGCATGCCCGTCTGCTGCATGATCGCGACAATCGCCCCCGCCAAAATCTCCCCCGCATCCTCGGGGCCTGCACCACTGACCTCCGCGCCCATCAAATGCGCCGCGTAGAGATGTAACTGGGGATTTGTCTCGGCCGTCCAGCGAAAAACTGCTGGGGCGTGAATGATCACTGACATGCCGTGGGGTACAATCGGGTGGTCGCCAGGATAACCAGGCGGCACATAATCGCGCACCATGCCTGAAACCGGATAGGACATGCCGTGCGGCAAGTGGACGCCCGCATTACCAAAGCCGATCCCAGCATAGGCCGCGGCGAGCAACATCTGACCGCGCGCTTCGTCATCTTCTGGGTCGTTAACCGCGCGCACCAGGTTGCCGGCGACCGCGCTAATCGCCTTGGTCGCCCAGATCTCGCTGATTGGGTTGGCCCCTTGGTAGGCAGGACGCATTTTGGGACTTTCCGGGGCCGGGCGGCGATCATAGGGAATTGCCGTGAGCGATTCGAGCGCATGGCTGAGCACATCCAGCGCACTACAGGCGGCCACCATCTTGGGCAGAGTGCGCGTGTTATCGGGGTCGATGATCCCCATCACCGGGCGCAGCGCGCGGTGGGCAATCCCCGTCTTGGCGTGCATCTCGACAAAGTCAAAGATCGTCACACCGGTCGTTTCGCTGCCCGTCCCCGCAGTGGTTGGCACGGCGATCAACGGTTTCAAGCGCCCAGGGACGGGTTGCCCTTTGCCAATCGGTGGGTTGACATAGGTGAGGAAATCAGCCGGGTAGGTGGCGTAGAGGTTGGCCGCCTTGGCTGTGTCCATGCTCGAACCGCCGCCGACCGCGACATAGCCATCAAAGTTACCCGCCACCGCAAAGTCAATCGCCTCTTTAAAAGAATGATCGGTTGGCTCGACGCGCGTCTGGTCATAGAGCACGGCATCAATCCCCTCGGCGCGCAGGGCTGCCATCACCGTTGCCACCGGTTCTAGTTTAGCAACCCGCGGGTCGGTCACCACCATCACCCGCTTGCAGCCCAGGTTCGCCATATCGCTGCCAATCTCGCGGGTGACACCAGGGCCATATTTGATGCTGGAAGTATCCATCGTAAAGGCGGTTTCGTGTTGCATGGGGAGCCCTTTCGTGCTGCGTGATTCGTAAAACGTGATTCATGAAACGTGATGGGTGATGCGTGAAGTTGATTATGCCATTCCCAGCAACAGATCTGCTAATGCGGTGAAATTTTGCACCGTGGCATCGGGCTGATAATGGTGATCTTCCACAGATAAGTCATAACGGTTTACATAGACGGCGCGGTAACCACAGGCCCGCGCGCCAACCGCATCAAACGAATTGGACGAGACCATAAGGCATTCGCCGACTTCCAGCCCCAAAGATTGGGCCGCGCCGCGATAGACGGCTGGGTGCGGCTTAAACGCGCCGGCCTGGTTGACTGAGTAGCTGTCATCAAAAGGCCACCGCACGCGGTTGGTGGCCAGGTGGTGTAAAAAATCCGGCTCGCCGTTGGAAAGGACCACCAGTTTGAAACGATTGCGCAGCCGCGCCAGTGCCGGCACAACATCATCAAACGGCGAAAGCTGTTGCCAGTTTTGCATAAAGTTGGCGACTTCATCCGGCGTTGTATCGATCCGGTTTTGGCGCAACACATAGACAAAGGCCCGCCGCACGGTCTCCAGATAACCGCTGTGACCGAGCATCATGAGCGTGTCTTGATATTGTTCCAAGCGCTGGCGCACCCGCCACTGTTCCCAAAACTGCGCGGCACTAATGGTCGCGTTTTTGCCTTGCAGAAAGGGAAGCAGTGGCGGGGTCAAGCTACCGCCCAGGTCGAGAATCGTGCCAAAGAGATCAAAGGTAAGGGCTTGGACAGTAGAAAAGTCGGTCATGGCGCTCAACCTTTGCCTGCTTCATCAGCAAGGTCCAACCACGCGGGGAGCACAAGCGCGTCAATCGTTGGCGCAACCAGCAGTTGTTGATTGAGATCAACGAAGACATCCGGATCAGTAATCAGATTGAGTTTATCGACGATTGACTGGGGTACCTGGCCATACTTCCGCTGCAAGGTTAGGAGCAGCATCGTCCGCATTCCGTTTTGTTTACCTTCAGCAAAGTGTTTTTCGCCCCAAGTCGTTTCTACTTCTTGTAACGCAGCCATGACTTCCTCCCGTGCATCAAAAACCTTTTCACGTGGCAAATACTTCTCTACTGGTACGGTGTTGGCGATATTTTGATGGTTTACAAACCGTGCTGATACTGTCATTCCGAACCGGCTTTTTGGTGAGGAATGACAAACAGAACACTACACGCGCACAAACTTCTGTAAGCGGCCATTCGCCTGCACTTCGCCAACATAGAGATCGCCCCGTGAGTCGGCCCAAATGCCGTGAGGATAGGCGAGAAACTCACCTGGCTTCTCACTCTTCTCGCGCCCACCCCACTGTGACAATAATTCACGGTCCAGGGTATAGATGCTGATCTGCTGATCCATCTCCGCAATGTAAACGACCTCATCCTTGGGATCAAAGTAGATGGTGTCGGGATGGTAGAGGTCCGCCCATTCACTGAGGAAGTTGCCCTCGGTGTCGAAGATTTGGATGCGGTTGTTGGTGCGGTCACAGACCCAAACGCGGTCATACCGATCTATACGCACACAGTGGGAAAGCTCAAATTGGCTAGGGCCGGTGCCCCAACTGCCCCACGATTTAAGCAGTTGCCCATC
The DNA here is from genome assembly GCA_022842065.1 of Caldilineaceae bacterium. Next base: position 334,801 of record JALHQH010000004.1, read on the forward strand.
ATGCGTGTACTTGTGGACACGGGCGTTGCCATACCCATCGGTGATAAAGAGCGACCCATCGGCAGCAATCGCCAGGTCGGTGGGCAGGCGGAAAGGGTCGCCGTCGTTGGCCCCTTGCACATGGGGCGTGCCGATGGTCAGGGTCAATTCACCCTTGTTGTTAAACTTGCGGATGCAGTGGGTTTCGCGCTCGGTACACCAGACATTGTCTTCGCCGTCGATGTAGATGCCGTGGGCATCCTCCAGCACATCTTCGCCCCACGAATCGAGAAAGTTGCCATCGCGGTCAAAGATCACCAGGGGATGTTCGCTGCGCGAGTAGACATAGACATTGTCCTGTGAATCACAGGCCATCGCCGGAATCCAACCCCACGTCCAGCCGCTGGGGAGCTTGCCGAAATTGGGGATCACTTCATAGGTGTATTTACCGCTGCCGAATGCCATTGTTTGCTCCTTGATTGGTATAGTTTTTAATGATATACTTTACCCTAGTAATGACCTTGAACGTCAGGTTAGGCTGAGATTATAGGCTGATGATGCATAACATATTGGAATCAACCGCGATTACAGTTGAAGAAATGCGCGATCATCCAGAACGCTCCGTCGATTTGATTCTGGCAAACAATGATCATTCGCTGATGCTGGAAAGGGATGCCGACATGATTCGGATCACCGTTTTAAAGCGTTATACCCAACACGCCCGGCGGATCGTCGCTGAAGCTCGCCAAGCTTATGCGGTACAGCAGGCGAGTGGCTATAGCCGTGAACAAGCGTTTCAAGAGCTGCTAGAAGCACAAACAGAAATTACCGAACAACTCAGCCGCACTAACCCATCATGACCCTTGCGCTTCGTGTTGTCCCTGACACCGATGTATTCATTGCGGCGCAGAAAAGCCCAAGCCCAACCAGCCCCAATAAAACATTTCTTATTTACGCCACAAACTTTCAATGTCAGCCCACGCTTCAAAACCCAACACCCGTTTGGCCTTCTCATTGTTGAATTGCCCATGCGGCATATCCGTGAAGATGTTGAAAACTTCACAGCGCGAGGGGAGTGTTTCCAGCGCAATCTTTAGCCCCAACCCGAAAATCGTCGCGGCGTTTTGCCAGGAAATGGCAAAGGGGCGCACCTGACGATCACGCTCGCTGGACAGGTTGGCGGGGTCCCAGAAATTATAAAAGAGATAGGTCTGGACATAGAGGTCGTGCTGCTCGCTAAAGACGCGACAGATCTCCTGGCCCAGCGACTTGGTCAGGGCGTAGAGATTCACCCCCGGCTGCATGGGGATCTCCGGCTGCAAGCCAAAGTCAAAGTACTCATAGCTGGGGCCGGCCACGGTAAAGTGCGGTCCCGTGTTGATCACCCGCCGGATGCCATGTTTGACCGCGGCTTGCATCATGTTGTAGCAGCCCAGTGTGTTGACATCAAAGGCCAACTGCCGATCCTGGCGTAACACCGAGAGGTTGATGATCGCATCCATGCCCGCGGCGGCGTCCATCACTTGCTCTAAGTTGGCGACATCGACCTGGCGAAACTCGCCGCGGAAGTCGATGGGCAGGGGCGTAATATCGGTGACGAGCAACTCGTGGTCATGCTGCAAAACCGGCACCACATAGGGGCCTAACATCCCCGCACCGCCGAGAATTAGTACCTTCATTGACCACCTCCTACATTGCTCGCCAGCGCTGCCGCATTGAATTGCGGGTGAAAGTTCAGTTGTTGCTCAGCCAGCCGGATCGGGAAACGGCTATTGTCCGCTTTGTGCTGGATGTGGTAGACCGACCAGCGGCGGGGAAGTGGGGTCGTCAACGCCAAGGTCACAGCCTGCACCGCGTCCCGTTCATCAAGCCACATGGGATCAGGCTGTGTGCTGACGGTTTCACTTTTCACGATCTCACCTAAGCGCAGGCTGACCACTTCGAGCTTGAACTCCCGCGCAAATTCACGACAGGTTGCTTCGCCTAGATGTTTGGCTAACGTGCCGGCTTGTGTCGTCGGCCGTGGTCGCCAAAATTCACCCACCAGATAGTTGGGGTCATAGCCCGTCATCACCGCCAGCGTGTTGAGATAGACCACCCGCTTCACCCCTTCCGCTGCGGCGGCCATGCAGAGGTTATAGGTGCAACGGGTGAGGTAGTCGATCTGTTGCAGTTCGTTGTCGGTGGTCAACGGCGTGGCCACATGGACAACCGCATCCATGCAGCGTACCAGCAGGTTGGTTGAAAGGTCAGGGCCAAGGGGACTAATTGCCAGATCAGCAATGCCTTTCACCCCAGTGCGTTCGGTTAGGCGCACCGTATGGTCGGTGCGCAATCCTTCAGCAAGCATCTGCGCGAATGGTGCAGCAGCAGAGGTAACCAAAATATTCACAACAGCGCTCCCTCTAGCAGTTCATCCGCATAACCAAAGAGCGCCGGCGCGCCGCCGGTGTGCAAGAAGACCACCGGCTGGTCCTTTGCGAGTTTACCGCTGCGAATGTCAGCAATCAGTGCCGCCATGCCCTTACTTGTATAGACCGGATCGAGCAGAATACCTTCCGTGCGCGCCAGCAGTTGCAGTGCTTCCAGCCCTTCCGGGGTGGGGATGCCGTAGCGTTCACCGATAAAGCTGTCATCGCTGCTAAAGTCGGCTTCACTCAATTCGATGGGCAGTCCCAAACGTTCCGCAGCCTGGTTGCTCATCTCGACCATGCGCTGGATGCGTTCGGCGTTTGATCCACCCAGCGGGGTAAAGCCGCGCACATCAATGCCACTCTCTAGATATTTCAGGCCGAGGACCATCCCCGCTTGCGTGGTGTCATAGGCGGTGGTGTAGAGATAAGGGGGTGCGATGCCCTGTTCACGGCACTGACGCACAATCTCCAAGGCCGATTCAGCGTAGGCGATCACATCGAGGTCAACGGTGTCGGGGCGGCGCGGGACATAGACGCGGCGGCCCGCTTTGCGCAGTTCCTCGGCATGGGCAGCGATGACCACCTGTTGGGCGGGGCGATCATTGTCCGCCAGCACAGTCACTTTGGCCCCAAAGAGCCGCTGCAGCAGTTGATTGCCCTGGATCTCGGTTTTGTCGATCTCGCGTTCTGGGCGCAAGATCAAGTGTAATTCGATGCCCAATTTGGCGCAGGCTGCGGCCAATTGGCGACAGTAGTTGGATTGCACTGCTGCGCCAAAGACAATCACTTCAGCGTGATTGGCCTGGGCATCAGCCATACTCAGCTCCAACATGCGCGTCTTGTTGCCGCCAAAGCCCAGGCCGGTCAGATCATCGCGTTTGACATAGATGGGAGGCCCACCCAACGCTTCGCTGAAGCGGGGTAGATATTCGAGGGGCGTGGGCATGATGCCCAGCTTGACACGCGGCAGGGCCGCAATCGCCGTTTCCAATGTTTGTTCGTGTGTTTGGCTCATCGTGACCTCAGGATTGGGTTTGGGTGGAGAATTGCCACCAGTTGAAACGGGTGGCTGATACGGAAAGCCCGTTTTAACGGGTTGGGCATTTCAGGCGTGGGCGAAGTCCAGGCTAGTCAGATAGTGAAAGCTGCGTCGCACAGCCTCCAACATATCACCGGCGTAGTCATCAAGTTCCACAATAAAATATTCGGCGGCACCGGCGGCATCGGCAATGGCGGCCACATCCATAATGCCATCGCCCACGGCTTGTTTCACTTGCCCTTTCACCGCGGGGCCATCTTTAATGTGGACCAGCGGGGCGCGGTTGCCCAGTTCAGTAAGGAGATGGGCGGGATTTAGCCCGGCGGTGCGCGCCCAATAGGTGTCGAGTTCAAAGAAGATGGTTGGATCAAGCTCAGCCAGCAGCACTTGATAGGGCAGTTGACCGGCCACCGGCTCACACTCCCACCAATGGTTATGCAGCCCCAAAGTATAGCCATTGGCTTGGGCAACTCCATTCGCGGCGTTATAGCGCGCAGCCAACCGCTTGATCCCGTCTAGCGTGCTATAGTCTGGATCTTGTGGCCAACCGTGCCAGATCATGCGGCGACAACCAAGGGTGTCCATTTGTGCCAACACGGCGTCTTGCTGGTCGGCTAAGGGCAATTCACAATGGGCGGCGATAATTTCCAGCCCAGCCGCGCGAATTAGTTCTGTGGCTGCGGGATAGGTCATGCCTTCGGGCAGAAAGGCACTTTCGACGGCGCGGTAACCAATCGCGGCGACCCGCTGCAAGGTGCCGGCAAAATCCGCGGTCAGCGCGTCACGGACCGTATAGAGTTGGAGGGCGATTTGTGGTGTCATAGACTCTCTGTGGCGTGGATAAAACAATGCCCGGCACAGGGGCCGGGCATTGTTCGTAATTCGAGTACAGTGCAGCTGAATGAATTCAGCTGCTGAGATGCAAAACCCGTTAAAACGGGTTAATAGATCAACCCGTTTTAACGGGTTTTCGCATCTCAGGCAGGCATTTCAATGCCTGACTACTTGGCCAATGCCAGCGCAATCTTGCCGGGGTTCATCGGCATCTCGGTCATGCGTAGGCCAACGGCGTGGTAGATGGCATCCGCAATCGCGGCCCCTGGTGGCACAATCGGCACTTCGCCGACGCCGCGCACACCGAAGGGATGGCCCGGGTTGGCCACTTCGACCATGACGGTATCGATCATGGGTAGATCGAGCGCCGTGGGCATGCGATAGTCGAGCAAGGAACCATTGAGCAGGTGGCCATCCTTGTCATAGAAATATTCTTCGTTCAACGCCCAGCCAATGCCCTGGACAACGCCACCCTGGATCTGCCCTTCGGCATAGCTGGGGTGAATCGCCTTACCGACATCCTGCACAGCGGTGTAACGCAGCACGGTGACCTTGCCAGTCTCCGGATCAACTTCGACATCGACAATATGCGTGGCAAAAGCCGGGCCGGCACCACGGGTATTCTCCGAGTAGCTGGCCATAATCGGGCCGTCCTTAGCCACTTCAGCCGCCGCTTCTTTGAAGCTCATGCTTTTGCCATTGTTGCTGAAGGTTGAGTTTTCGTATTTAATCGTGTCGGCACCGACTTCCCAACGCTCAGCCAGGCGTTCGCTCATGATCTCGAGCAACTTTAGCCCAACTTTGTTGGTGGTGATCCCGATCTTATGCGTCACACTGCTGCCACCGGTACCGCCGGTGAGACCAATCGTATCGGTATCAACCACTTCGGGGTTGACATCTTCGGCGGCAATACCCAGCGTTTCCGCCAACATCATTGAAGCCGAAGCGCGTGAACCACCAATGTCCGTCGAACCTTCGACCAGGTGGACTTTGCCGTCGCCGTTGACGATGGCGGTAACGCTGGAAGGGCCGGCGCCGTTGAACCAGAAGCCGGAAGCAACCCCACGGCCCCGGTTTTTACCGGTCAACGGGGTCTTGTAGTGCGGGTGATTCAGCGCAGCGTCAACGGTTTCCACATAACCAATGCGGCTGTAGGTGGGGCCATCGGGCCGGCGATCGCCTTCGACGGCACCATTGATGCGGCGGAATTCGAGCGGGTCCATCCCCAGCTTTTCGGCCACTTCATTCAGGACCGATTCTGAGGCAAAGGCGGCATTGGTGCCACCGGGGGCGCGGTAAGCGCCGGTCTTGGGGCGATTGACAAGCACATCATAGCCGTCGATCTTAACATTTTCCAGCCGATAGGGCGAAAAAATCACACCAGCGCCGGCACCCACGGGCGAACCAGGGAAAGCACCGGCTTCGTAGATCAGTTCGGCTTCGGCGGCAGTGATTTTGCCCTGCTTGTTGGCCCCAATCTTCACGCGGATGTAAGAGCCGGAGGTTGGACCGGTGGCCTGTAATACTTCGGTGCGTGACATGGCAATCTTAACCGGGCGGTGGCCACTTTTGCGCGAAAGCACCGCACCAGGGACATCCCCATAGGCGGTAAATTTACCACCAAAGCCACCACCGATTTCGGTGGGAGTGACGCGGATATTTGATTCGGGCACACCCAGCAATTCCGCCATCTGCCCGCGGATCTGGAAGGCGCCTTGGGTGCTTGTCCAGCAAAGCACATGATCATCTTCGCGCCAGATCGTGGTGGAGCAGTGCGGCTCGATATAGCCCTGGTGGACCATCTCGGTCTTAAATTCGCGCTCAACAATCACGTCGGCTTCGGCAAAACCCTTAGCCAGATCGCCACGGGCATGTTGGAAGTGCGCCGCCACATTGGTCGGCTGATCACCCTGTTTGCCCAATTCGTCGGTGCGCAGGCTCTCGTCTAGAATCGGCGCGCCGGGTTGCATCGCCACTTTGCAGTCGATCACTGGCGGCAGGACTTCATACTCCACTTTAATCAGCGCCAGCGCCTCTTCGGCGATGTGGGGGCTGGTGGCGGCAACCGCAGCAATGGCATGACCGTGGTAGAGGGCCTTCTCGTGGGCAATAATGTTATCGCGCAACTCGCGGACATTTGCGGCCCCTTCACCCATGTCTTGAATTTTGTCGGACACGGCACCAAAGTCATCACGAGTCACCACGGCGGTCACGCCTGGATAGGCTTCGGCGGCACTGGTGTCGATCGAAATAATCCGGGCGTGGGCATGCGGGCTGCGCAGGATTTTGCCATGCAGCATCCCCGGCAGGTGAATATCGTTGCTGTACTGGGCGCGGCCGGTTACTTTGTCCACCCCATCATGGCGGATGGGACGGGTGCCGATAACTTTGTAACCGTTGGCGCCATTCGTTGAACCACTCATCAGTCTGGCCTCCTAAAGCTAAGAAATTTGCTTAACCTTGTTGCGAATGTTGCTTGCGTATATGACAGTAAATTTTGCTTGTACTCAATGCTTGCTGGGATAAGAATGTATCATACCACTCTGTCGGGAGGGAAATCTAACTATCTATCTGGCCATTCGTACCTAACACATCGATAGCGGCCATGAACTGCCCTAATCGTGTACGGGCAAAAGTAATTTAGTAAAAAAGTACCAGCGTTTATATTGTACAATGAAAGGGGGTATCTGTGCAATCTGGATTTCGGGGCAAGGACAATTCACGCGCCATTGCCCGTGAACGGTCATCGCTAGCCGCCCATTAGTCGTTCATATGGGGGTATACGCGCGCAAAATCCTGACGCAAGTGAAATTTGCCAGGATTTTGGTACGCTGTCAAATTGGTTTCGTGGTGTACAATGTAAGCGTGGGGAGTGGGCAGGTGCAAGACACGAGAATGTGCAATAAATCAGCCGTTGCGCGATGGTGATGTACAAGCCACAACCCAGCGCAGCCGTTGCGCTTGCATACAATTGATCGCCTTTACCCGGTGCCGACAAATGACAGCCGCTTGTTGGTGCCGCCGGTGAGCCACCGAGGAAGCAAGCAGCGGCATGAGCGGTTGGGTTGATTTCCGAGCTTTATTCATAGATCCTATTACTCGTATAGTTGAAGAATACGAACCAGGTTGGTGTGCAGTGGGGCCTTAATTACGCTGCTACGCTACGTTGCCAAATTTCCCATATATTGCATTACATTTGTTGTAGGCTGTTGCTCATCGGGCTGTGACAATCGTACTACGAAATTCTACAAATGTGTATGACAAATTCCTGTCAGACCATCAGAAATCCATCATTGCTTACAGAGGCCACACACATGACGATCGATAGTGAAAAGTATCAGGCAGAATTGGAACAACAACGCGTTGATCGCGCAACCGCCCTCCTTGGGGATCGTAGCTGGTTGACCCTAGCTGGCCTCTATTGGTTAGCACAGGGCAAAAATCACTTTGGTAAGGCGGCGGACAATGCGATCTGCTTACCGGGAGATACCCTGCCCGCGCAGGTAGGTGTATTGGATTTCGATGGGGAACAGGTAACGGTAACGGCAGCACCGGGGGTAACCCTGACAGTTAACGATGTCCCCATCACCCACCACCACCTGGCCGATGATTTAGCCCCTACCCCCGATTATCTCAGCGTTGGTGACCTGACGATGGTGATTCTGCGGCGCGGTACGCGCTTTGGCGTACGCCTTTGGGATCGCAGCAACCCAGCGCGCCAACACTTTCCCGGCTTGCGCTGGTACCCCATTGATCCGGCTTACCGGCTGGAAGCAGCCTTTATCCCCTATGATCCACCCAAGGCGTTACGCTATGCAAACATGATCGGCGATACAGTGGAGAGCACAACCCCCGGTCGGGTGCGTTTTGTCTGGTACGGGGAAGAATATTTTCTGGATGCCGAAGGCCGCGGGGATGGGCTCTTCTTTAACTTCCGTGATACCACCAATGGCGCGGCCACCTATGGTAGTGGCCGCTTTCTCTATACCGCTGGGCCACAAGATGGGATTGTCATCCTTGATTTTAATCAGGCGACGAATCCTTATTGCGCCTATACCGACTATGCAGTCTGTCCGCTGCCACCCCCGCAAAATCGCCTGCCCTTTGCGGTGGAAGCCGGCGAAATGCGTTTTCCGCGCGGGCAAGGAGGACATTAATGGCCGCCGATTTCCAGCGCGATCCCTGGGAACACCCCGCATGGTACGATCTGCATGACAACACTGACACCGCCGGCCCCGAACGGGAACCGGAGCACTACCGCGAGTTTGTGCTTACACTGCCACCGCTGGATCGTCGGGACCACCTACTCGATCTGGGCGCGGGGACGGGCAAGCTGTCCCATCTGATCGCCCAGGGCTATGAGCAGTTGGGCCAGGTAACGCTGATCGATCCCAATGCGCCCAAGCTGGAACGGGCCGCAGCGCGCCTGCGCACAGTGCTACCCCACGCACAAATCACGACCGTTGCCTTGGGTCTGGGTGTCAACGCACTGTTGCCCACTATCGAAGCCAACCTCGGGATCATCGGCAGCGTGCTGATGCCCATCATGACCACGCGCGGCGGCAGCTTGACCGATGGCCTCGGCTGGCTACGACGCGCCTTGCAGGAAGCACAAGGCTTGTTGACAGCGGGCAGTTGGCTCTATGATCTGGAGACTGTGGCTGCGCCGTGGGATCTAGGTGGGCTAAGTGATCCGGTGCGCCGGCTCTATCTGTCGGAATTGATCGACGAATTCTGGCGCGCCGGCTTTGGCGAAGTTGAGTGTATGTATCGCTTCCGCGACCGCGTAGTTGTGCGCGGACGCAAAGCCCGTTCACCACTTGCGGAGTTTGCCCATGGGGCCGATCAGTAAAAGACGCTGGGATGGATTGTGGCCGCCGTTGGGGTGTAGGCCACCATCTGCCGAATATTATGTGGAACTGGTCGATTATTATCGAGAACCTGGTCGCGCCTACCATAATCTGCTGCATCTCAGCGCCTGTCTGCGCCAATTGGACACAGTTGCCCATCAACTGCGCGCGCCAGCAGAGATCGAAGTGGCGCTCTGGTGTCACGATGTGATCTACGACCCGCGGCGTCAGGATAATGAAGCGGCCAGTGCAGCGTGGGCAAACGATCTGTTGATCACTGCCCATGCCGCCCCAGCCCTGATCACGCGGATCAGCGAGTTGATCCTTTTGACCCGGCATAATCAGAGCCCACTTGATGGCGATGCGGCGCTGCTGCTCGATATCGATCTCGCCATTCTGGGGGCCCCACAACCGCGCTTTGACGAATACGAACGGCAGATCCGCCAGGAGTACCACTGGGTCTCCTGGCCAACCTACTGTACGCGACGCCGCGCCGTGCTCCAAACTTTTCTGGACCGGCCAACAATCTACCAGACCACGATTTTTCAAGAACAGTTCGAAAGCGCCGCCCGCGCAAATTTGGCGCGTTCGTTAGCACTGCTGGCACAATCCCTATAATTGCGCCAGCACACCCAATAACAATTAACCATTAATTGTTTTCCATTAATTATTAGTCTCTTACGCCGTCGGTGTGACCAAATCATAGACCCGGCGCAAACCGCCAAACGCGCCGGCATTCTCTTCCTTAACCGCTGTGTCAAACATCTCTGTGATCGTTTGATAATCATTTTCGCTCAAGTTCACTTCAAAGGCGGCCAACGAAGCGTGCAGTTGACGCTCAGAGCTGACCCCCACAATCGGGGTGGTGACGGCTGGGGAATAGCGTTGCCAGGCCAGTGCCAACTGCGCCGGCTGTAGATTGTGGTCGGCGGCGAATTGGAGAAAACGGGTAATGCCCGTGCCATATTTGTCCAACCAGCGTCCCACCCGTTCATCGCGCGCGCCGCGCGAATCGTCCGGGATGCTTTCGCCCGGCTTGTACTTGCCGGCCAGGATCCCAAAGACGAGTGGACGATAAACGGTAATCGCAATCTTTTCGGCCAGCGCTTGGGGCAGCACTTCCACCTCGACGCCGCGTTCAATTGGGTTGTAGGGAATCTGGTTGCAGACCAGCCAGGACCAGTTATTCTGGATCGCAATCGCGTTAAAATGGCCGAGCAGCCAGGCGGGAAAGTTACAACAGCCGACAAAGCGCGTTTTGCCCGCGTTAACCACATCGTTGAGCGCTTCCATCATTGCCAGTGGCTGCATCCCTGCTTTGGGCCAGTGCAGCAAGTAGAGATCCACATGATCGAGTTGCATGCGCTGCAAGCTCTCGTCAATACTGCTGCGGATCGTCTGCGGATCGATGCTGTTGACCTTGGTGGCAACAAAGAGCCGCTCGCGCCGCCCCGGCAAGATCTGCCCCAGGATCGACTCAGTCTGGCCATTTGTATACATCGCGGCCGTGTCAATAAAGGTCACCCCGTGATCAATCGCCGTGCCCAAAATGCGATCCGCTTCCGCCTGATCACAGCGGTCACCAAACATCATCGTGCCCAAACACATCTCGGAAACCGTTACCCCGGTCGCGCCAAATGGGACATAATTCATGGTCATTGCTCCTTTGTTAGTGGTCGTTTAGTCGCGTAGTCGCCTGGTCGTCAGTCGTCTATATTCTTCCACAAGGGAGCTTACCGGAAAAGGAGATATCCGCCAAATCAGTCAACGGCGTAAGTCTCAGCACCGGCGAGGTGACAAGTTGGACCTTTGTTCGGCTTCGCGCTATGATAGCAGGATGCAATGGTGCAGGATAAACTAGTACATTGTCAGCGAAATTTTGCTAGTTTAACAAGTTGGCCCGCCGCACGGATCGAGTCACGGAGTGACGGCAGAAGGTAGTCACGGAGTGACGGCAGAAGGTAGTCACGGAGTGACGGCAGAAGGTAGCCCAGCCTTTTAAGGCTGGGGTCCAGATCCGCAGGTTGAAACCTGCGGCTACCATCAGTCGCCACGCCGTGGCTAAACTAGCAGGACTTACCTGACACTGTAAGTATAAGGTTGGGCAGAGATAGCAACCGGCGACTAATTATTGAGAGGCACGTTGATCTACCAGCGGTTGTCATCATTTAGCATTTTTACTCGTGTAGAAAATGCTAAATGATGACATAGCCAAGTATCGATTAACGGGCTACGCAGAAAGATCAAAGCGCAGATGAATGAACGAACACCCTACCTTCCCCTTGATGATGCGAGTGAGCAGGCGGCGCGTGAACAGGCGAGCCGTCACCCACGCTTGTCGGTCGTCATTCCGCTCTATAATGAGGAAGAGAGTATTCCCGCGCTGCGGACGGCGTTGACCGCAGCATTGGACCGCCAAGGGGAAGCCTACGAAATTATTGTGGTCGATGATGGCTCGCGCGACGGCAGTTACGAACTGTTGCGCCAGTGGGCCGCGGTCGCGGATCATGTGACGGTGATCCGGCTGCGGCGCAACTTTGGGCAGACCGCGGCCTTTTCCGCCGGCTTTGACCACGCCCGCGGCGATGTGGTGGTGACGATGGATGCCGACCTGCAAAATGACCCGGACGACATCCCCAAACTCATGGCCAAGATCGACGAAGGCTTTGACATTGTCAGCGGCTGGCGTATCAACCGCCAGGATCGGTATCTCGATCGCAAGCTGCCGTCGCTGATTGCTAACCGGCTGATCTCGAATGTCACCGATGTGCAACTCCATGATTACGGCTGTTCGCTCAAAGCCTATCGCCGTGATGTGTTGCAACATGTCAAGCTCTATGGCGAGTTGCATCGCTTTATCCCCGCGTTGGCCAGCCAGGTCGGTGGCACTGTCTCTGAAGTTGCGGTCAACCATCGGGCGCGCCAATTTGGCCGCTCTAAATATGGGATCAGCCGCACTGTGCGCGTCATGCTTGATCTGATTTTGGTCTGGTTTCTGGGGGCCTACTCGACCCGGCCGATCCATGTCTTTGGCTCGATGGGCCTATTGTCGGCCAGTGGTGGTATATTGATTGGCCTCTACCTCACCTTTGTTAAACTCTTCTTTGGGCAGGATATTGGCGGGCGCCCCATGTTATTGTTGGCCGTCCTGCTGGTAGTGATCGGCGTGCAGTTGATCACCATGGGGCTGCTGGGCGAAATGACGATCCGCACCTACCACGAAAGCCAAAATAAGCCGATCTACATTGTGCGCGAAATCGCTGGCCGTCACCACGAAGGATGAGTTGATCGGGCTGCAATAGATTAGACCTTTGCCACAGAGAACGTAGGTAAGCCAAATAAAGTTGTGGAATTGTAGGGCCGCCCTACAATTCCACAACTTTATTTGGTTTGTTCTATAAGATAACGCGGCATGGCACGTGGACGCCATGCCGCGTTTCTATTTGTCGTGCAGCGTAGGTAGATCGGAGGGAATCGTTAACAATTTATTAAATCTTCGTTAACACTTGTCATTTATCATTGATTTATGACAATAATATTTGGTTATACTTTAATCAATTCCTTAATTAATGCTTAAACCTATAAAGATGTTTTTGATATTATGACGACTGCCACTCCGATCCAAGCGCAACGGCTGATTGGCCCGCTACGTGAATTGTATGATCAGGCGTGCGCGTTGGAAAATGAACAAGCCACCCAACTCGCTGCCGTCGACGCCGCTTTTCAGCATAGTGCCCGTAACCTCTTACATTACCTAGCCGTTCGTCAACATGATATTCGGCTCCTACAAAATGAATTAGCTGCGCTGGGCCTTAGTTCACTTGGTCGCCTGGAAGCACACACCTTGGCGACCCTACAATCGGTGCTGGTTGCGTTGCATCGCCTGGCCGAAGTGCCACCGCCCGACCTGCACACAGCACCACCGGTCACCTTCTACACCGGGCCGATGTTGCTCAATCAACACAGTCTGCATCTCTTAGGCGAGCCGGCCGGCAAACGTACCGTGCGCATCATGGTCACCATGCCGAGTGAAGCAGCGACCGATCTCGCACTCCTCCGCTCCCTGCTGGCCTCCGGCATGGATGTGATGCGCATCAATTGCGCCCATGATGATGCCGACGCTTGGTTGGCGATGATCCGTAATCTGCGCGAGGCAGAGCGTGCGTTGGGACGGCCCTGTAAGATCTATGCGGATCTGGCGGGGCCGAAGTTGCGCACCGGTGCCATCGAGCCCTTTAGCCATCTTGTCAAATTTCGCCCGCAACGTGACGCACTTGGCCGCGTCGTCCGGTCTGCATACCTCTGGTTGACGCCCGCGATTGCCACCCCATGCCCCCCTACATTTGATCTGGCTGATGCCATCAATCTGCCTATTGATGCACCACTCTTTGCCGAGATCGAAGAAGCAGACGAATTACACTTTGTCGATGCCCGCGGTCGCCGACGCCGGCTGACCGTGATTACCAAGACGCCAACGGGCTGTGTTGCCACCTGTAGACGCACTGGTTACATTGAACAAGGCACCGTGCTCCAACTCGTCCGTGGCAAGCAGACCGTGGCGAACGGGACCTGTGGTGCGCTGCCGCCGTTAATTTTACCGTTGGAATTAGCGATTGGTGATCAGTTGCTGCTCACCAATGAGGCGCAACTAGGCCGTGCCGCCCAGCGCAACGAAGCTGGGGAAGTAGTCACCCCAGCCCAGATCCCGATTACACTGGAAGCAGTCTTTGCAGCCGCACAACCTGATGATCCCATCTGGTTTGACGACGGCAAGATCGGTGGTCAGATTGTCGCAAATGACGGCAAGACGATGATGGTCTTAATCACGCAGGCACCCCCTGGCGGCGGTAAATTGAGCGCTGAAAAGGGCGTTAACCTGCCGGCCACGCGGCTGCCGGTCCAAGCACTCACCGCAAAAGATATAGAAGATTTAGCTTTTCTGGTCAAACACGTTGATATGATCGGCTTGTCATTTGTGCGTGAGCCGGCTGATATTGAACAACTGCAGGCCAAACTGGATGAGTTGGGCAATCGTGAGGTGGGGATTGTTTTGAAGATCGAAAATGAACAAGCCTTTACCAACTTGCCCCGTTTGTTGCTGACCAGCCTGCGCAACCCACCAGTCGGCGTCATGGTGGCCCGTGGTGATCTCGCCGTTGAAGTTGGTTTTGAACGGCTGGCCGAAGTGCAAGAGGAGATCCTCTGGCTCTGTGAAGCCGCCCATGTGCCGGTAATCTGGGCAACCCAGGTGTTGGAAAGTATGGCCAAAAGTGGTCAGCCTTCGCGCGCTGAAGTTTCGGACGCTGTGATGAGTGGGCGGGCCGAATGTGTGATGTTAAATAAAGGTGCTTACATCGTGCCGGCGGTGCGCCTGCTGAATGGCGTACTGGAGCGGATGAATGCCCACCAAACCAAGAAACGGTCGATGCTGCGCAAGCTCGCTGTTTCCCAAGTCCATTAAGCTACCGTCCTGGAAGAGAAGCGTATGCAGGTGGCAAGCCACTGGCCTAGCTTGCCACCTGCATACGCTTTCTTATCTACCCAATTTCAAGAGAAAAGTGAGCAATATGACCTCATCCACTGCTGAACAAACCGCTCTACGTTTTGTTGTGCCTGATTTAGCTACCTTCCAAGCCTTATTGGCGCTGCGGCCCACTGCCGACAGCCCAGGGCCTGAGCAACTGGTGGAGCTTTATCCAGATACACCTGATCTCCATCTATTGCGCCACGGCTATACCCTTTGTATACAACCACATGCCGAGGAGTTGCAGTTGACCTTGTGCAATCAAGTTGGGCGCTTGCCCGACCAACGCGCAACCGCAGCACAAGCAGTCGATGATGAAGAATGCACAGACCGCGCAGGGGTCGTCGCCAAGTTGAAACATGCGCTCAATCCGCAACGCTGGCCTACCCACTTTGCGGCCCTCCGTGATATACTGCCGCACCAGACCAGAGTAGCACCCCAGGTGCTGCTCCAACGGACCCGTTACCAGTGGCAAGTCGCGCCGTCAGCCGCGGTTACCCCCGTAGTAGATGCCCCCGTAATGGAGACCCAGGTATCGGCCTCAATTGCTGCCATTATACTTGATGCCGTCGCCGTTTACCAGGGGACAGACGAGCAGCACCTGCACTTTGATGAGGCCGCCCCACCTGTCGCCCACCTTTATGAAGTGACGATCTTCCCTGTAGAAAATGAAGTGGCGCAAGCGCAAGCGGCGTTGGCAAGTGTCAAACCATTTGCGGAACTCGCCCCAATGGCACAGCCCACCCTGGCCCGTGCCCTCGCCGCACTCAGCCTCCATCCACCATGTGATGTGGCTGATATTGCGGGTGTTCAACCGACGATGGCGGTGGCTGAAGCTTGTCGCCTCTTACTTCACAGCCAGTTGGTAGAGATGATCCAGAACGAAGCGGGGGTGCGCTTCAGCACTGAGATTGAGTATGTCCATGCCATGCGCGTTGCCATTCGCCGTGCCCGCGCGGCCTTCAAACTCTACAGCCACTTTTTTCATGCGAAAGCCACGCGGCGCTTTCGCAAACAACTGCGCGAAACGGCCCACTACTTGGGTAATGTCCGCGATCTGGATGTCGCGCTGGACAACGCGCAGCAAAAGAAACCAAAACAACGGCGCGCCAAAAAGGCGCAGAAGAGTCTGGTCGCCGATTGGCAAACGCAGCGCACCGAGGCTCATCAACAGTTGTTGCAATGGCTGGACAGCGCCAAATATCGCAAGTTTATTGCTGAATTTTATCACTTCTGCAGAACGCCCGGCGTTGGTGCCAAAGTTTTCACATTCACGCCCGGCACGACGCCGGTGCCGGGGCAGGTACGCCATGTGGTCCCCAGCCTGCTCATGAAACGGTTCGAGCAGGTGCGCACCTATGAAGCGCTCTTTGCCGAAGATGGCACGGTTGATTATGCCACGATCCATGCCCTGCGCATTGATTGCAAATATTTACGCTACAGTTTGGAATTTGTCCGCCATCTGCTAGGGGCAGAGGTCGAAACGTTGATCGAGCGCTTAAAGACCGTGCAGGATCTGTTGGGGGATCTCAACGATGCCGTTGTGGCAAGCGAGATGGCCGAGGAAGCAGACGAAAGTGCCGCCGATTACCTGGCACAGCAGCAGGCCGTCGTAGACGAGCTAAGTCGCGCCGTGCCGGCGGCATTGGTGCGCTTTGTTGACGCCGAAAGCCGGCAGCGCTTTGGCGCAGCGCTGGCGAATTTATAGCAGCAAGGCAGGCAAGCATTGCTGGAAATTAATAATTTATTTCGGTATGGAATGTCCGCCCGGCGCTGAAGCGCCGAGCTACTGAACAACGCCCGCTGAAGCGGGCTTTATTGGCGGCACTAGCCCGCTTCAGCGGGCGTTGTTCGTAGCCAGGTGGCTTTAGCCCCTGGCGCTCTTGGTCTACCGAAATAATTGTTTAACGCCCATCAATGCAGGTGAATTCATTCACCTGCGCACTCACCCACAAAACGCCGCAATCGTCGCCGTCAACACATCAGCGCACTGGGCCACGCTTTCCAGATCAACCCACTCTTCCACCGCATGCGCCCCCGCCCCGGTTGGCCCAAAGATCACGGCGGGGATGCTCACTTCAGCCAGGATCGCGGTGTCCATCCACGGCGTGTCACCATAGATGCGCGGCTCGTGGCCGATCTGGTGGCGGATCTGCTGTTGGAGCAGTTGCACAATCGGCGCGTCGCGCTCGATCTCAAAGGCTTCGCGGACGAGGGTCGTGCGCACGCTACCCTTAAAATGGGGATCAGCCGCCGCACAGCGATCTAGGATGGCCTGGATCTGCGCTTCCACAATCGCCGGCGTCTCGCCGGGGATCGTGCGGCGTTCTACACTCAACAGACAGCGCGCCGGATAGCTAGAAAGTTCCTGTCCACCGCCAATCAGTGAGGCGTGTAGCGAACCACTGTAGAGCAAGGGATGGGTCGGGTTGGCCCGCAATTCTTTGTCCAATGCTTCCAGGCCGACCAGCACATGGCCCATCTTCGCAATCGCATCGACCCCCAACTCTGGCCGTGAACCGTGGGCCGCGACCCCATGCGTTTCAACTTCCAGCCAGACAAAGCCGCGATGGGCAATACAGAGATTCAGCCCTGTCGGCTCGGTGACAATCGCCGCGTCGGCGCGCCACTTTTGCGCAATCGACGCGGTGCCGATGCTGGCATACTCTTCATCAACGACGGCGGTCAAAATCACGTCCCCGCGCAGTGGCAATGCTTTCGCGCGCTGAGCCGCCACCATACACGCGGCGAGACTGCCCTTCATGTCAAAGGCCCCGCGACCATAAAGGCGGTTGCCCTCCACGCGGGGGGTCAACGGCGCGTCCATGCCCGCCACGCCCACCGTGTCCATATGGGCGTTGAGCATCAGTGTTTTGCCGCCGCCGGTGCCGCGCACAATCCCGACGACATTCGGGCGACCGGGCGCAGCTTCATCCAGCGTAACGGGGATGCCGGCCTGTTCCAGCCAGTTTGCCACATAATGTGCAATCATCCCCTCCCCCGCCGCGCCAGGCACCAGGTCCGGGTTAATCGAGTCAATCGAAACGAGATCGGCGAGCAGTTGCGTGAGTTCATTCATGGTGACCTACCAAAGCTCTTGTTCAATGATTAAGGTTTCTACACGTGCAAGAAATGTTAATAGTGGTTTAGGTTCTAGCGGTTCGGTTAGTGGTAAATGTTGTTCCGGAGAATCGAAAGGATGTAAATGCCAATGCCACGCCTCACGGTCAATCCCAAAGATGCGTCGCTCATGTTCAATCAAAGCAAAATAAAGAGAGCCAGAATATTCACCCAAAAATGCCTGTACAAAAAGTCCAGGGCGAATGTGAAGACGTAGAGAGATTGAAGAATCGGTGTGGTCAAGCTCTTCAATTCGCTGGATGAACCAAACTTTTGCTAACGCTTCTTGTGCTTCAGCGCGTAATTCACTAGTCTGTTTCATGCGAGAGAGTACGCAATTCTTTTAATTTGCGTTCTACAGTATGAATGCCACTAACCGCTGTCTCCCAGTCCATGGCATCTTTCTCAACTTCCCAACTATAACCGCGTTGTGCCACAACACTTTGCCCTAAAAACTCAGCAAAGGTCATTTCATATTTGCGTGTCAATGCGTGGTCAACGCGGTGATAGCGACCTAGCTGGCGGCGATACTCTGCTTCAACCAGTTGGCGAATTTTTGCATCCGTATCGCTTGCCCCTAAGGCGGGATCGTTGAGCAACTCTTGGGTTGATTCGTTCAACATTACTGGTACCATTTTCTGCGCTCCCTTCATCACATGATAGGCAGATTATACCGCGTCACCTCGAGAATCGGAAAACCCCAGCAGCCGCATCCCTAGCAAGGTGACCAGCAGGGAGGTGCCCATGTCGGCGACGACCGCCATCCACATTGTCCCCCAGCCCAGCAAGACGACCACAAGAAAAGCAAGTTTAATGCCAATGCTCAGCGCCACGTTGATGCGAATCGTGCGCATGGCGGCACGGCTGAGGCGCACGGCAAAGGCCAGCCCGCGCAAATCGGCGTTCATCAAAGTAACATCCGCGGTCTCCATCGCCTGGGCTGTACCGGTTGCGCCACCAATCGCAATACCGACATCCGCGGCGGCCAAGGCCGGGGCGTCGTTGATGCCATCGCCGACCATTGCGACCGGACCATATTCCCTTTGCAAGCTGCGAATCGCGGCCAGTTTGTCGGCGGGCAGCAGCTCGGCGCGCACATCGGTCACCCCCACCTGGCTGCCGATTGAATGGGCTGCCCCCTGATTATCGCCAGTCAACATGACGACTTGTTCAATACCGGCGGCTTTGAGTTGGCTGATCGCCGCCCGGCTGCTGGGGCGTACACTATCGGCCAACGCAATCGCACCACGATAAGCGCCATCGACGCTGAGTAACATTGAAGTGTAACCTTGGTCCGCGTCACCCGTGGCGGCTTGACAATGATCGTCCCCATGACCAACCATCGTGTCGAAATAGGCGTGGCTGCCGATCAACACGTGACGACCATCGACCAACCCGGTGACACCCCGGCCACTCAAGGCGGTTACACTGTTCACATCAGTGTAACGATTGGCCAACCCGCGTTCGGTTGCAGCACCGACAATGGCCTTGGCCAGTGGGTGTTCGCTTTGTCCCTCTACCGCGCTGGCGAGGGCGAGCAGATCGTCACAGGCTGCACAATTTTCTTCAATAGGGGTAAAACTTTGGCAATCGACCGTGCGTACTGCCACCACCTTTGGTTGACCCGCGGTAATCGTCCCAGTTTTGTCCAGTGCCACAGTGCGCACGCGGCTCAACTGTTCCAGAAACGCGCCTCCCTTAAAGAGCACCCCATGCCGCGCCCCATTCGTAATCGCGCTGATCAGGCTCACCGGCGTGCTGATCACCAACGCGCATGGGCAGGCGACGACCAACAAGGCCAATCCCCGGTAGAGCCAGCCAAAGGTCTCCGCATCGGGATTCCAGAAGGGTTGCCCCAAGAGCAGGGGCGGCAGGATCGCGACAATCGCTGCAATGATCACGACTGCCGGCGTATACCAACGCGCGAATTGATCGACAAAACGCTGCACTGGTGCGCGCCGTTCTTGTGCCTCTTCCACCAGCCTGATCATACGGCTGATCGTGTTGTCGGCGGCCAGGTGCGTAACCGTCACTTCGAGCACCCCTTCGCCGTTGATACTGCCGGCGAACAGCTCATCGCCGACTGCCTTCTCCACCGGCAGACTCTCGCCGGTAATCGCCGCCTGGTTGACCGCCGACGCGCCCTTGGACACTTGCCCATCCATCGGCATGCGCTCGCCCGGCTTTACCAGCAGCAGATCGCCGATGCGGAGGTCGGTGATTGGTAATTCGTGCGGCGTGATACGTGATACGTGATGCACGCGGCGCAAGTACGCTTGCGTGGCCGTGATGCGTAATTCGTGATGCGTGATGGGATCATTGGCACAGCTACACCCCTCATCACACGATTGGATATCGTCGGTCGTTGTCCGCCCGATCACCGTCGCCACACTGGGCGCAGTGCTCAATAGGCTGCGGATGGCGTGGCGGGCGCGGTTGCCGGTGTAGCCTTCGAGCGCTTCACTAAGGGCAAAGAGCACCATGACCATGCCAGCTTCGGTGTAGGCGCCGATGACAACCGCCCCGACCGCGGCAATCGTCATGAGCACATTGATGTTAAGTTCACGGTTGACGCGCAGAGAGCGCCAGGCGCTGCGGGCAACTGGCAGGCCGGCCAAGAGCATGGCCACCAGGGAGAGCAGGTTCACCCAGCCATATTCTCGGCCTAAAAATTCGGTGAAGATCAGCCCCGGCAGGATCAACAACGCACCAAGCAAGGCCAGCCGGGTTTCGCCACGCTGCCAGAGGTAGCGCCAGAAATTGGGCAGCGGCTCCACCGGTGGTGGGGCCGCATACGGCGTCGATGGTGTAATTTCAAAGCCAAGGGCACGCACCTGTCCCATCACGGTTGCTGGGGCCACGCTACCACCGACCCGTAATTTGGCAGTGGTGAAGTTAAGTTCACATTGCTCAACGCCCTCAAGCTGACGCACTGCGGTGGCAATCGACTGCGCACAGCCGGCGCAATCCATGCCACCAATTGCAAACTGTAGAGTCTGTTCTGCTGCCATTAAAATCCTCAAATTTCTTAGGCTATTTCAAAAAATCAAATATCCAATTTGTCCGGCGTGATGCGTAAAACGTGATGCGTAAAACGTGATGCGTAAAACGTGAATTTGGTCGCTGTCGTTTGACCGGATGCCCGTGAGCGACGCATTACGCATCACGTTTTACGTTTTACGTTTGATGGCCCTAGTCTACACCTTCAACCCAACTTGAAGGTCAAGAGGCTATTGTTCCGACAAATTCAGAAAGAGGCGGGCGAAGACAAAGGCGCTTGGGCCGCGCACGGTGAGCAGATAGCCTTCGTCGTTGTGGGAAAATTCGGGGGCTTGCTGTTGGTGGTTGTGGACCTGGCATGCGGCTTCCAGTTGGGCTAATGCGTGCAGCGCTTGACCAGTGGCCGGTTCGTCATCCACGACAAGAATACAGTAGCTTTCGCCCTCTTGCCAGATGTGCATGTGGTGGCCGCGCAACTGGCGCAAAAGATCATGCGCTTCGTGGCTGGCCAGGACACAGCCGGTCTGGCGCAACAGCCAGTTGAGCAGGGCGCTGGCTTGGGTCTGCGGGTTACTGCAAATGTGAGTGACGAGATCGGCGAGGATCGACGCACCGGATGGATCCACTTGACTAAGGGTGCGCCCGTGCAGATCTTGCACGAAAAGGCCCAACTCGTGGCGTTGCAGCAGCAGGTCGGTGATCTGTTGCTCCAGGGTCAGGTAACGGGTCTGGGCGATCTGGGCGATCTCGGCCAGAGAAAGCTCATTTCCTTGCAAGCCCCCTAAGAGTTGCTGAATATCAATCAACGAGAAACCCAGCCGTTGGGCGCGGCCAATAAAGCGGACCCGCTGTTCGGCGTTGGCATCGTAGAGACGATAACCGGCCTCGCTGCGCGCCAGCGGCTGCAGCAACCCCTGCTCTTCATAGTAGCGCAAGGCGGAGGTGCGCAGTCCGGTGCGGCGGGCTAACTGGCCGATGGTCATTGGGTGCTGCGCAGTTGATCTGTTCATGCAACCATTCTACATGGCTGAAATCAGCATGAAAAATTACAGACATTCTGTACGGCCATGTTATACTGTGGATACATTTTCACCCCCCTATATATGCCCAATATTTACCAGCACAAAGTTGTGCATTTCTTCGTTGACGAACCTTCCGCGATCATTTATCTTTAGAATCGATTTTTGAACTTTGCGACAAATTTACGCCGGCACACAAGTGGTGGCGCAATGTGCAGTACTTGTGTCAAATATCAATTCACAGCCAACCAGGAGAATTTTTGTAATGAAGCGTCTATGGCTTTTTAGTCTAGTCATCATGAGCATCTTGTTTGCATCGTGTGCGCCTGCGCCTGATGCACCGGCCAACACAGAAACTGCGGCAGAGGCACCGGCGGAAGAAGCGGCCCCAGCAGCGGAAGAAGCCACCGGTGAAGCGGTTGACTTTATCACCTGGTATCAATATGACCAGGCCAATGAAGATCCGCAGAGTGACGAACGGGTAGGCAACGAATATCTGCGCACCACCATGCCCCTCTTCAACGAAGCCTTTGCGGGCAAGTGGAATTGGGTCAACCAGGCCAAAGCGTTTGATAAAATGGCCACCGAGTTGATCGCCGCCGAACAGGCCGGTGGTGAAGTCCCCGACCTGATGCACATGGGCAGCGGTGATCTGCTCTCCTTCTATCAAAATGGCACAGTGCAGGATCTCACCGATTGGGCTGCCGCCCAATCCTGGTATGGGGATATTGACCAGAATGCGCTCTCCGCCTGTACCGGGCCTGATGGCAAGCTCTATTGTATTCCGGTCGCCCAAGCCCCACAGGTCGTCTTTGTGTGGAAGGATCGTTTCCCGAATGGTTACCCCAAGACCCCGGCTGAATTTTTAGAGCAGGCCGCGGCGCTGAAGGAGCAGGGGCTTTATGCCATCACCTTCTTTGGTTCCACCGACTATGAAGGCGAAGCGATGGGCCGCTTCTTCTGGACGGTGATCAGCTCCTTTGGTGGTGCGCTCGATGATGGGGCCGGCAACATGACGTTGAATACCCCGGAAAATGTCGCCGCCATCGAATTTGTGCGCGAGATTGTCACCCAGGGGTATGCCCCCGAGATTGCCTTTGCCGGCAAGTTCCAGGAAGAAGAAGCCTTTAAGGATGCCTCGGCTGGGTCCTTCCCTACCGGGATCTTTGGCTATCGCTATGTCAACCCGCTCACCGCGCCGAATGGCAACAAGTATGAAAAAGGCAACGAAGAAGATATGCTCGATGCGATTGCCGCCGGTGATGTCGTGTTGGCCCCCTTCCTGGCTGCCGAAGGGCAGCAACCGGGCTGTGGCATCGGGGCATCGGCGTTTGTGATCCCGACCAGCGCCCAAAACCCCGAAGCCGCCTATGACTACATCAACTGGATCATGGAAAGTGGCCAGAATGCTGCATGGGTCCTTGGCCCCGGCGGTGGTTTCCCCACGCTGAAGGCGACCCAAGCTGAGCCAACCTTCCAAACCCCCTTCTATCAGCAAGCTGGTGAAGTCGTCGGCCAGAGTGCCTGCCATCCCTGGTACGGTTCACTCGAACGCCGCCAGGAAGCGCAGAAGTTGGTCGTCACCACCATCTACAAGCTGATCAAGGAAGATCCCACCGCTGACATCGCCACGGCGTTGGACGCTGCCTCCGCCGAATACAACGCCGGCAACTAATCCGCCCCCGACAGCCTTTGTGGTGACCTGTAGTGCAGATCCCTAGGTGCATTACAGGCCACCACAAAGGCTGATACCGCAGCGCTCCATCTAGAACCCCAGCAAAAGGTTACGAAACTTCATGAATGCTCGACCACAGCGCAGGCAAGGGGGCTGGTTTGCACACTCCCTGCCCTTCTGGCTAATTCTGCCTACGATCCTGGTGCTGCTGATCACCCAGGTCTACCCGGCGTTCTATACGATCTGGCTAAGTTTCCAAACGCGTGAGCCACAAGGCTGGGACTATGTGGGCGCAGCCAATTATAGCCGACTGTTTAGCATGGGGCTCTTTGCCGAGAGCGTCGGCCACACGATTGTCTTCCTGGTCGGCTTTGTGGTTTTAACCCTGGTCGCAGGCTTTGGGATTGCGCTGTTGCTCAACCGCAAGCTGCGTCTCTCCGGCTTTTACATCACCCTGCTCTATATCCCTTGGATTATCGCCGATATTATTGCGGGTTTGGTCTGGTGGCTACTCGTCGTACCCGACTATGGGGTCCTCTCCGGCATTACGCAGAATCCCACCCTCTTTCCGCCGGACGGACTTTCGGTGCTGACCGCGGTGCCGCCCCGCCCCTGGTTTGGCGATTTCCCTTTTCCACCCGCCCCGGCCATGATCTATCTAATTTTAGCCTCATCGTGGCGTGCCTTGCCCTTTATCACCTTGCTCTTGCTGGCCGCGATGCAGACGGTGCCCCACGAAATCTTGGAGAGTAGCCGGATCGACGGTGCGCGCAGTTGGCAGGTCGTGCGTTATATCCTGCTGCCGCTGATGCTGCCCACGCTGGTGGTGGCACTCTTTAGCCTGACCCTCAGCGGCATGAACGGGGTGGGCATGGTCTTTAGCCTGACCAGCGGTGGGCCAGGCACTTCCACCGAGGTGCTTAGTTATATGCTCTATGCGATTGGGTGGAATCAACGGGACTTTGGCCGCGCCGCTGCGCTGGCAATGTTGATCGCCGTCGTCAACTGGTTGCTGATCATGGGGACGTTGCGCGTCTCGCGCATTAACGATAAAGGAGCCTGAGATGGCAAAGCTGCTACCATACGTGCGCCATCACTGGCGGGTTTGGGTGATTAATGGGCTGCTCTGGGTGATCTGCCTGGTGGTGTTATTGCCGGTAGTGACAACTTTAGTCATCTCCTTTAAACAAGAGCAAGATGTGCTGCGCAAGCCGCCGGTCTTTCTGCCCTGTGACACCCCCGAACGGGCCTTTGATCCCACCGCCTGCCGTTGGGCCGTCAATGGTTATGCCCGCGTGCTCTCGCCCAAGCCAAGTGATAGTTGGCCCTTTGGCTTTACCCTGACCGGGAACCTGTTTCGGATCTATATTCCTAATACGCTGCTCTATGCCTCCACTTCGTCGCTGCTGGTGGTGATCCTGGCCGGCATGTCGGGTTATGCCTTTTCGCGCTACCACTTTCGTGGCAAGCAGTTGCTGATGACCAGTATTTTGGCGATCACCGGCGTGCCGCTGCTCACCAACCTGCTGGCGCTCTACCAGACCAGCATTGACCTGCGCAAGGCGGAATTGCCCTTCTACGACGACCGCTTTTTTATCATCTTAGTTTACATCGGCTTCTATTTGCCGCTCAGCGTTTGGATCGCCAAAGGCTTTTTCGACACGATTCCGCGCGAGTTGGAAGAGGCGGCCTTTATTGACGGCTGCACGCCCGTTGGTGCGCTGGCGCGCATTATCATGCCGCTGGCAATGCCGGGGCTGATGGCGATTTTCCTGCTCACCTTTGTCAATGTCTGGAATGAATTTATCGCCGGCTATCTGTTGATCGTTAAGAACGATCTCAAGCCGGCCATGTTTGGGCTCTATGATTTTCTCAGTCAGAATATCATTAACTTCGAGGTCATCGCCGCAGCCTGCATGTTGATTGCGCTGCCGATGGTCATACTCTTCCTCTTTACCCGGCAGATCTTTTTCCGCGCGATGATCGAGGGTGCAGTTAAGGGGTAATCTTGCGATTAATCATGATGCAATTTACCGATAGAGTGATTAACTTACCATTACTTCCTTTACGGTAAGTTCGACAGGATCTTTCACGAGCTTGAACGCTATACGCTTTGTGGTAGGATAAATCTGCAAATCCTCAATTATAGCTTCGTCACCTTCATTGAAGATAACTTTAAGCCGCAACGCATTAATCTGCTCTTCAATTTCGTCAAGCAGACTAAACATTTGGCCATTAACAATTTCTTCATACTCCTCAAATGTCTGGCGAAGGCTGGTAGAGATGGAAAGAAGATCGAGCTGGCCCGTAAATCGGTCTTCATATTTAACGACTTGGCCTGTAGCCACCACTTTTCGATTGCGATCGATAATTTTGATTATTTTCGGGATCATCGTTAATATCCTGATGTGGTAACTACTCAGTCTGTGCTTAGCTGGTCCGTGACTAGCGGGCCGCTGGTCACGGACCAGCTAAGCACATAATTTAACGTTGTCGCAATAGTTACTCTTACCCCTCCAATAACAGCGCCTCCGGGTCCTCAAGTAATTCCTTCACCTTGACCAAGAATTGGACGGCTTCGCGGCCATCGACCATGCGGTGGTCATAGCTGAGCGCAACGTACATCATCGGGCGGATCACGACCTGGCCATCAACAGCCATGGGGCGATCCTGGATCTTGTGCATGCCAAGGATGCCGACCTGCGGCGGGTTGAGGATCGGCGTGCTGAGCAGCGACCCAAAGATGCCGCCGTTGGTGATCGTAAAGGTACCGCCGCGCAGGTCATCAATCGCTAAGGTGCCCTTTTGTGCCTTCTGCGCTAGCTCTTTGATCTGGCGCTCAATGCCGGCAAAAGACAGGCGGTCGGCATCACGCAGCACGGGCACGACTAGTCCCTCTTCAGCCCCGACAGCAATTCCAATATCGTAATAGTGCTTGAGCACAATCTCGTCGCCCTGAATCTCCCCGTTGAGCGGTGGGAAAGCCTTGAGCGCGCCGATGACTGCTTTGGTGAAAAAGGACATAAAGCCGACCTTGAGGCCGTGGCGCTTTTCAAAGTCCGCATTGCGTCGCTTGCGGACTTCCATGATCGCACTCATATCGACCTCGTTAAAGGTAGTGAGCATGGCTGCGGTCTGTTGCGCCTGCACCAGCCGCTCAGCAATGGTGCGGCGGCGGCGGGACATGCGCGTGCGGGTTTCGCCGCGGGGATCGGCGGTTGGTTTGGGGGTTGGTTGGTTGGTTTGGGGGTTGGTTGGTTGGGGGGTTGGTTGGTTAGTTGGTTGGGTGCGTAGATATTCTTCGATATCTTGTTTGGTTACCCGGCCACCTGGCCCGGCGCCGCTGACGGCGCCGAGGTCGACACCTTGGTCAGCGGCCATGCGTTTGGCCACGGGGGTGGCGCGCTCTTCTTTGTCGTCGTCGGCGGGGGCGCTTGCTGGTGCAGGCACAGCAGGCGCGGCTTTGGGCGCTTCGCTGCTCGGCTTGGCCGCTTTTTCAGCCGAGGCATCCCCACCTTCCTCAATCGTGCCTAGCACATCGCCGATCTGGACATCTTCGCCGGCCTGCCGCGCGATCTTGCCTAATACGCCATCTTTGTCGGCCGGCACTTCGAGATCGACCTTGTCGGTCTCCAGTTCAACGACCGCCTCGCCGGCCTTGACGGGTTCACCTTCTTGTTTCAACCAGCGCGCCACCGTCGCCTCAACGACCGATTCTCCCAGTGCGGGTACAACGATATTGGTTGCCATGTCAATTTCCTATGCTGAATTCCGCAAATGTGTAGTGCGCATCCCCAGATGCGCACGAGCGTTGTGGGGGCATGGGCTCAGCATCTGGGGATGCTGAGTACACGATTTTTGGAAGTGCTGCGTCGGTTTTGGCCATGTTGCCGTGAATTTATTCGCCACCCTGCAGGTCAAATGCGCGATCCACGATCTCCGCCTGGTTGAGCTTGTGCCAGGCCGCTGACCCTTCCGCTGGGTTGGCGCGGCGCGGGCGACCGATATAACGCAGTGCGATCTGCTTTTGCGTGATATATTCCAACTGTGGCTTGACGGCCGACCATGCGCCCATGTTGCGTGGCTCTTCCTGCACCCAAACGATCTCTTCTAACTTTGGATAACTTTTGAAGAGTGGCTCCAATTCATAAGCCGGGAAAGGGTAAAGCTGTTCAACCCGCGCAATGGCAATTGAGGTGGCCTGGGCGTACTGCTCACTGCTCACCAGATCGACATGAATTTTGCCGCTGCAGAGAATCAGCCGTTTCACCTGGTCACGCGCGGCCGAATCAGTCATGCGCGCATCATCCAATATCGGTTGCCACTTGCCTTCGGCGAGTTGTTTGAGCGAAGAAGCGGAAAGGTTATGGCGCAACAAACTCTTGGGCGTCATCACAATCAGCGGCAGTGGATCGGTGGTTAAGAGGCGCGCCTGACGCCGCAACAGGTGGAAATATTGAGCGGCAGTCGTCGGGTAGGCGATGCGCATATTCACTTCGGCGGCCAGTTGCAAGAAACGTTCGAGCCGGCCGGTGGAGTGATCAGGCCCCTGCCCTTCATAGCCGTGGGGCAACAGCAATACCAGCGACGGGGTCTGATCCCACTTGGCAAAGCCGGAGACGACAAACTCGTCGATGATCGCCTGGGCGGTGTTGATAAAGTCGCCATATTGCGCTTCCCAGATCACCAGCCGCTCAGGGCGCTCAATATTGTAGCCATATTCAAAACCAATCGTCGCCGCTTCGCTCAAGGGGCTGTTGTGAATCTCAAAGGCCGCTTTCGCCTGCGGGATGTGATGTAACGGTGTGTAAGGTTCGCCGGTTTCGGCGTCGAAGAGCACCGCATGACGGTGGCTAAAGGTGCCACGCAACACATCCTCGCCGGTCATACGGATCGACGTGCCTTCCGCGAGGATCGTGCCCAGGGCCAACGCTTCGGCGGTGGCCCAATCAATGGTTGTTTCCGCAGGGTTATCGAGCGCGCTTTCCGTGCGCCGACGGATACGCTGTAAGCGGGGATGAACATTGAAGCCTGCGGGCACGGCTAATAAGCTTTGGTGCAACGCCTGTAGCGCTTCAGCCGCAATCGAGGTATCGACCTTGCGCGCGGCACCAGGTGGCGGCACTTCAATCGCCAACTCGACCTGGGCCTCGGGACCAATACTTTCGAGCGCGGCTTGCAGGGTATCAAGCTGCTTTTGTAGCAATTGCTCAACGGTCGCCTGCGCCACTTTACCATCTGCGATCAGCCGTTGCGCCCATTGTTGACGCACGGTCGGCAACGCGTCGATCACAGCATACATCTTGGGCTGGGTAAAACGCGGTTCATCGCCCTCGTTGTGGCCATAGCGCCGGTAACCAATCAGATCGATCACAAAGTCGCGCTTAAATTGATTGCGATAGGCAATCGCCATGCGCGCCGTGCGGATACAGGAGACCGGGTCATCGGCATTGACGTGGATAATCGGGATCTTAAAGCCCTTGGCCAAGTCACTGGAGTAGAGGGTGCTGCGCGTGTGGCTGGGGATGGTGGTGAAACCGACCTGGTTGTTGGCAATAATGTGAATCGTGCCGCCGGTGCCATAGCCTTCCAACCGCGTAAAGTTCAGCGTTTCGGCCACAATGCCCTGGCCATTAAACGCGGCGTCACCGTGAATCTGGATCGGCAACGAAATATATTGATCCTGGCGTGGTGGGCCTGGCTGATCAACAAAAGAACCGGCGGCTCGCGCCATCCCTTCGACCACTGGGTTCACATGTTCCAGGTGGCTGGGGTTGGGAGCCATACGCACGGTCAGATCGACCTCGTCGCCATCGTAGAGCGCTCGTTGCGCCCCGGCGTGATATTTAACATCGCCAGTCCAGCCGAGTTGACTTAGTCGCGTTTGATTGGCGCTGCTGACGGGGTCTTTGAATTCGAGCAACAGTTCGCGATAAGGCTTTTCCAGGATATGGGCGAGGACATTAAGGCGACCCCGGTGGGCCATGCCGATCAGAATCGTATAGATTTCAGCATCAACGGCACAGCCGATAATCTCATCCAAAATCGGGATGAGCATATCAAGCCCCTCGACCGAAAAACGGGTTTTGCCGGGGTAGTTGCTCTGCAAAAAGTGTTCAAAGCCTTCAACTTGGGTCAGCCGTTCCAAGAGCCATTGCTCGTTGATCGGCATGGTGGTTGGCCCAAAACGGTCGGTCTCCACGGCATCGCGCAGCCAGGCGCGCACCTCGGGAATGCGCAAATGATCAAAGTCATAGCCGGTCTGTGATTCGGAATAGAGCAGGCGTAGCTCGGCAATTGCCGCCCAGGCATCTGCCGTGCGCGCACCAACTGGGCCACCGACCAGATCGGCAGGCAGCGCCCGTAGATCGGCTTCGGTCAGGCCGTGGTAGGCAAGGTTTAATGAGGGTTCGCCGGGCAGCGGGCCACCGAGCGGGTCGAGTTGGGCCGCGAGATGACCATATTCGCGGATGGACTGGGCCAGGTTCGCTACGCCGACCACCTTGTGCATATCAAAGGTGCCAGGTGTAGAGGGGATCACGGGCGCGGCGTTTGGCGTGGGGACTGTGGTCACCGCCCCATTGGTTGGTGGCGTCCACGCTTTAAAAAAGTTCTGGGTCGCCTGATCCAGGGTTCCTGGATCGGCCTGGTAACGCTCGTACAATTCTAAAATGTAACCGGCGTTGGGGCCATGAAAATCAGTCCAATTTTGCATAATTTATCCATTGGGTTGAAGGCGTTTGCCAGTGGTATTCCCTTGCGCCGCTGACGAAATTTGTCGAGCAGATTCGCTGACGATTGGTGGTGCACAGAACCGCTAAGAGCGTAGCGTGAAAATGACACTTTGTCAAGCCGCGACCCGGATTCCAGCCAATTTTACGCAGATTGACGATTGTGCCGATCTTGCATACAATATACCCACCCGCGAATTAAAACCATCTGTTTGCATCCAATGTTAATCGATTAGTTGATGATTTATTCTAGCCCGATGGACTAGCTCATGGACCTGATGAAGCTCATGCCGGTGGAACAGCGCACCTTAAGTGAAGAAGCTGCCGAACGTCTGCGCGCTGCCATCCGTGATGGCGTGTTGCATCCCGGCATGCGATTAGTAGAACGCGATCTGGCGGAACGGCTGGGGATGAGTCGCATCCCCGTCCGCGAAGCGATTGGCCGCCTAGTAGAGGAGGGTTTGATCTACAAATCGCCCCACCGCGGCACCTTTGTCTATGCCCCAACGCCACAGGAGATCGAGGAGATCTCTTCGCTGCGTGTTGTCTTGGAAAGTTTTGTGGTGGAGCGCGTGATCGCACATTGGACGACCGAACTAGAGACCGAGTTACGCCACATTGTCAACCTGATGCGTATGGCGGCCACCCACGGTGATCGCCATCAACTGCACGAATGTGATTATTACTTTCATAACACACTCTGGCATGTAGCCAAACATGCGTTGCTGCTCGAGGTAGTCTCGGGTTTGCGTTCGCGCATTAACCGTTTTCTCTTTGAAGCATCAGAACTGTTGCCCTTGGCAGAAATTGATATGCACATTGACGCCCATGATGCGCTCATTGATGTGATCAAAGGGGGCAATGTCCCTAAGGCCCAAGCGGTGATGACGGCCCATGTGCTCTCAGCCAAGACTCGCATCCTGACCTATTGCACCTTTCGGGGCGCAGAAAATGGGCATAGGTCCAAATTAGCGCTATAAGTTGCGCAGGGAAAGCTACAATGACCGAACCACTAAAAATTCTTGTCTTTGGCGCACACCCCGATGATCCCGACTTCTCGGCGGGTGGGGTGGCCGCCCTCTATGCTCAACAGGGGCACCGGGTCAAACTCGTTAGCCTGACCAATGGCGATGCCGGCCACCATGCGCTGGGTGGCGCGCCGTTGGCCTGGCGGCGCCGGCAAGAAGCCGCAGCGGCAGGTGCCGCCCTGGGTGTTGAATATGTAACGCTGGACATCCACGATGGGGCATTGTTGCCCACCCTGGAAAACCGTAACCTGGTCATCGCACTGATTCGTGCCTTCACCCCGGACCTGGTGACGGTACACCGTCCGAATGACTATCATCCTGATCACCGCTATGCCTCGCAACTGGTGCAGGATGCGTCGTATATGGTGACGGTGCCCAACGTCGTCTCGCATGTGCCCCACCTGCGCACCATGCCGGTGATCGTCCATACCTGGGATCATTTCCAGAAGCCCTATCCTTTTCAACCCGATGTGGTCATTACGATTGATGATGTGGTGGAGCAGAAGGTGGATGCGCTGCACTGCCACACCTCGCAGGTCTATGAGTGGCTGCCCTACAATGGGCGCTACCTGGAGGAGGTGCCAGACGGGGCTGACGAACGGCGGTCGTGGTTGCGCCAACGGCTCGAACCGCGCCTGCGCCGCCAAGCGGATCTCTATCGCCCCCAATTGATCGCCCGCTATGGCGAGGCCAAAGGGCGGCAAGTCCAATATGCCGAAAGCTTTGAAGCGTGTGAATATGGCGCGCCGCTAACCGCCGAAATGGCCGCACGCCTCTTTCCATTTTAGCAGAGTTGCAAAGTTGCAAGGTGGCAGGGTACTCTGCAACTCTGCAACTCTGCAACTCTCCCCCTACCCCAAGGAAACCACACACCTATGACGAAACCATTGCTTGCGATCACGATGGGCGACCCGGCCGGTATTGGGCCGGAGATCATCGTCAAAGCGTTGACCCATCAAGTTGTGTTTGAACAGTGCCGGCCCCTGGTCATCGGCGACCGGCGCATGTTAGCCCAAGCGGCGCAATGGACG
Source organism: Caldilineaceae bacterium (assembly GCA_022842065.1). The sequence continues at coordinate 367,045 of JALHQH010000004.1, forward strand.
GGTTGTCCCGCCGTGTTTGAGCTTGTGACCGCGCCGGCACAGGGTACATACCAGGCCGGCACCATTACCTTGCTCGACCGCGCCAACGCTGATCCGGCCCAAATCGTACCAGGGCGGATCAGCGCAGCAGCGGGGGCCGCCGCGGTTGACTATGTAATCCAGGCCTGTGATCTGGCAATGGCTGGGACGATTGCTGGCGTGGTGACGGCCCCGCTCAATAAAGAGGCGATGCACCTGGCCGGCCATAACTATGCCGGCCACACGGAATTATTAGCCGACCGAACCGATGCCAAACGCGTCAGCATGTTGTTGACCAGTCCCAAACTGCGCGTGGTCCATGTCAGCACCCATGTGGCGCTAGCCGAGGCGATCCGCCGCGTAACGCCGGAACGGGTCGATGAAGTGATTGAGTTGGCCTATGCTTCGTGTGTGGCATTGGGGATTGCCCAACCGCGCATTGCAGTCGCCGGCCTCAATCCCCACGCCAGCGAAGGTGGTCTATTTGGGGAGGAGGAAGCGCGGATGGTGCAGCCGGGGATTGAGCAGGCGCGCCGCCGTGGGCGCAACGTCTCCGACCCACAACCACCAGATACGGTTTTCCTGCGCGCCGTCAAAGGCGAATTTGATATCGTCGTCGCGATGTATCACGACCAAGGACACATCCCCATGAAATTGCTTGCCTTTGATAGCGGCGTCAACGTGAGCATTGGCCTACCGATTATTCGCACCTCGGTTGATCATGGCACAGCGTTTGATATTGCGGGCACGGGCAAAGCCAGCGCAGAGAGCTTGTTGGCAGCAATTGATGTCGCGGTTAAGATGGCTGCTGCGCAACGAGGAAAAGCAGAGGGGTAAAGTTAGCCTGCTGATGGGACGGATTGAACAGATCAGCGCTGATCCGCTCAATCCGTCTCATCAGCAGGCTAACTTATAGACACATTATTTACACATGGCACAATCTACGGAAGAACTCACTGCCGTGAGAGTGTGCCAGGTTTAAGTGTCATCGCTATTAGGTGGTGATAAAATCCTCTTCCAGCTTTAGATAGGTGTTGATCTGCGCTGGGTCAAAGAGCTCCGTTTGTAGAATCGCATGGGCGGCGCTGAGTAGCGCATAGCGAACACGATCAGAAACGTTATACCAGACTGGGCTGGCAAGTACAAGTGCCCGCCAGGCAAAAAAGGGTGCGACCACAGTGAGCAGTTCCGGATCATTGCGTAGGGAAAGATAGGTGTTCCAGAAGATATTCCAGAGCTGCTCGAACGGTGCGGCTAGTTTTCCCGTCCGCTGTAGCGAAAAGAAAAGATAATTGATTGCCATACAGACCACATCATCAGCCGGCTCGCCCCACGCGCCCCGGCTGCGATTCAAAAGCCGAAAGTTGCCATCACGCGCAAAGATCACATTATAGGGATGGAAATCGCCGTGGACCTGGGCGAGCCGATGGGTTTTATCTTTGAGCCGCCAACGCCAGGCGACGCAGGCCTGCTCCAGCTCGGCCAGCCAAGCGCGGTCGACGAGTGCATGTTGCTCATAACTATCAATTAGCCCCATAATCCCTGCACCACTGCCCACAGTGTCCCGAACGCGGCGCGTGTATAGCGAGGGATCGCTGCCCGTCTGGTTATGAATATTGGCCAAATAGATGGCAAGCTGGCGGGCGCGCATAAGGTCAGCCCCGGTTGCTTCCCCGGTATCACGGAGCCGTTGCAGATCGTGCGCATAGGGGGTGCCGCTAACATACTCGGTGAGTAGGAAAAATTCACTGCCATCGGCCAGAGAAAGCAGGCGATCATCAGTCGTCACGGCCCCGACATCCAGGGCATGGGTATGGTTGGGCAATTGATTAAAGGTATCGTAGCCCAGGAGCAACTCGGCCGCACGGTCGGCGCGCATTTGATGGTCAAATTGGTTGACCGCCACCGTGCGTAGGACAAGTTTAGTCGGTTTACCATCAATGCGGCAATCCACCAAGACCGGTTCGCCATAGCCAAAGGTTTTTAAGGCTTGGCGTTCATTGCGATGGCCGATCTCGCGCCGATTCGGTGTCGCCAGCGGCGAAAGCATGGGCGATAGACTTTCATCCCCCAACCTGGCCAACTGTAACACCTCTACCTGGGCGTGCAATCGCTGTGACAGGTAGTTGGCTACCTGTTCCATCTGCAACTTCACCATTATCTTGCTCTTCTTCCCTCTATTCCGCGGCACGATGCACTCGACCTGCCTGTAAAGCGACACTGCGCCGTAGTAAAAGTGGACAGGGCGCGCTATGTAGAATTTTGCCGGCCACACTACCATAGACCCACCGGCTGTAGCCAGATAGACCGTGGGTGCTCATGATCACCAGATCGATTGGCACGCGACCGAGGATCTGCAAGATTGCTTCACTTGCCTGCCCGGCATAGAGTTCAGAGGCAGTCGGAATATTGGCTGCCTTTAGTTGGGCACAGATGGTCTGGAGATAGGCACTCGCCTCGATCCGGCGTTCGGCATTGAGCGTATCTTCCGCATAGCCCTGCTCCGCCAATACCTCTTTTTGCCAGTCAGAAAGTGGTTCCAGGATGCGCACAACAAGGAGAGACGCCGCTAATTCAGTTGCCAACATCTGCGCATCGGCCAAGGCTTCTTCGGCAATCGGTGAACCATCTAGCGGCACAAGAATGTGATTGATTTCATAATTAGGCGGCAAGGTTTCCCGGTTGCGCACTAGAAAGATCGGCTGTTGGGCAATATGAATCACCCGGTCCGCCACACTCCCCAGTGCCCAGCGGGCGAAACCGGTACGGCCATGGGTCGTCATGGCAATCAGATCGGCGTTGACTTTGGTGGCCAAATCGGCAATCGACTGGGCCGCGTCGCCCGCGGCCAACCAATGGGTGACCTGGTAGCCTTGGTGCTGCAACTCTGTCTGCATTTGCGCCAGGTATTGCGCCATATCGTTTTTAATAACTACCTGTAACTTTTCTTGGACGACCTGTTCTTGTGCGGCCAGCGCATAGGTGTATAGGTGCGGTTCAACGATGCTGACCAGATGAATCGTCGTTTGGGACGAAACCAGATGGCGTAAGTATGGTAACACCTGTTCTGCCGTAGCAGATGTATCAAGTGGGACAAGAATATTGGTATACATATGCCGGCTCCTTTGAACGCCTGCTCTCCTTCGCCTGTGTGAAAACGCCAAATGCTTTTTTATATCTGTATACAACGCGAAGTTTTTGGTCGATGGGCAAGCGCTCATTCACGCATTCAACGTAATGGCAATCTAGCGCTGGAAGCTAACGCGCAAGCACGTATTTTTAAGACAGTCATAGCGGAATACGCTGCATGCGCAAGGATAGTCGAGGTAATCTATGCTGCCATTTGCATAATTTCTACACTTTACACAACTTTGGGGTGATTGGAATCAGTCATGCGGGGAGAACGCGAACTAGCCAGATGGCGGTCTTCTGACCTAGCCAGGTGGCTAGGGGCAAAATAGTGAAGGGCGAGCGGCCATAAAATTGGAGATTTTTGGGGTTGGTTGGTTCGTTGGTTGGTCAAGCCGTTATAGGCAAAACAAACAAACTAACCAACCACTTACATACAACTATTCAACAGGGGGGACGAGTTTGTGACGAATCGCGTAGGCAATGGCTTCCATCCGGCTGGCTACCTGTAACTTTGAGAGCACGTTGCTCACATGAAATTTGACGGTAGAGCGGCTGATAATCAAGCGGTCGGCAATTTCGCTGTTATTGAGGCCCTCGACCATCAAGACCAGCACTTCGCGTTCGCGTTCGGTGAGATCAAAGCCAGGCGCGGTGTGAAAAGATTGGCGGGCCTGGCGGATCAACGCCTGGGTTGCCTCCGGGGCTAAGGTAGGCCGGCCGGCATAGGCGGCGCGCACCGCATCGGCCAATTCATCCGCAGAGACATTTTTGAGCAAATAACCAATCGCACCTGCTTCTAAGACACGCCGAATCAAATCATCCTCTTTGAAGCTGGTCAGGGCGATGACCTGAATATGGGGATAATGTTTGCGAATGGCCCGCGTCGCATCTGCCCCATCCATGTTGGGCATTACGAGATCCATTAAAACCACATCTGGGCGCAGTTGGCTGCAGAGGTTGACCGCTTTGGCACCATCATTGGCCTCGCCGACCAATGCCAAATCATCATAAATTGAAAGAAAGGCGGTCAGTCCACTGCGGACGACGGCTTGATCATCCACGATCATCACGCGGATGGTCTCTAAGGGTGTCGGTGGCATCAATGGTTGTTCTAACATAAATTTAATCTGCTCTCTGCCAGCTTGCATGGATGACGGTGCCTTGGTCAGGTTGACTGTGAATGGTGAATTGCGCGCCGATCTCTTCGGCACGCTCGCGCATAATGTTCAGGCCAAGACACTTGCCCGAGACCCCATCCATGCGGAAGCCGCGACCATCGTCTTGGATATAGAGGTCAACGCCCTCTGGCTGAAGCGCTAACAAGACCGATGCCTGCTTTGCTTCGGCATGTTTGGCCACATTATTAAGTGCCTCTTGGGCGATGCGGTAAAAGGCAATGCGGACATGCACCGGCAACTCTTCCTGCCCCTGGATTTTGACTTCAATCGGCAAACGAGCACGACCAACCACCGCATCCGCCAGTTGGTGCAACAGATCGGTAAGTGACACATTCACCAACGCGGTTGGGCGCAATTCAAGTAACAAAGTGCGCATCTCGGCGAGGGCACCGCGCGTTAACTCGCGTAATTCTTGTAGCCGGCGCTCGGCATCGGCACGGTTACGCTGCCAAAGCCGCGGCAGAATATCAGCAATGATGCTGGCGGAAAAGAGGGTCTGTGTTACCGAGTCGTGCAGGTCATGGGCAATCCGGTTCCGTTCGGCGGCAACCGCCGCATGACCAATTTGGGCATAGAGGCGGGCATTTTCGACAGCCAAGGCGGCCTGATCACAGAAGGTAGCAACCAGGCTCAACGCTTCTTCTGAGAAATTGTGCCGATGGCGATAGTAAAGCACCAGGCTACCGTAGACTTCATCTTTCACCACAAGCGGTGCCGAGAGCATCGCCTGAAAACCTTCCTCCCACAAAGCAATCTCTTCGTGATGGAGATCGGGATGAGGGATAGTCAGCAGGAGCGGTTCATTGGTCATCGACGATGGCTGACGCGTCCGCACGGCCCGGCTCATCGGCGTGTCAGCCTGCACAGTCACATGGCGCAAAGTGATCGCAGGCGCATCGTGCATCCGACTCTGCTGCAACTGTAAAACGCCATCCTGTTCGTGCAGTTGATAGATGGCACCCGCATCGGCCCCCAGCAATTGAATCGCCTGTGCCACAATTTGGTTTAAGATCTCATCAAGCGACGCATTCGTGTTGATGAGCGCCAGGATCTCGCGCAGGCTGTCCGCGACTTGTCGTCGCCGTTCCAATTCTTGCGTACGTTCGCGCACACGCGCTTCCAGAAAGGCTTCCGTCTGTTTGCGCGGGCTGATGTCAAGCACCGAAGCCATCACCGCCAGCTTATCACCCCAGGGCAGATAGCCAAGGCCCACCTCGATCGGAAAGACGGCACCGTTTTTGTGTTGGCCCATTAGATCAAGCCCGATGCCCATGGCACGCATATGCGGGTTGGCCGTGTAGTGCTGGCGATAGCCTTCATGCTTTTTTTGCGTGCCACTCGGTACCAGGATTTCGATCAGTTGCCCATTCAGTTCGCCGATGGCATAGCCAAAGATCGCCGCAAGTTTCGTATTGGCAAAGAGAATGCGGCCTTCGTCATTGACCACAACAGCTGCAATGGGCGCCGCCTGGATCAATTGTTGGATCGCAGCTTCATCGTTTACAAGCTTCTGCTCTATCTGCGTCATAGGATGCCTGTGGACCAAATCAGCCAGTGGAAATGCGTGATAAGTTTCCCCTTGTGGCGGTTGCGGGCTCGCCCGTTTCATCGCCCCGATTGGCGAGACTCTTGGCCTTCATGACCCCGATCCCATTATCTACCTGTTTGGTAATAACTTGCAACTTTTGGCCGAGGTCTTCTAAAACGTTGACCGCATAGCGATCAGCCTCCTCGGCGCGACGATTGGCGGCGCGGCGGCTCTCTTGCAAGATGCGCTCGGCTTCGTCGCGGGCCGTCATCACGATCTGGTCCTGGTGTACGATCTCCATGGCGCGCTGGCGCGCCTGTTGGATAATGCGCTCTGCTTCGGCATGGGCCTCGGCAAGGATGTGGTCGCGCTCCGCCAATGTGCGTTCGCTCTCCATAATCGAACTGGGCACGCTAATGCGCATCCGTTCGATCAGATGAGAAAATTCATTGGCATCGACCACACGCAGCGCAGTGAGTGGAATGGCGCGCCCGCGATCTAGGGCGTCAGCCAGGTGGTCGATCAGCTGTAAGATGGCGATAACGCACCTCCTTGGGACGAATCAGTGTCATGAGATCCTGGTTTGGGAGCCTAAGACAGGCATCCAATTGATGTAAACAAACGTTTAACTGCGGTGCGACAACTTGCTGGTGCGCCCTTTGCCATTCTTGGGGGCAGTTGTCGGCAATTGCAACTCGGCAAAACGCTGTTGCAACGCGTCTTGCACATGGGCAGGGGCCCACTGCGCACAGTCGCCCCCCAAGCTCGCCACCTCTTTCAGAATAGTTGCACTGAGATAGGCAAAATCCCCATTGCAGAAGAGGCAGCAAAGCTCGACATCACTGGCCATTTGCCGATTTGCCCAGCCGATCTGATGCTCGTATTCAAAGTCTGCTACGTTGCGCAACCCCCGGATGATGACCTGGGCGTGATGTTGGTGCGCGCAGGCAACGGTTAAACCGGTATAGGTAGTGAGCTGGACGTTGGGCAGGTGGGCTAATGCTTCGGTGGCAAGTGCCAGCCGCTCTGCTGTATTAAACAGGAGTGTCTTCTTTGGCGGTGCATCATAAATCGCCAGGAGCACTTCGTCAAAAATTGCACTTGCTCTGGTGGCGATATCAATGTGGCCGTTGTGGATCGGGTCAAAGGTACCGGGATAGAGCGCGCGCGTCATAGGCTTTCAACTTTCTTGTCTACACAGCTTTACCATTATGCACAAGCGGCGCTGTGCACAATGGGGCGGTTGAATGAATTGGACCATCAGGATTAGACTACAAAACATTAACAAGTCAGTTGCACAAGTGACAACGCGCTTTAAAGCCGCCCTGCGATCCGGTTCAACCGGCAGATTCAACTGGAACGCAGCGCGGTGATTGGCCCATTTTTCGGGTCGGCATTTAACCTGCAGTTGCTTCCGGCAAAAAATAAGCAAAGACCTGGTTGCCAAGTAACAAGCCCTGTTCAGTCAGGCACACCCGTTCGTTGTCGATCGTAAGTAAGCCCCAGCTTTGCAACTGGGCCAATTCCTTGGCAAAACATGTGAGCAATGAGACGCCATGCCGTTGTTGAAAGTGAGCAAAGGTTACCCCTTCCCCCAGGAGTCGCAGCCCCAACATCATTGTCTCGCCCATGGCCAGGGTTGGCCCGATCTCTTCGCTGAAGGCCTCTACACTGCTGCCCTGGTTGATCCGCTTGACATAGCCTGAGACCGGTTTGTGATTGCCCCAGCGCCGCGCAGCGCATGGCCCTGCCCCCTGCGAATAGGTCAGATGGCTATGCGCACCCGGGCCGATCCCCAAATATTCCTGGTTACGCCAGTAGATCAGATTGTGGGCACAGGCAAAGGTTGGCATCTGGGTGGTGGCCCGCCCGCCCTGTTCCAAAGCAGTGGCGCGCGCCCAGTTCGAAACCTCGTACTGCACATAGCCGGCGGCGGCCAAGCGTACCATTGCCGCTTCGTAGAGACTGGCCGCCAGATCTTCATCTGGCGCCGCAACTTGCCCCTCGGCAACCCAATGGAAGAGTGGCGTATTCGGCTCCACAATCAAACTATAGAGACTCAAGTGCTCGGGAGCCAATGCCAGTGCACGGTCAAGCGTGGCTTGCCATGCATCCAATTGCTGGTCGGGCAGGCCAAAGATAAAGTCGAGATTGATATTGGTAAAGCCGGCACGGCGAGCGCTTGCCACAGCCAACGCAACATCATCCACATCATGAATCCGCCCAAGGAACGCTAACTCTTGCGGTTGAAAGCTCTGTACACCAATACTGAGGCGATTCACCCCTAATTCGCGCAGACAGTCAAATTTTGCCCGGTCAACCGTACCGGGATTGGCTTCGCTGGTAATTTCACAGTGGGGCGAGAGGCGAAAGGTTCGCCGCACCGCAGCAAAGAGTTGGGTCAACTGGGCTGCGCTGAGCACGGTTGGGGTGCCACCGCCGAGAAAAATGGTTTCAATGGTACGGTCACGCAGCGCACCCTGCCAGCGCGCCATCTCACCGCAGAGGGCATCGACGGTTGCTTGAAATTGGTCATCCAGCCCGGCATAGGTGTTGAAATCGCAATATGGGCACTTCTTGGCACAGAAGGGGATATGCAGGTAAAGTCCCATGCCTTCCCCAGAGGGGGCTGCCATCAGATCGAGTTGTGGTGTTGTCACCGGCTTAGCGATTCTTCCTAACGCGTTGCTGTCACGAGTTGCTGTCACAATTCACTTTAACGATTCTCGAGGCGAAAGCCATGGCCGCGCACCGTGACGATGTACCGGAATTCTTCATCAGTCTCGGCAATGCGTTCGCGGAGACGGCGCACCAGCGCATCAATCGCCTGTTCACTGACCCCCTCGCCGGCCGCTTCTGGCCAGACGGCATCAACGATCTGTTCGCGCGTGACGACCCCACCCCCCGAATCCCAGAGTACCTCCAACAGGCGATATTGGTGCAGACTGAGGGGTGGATCAGCCAGAATGCCGTTGATCCAGACCTGGCGGGTCTCTTTGTCAAGGCGCAGACCAATTTTGTCGTTGTCAAAGGTAAGGGGGGCGGTCGCGCCGGCATCCACAAAGGCAAGCTTGAAGCGCAGGGCAATCTGGATCTCATCGCCATCTTGCAAGCCAATCATCCCCTGCACTTCTTCGCCATTGACATGGGTACCATTTTTACTGCCCAGATCTTCCAATTGGTAGCCATCCCCGCGCCAGTTAATGCGCGCATGGTAGCGACTCACCTGGCGATCGGGCAGAGAAATGTCACATTCCTCGGCGCGACCAATGGTTAGCGTGCGGGTTCGATCCAGTGGCCAACGCCGCCCGGCTTCGGACCCCCGCTGGAGGACCAACATCGCGCTTTCACGCGGCTTTGGTTTGGCTTCTAGTTGCTCGGTTGCAGAAAATTCTTGCTCAGATACAGTAGTCATATCAAATCCTTCTGAGATGGCGTCTGGATAGGCCAGAGAATAGGTCAATGCACCAGCGCAAGCCGAATGAAAACGCACATCCATACAACAATAGATACTAAATCGTGGTTAATCAGCGCAGGGTTAATCGGTCACAATTAACCCTTGCCCATAATGATTGCGGTCTATACTTCAACTGTGAATGAGAAGGAATTTTTGCCACTGAGCAAAACACCGGGTCTCATTGCAACCGCATGATAGGCGCAATAGTAGGACGCTACCATCATACCATAAGATGCGCTAAATTTTGAATGACGAAAGCTCAATGCGTTACTATTGATGTAACGGCAGCCGCACAGACAGGATAACGACGGCGTGCCCCACCGCTTTTGCGTAGCCCAAAGAGACCGTAAGCATTCATAACAAAATTTGGCTGATGGGTGCTGAATTGACAGCTTCTCAATCCTAACGCATAATAAACCCTATTATACCAAAAATAGTGGAAGCATAAAGGTTTCAGCTGTGCAAAGTGTGGGTTGTCAACAAGCGCTTGGGAAAGGAATCCTGGTTCAACCAGATCAGCGTTGGTGAGGGGGAAACCAACAAACCAACCGTCGAAAGATCCGGAATGCTTTTGCGCACACTGTCGGCTGGTGAGTAAACAAAAATGGCGTGTGGAGAGTTTGTGTGCAGTACATTTTAGATTCTGGGACAGTTCTACGTAACCGCTATGAGGTTTTAGAATTGGTTGGGCAAGGGGGCATGGGGGCTGTCTACAAGGCCTCGGATCGGCGCTTGGAAGGGCGCGTCTGCGCGGTCAAGGAGATTCTGCCGCACCTCTCGGAAAATTCCACCTCGGAAGCGGAGTTGGAACAACTGACCGAACAATTTCGTACCGAAGCCAGCATTCTGGCGCGCCTCGATCACCCCAATTTGCCTAAAGTTTCTGATTATTTTGCCAATGGTAACCGTGAATATCTGGTCATGGATTTTGTCGAAGGGCGCGATTTACAGGAACTAGTGCAAGAAGCCCAACGGCGCAATGAATTTTTAACCGAAGCCCAGGTCCTTGCCTGGTCAACACAGATGCTCGATGCATTAGAGTATCTACACAGCCAGGATCCACCGGTACTGCATCGCGACATCAAACCAAGCAATATCAAAGTGACCCCACGTGGTGATGTCAAACTGGTTGATTTTGGCTTGGTTAAAGTGCTCTACAAGGATGACAGTCGCACCGTGACGGTGGTGCATGGTCGGGGGACCGCTGCCTATACACCATTGGAACAATATGGGGGCGACACTAGCTTTACGGATGCACGCAGCGATATTTATAGTCTTGGTGCCACGCTCTATCATTTGTTAAGTGGACAAACACCGGTTGGTGCACGTGAACGCTTTCTACAACCAGGCACTTTATCTTCATTGCGTGAGTTGAATAATGCGGTATCGCCCCGCGTCGAGCGCGCCATTTTCTGTGCCATGGGGATGCATCCCAATGAACGACCAGGGAATGCGCGTGAATTCCGCGAGATGCTCTATGGTTCAAAACCTTTTCCCGTGCAGAATCGGATCGCGTTGACCGCGGAGACCCTATTGCCCGAGCCGGTCTGCTATAGTTGGCAGGAACTGTTGTATGCCAATCGGTTGCTCATTGGTGTGGTGATGGCGCTCTTGCTAATCGCTACGCTCATTAGTCTGCCGCAATAGTCTGCCTCAATAGTGGAGTAAGCCAACGTGGCAACGATGACCTACTTTTCGATCGTGAATGGGCGGCTGCATGAACAGGAGAGCGCACCAGAGGGCGCAAAGCCATTTAAACATCAGTTAGCCCTGCTATTACCCCCGCTGGTTACAGAATTACATCACGCCTTTCGCGCTTGGGGTGACGCCGGCTATTCGCCACTGATGATCGATGCCCGGCGCATTTATTTTAACGCACACGGGGAATTGGCCTTTCATTTTAAGGATGCTGATCGTCCCCTGCCCCTGATGCAGGTGGGCGCGGCGCCTGATCTAGCGGCGTGGCTGGTGCTCCTTGATAAGTGGATGGAAACCTTTGTCGTCGTCGCACGGGCGCGGATGGTCTGGCGGGTGACTGAATTAAGCAGTGCATTGACCTTTCTCAGCCCCGCCTATTTACCCCCCAAACTTGTGGCCCATCCACCGAACAACTGGGAACGTGTCGCGCAAGCACTGGCGGCCGTAATAGCCGACGGGGAATTACCCAGAGAGACCCGCAGAGAGACGCAGAGTCAGCCCACCAATCGGCATTGGCGCAAGTCCTAATTGCCAGGTAAAAAATCAGTGCATCACTCGGCTGCAACCTTAACCATCTATAGCGAGATTTTGTAGTGAAACAACTGTGACCGACGAACGCAAAGCTCTACCCGAGATCAACCACGAGATCCGCCGCACCTGGCGCCGCACGCGCCAGGATTATTCCGCGGGCGGGGTTGCCTATCGCCGCCTGCCTGAAACAGGGGTGATTCAGGTCGCGTTGATTGGCACCCACGGCAGTACACGTTGGCAACTTCCCAAAGGCTCACGCGAGGTGGGGGAGACTTCGCTCGAGACGGCGATACGTGAGGTGGAAGAGGAGACAGGCATTCACGCCGCACATGAAGCGTTTCTACGCACCATTGATTATTGGTACTGGGATACGTATCAGAAGGAAGTCCCAGAGCTGGTGCATAAACTGGTCGATTTTTATCTTTTGCATGCAATTGGTGGTGAACTAACCGATAGCAGCTATGAAGTGGATGCGGTCGGTTGGTTTACCCTAGCCGAAGCCTTGGGCGTGATGACCTTTGAGGGTGAAAAAAGTGTCGTCCAACAAGCGTTGGCCTTGCTCGCGGAGACGACCGATAATGAACGACCAACGACCGACGGCTGACGAGGAATACATCTGTTTTACAGTCGTCAGTCATCGGTTGTCAAACGGTTACATATAGGCTGCTTTAAAGAGGTTGGCCGGCAAATCATAGTGCCAACGACCGTTGTTTTCCACTAATAGCGCGGCAATCCGCCCAATTTCGTTTGATGATTTGGCAGCCGCCCCACAGCCCCCCGCAGCCACAAAAATTTGCTCATCCACCTGATCCAAATAGGGATAATCATGGGCCGTGTAGGTCACGACACAGGGCCGACTGTGTACTGACGCGGCTTGTAGATCAGGGACCATCGCCCAAAGTACGCGTTGTAGCGCGTCGCGCTCGACCGTGCTGCCGTTGCTGTGAAACCAGTTGCGCAAGCTATCGGCGCTGTGGACATAGTTCGTTTCCCGCAACGTGCCGCCAATCTTCAGGTAAATTTTCCCATCTGGATAGCGCAAAGGCGGCAGCGCGTAGATCGAGTGCAATAGGGGATCATCCTGTAGCCGGTAGATGATGCTGGGCATGGCGCGTAAACGGTCGGCTTCCGCCGGGGCAAGCTCGGCCAGGAGGATAGTGACCGCTTTGCGGCGTAAGTCGAGGGGGCGTTCGAGCAGCCAACTGCTGTACGCACCGGCGGCAATCAGGATCTGGTGCGCCAGGACTGGTGTGCCCGTTGTCATGTTTACCACAAATACACCATTGTCTTTTGTTACCGCTTTTACGGTCGCGTCGATCACACGGGCACCGTTTTGTGCTGCTGCTGTCAATTGTGCCCGCACCAGTTGGCGCGGGTTGACATAACCCGCCCCACCGCGCTCCCATAAGGCAGTTGACCCCACTGGGAAAGCCAAAAATGGAAAAATTTCTTCGAGTCCTTCGCCCACCCGTTCATGGGTAAAGGCCGCCTCATGTTTGCGGCCAACTGCTTCGGCGTGCATGAGCGTATCACCGGCGGCCTCAATATCCGGGCTGACCCGCAAACAGCCGGCGCGCCCATGAAAGATAATCTCACTCTGTTCTTCTAACTGTGCATAGGCCTCGATTGAACGTTTGGCCAGCAAACCCCAGATGCCATTGGGGTCAATAATGCGGGTAATTCGCCCCTCGTCATAGTGGCTGGCAAAGACCCCATTGTGACCTTTCCAATCGCTTGGTTCGCTTGGTCCAACGGCGGCCACCTTTAGACCAGCCGCGCTGAGATAACGTGACGCCGCCGCCCCGATCATGCCATTGCCGATTACCGCTACATCGAAGATTTCGCCCATATTTTCACCTTTATCGATTGTTTATGATGATACTGTTCAGATGGGGGGCGGCGGGATAGATACAGATTGGGGAGGCGCGGATTTGGGTAGCCGGGCCGCCCACTATCCTTGTCTACCGATTTACCGATTTACCGATTCCCTGATCTACACGCGCTCGCATCAATAGCCCACCGATGCCCGCCGCAAAGGTTACAATGCCACTGAAAAGTAGAAAACTCCAATAGCTGATGGCCCGGTTGAGGAGCACGGCGGCGGCCACGTTGAAGGGGGGCAGGGGCAACAGGGCCAACAGGGCCGCGTTGACGGCTTCGATCTGGCCGATGCCGCCGGGGGTCAGCGGAATGGCGGCAAAGATGTCCACCGTCAGCGCGACAAAGGCGATGCTGCCTAGCCCGGCTGTCACGCCCATGCTGCGCAGCACCAACCACATGAGCAGCGCGTCACAGAGCCAGATGTAGAGACTCTCGCCGATCACCAGCAAAGCAGCTAAGGGGTGGCCCCCCAGTACACGCAAGCTCTGCACCAATTCGCCGGCAAAGTCGAGCAATCGTTGCCACCAAGGATGATCGGACCAGCTGCGCAGCCAGCGTAAGAGTGCAGGGGCAAGCAACAGGGCAATGGTTAACCCACCTAGCGCGGCCAGCCCAACCCCATACGCCGTTAACACCCAAGGGGGCAGCTGCGTGCGCAGGAGTAGAAAGCCAATCCCCGCGCCTAATACAATGATCGCGCAGAGGTCAAGCACCCGTTCCAACAGAATCGAGCCTAAGCCATCCGCAACCGGTACGACGGGGTGTTGCGCATCTTCCAGGCGCAAGACGCCAACGCGCAGCAGATCACCGGCGCGTGCCGGCAGCAGGGCACTGGCAAACCAGCCACTGAGCAGCAGGGCGGTGCTATAGCGCCAGCTAAGGCGGTAACCCATCACGCGCAAAAGTTGTTGCCAGCGTAGGCCGCGCACGGCAAAGCCACTGTAGTGGATCAGCAGCGCCAGCCCTAGCCAGCGTAGATCTGCCCCAGCGAGGGCATGCAGCGCTGCTTCACCGCCGCCCAAGGTTAACATGAGGGCCAGGGTCAACAGCGCCAATCCCGCCAGCAAGGCGATGCGCCGTGGCGTCAACTGGGCCAGGTTTGCCAGGGCAAAGGTTGGCGGTGGTTGTTTCACGAGGCCATTACTCGGTGAGGCCGAGGATATCGAGCAGGAAGGCGTACTCGAAGGCGGTCTCTTTTAAATAATCAAAGCGCCCTGAGGCACCGCCATGTCCCGCCCCCATGTTGGTCTTGAACAACAGGCGGTTGTCGTCGGTTTTGAGCGTGCGCAGTTTAGCCACCCACTTGGCCGGCTCCCAGTACTGGACGCGTGAATCATTAAAACCAGCAGTGGCAAGGATATGTGGATAGGCCTTTGCTTCCAGGTTATCATAGGGGGAGTAGGCACGCATGTAGGCGTACTCATCCGGCTTATTGGGATTGCCCCACTCTTCCCACTCGATCACCGTGAGCGGGATCGTTGGGTCGAGCACCGTGTTGATCACGTCAACAAAGGGGACCCCGGCAATCACGCCGAGGAAGAGGTCGGGGCGCAAGTTGACCACCGCGCCCATGAGCAGGCCACCAGCGCTGCGTCCCATCGCCGTAAGGCGATCCGGGGCAGTGTAGCCCTGGTCAACTAGAAATTGGGCGCAGTCCACAAAGTCGGTGAAGGTGTTCAGCTTCTGCTTGAGTTTACCCTGGAGATACCAGTGACGCCCCATCTCACCGCCGCCGCGGATGTGGGCGATGGCGTAGATCAGGCCCCGATCAAGCAGACTGATGCGGCTGGCGGCAAAGTAGGGATCGATACAAGAGCCATAAGAACCATAGCCATAGAGCAACATGGGGGCCGGCTGATCTCGGGGCGTATCCTTGCGGCGCACCAGCGAGATCGGCACTTGGGTACCGTCGCGCGCAGTAGCATAGAGCCGCTCCGCGATATAGTTGTTGGGGTCATAACCACCGAGCACAGCCTGCTGTTTTTTCTGTTCACGCGTGCGTTGGGCCAGATCATAGTCAAAGACCGTCTCCGGCGTGGTCAGCGAGGTATAGGCAAAACGCAGCGTGCTTGTGTAAAAATCGGGATTGCCCTGGCGATTATAGCTGTAGACCGGCTCGGGAAAGCTGACGGTGTGGGCATCATTGTTTGACACGTCGATCACCCGGATCTGGCGTAACCCACCTTCGCGTTCATGGATCACCAGGTGGTTAACAAAAGGTTCGACTGCATCAACCTTGACGGTCGCCCGGTGGGGCAGAAATTCCTGCCAGTGTACTTTGCCCGGTGTGGCGACGCTGGCCGTCATCACGCGGAAGTTTTCAGCAGCCCAGTTGGTGGTGATCAGGAAACAGCCACCCTGCTCTTGATGGCGCAGCGTGGGATGGTGCTCAACGCTGTATTCCACCAGATGTTCGCGCGGGTGGATTACGGTCGGCACGGCGTCAGGTTGATCCGCCGGGATAAAGTGGACCTCTTTGGTGGTCGAGCTGTGCAGATCAAACAGAATGTACGCATCATTTTTGGTTTTGGTGAGCTGCAACCAATAGGCGTCATCCGCCTCGTGCATCACCAGCGCATCGTGGGCTGGATCGCTGCCAAGCCGATGGCGAAAGACCTTGTAGGGCCGCCACGCGGGATCCTGCTTGTTGTAAAAGAGCGTCTGGTTATCGGCGGCCCACTCGACGCTGTAGAAGGTATCGGGGATGGCATCGGCCAAGAGTTCACCGGTGGTCAGATCCTTGACCTGCAACAGAAAACGCTCGGTGCCAGCGTAGTCAACCGAAAAGGCGAGCAACTGATGATTCGGGCTGATGCGATAGACGCCCAGTTCGCAGAAAGTCTGGCCGGTAGCCAATTTATTCTGGTCGAGCAACAGCTCCTCCGACGCGTCCAGACGCTCATGTTTGCGGCAGTAGATAGGATATTGTTTGCCCTCTTCAGTACGGTGATAGTAAAAATAGTTACCGATCTTTTCTGGCACCGAGGCGTCGTCTTCCTGAATACGGCCACGCATTTCGCGATAGAGGGTTGCCTGTAGCTCAGCCGTATGGGCCATGACCGCTTGGGTATAGCCATTTTCTGCCTCGATATAGGTGCGCACCGCCGGATTTTCGCGCTCGCGCAGCCAGAAGTAATCATCAACGCGCACATCCCCTTGCGCGGCAATGCGTTGGGGACGTTTGGCAGCGACTGGCGGCGTGGGCTGGGTGTTGGTCATGACATCCTCTTGTTGAATCAGCGCGAGCGAGTTGGTTGGCAAGCAATGTTACCTTGTATAGTGGTTCATCCTACCTGAAGTTGCGGAGAGCCGTCAAGCTCTTGGTTTGATGAAGTGAGGTTATCTCTTACCGCATAGGAGCGCCACTAGAGGATATAAATGCTTGTAACTACTCAGGCACCCCCTCCCGGTTGCCTTCTAGGCGCGGGTACCCCTTGGGTGCAGCCTGGGGAGGGTTAGGGAGGAGTGAGTAGTACGACAACGTTGAATTATGTGCCTAGCTGCGCCCAATGGGCACCCGGTGACCAGCGGCTGGGATTGATCCGCTGGTCACGGACCAGCTAGGCACATAGCAGACAACGACTAATTTAACGTTGTCGTAGTAGTTACCACCGATCAATCACAAAAAACGCTGATGATCCAAATCCACCGATCAAAGAAGGGCGCATGTTTATGCGCCCTTCTTTCGTCTGGCTAGACTGTCACCCCAATTATGTCCTGAGAAACCATTACGAACGCACGGCCGTGCGATAGGCCTGGACGGCCGAAATCACATGGCAGATCCAGCCAAGAAAACCACCGGAGCCGATCCACAAACCCGGTGTCACAATAAACCAAAAGATCGCCCACAAGATCTGGCCGTTGTAGATTTGGCCCAAACCCGGAAGTAAGGCACTCAATACGGCTGCCAAGCCGGGGTTTTTCACATGATTGGTCCGTCGCCATGCGTTTTGCATCATCTGCTCCTTGTTGAAAATTGTCCAAATACGGTCTGTATCTGAACCAAGGATAGCAGCGATAGAAATGCACAACCATAGAGCATGGCACAGATTAACGATACGTTTAGAAATTGGAAGCAACCCCCTACTTCGCGACCATCTCCAACGCGCTATATTGACTTTGGAACGCGCGATTCAACCCGGCGAGGATGGCGCGAATCGACGCCAACTCGATATTCGTATCCGTCCCAGCCCCAAAGAAGGTCGCGCCTGAGGGGGTCTTGATCTGAATATAGGCCATTGCTTCGGCCTCGGAGCCATAGCCTAATGAGTGCTCAGCATAGGTGACCAACTCAAAGGCGGGCACCAACTCCTCCTTAATCGCAACCATAAAGGCATCGATTGGACCATTGCCATTGGCGCGCACTTCGTGGGTGACCCCATCCACTGCAATGTTGGCAATACAGGTCACTCGCTGCTCCTGCCCTTTTTCCAGATGGGTTTCGGTGCGGAAAGCGTCTAAACGGAAAGGTTTGCTCGTCTGCAAATAAGTTTTGACAAAGGTCTGGTAGAGCGCGGCGGGGTCCAACTCCTGCCCCTTGGCATCGGCAATGTCGTTGATGATCTTGCCAAACTCGACCTGCATCGCTTTGGGCATGATGATGCCATAGTCGGTCTCCAAAATATAGGCCACGCCGCCCTTGCCTGACTGGGCGTTGATGCGGATAATCGCCTCATAACTGCGCCCCACATCCTTGGGATCGATGGGCAGATAGGGTACCTCCCACAGTGCGCCGGGGGTTGGGTCTTGCGCATTCATCCCCTTCTTGATTGCATCCTGGTGCGAGCCGGAGAAGGCGGTGAAGACCAGATGGCCGACATAGGGGTGGCGTTCATGCACCTTCATGCGCGTGCAACGTTCATACACTTCACGCACGTGGTTGATGTCGCTAAAGTCCAACGCCGGATCGACCCCCTGGGTATACAAGTTCATCGCGACGGTGACAATATCCACGTTGCCGGTGCGCTCGCCATTGCCAAAGAGGGTGCCTTCGACCCGATCCGCCCCGCCCAACAGCCCCATTTCGGTGGCGGCGACGCCGGTGCCGCGGTCATTGTGCGTGTGCAGGCTGATGATCGCGCAATCGCGGTGGCGCAGGTGGCGACAGAACCACTCGATCTGGTCGGCGTGGACATTGGCCGTGGCGACTTCCACCGTCACCGGCAGGTTCAGGATGATCCGATTGGTCGGCGTCGGTTGCCAGACATCGATCACCGCTTCGCAGATTTCCAGGGCGAAGTCCAGTTCGGTTGAGGAGAAACTTTCTGGAGAATACTGCAATTGAATCTGTGTGCCCGGTACGGTGGGGACCAACGCTTTGACCAGTTCAACCCCCTTGACGGCAATGTCAATCACTTCCTGGCGTGTGGCATTAAAGACCACCCGCCGCTGTAATTCGGAGGTTGAGTTGTAAATATGCACAATCGCGCGCTTGACCCCTTGCAGCGATTCAAAGGTACGCTGGATCAGATGTTCACGCGCTTGAACCAGCACCTGGATCGTTACATCATCGGGGATCAAGTTGTCATCGACCAGCCGGCGCAGAAAGTCAAACTCGATCTGTGAGGCGGCAGGAAAGCCAACTTCGATCTCTTTGAAGCCCAGTTCCACCAGCAACCCGAACATTTCGACCTTCTCCCCCACACTCATCGGGATCGCCAACGCCTGGTTGCCGTCGCGCAGGTCAACGCTACACCAGATCGGGGCCTGATCAATTGTGCGGTTGGGCCATTGGCGATCAGGCAGGTTGATCGGTGGGTAGGGACGATATTTAGTCACTGGGCTTTTTTGCATCCCACGCTGGCGAGCGGCTTGCCAGTTATTGGTCTTTTGACCGTTACTGCCATTGGCCGGTACGGTTGCGATGACAGGCATAATTTTACTTGTGCCGTTGGTTCCATTGCTTGCACTCATCGGTTCTCTCCCTGGTCTGTTGATCATGTGGCACTAGAAAAAAGCAACAAAAAAAGGGCCCCCTGCTTAGGAGGCCCTTACCTTACAACCTGTTGTACAACCTGCGGTCGTCAGTCTTCGCTGTTGATTAGTCAGCGCCTGCCCAAGCAAAAATACCCCCTCGAAAGGAGGAGGCTAAGGCTAAGCAGGTTTAAGAAACTGGCGCTGACAATCGCAAACATGTGATACCTAGATTGTGTGAACTTTGTTACATGCTGCACAATGCAGCCATAACCATACCATAGGATTTTCGTTTTGCCAAGTCCCCAAAACAGGCGAGATTGAACGCGGATTTAGCCCATTAGGCGGATTTTCGCTGATAGAGCCGCCTAATCCGCGTTCGCAAGTATCAGCGCGTTAGCCTTGACGATAGTTGACGATATAGTCGGGGACCATAATTTCGGTGCGGGTGGCAGGATCGGGCAGGGGTTCGCCGAAGCTTTGTTGCAACGGGAGCACGCCCGCCCAGACAGCCAGTGCATAATCTTCCTCATCATCCTTGGGGGGACCGGTGCGGATCTTGGCCGATGCACTTTCAATGGTGACGGCAACGACAGAGGTCGCTTTCAATTCGACCGCGTTCGGCACGCGCGCATCATCCCAGCGCCCAGGGATCAACTTTTCGGTGAAGCGCGCCAACGCAGTTAGCTTCGCCGCATCGCCTTCAATCAACGTGCCGCGGCCAAAGAGCACGGCGGAACGATAGTTGATCGAGTGATGGAAGATCGAGCGCGCCAGCACCAAGCCATCGACATGGGTCACGGTGATGCAGAGGGGCGCGCCGGTGGCGGCATAACGCAGCAAGCGACTGGTCGTCGCTCCGTGTAAAAGGATCTGATCACCATCACGCGCATGCAGGGTGGGGATCACCACCGGCTGCTCTGCCTCGATCAAGCCGACGTGACAGATCAACGCTTCATCGACAATCGGGTAGATCGTCGCCGTATCATAAGCCCCGCGCGTCGGCATCCGCCGCACCCGATTTTGCGCAGTTTGTGGGAATTCGGTCATTCGTTTGGCTCCTTAAAAGTAAAACGTAAAACGTAAAACGTGATGGTATGCGGAGTGATTTACGTTTTACGCATCACGCTTTACGCATCACGTTTCACGCCTCAATGACTGCCGTTACTTCAATTTCGACCAGCAGTTCCGGGCTGATCAGGGCCGAGACTTCGACCATTGTGGCGACTGGTTTGATCGTGCGGAAAAATTCGCCGTGGGCGCGGCCAACGGCTTCCCAGCGGCTGATATCGGTGACGAAGATGCGCGTGCGCACGACATCTTGCAGGGTTGCGCCGGCGGCAGTCAGCGCTTTTTCGATCTTCTGGAGAATGTAGCGGGTCTGCACGCCGGGGTCGTCTGCGCCGACGACGTTGCCATTTTCATCAACCGCGGTGGTACCGGCCACTTCGACCACATTGCCAATCCGCACGGCGCGCGAGTAGCCGACGATCTCCTCCCATGTGGCACCGGATGAAATATTCTGTCGCATGATTCCTCCTGGGATTGAAATCCCTGGCTAACAACGAGAAGTCGCCGCAGCGACTGGGCAAGAATGCCTAGATCACAATGACCGCGCTCAGGGGATTGTCAAATCCCCGTCTGGATCTGCCCGTATCCCCTGAGAGCGGTTGCGGCCTACGGATAATGAGAAGCTGCCTTAGCGACTGGGGAACAGGCTAAGGCTACCCGCCCAACAAATAATCATAACGGATAAAGCCTCTATTTTTGCCAACCTTGTCATACAACAGCCGAGCCGTGGTATTCGTTTCGTGGGTAAGCCAATAATAACGGGTGGCCCCGCGTTCACGGGCGGCTGCGGCCACCTGTTCAATCAGCGCCCGCGCCACGCCACGGCCACGGACCGTTGCATCGACAAAAAGATCTTGCAGGTAACAGGCGTCGGTTGACCAGGCGCTGGGGTGAAACATGTAATGGGCGATGCCGACTAACTTGCCATCCAGGTGCGCGCCAAAGCCAAAGACATCAGTGCCGCGCAGGAGGCGCTGCCAAGTTTCGTCGTATTCCTGGTCAGTCACCACGGTTGCGTAAAACGTCTTATAGCCACGGGCCAGCAGTTCCCAGGCGGCCCGATTGGCTGGTTGTAGCGTGCGAATTTCAAGCATGTTGTTGCAATTCCTCTCATGGGGTCAAGTGGGCCTGCATCGCCATTCCTACCGCCTGTGCTGCCCCATCGGGGTGGCGTGCAAGTGCGGTGGCAACCCGTTCTTGATCGCCTTCGGGCCGATTCTGGCTCAATTTATACTTGCCTTCCAGACGGTTAATGGCAATGGTAAAGGCGACAATCCCATTGAGCATTCCCTGTTGAAAGTGCGCCGGCAAACTATTCCAGTGCTGCTGATAGCTGGCCTCTGTAGCGGCAATCAACCCGGCCAGCGCGGCCAACTTGCCTTGCTCATCGGTGACGAGTTGAGCCGCGCCATAGGCATGGACAGCGATATAATTCCAGGTCGGTACACTCTCGTGTTTGGCATAATGTTGCGGCGAAATGTAGGCGTGTGGTCCCTGAAAGATCACCAGCACTTCGCTCTGCGTTGCCAACTCCTGCCACTGCGGATTGGCTTTGGCCAGATGACCGTGCAACGCAATGCGCTCGTCGGTCGCGACGATGGTTAAGGGGAGATGGCTGGCAAAGATCTGCCCCTCGACATGACTCACCAGCGTGGCAAAACTGTATGCCTGCATAAAAGCGAGCAGTTGCGCCTGATCATCGACTCGGTTTGCATTAGGAATATACATGGTTGTCTCTTCTGTTAACCAAATAACTGATTGACTTCACCAAATGACAGATGACCTTCTAGCGCGCCATAAGTGCCCTGTGTCAGTAATTCCTGGGCAGCACGTTTGGCTGTTGCCAGGGCCGCCAGCGCCACAAATGGACCCAAGCTCACCCGTGCCACGCCCAGTTCGCCCAACGCTTGGATGGTGGGTGCGCCGGGCATCGCCATGATATTAAGCGGCCCATTGATAGCAGTAACTAACGCCCGAATCGTCGCCGCGTCGATGACGCCTGGTACAAAAAGGCAATCGGCCCCAGCCCTACGGTAGCTATTTGCGCGTTCCACCGCAGCGGCAAAACGAGTTTCCGGCGCGCCCACTTGACGAAGATAAACATCGGTCCGGGCATTAATCACGAGATCAGCGCGAGCCGCCTGCGCAGCGGCTCGCGCCGCCTGAATGCGTTCGGCATGAACTTCCGCGGTCAGCAGTGGCGCGCCGGCCAGGCCCGGTGAATCTTCGAGATTGATGCCCACGGCTCCGGCCTCGATGACCCCACGCACCGTTTCCGTAATTGCCTGCACTGAACCGTCGCCATAGCCGCCTTCAATATCGGCGGTCACCGGCACGCTGACAACGCGTACAATGGCGCGAATCGCGGCAATCATCGCAGCGCGGCTGATTTGCTGACCATCCCGGTAGCCATTAGCCCATGCCACCCCAGCGCTACCGGTAGCGATTGCCTTTGCCCCGGCCGCTTCGATCACGCAGGCACTAGCGGCATCCCATGCATTGGGCAAAACGAGCGGACGTTCGCCATGCAACTGGCGAAAATAGGCTGCTTTTTCTGTTTGATTCATTGGTGGTCTTTCTTTGGTCTTTTGGTCTTTTGGTCGGCTGCGCGCTCGGCTTCGACAGGCTCAGCCTGCGATCGGCAGTCGTCAGTCGTCGGTCGTCATCCCGCCAAATAAACCTTACGAATGCTCTCCATATGGTGATGTTCATGGCCGGCGCAGATGTAGACCAGGGCGCGGACACTGATGGGGTTGTTGCTGGCGATGCCTTGGCGCAGTGTTACTTCGGGGGCGAAGCTGCGGAAAAGATAAAGACTGGCCTGGCGGATCGTGGCGAACTCATCACAGAGATCGGCCAGCGTGCGCTCACTGAAATTGCCATTAGCGACATAGACATCGGGATCAAAACTGGGCAGCGCGGCCTGTTCACCACGCGCAAAACACAAGGCGCGAAAGGAGAAGAGCCGTTCCCCATCCGCCAGGTGACCGATGATCTCTTTGATATTCCATTCGCCAGGGGCCGGACGCTGTGTGACCTGTTCTTCAGACAAACCGCGCAAGAGGGTCAAACTTTCGGCGATCTGGTTTTGCAGAAAGGCCAGTACATCACCAGCCGGCACGCGGCGGATGTATTCGTGATAATAGGGTAGATATTCGCCGGCAAGGGGTGGGCTGATCGACATGGTAAAACTCCTTTTCAGGTATAATTCAGTAGACCGCAAGGCTCAGACGGGCACCCAGGGGGTACCCGCAGATCCCGCCGGGGATTTGACAATCCCCGTAGAGCAGTCGTTGCGGCCTACTGATAATGGTTAGGTAACTGGCTTTGGCGTGGCCGCAACCGTTGACCGTTTGAAAAAAGCAGCAAGGTTGAGATTCACGATGGCAATACTGCCGACAATCATGATCGCACCGACGAGTAGACGCAGATCAACTTGCTCGTTGAGAAAAATGGCCCCCAAGAGCAGGCCGACCACAGGAATGACATAGGTTACCATGGACGTACGCGCCGCCCCCAACACCGCAATCAAAGGGTAGTAAATGAGATAGGCACCAAAGGTGTTGAGTAGGCCCAAGGTGAGCACAGCCCCCAGCACTCGCCCCGACAACTCACCAACCCCAAGCGGGACTGCCCCGCCGAATAGGGGTGCGCCATAGGCAATGACGCCCGTGATAACGGCGGCCACCATCATCGAACCACCGGCAATGACGATTGGTTCGATCCGGTTCTGCATGGCCCGCCGCCCATAGGTATTGCCCAGGGCATAACAGAGGGATGCCCCGACAATCGCCATTTGGCCGAGCAGGTGCATGATTGGAGTGACACCGGCGACGGTTTCCGCGGTGCTGCGTCCCGCCAATACGATCACCCCCAGAAAACCAATCAAAAGGCCAACCAATTTACGCCAGGTGATCCGTTCGTCGGTAAAGGTAAAATGAGCCGCAATCAGCGTAAAGAGCGCCGCCGTCCCCTGCAATACGCTGGCCAGCCCGCTTTCGATCTGCACTTCGCCCCAGGTGATGAGGGCAAAGGGAAATACGGTGTTGAGAATGCCCAGGAAGAGCAAGACACGAATGCCAGCCCACTCAGTCGGCAAACGTTTGCCACGCCAATAGATCACTAGATTGAGACCCAGCGCCGCAATCGCAGTCCGAATAAAGACTAATTGAAAGGGCGGCAGTTGTTCGACGCCAATCCGAATGAAAAAGTAAGAGGATCCCCAGATGACAGAGAGGATCCAAAAGCCAATCCAGGCTTGTTTATTGGTCACGATATACTTTCAGAATTACTGTTACGCCTGGGCCAGGTGCACCCAGTGGGTTCCCGATTCACCTGCTGCTAAGCAAAACACGTTAAAACGTGTTGGCGGTTAGTGCGTTAAATGAATTAGTAGTGGCATCCGCTTGCCGGTGCCCTAATCAACCGTAAGGGGCGACCGCAGGGGTCGGCTGCCTTCTAGGCGCCGACAGCGAACACCGAATATGCGTTAACTATTTACGCATCACGCCTCAATAGAGCGTCGCCTGTTGGCGCGCCGGCAATTCCCGGTCATAAGTCGCGCTGTCGATCTGGTGATCAGTGAGTGCGGCCAGGATCTCACCGGCACTGGGCACCCGTGCTTTAACCTCAGTTGACATTCCCTGCCACAACTGCGACCGGTGAATGGCACGAGCACATTGAAAAAAGACGGTCTCCACGTTGATCACCACTACGCACTTGGGCGGCTTGCCTTGCACAACAAACCGTGCGAGCAAAGCCGGATCGGTGCTGATGGTGGCCGTGCCATTGACGCGTAGGGTTTCGCCCAACCTCGGAGTCAGAAAAAGCAACGCCACCCTGGGATCGGCTATAATGTTGCGCAGGTAGTCTTGAAGACACCATTTATCCGCTGTGATCTCTGTGCCCTCGGCGTCCTCTGTGTTGATGATTCCTCTACTGCACGGCCAAGGTCCGCGTAATCTGCTCAATATGTGCTTCGCCATGTGCGGCATAGCCGGCCAACTGGGCATCCAAGCTGACCATGCCACTCGTCAGGTGATGGCCAACGCGCGCCCAAGCCTCGTCGGGTAAAGTTTCCCAGAAGATCACCCAGCGCGCGTGCAAACTTTTTAACAGTACCAACGAATCAGTCACATCCGCTGCGCTGGCATCCGCAAAATTGGCCCAGAGATCCTGGTCATAGGGCTTGAGCGGTGGCTGATCTTCGGTGGCAATCAATTTGCAGCGGATATAACTGTTCATGTGCGAATCGGCCAGGTGATGGACATTTTGTGCCACCGTCCATTCACCTGGAAGATAATGGGTGGTCAATTGCTCAGCGCTCAGCCCATCAACCAGTTGGGCGATCTGCGCGGGCAGTTGGCGAATTTTCTCGATCAGTTCACTACGCGTTTGGGCATTCATCGTTTGTGTCTCGCTTCTCTATCATTTAATTTGTCAGTGGGGATCCGACATGGTACAGCGGTCGTCCGTTGTCGCTCATCGGTCATCGCTATTCGCCACTTTCCCTATTCTACGCTAAAATGGTCAAAGTACAAGAGCCATTTTTTGCAAATTGATGGAGCCAATCCATGGCAAAACAAGCGACCGCCTTTGATCTTGCCGCCCTTGCGATTGATCCAAAGGCAACAGCTTCTCGGTATACTCAACTCTATACAGCCCTACGTGACAGTATCCTCGCCGGTCATATGACCCCAGGCGTGCGCCTACCGTCGACGCGCGATCTTGGCCGGACGCTTGGGGTCGCACGCAACACGGTGACCGCAGCTTTTGAGCAACTGGTGGCCGAGGGTTATCTGGAAAGTCGGGTGGGTGACGGCACCTATGTCAGCTCGGCGCTACCCGACGATCTGTTGCAGGTGCATACGGAACGGTTGCCCGCTCGGCATGTGGTAGCGGAACCAGCCCTGCACCTCTCGACGCGCTATCGCGCCATTGTCAACACGCCGATGGGTGGCGCGACTGATGAACAGACACCGCGCGCGTTCCGCACCGGCATTCCGGCCCTTGACGCGTTCCCTTATTCGATCTGGTCACGTTTGGTGGCGCGGCGCTGGCGCAATCCGGTGCCCGAACTGCTCACCTATGGGGATGCCGCCGGCTATTTGCCCCTGCGCCAGGCGATTGCTGATTATCTGGGTGCAGCCCGTGGCGTCCATTGCCGTGTCGAACAGGTGATGATCACGGCTGGTTCGCAACATGCCCTCGATCTGGTCGCCCAGGTGCTGCTCGATCCGGGCGACCCGGTTTGGATAGAAGATCCTGGCTATCGTGGGGCGCGGGCCGCGTTGTTAGGGGTAGGAGCCAAACTCATTCCAGTGCCAGTTGATCACGAAGGACTTTCAGTCGAGGCCGGTGTCAAGGCGCAGCCTCAGGCACGCATGGTTTATGTCACGCCGTCGCATCAATACCCAACTGGGGTGACGATGAGTGTGGCGCGACGCTTGGCGTTGATCGAATGGGCACATGGGGCTGATGCCTGGATTTTGGAAGATGATTACGACAGCGAATATCGCTTTCATGGTCGCCCGCTGGCTGCCCTCCAAGGGTTGGACACCCCTGGGCCAGAGCGCCATAGCCGTGTGCTCTACACCGGCACCTTTAGCAAGGTGCTCTTTCCTGGGTTACGGTTGGGTTATGTCGTCACACCGCCGGCACTGACCGACGCCTTTACCCAAACCCTGCATCTAGCCCATCGTTACCTCTCGGTTATCGAGCAAGCCGTGCTGGCCGATTTTATCACTGAAGGCCACTTTGCCCGCCATCTACGGCGCATGCGTACGCTCTATGCAGCCCGCCAGCAAGCCTTAATCAGTGCAATCCAGCATGACCTGCCCAATGTGCTGACCGTAGACCCAGCCCCAGCAGGGTTACATTTGGTTGGCTGGCTGGCAAACAAATGGGATGATCAGACCGTCGCCAAGGCCGCTGCTGCGCAAGGAATCGAAGTGGCAGCACTTTCCGCCTATACACTTCTGCCGACCCCACGCCAGGGTCTGGTATTGGGTTATGCAATGCTAACTGAGGAGGAAATTGGGCTGGGTGTGCAGGGCTTACAGCGGGCAATGCGCGCATGTAAGTCATCCTAAAGGACATAATTTTCGCCAGCCCTGTGCTTGCCAATGCAAGCGCAGGGCTACTTAAGCGGCGCGTTGAGGTGCTTAACCGAGGGTAACAACTTGGGCGAGTTGTTGTTCAATGGTAACCATGATCGATTCCACGGTATAGGGTTTTTGGAGAAAGGCGGCTTGGCTGTTTTCCCCCAAGCGGCGACTAACTTCGTGCTCGTCATAACCAGAAAGCAAGATAATGGGCAATGAAGGACTAACTGCCCACAGGGCCTTCGCGACTTGTTCCCCTGTCATCCCAGGCATTGAGAGATCCAGCAGGACAAGATCAATATTGTCTCGATGTTGTGTAAAAAGCTGAAGTGCCACAGCGCCATTGGCAGCCGTCAATGTTTGTAGGCCAGAGAGCTCAAGAATCTCGGCGGTAACTTCGCGCACATCATCTTCATCATCAACAATCAGCACTGTCTTCCCTTCTAAATCAACCGGCGCTAAGATCGCAGCGGGAACAGATTCATCAATCAAAGGTGCCTCCACAACCGGGAAAAGCATTCGAAAGACCGTTCCTTGACCAGGCGTACTTGACACGTACATACCTCCTTCGTGTGCACGAACAATTCCCAGAACGCTGGCTAAACCTAGTCCACGTCCAGTAAATTTCGTCGTAAAAAATGGGTCGAAGATTTTATCCAGCGTACTACTATCCATACCGCAGCCAGTATCTTGTATGCACAGCTCCACATATTGCCCTGCCGACAAAGGCTTTCCAGTCCACCGCCAGTAGATACCTTCCTCCCCTTTGAGCTGGATCATAGCGGTTGTAACGGTAATCGTGCCGAGCGCTGTACCGATAGCATCCGCGCCATTTAAGAGCAGATTCATCAGCAATTGTTGCATCTGCCCAGCATCGCCCAGAACGGGGGGTAAGTTTGCAAAGGGCTTAGTAACAAGCTCAATCGTTTTGGGGATAGATGCAGAGAAAAATTGAATATTCTCATTAATTAAGCGATTAAGGTCAATAAATCTGGTATTGGTATTACCACGCCCCGCGTAATTTAACATTTGACGGGTTAGATCGGTCGCACGATGACCAGCCAACAGTAGATTTTCGAGATGTTCATGAGCAAGGCTGGGAGTAGCGAGCTTATTGATCGCCAGTGTTGCTTGGCCCAACATTGCGGCAAGCAGGTTATTGAAATCATGGGCAATGCCACCAGCCATTAAGCCCAGACTCTCAAGCTTTTGTGCATGTTGCATTGCCATTTCGGTCTGCTTTTGCTCAGTGATATCCGTAGAGATCAGAATTAACGCACTAACGGTATTATTTTGTTGAATGGCCCCCAGACGATTCATACGCCAGACGGAGGTAGCATTATGCAACTCTTCACTTTCATAACTGACGAGTTCACCAGTTTCGAGCACACGGGAGATCGCTTGGCTAAGCAGTGAGCAATATTTCTCCTCACGATGCAGTTTGGTAAGCGCATCACCGAGCGTAAGCTCGGTCGGCGGCAGATCAGCGGGACGGTTGACAAATAAAACTGCCCCGTTAGGATCAGCCGTGATGATCAGTTCAGGCGTATTCTCAACCAGGGTTCGCCAATTAGCTTCGGAACGGCTGAGGGCATCCATTAATTCCTGGCGCGCAATGATCTCTTGTTGCAACAATTGATTAGCGGTACTAAGCGCTTTCGTTCGTTCGACAACGCGTAGCTCCAATTTAACCTGCGCTTGGGTCAATTGCGCTTGACTATCTTCCAATTTGCGATTGCTTTCCAGTAGCGCAAACATGGAATTTTTTGCTTCTTCTGCTTTTTCTTCTGCTTTACGAATTGCAGAATACAACAGAATAGTGCTCATGATTAGCGAGACAAGTAAGACGAGAAAGTCATTGAAGGTTGCACGTACAGAGAGTTGAGGATTAATCGCCCCGACAGACTCTAAGTAAAAAGTGATAGAACTTGCAACGATGGCTGTCGCACAAAAATAAGCCATAAATTTACGGCTAAGCAACAAGCCGGACAGCGGAATCAAGACAAAGTAGACCCAAACATCCGGGCTACGAATCGTTTGAAACACATAATTATTCAGGTAAGTGGCAATGCAAAAAATGGTAGCGAGAATTAAAAAGGAAGCAATCTTGATCAACCCACGCCGCATAAATAGCCAGCAACTTGTATTGATCAATAACAAAGCAGCACATGCCACCAACAATAGCCGTTCTATTTCTCCCTGCCAGGAGCCGAACCAAATTGTAAAAAGGGTCGTCAGCAGAAAAGCAGAGGTAAGTAAGAGAAATATATTTAACCAATGCGCAGCCCGCGTGCGTTCTTGATCAGGAAAGGTCGGCGCAGCGATAAGGGTGAATAAAGAATGATTAAAAACATGTTGAATCATATAGACAAACACTGGAAACCTACGATTGTCAGATGTGCTGGGCAAAGTTAGACCGGCGGTTGTCATCATCTAACATTTTACTCGTGTAGAAAATGTTAGATGATGACAGAGCCGAGTATAGACGTGACGAACGAAATGATTGTCACTGACCGATGCACCTACTTATGGCAAAAAACGAGGGCCAGTAACCGCTACCGCTGCACCGCTGCGATATCACAAATAAATATGCAAAATCGACACCACAAATAAATCGGCAGTCCGTTCGTCCACGGCATTATACCGAAGAGTGAATCGAACAGTGTTAAACATACGATCTATTCTATAATAACGTTTCGTTAAGAGAGACGATATCGGATGATTGGCGTAACTTTATTTGGCTTAAGTAGCACTAAAGTAAGGGTTAAAACAAAAAACGCACGAATTCTTGCGGGGATTTTGTGGTTTACACGACAACTGGTCTACAGCAACTGGTCTACAGCAGCCCGATTAGGGATTAATGAACATAGGGATATGGCATAGCAAAAATTGGGGGCAATCCAACCACTACACTGTAACAGAAATCATGATGAGCGACAAACCATCGGAACTTGCCCAATACGGCACGAGTGCTTTGTAAACTAAGTAATGATAGGTAGGAAACCCCTCCTTAACCCTCCCCTGCTTGGGGAGGGAACCGTCACGCCGCCACGGCTCCTCCCCCAGGTTGGGGGAGGTTGGGAGGAAACCCCTCCCTAACCCTCCCCTGCTGAGGGAGGGAACCGTCACGCCGCCACGGCTCCTCCCCCAACCTGGGGGAGGTTGGGAGGGGGTAGAATTTACCTATCACAACTTATATTACAAAACACGAGGACAACGGCGTAGCGAACACAGAGATCAGTAGCTCATTATGCAACGAACGCATGTGGGAGACGGTATGCCCGCTCCCTACATGCGGCGGCTGACTAATGGGTTTCGGTCACCTTCCGTAAACCGCGGGGATGATCAGGATCATAATCGCGGGCATGGGCTAGGTACAGGGCCAGCAGTTGACCGGGGACAATCGCCGTGATTGGCGAAAGCCACTCGGGCAGGGTCGTCTGTAGTGGTAATTGAATCCGACCCAGCGCCAGCGTCGCCGGATCATCACTGATGACAATCGATTCGGCTTCGCGTTGGCGCAACACCTGTAGGAAGGATTGAAGTTCGGGCAGAATGATCCCGGAGGGTGCGACGACGATCGCCGGAAAGCCATGTTCGATCAACGCCAATGGGCCATGCAAAAAATCGGCACTGCTGTAAGGTTCGGCAATCGTATAAGTCAACTCTTTCAATTTGAGCGCCAGTTCAAAGGCAGTTGCATAGTTAAAGCCACGCCCAATCACCACACAATCACGCATATAGCGATAGCGCTGCGCAATGTTACGAATCTCGTCATTGACGGCAAGGACATTCGCCACCGCAGCCGGCACATGGGTCAGCGCGGCCAGCATTGTTTGATCGTCGGCCAGGGTGGCGCTCAGCAGTGCTAAGGCCATCAACTCGCTGGTATAGGTTTTGGTCGCCGCAATCGACCGTTCAACCCCAGCATGGAGGGCCACCACATGATCGGCCTGGGCCGCCAGATCTGAATCCACTTCGTTGGTAATCGCGGCGGTCAGTGCGCCTTGGCGCCGGGCCTCGGCCAGCACACTCACAATATCCGGGCTTTTGCCACTCTGGCTAATCCCCAGTACCAGTGCATTTTTGAACTGCGGCGGCTGATGATAGATGGTAAAAAGGCTAGGGGTTGCCAACGCTACCGGCAAACGGTTAATGGCACCGAGTAGGTAATTGGCATAGCGCCCAGCATTGTCACTGGTCCCGCGGGCCGCAATCACGACATAGTCGATCCCGCGGCGACGTACGGCATTTGCCAATGCTTGAACGGCTGGTCCCTCTTGGGCCAGAAACTCGGTAAGGATCGCTGGTTGTTCGTGGATTTCCTGGTATAGATATGAATTTTGTGGCATAGTGCATCCTAAACTTGTCGATGAAACGCGCTGTTTGCCCTATTATAAACAAATTAGAGACAAAGGAGAATTGATGATGACGGATGGTCTGCAGCTAGAATTGAGCGCTGATCTGCGCATGTTGCAAGAACTGGCACGCGACTTTACGCGTCAAGAGATCACTCCCCAGGCCGAGCACTATGATCGCACTGGGGAGTGGCCGTGGGCGATCTTCCACAAAGCCCGCGCCTTGGGCTTGGTTAACCTCAACATCCCTGATGAATATGGGGGCGTTGGGGCCAGTGTGTTGGAAGAGTGTATTGTCAGTGAAGAGATGGGCTATGGCTGTACCGGGATCGAAACGGCGCTCATGTTGAATCAGCTAGCGGTGTTACCGCTGCTCATTGCCGGGAATGAGGCACAGAAGCAGCACTATCTCACCGCATTGACGGCCGAGGGCAAGATCATGTCCTATGCCCTGACGGAGCCAGACGCTGGTTCTGATGTTGCCGGTATTAAAACGACCGCCAGCAAGCAGGGCAACCACTATCTGCTCAATGGCAGTAAAACCTGGATTACGGATGCACCGGTTGCGCATGCCTTTATCGTCTTTGCCAAAACTGATCCGGCGGCCGGTCATCGCGGCATGAGCGCCTTTATTGTCGAACGTGAGTGGGCAGGGGTCAGTGTCAGCAAGCCCTTAGAAAAGATGGGGCAACATGCCGCCCAAACCGCCCAAGTTTTTTTTGAAAATGTGGAGGTGCCGGTCGCCAATCGACTGGGGCGCGAAGGCGATGGCTTTCTGATTGCCATGGGTGTCTTTGACAAGAGCCGGCCACCGGTCGCGGCCGCAGCCACCGGATTGGCACGGCGTGCATTGGAAGAAGCGGTAAAGTATGCGGGGACACGCACAACCTTTGGCCAGCCGATTTATCAACATCAGGGCGTCGGCTTTATCTTAGCAGAGATGAAAATTCGCCACGAAGCCGCCCGCAGCCTGGCCTGGAAAGCCGCGTGGCTCGTCGACAACGGCAAACGCAACACAATGGAGGCCGCCGTTGCCAAGGCTTATTGTGCTGATGCCGCCATGCAAAATGCAACGGATGCGGTCCAAGTCTTTGGCGGCAATGGCTACAGCAAAGAATATCCAGTCGAAAAATTGATGCGTGATGCCAAAATTTATCAGATCTATGAAGGGACAACCCAGATCCAGAAGTTGATCATTGTCCGCGAACTGTACCGGGCCGCGAAATAAGGGAGTGGGTGGGTTGGATGGGTGGATGATCCCTTCATCCACCCCAGCAGTTTTAGGCAATCAGCTCATTGGCTTCGTGGCCCGTATATAGAGTAGCCGTTGATCGAAGACGAGTTGCCCACTGTGGCGGCGCACATTAAGCCCGGCGGCATCGGTCTCTAAGCCGGCTTCCATCATTTCACGCACAATGCTGCGACTGGCCGGGTTTGCTTCCAGATCAGTCAACCAATCTTCCAGATCCTGCTCAAAGATCGCAATGCTCTCGGCTTCAATGTTGAAACCGACGCTGGTCAACAGCTTGCGGTACTGCTCAACGCTCTGCGCGGCGACATGGCTTGGGTTGCGCCGTGCTTCAATCGTATTCTGCGTGGCACGCTTGACCGGATCGTCAGGCCCTAACAGATCAGCAAAGATGAAATGCCCGCCGGGCTTGAGCAAACGGAGCAATTCTTGCAGAATCCGCTCAGGCTTGTGGCTGTGATGCAAAATTAGGCGACAAACAATCGCATCAAAGCTTTCATTACGGAATGGCATCCGCTGTGCTGATGCCAACCGAAAGCTAACCCGATGCGCGGTTGGCAAAGGATTGCTCAGGCGAAAGTACTCAGCCATTTCCAACATGGCCGGGCTGATGTCAACCCCCACCACTTCACTGGCCCCTTCTTCTGCCAGCAGCAGAGCCAGCCGCCCAGTGCCGGCCCCGACATCAAGCAGTCGTAGTCCTTTGGCCAGGTTGGCAAACTTCAGTAAATGACGCAGCCGTTGCTCGCGCAGATGATCTTCTAGATCGATATCAGCAGAGAGCACACGGTTGTAAACTGCTAACACAGCAGAGGTATCTTCATCCTCCTCTACCCCCATGATCTCTGCCGCCGCCGCATTGGCATTAATCGCTAGCGGTGCCGGCAGTTTGTGCTCCAGACGATTGACATACACCACACACCACTCGCCGCCATGCCAGACAACCTCCGAGATGCTCGTATGGCTAATCGAAAAGGCGACATTGCTGCTATTACAAAAAATATCAAGGGCAGTCGCAATCGCATTGCCATCTAGCACAATGCAGACCGTTTTTCCCCACTGCTCGTGTACGATCTTTTGTAGGGCATTGGCCAGATTTTCTCGAAAGGGGGTATAAAGAGGCTGGTCAGCAAATTGCTCTTTGAAGTGAAGGGGGGCAAATAACGGATGGCGATCGTTGCCAGTTTCGAGGCTGCTGCGGGCATGGGAAGGCATCTCTTGCATGACACTAACCGATTTGCGCAACACTTGGCCCAACCGTTGCGCAGTCAGGCGGCTGCGTAACTGGGGTGCGCTGACCAACAGATCAACCTTTTCATACATGGCAATCCAGCGTGCGAGTGAATTAGTCTGTTCCCAGCCCAACGCCGTGAGTCCACTATCTTCGCTGCTCAGTTCACTATAGCGACTTTGTAAACCTTCGGCCTGACAAGTAAGCAGTAACCGAATTTCCGGGTTTTTGCCGCTAGGCGAACGTTCTGGTGAAGCGGAAGGAGCTATGCGCTGTTGATTGATTTGACTCACGGCTTTGTTATCATTTCGGTGCACGCTGGCAATTTAAAGGGCGATTCATGATTGTGATGCAAAAGGACGATGTATGGATAATACCAAAGGGCGCATCGGTCACCAAATTGTTAAATCGCTTATCGTACAGTTGGGATCGAGCAGGGCAAGTGGCACGTTATTGGACGCATTGACAGTTAGCGCATTTTCCGGTACAATTTTACACAACTTCACTTGGTGTCGATTGATTCTGTTCGTGAATTTAGTTTTATTCATGAAAGTTGTGGTCAAACTGCTCTGTCCGATAGATTTGTGCAGGTCTTTCCAGCGTTGTGCCACCGTTATGCCAGTATTGTGATTTTAGGTGCTGATGGTGATTACAGCAAACCTTTACCATAGTTTGTGTATAAAGTTTGCGTATATAGCGCAGCCGGTGACAACGCACGGTGTTCCCAAAGACCGAATCTATTCATTGCATAGTGCACAAGTTTAATCGCTAAGCACCTAGCCATACGAGGATTGGACGCCAGATAGCACAACCTGGATTGGCTGTCGATCTCTTGTCGTTGTGGCCCTCTATCCGTTTGGGATCAACAAATCCCAGGCGCCTTGTTCGCCAACTGCTGGCAGCATTTCCATTGATCTGCTATCAAATATTAGTAGACTGCAGCGCCCGCGCGTTGGGAACGTCAGCTCCTTGGCCGGCGCAATTGCGCTCTACTAGTCATCGTGGACTCGCGTTGACATTGGTAGGCAACTTTATTAATGACCTACAACGGTTTTCAACGCAAGTTCACTGGAGACGGTGCTTACTTTGAAAATCGGAC
This sequence comes from Caldilineaceae bacterium, assembly GCA_022842065.1. The sequence continues at coordinate 402,492 of JALHQH010000004.1, forward strand.
TTGCCCCCGCGCCAACGCCGGCGTAAATCTCCGCTTTTCAGACCGAAAGTTATGCTGCTAATCAATTAAATAATCAGTTTGAAGGAGGACGCATGGCGAAGTTTCGTACTGATCAAATCCGCAATGTTGCTGTTCTGGGCCATGGTGGCTCGGGAAAGAGTTCCCTGACCGAAGCCATGCTCTTTAAAACAGGCGCGATTTCCCGCATGGGGCGCGTTGATGATGGTTCAACCGTCTCGGACTGGGATCATGAAGAACACCGACGTAAAATTTCGATCAACCTTTCTGTTGTCCCAATTGAAACGGAAAATTTAAAAGTCAATCTGATTGATGTCCCCGGCTATCAAGATTTTGTCGGTGAAGTGCTCAGCGCGCTGCATGTGGCCGAGGCGGCCCTGGTGGTGGTCGATGCGGTCGCCGGCGTCGAGGTGGGTACCCAATTAGCGTGGGACTATCTAAATGAATATCAGAAACCGCGGATTGTCTTTGTCAACAAAATGGATCGCGAGAATGCGAACTTTCAACGCGTGGTGGCGGATCTGCGCGGCGCGTTTCCCGATTCGACCTTTGTGCCCCTGCAACTGCCCGTCGGGGCCGCCGAGAATTTTCGGGGTGTGATCAGCCTGGTCAGTATGATGGCCTACTTGGGCAAAGATGAAACGGAGTCGCCCATTCCGCCCGAGATGCACGATGAAGTGGAAAGTGTCCACATCGCGGCCGTAGAAGCGGCCGCCGAAGCCGATGATGAGCTGATCGCACGCTATTTGGAAGGCGAAGAGCTGACGCCCGAAGAGGTACGTGTCGGCTTGCGCAAGGGTGTGTTGGCCGGCTCGGTCGTCCCCGTCTACTGTGGCACCGCCACCAATGCTATCGGTCTGGATCGGTTGATCCAGGCGCTAGGGCGTTATGTGCCATTGCCAAGTGCCCATCCGGTGACGGCACAGGTTAATGACACTACGGTTGAATTAGCCAGTGACCCGGCCGGCGAGCCGGTGGCGGTCGTCTTCAAGACGCTGATTGATCGCTTTGTGGGTCGCATGAGCTATGTCCGGGTGGTTTCCGGTATTCTTCACAAGGATGATCAATTAATCGATACACGAACCGGTAATCAGTTGCGGATTGGCAGCCTTAGCCATGTTTGTGGCAAAGAACTACAGGTCATGAACGAACTTGTGGCCGGTGATATTGGGGTGATCACCAAACTTGAGCAGGTGATGACTGGTGATACACTGACCAAAAATGCTGCGCTCAAGATCAATTACCCTGCCTTTCCCCAACCGCTTTATGCGGTCGCCGTGACCCCTCTCACGCAGGCCGACAGTGCAAAATTGGGTACTGCGCTCCATGCCTTGACGGAAGAAGATCGCACTTTGCGGATTGAAACGATCGCGGCCACCAAACAAACACTGCTCCAAGGGATGGGTGACACCCATGTTGATGTGGCAATTCGCCATTTAGAAAGCAAATATGGGGTAAAAGTGGAAACCGCGGCCCCACGAGTGCCCTACCAGGAAACGATTAGTCGCGTTGCCTCTGCCCAATATCGTCACAAGAAACAGACTGGTGGCTCCGGCCAATTTGCCGAAGTTCATATGCGCGTCGAACCGCTAAGCAATGGTGCCGAGTTTGAATATGTCAGTGAAGTCTTTGGCGGCACGATCAGTGGGGTCTATCTGCCTTCCATCGAAAAGGGCATTCGCCAGGTGATGACACAAGGAGTCGTTGCCGGTTTTCCCGTGGTCGGCATCAAGGCCGTCGTCTTTGATGGCAAAGAGCATCCGGTGGATTCCAAAGACATTGCCTTTCAAGCCGCCGGCCGTGAAGTTTTTAAGCTGGCTGTCCAACAGGCAAGCCCCATCTTATTAGAACCGGTCTACCGAGTGCATGTCACCGTTCCCGACGAATTTATGGGTGACATTATGGGTGATTTCAATACCCGCCGGGGCCGGGTACAGGGAATGGAGCAGAAGGGTAATCGTACGATTATTCATGCGCTAGTGCCCTTTGCCGAGATCCTAAATTACAGTACAGAATTGCGCTCAATGACCCAAGGTCGCGGCTTTTACTCGATTGACTTTGACCATTACGACGCCGTGCCGCACCAGCTTGCGGAGGGCGTCATTGCTAAGCACAAGAGTGAAGAGACCGACCACGGGGATCATCATTAACCTGTGGTGCTTCGTCTGGCGCAAACGAAGCGACGGCTGATTGTGTAACGCTTATACTGAAGTCAAGTTGAGAACCGGAGTTTTGCTGGCTAACGGGATCGCGTGCGTCGCACTGACCGCCAACTGTTTCCAGTCCGCTAGATTCTTTGGTCAGTGCGACGCACGCTGACCGAAACTAGGGGTCTCATTCTGATTTGAGTATAATCAGAAAAAGTGGCCCGACATCATTGATGATGTCGGGCCACTTTGATTTTATCATTTTGTTGTTTAGGTAAGCTTACATCATCTGCGCAAATTGCAGCTCGGCACCACTGACCCCAGTCCCATTGACCATCGCCAAATAGGTAGCAGCTTCTTTGCGACTGCGTAACTTTAATTTTTTGAGCACGCTATGCACATGGTTCTTTACCGTCCCGACGCTAATGATCAATCTATCAGCAATCAACTGATTCGAAGAACCCACAGCCAACATTTGTAGGATCTCAATCTCGCGCTGGGTCAGGCTAGAAAAGAGATTGGTTTGTGGCTCAAAGCGCGTCGTTAAGCGGCTGAGATGGTTTAGATGCTCCATAATCGCAGCGGTTACGGCGGGAGAAATCAGCGCCATGCCGGCTTGGACAGCATGAATATGGCGCACCCAGTGTTGAATCTGTTCTTTTTCTAAGATATAACCAGCAGCGCCAGCCGCAATGTAGCGAATGACCTGTTGTGTATTATCACTCAAACCGGTAATCAGAATTTTGGCTTTAATCGCGCGTTGACGCAGCGCTTTCAATAATTTTAAGGCCCCCTCGTTGGCCAACCGTGCAGAAATCAGCAAGATGTCACAGTTATCTTTGCTAATATAAGCAAGGGCCTCACTTGGGGTGCTCAGTAAATCAGCAACATAAAGTTGTGGTTCTTGCGACAAGCTCGCCATCACCTGGCCAGCTACAGTCTGGTTCTCATGCACAATGAAAATCCGGGTTCGTGTCATGTTCTGCCTCCTCGTTGCATTAAAGTGCGATTGTTTTGAAAACGACAGGTTTGGCTTTACTGCCAGCCGTGCTATCGTTTCAGACAGAGCGCAAATTAATTGTCGCATCTATCACTTGTTACACTAAGGATAAAGGAGAAGGAAGAGAAAAGAAATGGAAGATCCGACAGGTTTAGCTTACCGAAGAGGGTAGTATGCAACCTGTCGGATCCGACAGGTGTGAAGAATTACACAGGGATTTCCACGTTCTAAATTCTACATTGTCATCATATGCGCCGATCAAGGGCTATCACAAGGCGATATCAACCGCTTGCCCAGACTATTCAATGGCAGGCGTGACATAAAGGTACCAATAAGACTCCTTGGGATAAAGGGCTGGCGAGCGCTGTGGCCAGACAAAATCACCGTCTTTGGTAAGGCTGCGAATGCGTTCATCCACGGTGGCTAGTGCGTCGGCAATCTCGTCGGGCATAGCACTCCCAAAAGCTTGGCTTAGCTCTGCCAGTCGTTGCCGATTTTGAATTTCTGACGGAAAATCACGGCGGCATTGCGCCCCATCATCTTGGCAACTATCGAGAAACCAGCGTAACCGATCCAAATGCGAATGGGCTTCACGGGTTAGATGTTGGTGAAAAGGCGTGCGTAATTCCGCCATTGTTTGCTGTACCTGGGTCGTAATCCCATCCAGACGACTCTGTTGGCTGGCGGTTAACTGAGCACGCGCGCGCAACAGCTGGTTCATCAGGTTCAGCAGTTGACCGCCAGACATCGTTAGCCGCTCATAGCCTTTGTCACGCGGGACCATAATGGTACGATAGGTCTCATCGCCTAAGATATACTCTTCCAGTTCATCCGCCAACGTTTGTAATTGTTTGACATCCTGGTCGTAATTTTCCATCGTCGTGTAAGTCGATTCCATTTTTGTTTTCTTTCTGCTCGTAGATCTGGATGTACGCTCATGCTAAAGTGGGACAGGTTACCACTGTCATCACTGCTGATTTAGGTGGTGATGACGAATTGGTGACCGGTGGCAAATGTAACCTTGTCGTATGCATGGCGTAGGCTACTTATTGCGACAGTATAGTACAACCCAGTATAGTACAACACAGTGCCAAGGTGAGTAGATAAATATACAGCGCAACGGTATGCGCCACGACATAGCCTTTCCCCAAGCCCTGGCCGATCGTGCAAATCAGTGCCACAACTACCATCTAGCTTGCAGAACAAATAAACTTTAATACGCTAGGCTAAGCGATAGTGCCTTTTGTTACAGAATCTTTTGCTACAGAAATTGTAGACGTTACAAATCTATGGATCGCGAGGAGCGCGTATGGCCGCAAATTATAATAACATTCATGTGATCATCAATCCGGCGGCTGGCGGGGATGTACCGGTCTTGTCAACCCTGAATAGTATCTTTCAAGAAGCTGGCGTGGAGTGGAGTGTTTCAATCACCCAAAAGCAAGGTGATGGCCAGCGGTTGGCCGCCGCCGCGATTGCACAAGGGGTCGAGCTCGTTGCCGTTTACGGTGGTGATGGGACAGTCGCCGAGGTCGCCAGCGGTTTGATCGGGACAAAGATGCCCTTTGCCATCTTGCCGGGGGGGACGGCGAATGTGCTCTCGCTGGAGCTGGGCATCCCGGCCGATCTGGCGCAGGCCGCAACACTGGCCTGTGGCATTGGGGCCACCTTACGCCCAATTGATGCCGGCCAGATCTGTGGGCAGCACTTTCTGTTGCGAGCAGGGCTCGGCTTTGAAGCAGCCATGATCGAACAGGCTGACCGCACACTCAAAGATCGCTATGGTATGTTGGCCTACTGGTGGTCGGCGATGCAGAATTTGCGTCAGCCGCAAATCTTCGACTATCAACTAAAACTGGATGGTAAAGAAGTCAGTTGCCAAGGCATTACCTGTGGCATTGCGAATGCCGGCAATCTGGGCGTGGGTGGGCTTAACTTCGGCGCCATGATCAACATTAGCGATGGGCTACTGGATGTCCTGGTGATTGAAGAAGTCAGTTGGCGGGCGCTCTTTGATGTTTTAAACCGGACTTGGGGCAAAACAGAAGCTAAGACGACCATCGACATGGCGAACATGGGTGCACTGGAAGAGACTTTTCAAGAAGCCGTGCATCACTGGCAAGCGCGTGAGATCGAGATCGATGTTTCGCCGCTACAGACGATCCAGTATGATGGTGAAGTCTTCAAACCAACCAGCGGGCCGATCAAGGTGGAGGTCTTACCGCAAGCCATCTCTGTCCTTGTGCCTAAGCCACAATCAACCTGCGCAGACTGATCGACGATCAAACCCCAGGTACAAGCCCCAGGCAGCAGGAGACCAGAGAAAAGGACAGCTAGCACTTTGGTCCAAGATCATTAAGTTTGTGTCAATCAGCATCAAGACTGCGGTCTGATGCTGATTGACACACGCGCAGGCTTGATCAAAAAAGTAGCCCGTTCAAGCGCCATCATTATACTTAGCTCTGTGATCATTTAATATTTTTACTCGTGTAGAAAATATTAAATGATCACAGAGCTAAGTATATCCTCCTTCCATACCCCGTTAGACTCCACAGCCGTCCACTCCTCTTTTTGTGCCATCGTTCGTTTTATATGCTGGCCGCTTTATAGCCCCATGTGTGTCGCTGGCGTGTACCATTCACTAGAGCCTAATCGACAAAAGCTCTGCAATATGGAAAACAGTAGCCCAGCACCGCTTTGTAGGGGTAGTCGCTAATCCTGCCGGAAAAGGGCAATACCCCCGAGCGCCAAAGCACAAGAAGGAGTAATGATGACATTTGTAATTGATAGCCAGATGGATCGGCTGAGCAACGCCATGTTGCAGGAGCTGATGAGTGAACGTCCCGGGCCTTGCCTCTCGATCTATATGCCAACAGAAATCATGGGCGCGCAAACCCAGCAAAATCGCATCCGACTGAAAAACTTACTGGCCGAGGCCGAGACGGCGTTGATGCCACTCGTCGCACGTAAAGTGGAAATTGAGCCACTGTTAGCACCCATCACCGCGTTAATGGCAAATGAAGCTTTTTGGCAACAGCAGAGTGAAGGGTTAGCGCTTTTTCTCGCCCCGGACTTTTTTCAAAGCTACCGTTTACCCGTCCAGTTTCCCGAGCTGGTGGTTGCGGAGGATCGCTTTCATATTAAGCCGTTGCTCCCCATGCTTTCTATCGATGGCACCTTCTACCTCTTGGCCCTCCGCCAAGGAGGGGTGAGCTTGTTGCAAGGGACCCGCTTTGGATTGGCCGAAATTGCGCTTAGTGATGATGTCCCCACGAGTTTGCAGGAAGCCCTCAAGTACGACGACTTTGAATCAAGTCTTCAATTTCACACCGGCACTGGCACGAATCCACAAGGGGGCGGTCGTTCGGCTATCTTCCATGGTCACGGCGGCGGTGATGATGCGGAAAATCGCGAACAGATTCTGCGCTTCTTCCGCCAACTTGATAATGGCGTTCGCGACCTGCTCGAAGGCAGCAATCATCCGCCCCTCGTGCTGGCCGGTGTTAGTTTTCTCCAAGGTCTTTACACCCAGGTCAACCAATACAGCGACTTGGTCGCAGAGGGGATTCAACATGACCCGGAGGCGATGGATCAACTAGAGCTACATCAAGCAGCCTGGGCACTCGTCGAGCCGACTTTTAGTGAGGGGCGCGAGCAAGCCCTGGCCGATCTCCACAGTTTGATCGGCAATGATGATGAGCGTGCGGCCAAAAACCTCGAACAGATCATTTCGGGGGCTTACTTCCAACGCATTGATACCCTTTTTATTCCCGAGGACATGCCCCTGTGGGGCACCTTTGATCCGGAAAAGAATCGGATACAGTTGGTTAACGAGCGCAAGCCTGGCACGACTGATCTACTCGACTTTGCGGCTATACATACGATGCTGAATGGGGGTGCCGTTTACTTTGTCCCGCAAATGGAACTCCCGCGCGAAGCCCCGGCTGCCGCCATCTTTCGTTATTAGGATTGTCCTTACTTGCGCAGGTAGCTTGTATCTTTTACCTGTGTCCAGATACAGGTAAAAGCGCAAAAATTCTACTATACTCCACTTAGGAAGAAGTTGTGGAAGTCCTCCCTAGTGAAAGGAAACGAAAAATGTTACGATGGGCAGTTATCTTTCTGGTTGTATCCTTAATCGCCGCCGTTTTTGGCTTTAGTGGGATTGCCGGCACCGCCAGCAACATCGCCTGGATCTTGTTTGTGATCTTCTTGATCCTTTTTGTTGTCTCGCTGGTGATGGGGCGGCGCAGTCCCGTCTAAACCCTATGTCTCAGCATGACTAACTTAGGTTGGGTAACTCCTGTCACCAAGAGTCACCCAACCTGGGTCGATTTATCATTTCAGCTTCATCAATTTTATCAACTATACTCAAATCAGAATGAAACCCCTCGTTTCGGTCAGCGTGCGTCGCACTGACCAAAGAATCTAGCGGACTGGAAACAGTTGGCGGTCAGTGCGACGCACGCGATCCCGTTAGCCAGCAAAACTCCGGTTCTCACCTTGACTTCA
>JALHQH010000005.1 GCA_022842065.1 Caldilineaceae bacterium
AGCCAGCCATTTTTATATGTGCTTTAATATATAAAATCATTAAAACAGTTTTATTTGACAAAATTATCAAAATCAACTATAATGCCCTTATTGTAATAGAATCTATTGAGCAAAGGGAAACTTATGTCACTTGGCGCCAATCAAAAACGTGATACCGCCACCTGGCAGATCATCGAGTTCATGCAACGCAACGGGTCGGCAACGATTAAGGATCTGGAGCAGTTATTGGGCATTACTACCACAGCGGTGCGCCAACATCTGAATACGCTCCAAGTTGAAGGTTATATTGAACGCAAAACCGTTCATGCTGGAGTGGGCCGTCCGCATCATACTTATACCGTCACCGCAAAGACCCATGAAGTCTTCGCCTGTCACTGTGATGACTTGGCGATGACTTTGCTGGAAGAGGTCTTTGCGCTGGAAGGGCAGGAGCGGACGAATCAACTGTTGGCGCGGGTGAGCAATCGCTTGGCCAACAAATACCAACACTCGGTGCGATCAACGCTGTTGACCGAGCGAGTTGATGAGTTGGCCGATGCGCTTTATCAACGCGGTGTGCTGACCGATGTCCATACGCATGATGATAATACGATTGTCTTGCATACCTACAACTGCCCTTACCACGAATTGGCCCAGGATCACCGCGAGATCTGTGAGATGGACGAGGCGATGATGCGCCAGGTGCTTGGGTCGGAGGTTAATTTGCAGGCCTGTATGATGGATGGCCACCAGAGTTGCTCATTTGTGGTCTCGGCAAAAGTTGGCACTGCGCAAAATGGTGTTAGTGTAAGCAGCTAAAGCTGGTAACCCATTTGTATTAGCTTTCGGTTTGAATGTTACAGAAAAGTTGTGTAGCCTGATATAATGGGCAAAAGTTGTACAAAATTTTATAGGTGTAGCTGTGAAAAGTGTGAAACAAGGCGTTTTTGCACTTTCGGCTGATGAGCCAATTAAAAAGATAGATTTTTACTTTCACAAGTGAGGAGTAGCAGTTCCCATGAGCGTACTTGAAATCCGCAACCTTCACGCTAGCGTTGAAGACACAGAAATTCTTAAAGGCGTTAACTTAACGTTACGCAGTGGTGAGATTCATGCCCTAATGGGCCCGAATGGCTCTGGCAAGTCCACCTTGGCCTATGTCGTTGCCGGTCATCCCCACTATAAGGTGACCGAGGGTGATATTTTGATTGATGGCGAAAGCATTTTGGAGATGGAAGCAGACGAGCGCACCAAGGCTGGTGTCTTCCTGGCCTTCCAATATCCGGTGGCTGTCCCCGGCGTCAGCGTCGCCAACTTCTTGCGCACTGCGGTTTCTAATGTGCGCGGTTATACCGACAAGAAGAGCGAAGGCAACAGCAACGCCGTCATCGGCAGCAACCTGATGCCCATGCGCGAATTCCGCCGTGAGCTTACCGCCAAGATGAATGAATATAATGTCGATGCCAGCTTCGCCCGCCGCTATCTCAACGATGGCTTTTCCGGCGGTGAAAAGAAGCGCACCGAAGTCTTGCAGATGGCGATGTTGGAACCCAAGTTTGCCATCTTGGATGAATCTGACTCCGGCCTAGATATCGATGCGTTGCGCGTCGTCGCCGATGGCATTAACAAGCTGGCCACGCCGGAACGGGGTTTCCTGATGGTGACCCACTACCAACGGCTGCTCAACTATGTCAAGCCCAATTTTGTCAGCATTTTCTTTAACGGGCGCATTGTAAAGACCGGCGGCCCTGAAGTAGCCCTCATGTTGGAAGAGCGTGGTTATGGTTGGGTCGAGCAGGAATTTGGCGCGGAAGCAGCCGTGCCGGCGTAATGAGTAAAACGTAAAACGTAACGTTGCGCGAGCCTGCTAAATTACGTTTTACGCCTCACGTTTTATGGCATACACAACGGGAGAAAAAAACATGACGACACAGACTGATGAACAATACCTGAGCGGTGTTAAGCAAGAATATCAATATGGCTTCCATGACAATGTTGAAGCCGTTTTTAAGTCGAATAAGGGGCTCAATCACGCCGTGGTCGACCAGATCTCCGACCACAAAAATGAGCCGGATTGGATGCGCGAGTTCCGTCATCAGGCACTCGACATCTTTTTTGCCAAGCCCATGCCCAACTGGGGTGCTGATCTGAGCGGCATTGATTTTGAGGATATCTTCTATTATCTGAAGCCTTCCTCCGGTGCTGAGAAGAGCTGGGATAATGTGCCCGAGAGCATTAAAAATACCTTTGAGCGGCTGGGCATTCCCGAAGCCGAGCGCAAATTTCTCGCCGGCGTTGGCGCACAGTATGATTCCGAAGTGGTCTACCACAGTCTGCGCGAGGAATGGGAAAAGCTGGGCGTGATCTTCCTGGATATGGACACTGGCCTGCGCGAATACGAAGATATTGTGCGCGACTATTTTGCCACCATTATCCCGGCGGCAGACAACAAATTCGCTGCATTGAACAGCGCGGTTTGGAGCGGTGGCAGTTTTGTCTATGTGCCCAAAGGGGTGCATGTTGACATTCCCTTGCAGGCCTACTTCCGCATTAACCAAGAGAACATGGGGCAGTTTGAGCGCACCTTGATCATCGTGGAAGAGGGTGCCAGCGTTCACTATGTGGAAGGCTGCACCGCCCCAATCTACAGCAGCAACAGCCTGCACAGCGCGGTGGTTGAGATCATCATCAAAAAGGGTGCTCGTTGCCGCTACACGACGATCCAAAATTGGAGCACCGATGTCTACAACTTGGTGACCAAACGGGCCGTCGCCTATGAAGGCGCGACCATGGAATGGATCGACGGCAACCTGGGCAGCAAAGTGACGATGAAGTACCCGGCCGTCTACATGCTCGGCCCCAAGGCCCACGGCGAGATTCTCTCGATTGCCTTTGCCGGCCACGGTCAACACCAGGATGCCGGTGGCAAAGTGGTACATGGTGCCCCCTACACTAGCTCGAAGATCGTCTCCAAGTCGATCAGCAAGGATGGCGGGCGGGCCAGCTACCGCGGTCTGTTACGCGTCGCCAAGGGTGCCCATCATAGCAAGAGTAACGTTGTCTGCGATGCGCTTCTACTGGATGAGCAGAGCCGCTCGGACACCTATCCTTATATTGAGATTGAAGAAGACAATGTGGCCGTTGGTCACGAGGCTTCGGTCAGTAAGATTGGCGAAGAGCAGCTCTTTTACTTGATGAGCCGCGGCATTGGTGAAGATGAAGCGGCGGCGATGATTGTCGGTGGCTTTATTGAGCCGCTGGTCAAAGAATTGCCCATGGAATATGCCGTCGAAATGAACCGCCTGATCCAGCTGCAGATGGAAGGCAGCATCGGGTAAAACGTGAAACGTGAAACGTAAAACGTGCTGCGTGAAACGTGGGATGTAAGTAGTAATTTATAGATTACGTTTCACGCCTCACGCCTCACGCCTCACGTTTCACGCCTCACTGCACAAAAAGATGGAGAAAAAAAAAGTGACTGTACTGGAAAAAACACAGGTTGGCACCCCAGTTACGGGGACCAACGGTCATCATAAAAATGAATTGTCGACGGGTTTTACCGAAGCGACGGTGCGCGCGGCGTCAGCCGCCAAACACGAACCCGATTGGATGTTAGAGAAACGCTTAGCCGCCTGGCAGGCCTTTGAAGGGATCGCCTGGCCAAAGTCGACTGATGAAGCGTGGCGACGTACCCGGCTCACCGGCTTTAATTTAAATAAATTTCAACCCTTTGCGCAGCCGAATGGCACCGCCAATACCGTGCTGAGCGCTGAGATCCAACACGAGTTGGACGAAATGGCGAGCGCGGCGAGCCTGGTTTTTGAGCAGGGCGGCGTGCGTTATCGCAATGTCAGCGAAGATCTGGCCGGCAAAGGGGTGATCTTCACGGATCTACAAAGCGCGCTGCACGAGCACGGGGCCCTGATCCAACAATATTTTATGACACAGGCGGTTAAGCCTGAAGAGAATAAATTTACCGCACTCCACGCTGCGTTGTGGGATACGGGCGCGTTTATCTATGTGCCCAAAAATGTGAAGGTTGAACTACCCTTGCAAGTGATCCTAAATCACGGCGAAGGGACCGGTGGTTACCATCACACCCTGATTGTGGCGGAAGAAGGATCGGAAGTCACCGTGGTCGATGATCTGCTTGGCGGCAAAGATGGCATGCAGAGTGCGGTGGTCGAGCTGATTCAAAAGGACAATAGCGTTGTGCGCTATATGAATCTGCAAGATTTCGACCACTCGCTCTGGAATTTCCTCACCGGCCGCGCCGTCATGGGCAAAGATACCGACTTACGCTGGATCCAGGTGAGTTGGGGTAGCCGCTTGACTAAAGCATTCCTCGATCTCGATTTGAGCGGCACGGGTGGGCATGGCGAATTGTTGGGTATCTACTTCCCCACCGGGCGCCAACACATTGATCACCAGACCTTGCAACTGCACCGTGCTCCCCACTGCTTCAGCGATTTGCTCTTCAACGGTGCGCTGAAGGAACATGCCCGCAGTGTCTACATGGGGCAGATTCGGGTCTACCGTGGTGCGCAGAAGACCGACGCCTACCAGCGCAACGGCAACTTGATTCTCGACGGCACCGCCCGCGCCGACAGCATCCCCGGCCTTGAAATTGAGGCCGATGATGTGCGCTGCACCCACGGTGCCACCGCCGCCCAAGTAGAAGATGAGTACGTTTTCTATCTGATGGCGCGTGGCCTTTCCCGTCCCCAGGCCGAGCGCATGATTGTCCAAGGCTTTTTCCAAGCGGTATTGGATCGGGTACCGGTGGAAAGCGTTGTTGCTAAACTGGAAAGAGTAATCGAGCGCAAGATCGGCGGTTAAGCCCGTTCTGTGCTAGATCAGTCAGATCAGCGGTGCGATTTCGTAGGGACACGATGCATCGTGTCCCTACGAAATCGCACCGCTGAAGATAAGTGACAAGGAATGGCATTTTCTACGCAGTGGAAGATGCCATTTTTTTGTAAACGGGCTATAATGGCGGATGGCGTGAACGCAAACAATGAACGCGCATTTTATGCCAAGACAAAGTAGAGAACGGAGCCCATGGATGCATTTTCAATACCATATTCTACGCCAGCGTTTGCAACCGGTATCGCTGCGGGTGAGTTGCATCTGTATCAAGCCCTAAGGATCGTTCTGTAATCCTTAGGGCGGTAGCAGTTGATTAATTTATCCCGAACCAGCGTAGTAAATTTGAATCTATCGTCGCCGTTGCGACTACAAACCGGCAGATGCATAACGCAAAGAGGAGCGCACAATTATGAGTATTGAAACAAAGGGCTATGCCCATCCCGAAGTGTTAGTAAGCACCCAGTGGGTTGCTGACCATCTCGGTGATAGCAACGTCCGGCTGATTGAGAGTAACGAAGATATCCTGCTCTATGACACCGGCCACATTCCCGGTGCGGTTAAAGTTGACTGGCATGCCGATCTCAATGATCCGACCGTGCGCGATTATATTAACCAGGCCCAATTTGAAAGCCTGGTGCGCCGTTATGGAATCGACGAGCAGACCACTGTCGTCTTCTATGGCGACAAGAACAACTGGTGGGCTACCTATGCCTTGTGGGTCTTTGAACTCTTTGGCTTTACCAATGGCAAGATCATGGACGGTGGTCGCGCCAAGTGGGTAACTGAAGGGCGCGCCCTCACCCGTGAAGTGCCCAATTATCCTTCGAGCAGCTATGTCGCCAACGTGCGCAACGATGCGCCAATTCGCGCCTATCGGGAAGATGTTTTGGCGCACTTGCAGACCACCGGTAAGCTGGTCGATGTCCGTAGCCCCGGCGAATACAAGGGCGAATTGCTGCACATGGCCGACTATCCGCAAGAAGGTGCCCTGCGCGGCGGCCATATTCCCGGTGCCAAGAATGTGCCCTGGGCGCGTGCTGCCAATCCCGATGGCACCTTTAAGAGTGCCGAAGATCTGCGCGCGATCTATGAAACCGAGCAAGGGTTGCGCCCCAGTGATGATGTCGTCGCCTATTGCCGCATCGGCGAACGCAGCAGCCATACCTGGTTTGTGCTCCACTATCTGCTTGGTTATGAGAAGGTGCGCAACTATGACGGCTCTTGGACCGAATGGGGCAATGCGGTGCGTCTGCCGGTCGAGCGCTAAAGGTCAGTTTGTGGATTGAGTACAAAGCGTTTCAGTCACGGAGTGACGGCAGATGGTAGCCGAGGGTTTTAACCCTCGGATCTGTCCACTCCGTGGCTAAAATAGCAAAACTTGCTTGACAGTGTATTAGTGCAGCGTTACCGAAATTTTGATGGGTTTTTCGTCCCAGCGGGACGGTTGACCTGAGGACCAAGAAAATCATGATATTTCCCGGCTAAGGTCAACCGTCCCGCTGGGGCGAACGCGGCTTTTAATCCATCAAAACTTCCGTCACACTGTATTAGCGTTAATAGAAACAAAAGATGATGAACAAACTCGAACAGATTCGTGCCGACTTCCCGATTTTGCAACGCCAGGTGCATGAGATCCCGTTAGTCTATTTGGACAACGCTGCTTCCAGCCAAAAACCGACCGCAGTGTTGACCGTGCTGGACGACTACTACCGCCGCTACAACGCCAATGTTCATCGCGGGGTGCATACGCTCAGCGAAGAAGCGACCATGGCGTATGAAGGGGCACGGACCAAAGTGGCGCGTTTTATTAACGCCAAAAGTGTCAAAGAAGTGATCTTTACGCGCGGCACCACCGAAGGGATCAACCTGGTGGCGCAGAGTTGGGGGCGGGCCAACCTGAGACCGGGCGACGAAGTGCTGATCACCCAGATGGAGCACCACAGCAATATTGTGCCGTGGCAGATGTTGCGCGACCAACTGGGCTTTACCCTGCGCTACGTGCCGATTACCGATGAGGGGCTGCTCGATCTGGCGCAACTGGCAAGCCTGCTCACCGAACGGACCAAGCTCTTTAGTTTTGTCCATGCTAGCAATGTCGTCGGCACAGTCAATCCCGTGGCGCAACTGGTTGCTGCCGCGCGGGCCGTGGGGGCCAAAGTACTGATCGACGGTGCGCAGAGTGTGCCCCACATGCCAATCGATCTCCAGGCGCTTGACGCCGACTTTTTTGTCTTTAGCAGCCACAAGATGTGTGGTCCCACTGGTGTCGGCGTGCTCTATGGCAAGCGTGAGCTGCTCAACGCCATGCCCCCCTTTATGGGCGGCGGCGATATGATCAGCGAAGTCAAAATGGAGCGTAGCAAGTGGAATGATCTGCCCTATAAATTTGAGGCCGGCACTCCTGCCATCGCCGAAGTGATCGGGTTGGGCGCGGCAGTCGATTACTTGGAAAGTGTGGGCATGGATTGGATACATGAACACGAGCGCACGCTGACCCGTTATGCCTACGAACGACTGAGTGAGATCGAAGGCTTACGCATTATCGGCCCTGCGCCGGCGCAACGCGGCGGGTTGATCGCTTTCACCCTCAATGATGTACACCCCCATGATATTTCGGCGGTATTGGACCGCGCGGGGATTGCGATCCGCGCCGGCCATCACTGTGCCCAGCCGGTTCATGATCGTTATGACATTGTCGCAAGTGCACGCGCGAGCTTTTACCTGTATAATACGACGGCTGAAGTTGATCAATTGGTGGTGGCTTTAGAGAAGGCAAGTACTTTGTTCGATTAGGCAGATAGGGATAGCTGCAAAGTGATTACAGACGTTGTATCCAAACCACTTTATCGAATTTTGAATACACTTACTGGTGAACCGCGCGTTGAGGTGGCACTACCCCTCGCGCTAAAAGAGTTGGTCCGTTTGAAATTACAGGAAGCCCACCAACAACGGATTGCCTTTGAAGCGCGCTACAATACAGACTTCAACACTTTCAAAACAGCATGGTTTAGTGGCGAGAGCAGTCAAAAATATAGTTATGAAGCCGAACAAGATTTTTGGGAGTGGGAAGCGTCCGTAACTGATGAAGCGCTTTATATGGAGCTGTTTAAGACTCTACCCTGACTTTAGCAGAATTGAAAAACAAGCTCTTGCCTAAACTGGCCCGGCGGCCAACAGCGACTGAGTTTTGTCATGACTTTAATCGAATTTGAACAACAGGTCTTTGCTGCTGCCATTGTTTCACCCATCTGCGACATTCCATCTGTTGTTCGCTTGACAGCTACGGCAATCAAGCTAAGGATTCACACAACAGTAGGTGATCACATCGATGCTTTTTACAATGAGCAAACAGGTACGACAGCTTATGCACTCATTGACAATGGCCAACGTATCTTTGGTGCTGACAATACCGGTGGTTGGCATCAACACCCCTTTCATGATCCAGCGCGTCATGATCCGTTAGCAATTGCAATGACCTTTGCTGAATTTGTTACTCAAATTGAAAAGCAGTATGGATCTATTTAGATCATGGACACTTAAAAATGGACGCATTATATCGCGAAGCAATCCTCGACCATTATAAACACCCCCGCCGGAAAGGGCATTTAGAAAATCCGGATATTCATTATCACGATCACAATCCCTTTTGTGGCGATGAGCTGACGATTGAGCTAAACGTGAAAGATGGCATTGTGGTCGATGCCGCCTTTGACGGCCGCGGCTGTGCCATTAGTCAGGCGACGGCCAGTATGCTCATGGAAGAGATTGTTGGCAAGTCGCTGGATGAGCTGAAGGCGCTTGACAAAGAGTACATTCTCGAAATGCTGGGCATCGAAATTGGCCCAGTACGGCTAAAATGTGCTCTGCTCTCGCTCAAAGTGCTGAAGGCGGGGGCCTATGGTCTGGAAGAATGGCCGGAATAATCAATTATTCTATTTTTGTTTTGAAAATTGGATTTAATGATGGCATCAACGATGGGAAAAAACTCCGGTTTTCAAACTGAGCGGAGTACAAGTGTCAACGGTTATCATAAAGGAATTTCTATGAGCTTTCAAAAGGCGCTTGAGCGCCATCTACAGGCAATCCAAGCGCATGATGTCGAGACATTTTTGGAGACAGTGGCTCAAGACGGTAGCCTGACCGTCATTCTACCCAACGGCAATCTGCTCGATAATTATGACGAAATTGCCGAATTACACCAGGAATGGTTTGCCGACCCCGAATGGCAGATGACCACAGAATTGGTCAATACCCACGAGAGCAAGGAGATGGCGACCGCGCTCTTACTCGTCACCTATGAAGATGTGGACGAAGAAGGCGAGCCGATCCAGTTTCAATACTTTTTGAATCTGATTTTTGCCAAGCAGGGCGAAACGTGGCTCGTCATCCATGACCAAAACACCCTGATCGACACCGAAGTAGACGAAGAGTAATCCTATGAGTGATTTTGTAAAAGTGGCAACGGTCGCTGAAATCCCGGTTGGTGGTAGCCTACTAGTCGAAATTGACTATATCCGTGTCGCGCTCTTTAATCTGGATGGCGAGATCCATGCGATTGAAGATGTCTGCACCCACGATGGCGGTCCGCTGGTTGAAGGGACTGTGCTAAATGGCTGTGAAGTCATGTGCCCGCGCCACGGGGCTCGTTTTGACATCCGCACAGGAGCTGCGTTGAGCTTCCCTGCCTTTGAGGCAACGACGACCTATGTAGTACAAATTGACGGCGATGATGTGCTGGTCGAACGGCCGGCGTAGGGGGGATAGGTAGATAAGTAAATCAGTAGATAGGTAAATCGGTACATCGGTAGTATGACCGCCTTATCTATCGATGTACTGATTTACCTATCTACTAATCCACCCAATTCAAGGAGCAAAGAATGAGCAAGCCAACATCTGAAGAGATTTACAGCATTTTGAAACAGCAGGTCAAAGATCCGGAATTGATGATGAATATCGTCGATCTGGGGTTGGTCTATAACGTGGAAGTGACGGAAAAGAATACGGCTGAGGTAACGATGACGTTGACCAGTCCCGGCTGTCCGGCTGGTCCACAGATCATCACCGATGTTCAACGTTCCACGCACAACGCTTTCCCGGCGCTCGATGAAGTCAATGTCCATCTCACTTGGACACCCTTTTGGACGCCGGATCTGATGTCCGACGATGCCAAGGATGAGTTGGGAATTTTTTAAGGGTTAAAAGCATGTAACTACTAACCCCTCCCTAACCCTCCCTGCTAAGGGAGGGAACAGCTGACCCCGATACCGTTCCTCCCCCAAACTGGGGGAGGTTAGGAGGGGGTCGCTTTGGGAACCTCTCCAAGTTGGAGCGGGGCGCAATTCTCCCCCTCTCCGGCGCGGAGAGGGGGTCAGGGGGTGAGGTCGCTTACCTTAATCGCAGGGAGGGGTGGCTTGGTAGTTATCAATTGACAATTATTAATGCTTGCTTTCCCTATCACTACTTCGGCGGGCGGACATGAGCAATCGCTGCCGCGAGCATGTGCGCCAAAATCGGATTGTCGGTGAGCGGTAGGTGGGGCAGTTGTTGTGCCAACCGCGCCGTTTTTTGGGCTAATCCTTCCTCGCCGGCGATGGCAAACCAGACTGCCTGCGCCTGTAACCCCGCCACTAATGCCTGGGCAACTTCACGGCTGTCACCCGTCGTGGCCATCTGCTTGAGCAAGGCCCCAACCAATTCTTGTTGCGAGAGTACACTCTGGTAGGCCGACGGTAATAAGCCCCAGTTACGCAGTTGCCACCCCTCCATTGCGCCATGTGCAAACAGGGCGGCTGTGTCAGCCACTAATATGCCACTCTCTACCCCAGCTGGGACACTTTCGCTATCCTTTCGCCATAGCTGCTGTAACCGCTCATCGACGACTGGTGGCGCAAATTGCCAGATCAGGTCATTATAAAGCTTGTACTCCTCGGGCAGAGTACCCCCTTCGGCCAGTCGTTGTTTGATCGCTTCCTGTAACAGCCATCGCCCATAATCAAAGGGCGCTTCTAACATCGTCGCCGTCCGCCCATTGTCCATGGTCACCGTGACCAGCGTGCCGATGGGCTTAAGGGGCGGCAGCAGGGTGTAATCCAGCGTTTCCGTGCCAAACAACTGGGTGATCCCGGTATGCGCGCTATGGGCAAAGCCGACCAGCACACCACTCATGCTATTTCCGCTCGCCGCGCTGACACCGGGGTGCAGCAGCCAAACGCTCTGGCTCCCACTTGGGTCGGCAGGGCTAATTAGTGCACGCCAACCATCAATGGCCGGCGGCGTATAAGGGTGACCAGCAAAGCGCGCCTTCCGCACCGCCCGTTCGGCCAAGGTTGCCACTTCACCGGGGCGGGCAAATTGCAGCGTTTGCAGGGCGCGCAACGCCAGCGGTTGCCCCGTGGTAAGCGCCAGGTTTTCGAGTTGGGCCAGCGCTTCCTTGGCGACCCGTGGCCGTTGATCCTGGGCGATCAGCCGTAACAGGTCAACCCGCTCCTCTGCCTTGACGCGCCCCAGTAACCCCATCACCATCCACGCGATCTCTTCGGGATGTTCGGCCATTTGGGTCACATATTCGAGCAGGACATGGCGGTTGCGGTGCGCCTCATCCAGTGCTTCGCGCAGGCTCTGAAAGGCGATCTCCTCTGTGTCGCTGAGGTCGGCGAGCAGCACATGGGGCAATTCGACGCCGAGAAAGCGATGGGCAATCGACGCGGCGGTGAGTCGCGCTTGTGGGTTCAGGCTGCGGTTCGCGGCGACATTACGCAACGCAGGCAGCACCTCATCGGGGTTGAGCAGCCCGGCCAAATGACCCAATCCGCCGCGCAATTGCCCATTCGGGCTATCTAGCCGTTTGACCAGCGCATCGAGCAGCAAGTCGCCTGGAAAGGTATGCGCGATCTGGCGTGCAGCCTCGCGCAGCTCGTTTTCACTTGTCGTCTGCCCCAACTCAGCAAAGGCTTGCTCTAGTTGGCGGCGTTGTTGAAAGGTGTTGATAATTTTGTCGCTCATAGGTGGGATTATACCACTCTGGAACGTCTGTGCCAATTCCTTGCCCCAAACCCCTACCCATGTTACACTATAGCCTTGAAATCAGCGTAGCGTAACTCGTAACTCATAATCCGTAATTCTTTCATGACCCAAGCCCTTTACCGCAAGTGGCGCAGCCAGACCTTTACCGAGGTGGTTGGCCAGGAACATGTGATCCAGACGCTGCGCAACGCGCTGCGCGATGGGCGCGTTGCGCACGCTTATCTCTTTGCCGGGCCACGGGGGACGGGTAAAACCAGTATCGCGCGCATTCTGGCCAAGGCGCTCAACTGCACCGCGCCGGAGGCAGATCGCCCCTGTGACAAGTGTCCTACCTGCGTGGCGATCAGCGAAGGGCGCATGCTCGACCTAATCGAGATCGACGCGGCCAGCAACAACAGCGTCGATGATATTCGCGACCTGCGCGACAAGGTCAACTTTCGGCCCAGCGAGGGGCGCTACAAGGTCTACATCATTGACGAAGTCCATATGTTGAGCATCAGCGCTTTTAACGCGCTGCTCAAAACCTTGGAAGAGCCGCCCCCCCATGCCCGTTTTATGTTGGCGACGACCGAGCCACACAAGATCCCGGCTACCATTTTAAGCCGTTGCCAACGCTTTGACCTGCGCCGCATTGCCGTGCCGGAGATCGTCAATCACCTGCGTCACATTGCTCAGGAAGAGGGCTTTGGGGCCGAGGATGAAGCGTTGACCGCGATTGCGCGCAGTGCCCAGGGCTGTATGCGCGACGCCATCAGCTTGCTCGACCAGATGTTGAGTTATGGTAGTGAGACGATCACCTTTTTCCAGGTGCAACAGGCGCTGGGCGCGGTCAGTGCGCAGGCGGTCAACGCGTTGGTCGATGCCCTTGCCATGCGCAAGGTGGGCACCGGCCTCACGCTGATCCAGCAACTGGTGCTCGAAGGGGCGAGCCTGCCTGAGTTCTGCCACCAGGTGGTGGAACACCTGCGCGGGGTGATGGTCTTGCAGATGACCGAGGATCGCAGCCTGCTGAGCGACCTGCCCGGTGAGACGTTGCAACAGATGGCAACCCAGGCCAAACAGATGGGCTTAGCCACCACCTTGACCGCGATCAAAAGGTTTAGCAGCGCGGTGGCCGAACTCAAAGGTGGGCACCAGCCGCAATTGCCGCTGGAACTGGCGCTGATCGAGTCGATTCAAGGCGAGATCATGGTGGCCCCTATGGCTGTACAGCCGGTGGTGATTGCGGCGCCGGTCATTGCCGCCCCGCCGCCGATCACCGCGGCGGAAGCGCCACCCACAGTGACACCTGGAGTGACGCCCACTGTAACACCCACGGCAGCCGGCACAACCGACACAAAGCCGGCAACGGTGACGCCGCCCGCCGAGGTAGCGGCTGAACCACCCCCGCTCGATGAAGCCGCGGTACAACGGTTGCGCAGCCAGTGGGAAACGTTTAAGCAGACGGTCAAAGCCAAGGGCGGTGTGCGTGTGCTCGCTGCCATCAACACGGTGCGCGACATTGCGGTGGCCGACCAGACCGTGGCCTTCGCTTTTGGCAACAACCAATTCACCCGTGATATGCTCGCCGACCCGGAGATCAACGGCAAGGTGGCGGGGATTCTCTCCTCGCTTTTGAGCCGCCCCGTCAAGCTTGATTGCCAGATGGGCGATCACGCCCGCCTGCTCAACATGGTGGCGATCTACAACGCCCAACAGGATGGCGCTGATCCACTGCTGGAGTACGCACTCTCGACTTTAGGGGCAGAAGTGGTAGAATAGGGGTTATGGGAAACAGGGAAATCGGTACATCGGTACATCGGTACATCAGTAGATTAGTCGACAGGTAAATTGGTAGATTAGGTAAATTGGTAGATAAAGTTGTCTCATTCAAGGTTATAAACCTATCTACCGATTTACTGATCTACCGCTTTACTGATCTACCTCTATTAAAAAGGATAACAACGCATGGCAAAAATAAAACGTAATCGACCAGCAGGTGGCCCCACACGTCCTAGCGCACCCAGTCGTAACCTGGGCGGGGGCATGGGCATGGGTGGTGGCGGTAATAACCAGCTAATGTCACAAATGCAGAAGCTGCAGGAAGAGATGGCAAAGACGCAGGAGACGCTTGACCAGGAAGAGGTCACGGCCAGCGTCGGGGGCGGCATGGTCACGGTGGTCGCCACCGCCAACCAGGAGATCCGCTCCATCGCGA
The DNA here is from genome assembly GCA_022842065.1 of Caldilineaceae bacterium. Next base: position 14,069 of record JALHQH010000005.1, read on the forward strand.
TTAAGCCTGAGGCGATCGACCCTGATGATGTCGAGATCTTACAGGATATGATCGTGGCGGCGGTCAATGAAGCGCTGCAAAAGGGCAAAGCGCTGGCCGAAGAACGGATGGGCGCGCTCACTGGCGGGCTTGGTTTGCCACCAGGACTTGGCTTCTAACGTTCGTGTTTGCGGGTGGCGACTGTGCGGCTTAGCCCTTTGCCTCCTTGCTGGCTAAAATTCGACTGATCCAGGCTACCCCTTCCAACCGCCCCAAATCCAACGAGCAGCTTATGGCTCCTCCTGGATTCGGGGCGGTTGGAAGGGGATCAATCGTTACCCTAATAATACCTATGCAACCACTCGCTGAACCAGTCAGCAATTTAATCGAAGCCTTTAGCAAGTTGCCCGGCATCGGCCCCAAAACGGCCAGTCGCCTCACCTATTACCTGTTGCGCGCCGATGAATCGGTTGGGCTCAACCTGGCCAACGCTCTGCAGGAGTTAAAGGCCGGTACGCTTTTCTGCAGCCGCTGCCACAACATTGCTGACCGCGACCCCTGTTCGATCTGTAGTGATGGCCAGCGTGACCACGGCTTGATCTGTGTCGTCGAAGAGCCGCTGGATGTGCAGGCGGTCGAACGCACGCGCGAATATCATGGCCTTTACCATGTGCTGCACGGCGCGATCTCGCCGGTGCAAGGGGTGGGGCCTGACGATCTCAAGATCCGGGAGTTGTTGCAACGTATTCAGCAGGCGGATAGCGCAAGTCCCTTGCGCGAGATCCTGTTGGCGACCAACCCCAACCTCGAAGGGGAAGCGACCGCCATGTACATCTCGCGCCTGGTCAAGCCCCTTGGCCTGCGTGTGACCAGACTGGCGCGCGGTCTGCCCGTCGGCGGTGACCTGGAATATGCCGATGAGGTAACCCTGGGCCGGGCGCTCTCTGGACGCAGCGACATGTAAGTTACGTAACGACTAACCCCTCCCGCGCCTGGAAGCGGTTGCCTTCTAGGCGCGCTTCCCTGATAAGGGATGGAATGGTTGACCTCGTGGCTGTTCCTCCTCTTAGCCGCACCCAAGGGGTACTCGGGTTAGGTGGGGGTTGCTCAGTCCCTAAATAAATCGCAGCAGAAGGCCAAAGACCATGACTACCGCCAACGACTTCGCCGCGCAAGTGGAGCAGTGGCAACAGCAGACGCTCAACCCCCAGGTGCAACGCTTTGGGGAACGGCGCAGCCGCTTTACCACCAGTAGCGATACCATTCCCGTCGAAACGCTTTACACGCCGACTAACGGCGCGCTTGATGCGACTTGTTACCAGGAGCAACTAGGCTTCCCTGGTGACTATCCCTTTACGCGTGGGGTGCAACCCAATATGTACCGCGGGCGGCTTTGGACCATGCGTCAATATGCTGGTTTTAGCACCGCGGCCGAAAGTAATCGCCGGTATCACTATCTGCTCGAACGGGGACAAACCGGCCTCTCGGTTGCCTTTGACCTGCCGACCCAGATTGGTTATGATGCCGATCACGAATTGGCCGAGGGTGAAGTGGGCAAGGTCGGCGTTTCGATCAGCAGCCTGCGCGATATGGAGACCCTGCTCGCCGGCATCCCCTTGGACAAGGTCAGTATCAGCATGACGATCAACGCCCCCGCCGCGATCTTGCTGGCGATGGTGATTGCGGTGGGCAAACAACAGGGCGTGGCGGCCAAACAACTACGCGGCACGGTGCAAAATGATATTCTCAAAGAGTACATCGCGCGCGGTACCTATATCTTTCCACCTGGCCCTTCGATGCGACTGATCACCGATATCTTCCGCTATTGCGCTACCGACGTACCCAAGTGGAATACGATTTCGATCAGTGGTTACCACATGCGTGAGGCTGGTTGTACTGCCGTGCAAGAGGTTGCCTTTACACTGGCTAATGGCATCGCCTATGTGCAACAGGCGCTCAAAGCCGGGCTGGATATCGACAGCTTTGCCGGCCAACTTAGCTTCTTTTTTAACGCGCATAATAACTTCCTCGAAGAAGTGGCCAAATTCCGTGCGGCACGGCGCCTGTGGGCGCGCACCATGCGCACTCGTTTTGGTGCCCAAGCCGAGGACAGTTGCAAGCTGCGCTTTCATACGCAGACCGGCGGTAGCACCCTCACCGCGCAGCAGCCGGAGAACAACATTGTGCGCGTCGCTTTGCAGGCGCTGGCCGCGGTGCTGGGGGGCACACAAAGTCTGCATACCAACGGTATGGACGAAGCAATGGCGCTGCCCACTGAAAAAGCGGTCGAGATCGCCCTACGCACGCAGCAAATTATCGCCAACGAGAGCGGCGTGGCCGACACGGTTGATCCGCTGGGGGGCGCTTACTCTATCGAAGCGTTGACCGATGAGATCGAGCGCCAAGCCGCCACCTATATCGCCAAGATTGATGAACTGGGCGGGGCGTTGCGCGCCGTTGAAGAGGGCTTTATCCAGCGCGAAATTCAGGACGCGGCCTACAAGACGCAACGCGCGATCGAGCGGAACGAGCAGATTGTGGTTGGCGTTAATCAATATCAGACGCCGGCCACGGTTAAGCCCGAACTGTTGCGCGTCAACGAACAGGTGCGGCTGGACCAGATGGCCGCGTTGCAACAGTTGCGCGCCGGGCGCGACAATGGCCGCGTCCAAGCACTCTTAGGGCAAATTGCCCAGACCGCCCGGACACCGGATGGCGCGCTCATGCCCCTCTTTATCGAAGCAGTCGAGGCCCATGCCACGCTCGGTGAAATCTGCGACACCCTGCGCAGCGTTTTTGGGGAATATGTGCCGGAGAGTTGGGTATAAAAGGGGCAGGGTTGCAAAGGGGCAAGGTCGCAAGGTCGCAAAGGGGTATCACCGCGCGATCCTGCAACTTTTCAACCCTGCAACCTTGCAACCCTGCAACCTTGCCACCCTGCAACCTTACTATTGAAAGTGGATTGCGTTTTATGGAGCGTGTTGATTACTTTAAACTGATTCACAAATATATCCCACCGGACAGCCCAACTTATCCACTTTACATTATTCACTGTCAACTGGTGGCGAACAAGGCACTAAGGATTGCGGAGCGCTTGCGCCTGTCTAAAACCAGCAAGCGCTTTATTGAAGAAGCCGCCATGCTGCATGATATCGGCATTGTCCGCACGAACACACCGGATCTCTTCTGTAGTGGCGAGTTGCCCTATATCTGTCATATCATTGAGGGGCGTAAAATTCTTGAATTGGAAGGGCTACCCCGGCACGCACGTGTGGCTGAATCGCATATCGGCGTTGGGTTGACCAAAGAAGATATTTTGGCTCAAGCACTACCCTTGCCGCCCTATGACATCTTTCCCGAAAGCCTGGAAGAGGAGATTATCAGCTTTGCTGACTTCTTTTACTCTAAGGATACGGACAAGCTCTGGCAGGAAAAGTCGTTGGCCAAAATTCGCAAAAGTGTGGCCAAACGGGGCAAACAAAAAGAAGCGATCTTAGAGGATTGGATCACCCGTTTTCTCAAACAATAGGATTTGTTGATAGGGCTATATCGGCCCATCAACTCAGTCGATAAACCATCAAAAGCCGCGAGCAAATTTCCTATGTTTACCCAAATCGATCATATCGGCATCGTTGTCCACAGCCTCGATGAGAGCCTGAAAACTTATTGTGATCAGCTTGGTTTTACCTTATTGGAACGGGTAGCAATTCCCGAACAGTTGGTCGAGGCGGCTTTCCTTGACGCGGGCAATGGCACGATCGAGTTGATCGCGCCCACCGATAGCACGAGCGGCACCGCCCGCTATCTACAAAATCGCGGCGAAGGTACCCATCACATCTGTTTTGCCGTGGCTGATATTGAAGCCGCGTTTGCCCAACTGCGCGCCCAAGGGGTCCGGCTGATCGACGAAAGCCCCCGTCAAGGGGTGCATGGTCTGGTCGCTTTTGTCCACCCCAAGGCAACCCACGGCACCATGATTGAACTGTTACAGCGGGCACATGCGAAGTAGCAAGGGGGCAGAGTGGCAGGGTTGCTCGTTTATGCCCCCTTGCGACTCTGCAACCTTGCCCCCTTGCCACCCAGAAAGAATGAAATGGAAACAACAGCTAACATAGCTACCACCAGTGCAGAAGCGTACCGTGAAGCCCTGAAAGCGGTGATCGATCCGGAAATTTTTCAGAATATTGTTGACCTGGGGTTGGTTTATGGCGTGGCCGTCGCGCCAGCCGAACGTGAGGGTGAAGCTGCCGGCGAAAGTGCCGGTGACAACGTGACGGTGACGTTGACACTGACCAGCCAACATTGCCCATTGGGGCCGCAGATCATGGCTGATGTGGAGCGGGTGTTGCGGGCAAAGGGCGCGCAACAGGTCAACATCGATCTGGTCTGGGAACCCATGTGGACACCCGATGCGATGACTGCCGAACTCAAAGCAGAACTGGGCATCGGTGTCCCCCGTGAGGAACCGGCTTTTGAGATTCCTTTGCCCCCACCGCCAGCCAAGAAAAAAGGCTGGCTTGGCCGCCTCTTTGGGGGATAGTCATGCGCATGGCACAATCGCGCTATGAATTCCGCCTGCCGCAACTGGGGCGCTTATTCCGGGTGCGCCCTAATTTTGTCCTGGTTGGCACCCTGCTCTGGGCCAGCCTTTATGGTTGGCTGGGCTATCGGCTCTGGCTGGATGGGTTGCAGGCCGGTCTGCGGCTGAATCTCATCCTTACCTTGGGCCTGGTGGTGCTTGGCGTGGCGATTGTGCTGGCGTGGCGCAACATTGGCACCCGCTGGCTCAGTGGCTTCCGTAGCAGCGGCAAATGGGGCGCGCTTTCGCTACGGCAAATCCAGGCGATGGATCCCTTTGCCTTTGAAGAGTATGTGGCACAGCGGCTCTTTGCGCGCCAGGGTTACACGGTGATCAACACGCAGGACAGCAAAGATGGCGGCATTGATGTCCTCGTCACCGATCGCTATGGTCAGCAAGCGGTGGTGCAATGCAAACGTTATAAGGCTACCGTCGGCTCGGGCACGGTTCGCGAACTCTATGGCACGATGATCCATACTGGTGCGGCGCGCGCTTTTCTCGTCACCTCTAGCACGATCAGCGATGACGCCCGCAAATGGGCGGCTGACAAGCCAATCACCCTGATCGACGGCAAACGGCTGGTGGAATTATCGCGCGCCGCCCCTGGGTTGACTCAGTTTTAGGATTATTTTGATCTATCCACGGCAGTGCGCCACTTGCCTCGTACGGGCACGATATATCGTGCCCGTACGAGGCAAGTGGCGCACTGCCTAAACAATCATGTGGAGTCTTTTTATGCGTTCGCCACAAATTTTTGCCCACCGCGGGGCCAAAGCGGTTGCCCCCGAAAATACGATCCCGGCCTTTGCGCGTGCCCTGGAAATGGGCGTGGCGGGGATTGAGTTGGATATCCATTGCAGCAAGGATGGCAAGTTGGTGGTGATCCACGACGAAGCGCTGGATCGCACGACAACCAGCAGCGGAAATGTGGCCGACTTTACCGCCGCCGAACTGGCGCGGGTGGATGCCGGTAGCCGCTTCAGCCCAGCCTTTGCCGGTGTTGGGATTCCCACGTTGGATCAGGTCTTTGATCTAGTCGGCAACCGTTGCGTCGTCAATGTCGAAGTCAAGAGTGATGATCCCCTGGGCGGTGATCAGGTGGAAGGCTTGTTGGCGCAGATCAAGGATCGGGGGCTTTATGATCAGGTAATCGTCTCTAGCTTTAATCCGGTGGCGCTGATCAAAACCCGCTTTCTTGATCCTAAGGTGCGCTTGGGGTTGCTCTACTACCTGCCGCTGCCACCCTGGCTGCGCAAAGCCTGGTTCACGCCGATTATGCAGCCTGAAGCCCTTCACCCCATGGCCCGCTTGGTCGACGAAGCACATATGACCTGGGCCCGCAGTCACAACTGCGCGGTCAACACTTGGACGGTCAACGATATTGCGGAAGCGAAACGGTTGGCCGCGCTCGGTGTTGATGTGATCATGAGTGATGTGCCTGATCAGATCATGGCCGCGCTGCAAAAGTAACCGCCCTATGACTATCGCCACTGCACCTGGAAAAATTATTTTGGTTGGTGAACATGCGGTTGTCTATGGGCAACCGGCCATTGCTGTCCCGGTCTGGGAGTTGGTGGCAACCGCGACGATTACCGATGGTGCGCCCGGCCACGGTTGTACACTGGTGGCGCGCGATCTCGACTTGACCCTGCGGCTGGCAACGGCGGCGGCGGATGAGCCACTGGCGTTGGTGACCCGGCTGACGCTGGAGACGCTTGGCGTCGATCCCGATCCTGATTGGCAGATCGAACTGACCAGCCAACTGCCGATTGCCAGTGGCTTGGGTAGTGGGGCGGCGTTGAGCAGTGCGCTGGTGAAGGCGATCTACGCCCATGTTGGCCACGTGGTAACACCTACTCAGGTGAGCAGCTTGGTCTATGCCAGCGAACAACTCTACCACGGTACCCCCAGTGGCATTGATAACACGGTGATCGCTTATGGTCTGCCGCTCTGGTTTATCAAAGGGGCAACGCCCCTCGCCTTTACGCCGGGGGGATCCTTTACGATTGCGATTGCTGATAGTGGGATTCGGGCGCCAACGAAGGAGACGGTGGGTGATGTGCGCCAGGGCTGGCAGCGCGCGCCGCAACAGTACGAGCAGTGGTTCGCTGAAATCGGCGAAGTGGTGAGCGCGGCCCGCCAGGCCATCGCAACGGGTGATCAAAAGCAGTTAGGGGCCCTATTTAATCATAATCAGCAACTGCTGGAGCAGCTCGGTGTCAGTTCAACACCACTGGCAAAGCTCATCGCTGCCGCCCGCACGGCTGGCGCGGTGGGGGCAAAATTGAGTGGTGGCGGGCGTGGGGGTAATGTGATTGCCCTCGCGACTCCTCAGACGATTGCCGCCGTGTGCGCGGCCCTTTATGCCGCCGGCGCACAACAGGTGATCGTTACGACGCTGGCTGACGCACCCCTTCGCTAAGATAGACATCACCCGCAAGCACTTGTTCGATGGCATTGGCCAGTTCAATCGGATTACCTTTGGTCACATAGCCGCTGGCCCCGGCGGCCAATGCCCGTTGCGCATAGGTTGATTCCTGGTGACCGGAGAGCATGAGACAATAGAGTTGGGGATGTAATGCTTTTAGTTCACTGACCAGCACGATCCCGTTCATATCGGGCAGGGAAACATCAATCAACGCAATATCAATATCGGCGGGCATTTGCGCCAGTGCCTCTTGCGCCGTGGCGGCAGTGCCGCAGATCGTCAAATTCGTCAGACGACTGAGGAATTGTCTGATCATCTTCTGCATGAGCGGGTGATCCTCAATAATATAGATGTTGGCGGGCATCGCCGCTCCCTTTCAACCGCGCTAAGTAAGACCAGTCGCTGATCACATAAAGCACTAGATTTAGACTGCGGGTAAAGTACTGCTTTGTTTTCCTCTGGTAATGATGTTCACCCACAAGTATTAAACATAATTCGCTGCGCGGCTAGTAGGAAATCTTCAATTGGCTGCCTCTTGCTTCACACCCCAATCGGCGCAGAGATGATCACTGTTGTCCCTTGATCTGGGGCCGAATTGATGGTCATGTGTCCCCCAAAGAGCCCCAATCGCTCGCGTACACTAAAGAGGCCAAAACCGCCATTACGCGCGGCCTCAGCACTGGTGGGATGAAAGCCCCAGCCGCAGTCGCTGACGGTGCTCGCGATCTCGCCGTTCGGCGCTTCGGCCAGGGTAACCGTTGCTTGCTTGACCGCGGCATGTTTGATTACATTAAAAAGTAACTCGCGCACGATCTGAAAGAGGAGCACACGCATATCTTCCTGCGCAATCGGAAAGGCATGTTCGGCCTGTAAGGTTACGTGCAAGCCATTCACTTCTGCCATTTGCGTGGCTAGCCACTGGAGCGCATCGACCAGCCCTTCATCTTTTAGCACGGGAGGACTGAGATCAACTGTCAAGTGGCGGGTGGTCCGAATGGCATCGCCAAGCCATTGGTAGACTTCTTGCGCATAGTCGCCAATTAAGATCCGCAGGTAGGGCCTGAAAGAAAGTGCGAATTGCCTCCACCCCACCGGCCGAGGCCCCAATTGCGGCGACGATGGGGCGCGGTATGTGCGTTGCTGGTCGACGCTGCTGCGCATGCATAGCAGTCTGATCAACCGTAGCCTGATCAATCGTGGTCTGGTCTACTGGTCTGGGCGTTACTTTTTCTGGGGCCAAGGTTGCCGGCGCATTACTTTGCGTGGCTGCGCTAGCTTGTTGAGGATCAAGGTCAGTTGCCATATGCGACTCGATGACAGTTTCGTGCGACCGTGAGCGCTGCGCCGGCTGATAGTTCGTTGGCAAGGCGTAAAATCAACCGCTTGTTGGACCAACCGCTGTTTGGCTGCTGTGCGTTAATCACTTGCGCTGTGCTTAGATAAAATGATGGAGCAGATCAACTTTGCGTAATTCTGCGCGCGCCGGCTCACTGAGGTAGATCTGGCCGTCCATGACGCGATCGATGGCCACCAGTAACTCTGCTGGTTCGCCTTTGGCGACATAGCCACGCGCCCCACTGTTGAGGGCCCGTTCGATGTAGGTTGCCTCTTCGTGACTGGAGAACATGAGACAGTGCAGGTCGGGGTGGCGGCGGCGCGCCTCACGGACAAAGTAAATCCCATCCATGTCGGGCAGGGCGACATCAACCAATACCAGGTCCGCCGGCTGGCTGGTCAAATCTTCAAGTGCGCTTTGCGCCGTGTTTGCCATGCCGCAGACGCGCAGATAGGGGATTCTGGTGAGAAATTCCCAGATCATTTGCCGCATGAACGGATGATCTTCGACAATGTAGAGGTTAATAGGCATCTCCGCTCCTGTGCTCTTTTTACACCCAGTAAACCGTAGCATTCAGGCTCGCAGGCAGACTGTGATAAGGCAAATCTTGGCTGGATCTGCGGGCATCTCTGTCTGCTGGTGTACGCGGTGGTGGTTTACCGGCACTAAATACCTTTACACATATATATAATCAGTAGAGCGCAGTGTAGTCTGCATCCTCAGCTGCAGACTACCGTTCGCAGCTGAGGATGCGAACTACACGTTGCGGTCTACTGATAATGATATATCGTGAGGCCTAAATGCATTATCCCATAGAACATAACAGGGAAAGTGAGTTTGATCCTGATTGCACCGGCAGCGGACTGCTCACTCGTCCAGCAGGGCACGCACTTTTGCCAATAGCGTATGGGGAGCAAAGGGTTTCTGGAGGAAAGCGACTTCGGCCGTCAACAGGCCGTGGCGGACCACTGCATCATCGGTATAGCCGGAGGTGAAAAGCACCTTCACCGTGGGATAACGTTTTTTGAACTCTTCGGCCAATTCACGGCCGCTCATCTGTGGCATCACCACATCCGTCACCAAAAGGTGAAGTGGCCCGTGGTACTGCACAACCAGGGCAAGGGCACTGGGGCCTGAGTCGGCGGCCAATACCGGGTAACCCGCTTCTTCCAAGGTAAATTGGACCAGATCGCGCACCATCTCCTCATCTTCAACCAGGAGGATCGTTTCATTGCCGTGCAGTGGTGCCGGGGTCATTTCTAGATTCTCCTCACTGCTCAGTAGCGTCTGTGTGGCGGGCAGATAGATCCTGAAGGTGGCGCCGGCATTGGGGGCGCTCTCCACGGTAATATCACCGCCACTCTGCTTAATAATGCCATAGACGGTAGAGAGACCTAGGCCGGTACCTTTGCCCTGTTCTTTGGTGGTGAAGAAGGGCTCGAAGATCTGGGTGCGGACACTCTCCGCCATGCCACAGCCGGTATCGGTGATGGCCAGACAGATATAAGGCCCAGCCGGCAATGTCGGCTGGCTGCTGTGTGGCAGTTGTAGCAGCTGCACGTTGCTGGTCTCCAGGGTCAACACCCCACCCGTGGGCATGGCATCGCGGGCGTTGACCACCAGGTTCATAATCACCTGCTCCATTCTGCCACTATCAACGGTGACCTGCCATAGTGTCGGCGCTAACACGGTGACCAGCAGGATATCTTCGCCGATCAGGCGCTCGAACATCCGCTGCAGATTGGTAATCACCCCGTTAAGTTCTACGATTGTCGGGGTCAACATCTGACGCCGGCTAAAGGAAAGCAGTTGATTGGTGAGATCTGCGGCCCGTTTGCCGGCGCGATTGATCTGATCAAGCTTATTAAAGAGTGGGCTATCATTCCCGATCTCGGCCAGTAACATGTCGCTGTAGCCTTGGATGACGGTCAGTAAATTATTAAAATCGTGGGCAACCCCGCCCGCCAACCGCCCGATCGTTTCCATTTTCTGCGATTGGTGAAGCTGCTCTTCTAACTGAGCGCGAGCCGCTTCGGCTGCTTTTTCTTGGGTGATATTACGATTGACGCCGATGCTACCTACCACCTTGCCGGCACTATCTTTGACCAGGGAAACCGTGCTCATGACCTGAAAACGTGTGCCATCTTTGTGTTGTTGGCTGACTTCCCCCTGCCAGACGCCGTGAGTCTGGAAATCGAGTAGCGCCTTAGCATTCGTCGTGTCATCGGTATATTCGTTCTTGATCATCTGCGTGAGTGGTTGGCCGATGGCTTCCGCCGCCGACCAGCCATAGAGCTGTTCGGCGCCACGATTCCAGCTGGTAATGTTAAATTCGAGATCAGTGGCAATGACGGCCTCGTTAACATTAGCAAGCAGCGTGGCCTGATAGTGGATCTGGGCTTGGGCGCGTTTATGTTCAGTAATATCGGCCCCAAAGCCATACCAGAGCAGACTGCCATCGTCCGCACGTTCTGGTGACGCATGCGCTGCCATCCAGATCTCACCCTTTTCTGGGTGTTGGAGGCGAAATTCCAGGTAACTTGGTGCCAGTGATTCCATACTCGCCCTGATCATGGCAAAGGCCTGGGTCATATCGTCCGGATGCATATAGGTGAAGATTGGGTTTGCATCTTTGTGCAGATCCGCTGGATCTAACCCTAAAATTTCCTTTAATCTTGGACTACAGTACGGGATTGTCGCCGTACCATCGGCATCCATGCGAAAGATATAGATCAAGCCGGGCATGGAGGCGGCGATCTTGGCCAGCCGTTCCTGCTCCGCGCGCAGGGCATCTTCGATCGCTTTGCGTTCGGTAATGTCGTGCGCCGTGCCGATCAGTTTGATCGGACGGGTGCGCTGCTCATCCATGATGACTCTGACCTGCTGCTGGATGTGACGAATGGTGCCATCGGGCAGGATGATCCGATAGGTATATACATCCGACCGGCCTGCCCGTAGATTCGGCCAGGCCGCCGCCCGCAGCGTGCCAATGTCATCGGGATGGATGCGGTCGCGGTAGTGCGCCGTGGTAATTTCCGTCCCTGGTTCATACCCAAAGATGCGGCAACATTCAGCCGACCAAAACTGCGGCTCAATAAAGGCCAACTGTTCGTCTAACCCGACTTCCCAACTGCCAAAATGGGCGATCTGCTGCGCCGCCGCCATGTTCTCGGCGATTTCGCGCAGTGCCGCTTCGGCTCGTTTGCGTGCAGTCAGATCGACTAGGACATTGATCCCGCCAACCAGCGTGCCCTCATCATCAAAGAGTGGGGTTGGATAGACCGCCACAGGCACACTGTGCTGATTGGGACGGACGGCGACTACTTCTTCCCCATAGAGCGGCCGCGCTTCCTGCAGGGCAACCGCCATGGCACATTGCTCAGGGGGTAAGGGTTGTCCATCTCGCTGCAATTGCCACGCACCACACCAGCGGTCGTGCCCCAGCACTGGGTGGCGCCCCCAAAGTTTGGTCGCTGCTTCGTTGTAGAAGGTGAGATAACCCTGGGCGTCGGTGGTATAGACGGCCACCGGCAACGCGCTGATCAGCGTACGGTAGCGGCGTTCACTTTCGCGTAAAGCCTGCTCGGCCTGCCGGCGCTGGGTCAGCTCGGCTTGTAGATCGCGATAGAGCTGGGCATTACTAATGGCCAGTGCCGTGCGTTCGGCCACCTCTTGTAGCAAACGTAGCTCTTGCTCATTGAAAGGGCGGCTGTCCGGTTGTGTGCGCCAAAGGCCAATCAATCCCGTCGCCTGGCCACGTACCAGCAGGGGCATGATGATTATGCTATGAAAGGGGATCTGATCCAATAACGGCCAGAAGTCGGGCTTCACCAATTGGCGCATTTGCTCTACGTCGAAGCTGGGCATAAAGAAGGGCTTGCCACTTTGCAAGAGCGCTTGCACGAACGAAGTTTCATCTAGCCGAAGTGGAAGGGCCGCAAGTGCCGTCTGTAGTAGGGCCATTGTTGCCGGATCGGCATCGTAAAGCGCGGCTGTCTCTAACCATTCACCTGTGGCCGAGCGCAGGCGAATGACACAACTACTATTAAAGGCGGTCGCGATGGCGCGAACGGCGACTGCTGGTAAGGCCTGGTAATCCTGGCTGCTTTGGGCAAACCGATCGGCAAGTTCGGCGAGCAAAGCGAGCTGTTGGTTGTGGGCGTGTAACCGTGTTTCGAGCGCTTTCTGCGCCGTAACATCCTGGCTGATGCCGGCGAGCAACACCGGCTGTTGGTCGCTGCCTTCGCCATCAAAGTAGATGCGGGCTTGAATCGAAAGCCAGTGTATCGTCCCATCTGGATGAATAATCCGGTGTTCGATCAGCTGGCGCGCGCTGTTTGTCCCCGCGAACATGGCGGCAGTCTGCGCTTCTAATTGGCCCCGATCGGCCGGATAGATGTAATTGAGCAGATCATCAAGGGCAACCACATCTGTTGTCAACCCGTAATGGCTGCGGGCGCGCTCATCAAGGTAAAGCTTGCGCGTGTGAAGGTGCAGCCGCCAATTGCCCAACTCGGCCGCTTCGTGGGCAAGCCGTAACCACTCTTCACTTTCGCGTGAAATCACATCCACGGTCGTGCGCACAGTCAGCTCATGGGCAATTGACAGTAAATGGCCGTCGCTGAGCTTTTGCGAACGGATTTCGACCGTAACCAATGTGCCGTCTTTGCACTGGAGGCGGCGTTGGCTCTGCACACTGTGGCCACGCTGCAACTCGTCAAGGTGGATCGACTGATTCATGAACTCTGCCGGCGGCAGCAATTCGAGCACAGAATGGGCCAGCAATTCGGCGCGGCTGTACCCCAACAGCCGGCAAGCCGCAGGATTGGCCTCCACCACGTATCCTGCTGGCGTGGTGACAAAGATGCTGTCCGCGGCCTGCGCAAAGATCTGGTGATATAGCTCTAATGTGTTCAATGGTTGTGCATGACTCATTTATTCACCTAGAAAGGCTGTGAGATCTGCGATGACTGCGGCTCTTCACGACGAATGGTTGTGTAGCCGCCATGCTGCCATGATGCAGCGTAGCATAATGGTGAAGCAAGATCAATCAGCATTTGCCTCAAAGGTTTGACAATTTATCTTGTAGTGTAACTACTCAGGCCGCTCCTAGCCAGTCCGTGACTGGCGCCAGTCACGGACTGGCTAGGAGCGGGCAGGTAGAGTATTTACCTTGTAGTTAGCTATCGGCAGGGGTGCAATGTTGTTTGTCGTCAGCCGGATGGGTATCTTATTATAACAAAATGTAATATATTTCACAATCTATCGCTTCTTTTGGAATAGAGCCGTTGTGCGGGCGCAACTTCGCTTGGCGGCAACCCGTATGCGTCGCACTGGTCGTCTGCGCACGAGATGACGAAACAACGCTTGGCCAGTGCGACGCATACGAATGGTACTTCAAGCCACCAGCGGCTTTTGTGGTACAATAGGCGTTGCTGCCGCGGCCAATCGAAGGGAATATTGCTGTGAAATACCTCTCTGCTCTTGTCTTTAGTGCCGGTATGGTGACGCTCGGGGTTGAGCTGAGCGCCGCCCGCCTTTTAGAACCTGTCTTTGGCAATAACCAGATTGTTTGGGCTACCTTAATCGGTTTGATCCTCTTTTATCTTGCCCTGGGGGCCTGGTTGGGCGGCAAATTGGCAGACCGTTTCCCGACTGTGCAGGCACTGGAACGCATCTTGCTGCTGGCGATCCTCGGCGTGGCCCTGATTCCGAGCGCAAGTGGCCCGATCTTGCGTTGGGCCGCGACCGGCATTGACAGCTTTAATGCCGGCTTACTGGGTGGTTCCCTCTTAGCCATTCTGCTGCTCTTTAGTCTGCCAATTATCCTCCTGGGCACCGTTAGCCCCTGGGCCGTGCGGTTGGCAGTCACGCATGTGGCACAGGCTGGACAGATCGCTGGGCGCCTTTATGCCGTTGCGACAGCCGGCAGCCTGTTTGGCACCTTTCTTCCTGTGCTCTGGCTCATCCCGGCCTATGGCACGCGTCGCACCTTTTTCCTCTTGGCACTCGTCCCGCTCTTGGTGATTACGGTCGGCACCCTGCGCACGCGGCGGCGTTGGCTGCCGCTGCTTGTGCTCTTGGTGGTCTTAGGATTGGTCGTGTGGAATGGGCGTGCTCCTTCCATTCGTGCCGGCTGGGATGATGGTAGTGCCGGGCTGTTGATCTACGAGGATGAAAGTCTTTACAATTATATTGCGGTGCGCCAGTGGGGCAGTGAGCGCCATCTTAAACTCAATGACGGCATTGGGATCCACAGTGTCTACCATCCAGATTCGGTGCTGAGTCTGGGGATCTGGGACTATTTTCTGTTGGCCCCGCTCTTCCGGCCCGAGGTGCAGAATGCGGTGCAGAATGCGCACGCACACATTGGCCAGGATCCCGCGGTGATGGGCAAGCTGCTGATCATTGGCTTGGCCGCGGGGACGGTGAGTGAACTGTATACCAATCTCTATGGCCCACTGCCGATTACCGGGGTTGAGCTGGATCGCGAGATCATCGCGGTGGGCCAGCAGTACTTTGGCATGAACCAACCGAATCTGACCCCAATCGCGGCCGATGGCCGGCGCTGGTTGGCCGAGCAGCCGGCCTCCGCCACCTGGGACGTAATTGCCATTGATGCCTATCGCCCCCCGTATATTCCCTTTCACCTGACGACCGTCGAGTTTTTTCGCCTGGTGCGCGATCAGCTCTCCGCCACCGGGGTGGTGGCGATCAACGTCGGGCGGACGGCGACCAACTATGCCCTGGTCGATGACTTGGCGGCAACGCTCTACCAGGTTTTCCCCACGGTCTATGCGATTGACGAACCGGGACCAGCGGATAATCTGAGTAACTCACTGCTGGTCGCGACCAAACAGCCGGCTGATCTGGCCAGTTTTGCCCGCACAGTGGAGACCCTGCCCGCACACTTGCCCCTGCCTTTTCGTACCTTCGCCGCTGGGGCTGTCGCGCAGAGCCGGCTGTTGCCGGCACCGCCGGCTGGCACAGCCGCCGTGATCTTCACCGATGATCATGCCCCCGTCGAATGGGTCGTGCATCGGATTATTTGGGACTTTATGGGAGGGGAGTAAGCGGCGTTAGATGAGTAAACCCAACAAAGATCGGCCCAGTAAAGAGCGTATCGTCCGGCAGCGGGTGCGGATTCATGACCGTTACCAATTGGAAATTAAGGTAGAATATCCGCTGTCGTTGGGTAAGCGCACGCGCTACAAGCTGACGACCTATCTCTTTATTCCGCAGAATCTGGCTATCAATGAATTGAGCTATACGCCGGGCGAATTCTACCGGCGGATCCAAAATTATATTCGCTTCAAGACGCCTGAATTTACCGGGCCGGCGCTCCTGCATGATCGCGATTCCCCGTTATGCATCATTGAGTCGATCTGGGGCCAGCCGGCACACCTGGCTGACCCACAAGTGCGGGCGCGCCTGATTGAGCAGTTCAAATTTCTGCGCGCGATTCTCCGCCGCACATTGAATCGTAGCTTTGAACAGGAGTGGCGCGCACTGCGCCTGACGCCCCACTTCTTTGCGGTGGACGCGGTTACTACGCTGGTCAACGAGCATATTGTCCTGGTCCAAGCGATCATCGGTCGTTTTCGGCAAGGTGCCATACAACTGCCCGATACTGGCCCTGAGACTGGCCCTGATGAGGAACTCTCGCTTAGTTATCGATTAACCGATGAAGCAATCAGCCTGGTGGTGGAAAGCAACTATTTGAAGGCACTATTGTTGATCGAGCAGCATCCCGAAGTTGGCATCCGGACGGCCGTGCGTCCCCTCCTTGCCGAGCAGATCAACTGCGAGCTCGATTATCGGAGTCAGCAGGCTTATCAATCGATTCCTGCCCCGGATGGTACCAACGAGCGCTATCTTCATCACATCTCGATGTTGAAAAAATATACGTCGAGTGTGCTCTATCTCGCCACCGCGCGCGAGCGGGATGGGGCCACGGTCGAGCATCTGCTCTTTTCACTCGCGGCCGGCGTCTCGATGATCTTCGCCACGGTGATCGCGTTTTGGGTGCAGGCGATCTATGGCAACTTTACCTTTCCGCTCTTTATCGCCCTGGTCGTTGGTTATATGTTCAAAGATCGGATTAAAGAGTTGGGGCGCAGCGCCTCGACCAACCTGCTGCGCCGCTTTTATTATGACCGCCGCATCCACATTTACACCCTGGATCGTAAACAGCGGTTGGGGCGGATTCGGGAAAAGATGGTCTTTCTCGATGAGGAGGAGACCCCCTCGATGGTTAAAGCGGCGCGGGCGCGCGGGGCCTTTTATCTAACCGATATTGAAGGCATGCGTGAGCATGTGATCAGTTACACCCGTAATGTGACCCTGGCGGCCAATGCGTTTCGCAAAGTCCGGCGCGAGGGGCCACTCATTGACGGGCTAAGTGACATTATCCGGCTGGATGTCCGCCCTTTCTTGCACAAAATGGACAATCCAACCGAACAGCGCCTTTATCTGGAAGGGGATCAACTGCGCACGCTAAAGTGTATGCGCGTCTATTATATCAACATTGTCTCCACCTATACCCTCGACAATCGCGCCGAACAGATCATTGCCAAACGCGTCCGTGTCACCCTGAATCGCAAGGGCTTGGTCCGCCTGCAAGAAGTGTGAAATGCATGCGCTGGGCAGAAGTGCCCCGGTCAGATCGACATGGCACAAAGGGGGAGGCGGCATTAGAGAATGCCGCCTCCCCCTTTGTGCCATTTTAGAATGATTTGTCTACTAGGTGGCAATGGTCTCTGTCTTGGCCGGGTGCAAGAGGGAGGCGACAATCGAAACGGTCAATGCTAAGGCGACAAAGCCCAGGGAGGCGGCGGTGGGAATGTGAATAAAGCCCTCGATCACCATCTTACCGCCGACAAAGGTGAGCACCACAGCCAGGCCCAATTTAAGGTATTGGAATTTGTCGATGACACCGGCCAGCAAAAAGTAGAGCGAACGCAAGCCAAGGATCGCAAAGATGTTGGAGGTGTAGACCAGAAAAGCATTGGTGGTGACGGCAAAGATTGCGGGGATCGAGTCTAGCGCAAAGACCAGGTCGGTGGTCTCGACCACGATCAAGACCAGAAAGAGCGGGGTTGCCAGCAGCTTGCCGGCATGGCGCACAAAAAAATCGCCGTCATGATAACGTTCGGTGACCGGCATAAAGCGGCGGAAGAGCCGCACCACGGCATTTTCTTCCACTTGTAGCGCCTCATCTTTGTGAAAAGCCATCTTGATGCCGGTGTAGATCAGGAAGCCACCAAAGATATAAATCACCCAATGGAAGCGTTCGATCAAGGCGGCCCCCAAGAAGATCAACATGGCGCGCATTAACAAGGCCCCAATGATCCCCCAAAAGAGCACGCGATGTTGATAGATCGCCGGCACCGCAAAGTAGCTGAAAATAAGCACAAAGACAAAAATGTTATCGACACTCAGCGATTTTTCGATCAGATAACCGGTCAAAAAGGCCAGTGCGGCTTCGGCGTTGGTATAAGGGCTATGGGGCACCAGATCATGCCAGAAAAAGTAGATGCCCAAGTTGAAGAGCATGGACAATGAGATCCACAGGAGACTCCAGAGGGCTGCCTCGCGGACGCTGACAATATGGGCATGGCGGTGGAAAATACCGAGGTCGATTGCCAACATTGCCAGAACAAAAAGATTAAATCCCACCCACAGCCAGATATATTCACCAAACATTAAGCGCTCCTCCCCATGGTTGAGCATCAGATCAAAAAAGGCGAGACATCACGCCAGCCCTCTGGCACCAGCTTACCGGTGGTACAGAGCGCTAAGTGTGATAGTCTCGCCAACGTGGTTTTACGTATGACCAACCGAGAGTTGCTGCCCGCGCACTGCTACTGCGCATTCCTCGCGGCGAACTGCTGCTCTGTCCTGACGACTGATCAACCCACTGGTTCTGCCGTAAAGGTCGCGGTGAACTTTGGGCGGCTACTCCCTAACCTATTGGCAAGGTTAACACACGCTGATCCACTTTGTCAAAGCAACGCTGGGTTCTGGTAACTCATGTTACACATGCCTGCCGCAGGTGAATTTATTCACCTGCGGCAGGCATGTGCAAATTACCGTTGGGCTGCCGCATCTGCAGGCGTAGTCGGTGTTGCGGTGGGGTTCAGGCTTGGCTGTGGACGGCGCACCCATTCTTCGTAGAGCACTTCCAGGGCCGGTGTATTCAACGCGCGCACGGCCTCCAACCAATCCTCGGTGGTGACAATTGCATAGCGATGTTTTTTAAAGTAGTCCTGCAAGAAGCGGACAAAGCGGCGGTCACCCAGCGTCTGCCGGATCGCATCATAGAAGAGCGCCCCTTTGCCATAGACAATCGTTTCGTACAGTGAGCCACTGGCAAACTCTTTGACGGTCTGATCGACCAAGACGGCATCCCCGGTACTTTTGAGCCCCTTGACCGGCGCGTCCCAGCGGCTGGTCTGCAGGCGGCTGGCAGTGGCCCCACCGCGCAACTGTTCCAGGTAGAGTTTCATCGAGTATTCGGCCAACGCTTCATCCAGCCACGGCTCATTGACCGGATCATTGTGGACAATTTGATACCACCATTGGTGTGCCACCTCGTGGACCACCAACATTTCCAGTTCGCCTTGATTGCGCCCATAATTATCGACCCCAATCAGGCTGACTTGGGGATATTCCATACCGCGGAAGTAGAGCGGGGCCGGGGCGACGCGCATGTCCCGGTAGGGATAGGGGCCAAAGCTGTCGCTATAGATGCGCAGGGCGGCAATCGCATAGTTGAGCGCCGCCCGCCCCATTGCTTCTTGGCCAGGCAGCCAATAACTGGTGACGCGCGTGCCATTGGCTTCGGTCGTGGCCCAACTGAACTGGCTGCTGGTGTGGAGCAAAAATTCACGCGAGGGGCCGGTCACCCAGACATGGCGCGCCTTCTGATCCGCCAGCAAGGTGGAGGTGATCAGCGTCCCGCTGGTCACCGGTACCTGATCCGCCGGCATGGTTGCGGTGACGACAAAAAGGGAAGCCAGATTAAAGGTGGCATCGCCCCGGACACTGCCCTCCTCTAGCCACCACTCGCCCCCTTTGACGCCCTGCGCCGGCTCATAAACGCCCAGGGTGGGATAGAAGAGCGGCAGGGTAAACATGCCCTGGCTGCGTCCAAAGAGGGCATAGACATTCGACGAATCGGGCCACGGTGGAATGTCGAGCTTCCAACTGATCTGGACCGTTGAGGCGGCCCCGGCGCGCAGGAAGTCGGGATATTGGACGAGGATGGCACTGTTATGGGCCTGATAGCTAAAGGGCACAACGCGGCCATCAACGTTGGCGCTGTAGACCGTCATCAGGCCGCCATACTGTTTGAGCGCCGGATAAAGGCGAAAGACGACGTAGGGCCAAGGATCGGGGCTGGTATTGACAAAGCGGACGGTGAGATCCCCCGTGAGCTGATTGGCGTTCGGGAAAAGTTCGACATTGATCGCATAACGGGGCAGATCGGCGAGATCGGTCAATTCGGCTTGAAAGGCTGGGCGCATGGCCGGGCGAAAGCGCGCAAGCGCGGCTTCATCCTCGGCACCACAGGCGCTAAGGATGAAAAGGAATGACGTGAGCAGCAGGAGAGGGAAGAGTGCTGTAACGCCGGCACGATACGTTTGTCGGCTTTGCTGTGGTGAATTCATTCTGCCCGGGCCGCAACCTTGAGACGAACTATGCCAGATGCGCATCATAGAAATACGCGGATAACGTTGTGAGAGGAAAGACGTTGCTCGATCGGAATATCCTGATGATACACAGTATAGCTTACTATCTTCATTGCTGTGCTGTCAAGTGTAGCCGACTAGGAAGGGTTGTGTCAAACCTTGGCTGATTATGCGAGGTATTTCAGCGGGAATTGGTGCCGTGTGACGGTAATTTTGATGGGTTTTTCGTCCCAGCGGGACGGTTGACCTGAGGACCAAGAAAATCATGATATTTCCGGCCTAAGGTCAACCGTCCCGCTGGGACGAACGCTGCTTTTAATCCAGCATGACTTAGCTGACACTACATTAGTTGTTGATCAGTGGCAAAAATAGCAGTTGTTTGTCCTCGGTCCCAACCCCAACAATCACAATGCGGTCGCGGTATTCAGTTCGGCTGCCATCCTGATTTTCTTGGACGAGCAGATAGTAGTACTGCTCGTCGGCCTCGATCGCTTTATCAATGACTTGATAGCTGCCGCCCTGTGTGCCAAGGCTGGGCAAGCGTAAGGTAATTGGATCGAACTGTTCCGGATTTGTCTCTACTGCGCGATAGAGATAAAAACCGGTGCTGTTGACTTCTTTACTGGTCTGCCATTGGATAGTAATGCCATCCGCTGCGCGCGCTGCCGTAAACTGGGTAATCGTCGTCTGGTCACCGGGCACTAGTGTGGCGGTCGGCGTGGCGGTCGGCGTGGCGGTCGGCGTGACAGTCGGCGTGGCGGTGGGTGTTGGTGTTACCGTCAGGGTGGCGGTGGCCTCTGTGGTCGGCGTGGGAGTCGCGCTGGCAATGGGTGTTGCCGTACTCGTCGGTGTCGCCAATGGCGTTGCCGTGTGGGTGGCCGTTGGTGTGGTGGTCGGTATTGCGGTCGCCGTGTGGGTGACAGTTGGTGTCGGTGTTGCGGTTATGGTGTGGGTGGCGGTCGGGGTCGGTGTTACGTTGGGTTGTGCCATTGCACTGCCCACTGTAACGCCCACCTCCAGGTAAGCGTTATTGATAATTCGACTACCCTGGGTAAATTGGGTGGTATTCATCAAGCCAATCGTAAAGCGGCTGGGGGTGGCAGTTAAAGATTTTTTGGTACCTTGGCGTCCAAAGCCAAAGACGGTCATCGAACCGGCGGCCTGGGTCATGGGGTAATAGGAATCAACGTGAGTATCGTTGCTGTGGCTGACGGCAAAGAAGGCGCGATTAACCTGCGGATCAGCAAAGTAGACCCATTCCGGCCCAACCAGATCGCCGGTCCAGCTTTCCGATGCCAGGGTTTGGGTGCCATCTGAACGAACGACCAGATCGCTCTCTTGGTCCAATGTCCCACCAGGGGTGCCTTCATATAAAAACCAGTAGGCATGATCGGCTTTCAGCAGCGTCATGCGCACATATTCCGGGAAGAACTCCCACAGCGCTTCCCACTTGCCGTCGGTCGTGGTTGACTTGATGGTAATCTTGAGCGGCCCTTGGGTCAGCAGGACGGTCGCTGCATCAGGGTTGCCGGGATGGAATTTGCCCTCTGGATGGATCATGTTTGGCACGCCGCGGAAACTGCCGCCGGCCCCACCAGTGGGCTTATAACTCAGCCAGTCGTTGCCCCCTTGATCAACCAGGCTGGAAAAGCCGGCGCCCTGTTTCTGATAGTAGTAGGTGCCGCGCGCGGTTTGGACGCGATAACTGTTTTGGTCTTCATCAAAAACATCATCAGTCAGCGTTAACTGGGCCGGGAAGGTGGGGGTGCTGAACCCTTTGCCGGTCAGGTCAAAGTAAATGTGATAGGTGCGGGCACCATTCGCCGGGGTGGCACCGCTCATCATCACCACCAGGGTGCCGGCCGCATTGGTGGTGGCGTTGTAAGCGCTGCTCGGATCAAATTGGAAAGGGACCGCGGCATTGAGTATATTGTTGCTGTTGTCAACTTCGATGACGCGGAGTGAATTGGGGTCAAAGGCCCCGGCGGCACCAAGCCCAGTGAGCAATGGGGTAAAGTTGATGGCGACTTCGGCCGGCTTATCGGTCCGTGCTACGCCATTGCCCGTGAGGGTGAGGCCCACCCGATAGTCCCATTGTGTATCCCACCAATCGCCTGCCGTCGGTTGGGCATGCGCGGTCGTCGGCCCTTGGCGGAAGAGGGTGAACAGCAGGGCAAAGAGACAGAGGTAATGATAGGGACGTAGGTAAGTTTTTGCTTTGATTGCGTGCTGCATGTAACAAATTGCCTTTCAATAGAACGTACGCTTGATTCAGCGTAATAGCCACCACTGCGGGGTATGGCTTGGCCAAAGGTTTATTGCGACAGTGGTAATTATACGTCAAAAGGACGATGATTTGCCCTTGCAAATGACTGTCAGTGTCTAGTGATAGCCGCAGTGCTCTCCTAGCCGCCGCTCGTAATCAGCGGCAGATAGATCTTCGGCGTCGCGGTAAAGTTCGCGATGACGGTCAGATTTTCGGTGATTTCACGATCGATGCGCAGCACCGGCACGCGCACGGTTTGGGGCGCAACGCCATTGATGTCCCAACCGACAAAGCTGTACCCAGCGGCGGGGATGGCCGTCAACGTCACCACCTGACCATAACGATAGGGCCCTGGCGGGGCCACTTCGACCGTGCCACCGACGGCGTCCCCTTGTCCACCGTTCAGATTAATTTGCAAGGTGTAAGTCAATTCCTCGAAAGTCGCTGTGATCGATTTCGTGCCATCAATCAGCAGCGTCGTGGCGGGGGTCTCTCCAGTCAGATCACCCGTCCACCCCCTAAAGTGCCAGCCGGCCGCGGCCCGCGCCGTCACCCCGATCACCGTCCCTGCCGGATAGATGCCCTGTGGTGGGGCCAATTCGATGGCCCCGGCCCCCACGGTTGCCGTGATCACCTGATAACCGATGGGCGTGGCGGTGGCGGTGCTGGTTGCCGTGGCGGTGGGCGTATTGGTGGGCGTCTCGGTGGGCGTTGCGGTCGCCGTATTGGTGGGCGTGGGGGTAATGGTTGGCGTATTGGTTGCTGTTGCGGTCGCCGTATGGATTGGGGTGGGGGTCTCCGTCGCCGTATTGGTTGGCGTTGGGGTTTCTGTATTGGTGGCAGTCGCGGTTGCGGTCGCCGTATTGGTGGGCGTGGGGGTGGCCGTATTGGTGGGGGTGTTGGTGGGCGTCGCCGTATTCGTTGGTGTTCTGGTGACGGTCGGTGTTCTGGTGGACACGGGCGCGGTGCCGCCATAATTGCCCCACCCGCTAAAGGTTGCCCCTTTGGCGACCACCACCACAGTAAAACGCATGTCGAGTGGATACCAGAGGGCGGGATCTTCCCCATTCCAGTTCCACGCATTAAAATCGCTGATCGGCAGGTTTGCGGCATTCTTGACGGACATCGCATACCGTTGGCGCGGCCTTGTCCAATCTACGGTGCCGTATACTTTAGCCATGTTGGCGATGGTGGTACTCCAGGTGACCACTGTCCCGGTGGCACCACTAACATTGCGCAAGATCCCGCAGGCTTCTTGCGCAAAATTATCTTGCCACACGCAAAATTGTAAGCGCATATTCTGCACTTGGGGCTGGCTGCGCACCTCGGCGCGAAAGTAGAGGGTCCCTTCGGCAAAATTGACCGGCGCTGTCCAGTTGCCATTGGCCGAAGGCATGGGCGGGTCATCCCTGGGAAAACCCCGATCTCTGGTCGTAATCGCACGGTTTAAGTCAAATACCAGCAACTCGGTGATGCCTGGCGTTGCCGTTGCGGCTGCGGTTGGGGTCGCGGTTGCGGTTGGCGTCTCCGCTGTGGCCGGCGTTTCGGTTGGGGTTGGCGTCTCGATTGCGGTTGGGGTTGCGGTTGCCGTTTCGGTTGGGGTTGCGGTTGCCGTTTCGGTTGGGGTTGGCGTCTCGGTCGGGATTGGCTCATCTTGCCCCTTGACTGTCAACGCTCCTTGCACAATGGTAGCCCGGACGGGGGCCGTGAAAAGCAGGACTGCGGCGATGACGACGATGAGAGGTAGACCAATGACAAACTTGGAGAACCGTACCATAAATGACTCCTTATAACCCATTACACGTTTACATTTTGACGTTGCGCATTGCACCGTCTGCACCGCCCTCACGCAGGTGGTGCTCTTGAATAGGGGGGCTATACACGCCACTGCGCGCTGGGCTGTGCGCCGCACCTGCTGCGTTATTAAATTTTGTGATAAAGCGTAATCGCTGATCTGCCCTTAGTCGGCAATGCCTTGCCGGCGCGAACGCTGCACAAGCGGAAACATAACCGAGGTATTTGATGGAAGCGACTACGTGCTTTGACGTAGCTGACGCTGCATACTATAACGAGGAAATGACAAACTGTAACTTACAGAATACTTGCAGTTTTGCGCTGGTGTTGGATTGGTCTTGCCACCGGGATTCATTGGGCGCATGTCCCTGCGCAACGCTTGAATGATTTAAGTTGGTGTAATTATGTAAATGATTACGATACGCGGCAACGTTTTGTGGTTTGATAACCATGCGTCGCTTGCGTAGGTCCGGATGGGTACACCCGAAATGTCTGGATCAAAATGCAGGCATGGCCATTGTAAAATGTGTTTATTGCGCGTTAAGTGAAGCTCTGCTAGGTCTTGCATTCTTTACCGCCCTCACCCACTAGCGATGCCGGTGCTGGAAGTCGTTACGCAACCCCTTTCGCTGCCCGTTCTCGTTCTTTGCCCCTCGCACACACTGGTTGCAGTTTGTTGATGAGTAAAGGATAAAATAATGGATATAATGATACAAGGTGAGGCTGTCCCCGCGTTGGGTTTTGGCACTTGGCAACTACGGGGCAACCCCTGTGTGCAGGCTGTTGCCCATGCCCTGGCGGTTGGCTACCGCCATCTGGACACAGCACAGGCCTATCAAAATGAGGCTGAAGTGGGCCATGGTATCAAACAAGCCGGCGTTGCGCGCAGCGACATCTTTCTCGTCACGAAACTCTATCGGCAAAATTTGGCTTATGACCAGGTCATTGCCTCGACCCAGGAAAGCCTGCAAAAACTAGCGACCGATTACATTGATCTGCTGCTGATCCATTGGCCCAACCCCACCTTTCCGCTGGCGCAGACTTTAGCGGCGATGCAAACCTTGCAAGCGCAGGGATTGATCCGGCAGATTGGCGTCAGCAACTTTTCGCCTGCCCTCGTGACTGAGGCAATGCGCCATGCCCCGATTTTTTCAAATCAGGTGGAGTATCATCCCTATAAGCCACAAACGGCGCTAGTGGCGCAAGCCAACGCACAAGATTATTTGCTGGTTGCCTATAGCCCCTTGGCCAAGGGGTTACTTAAAGATGATGCTATCCTCAATGAGATCGGCGCAACCCATGGCAAATCGCCGGCGCAAGTGGCCTTGCGCTGGCTGGTGCAACAGGGGGTGGCGACCATTCCCAAAGCCGGCCGTGCCCAACACCGGGAGAGCAACTGGGACATTTTTGATTTTAGCTTGGCTGACGAGGAGATGAAGCTGATCGCCGGCTTGGCCGCGGCGCAGCGCTGGCGACTGTGGGCTAATTCACTCTATGCGCAAATAACCAGATTCGGCCGCCGGGGTCGCTGGCACGCCGCGCGCAAACTGGCCGCCTTATTTAGTCGTTCTACTTATAGAGAAAACATGTAGAGTTGGCACAACTGTGTACTGCGCATCAGGGGATACGCAGTACACAGTTGTGCCATGTTTCTCTGCTTTCTCTATTAGGAACGAGGATTATATTAAATTCATAAGTAACGACTGACCCCCTCCTAACCTCCTTGCAGGAGTAGGTTTTTCTACTACCAGAGGTAGGCTCGTTCCGCGCCCAATGGGCACCCGCTCCGGCGGAATGCCGCTTTGGCGCTCTGCGCCTCTGGGGGACGCGGAGCGTCCCCCTTTCATAACCACGCTCTGCGTGGTTACGAGCAAAAACCTACCCTTGCAAGCACCGTTCCTCCCCCTGGTAAGGGGAGGGACGGTGCTCTCGTCAACCGTTCCCTCCTTTAGCAGGGGAGCGCACCTGGTAGGCAACCGCCCTGGGGCGCGGGCGGGGTTAGTTGTTAAACGCACAACTTGTCATGGGCTGCGACAGGAAACTTTGCGGTCTAATATAATCATTGTTCCTTAACAGCGCGTGCCATGGGTTAGTCCATGTGATCGCTACCCTCAAACGGTTATGCTGACTGACCAGGCCGCCGTGGTCGGTCA
Organism: Caldilineaceae bacterium; assembly: GCA_022842065.1. The sequence continues at coordinate 40,297 of JALHQH010000005.1, forward strand.
TGGTCAGTAGCGAACTTAACGAAACATCAACACCGGTACCGGACAGGAGCGTAACATATTGCTGGTTGTGCTACCGATGATCAGCGTGCGAATATGCGAATCATAGATCGCCAGCTGATCCACAATCGTGGCGCTGGCTTTGTTCATCCCCACCAAATCAACCGTGGTGCCTTCGCGCCGGAATTTGAGTACGACTTTGTCCAGCGCGCCAACAGCCGTCAGATCCCAGAAATGGGCCTGGCTGACATCAATGACGACGCGTTCGATCATCTCTTTGCAGTCAAAGCCGGCACTAAATTGGTCGGCAGAAGCAAAGAAGACTTGACCATAGACCTTGTAGTCGCGCTGATTGCCCTCGGCATTAAGCACCGATTCGACCGCCAACAGCCGCGAAACTTTGCGTGCAAAGAAGAGCGCGCTCATCAAAACCCCACTCCTACGCCTTGGGCCAGGTTATGGGTGAACACGACAACCACAACGGTCACGATCATGACCAAGCTAGACTTTTGGGATAGGTGGTTAGCTTCTTTACCGACGACCAGCTAAAGGTGCCGATTGAGACCATGATCATCACCGCGACCAAGGCCGCCATCGGGATCTGGTGCACGAGGTCACCGAGGACCAGGATTAGAAAGAGCAGAAAGCTGCCGGCAAAGAGGGTGGAGAGCCGCCCGCGCCCACCCGATTTGACGTTGATCACCGATTGCCCAATCATGGCGCAACCAGCCATGCCACCAAAAAAGCCAGCGACGATAGGGGAAGGGCTGCCCGCCAGCTTGCGCATGCTATCCTGCCATTCGTGCTCGGCAAAGTGTGACCGTATAAAATCGTCTAACCAGATAATTAAATGAATTTTGCGTTACGCCAATTTGCGTAGGGCCAAAAGGTGTTGTATACTGTGATCAGTCAGTTACAGCGTGCGGGTAAAACCGCCTCGGGGGAACGCTGTGACTGACTTTTTTTATTGGTTTTTTCCACATTATCTTCGTTACCTCCACAAGCGCAAGCTCCTCTGTTACATCATTACTTGGTCGGGCAACGGGCTGTTGATCTAACCAGTTGCAAGCTCGTTTATGCGGCGGGCGCAGGCACCAACCGCAAACCAGCAGTTAGCGAGCATCAGCGCTACTTAAGTAGACGAAGTTGTAGAAGCCCACCCCTTTCAAGGGTGGGCGTAATCACTCCTACTAATCAGCCTAACATACAATCTACTGGGTAGTACCAAGGTACTATCTACGATCCCCTAATCTGCGGATGTGTACCCAAGCGATTCTACTATACTTGATACTACCTCTTCCCCCTACTATACTCGGCGCTGTCATCATTTAACATTTTCTACACGAGTAAAAATGTTAAATGATGACAGCGCCGAGTGTATATCCCCCACCATCTCAGTTTTGAAAGGGATATTATGGGTATAGAGCATCTCATTATTCTTGTTATTGTCGTCATCCTTTACACTGGCTCAAGGTTTTTCTCGGTTTGACGAGCGCGCCACTTCAAGCTATGCCAATTTAAACGCTTCGGCTTTTGCCTTAGCTTGCCCTAGCTCGTTTGTGTTGGGAAACGCAATTTCTACCGCCAAGGGCGCGAAGAGCGCAAAGTTTCGCCAGCGAAAATCCTTTGCGAAACTTTGCGCTCTTCGCGCCCTTGGCGGTGATAAGGCCCTTTTGCAACAGCAACTAGTACAGCGTTACCGAAGTTTTGATAAATTAGCCACGGAGTGGCGACTGATGGTAGCCCAGCCTTTTCAGGCTGGGGTCCATTGGATCCGAGGGTTAAAACCCTCGGCTACCATCAGTCGTCACTCCGTGACTGAAACCGATTCTAAACCAGCAGAACTTATAGATAACACAACTAAACGTGGCACAATCGTGTACTGTGCATCCCCTGATGCACAGCCCGCTTTATGTCAACTCTATTTGCTTTGTCTATTAGGTAACACTGTACTAGCTCATCCTCTGCTAGACTACTTCGGCTTGCCCATAAGCTGACTCCAGCACTCATCGAGCACCCGCAACTCCAGACCATAAACGAAATTGGCATTGACCCGCGCGAAATATAGGCAGGTCAGCGGATGTAAGACACGCGCTTTTACCCTATAATCCCACGACAGCCAGCCTCTCGCTAACCATTAAACCACTGACTAAGTAAGGAGAATTTCTCTATGAGATTGGGTTTGACATTTGGTGGCACGCTGCTTGCAGCGCTGCTCATTGCGCCAGGCGCTGGACTTGCGCAGGATATTGACGATACAAGCAGCGGTACCACATCACTGGTGATTATCGAACAGATCAGTCCGGAACAGCAGACCACGATTGACCTGGGTGATGAAGGGGTCTCGCAAGGCGATATCACTGCGTTTACTGGTTCATTGATCGATGTAGAGGGCGCAGAAAGTGGTAAGTCGAGTGGCTTCTGCATTGTGACCGATGCTGAAGCAAAGCTGAGTGAGTGTGTGTGGACCTACCATTTCGCTGAGGGCACCATCACCGTCGCGGGCACGGAACCGGATCTGGGGGCTGATACTGCGATCCAAATGCCGATTGTGGGCGGTACCGGCGATTACATGGGGGCCCGCGGCGTGATCCACGAGCAACACAACGCGGATCAAACCGTCTTTACGACCACGATCGAGATCATCGACGCGTCGCTGCTCACCGCAAGCGTGGATGATTACTGGGTTGCCGTCGAGAAGTGGGATGAACTAACCGAGGAAGAACAGGGTGCTTGGAATGTTCTCGGCTGGGATGAAACGATTTGGGCTGGTGATGATCCCGCAGCCATCCCGGTTAGTGAGACAACCCCTTGGGCTGAGCTAACCACCGAGGAGCAGGAAGCAGCGGCGGCTTTGGGCTATGACGAAGCCAGTTGGGCCGATATGCAAGCGCGCGTGCCAGAAGGTGAAGTTGACGAATTCTGGGTCGCGCAGGAATGGGCCGATCTTAAATATAGTGAGATGCGGCTCTGGGGTCTCTTGGGCTGGGACGAGGTGATTTGGGCTGGTGATGATCCCGCGGCCATTCCGGTCAGTGAGACAACCCTTTGGGAGGAGCTAACCACCGAAGAGCAGGAAGCGGCGGCGGCTTTGGGCTATGACGAAGCCAGTTGGGCCGATATGCAAGCGCGCGAGCCAGAAGGTGAAGTTGACGAATTCTGGGCAGAGTTTGCCTGGGAAGATCTTAAGTATAGCGAGATGCGGCTCTGGGGTCTCTTGGGCTGGGATGGCGCATCATGGGATGGGACAACCGACGAGCCAGAGAGCGCAACCCAACCCTGGGCCGAGTTAACGGCCGAGCAGCAGGACGCGGCGGCGGCTTTGGGCTATGACGAAGCCAGTTGGGATGCACTTTTGCCATAACACCAAATAACGGTAGCTGATCCAGCGAAACGCAAGTTGCTGGATCAGCTACCGTTCTCTTACCCCTATTTTCGGCGATCTGTCGACATTTTATCGACGGGCAAATCTGCCTTAATCCTCACGCTCCTCCGCGATCCGTCCCGCTTGCCCCTCAACCTGTTTCGCCGACCGATCCCGATTCAGCTCCCACCCGTTGAAAAACAGTAATGCCGGTGCGACTTGCAGCGATGCCAGGTAGATCATCGCTGCCCCGGCGCGGCTTTACCCGCCCAACCGACTTGACGTATGGTGTCACCTTGGTTTATCCTTTTGTCGTAGGCATTGTGTAAGGATAGCGGAGATTGTCGCCAAGTACCCGACCCCGCTAGCCTGAACCCTGTGGGTTTAGCCGTGACACAGGCCAACAGCCTGTGTCACTTATCCATCCCTACCGGCTACCTACCCAAGGTAGCCAACCTGTGTCAGCCGCCAGCGCCATAAACGTATCACCAAACCCGTGCTGACGTGGACCGTACCCGTTCATCGCATCACCATTGCTGCCCCTAACCAAGAGAGTGTTGTGCTATGGCAAAGACGCCCGAAGAACGTGCCCGACAGAATATTGACCGTATGTTGCAAGAGGCCGGTTGGGCGGTGCAAGATTACAAGCAGATGAACCTTGGTGCGGCTAAAGGGGTCGCTGTGCGTGAATTCCCGCTCAAGACTGGCTATGCCGATTATCTCCTCTTTGTAGACCGCAGAGCGATTGGCGTGCTCGAAGCTAAGGCGGAGGGCACGACCTTGAGCGGCATTACCCACCAGTCAATGAGTTACAGTGCCGGACTCCCCGACAAGATGAAGCCGTGGCATAACCCACTGCCCTACCTCTATGAAAGCACCGGCATTGAGACCATCTTCACTGACTTCCGTGACCCCGACCCACGGAGTCGCAACCTCTTTGCCTTTCACCAACCGCAGACATTGGCCACATGGGCCGAACAACCGGAGACGCTGCGCAGTCGGCTACGCCAGATGCCACCCTTGTTGACTGCTGCACTGTGGAAGCCGCAGATTGATGCCATCACCAACCTGGAGCAATCCTTTGCGGAGAACCGGCCACGGGCATTGATACAGATGGCGACGGGTAGCGGCAAGACCTTTACCGCTGTAAACTTTGTCTATCGCCTCATCAAACATTGCGGTGCCAAGCGGGTGCTCTTTCTGGTGGACCGGGGCAACCTGGGTAAACAGACCTTCAAGGAGTTCCAGCAATTTGATACCCCCGATGATGGCCGCAAGTTCACCGAACTGTACAACGTCCAACATCTACAGTCCAACGTGCTCGATGACGTGAGCCGGGTGCATATCACCACGATTCAGCGCCTCTACTCGATGTTGCGCGGTGATGAAAGTTATGACCCTGCGTTGGAAGAGCGCTCCGCCTGGGCGATGGAAGATGCGTTAGCCGTGCAGTCACCCAAGGATGTGGTCTATAACCCCACCTTTCCGATTGAGTACTATGACTTTATCGTCACTGATGAGTGTCACCGCAGCATCTACAACCTATGGCGGCAGGTGTTGGAGTACTTTGACGCCTTCCTGATTGGCCTCACCGCTACCCCTTCCAAGCAGACCCTTGGCTTTTTTAACAAGAACTTGGTCATGGAGTATTCACGCCAACGGGCGGTGGCCGATGGCGTGAATGTGGATGGCGAAGTCTACCGCATTCGCACGCAAGTAACGGAGGCGGGGGGCACGATTGAACCCGGCTATGTGGTAGCCCACCGTGACCAGAAGACCCGCAAAGAGCGCTGGGAGGAACTGGATGAGGAGTTGACCTATAGCGCCAAACAACTGGACCGAGAGGTGGTGACGCCGGACCAGATACGGACGGTTATCCGCACCTTCCGAGACCGCCTCTTTACCGAAATTACCCCTGGCCGCACGATTGTGCCCAAGACGCTTATCTTTGCCAAGGATGACTCCCATGCCGAGACCATCGTCGGGATTGTACGGGAGGAGTTTGGCAAGGGCAATGACTTTTGCCAGAAGATAACCTACAAGGTCAGCGGCAAACAGCCGGAGGAGTTGATTGCCGAGTTCCGCAACAGCTACCATCCCCGCATTGCTGTGACCGTCGATATGATTGCCACGGGTACCGACATTAAACCGCTCGAAGTGCTGCTCTTTATGCGCGATGTGAAGTCACGCCTGCTCTATGAACAGATGATTGGCCGGGGGACCAGGGTTATCAGTGACAATGACCTCCAGATTGTCAGCAGTGATGCCGGTCGCAAAGAGCGCTTTGTGATTGTCGATGCCGTGGGGGTGACAGATAAACCGAAGTTTGACACCCAATCTTTAGAACGCAAGCGGACCCAAAGCTTTAAGAGCCTGCTTGATGATGTGGCAAAGGGTATCTACGACGCTGACACGCTCTCCTCGTTATCAGGTCGGCTGGCAACCCTAGACCGCACGTTGACCGAGGCTGACCGTTACACGGTTGCGGCCAAAGCGGGTGGCATGAGTGTGCAAGACATCAGCCACACTCTGTTGAATGCCATCGACCCTGACTACCATCGGGAGGTAGCCGCCCAGACCTTTGGCACCGTTGACCCCACCCCTGACCAGATTGCCAAAGCGGCGGAGTCCGTGATGCAGAGGGCGGCCAACCTGTTGGGTGATAACCCCGACCTGCGCACCACACTGCTAGAGCTACAGCAGCGCAAGGAACAAATCATTGACACCGTTACGATTGATGTGCTCAAGGAAGCGGGTTACGACCCGGCTGCGACCGACCGTGCCCGCAGCACGGTCGATAGCTTTGAGATGTTTATTGAGGAGCACATTGACCAGATTACCGCCTTGCAACTGCTCTACAGTCGCCCCTATTCGCTGCGCACCCTGACCAACGACCAACTGAAAAAGCTACAAGAGGCCATTGCCCAGCCACCCCATAGCTGGACCACGGAACGGCTTTGGCAGGCATATGCCCAGTTGGAACGGGACAAGGTAAAAGGCGTTGGCACCCAACGCCTTTTGACCGACCTGATTTCCCTCGTGCGGCGGGCCTTGCGCATGGAAGATGAGCTTGTGCCCTATGCAGACCGGGTGCAGCAACGTTATACCCAGTGGTTGGAAGACCAGCAGAAAAATGGTATCATCTTCACCCCTGACCAACGCTGGTGGCTTGACCGGATTGCCGAACAGATAGGGTTAAATCTGACCGTCCAACCGGCTGACCTTAATCATGGTGAGTTTTTTAACCGGGGTGGTCCAATCGGTGCGATGCGGGTGTTGGGTAAAGAATGGCTGAAGTTGATTGAACAGATGAATGAGGCATTGGTGGTGGTTGAATGACAGCACGGTTGAATGGGCAGACGTTGCCTGAGGGTTGGGTATGGTCTACATTAAGTAAGTTGTGTAGGATAAATTATCGTAATCCAGAACTAAGGAATTTACCGGATAATTTAGAAGTTACGTTCTTGCCTATGGCCGCTGTAGACGCCATCACTGGCACAATTGCACAGCCCGAAATACGTAAACTTGGCACAGTCCGTAAAGGCTTTACGCCATTTGAAAATAATGATGTTTTGTTTGCTAAGATTACACCAAGTATGGAGAACGGCAAAGCAACGATTGCTACAGACCTTGTAAATGGCGTAGGCTTTGGGTCAACCGAGTTTCATGTTTTATCGCCCAAAGAGCACATTTCGCCAAAATGGATATTCTACTATATTCGCCAATCTAGCTTTAGAGCAGATGCAAAAGCTAATTTCTCTGGCACTGCTGGGCAGCTACGTGTACCGACTGACTTTCTGACTGATTACCCTATTCCACATCCTCCCCCCAACGAACAACACCGCATCGTTGAAGCCATCGAGACCCAGTTCACCCGGCTCGATGCGGCTGTGACCGCCTTAAAGCGGTCACAGGCCAACCTGAAGCGCTACCGGGCCGCTGTACTCAAGGCAGCATGTGAAGGGCGTCTCGTGCCGACAGAGGCAGCCCTTGCCCAAGCCGAAGGCCGGCCCTATGAACCGGCCTCTGTGCTTTTGGAACGGATTCTAGCCGAGCGCCGCCTCAAGTGGGAAGTAGAGAACCCCAAGAAGAAGTACCAGGAGCCAGTTGCGCCGGATATGAGTGAACTGTCGGAGTTGCCGGAGGGGTGGTGTTGGGCATCACTAGATATTATTGCACAGGTTCGTACTGGTGTTGCCAAGGGTAGAAAATTCAATAACCAATATGTTGTTTCATTACCGTATCTGCGTGTTGCAAACGTCCAAGATGGATACCTAGATTTGTCTGAAATAAAAACGATTGAAATTCTCACTAATGAAATTGAACGGTATCGCTTAAAACCTTATGACATTTTGTTCAATGAGGGTGGAGATAGGGATAAACTCGGTCGAGGCGCGATTTGGTTAGGTGACATTAAAGACTGTATTCACCAAAATCATGTATTTGCAGCCCGATTATACACTTCCGCGGTTGACCCAAAGTGGGTGAATTTTGTGCGCCAATTGACTTATGCGCGTGACCATTTTTGGAAACAAGCTAGCCAAACAACGAATCTAGCGTCAATCAATAGTACAAATTTGCGTAGTTTACCTGTTCCCATTCCACCCCTTAGCGAACAAGTTCGTATCATTACAGAAGTGGAACGCCGCATCTCTCTTATAGACAACCTTGAGAAGACCATCACGACCGACCTTGCCCGTGCCAACCGGCTGCGTCAGTCCATCCTCAAGCGGGCCTTTGCAGGACAGCTTGTGCCGCAAGACCCGAATGACGAACCGGCGTCAGTATTGTTGGAACGGATTCAAGCCGCCAAGAACGGTGAGCCGGTGCAGGTCAAGCTGCCATTGTAGCGTCTGTATCATCAAGCGCCACTTTGCGTATTGCGACCTGCGTGACAGATGGGGTTGCCAATCAAGATTATATTCACTATACTTATTGAGAGTAACCATCTAAATTTTGCATCAAGGATGAAGACGTGTGAGTCGAGTTTACCAAAATCCGCCACTTGTTGAGGCGTTATGTGAGTTTCAGTTTGTCGAAGATGAATGGGACTGGACGATACCAGGGCTTATTTATCAGGACATTCAAGCTAAATTCCCGCAGAAACGACAGACAAAAGTCGTTGAATTTGCAATGGAAGCTGGGGATACGCAGTTTAACCAACGTATTCAGGGCACAACCACTCGGATGCAATTTGTGCGTGATGATGAAGCTGCAATGGTACAAGTAGGACCGAATCTGCTAGTCATCAATCATTTGGCACCCTATCCACATTGGGCTGAGTTCAAACCAACAATTTTCGACACACTGTCTGTTTATCAGAATGTAGCGAAGCCTGCTGGGTTCAACCGAATCGGTCTGCGTTATATCAACCGAATTGTGATACCCGAAACAAATTATGATTTTTCAAAATATTTTAATGTTCAACCTTGCCTGCCAGATTCTATTTCTACACCATTTCGCTCACTTTTTTTGCGTATGGAATTGCCATATGTAGAGGATAACGGCTTGTTATTGTTAACGCTAGCGTCTACACCTAGTGAAAGCCCTAGAGTCTCTAGTTTCATTCTTGATTTTGATTTTGTAACAACAGACGCCATTGAACTAACGGTTGATACAGCGCGCATATGGGTTGAGCAGGCTCATAACCGGATTGAGGAAGCATTTGAATCATGTATCACTCCCGATTTGCGTAAATTGTTTAAGGAGGTTACTTCGTGAGTACACTTGCTTTAACTCATCATGCCGAAGTGGATTTACAATCAATGATTGGTTCTTCAATCCAGTGGTCACGTTATTTCTGGCCACAATCAAGGTTTGCTATAGAAGAACAAGCCATCTATGCGAATAAGCCATCGGCTTTTTCAGTTTCTAGCGGTATATCTGTTAGTGCCCATAAGGTTCAGCAGCAGGTGGAAGAGTTAGCCGTTGAGTTGCATAGTTGGTCAACAACGCATGAAACAATACCGGTTGATGTTGAACATGAGGTGTTTACATTGATGCCCCCTAAGCAACAACAGGTCGTGACTGTGCAAGTTCAAAATCAAGGACGAGCAAATCCCCTTATCTGTCTTGATGATGTCATGACGGATTTTGACAATATCTGATAGGTATTTATGGCTTTCAATTATCCCTGGTACACAGTAGTTGACGACGATACGTTGGAGCAAGGCGACTTTTTCTTTTCCTGTCAGGTATTAGAGCAAACCTTCACTCCCACCATTGCCAATGCTGCGAGTTTTGCGCTACAAGCGAACGCCAAAACCTATGATGTTTTAATTCTAAGCCAATCCTGTGACCTGACGCACGATAAATTAGAAACGGTATTAGTCTGCCCCCATTGGCCAATTGAGGAATTTGAACAGCGTAATGATTTTTTCCGGACCATCAAAGGTAAAGAAGAAATTCGACGTGGAAATGTGCCAGGACTTCACATGCTGGCACATTGTGACTTGCCAGCGTTTGAAAACTCCATACGGATAGTGAATTTCCGTCAGGTATTTGGATTACCGTTTGACTATATATTTCAGCTATCACAGCAAAACTCACTGCGTCTCCGACTACTTCCACCCTATCGAGAACATTTAGCCCAGGCATTTGCGCGCTTCGTTATGCGTGTAGGCTTGCCGGTTGACATTCCAGCATTCCGAAAATGACCAATCAATCCGCCACTATCGTCCAACGCCTCTGGAACTACTGCAACGTCCTGCGGGATGATGGCGTCTCCTATGGCGACTATGTTGAACAACTCACCTATCTGCTCTTCCTCAAGATGGATGACGAGAATACGCAATACCTTGGCAAGGCAAGCGTCATTCCCGCTGACCTCAATTGGCAGAGCCTCATGAGCAAGTCCGGTGAGGCGCTAGAGTCCCACTACCGCCACCTTCTCACTGAGTTGGGCAAGGGGGCCGGTCTCATCCCTACCATCTTCCGCAAAGCGCAGAACAAAATCCAAGAACCGGCCAAGTTGCGCCGGTTACTGGAACTTATCAACGGTGAGACCTGGGTTGGACTTGATATTGACATCAAGGCCGACATCTATGAGGGCTTGCTTGAGAAGAACGCCCAGGATACTAAGTCAGGGGCAGGTCAGTACTTCACCCCCCGCCCGCTCATTCAGGCGATTGTCGATGTCATGCAGCCCAAGCCGGAGACCACCATTTGTGACCCGGCCTGTGGCACCGGTGGCTTTTTGTTGGCTGCTTATGATTACATCCGCCAGCACCACCAGCAACAACTAACCCGTGAAGGGTGGCAGCATCTCAATGGTGAAGCCCTGCATGGCTGGGAGATTGTCGAAGGCGCGGCCCGTCTCTGCGTGATGAACCTCTACCTGCACGGCATCGGCCAAGACAGCACCGTCAGCCCGATTCGTGTCGATGACAGCTTGGCCGCAGACCCCGGCGACCGCTTTGACATGGTGTTGACCAATCCACCCTTTGGCAAAAAGAGCAGCGTCACCTATGTCACCGACGAAGGCGAACTAAAACGGGAAGCCGAAACGATTGTCCGTGATGACTTTTGGGCATCGACCAGCAACAAACAACTCAACTTTGTCCAGCACATCAAGACCATTACCAAGGTCCACGGCAAAGCTGCTGTTGTTGTGCCCGATAACGTGCTCTTTGAAGGCGGTGCTGGTGAAACCGTGCGCCGTAAGTTGCTACAAGAGTGTGATGTGCATACGCTCTTGCGTCTGCCCACTGGTATCTTCTACGCCCAAGGGGTCAAGGCCAACGTCCTCTTTTTCGACCGCAAGACCGGTGGCGAAGCGGCGCAAACCAAAGCGCTCTGGATTTACGACCTACGCACCAACGGCCACTTTACCCTGAAGGTCAACCCGCTCACCCGTGGCGACTTGACCGAGTTTGTCCACTGCTACAATCCAGCCAACCGTCACGAGCGGACTCCGACTTGGTCCGAAGCTAATCCCGATGGCCGTTGGCGCTGTTACACTTATGATGAGTTGGCGGCACGGGATAAGGTTAACCTTGATATTTTCTGGTTGCGGGATGAAAGCTTAGAAGATACTAACAACCTGCCCGACCCCGATGTCATCGCCGCCGAAATTGTCGAAGACCTGCGTACAGCACTTGCACAGTTTGAGGAGATACTTGCAGACCTGGGTGAGGATGAGCAGGTAACAGAGCCAGCATAATAGCATCATTCCTGACAAGCACAGACGGCCTCAGGGTCGTCTGTGTTGCGGTAGTAGTATACTTGGGTCAAAATCAAATAGAACGTGCGTTCTGGTTTGTTCTGTGCGGTTATAGATGGTCTCCAGTGTGATAGATGGACCAACTACCCGACAGAGTAGATGAATCAATCCATACCCTACCCTGTGAAGGTAGTCGCTTCATCACCTGTTGGGTAGCCCCTGCCTATCACAGGCAACATGCCCACCATCACCGCTAACCAGCAGTGGCATCCCAAAGGGTGCCACTGCTGGTTAGCGGTGATGCACCATTATTCGATAGATTTTCCTCATCATTTCTGGTCAACCGTGCGACCGTGCGGTAACATAATGGCAGTCAACGTTACCTGCACCAGTTTCAACCCATTCGCTTCCTGATACACGGAGTCCATGCCGCCATGTCGGATGAGCAGCACCCATTGAACCCATCCAGCAACGACCACATCGAAGCGCATATTGGCGACGGTGCCAGCGATGTGATTGTCGGCAAGGACATCACTTCCGTACGGGCCGGTGAGCGAGGAGTGGCGATAGCGGGCGACGCAAAAGGTACCACAATCGTTACTGGTGACGGTAACATTGTCGATAATCGCACAGTCATCAGCCAACGGCTGGACCCCAAAGACGCAAAGAACCAACGCAACCATGCCGTCATGCGCCAGTTGGTGCGCAAGTTCTGGATAGATGGCGTGCTCAAGTCATCGCTCTACAATGAAGTCCTCATCCGCCTCAACCTCACCGAACAGCCCAAGGCCGTTGAAAACCGGCCTTGGGATTTGATACTTCAGCAGCCGGGAAAGCCTAACTATGAAATACCCCCCGGCACGCCTATCATCAATGTCTTTGACCAGATGGGTGGGCTACTACTTATCTTGGGTGAGCCAGGGAGTGGCAAGACGACAATGCTGCTTGAGTTGGCGGACGAATTGCTGAAACGGGCGGAGTCCGACCCAACCTACCCTACACCAGTTGTTTTCAACCTATCATCATGGGCAGAGAAGAGACTGTCATTAGCAGAGTGGTTGGTAGAGGAACTTCGTACCAAGTACAACATTCCTAAGAAGGTAGCACAGCGGTGGATGGCAGACGATGAGTTGTTGCCTTTGTTGGATGGCTTAGACGAGGTACGGCAGGAGAATCGTGAAGATTGTGTAAAGGCAATCAATCAGTTCCGGCAAGACCACCTTGTGCCAATAGCAGTGTGTAGTCGGTCCGTTGAGTATAGTGACTTGTCTACTCGAATACTTTTACAAGGGGCGGTCCTAGTACAACCGCTTACTATCGAACAGATGGGCAGTTACTTAACAGATATTAGTCCTCAGTTATCTACAATTCATACTGTCCTTGCAAAGGATATAGAACTTCAACGGCTTGCACAATCCCCACTTATGCTAGGTATCCTAAGCTTTGTTTATTCGGATACTACACTATCTCAGTTCTACTTGACTGATAGGACGCAAAATCGACGTTACTACCTATTCAACACTTATATTCAACGTATGTTTTTGCGTCGAGGAACTACTGCGAATTATTCATTTATCAAAGCTATCTACTGGTTGCAGTGGTTGGCTACTCGTCTTTTACAATCAGGCCAGTCTATCTTCTTAATTGAACGAATGCAACCTAACTGGATGCAACCATCAGGACATAAAATTGGTCTAACCCCTATAATTATGGTACTTGCAGGACCTATATATGGCTTAATATATGGACTAATAGTTGGGCTGTTTGTCGGTTTGTTCGTTGGGCTTGGTGTTGAGATGTTTGGTGGGCCACTTGAACTAAGTTTTCTTGGACCAGAACCTTATCCGCTTGAAGCCGGTCTCTTTAGCGGATTGAATAATGGGCTAAGTACTGGATTAATTGTTGGACTAATTGTCGGGCTGATTGATGGCTTTAGTGGTAATTTTAGAGAAATTGACCCTATCGAACACCCAACCGTATTAAAAAGGAATCTAACAAGTAGTCTCTGGGCCACACTTTTTTGGGGTCTGCTTACCGGACTATTTTTTTTGCTAGTATCCGGTCGGTCTGCTGCACTACTTGTCGGTTTTGTTTTCGGGTTGAGCGGTGGGCTTCTTGCAGCATTTAGGCAAATTGAACCTACAAAAAATCTAGGCTGGTCGTGGCACAGAATGAAAGATAACTTATACTTCGGCCTGCTAGTTACGCTGATTTTTTGGTTGCTTAACAGGTTACTGAATGAACTAGGTATTGGACTAATTTTTGGTATCGACCTGGGATTTTGGGGCAAGCTATTTCGTGAAATAAAGTATTTGTTGCCTTGTGGATTAATCGGTGGCTTGATTAGTGGGGTACTCTTTGAAACAAGCGCAAAACGGACAGATATACTATTCTTGAGAGATACACAAACGTCAAATCGAAGTATTAAATTATCTATACGGTACTCATTGACTGCAAGCTTAATTTATGGACTTTTTGTCGCACAAATTTCATGGCTTGGAATGGGAGTAGTAGCCTGGGGACTAAATTGGGGGGTGCTTTTCGGTATTCTAGGTGGGTTAAGTTGTGGTGGTCACTTTATTGCAAAACACTATGTTTTGCGAGTGGTACTCTGGTGGAAGAATTTTACTCCCTGGAACTATAACCGCTTTCTCGACTATTGCTATGAACGAATCTTCCTACGCAAAGTAGGTGACGGCTACATTTTCATCCACCGCATGTTGCTGGAACACTTTGCCAGCTTGACCGATGAAGATATTAATCGCCTTGTTGCTGAAGTCGAAGCAAGCCGGAGTTAGATGCAAGGCCAACCATTGACCAGCAGCACAAGCAACCACCCGGCCACACATCCCCCCCATACCCAGTAGGATACGGCAGGTGGGGTTTCCAAGAGGTGAGGTTACATGAGGGTAGGAGTCCCTACCCCCGCAGCCTGAAAAGAAATATCCCACTGTTAACAGTTCACCGTGAACAGTCACCACTGTCACACGCAACGACAATTACCCCGTGTTGTTTGCCCCCAAGGGCAAGCAACAGCACAGCAGGAAGTCACCTATGCTCTGGTTATTCGTTATCCTTGCCCTTATCCTCCTATGGGCCATCCCTGCCTTTCGCACCCTACAGGAGATGGAGGGTCAACCTGCTCCCCGTTGGCGGATACCACCTATGCGAGCAGATGGACCTACGGCTTGCGCAAGAGCCGACAGCTTGGTCTCCAGGTGAATTTATGATATGCTTCAAACAGTGCATCAGAATCACTGTAACAAGACTTACGCAGAGACCAACGCCCGTTGATTGCTTTGGCCTTGCGTGCGTTCTATGTATACCGGCGGTTGTCACAAAGTAACCCTTTCCCCCGTGTGAAAAGGGTTACTTTGTGATAGAGCCAAGTATAGAAGGAAAGCAGCTTATGTCACCTGTACCACAAATCGTACCGGTTAGCGATATGTCTACCAAGCAAGCACAAGTATTAGCCAAGTTAGAGGCCGGACCAGTCATCCTGGCGCGACAGAGTAAACCGGCAGCCATAATGGTTTCGCCCAGTGAATGGGACGCGCTTGTACGTCGGCTGGAAATTGCCGAAGCATTGGTCACTTACTGGGCGGCAAAGCGTCAATTCGCGGAAAACCCGCCCCTCATGTACACACTGGAAGAGATCGATGCACTGGTAGAGGCAAAGGCATGAGTTGGCGTTGGCAGATACCAGCGATCTACCTGACCCTGGTCAAGGAGTTGGCGCGCCATCGTCATCCATTATATGAAGCAATGGGTCGATTGCAGCAGACCGAGAGCGGTCAACTGCCCCAAACCTTTGAAATCCACCCCGATGTCTTTCTCTGGCGGCAGTATGGCTATCGAATTATTTACGAGCGACTTTCGGAACAGCGCCTGTTAATTCTAGCCGCGATTGAAAAAATGTAGCCTGTCGATTTTTGTCCAGCCACACCTCATCATAGGGGCGCATGATGAGTGGAAATAAAAAAGCCGACCGGTCTACCGCATTGCGGTAGACCGGTCGGCTTTTACAATTTAAGTCGGGGCGAGAGGATTTGAACCTCCGGCCTCTTCGTCCCGAACGAAGCACGCTACCAAGCTGCGCTACGCCCCGATTACCCCCATAGTATACCGAAAAGGGCGCTTCCTGACAAATCCGCGGGAGGGAGTGCGCGTTTAGAGTAGGGGATTGGGTAAGTGGCAAGTCACCCAGTCACCCAGTCACCCAGTCACCTAGTCACCTACTACCTCCGATAAATCTCCACCTGCGGCGTAAAGCTAACCCCCTCATCCAGCGGAAAGATCGGGCGGCGGCAGGCGGTGTGACCGAGACGCGGCAGGTTGGCGCTGGTCGAGCCGTCGACATCGATGTTGAGCAGTGGATTCGCATAGGCATCGAACATGTGATGCTCACAGAAGGGCGACTTGACGACGACCGCGTCAAAGCGCTGCGGTTCCTGGCCGTGTGCCCAGAAGAGTGACCGGTCATAGAGGCTGACGGCGCGGCTGGTGACGATGACGATGTGTTTGCCCACTTGCAAGAGCGCGCTATTCCCCGCATACCAGGGCAGCCGGCTGCGCTCGCTGAAAAAATGGCCGTCGGCGAGCATACGCACCCTGGCGGTGATCGCCAAGGGTGTAAAGCGCTGCGGGTCAAGTTGCCCACCTAAGGTTACCTGAATTTCAGCACCGACGCCTGCTGTAAAGGCCGCGGCGGCCGCGGGCGCGTCGACGATGGGGAGCAGGGCCGCGCCAGGATAACCCGCCTCAATTAAGCCCCGCAAAATCGCATTGCTATCTCCCGACGCGCCGGAACTGGTGGCGTCGGCGGCGTCGACCAGCACTGCGGTGCCTTGGCCAACGTTGGCAGTCGCTTGTTTGATCGCCTCCTCCAGGCTAACCAGGGGTTGATAAAGGCGCTCGCGCACGGCCCAAAAATTTTCGGCCAAGGCTTGGGCTTGCGTCGTTGCCCACGCCACATTGCCATCGGCCACCACAAAGCTGTTGGTGGCCAGATCAAGCACATCGGTAAAAGGATTGCCGATAAAGAGGCCGGCGGAAAGCCCTTTGGGATCGGCTTCCAACGTTTGTGCCTCACGGATCATGCTGCCAAAGAGGCCAGTCGCCGTCACCAACTCGGGCCCGCGCACGAGGGCGGGGATGTAAACGCGGGCGGTGACCGGTTTCACCGCACCCCGCATGATCTGTAGCAGCAGGTTGGCGGCGCGGACGCCCGTTTCGTGGAAATCAACATGGGGGTAGGTGTGGTAGGCGACAATCGCATCACAGTGTTGCAGGATGCGCGTGGTGAGCACGCCATGCAGGTCAAAGGAGGCGACAATTGGGATTGTTTCACCGACAATCTGGCGCAGTTCGGCCAGCAGATGACCTTCGGGATCTGGTTCATCGACGGCAGACATGGCGCCGTGTAGCGAGAGATAGACCCCATCAACTGGGCCGGCGCGGCGCGCCATGTCGGCAAAGGCGGTGGCGATCTGCGCAAAGCTCTCGGCGGTGAGCGTGCCGGCGGAGGTGATGGCCCGGGCGCTGTAGGTGGGCACGAGGGTGAGATGGGGCTGCCCGGCAAAGACCGTGAGCGCGCCGCCGATCTCGGTCTGGTGGCCGCGGTGGTAGTCGAGGATTTCGGCACCATAGGATTGTTCAAAATCGACAATCGTGCTGGGGACGGGATTGAAGGAGGAGACTTCCTGTTTGCATTCGGCGATCAGAATTTTGGGCATAATGCGTCCTTACTGCTGTGGTTAGAATTGCGAGTTGGTGGGGGAAGGGCTAGAATAATTGTTAATGGTGAATGGTTAATTGTCAATTGTGAATGATGGGGTAGGAGGGGTGATTATGGCGGAACAGCCGTTTATTTTAGGGGTGAATTATTGGCCGCGGCGCAAGGCGATGGGCTGGTGGCAGAACTTTGACGCGGACGAAGTGAAGGAGGAGTTTGGAATTATCCGCAGCCTGGGGATGAACATGGTGCGGATCTTTCTCTTCTGGGAGGATTGGCAGCCGACGCCGACCACGGTTAACGCCAAAGCGCTGGCGGATCTGGGTACGGTCTGCGATATCGCGGCGGACCTGGGCTTGCAACTGGATGTGACCTTCTTTACCGGCCACATGAGTGGTCCCAACTGGGCGCCGGGCTGGATGTTGCTGCCTGATCAACCAATGTCGCCGCGTGTGGCGCAACTGGTGAGCGGGGGCAAGGTGGTTGATTGTGGTTACCGCAACCAGTTCAACGACCCCCTGTTGCTCGATGCGGAGCGACTGCTGCTCGACACGGTGGTGCGTACCTATAAGGATCACAAGGCGATTGGGGTGTGGAATCTGGGCAATGAACCGGATCTTTTTGCCTGGCCGGCGGATGCCGCCGAAGGGCGCGCCTGGGCCAAGGAAATGACAGGGCTGATCAAACGCATCGATCCCCACCATCCTGTCACCTGTGGGCTGCACGCGGCCAGCCTGCAACAGGACAATGGTCTGCGTGTCAACGACATCTTTGGCGAGACCGACTGGGCGGTGATGCACGGTTATCCCATGTACACCAAATGGTCACAGGGGCCGCTGGATAGCTGGTTTGTGCCCTATATTTGCGCGCTTACCTCGGCGCTGGCGGGGGGTAAACCGACCCTGGCCGAGGAATTTGGCGGTTGCACCGAAGCGCCGGGCAAGGCGTCGAGCGTCTGGGAGTGGACCGCCTTTGGCAAGCCGCGCACGCAGTTTATGGCATCAGAAATTGATTTTGCCCACTATATCGAGGACGTGCTGCCGAACCTGGTGACCGTTGGCTCCACCGGCGCGATGCTTTGGTGTTATGCCGACTATATCCCCGCACTGTGGGATAGCCCGCCCTGTAACGAGGCCAAACACGAACGCTTCTTCGGCCTTGTCCGCCCGGATGGCTCGATCAAGCCCCATGCCGAAGCGATTCGCCGTTTCGCCGAGAGCAAGCCCATGGTGCAGCCGGCCCAGCGCGCGGTGACATTGGATATTACGCCAGAAGCGTTTTATGCCGATCCGGTGGGCCATGCCAAGCGATTGTATGGGGTGTTTTTGGGGAAATAGCAGCCGGCAGTTGAAACTGCCGGCTAACAATGAGAAGCGCCCGCAGGCGCTAGTTACTAGCGCCTGCGGGCGCTTCTCATTGTTAGCAACGGGTTTTAACCCTGTTGCCCGATCAACCCCCTACCAGCTATAATCCACTATAACTAACAACCTACCCCCACCAACAAACCAACCAACCAACCATCCAACTCCCCACCATCCAAAGGAGAACCAAACCATGTCAACCGCTGTCACCCTTCTCGTCGATGCCCGCGCCCTCGTCGGCGAGGGGCCAATTTGGGACGAAACCAACCAAGTGCTCTATTGGGTCGATATTCTCTCCAACCAGCTCTATTGTTATAACCCGGCGACTGGCGAAAATCGTAGTTGGGATGTGGGTCAGCATGTGGGTACGGTCGTCTTGCGCCAGGCGGGGGGGCTGATGCTGGCCTTGCGCGATGGTTTTGCCAGCTTTGATCTGACCAGCGGCACGGTGACCCTGATCGCCGACCCCGAGGCGGACAAACCCGGCAACCGCTTTAACGACGGTAAGTGTGATCCCGCCGGCCGCTTCTGGGCGGGGACAATGGCCTATGAAAACCAGACGACCCAGGGCAGCCTCTACCGCCTCGACGCGGATTTAAGTGTCCACCGTATGATCGGTGATATCGGCATTTCCAATGGGATTCTCTGGAGCCTAGACCAGCGGACTATGTATTATATCGACTCAATGGCTTACACCGTGCGCGCCTATGACTATGACAACGCCACTGGTGATCTGGCCAACGAACGCGTGGTGGTCAAGGTGGAAAAGGGGATGGGATTACCGGATGGCATGGCGCTTGATGCCGAGGGCATGCTCTGGGTGGCGCACTTTGGTGGATCGTGTGTCCGCCGCTGGGATCCCCAAACCGGGGCGTTGCTGGGCCAGATCGATCTGCCCACCGCACAGATCACCGCCTGTGCCTTCGGTGGACCTGATCTGGATACGCTCTACATCACCAGCGCCGCCAATGGCTATACGGCGGCCGATTTTGCCCGTGAACCCCACGCCGGTGGCCTTTTTGTCGCCAAGCCAGGCGTTACAGGCACGCCCACCTTCGCCTTTGGGGGCTGACAGGGGTGACAAGGTGACTAGGCGGCAAGGTACTCTGCCACCTAGTCACCCTGCCACCTAGTCACCCTGCCACCTAGTCACCCTGCCACCTAGTCACCCTGCCACCTAGTCACCCTGCCACCTAGTCACCCTGCCACCTAGTCACCTTGTCACCCCTGCCACCTAGTCACCCTGCCAACAGCCACGCCAGATCGAAGCGCGCCAGGTGTAGTTCCTCATAAGGGTGCGCGGCGCCCCGCTCATAGAGACAACAGATCGTGCCGTCGGGCAACACGGCCAGATCCGAGTAGGCGGCGGGACCCCCGTAAAGTACACGGCTGGCTGTCCAACTCTGGCCACCGTCATCGCTGAGGCGTACCGTCAGCCGTTCGCGTAGGGGGCTGGCCGGATTGGCAAAGAGCAGCAGGTTGTTGACTTCACCAAGGGTATAGCGTGCCAGGCCGGCTTGACAGATCGGCTCGACTAACTGCTCGTCCCAAGTAAAATCGTGAAAGGTGATCCCCTCATCTTCACTCCAGGCCACCGCCCGCCGTCGTTCACCCACATAGTTGCGACAATTGATGTAGACCCGCCCATCAGCCAACTGGGCCACGGCGCATTCGTTGGTCCCCGGCGGGACAATCCCGCCGATCTGCCAGGTTGCGCCCTGATCATCGCTGTAGATGATATGGGAATGGTAGGGATCGAGTTTATGGTCCAAGTGGAGGCCGATCATGTGATCGCAGGGGATGAGCAGTCGGCCACCGGCAAGCTGGATGCCGTGACCAGGGCCGGTGGCATACCAGGTCCACTCGGGCTTTTTGACCATGCGGGTGATCTCGACTGGTTCTGCCCAACTGATGCCTTCATCGCGGCTGTGGGTCAACCAGACCGTACGCTGCCCTTTCCCTTGCGTGATTAATTCCTCCGTCTCTTCGCCGTGGTTCTGCATAAAGGGTAGCCAAATCACGCCGGTGCTCTGATCGACGACCGGGCAGGGATTGCCACAGGTGTAACCAGGACGGCAGACGACTACCTGTAGGGCTGACCAATGGTGGCCACCATCGGTGCTGCGGCGCAGTAATAGATCGATTTCACCGGCATCGCCGCTGCCCGTTTTGCGCCCTTCACAGAAGGCTAGCAGCGCGCCCATCGGCGTAACGACCAGGGCCGGGATGCGAAAGGTGTGATAACCGTCTTGATGGGCTTGGACTAAGGGTTGTTCATGAAATGGCATTGTTAAATCTTTCTCGTTTTTAGTGCAAGGTGGTAGCTAATCTATTTGTCTTACTCGTTTTCCGCTTTAGGCTGCCTGAGTCTGTGTCTCTAACCTATAGACAAAGTTCATGATTCGCAATAGAGTAAAACACCAACCATAATTTGGACTCGATCGTTCAACGAAATAGACGCCGCAGCCACGTGCCCGTCTCGAGTATACTTAGCTCTGGCTTATAGATAACACAATCAAACCTGGCACAATCGTGTACTGCGCATCCCCTGATGCGCAGCCCGCTTTGTGTCAACTCTATTTGCTTTGTCTATTAGATGATAAGTTTTTTCTCGTGTAGACGAGTTGGTTTTATGATCATCTATGCCCAACCGCAGTATAGTTATGCTGCTGAAGTAGCCCAAGGGTGCGATCACATGCTAAACAATTTGGTGTTCCTACTACGTCCATTTGTCAGAAAGCTCTACGGCTCGACGGATACCTTTTCATTGGAACGGCAGATCTTGCTTTGGATTTTACTTTTTACCGGGGTGATCTTCTTGTGTGGTGCCTTCAATAATTATATCTTAGAGATCCCTTCCGTCTTGATTCCATTGATTGGCGGCAATTGTTGTTTACTGATGTATGCGCTTGTCAGAGTAAGTGACTACTGGTCTGCCCGCTTGACACTGCCGGCGATTATTGTGTATCTGATTGTTACAACTGATTCATGGTTTTCCTGTGCCGGGATTACGGGGAGTGTCCCGATTTTTTTCATCTGTCCGATTTTGACCGCCATGATCTTGTTGCGTGGCCGTAAGCGTATTTACCTGTTGGCCTGCCTCTTCTTGCATCTAGCGTTATTGACGGTCATCCAACAGGTCTACCCGGCGAGCGTCCGCGCCTATCCGTCTTTGGCGGTCAAGCAGGCCGATATCCTGACTTCATTGGGGTTGACCGTATGTTACGTCCTTGGCTATGTCACGATTGTGATTTATCACTTGGAGAAGCGCCGCCGGCAGGCGGAGCAACTGTTGCTTAATATTTTACCATTGCCGGTGGCGGAAAAGTTGAAATATCACTATACGGGTCAACAAACGATTGCCGACAGCTTTACCGCCTCGATTATGTTTGTTGATATTGTGAATTTTACCGAACTCTCTGCAACCATGCAGCCCGGTGAACTGGTCGCCTTTTTGAATGAGCTCTTTTCCCATTTTGATATGCTGGCCCAAGCCTATGGGGTCGAAAAGATCAAGACCATTGGTGACTGTTACATGGTTGCCGCCGGTGTCCCCTATCCGCGCCCGGATCATGCTCACGCCCTGGTGCGGATGGCACTGACGATTCAGGCGCATATTCGCCGCCAAAATTTTCAGGGTTACAAGCCAACGTTTCGGATTGGCATCAATAGCGGACCGGTCGTTGCGGGGATCATTGGCCGCCAGAAATTTATCTATGATCTCTGGGGCGATGCTGTCAATGTGGCGAGCCGGATGGAGAGCCAAGGCACCGCTGGCGCAATCCAGATTACCCAGCGCATCTATCAACTGGTCGCCAATGAGTTTATTTGTCTAAACCAGGGGCTAATTGATGTGAAAGGGAAGGGGCTGATGCCGATTTGGCACGTCGTTGGGGTGAAGCCGGCCATTGCTGCCGCAACGATACCAAGCGTGAATGAGCGCGCCGCGCTGGCCCCTTATCTTTATCGAGCGGCCTATGGAAACCGCGCAACCGGGTAATCATTTTATGCAGATCTTGGATCTAATTTGTGGTCGTCCCAGCCATATTCCTGTGCAACGGCAATTACTAAATTGGCTCACGCTCTTTAGCAGTGTGATTTCATTGCTGGTCGCGGTGTTGTACTTTATGCTTGGGATTCCTGCGCTTTGGTCTGCGATTGGGAGTGCTGCTTGTTTAATTGCCTATCTTGTTGTGCGTTTTCGCCACACCGCCCCGTTGCCGATCAAACTCATGCCCTTTGTGATCTATTTTCTCGCGATCACGACCTCATGGTTTCAGCGTGATGGCATTCATGGCAGTATTCCCCTCTTTGTGATTTTGCCCTTCCTCGCCGTCGTTGCAATCCTCGAAGGGCGCCTGCGCGCGATCATGATCGTTCTGACTATTGTCCACATTGGCCTCTTGATTTATTTGCAGCCGCTCTATCCTGCGCTGTTCACCCCCTACCCTGATGTAAGGATCCAGCAACGTGACCTCTTCTTTTCTTGCTGTCTGATCGCGCTCTTTGGCATTGGCTACATGGGGGTACTGATCTACAATCTGGAGCAACAGCGGCAGCAGATCGACTCGTTGCTCTACAACATTTTACCGATTTCGGTTGCCAAGACGTTGCAGCAATACCCTGAACGCAATATTGCCCACTATTTTGAAAATGTTTCCATTCTTTTTGCCGATATTGTCAACTTCACGCCCCTTTCGAGCGGTCTGACGCCGGTTCGCCTGGTCTCTTTACTCAACGAATTGTTTTCTGATTTTGATGGGTTGGTGACCAAATATGGGGTCGAAAAGGTCAAGACGATTGGCGACTGTTATATGATCGCGGCGGGCGCACCCACCCTTTGCACGCATCACGCCCAGGTGTTGGCCCAGCTAGCATTGGAGATGCAACAGTTAGTCAAAGCCAAACAATATCAAGGGCATAGCCTTACCCTGCGCATCGGCATTAATTCAGGCAGCGTCGTCGCCGGTGTGATCGGCAAAAATAAATTCACCTACGATCTTTGGGGTGATGCGGTGAACACGGCCAGCCGGATGGAGTCACACGGCAGCGGTGGGGTAATTCAGTTGACCACAACTACCTATGAACTGATTCGCGATGAATTCATTTGTCAACCCCAAGGGTCGATTGTGGTAAAAGGCAAGGGCGAGATCGCTGTCTGGTACCTGATTGGGGCGCGCACCTAAAACGATGGAAAGCGGTCGCGTAGTCGCGTGGTCTAGACCACACGACCACCTGACCACGCGACTACGCGACCACTTTTTAGACCAGCCTCGCCTTCGTTGTCAGTGTGAAAAGTGGCAAAAATGCAATATTCCTGCTTCCCAGCACATCAGGTATAATAAAATGATTTATGCTACCAATTTTGGGAAGGAATCGTTTTGTGTCTGTTTCGTCTCTAAATCCTATGGCGCTTTCGTCGGCGCGCATCTTTAAGACCTGGTGGCCATTGGCCTTGGGCTGGCTGATTATGACGGTGGAAATTCCAGGGCTGAGCGCGATTATCGCGCGCCTGGCCGATCCGCAGCAAAATCTGGCGGCGTGGGGGGTGGTCTTTCCGTTGGCGCTGATTCTCGCCGCGCCGGTGATGATGATGCTCAGTGCCTCCACCGCGCTCAGCAAAGATTGGGCGAGTTATGCCCGTGTCCGCCGCTACATGTGGGGCTTGTCGCTAGCCATTACGCTGCTCCACGCCCTCTTGGCCTTTACCCCCCTCTATTACCTGCTGGTGGAGCGCATTATCGCCGCCCCACCGGCAATTATCGAACCAGCCCGGCTTGGCTTGCAGATCATGTTGCCTTGGTCGGCGGCATTAGCCTATCGCCGCTTTAACTATGGTCTGCTCATTCGGTTTGGCCATACCAGTTGGGTGACGATGGGGGCGATTGTGCGCCTGGCCGTTGATGCCGTCGCCATCACGCTGCTGTTGCTGATCGGTGACCTGCCCGGCATTGTCGTCGCTACCACGGCGATTACCTGTGGTGTCGTCGGCGAAGCGATCTATGCGATCTGGCGGGTTGGCCCGGTGTTGCGCACCGAACTCAAGGCTGCACCCCTGGTCGCGCAAATCCTGACGCTGCCCAGCTTTCTGCAATTCTATATCCCCCTGGTGATGACTTCGTTTCTGCAGGTTGTGGTGCAACCCATGACCTCGGCCGCGCTCAGCCGCATGCCGGATCCGCTTTCAACCTTGGCGGTCTGGCCGGTGGTCTATGGGTTGCTGATCATCTGGATGAGCGCGGGGATGGCCTACACCGAGACGGTCGTCGTGCTGCTTGATGAGCCAGGGGCGACACCAGTGTTGCACCGCTTCACTTTGCGTCTCGGCGGTATTACGACTGGGCTCTTGCTCGTGATGGCGCTGACCCCATTGGCTGGGCTCTGGTTTGGTCAAGTCGCGGCTTTACCCGCCAATTTAACCCAACCGGCCCAATGGGCGTTGTTGTTGAGTGTGCTCTTGCCGGGCCTAACCGTGATTCAGAGTTGGCATCAGGGTATCTTAATGAATGAGCGCCACACGCGTGGCATTACCGAGGCAATGTTCTTCTCGCTGCTCAGCCATGTGACGGTGTTGGTGATTGGGGTGTGGTGGGGACGACTGCCCGGCCTCTACATCGGTATTTGCGCCGTGATGGCCGGCAACCTCGCCCGTAGCGGCTGGCTCTGGTATCGCACCCGGCCGAGCATGAGAAACCGGCGGATGAGACAACTCGTGCCGGCGCATGGTGATGATTGAGGAAAGATGGTGGGTTAGTTAGTTGGGTGGTTGGTTAGTTGGGATTGTCGAAACAAACAAACTAACCAACCAACAAACTAACCAACCTCTCTCTACCCGCGCAACCCATGCCACGGCGCTTGGTCACCTACTTCGACGGAGACATAGCCACCATCACCCACACAGGGGCCAAGGATGGCGAGCAATTTGGCCGGGGTGCTGCTGTTGTTGAAGGAGGCGTGGACAATGTTGGCTTTGATAAAGACCGCATCGCCAGGGCGCAAGGTTTGCGGCGTCTGCTCTAGCCACTGTTCGACCTCACCGTCCAACACATAGATCACCTCTTCTTGATCCGGGTGTTTGTGGAAATTGTGACCGCCGCCTGGGTTCAGCGTCACCTCGATGACGGTCAGATCCTTTGCTTCGGTGCTGCTGGGGCGGCTCATCCACGCCAGCGAACCCCAGTTCAACGTCTCGCGCTCGGCCTCGCTGCCGAGGACAAATTTACCATTCATTGTGTGGTCTCCTTGGAAATGTGAAATTACACCAGGTTAATTAACACCAAAGCCAGTATAGGGACGTTTATAGGGTGGGTGAAAGGCTAATACGATATCTTCCTTTGGCACGCCACGTTCGACGAGTTCATTCGCAACCCCGGTATCCGTGGCGTCATGCTGAATCCAGATTTTATTGTCGATGATGTCAATATGAATAATACTAGAATGAACGCGTTCATGATTATCCCAACCAATCATCATTACTTCATAATGATCATGTTCGCGGTCAGTCACTGCTTCCATATCAATTTCCCCAAAAGCAGGTTTGATGCTGGCATAATCCCCGATCACGCCCTCAATCGCATTTCGGTATTCTTCTAATCGCGCCATTCGGTTATTACCTCCTGTTCCGGATCATAGACAAGCAATTTGATGTCTTGTTCTTCAACTACCATACTTGCGAAGCGACGGGCAAAATAAGTTTTGTGAATTTCGATTGGAATCGCCAGATAAAGTATACGTTCCGGCTCATACGTGCGTAATGCAATCCGGTAATTCACAAATTGCCCTACCGCGGTGTGAAAATCAGCGGTTAAGGAAGCACCAGCAAAACTTTTAATCTCGATGGCAATTTTTCTGCCATCCTTTTCTGCTGCGATCATTTTCTCCGCGGCAAGATCTATATAAACCGGATCCTGTCCAATACGAAAGTAAAGATGTTCTTTTGTAATTAGCCAATCTTCTTTCGTTAAAGCATTTTTAACGGCATCGTGGACAGATCTTTTGCTGGCATTAGCGCTACCATTATTTGTTGCAAATAATTGATTTATCTTGCAGAGTGTTTGGCTCGATCCGGCAAAGCTTTCATTGATAGTTGGACATTCCCTTACCAGGATCAGATTCTTACCTTGCGTAATGGATGTAGTTTACCATACTTGCGAGGAGTTGTGTAGCCGCTTTCGCTGTGTGCCGTGTTGAAGTTGGGCTATAAAACAACCCAAAATTGTGGAGCAATATCACCCAAAT
Organism: Caldilineaceae bacterium; assembly: GCA_022842065.1. Next base: position 67,152 of record JALHQH010000005.1, read on the forward strand.
CATTGTAAATTCCTTTTGCCCTGTGCTATAATCGATAGTAATTAGCAAATATAAGGAATATTGTAATGAGTGCGTTACATCGATTTGATCTGGAAAAATTGCGTATCGATGTAACCAAAGGTTTACGTCCGTTACGCATTACGACACATGCTCAAGTTGAAGCATTTAAGGATGGGCTAATACTGGCCGATTGGCGCTATACATTTGAACATGGTGAGTTGATTGATGCAATGTACAGTATGTAATACACCGTTTGAAGAAACGACTGAATTGGCCACACAAGTATATCGCCGGAACGGTGTGGTGGTCACCGTGACCGGGATTCCGGCCACCGCGCTTTGTCCACACTGTGGTAATGCTGTTTTGGCATGGGAAACAGCCCAAGAAGTGGAAGATTTGGTTTTACCGCTCTTTCAATGGGCGGAAACACACCGATTGCCCAAACCCATTGTCACGATTACCTTTCCAGCAGTTGCGCGATTGGCTGCATAAGCTACAACCGTCGCTTAATCGGCGTACACCTGCCAGCCCAGTGCCTCGCCGTCGACATCCGCAATGCCGTCCAACGTCATCTTGATATATTTCCCCGTCGCAGTGACGGCCACGGTGCCATCCGGCAAATACAATTCGCCTGTCCCTTCAAAGAGCCGGCGGTTGGTTTGGGTGATGCGCCCCCGCGCCGTCAATTCGACGCCCAAGGGCACCGGCTGCTGAAAGCGCAGTGCGATCTCCACGGTGACCCCCCAAAATTGGGGGGCAGCCTCCCCAGCCCCAATATTGATCGCCCGGCCAATCGTCTCATCCAGGATGCCAGTGGCGACACCGCCGTGCATTCGGCCAGGATAGCCCTGATGCACCTCGCGTGCGGTGAAACGGGCAAAAACTTCAGGCGTGCCGTCTGGATCAGTGGTTTCATAAAAGGCAACCTGCACGCCGGCCACATTTTTTACCCCACAGATAAAACAGTGATAACTATTTGGTTGTTTGTTCATAAAAATGTGCTAAACCCACTTGACCCCAGTTGTTGTCTCGGCCAACCGCCCCACGCCGGCAATATGGGTCGCAATGATCCGGGCATCCTCTTGTAAAGCTGCTGCCGCCAATTTGATGCGGCTGGCTAGATTCGTTTCCGGGTCGGACCAACTCACTGTCCACGCCGGCTGCTCAACTTCGACTGGATGGTGATAGAGATCGCCCACGCAATAGAGCACCTCGCCCGCTGAAGCAATGCGCACAATCTGGTGGCCGGGTGTTTCGCCGGGCGCGGCCAGGATGGTAACACCCTCGCTTAGGGCCAGATCACCATCAACCGGCTGCAGGAGACCCTGCGCCCAAACTTCCCCCAGCGTTTGGCTGATCACTGAGTGGCTGTCGGCGCGCTCGGCTTGTAAGTCTGGTTTTTCCCAGTCGGCGCGGCCCAGATAGACGCGTGCGCTGGGAAAGCTCACCTGTCGCGCTTCCCCAACCACAGTGGTCAGCGCGTTGAAATGATCGTCATGGGCGTGGGTGATCACCACATGTTGCACCAGCGCGGGATCGATGCCTGCGGCCTGCATCTGTTCGCGCAGTGAAGCCGGTGGTTGATAATTGGGGAGGGCAAAAGGCGAATCCGCCCCGAAATCATACCGCCCGGCATCGATCAGCACGGTTGTGGTCGGTAGGCTAATGTGGATACATTGAATGGGCGCTAGGGCCGGCTGTGCAAAGGTATTGGCATAGGCTGCCCGGTCGGCTGTCGGCGGCAGCGCTAGAAAGCGCGCCAGATCAAATTGGGTATCGCCCACGTTAAATAAGGTGACGGTGGCGTGGCCCACGGTGATGGTTTGCGGCAAGGTTGAGCTCTCCTGTTTCATGATGCTTCTTTGCTGATCTGCCAGTATTATTCTGCTGCGATTAAACTAATATCGTCAAGGAAAACGTTGCTGCTCTGTCCATTGCCATCGGTGACAATCTGCCAACTGAGCGTCGCTGTCTGGCCGATAAAGGCGCTGAGGTCGATGGTACGCGTTTGCCACTCGCTATTGTCGCGTGCACAGAGGATCTGCTGGTCGACCACCACTTGATCATTGATCAGCAGCGAAAAATGATCACCCCGGCATTCAGTTTCGCTTGAGAGTATGCGCCGCCAATAGTGGAGGCGCGGCGCTGCTGCCGTGATACTAACCCGCTGGCTGATCGCCGCCACTTCGTGCTCAACGCCACCCAGCCAGACGGCCCATGCGCCGCTATGTGGCTCAACCTCGCCCAAAGCGGGACGATCTGTGATCAAGGTAGAACGCTGCTGCGATCTCTCTTGCCAGGCAACTGGTCCCAATTCAAAATCACCATTGGTCAGCGCCAGCGGGATTTGGTGCAGAATTAACGGCAACAAAAAAGCGACCGATGTTGCTGTCGGCGTGGGATCCGGCATCGTGGTGCGAATAAGGGTGGGGGTAGCCGTGGCAACTTGCCGCTGTCGCTCCCGCCCCTGATGTGCGTAAGTGTTTTGTTGATCGATCTGTTGCAGCCACAGCAGGGAGACGACGAATAGGCCAAGTGTAACCAGCCACCGTTTGCATCGGTTTGCCATCTCTTGTTTATAGCGCGAAGTTGATCATTCGTCAAACTGCCGGGTAGATGTAATGCAGTATATTGGTAGATAAGTAAATCGGTAGAACGGTAAATCAGTAGCTCAGTCGCCAGCTCCAGCGTTCTACCGATTTACCGATTTACTGATGTACTGATGTACTGATGTACTGATGTACTTATCTACCTTCTCCTTCCCCCCCACTTGAACAGATGTGCGCATTCATGGTAAAATACCCCCATGAGTCGTCAACTGCCGGAGCGGGTGCAACAAAAGCTGGATAATCTGCCGGAGAACCCGGGCTGCTACCTCATGTACAATGGGGAAGGGCGGGTGATCTATGTCGGCAAGGCGGTGGTGCTGCGTAATCGCGTGCGCAGCTACTTTCATGCCTCCGCCCAGCATACGCCCAAAACCAACGCCCTGGTCGCCGAAATTGAAGATATCAACTGGTGGGTCACTGGGACCGAGTTAGAGGCGCTGATCCTCGAAAATGAGCTGATCAAACGCTATCGTCCGCGCTATAATATTCGCCTCAAAGACGACAAACAATTCCCCTATATTAAGGTCAACTGGCAGAACGATTTCCCCAAAATTGAGATCGTGCGCAAAGTCAGCAAGGACGGGGCGCGTTATTTTGGCCCTTACACCAGTGGCCGCGCCTGTTACCAAACGCTTGATGCGCTGCGCCGTATTTTTCCTTATCTCGACTGTGAGCGCAATATTGACGGCAAGGATGAACGCCCTTGTCTCTACTATCACATCAAGATGTGTGGTGGCCCCTGCATTGGGCGGCAGAGCCGAGAAGAATACCGGGCGGTGATTCAGCAGTTGATGGATTTCCTCAGTGGCGACAGCGACCAGGTGATCCGTCAACTGGCAGAGCAGATGGAACGGGCGGCTGAGAATCTCCAATTTGAATTGGCTGCGCTCTACCGGGATCGGCTCAAGTCGGCGCAACAGATCGCCGAGCAGCAACAGATTGTCAACACGCGGCTGGAAGATGCCGACTATGTGGCGCTGGTGCAGGATGAAAAGACCGGCGACACCGCGGTGCAGGTCTTTATGATCCGGCGCGGCCGTGTGATTGGTCGCGAGAGTGTGCTGCTGGAAGGCACCGAGACGCCCCAGGCCAATGTCAACCAGCATGGCATGTTAATTGGGGTCTTCCTGCAACAATTTTACGATAGTATCGCCTTTGTGCCCGGTCTGATTTTGGTGCAGGCAATGCCATCTGAGTGGCTGATCTTGGAAGAATGGCTCTCGCAAAAACGAGGAAATAAGGTCGAGTTGCGTCTGCCCCAACGCGGGGCCAAACGGCAGTTGATGGAACTGGCCCAGCAGAACGCCGCCGAATATCTGCGCGTCCAACAGGCTGAATGGGCCGCCGACACCAACCGCCAGACCCAATCGCTCGCCGAGTTGCAGGCTGTGCTGAATCTTTGCGACCCGCCCAATCGGATTGAGTGTTATGATATCAGCACCTTCCAGGGTGAAAACACTGTTGGCTCAATGGTCGTCTTTGCCCAGGGCGCGCCGCTCAAGAGTGCCTACAAACGTTTTAAGATCCGCGGCAAAGGCAGCCAAGGCGCGCCCGATGACTTTGCCAGTATGCGCGAGATGTTACGCCGCCGCTTCCGCCGCATTGTCGAGGAACGCGAAGAGGTCGATCCAGGAGCCAAAGCGCGCACCAGTGAAGATAGCTGGTCGCTATTGCCTGATCTGGTGATTGTTGATGGTGGCAAAGGTCAGTTGGGCATCGCAGTCGAAGTCTTTGCAGAGTTTGGCCTGCTTGATCGGATTCCGCTGGTCAGCCTGGCCAAGCGTGAAGAGGAGATCTTCCGCCCCGGTGAATCTTCGTCGATCTGGCTCAAGCGCGGCAGTCAGGCCCTCTTCCTCGTGCAACGTATTCGTGACGAGGCCCATCGATTTGCCATTACCTATCACCGCAATCTACGCGGCAAAGCGCAAACGCGCTCACTGCTCGACGAAGTCAAGGGCATTGGCCCGGCGCGGCGCAAGGCGTTGCTCACCTACTTTGGCGGCGATATTGAAAAGATTCGCGCCGCGACGGTCGATGAATTGTTGGCCGTCCCTGGCATGAACCGCAAGTCGGCTGAAGCAGTAAAAACTTATTTATGAGGCTGGCCCCATGACCGAAGTCATCGATGCTGCTGAAAATGCCTTTGGCCTCTTATTATTTGCCTTCCCCAAATTGCGCGAACTGCCGCAAGACGAATTGCGCTATCTGCTGCGCGGTCAGCTTGAATATCAACCAGCGTTCCCCGGTGGCCGTGCCCTCTTTACGCAAGGGAATCCGGTCACAGCCCTTTATCTGGTGATCAACGGGGTCGTCGAAGAAGCACGCACGCCGCCCCCTGGCGAACAGGGGTGGCGCATCCTTGGCCGCACCATTACCGGGAACCTCTCTGCTGGTGAACCGCTCGGCCCCCTGCTGGGGATCTACGATCTCTTCTACAGCACCACCTACAGCACCACCGCCACGACTGATTCACTCTGTGATCTGTTGGTCCTCAATGTGGTGGGGGTAGAGCGCCTGCTGCAACGCTTTCCACCGGCCAGCAACTACCTGGCCCCCTTGCCCTGGATCGGGCGGCTGAGTACGATGCCGCTGCTTGGCGGGCTACGCAAGGTGCAAATTGGCTTTATTGCCGACGCCTGCCGCTATCCACCGCCGTGGCCGGCTGGGGCCACGCTCTATGAAGAAGGTGCTCCGGCGACCACTATTTACCTGATCGATACAGGGCAGGTTGTCTTACGCCAGGGCGGTGATGAGTTGCACTGGTTAGGGAATGGCGCTGCCTTTGGGTTGATCGAGGCCAGCGCGATGAACTTTGTGGCCGCCAATGTGGCCCACCAGGCCACGGCCACCGTCCCGACCAGCACCTATCAGCTTGATCGAGAAGCCTATCGCCGGATTGTCGGGCGGGCGCCGGAACAAGATGGCTATGCCCTCTATGCTGCGGTTGACGCGACCTTGTGTACCGTGCCGGGGTTGGAAACGATCGACGATGACTTGCGCCACAAGTTGGCGGGTTTTGTCAGCCACTATTACATGCCCAACAACCATATTATTCTGCAACAGGGCGAACACAACGACAGCCTCTGGATTCTGATGCCTGGTGGCCGCGGGCAAGTGCATGCTTTTGATGGCAGCGGGGCCGCGTTTCAGCGCATTGGGGTAGAAGGACCGGCCTACTTTGGCGAGCGCGCCCTCTACTTTGATCGTCCAGTGGGGGCGGCGGTCGAAGCGGAAGAGGGCAGCCAATGGCTGCGCTTACATCGTAACGATCTGCTGCTACTTGATGCGCAAGCCGGCCATGAGCTTAAAAAACGGCTACCCCTGTTACCAACAGTAACCGCCGCGAATAGCCGGATTGAACCGCGCATTGAGCTACAAGCCGGCGAGAGCATCGAAATGGTCCAGACGCGCCACTGGCTGGTGCTGTTGGGTAACATTAGCTTTGCCATTACCGTCTTGTTGGTCTTGCTGCTGCTCAGCCTTGGGGTAGCCATCGGTCGCTTTGCGCCAACGCCCTTTTACACGCCGCTTGTGGCCGTGGGCGGGATCATTGCCCTCTTGCAGTTGGCGTGGGGGCTGATCGACTATTTAAACGATTACTTGATCGTGACCAATCGCCGCCTGATCCTTAATGAGGAGGTGATCTTTTTTAAGCAGTGGCGTCAGCAGGCACCGCTGGATCGCGTGCTCAATGTGGATATTGCGGTTGGGTTTGTCGGCCGCTTTCTCGGCTATGGCAATGTGGTGATTCATACAGCCGGTGCCGCCGGCAACCTGGTTTTTAACTTTGTGGCGAACTACAGCGAGTTGCGCGAACGTATCTTTCGTGCCCGCGACGAGCGCCGTGGCCAGGCGACAGCGGAGAGCAAACGCATGGTCCAGCGCCTACTCGAAGGTCGCCTGGGGCTGGAACCCAGCCTCCCGGCCCGTGTGATGCCCACCACGCTACCGCCCCAGGCGCGTGTGCTGACGCCGTGGCAGCAGTTAATGCAGCGTCTCCGTCTGCTGCTGCGCCGGTCAAGCATTAGCCTGGTGGCCGAAGATCATGTGGTCTGGCGTAAACATTGGCTGATTATGCTGCGCAATGCCTTTTTGCCCGGCTTTATTCTGATGTCGATTATTGGTGCCTTGTTTGGTCAATCCTTGATCGGGGTCGCAGCGGTGCAGGAGTTTATCCAGGCGTTGCAGTTCCTCTTGGTCTTCCTCGGGCTAGCGGATTTGCTCTGGTTGGTGTGGGTGATCGAAGATTGGCGCAATGATACCTACGAATTGACGAATGAAAATATTATCGATGTCGCCAAGAAACCCTTTTTCTTTTCCGAAAATCGGCGCACTGCACGGCTCAGTGACATTGAAAATATCGAAATTAATATTCCCAGCCCCATCCACTATTTACTGAATTTTGGCAACGTGAAGTTACAGACGGCTGCCACTCAGGGCGATTTTACCTTTGATTGGGTGCCTGATCCGCGCATGGTGGCGGCTGAAATCCAGCGCCGCATTGAAGAATATTATCAGCGGACGCGCGAAGCTGAAAATCATCGCCGTGTGCAAGAGTTGCCTGATTGGTTTGATATGTATGATCTGCTGGGCGGGGTGGAAAAACGCCGGGCACGGCCACCGTTGACCCGTAATGGGCCAACCGACCCTACCAGCCAAAACTCAACCGATCGATCAGCCGCTTAGGTAACTGCGCCGCCCGCATCTGGTTTTGTGTCAATTCGATGGGGTAGGCGACGCGGTCATAGCGCCAGGCCATGGTCTCCAAGTCGAGGATGGCATAGGCGGCGCGGGCATCGTTGTCGCGCGGTTGGCCCACACTGCCGGGGTTGATAATCAACCGTTGATTGCTCGCATGATGCAGATGCACCCATTCGCCGACCGGCGGTTGCAGGCTATCCACCGTGGCGACCGGCCGCAGGGTGCTGCCTTCGTCCAGGGCAGCTAGATCATCACTTTCCTCATACCCTTCAAGATCTAATTCGTCCTGGAGTTGCCAACGATAGATCACCGGTTTATGGGTATGCCCAAAGAGGCAGATCGCTTCGGAAAAGACGCCAAAATTCTCCATGGCGATACTGGGCGTGAGAATATATTCATAGACCGGCTCGCGTGGGCTGGCATGGGTCAACAGCAAATTGCTCGAGGCCGCGGGGTGAATGGGCCGGTGGGGCAATTGATCTAGATAGGCAATGCTTTCGGCGGTGAGATTATCGCGTGTCCATAACACTGCCTGCCGGGCGTGGGGGTTGAAATCATCCACATCAATGCCGGGCCGGGCCAGCGCCGCCCAATCATGGTTGCCCATGACACAGACCGAAGCCAACTCGCGCACTAACGCCACGCACTCGTTCGGGCGCGGTCCATAGCCGACGATATCACCCAGGCACCAGATCGTATCGTAGCGCCCGCGCGCGACCGTCAGCACTGTTTCCAGCGCGGCAAGATTGGCATGAATGTCAGAGACAACAAGAACTCGCATAATTGTTCATGATAGCACAAACGCAGATAAGTGTGAAACGGCCAACTGAAGCGGTGGCATTTCTTTGCGGCGGGCGCGTTCCCTGTCCCTCTCTCGCCCTTACAAAGTTGGACCAGTGTACTGCGCATCCCCCGCAAGGCCACGGGAGTACCCGACGCGTGTACTCGCCGCGGCCCAGATGCGCAGCCCAACTCGCTTACCGCCCGTTCGCATCAGGGGATGCTGGGTAGCCTCTGGGTGACACGTTTCCAGATTGAGAATTGCTGGCCTGATCCTGTGCTAACTTGACGGAATCGCACCCGTAGTCTATTATCGGCTGGGCTTTATATACTTAGCGCCGGCATAGAGGAAAAGTTTCGACTCGTCTATACAGAGTATTTTTATTTCGCCTATGCCCAACCGCCATCTGCCTTGCTCTTTCTATGCATTTAATGCCGTTTCGATGCGTGCGGCGCAACCAGCGAATTGATGAGTACTATGACCTCTACAACCACGACAATGGCTATCACACAACCACCTACCGCCGACCCGGTTTTTCGACGGATTGGTGTGTTGCATCATCCCAAAAAAGTGGAATCAATTACCTTGGCGACGGCGATTGAACGTTTTCTCCGCGATCTAGGGATTTCGGAAATTTGGCAGGAATCGGCCTGGGAAGGGAATGCCGTTGCCAACCATCTACCTGATGTGGATCTGTTGATCACCCTTGGTGGTGACGGGACTTTGTTGCGTGCGGCGCGGTTAGGTGCCGCGCACCATGTGCCCATGTTGGGGGTAAAAATGGGCCGGCTGGGGTTTCTGGCCGAGATTATGCCCGATAATTGGCAAGAACCGTTGCGCCGGATTATTCAAGGTGACTATTGGGTCGAAGAACGCTTAATGGTCCGCGCCCGCGTGGAGCGTGTGGGGGCGAACGGTGGTCCCCCGCAAATCGTTTGCGAACATGATGCCCTCAATGATGTGGTGTTGAGTCGCGGCGATCTCGCCCGCGTGGTCCGCATTAGTGCTCAGCTTGATGGTGGCTTTTTGACGACCTACACTTGTGATGGGTTGATCGTCAGCACGGCAACCGGCAGCACGGGGTATGCCTTGGCGGTGGGCGGCCCTATTTTGCCCCCGGAACTGCGCAACATTCTCGTGATTCCGATTGCACCCCACCTGAGCATGGACCGGGCTGTGGTGCTCTCCGAAGGCTCTGAAGTCCGCATGCGCGCCTACAGCGATCATCGGCCAATTCTGACGGTTGATGGTCAGGTGGTGGTTGAGATGGCGCCTGAAGATGAGGTTGTTGTCGTCGGTAGCCCCTTTCTGGCGCGCTTTTTGCGCTGCTGTGACCGCAGCTACTTCTATCAAGTGCTGATGGATAAATTGCGTTGGACGACTTAAGCGCCCGGTGGTTAAGCGTATCGGGGCCAGGTCTCGATTGGCAAGAGGGATTACTGCAAAACGCGGGCATTCTTGCTATCATCAATCAGCTGAAAGGGTAATAGTGCTGGCGGCTACTGACCGGCGACTCGCTCTGGCCACTCGTTGTTTGGTCAATTAGCAGCGTTGCAGCCAATGGTCGTCACCTTGATCCGCCTGGCTCGTTATCCGCATTTTTCGTGAAGTTGGAGTTGGAGACGAATGACCGAAGAAGCAGTTTTGTACTGTGCCAATCACCCAAATCGTGAGACGTTGTTACGCTGTAACAAGTGTGGTAAACCGATCTGTATGAAGTGTGCCACCTTAACCGATGTGGGTTATCGTTGTCGTGAATGTATTCGTTCGCAGCAAAGTGTCTATTTTAATGCGGAAAGTTGGGACAACCCGATTGCGTTTGGGGTTAGTTTGTTGGTGACCCTGGCCGCGACGCCCTTTGTCAGCATTATCTTTGGTATTTCCGGCTTCTTTGGCTGGATCTTTGCCTTTATTATGGGGCCGAGTGCCGGCGGGATCTTTTCGCAGATTATCCGTAAGGCTGTTGGCCGCCGGCGCGGGCGCTACCTGAGCCTCTTTGCCATGGGTGGTGTAATCCTTGGTCTGTTCGCCGGGATCTTTATCGGCTCGCTCTTTGGTTTGCGCACCTTTAGCTTGCCGCTGATTGTCTTTGCTTTCCTTGCGGCCACGACCGCATACCAAGTGTTGCGGTAACCAGCGCTAGCCGAATCAAATCAAGTTGGCCTCTTTTGAAAACCGTCGCGTGGTTTAGATAATATGACCACGCGACGGTTTTCATCGTCACACCCCCAAACCACGCTTAGGCGGAAAAATCTAATTGCATGGCATGATGCCACGAACGGATCACCATTGCCCCGTCACCGATGGCGCTGCTGCAGAAGGGGTTCTCGTAATGGTTGAAGCCTGCAAGCGGTTGCTCCTCGCCATTGACCCGCAGCGGGGTAGACCAGCCAAATATAACTTCTGCGCCGCGCAAGCTTTGCATGGTCACATCCAGATCAGCCACGGTAACCGCTAACTTGAGCACCTGCTCCTGAAACTCACTAAACGAGCCATCTTGTGCCGCGCGCCCCATCTGACAGATCCACACATTGTGTAAGCCCGGTGAGCGTAATTCCTCATAGGCGCTTGGTCCCTGTGTTACCAGGGTCAAACCTGTTGCCGCCTTGAGGGCAAGGTAGCCATCCCTTTTGCGGGCAAAGGCCCATCCCCCTACCAGCAGCTGCTCATCAAAGCGGGCGGTGGGGAAGTAGGCATGGGTAAAACCCAACCAGTCATCGGTTGGTAAGTTATGAACGGCAATTAACAGATCTTGCCACTGTGCGACCCTGGGCAGAATGGCGTTGCCGTGCCAGAAATTGGGACGATGTGAACCTTCTTCGCTGATACAAGGTGGGTGGGTGACAAAGACCACTGCATCCACCCCCAGGGTCGCCTGCCAGATGTGCTGTTGATAGCCCGCGCTGCCTGGCTGATAATCCTGGGCCGAGGCAAGCATGTAGTCGGGCGTCTTGTAGGTCACCTTGTTCACTTCCCACGCCCCGCTGGCACAATCTGCCGCTGGTTCCAACTCGCCGGCATGACGCTCTTTGCTCCACATCTGCTCGACCGCAGTTTTACCGATTTCGTCGATCGCGGGTGGTAATTCATAACCCGCCGCGCAGGCCAGCGCAACCGAACCGAGGAAATGTTCATTGTAGTTGCCCACGCCCCAGAGCAAACGGGCCACCCCGGAGGTCAACTCTAATCGTCCACCCTTGATGTAGGGGGCATAGGTGCGGCCGTGGGTTGAGCCAAAGACGCCCTGAAACGAGTTAATCGCCATGGTAAAAAAGAGCTTATCCAAGATAATGGCGGCCATTTCGGCCACTTCGGTATTTTCGGCCAGGTCAGCTAAGTGGGTGAGGGCGAGCACATCATGCTCGAAGTAGACATTGGAATCCCATTCGCGAAAGCCACCACTGGCGCGTTTGCGCAGCCAACGTAAAGCCAACGTCTCGCCTTTGTGCTGATGCCAGTCGCCGGCTTCGTTGACATTCGTAAAGGTCTCGTTGGGGAAGAGTTGTCCAGCCAGCACTTCACAGGCATGGAAGAGAATCTGGTGATTTTCTGACCAGTAGCACATGGCGTCATCGCCAGGTTCATCCATCCAATATTTGAAATTGCGCGCACATTCGGTGATCTGCTGGCGCAGTGTGGCCGGAAAGGCGGCATGGATGCCATAACGCAGCAGCGCACCCAGAATTCCCACCAGATAAAAGTCGCTACAGTCGGCGCGGGCATTAATGCTGGCTAGCGTTTCTGTCCACCGCGTCAGATTGAGCTGATCCCACTGCCCTAGCCGCATTTTGGCAATTTCGCTGTAAATGTTGAGATTACGCCGGGCCGCATCGGTCAGCGCTTCGGTGGCGCGCTCGCGATAGGTGCCATACGGGCTTTCGGAAAATTTGCTGTTGACCACACGCAAGGGCAACTGGCGCGTCACCCTCATGCCATGCACATAATACTCCTGTGCTTCCGGCATCAGAGTGATGTAATAGAGGCCATCCGGTCGCTGATACGCTTTGCCCAGATTCACCTGCGCGCCTGCCTTGATCAGCGGCTGCCCTTCGGCGTAGATCCGCCCATCTGGGGTCTGGAGGCGGACCGTGATTTGGCCGGTTTGGGGTAGATCGTCGGGCCAGCGAATGATAATCTCATCGTCACGGTGAAAGAGCGTGCGGTCAATGGTGGCCGCCGCGAAAAGGGCTTCCAGGGTCTGGCGTCGTTTGGCGGCCAACGTGGTCGGCAAGGTGACTTGCCAGCCGGCCAGATCAGTGATCCCTTGCACCTGCAGCGCCATGGCATAGGGGCATTCGCGGATCGCGACCGCTTCCATGCGGACCAGGATCGTATTTTTGCCGGCCTGCAACGTGAGGGGAAAGGTTACGCGTTGCGGGATCTGGTGATGGAAATGCAGGTGGCGGTGAACATGCACGCCATTCAACCACACATCAGCCGGCCCGTTGGTCGTCAGGACCGCGGTGGTTACCAGCGCCGTTGGCGCGGCGAGTTCACTGTAGGCCCAAGCCCGCAAATAGTGACAGGTGTGATAGAAGGCGGACAGATCGACAAAGTGATCAGCCAGGCAATGGTTGACGCGCCAGGTGAGCGTTTGGCTGTCAGCTTCGTCGGCAATCGTCATTGTGGCCAGTTCGGCAGGTGGTTGGGTGATTTGGGCGTCGTTGTTGTAATAGGCTTGGGCAATGGCTGGTTTTAGCTCACTGCCGGCAAACCGTTCTAAATTGGGCACTGCCAGTGCCTGTGGGCCGGCAACCAGCCAATGATCAATGTAGCCTTGGACTTGCAAAGGATAAGTGATGAAATTGATGGCTGGCGCGCTGGTCGCGTCGCTGGATACCGGAGCTACTTGCGTCATATGTGCTTTCTAAACGGCGGGTGCAATAAAAATGTGCAGTGACTCTGCACAAATAAGGTGTAGGAGTTACGCACGGCGGCTGCGCGGGGGCCCTTCGGGCGCGAAGCCAAATGGCCGTGCGTAACTCCTAGGGTGGATAAATTAAGGCGTAAATGGTTATTCGTACAACACGCAGCGTACTTGATGGCCCGGATCGGTCTGCAAGAAGGGCGGATCTTTTTTGTCACAAACCCCTTTGATTGCTTTGCGGCAGCGCGGATGAAAGGGGCAGCCGTCGGGAATCGAGTAGGGATCGGGTACGGTGCCACGAATTGCGGTCAGTTTGTCCGTGATGCCATGCGCCGATTTGCGACCCAACCGTGGGATCGAGCGCAGCAACGATTGGGTGTAGGGATGTTGGGGGTTGTAGAAGATCGTATCGACATCCGCCATCTCAACGACGCGGCCCAGATACATTACGACCACATAGTCAACCATTTGGGCAATCACCCCTAGATCGTGGGTGATAAAGACAATCGCCATACCCAGATCGTCCTGCAACTGGCGCATCAAGGTAAGGATCTGCGCTTGCGTGGTCACATCCAGCGCAGTGGTGGGTTCATCGGCAATCAGCAGCGCCGGGCGGCAGGAGAGGGCCATCGCGATCATGGCGCGCTGCCGCATCCCACCGCTAAGCTGATGGGGGTAGCGGTCGATGATGCGACTGGGCTGAGGCATATTGACACGGGTGAGCACTTCAATCGTCTGCTCGCGCGCTTCCTGTTTGGAGATATCCTGGTGCAGCGTGATCGCTTCAATGATCTGACTGCCAATCGTGTGGACTGGGCTTAACGAGGTCATGGGCTCTTGAAAGACCATGGAAATCTCGCCGCCGCGAATGCTGCGCGCTTCCGCCCCTTTGGCATCGATCTGCGCCATATCCACCACGCTGGTGCCACTGCCATTGTGATTAGGGCGATAGAAAAGAATCTCGCCTTCGACAATCCGGCCGGGGGCGGGCACAATGCGCAGGATCGAGCGGGCCATCACCGATTTGCCACAGCCGCTCTCCCCGACCAAGCCGACCGTCTGCCCACGCTTGACTGTGAAATCAACGCCATCCACGGCGCGCACCGTGCCCTGGTCAAGCAGATAATGCGTTTTAAGATTGCGTACTTCCAGCAACGGTTCGTTACTCGTCGCGCGTAGTTGTCGGGGTGGTTGTGTAACTATCGATTCAGTCATGAATCATTTTCCTTATAACGACTGAAAGTTTCATATTATGCAATCGGGCGCAAGCCACCCAGAGAGGGTTCCCTAATGCTTGCCTGATACGCCAAACCCGTTTTAACGGGTTTGGCATATCAGCGGGTGAATTCATTCACCCGGTTATGCGCGCTAACATGAGTAACATTTTTAACGCTACTTCGCATATGGATCAGCGGCATCGCGAATCCCATCGCCGAGAAAATTAAAGGCCAACACTGCAACCACAACGGCGATGCCTGGGGTCAGGACCCAAGGGGCCAAGGCCATCGAGCGTACATTTTGTGCCTCTTGTAACAGCACCCCCCAACTGATCGCCGGGGCGCGCAGGCCAAGCCCAATAAAGCTCAGCCCCGTCTCGGAGAGGATGATCGCAGGAATCGCCAGAGTGAGCGAGGCAATAATGTGACTCAAGAAAGAGGGCAACATATGGCGGAAGATGATCCGCTGTTCCCCAGCCCCGGAGAGGCGCGCCGCCATCACAAAATCTTCCTCGCGCAGGCTCAAAAAGCGGCCACGGACCACGCGCGCCAGCCCCGTCCAGCCGATAAAGGAGAGCACGACCGTCACCCCAAAGTAGAGCCACGTGACGGGCCAATCCGCCGGCAGCGCGGCGGCGAGCCCCATGACGAGGGGAATTTCGGGCACCGAGCGGATAAATTCGATCAGCCGCTGAATGATATTATCAATGGCCCCACCATAGTAACCGGAAAGACCGCCCAGAAAAATACCCAGAACCAAGCTGATGATCACGCTAACCAGCCCAATCGTGAGCGAAATGCGCGCCCCATAACAGATGCGCGAAAAGAGATCGCGCCCCAAGCGATCGCCGCCCAGCAAAAAGAGCCCCTGCTCTTCATGGTCAACATCAAGACCGAAGAGGCGGACATTCATCGGCCACAGCCCCCACATCTTGTATTCTGACCCTTGCACCCAGAATTTGATCGGATAGATGACTTCTTTATTTTCGGTATAGATGCTACGCAGCGTCTCTGGATCGCGGGTCCGGTCGATTTGATAGACAAAGGGCATGCGCAAATTGCCGGCTTCATCAAAGATGTGAATCCGTGTCGGCGGCACCAGCTTATATTTGGCAAAGGTCTCTTCTGGGCTGTAGGGGGCCACAAATTCGCTGAACGCAGCGACAAAGTAGAGCAGCAGCACAATGATCGCACTAATCACGGCCAGGCGATGGCGCAGAAAACGCCACCACATCAACTGCCAGTAGGAGGCGACATAGATCTTCTTTTCTTGCGATGCTACCTCGTCGATGCCCTCATCCGGCATCGTCATCTGCTCTTGCTCCGAGCGTTCAAACCAGGTCTTTTCTACCGATTGCATGATGGTCTCCAGGCCAAACTAAACGGGTAATCAATTCAAGCGAATGCGGGGATCAACGATCGCCAACAGAATGTCAGATAACAGGGTGCCAATAATGGTCAGCGCACTGAGCAGGAAGATAATGCTGCCGGCCAGGTACATATCCTGCGAGGTAAGGGAGCGTAAGAGTAGCGGCCCGATAGTTGGCAGATTCAAGACCACGGAAACAAGCGTAAAACCGGAGATCAACGTTGCCAGTGACCAACCAACGGTGCTAAAGAAGGGGTTCAAGGCCACACGGACCGGGTATTTCCAGATCAGTTTGTTTTCTTCCAGCCCTTTGGCGCGCGCGGTTTCGACATAGGGGCGGTTGAGTTCATCGAGTAAATTGGCGCGGGTAATGCGAATGTTGCCGGCGGTACTCCCAAAGGCGACCACCAACAATGGAATCCAGACATGTTTGAGCAGGTCAATGAACTTGGCCATACTCCACGGGGCCATAATGTATTCCTCAGAAAAGAGGCCACCCACATTGAGCCCTAAGCGTGATTGGGCTAAAAACATGATGATCAGCGCCAGTAGAAAGCCGGGTGTTCCCAACCCTACAAAGCTGAAAAAGCTAAGGATGTAGTCCAACCATGTATATTGATGGGTCGCTGAGTAGACCCCAATCGGAATGGCCACAAACCAACTGACTAATAAGGCTGCGCCGGAAATGGCAATCGTTAACCAAAGCCGTTCGCCCAGCATATCACGCACCGGCTTGCGCCATTCCATCGATTGGCCCCAGTCGTTGCGCAACACGATGCCACCGATCCATTTACCATATTGAATATAGATCGGTTGGCCCAAACCATAACGCTCGCGTAAGGCTTCTAATTCTGCTTCGTCAACCGTATCACCTTGGGCGCGCAACTGTGCCGCATAGGAGGTGAGAAAGTCGCCCGGCGGCAGTTGAATGATCATAAAGGACAACATAGACGCTGTAAAGAGCGTCGGGATCATATACAAAAGCCGGCGGATGATAAAAAAGAGCATAGATTCCTCAGATTCAATAGTACTCTACAGGAGCGATCTGGTTGCGGCCAAGGGGCGACCGGTTCATGGTACACATTGCGTTAGCTTTCGGCCCCTACACCGTTTCTTGTAAAGCGCGCCGTTGCGTAAGCTCGGCTTTCCATTGTGCCAGGCTATGGCCACTTTCAGGAATGAGACTAGGCCCAAGCAACAGTGTTTCGACGCCAATATGTTCATCCAGCAAGGGCCAAAAGTATTCAATAACTTATGCATGGATTCTCTGTGGCGAGACATCTTCTACCGCGATATGAGTAAGAAAATATTCCTCCCCTTCAGAACTGCTTACGGCATCAAGATAAGCGGCAATTCCTCGGGGTGCAGGCAATTCCTCACCATCGTCTACCATGCTACGCAAATGTACGACAAGTGCCGATTTCATGTTAGCGACTGTTTTATCCACCGTTTTCCCTGTGGCTATACAGCCTGGAATATCTGGGGAATAAGCAGAATAGCCAGTTTGACTTTTTTCGACCGCAATTAAATATTTTTCCATTACTTTTGCACTTTCACGTTACGTCTAACCTCTGCTAAATCGCTTACTTCAGTCCTGCCTGTTTGAGAATACTGTTCAAAGTGCCTTTTTGGATATCATCACTCAACTTTCCGGCAATCGTGACTTTACCTTTCTTGGTTGCATGTTTATATTGCCGGTGGCTGCCTTCGGTATTAACGTTGTACCAACCATTATCTTCAATCAGTTTAATCATATCTCTAACTTTCACGATGTCAAGCCCAATTGTTTAGATCCAGTTAGAATAGATATATCCCAGTTCAACTAAGTTTCGCTATCGACAGGTCACAGACCTGTCGATAGCGAAGTTACCCTAACTTGGCGCTAAATCAGAAAACTTTTACACGTGATTTTCCGGATCTTCCCAGAAATAGGTCTCGGTGTGGAGCAGGTGCTCGTCGCCGGTGGTGTCGTCGATGGGCATCCCTTCCACATAGTTGCGGAAGCCATTCTTGACAATGATCAAGGCTGGTGCCTCACCCAGATAACCGATCATGGGCAACTCTTCGGCCCAGATGTCCAGGATCTGGTTGAAGAGGTCGTTGCGCGTCGCTTCATCTGGCTCAGCGGCAATTTGATCCCAGGTTGACCAAATCGTGTTGATCCAGTGGTCAGCCGGCGGCTCCTGCCCGTTGGGATCGTCTGGCCCATTGAGCTTCCAGAGGCTCCAAGCGGCACACCAGGGGCGATCTGGTTGCTGGCCGGTGAAGATGATCGGGGCCGCCAGCGGGACGACCGTGCGATCACCGCCCCACCAGGCCGCTTCGATCTCGTTGGATTCATAGTGTTCAGTATAGAGTGAGCGTTCAAAGTACTTGTAGCTGGCTTTCACGCCGACCTCAGCAAAGTACTTGATCACCTCTTGCGCAGCATCTTCGTCGGGGGTGCCGACATCGGCCGTGCCTTCGATGATAAAGCTAATCTCTTCCGTAGTGCCAGGCCAGACACGGAACCCATCCGCGCTCTTTTCGCTGTAGCCGGCGCCATCTAACAGCGCATTGGCCTGTTCTGGGTCATAGCCGATATGCGCATTCGAGAGCTTCTCATAGTAGTTGGGCGATGTGCTCAGCGGGCTGTATTGGCGTGGCGTTAGCAGACCGTCGAAGACCAGTTCGTTGAGATCTTCACGATCGACGGCAACTGACAAGGCAATGCGCACATCGCGCTTGTTGAAAAATTCGCGCAAGCGTTCGTTTTTGGTGGTCAAGTTGAGCTGCAGGGCAGTGTGTCCGGCGGATTGACCAACTAGTACCTGATAGTCACCTGCCTCTTCCGCCTCTTTGAAAAGCGTAAAGTTGGCGAGGGTAACGTGACGATTCTGGAAATCAACCTCACCATTGGTGATCCACAGGTTAAAGACATCCGGCTGATCAAAGAAGCGGTGATTGACGTGATCCACATAGGGCAACTGGTTGCCATCAGCATCTACCCCAAAGAAGTAGGGATTGCGCTCCATGACGAAGATCTCGTCGGAGAGCGGATTCTTGCTGACCCACGGCCCAAGGCTGGGCTTCTCGGGGTTCATATACCAATAACCACGATCGGTATAATATTGGGCCCATGATTCAAAGCCGGCTTCGGTCGCCTTCGCGGCCAGGGCATCCGCGTCTTCGGTCAGGTCGACATGAAACTGTTGCATGTAGTGGCCGGGCGAGATCGGCGCTGCGCGACCCACTTTGTAGAGGAAGAGTGGATTGGGGTCGGCAAAAATAAACTTGAAGGTATAGTCGTCGATCACTTCCAACTGCGCCAGCGTGTTTTCTGCGCCTGTTTTCCAGGTGGTACCGCTGCTATATTCGGTGAGATCGGTGTTCTGCACTTCATTGTCATACCAGTACTGGACCGCGGCGGTGGTAAAGGGGGTGCCATCGGACCATTTCATCCCTTCGCGGAAGTGGAAGGTCCACTCCGTGGCGTCTTCGCTCAGTTCCCAAGATTCGGCCATGCGCGGTTGCATGTTCAGATCCTTGTCATACCAGGCCAGCGCACGATCCTGCAGTTTGGTCGGGCCCCAGCGGTCGGAGACACCACGGAAGCCACGGCGCATGGTGCCGCCGTAGTTACCGATCTGCTCTTCGACGGGCATGACCAACGGGTTGATCGGGAGCCGTTCATCTACCGGGGGCAACTCACCCGCGGCAACCAGATCGGCCAGCATGGGTGCTTCGTTGTATTGGCCTGGGGCGGCGGCGGGCGCGGCTGCACTACTGTCAGCCGCGGCTGGTTCTGCCACTGGTGCGGCGGGGGCGGCGGCGGGCGCACCACAAGCGGCGACGGCAATGCCGGCGCCGGCAAAGGCGGAGAGCCGCATGAACTGTCGACGGGAAACAGCCTTCTTTGTGATCTCTTGCATTTAATCCTCCATTTTTACAGAAATACTTTTGACCTATCAACCGTGACGGCGCTGAAGCTGGGAAGCGTCACGATGTATAGAACCGGGTCTAATAATTAATGGAAAACAATTAATAATTATTAATTGTTTTCCATTAATTATTGAAACGTCTGCGACAAGTGGCTCGCAAATCAACAACCTCCCTACACCGCCAGGGCTTGAGGCTCTAGCCAAGGGGGATGGGGAATGTTATGTTCGCTGAGATAGCTGGCATACAGAAAACGATAGACATCACTGACATAGTACTGCGGATAAGGGCGCGTCGGTAGCGTCTCTAGAAAGCGTGACTCCACCAATTCGGCCATACGGGCATTCATCCCTGCGCCCACCTCGTAATCAAAATAGATGGCCAGATCTTTGTCCGGATCTTCCAAAATGAGGGTGACGCCAAAGGAATTCGGGTAGCGATGGGCGGGTGAGTAACGCTCCATCAAAAACGAGCCCAGTGCCGCCGAGTGAATGTAGGGTTTGTGGGCGTAGAGAAAATTGACCGTCTGCTGGGCATCTTCAATCGTCTCACCGGGAAAGCCAAAAAAGAAGAAGGTGTGATTCCAGATCCCGGCGGCGGTCGATTCATGGAGGATGCGGCTCATCTCCGCCAGGTGAGTGCCTTTGACCATCTTGTCCATCACCGGCTGTGATGCACTTTCCAGCCCGAAGAGGATCATCCGGCCACCACCCTCGTACATCGTATCAAGCAGTTCCCGGTTGATTACCTTTTCAAAACGGGTGCAGCCCCCCCAACGGATGGGCGACTCCAGTTCAGTCAACAAAGTCGATAGCTGCCTTAAATTGCGTGGCGTCACGGCTTCATCGGCAAAGAAGATGTGTTGAACCCCATACTTGCGGTGGAGCGTCATCATCTGTTCGACCAGCGTTTCGGCCCGCAACTGACTGAAGGTATCGGTGGCCCCATAGCCGGTGTTGCAAAAGGCACACTTGCCAAAGTAACAGCCGCGCGCCGTGAGCAAAGGCAAGGTCAACCGGGGGGCGAGATAACGATCCAGCGGTAGCCCATCGAAATCGGGCAGCGGCAACTCACTGATCTTGGTTGGTTCTTGGCGGGGATTAACGTGGATCTGGTTCCCTGTCCGGTAGATCAGATTGGGGACCGTGGCAAGATCATTGCCGGCCGCAACC
This sequence comes from Caldilineaceae bacterium, assembly GCA_022842065.1. The sequence goes on from JALHQH010000005.1 coordinate 87,786, forward strand.
GCAGCGGTTAACTGGAGCAAGGCTTCTTCGCCATCAAAGGCCACGGCGCTGTCAATCAGGCTAAAAATGGCTGGGGTTTTGGGTAACTGTTCGCGCAACATGCTAATGTGTGGGCCGCCCACCGTGACATGGCAGGGCAATCCCGCCGCTTTGATCAGATACGCCAGCGTCAGCCCCGGCACCATCTGCGGCATGGAGGGAATCGAAATCCCGACCACATCAGGCTTTTCACGGGCGATGTCGGCGATGATGCCTGTACCCGTTTGATCGCCATAAAGCGTTAGAAACATATTGGTCTGCGGGTCGCGCACGAGCTGGAGCAAGACCCGGCTGCTATCGACCGGCCCGGCGGCTTCATAACTTTGCAGATGGAGTGAGGCTGGGAAATAGGGCAGTGAGGCAATCTCAAGGGCATCAACAATACACTTAAAGGCGCGCAACCCAATCGGGCCATCAAAAAACGCTTCGCTGCGGACAATCTGCTTGGCATTTTCCACTTGGCTCAGCAACTCTGGCCCCCGGCGTAGCGCCCATTGCACCACTTCCGGCTTGGGGACAGCGCGACCTGCACTGGATTGGCGACTGCGGCCGTGGCTGTCGAACTTGCTGCGCAGTTGGCTGATCACGCCCTTCATATGGTCGCGGGTCAGAATCTGGTCAAAAATTTCGACATTGAGGTCACGCTGGATCACTTCCGCGCCCTGGCCGCGTAGATAGGCTGTCAGCGTCGGCAACGCCAGATGGGGCATTGTCGGTGTCCAGTTGGGGGGAAAGAGCAGCATGACTTTCATCGCAATTTATCCTTGCACACCAACCAAATTTAGCGTTTCGGCATAATGACAGCGTACCGTTCGGCCGGGCTGGATTTCGCGTAAAGTGGGCGTTTCGCTTACACAGCGCTTGCCGTCATTGTAGCGACAGCGCGGGTGGAAATAGCAGCCGCTGGGCGGATTGGCCGGGTCGGCGACATCACCTTCCAGCACAATCGGGGTGGCGCGATGACGGGGATCCGGTTTGGGCACAGCCGAGAGGAGCGCTTCGGTGTAGGGGTGCAGCGGTTTGGTGAAGAGTGAGGTGGTGTCCGCACTCTCGACAATCTGCCCAACGTACATCACCGCCACGCGGTCGCTGATATGTTCGACAACGCTCAGATCATGGGCGACAAAGATATAGGTAAGGCCAAATTGCTGTTGTAAGTCCTGGAGCAGATTGAGAATCTGGGCCTGTACGGAGACATCCAGCGCCGAAACTGGTTCATCAAGCACAACCAATTGGGGATTAAGTGCAAGGGCCCGGGCGATGCCAATGCGCTGGCGTTGCCCACCACTAAAGGCATGGGGGTAACGGTTCATGTACTCCGGCCGTAAGCCAACGACCCGTAACAGATGGGCGACGCGATCCTCCAACGCCTTGCCCTTGCCCATATTGTTGACTAACAGCGGCTCCCCGACATTTTGGAGCAGGGTCATGCGTGGGTTGAGCGAGGCGTAGGGATCCTGGAAGACCATCTGCATGTTGCGGCGCATGCGCTTTAGCGCCTGACTTTCCAAGGTCGCCACATTGACCCGCCCCATCTCCTGATCGGCAAACCAAATGTCGCCATCGGTCGGGTCAAGCGCCCGTAAGATTACCCGGCCTGTGGTCGTCTTGCCGCACCCGCTCTCGCCGACCAGGCCGAGCGTTTCCCCGGCATAAACTTGGAAACTGACATCATCAACGGCTTTGACATTACCGATTGTTCGAGAGAAGAAACCACGTTTGATCGGGAACCATTTCTTCAAGTGCGCGACATCTAATAGCAGCGCGCCCTGCCTACGTTGCGCGCTACCGTTGGGCGCGCCATTGGTTGCCGTGCCAGTGAGGATTGGCCCTGCACTCTGTAACTCGGTCAACTGGCTCCTCCTTGATACATGTAATGCTAAGCCTATTGGAGAAATGGCAGATCAATGCCATAAGGCAATTGCAAAAGGATGGAAAGCGCTAACAAGGCGACTTCCCAGGTCGCAACACGCGAGATGCGTGCCTTTAACCGCTGTTTTTCGACGCCAACACGCAGATAGTTTTCTACCCAGAGCATGAAGATAAACCAGCCCATGCCAAAGCCGAAGATATAAAAACGGTCGATGCCGCGCACTTGCCAGGGATTCAGGCGTAATTCCATGCCCAGATTGAAAAAGTTTGCCCGAATCGAGAAAAATAGGGCAAATGCTAGTGTAGAAAGGAGCAGCCAGGCCAAGAGATAGATGGCATACCGAAGAATCGTTTTTCCAATCGCTGTTTTTTGGCTGGTTAATCGATTTTGGGTCACAAGCGGACAATCATCAATTCAACTCCCTACCCATAAATTTGGGGGCCCCGACAACAGGGGAGTGGGGCAATCAGTCGATGGAGCAGCGAAAGCTACAACATTCGTGGGTAGGAACTAACATACTGGCAGGTAAAACGTATACAATTTGTATAAAAATAGATGGCTAAACGATTATAGCCTACCCTAGATGAATCTCCAAATAGGCAGTTGGATAGTGCGGTGCGGGTTAGTTCGTTTCTGTTGCGAAAGGCCCCTATCACCGCCAAAGTCGCGAAGAACGCAAAGTTTCGCAAAGGATTTTCGCTGAAGTTGCTTTGCGATGCCTTCGCGCTTTTGTTGGCCTTTGCGGTAGAAATTGCGTTTCGCAACCGAAACTAGTTAAGGGGAACTTGGCAGTAAAATTTCTCCTAACTGCAAGGTAAGCGGGGCGTGTAGGCTTCACTGCCATCGCCATAGGTAACTTTACCTAAATTGCGCTCGACCCGGTTACCACAGATCTGAGTTTGTGAAGCTACCGTAATGTTGATCCCGCCGGCGACATTGTCAAAGAGGTGATTCCCATACACTTCATTATGGGTGCCATAGGTGATGCCATTGACGGTATGGCCGCCCAACCGGACCCCTGCCCCCACATTGCCGTAGATGGTATTGTACCGAATGATATTACCACTGCCACGGGTGCCAATGCCGGCCGCTTCGGGATCAAGCTGGCCCGTACAACTGTTGTGTTCGATCAGGTTGGCATAGCCGCCCTCTTTGATCTCGACACATTCATTGCCCTGCGTATTCATCACATTGTGGTGGATCCAGTTATGGCTCGATTCGTCGGGATCGGCCGTCGGATTTTTGCCGTCCGCCCATTGGTCGGTCGAGGTGCCAATGTAGATCGCTTCGCCATTCTTGCCGCCATCGGCAAAGGCAAAGTCCAGCAAACCACAGGTGGTAAAGGTCGAGTAGGCAATCTCGTTATGCTGAGCGAAGTAGCGTAAGCGCAGACATTCGCCCCCGGCATTCTGGAAATTCATGTTGAGCACCTGTAGGCCGGTCACCCCGGCTTTTTCCCCACGTCCTTGCACATAGAGCAGCTTCTCGGTGTAGCCTTTTTTATCCTGTGGATCACCAAATAGGCCGTCAATCGTAAAGCCGACAAGGGTGTAATGACTATGGGTGAGATAAAAGGCTGCGCTTGCTGCCCCTGTGCCACGCAATATCGCGTCCGTTGGTCCCATGATTGTGATCGGCGCGTTGGTACGTCCCGCCGTGACAGAAATGACATTTTCGCGGTAGTCGCCCGCGGCCAGGTGGATTGTATCACCGGGCGCAACGACACCTAGCGCATGTTGCAGGGTGGCAAAAGGTGTGGCTGCGCTGAGTCCGCTCCCCGCATCATTCCCTTGGGGATCAACATAGTAGTGACGGGGCAAGCTGAGGGGCGAACCAAAGGTGGCTGGGGTGATGGTGTGGCTTGCGGTCAGTGGTACCGTGATACTGGTTGATAGCAGATCGGTGGTGGCTGTTTGCACTGTGCTAGGTATCACGCTGCGCGTCGCACTAGCTGTCATCGGGGGGGTGATTTCCGCCAGATTTCCCAGGATCTCTTCTGCTTCTTCCACCAAGCGCGCTACGGTCTCTGCGGCATCCTGTTCGCCGGCCCAGAGTGCTGCCAACGTTTCGTCGGCTACTTCCTGCCAGCGCGCCTGCAGGGGATGTAAGGGATCATAAAGGTTAAAGCGTTGGGGGGCAAGAGCAAGGAATGCCGCGGTGTTGCGATCCGGCAGCAGCGGGGGCTGGCGGAAACGTGTTCCTTCCCTTGTCAGCCAGTTGACAAAAGTCCAGGCGGCGGCGTGGTTCGTGCTGTTGCGCGCAATGGCAAAACAACTACCATCACTGCGATTAACCGCGTGTGCGCCCTGGGGTAAGGGCGCAAAGTCAAAATCAAGCCCCGCGGCCAGATACGCGGGGATGCGCCAGTGGCCAGTGATTTGCATCGCCGCGCGGCCCTGTAAAAAGAGATCACCCTCATCCGCATCCGGCCCATCAAAGGCCGGCATCGCACCACTTTTGCCGAGCGCGGCCAGCCATTGCAGTGCTGCCGTCGATGCCTCATCGTCGAGCAGGAACCGTGTGGGGGTGTGGGGATCATCAAAGAGATTATGGCCACTCCAACTCCAGATTAACAGCGGCCAATAATCATAGAAGCGATCAACACCGTAGATTGTTGTGTTTGGCGCGTCGCTATCAATGTCGTCGCTGTCGTCGTTGCTACTCTTGTCGTCAATCGTGCTGGTGAGCGCCTGCGCAGTTGCTTGAAATTCCGACCAATCCCAGCCCGCACGGGGATACGGTACCCCGGCCTGATCAAAGCGTTGTTTGTTATAAATCACCACCAACGTGGCAATATCCGCCGGCAGACAATAAAGTTGCCCATCGCGATTGCGGTAAAGGGCCAGTACATCTTCGTCGTAGGGGGTCAGGTCAACCCCAGCGGCCGGCCCACTGTTGGTGAGCGGCAGCAACTGTCCCCGCAAATCGAGTGCATAGGCGATGTGGGTGGCTGGATAAAAAAGATCCGGTGGCGTGCCTTGGTCAAGTTGTAACGCTAGCGCGCGATAGTAATCACTGCTGTCGGGAATATTTTCCAGCGCAATGTGGATATCTGGATGTTCTGCTTCAAAGGCATCAATCAGCGGGCGGGCGACCAGATCGACACGCGCCTGATCCCAGCGTATCAGCCAGCGCAGCGTTGTCTTTTCCGCAACTGGCGCGCTGGACGTGGGCGTTTGTCCTTGTGGTAGGGGCACATGGGCGAGCAACTGCCACCCTTGCGCCGCCGGAACCGGTTGATAAAGTTGGTTAAGGAGGAAAAAGGCGGCCAAGAGCAGAATTAGCAAAAACCGCGGTCGTGATCGATGAGCCATGAGCGGAAAACCATAAAACTGAAAAATACTGAGTGGGTGATTGGTCACTGGGTAAGCGATACAATGAAATTACGAATCACCCAATGACCAATCACCCACTCACCGAACTCTATCCACGCAACTTGCCACCCGTTGCTGTTTCGACCGTCTTAATGATTCGCCCCCGCAACTGGGTAACTTCTTTTTCATTCAGGCTGCGTTGTTGGCTCTGGTAGGTGAGCCGGTACGCCATCGATTTGTAGCCAACGGGGATCGGCTCGCCCCGGTAGATGTCGAAAATTTCAACGGCCACCAGCCGCTCATCTGCGCTTTGGCGGATCGCCTGCTCTACATCGCGCGCGGTAATCGCTTCCTCCACCTCGAAGGCGAGATCCTCTACCACGGGTGGGTAAGTACTGATGGGCTGCATCGGCTGCAACTCCCACTGTGGCTTGCGCAGTGGTTCGATGCGCAACTCGGCGGCGTTGATGCGCACGTTGGGCAGCCCAAATGCACTGCGCACGGTGGGATGCAACTCGCCAATTAGCCCTAAGGAGCGCTCATTGACAAAAACTTCGGCACAACGTGGCCCAAAGACCCCGGTGTCCGGCTGGGCGCGGAAACTGACTTTCTCGGCCCCATAACCAAGCCGCTGTAGCAGCAATTCCACGATCCCCTTTAGATCAAAGAAATCCATCGCTTCATCTGCCCCGGCGTCACCATGAAAGCTGCTGGGGCGGCGCGGCCCGGTCAGTGCCAGGCTCAGGCGGCGATCCTCATAGGGCAAGACGCCATTGCCCTTTTCCGGCAGATAGACGCGCCCAATTTCAAAGGTGGTCAACCGGTCCACATAACGCAGGTTGCGGGCCAGATTTTCAAGCGCGCTGACCAACATCGAGCGGCGCATGGCGCGGCGTTCCGGCGCAATCGGGTTGGTGACCAGCACATAGTCGGCAGGGTTGCCGTCGGCGGTGTGCGTAATCTGCGGTGCGTTGAGTTTGGCGTGATTCTCTGGTGTGGTCAGCGGGTAGTTGATATTTTCTTGCAGCCCAATCCCCATCAGAATATCGCGAATCGCCTCTTCGGTGGCAAAACTTTCGTTGCGGCCATGGGTCGGCAACTCGTCGTTGATCAGGCTCGTACCCACATGTTCATAGCCGATAATGCGCGCCACTTCTTCGGTCAAGTCGGCGGGCATTGCCACATCAAGGCGGTGCCAGGGCGCAATCGCTTCGACCAACCCTTCGCCAGGGTCACGGTGCAGGGCAAAGGTCGCCTCTGCCGGTGCGTCGGCCTGTACGTCGGCCACTTCTTGCACCTGGAAGTCGAGTCGCTGCAGCGCATCAATGATCTGCGCGGTCGTGACCTCCATGCCCAGCAGGCGACGCATATCGCTGACGGTCGTATAGACGACCCGTTGGGGTTGGGGCACTGGATAGGTATCAACCATCCCCGGCACAATCCGGCCACCACCATACTGGCGCATCAACTCAGCGGCATAACGGGCAGCAATCGGATTTAAGGTCGCGGGAATGCCGCGCGCAAAACGATAGCTGGCTTCGCTGGGCAGGCGTAACGCACCGGCTGTACGGCGGTTGTTGATCCCTTCGAAGGTGGCGGATTCGAGCAGCACATTGCGCGTCGTGGCGCTGACTTCGCTCTCCTGCCCACCCATCACCCCGGCAATCGCAATCGAGCCAGCTTTGTCGGTGATCATCAGCATGCTGTTGTCGAGCGTGCGGTTGACATCATCGAGCGTGGTGAACTTTTCGCCTGCCGTTGCACGCTGGACGATGATCGTCGGTTTGGTTTCACCCACGCGTTCAGCTCGCTGCACCAGCGTGTCATAGTCAAAGGCGTGCAGTGGTTGGCCCCAGGTCAACATGACATAGTTGGTAATATCGACAATGTTGTTGATCGGCCGCATGCCCGCCTTGCTGAGCCGCTGTTGCATCCACGCGGGTGAAGGGCCAATTTGGACATCCTTAACCATAATTGCAGTGTAGCGTTGACAGAGGGCCGGATCGGCAATTTCAACCCTTACATAGTCGCTGGCCTGGTCATCACCGCTGGGCTGATAGGTGTCGGCGGGCAGAGATAGCTGGGCTTCGGTTAACGCGGCGACCTCGCGGGCAATGCCGATCAGATTCAGACAGCGCGCCATGTCGGGGGTCAATTCGATTTCGATGATCTGATCGCCGAGATAATCGCGCAGCGGTGTTCCCACTGGCGCATCGTCTGGCAGCAGAATAATGCCTTCATGCTCCTCACTCAGCCCCAACTCGAGCTCGGAACAGACCATCCCCTCGGAGCGGATACCGCGGATTTTGCTGCCCTTTAACTTTTTCTTGGGGCGGGGCTTTTCTTCGCTATGGGCATCGACGAGCACCGACCCCTCGCGCGCAAAAGCGACCTTGAGCGTCGGCAACGTGGACTGCTCGCGATAGACAAAAAGATTCGGCGCACCGGTAACGACGCGCTGCGGTGCTTCGCCCCCAAACGCAACATCGACCAGCACCAGTCGATCAGCGTCGGGATGGGGCAACACGTTGACCACTTGCCCCACCAGGATGGTTTCGGGATCCCACCAATCGCCCACCTGATGCGTCCCGGCGACTTCCAAGCCGGCCAATGTTAGCCGTTGGGCCAATTCTTTGATGGGTAGCTTGATCTCAACATATTCTTTCAACCACGATAACGGCACAAGCATTGCTGATTTCTCCAGGGTAAACGTGATGCGTGAAGCGTGATGCGTGAAACGTAAACGACTAGGATTGCGTCGAAGTATGTATCATGATCAACTATCACCGTTGCAATTCACGCATCACGTTTTACGTTTCACGCATTAATCATTAGCATAACCAGTGTGATCGCGCGGGGTGCAGACGCCACACAAATAGTCATAGACCGTATCGTGGGCAATGGCGCGCCATTGGCCCCAACCACGGCGTTCACCCATTATATTACGCATATCGACCGTAAGTTGCAATAACTGGGAGGGCAGAATGGCACGAAAGGCGTGAATTTCGCCGGTGTCGGGCAGCGCTGGTGGCTGGCCATTGCTGCGTAGATGGAAGACGTAGCTGGCAAAGCAGGCCTGTTGGCCGCTATGATGGAAGGTATATTCTAGCAGGGCAACGAACCGTTCAATCTGGACAGTCAGCCCGGTCTCTTCTTCAATCTCGCGCAACAGGGCGTCATAAATACTTTCCTGCAAGCCGACCCCACCGGAGGGCAGACGTGAGAGATGGGTGGGGTAGTGGGCCTTGGTGTGCATCCAGATTTTGCCGGTTGGATCTTGAATGGCAAAGACAACCTCGGCGCGCCGATCACTTTCTTTGCGCCAACGATAGGCCCGAATATATTCGTCGGCCTGAATATGAAAGCTGCGCCGCCGTGGTGGCCCGTAGCGCTGGGTCAGCACACCTACTTCTGTTTCGCAGATCATGGGGCGTGGCGCAGTAGTGACGGGGTGGTTGGCTGACCACGGATTCACTGCCGTACTCGTCGGCAGCCCATGCACCACTGCGCCACGCTGAGGACCATCGGGTATCTTTTGACCTATCTGTGTAGCTGAGCTAAACATAAAACTTCTCCTGTCTCTCTTTGTATGTGAAACATTGAATTGCGACTGTTGGCAAACGATCGTTTTCACTTCTTCTACCATAGCAAAAGCCTAGCGTTCTCAAACAGTACACAAGATTAAAGGGACTCAGCATTGATTGTGCGCGGCGAGGAAAACCAAACCGCCGCTTGCTTAACCGGCAAACAGTAGACCGGTTTTCAGGCAGCGCACAATTGTGTGAATGATGAGCCATGTTAATGGGGAGCGAGGATCAAATATTTAGTTTTTTGCTGCTCGGTGGCTTCGACAGGCGCAGCCACCGGTGGCTAACGCTCGGTGGCTGCGCCTGTCGAAGCCACCGGCCGGCGCTTTTGCCACTGCCACCCAACCCACCCCAGCACGAGCAGGCCGATGGTTGTCCAACTTGCATAACGGCCGATAATACGCGGCCCGGTATCTTCAAAACGCAGTAAAATGTACCCTTCACCGACGGGGGGCACGGCAACCGTCATGCGGCCAAGGGTACCGGTCTGCTCGGGAATGATCGCTAATTCCTGCACGGGCTGGCCATGTTGGCCGTCGAGCAGATAGGCCCGCCAGCCGGGGTAATAAAAATGATTAAAAACCAGCACTTTGTCCGCACGTGGCGAACAACTCTTCTCCGCTTTGTTCCAATTGGTACAGAAGAAGACCTCTTCCATCACCGTACTGTGGGCGATGGTGCCCCCGCCCAACGTTTTATAATCAAATCCTGGCGCATTCGTGTCGAGCAGCGACGTTACCGGTTGCACCACTTCCCCCTGTTGAGCCTGGTGAATATAGTAGTCGGCGGCTGCGCTCCAGGTGGGGATCTCTTTGACCCACGCCGTGCTGCCGGTCATTTCGTCTGATGACTGTTGAAAGCGCATCAGCGCGGCCAGACTAACCGGCCCTTCGGCGGGCTCTTCGATCTGCACCTGGAGATAGGGATAGCTGCTCAGCAGCACGACCGCAACAAGCGTAATCAGCGGTAAGGTTGGGAAGCGGGTTGGCAGCGCGATTTGGGCATGAAAGACTAGCCCACTGAGGACACTTACACAGAGGCTAGTAATGCTGAGCCAACGCCAGGGAAATTGCGCTGATTTGAGTACTGCGCCAACCACTGGCAACTCCCAGAGCGGGGCACTCCAGGTGAGGGCAAAGCCGGTAGTCAGGAAGGCAACGCCTACAAAACAACCGATCTCCCACCGTTGGTAACGAATCGTTGGCCAGAGCAGCAAGATGCCTAAGCCTGCCAGCAGCAGCGCGGCAACACCGATTTGAAAGCCAATCGGATCATGCGGGCCGATCTGACTGGTGCCAAAGTCCCACTGTGGGCTAAAAAGCTGGAAAAAGTAGAGAAAGTGCCCGCGAAAATCATAACGGCCATCAAACCACTGGTCGACGCGAACATATTGCCGTTCCAGCACCATGGGCAGCCAGAAGATCGCACTTAGCCCAATGCCACCAAGTAGCCCCAAGCCAGGAACGAGCGCCGTCCGTAACCATCCCAACGGCCGTTCACGCCAGCCCTTCGCTGCTAGTTTTGGTCTACTGTATACCAAAACTAGCAAAACGGCATAAAGCCCTAATAACGGCGAGAACAAGACGATGACGAGGTTGCTGGTTAACATCAAGCCAGCATAACTAAGCGCCAACCCAACCAGCCAGCGATAATGCGGTTGCAATACACCCTGCCGCAATGTCCACAGACAGAGCGGCAGCCAGACAAAGGCCATACTTTCGGCTAAGTTGGCGCGGATGTAGAGATTGAGCAGATGATAGGGAATATAGGTGTAGACCAAGGCTGCCACCAGGCCGGCGGCTCGTCCTTGCCACGCACGAATATAAAGATACATCGCGGTCGCACTGCCCAGGATGCTGAGGACAAAGATCGCTTCGATTGCGGCGGTATAGTCAAAGGAGAGAAAATGGTGGAGCAATTCGGCTAAAAAGTGGCTGAGTAGGCCATAGATATTAAAGAAGGGATAGCCATAGCCAAAGGCGAAATCCGGGCTCCAACGAGGCCACCAGATGCCATCTTGCACCAGCCGATCATATTCAAAGAGGAAGTAGACGTGGTGCCGTGCATCATTGGCCCCCCAAAAGTAACCAGGGAGGAGAAACGGCGCAATCGCAAAGAGGGTCAACGCGAGCGTCAGCCCCCAAAAAACATCGCGCCAAAGCGGCGGCAGGGCAGGGGCAACGGCTAGTTCGTGCTCAATGGTTGCACGATCAACCGGATGATACCCTTTGGCAAAATCACGCAGTAGCGCTGTCCGTTGCCTGAAATCGCGCAAAAGAAGAAGGGGTGTAAAATGTCTGCTTTGCATGCCATTATTCCCCGTAAAAGATTAACTTGTCGTCAATGCCCCCGTTGACGGGGAGACGCGCACCATCGCGCCAATCATAATAACCAAAATAATAAATTAACTGCTCATCTGTTGCCACATCACTTAGATCAAGCTGATAGGTATCCGTATAGATGGTCCCAAGCTGCCAGCTTGTGGCCGGATGTAGACCAGCCAAAGGCTGTTGATCAAGTTGGCGGATAACGGTTAATGTCTGCTCACCGTCGGGTGATGGGCTTGCGCTTTCCTGTGCTGCTGTGGTGCCGATTTCGGTGCCGGTTTCGGTGCCGATTTCGGTGCGCAGCGCCTGAAAGAAAATATTATAATCAGCCGCTAATGGCTGTAGTGTTTGCCAGGTTACTGCAATTTCGGTGTTGCGTGGCTGACGATTTTCTGTCAATGATAATTTCAGGATCACAATATTATCATGCGTGCCAAAAAGGGCGAGGGGGGCAGCCGGTGGCACAAACTGGGTATAGTCGGCACCAAGATAAGGGATGCTGCTGAGCAGCGTCAGCATGAGCATCGCTAGCCAGTAGGGGGTCTGGCGTAGGGTTGGCTGTAGCGCTGCCAAGCCGCCTGCTGTCATCGCCAGTAAAGGCAGTGCCAGCAACAACAGTTGCCACGGGTAAGTCAGTAGGCGGGTTGCATAATTCCCTTGCCAAAATAGTGTACTAAGCGGCGTACTTAATAGAATCAATAGCGTACTCAGCACAAAGCTGAAAGCGAAAAGGCGATTCACCACAGGTGCTTGCCTTTTGCGCACCATCAGCCAAAGCCAGAAACTTAGCGCACTAAAAATCACTGCCGCCGCGCCTAGTTGAAAAGGCTCGGCCCCTTGCCAACTGTTGCTATTCACTGTCTCCTGCCCACCCAGGGCAAAGAGCTGAAAGAGACCGACAAAGTGCGCTGCAAATTCGACTGGAAAGTCAGTGGTACGGTTGATGCTCTCCAGTAATCCGGCCAAGCTAGTTAGGCCCGCTGCGCTGCTTAACGCCACAATCAGCAAGGCAACCCAACTGCGCTCGACGATCAATAGGTAAAGCAGTAAAAGTAGGGAGGCCAAGAGCGCCAACCCGGCCTGTGCCTGCCACATCCACCAAATCGCAATGACCCCAATCCCGGCGGCACTCAGCGAACGGGTATCACAGTAGGTGGTCAACCCCGCCAGTGCCAGGGGGAGCAGTGCGACAATAGCCAGATTACTCAAGCTACCCCGGCTGTAGACGGTGGCAAGCAGCGGCGGCGCTAACAGATAAAGCAAACCGGCCAACCCTGCCGCGCGATCCCCTAACCGCGGTTGTAGCCAGACATAGATCCCTAGGCTACCCAGTACCATGTACAAAATGAAACCAATCCGCACTGCGGTGGTTGCATCCAACCCCAACAGCAGCAGTGGTCGTACGGCCAGATAAGTGGCCCCGCCCCCGCCGCGCCAGAGATCATGGGGGGTGGCAATGGCGGCGACTGCTGTCGGGCGCACTGCATTAAAAACCGGTATAAACCCTTCCTCTGCTTGCCAATAGCCGGGATAGGTAGCTGGTGCCCAAGCAAAGATGCCCAAGAGCAACACGGCCCAAAACCCAATGCGCAACGACAATCCTTGGGAAGATGACCCTTGGGGCAGTGACCCCTGCGGAAGTTTCATTACAAAATTATAGCACGACTAACACTGCTGTTTGCAAAGTTCCACCCGGTTGTTTGCAATAGAGGGCAAGGTATTTGTAAGCTTTTGCTGTTTCCCCGTTTACAGCAGTGACGTCAAAGATGCGCCGACCGCGCCGCGTCCATGATCGGCCTTTCTCTGGATTTGTGGTCATTTTTCGGCCACTTCTTGACCATTTCTGTATCTGCTGGGTCTTATTTAATCCGCACGCCCTAATCTAATTTTCCAGCAAGGCAACCCCACTCAGTGGTTCGCGGTGGCCAAGATCGAGCAGTACGCCGCCCCCTTCTGCACCACCGCCAATGGTCGGTACCCGGTCAGGTGCGGTGGAAATGGTCAGGCGCTCCAACCGCACGCGGTGAGTATTGAGCAACTCCAACTCGGTGACGGTTAAGCCGTAGCGATTGGTCGGATGATTGAGAATTTGAATTAGATCCAGCGCCACAATCCGCGCCAACTCCACACTGTTGTGAAAGGTCGTCCACCCTTTGGGTAACATGCGCATAAAATCTTGCCCAGCCGGGGTTGGCAAACCAGCCAAGCGGAGGGGCAGGATGGAGCGGGCCAACTTCCAGGCACAAAACCATTCTGCGCCTGCCGGTGCCGTAATATCACCCCCCATGATAAAGTAGATGCGATCACAGTTGGCAATCAATTCGTAGATATCTTCATAGGGCGCGCCTTCGACCGGGGTCCGGCGGATTTCAATACCAATTTGAACCGGCAGTTGGGCAATGGCGCGCCCAATCGCGGCCCGCTCGCCTTCCATATCGTTGGTCGCACTCACAAACAGTCGTAATGTTTCAGCCATAGTGGTTTAACTTTGTGCTTATCTTGAATAGACGTGATGCGTAAAACGTAACGAAGCGACTCACGCATCACGTTTCACGCATCACGTTTTACGTTTCAACTTGCGCTAAAAATGTCCCGACCAGGTCAATGATCTGATCGGGGGTTTCAATCATTGCCATGTGACCGCATTCAGGGAGCAGGTGCAGTGTACTGCCGGCAATTGCCTGTTGTAAGAAGGTGCTGTAGCTGACTGGTGTCATCTGATCCAGGGTGCCACAGCTGATTAGCGTTGGCTGTTTGATCATGGCTAGATCGGCGCGCCGGTCGAAGCGATCACAGGCGCGAAAATCAGCCAACAGCTGTTGGGCTGTGTTCGTGCGCAGTTGCTGTAACGCCCGTTGCCGTTGGGCCGGTGGCCAGGTTGGCGCATACATCCAGTCGACCAATTGCGCGGTTGTCGCTGTAAAATCATCGCGCAGGCCTTGCAGGATCGCTGGATTGACGCGCAAACGGGCACCCGTGCTCATGAGGACCAGCCCGGCGACACAGTCGGGGGTGCTAAGCGCCAGGTCGAGGGCAATCGCGCCGCCCATGGAATGGCCAGCCACCACCACCCGTGAAAGTGCCAAGTGATCGATTAGCGCTGTGATGACTTGCGTATAATCCGCAATCGTCTCTAGGGCTGCGCCACCCGAACGGCCATGACCCGGCAGATCGAGCGCGTAGACGCATCTGTTCGGCAGCCGCCGTAGGTGTGATGGCCAATGCAGATAGGTGCCGCCGGCTCCATGAATCAAGAGGAGCGGTGGCTGCGCGTTTGGTTGCTTGTTGTTTTCACGCTGATTGGCCGTCGCCACCTGTTGATCATAAGCTTCATAAAAAAGGGGCACACCGGCGATGGAAACGGTTGGCATTGGCTCAGTTCTCGGCTTTATACGTTGCCAGTGTGCTGTGCCAAGCCGGTCACCGACCGGCTTGGCACAGCACACTACGGTAAGTGCCTAACGGGGTTTGTAGGGCAGCATCGATTCGACTTCGATGCGCGCCACACTTAAGCGGAAAGCCCAAGCTTGGGGATCGCGGTCGAGTGTGGCTTTCCATGCTTCAACGCCACCGGCAGCCGCGACCGCCACCGGCTGTTGGGCGGCGGTTTCAAATTCCAGCCCCTCCGTCTCGATATAGCCCAGCTGAAAGTTGCCCTGCGTCTGGAGAAAGAGGGGCCATGCCGCATCCACCCCCAGCGTATCGTCATGGCAGCCATCGACAATCGCCTGGGCCGCCGGTCGCGAAAAACCACGTGCTGCCGCGGTAATGTCCCAGTCATGTCCACTAATCGCTGTATAGAGCTGGTTGATAATGGCTTCTGTTTCGCGCTGTACACGAGGATGGCTGGCAAAGGCGCGCGGTGTACGACCCAAAATCGTAAAATCATCGTGGGTCAGGGCGTCGAGGACGCTGGCTAGCTCGGCCGGATAGTGGTCGAGCCAGTGCAGCATGCGGTCGCCATCACAGTACATGACAAAGGGGGTGCCCTGCTGTAGCGCCAATTTCACGGCATCGCGCCGCGCTTTGCCCAAGTGGGGGACCCCATCATGTGAAAGTGGTCGCGCCTGTTGCGACAGCGCGATCCCCTGCTCGCGGAACAGGGCCAGGGTGGGCGGGTGTAACTCGGGACTGGCATCCACCGCGATCGCGGCAAAGTGGCCCATCAGGGTTGGTAGGAGGCGCGCGAGTTGGGGATAAAGTACCCCACGCGGATCATGGTAGGTAGTGGCAAGCGTGACAGTTGACATGGCTCACTTTGTCTTAACTGGTGCCGGGCGTTTGCTGCTTTCCGGCGGATGAACAGATCGCAGGCGGACATTGTTCAGCGTCGCCTCTTCAATCGGGATGGCTTCAAAGGTGCCATCTTCAAGCTGTTGGAGTTTGTATAACTGTTCGGCCTTATCGGTCATCATGATCCCATGCAGGTGATCAATTTCATGCAGAAAGACCCGGGCCAACCAGTCATAGGCTTTGATCCGATACTCCTGCCCATGCCGATCCTGCGCGCGAATGAGCACATAGGTCGGGCGGTCAACATCGGCCACTAGCCCAGGGATGCTCAGGCAACCTTCCTGGCCGAGCTCGGAACCGCGCGCCTTGATGATCTCCGGGTTGATCAATTCGTAGACGCGCATGGTGTTTTCCGGATCTTCTTCGTCGTCCGGATATTCGATCACCGCTGCGCGCAGATCAATGCCCACTTGGGGGGCCGCCAGTCCAACCCCAGGCGCTTCGCGCATGGTCTCCAACATATTGTCCAGCAACCGGTGTAGCGTCGGCCCAAAGTCGCGCACCCGCATCGCCTGCCGGTGCAGCACCTCACTCTGCGCCGCCCCGATTTGCACAATTTCTAATAACGCCATTGGGTAAATTCTCTCCGTAGTTAATGCCTAAACTGGGTGGGGAAGGGAGATAGGTACACAAGTAAATCGGTACACAAGTAAATCGGTACACAAGTAAATCGGTACACAAGTAAATCGGTACACAGTCGTGGACGAGATATCATTGTTTACCGATTTACCGATTTACCGATCTCCCCACCCCCCCAATCCTCTCGCTCTCCCTATTGTATGCGCATTATATCCGCACACGAAATCGCGAGTCGATAAAAATGAGCGTTACTAATTGCGCCGGGGCAACGTCATGGTATATCGATAGTGTAAGGACTGATTACTGCAACTGTACAAGGCGCCGTACAGGGGTATCGTGAGATGTTCATTCATAGCAACTGCTCCTGATCTTGTGATTGGCATCAGTGGTTCGATCTGCAGTAAAAGCCGCTGCTGTTAATCCAATACCGGGGACTGGGCCAGGTGCTCATCCCCCCAGCGAGTACTTCATTCTCGGAGGCAAAACGAAACATATGAACCGCATTCTACGCACATTTCTCATCCTGCCGGCGCTCATTATTGCTCTGGTGGTGATTCCCACAGTCGTATTTTCCGCAAGTCAAGATAACCCGTTTGAAAGCCCGACCTATCAGGGCGGTACCGTACCAGGCACCGTGCCTACGCTGCCTACCGTGCCCGGTGGCACCATCAGCCCGATTGTCACACCGACGCCCACTCGCCGTCCGCCGGTAGTTTTCCCAACGGCCACCCCTGTTCGCCGTGGCCCCGTCGTTGTTGCCACCGCCACCGCAACGGCCACGCCAGCTGATGAAGCTGCCGGCTCGGCTTTTATTGACAACGAACGGATCCTGAAGGTCATCGGCGACCGCCTGAGCAGCACCATCTATGCCTATTCCGTGGATGGTTGGCTCTACCGCTCTGACGATGATGGCCGGGTGTGGACTTTGGTTTCCACGGAGCCCACGGTGACAAACTTTATCATCAGCGCAGCGGACCCCGATGTGCTTTATGGCAGCAATGGCTATGACTGTGATGATGCCGATGCTGAAGATGTCTATATGTACAAGTCAGTTGATGGCGGTGTGACCTGGATCGAAGTGGCGGATAGCCTCAACAAGCAGCCTTTGCTGGCCCACCAGGGTGATGTTGATAGCCTCTTCGCCGCTGATTGCGAAATGCTCTACCTGACCACCGATGGTGGCTTTAGCTGGACGGAGAAGCCGGATAACTCCCCCGATGCCCTCTGGGAGAACTTCCGGGTGATCGACATGGTGGCTGCTTCGTTGGTTGGCGACCCCATGCCCGACGAACCGAACTGGAATCAGATCTTTGCTGGTGGGATCAATGAGGATGGCACGGGGGTGGTCGCCTTTAGCAACGACCTCGGCGAAAGCTGGGTCCGATTGACCCCGAACATCGACCCGGCCCCGTGGAGCTTGACGGCCATCACGGCTGACCCCTTCACCGAAGGCTTGCTTGCTTTCACCGAGCCGCGCAGCGTCTGGTTCACGGAGAATTATGGCGTGAACTGGCAAGTCACCACCAAAGGGCTGAGCAACGTGCTCGACCGTGGCGTTACCGGTGCCCCGTTTGGTCTCTTTGACATCGTCTACCACCCGAACGATACGATTTACTTGGCCACCGCCCGTGGGCTTTACATGAAGAGCCCGGCGTCAACTGAGTGGATCAAGGTCGATGATACGGACTTTGACTTGGCGCAAATCAACAGTCTGCTGTTGACGGAAACGGCCCT
Organism: Caldilineaceae bacterium; assembly: GCA_022842065.1. Next base: position 105,532 of record JALHQH010000005.1, read on the forward strand.
TGACAAGATTTGGCTCAACACCGAAGATGGCGTTTACCTCTACGTTGTTGACTAAATGGCCCTCGTTATGGCGACATGGCTGACCCCGGCCACCCATCGTGTAACTAAGTAGAATCAAAAGAGCGGCGGATGCATATGCATCCGCCGCTCTTTTGTACTAGGTTCTGTTGACATTTGCCAAAACGACCAATAGAATTGGTCGGCTAACACCGAAAAGCCGCCTCAGCGGCTAGAAATCTAGCCGCTGAGGCGGCTTTTCGGTGTTAGCGGGGGGGGTTAACCCCGCAAAAAACGAAATGTCAACAGAACCTAGTATACTGCGCATCGCCCGCCAGTACCGCTACGCCTCTCTCGATGCGCAGCCCAGTTCGCTGTGCGCCCGTTCGCATCAGGGGACCGCGGCGAGTACTTGCGGGGGATGCTCACTACACGTTGGCTGACAAGTTGCGTGGCCGCAAGGCCAACATGCGCAGGCCATTCATGACCACGATCAAGGTACTCCCTTCGTGGCCAACAACGCCTAGGGGCAGCGGGAGGACAAACCCTGGCCAGATGATCGGCGCAACGGTGGTCGCCAACACCAGGCCAATAATCACCGCCACGGAGAAGATCACATTCTGGCGCACAATCTGTTCGGCCTGGCGCCCCAATTGCAAGCTAAAGGGCAACTTGGCCAGATCGCTGGCCATCAGTACAATATCTGCCGTCTCGAGCGCGACATCGGTGCCGCCGGCCCCCATGGCAATGCCCACGGTGGCGGTGGCTAAGGCCGGCGCATCATTTACCCCATCGCCAACCATCGCAATTTTGCCTTCGGCGGCTAACCGCTGTACAATTTCGACCTTTTGCTCTGGGAGCAGATCACTATAAACTTCATCAATGCCTAATTCGTGCGCAATCCCTTCGGCCACGGCGCGATTGTCGCCGGTTAACATGACAATGCGCTTGATGCCGTTGGCATGCAATGCGGCAATGGTGGCTTTCGCTTCGGGCCGTACGCTGTCGGCGACGGCCAGATAGCCAACCAATTCCCAGTCCCGATCGTCGCCCAGGGTATCCTCAACGCGACTGCGGCGCGCTACGAGCATCGCCGTTTTGCCCTGTTGCTGTAAACTCGTGCCGATCAGACGAATGGCCGGGGAAATATCCATGGCTTGATTCATAAAGAGTTTGTCATTGCCGATATAGATTGTCTCCAGATGGGTCGCCCGTTTGAACTGTGCCTGGATCCCCTCGCCGGCAATGGCACAAAACTCGGTAGGATTTTCCAGCGCAATCTCCTCACTTTTGGCTCGTTCGACAATCGCATTGCCGATATGGTGTTCACTGCGTAATTCCGCACTGCCCGCCATGCGCAGCAGATCCGTTGCGCTGTAACCGGTGAGCGGGTGAATGTCGGTGACGACCGGTTTGCCGTGGGTCAGTGTGCCCGTCTTATCAAAGGCTACGATCTCAATGCTGGCCGCTTTTTCCAGATACGCGCCGCCCTTAAAGAGGACCCCGCCACGCGCCGCGGCAGCAATGGCGCTGAGCACGCTTGCCGGTGTACTGATGATCAGCGCACAAGGGCTGGCCACCACCAAAAGGGTCATCGCGCGATAAAGGGTGGCGTCAAAGGGTTCGTTGACAAAGAGCCAGCCGATTAGAATCGCCAACAGCGTCCCCCCAATCACTATATAGGTGTAGGGCTGACTAAAACGATCGATAAATTGCTGGGTGGGGGTGGCATCTTTTTGCGCGGCTTCGACCAATTTAATGATCTTGCTCAGCGTGCTTTCCCCCGCCAACTTCTGCACCGCCACTTCTAATGCGCCACCGCCATTGATGGTGCCGGCATAGACCGGATCGGCGGCGACTTTGCGCACCGGAATACTTTCGCCAGTGATCGGACTCTGATCAATCGAGCTGACCCCACTGGTCACAACCCCATCGACGGGCAGTCGTTCGCCGGGGCGCACGAGCACAATGTCGCCGATCACCAATTCATCGACGGCCAAGGTCACTTCCTGCTCGGCACGGCGGACACGTGCTACCTCCGGCCGTAGATCGGCTAAAGCTTCAATCGCTTTGCGTGTCCGCTCGATGGCAAACTCTTCCAGCGCACCGCTTAGCGTAAAGAGAAAGAGCAGCAGCGCCCCTTCTTCCCACTCGCCAATCGCGGCTGCTCCTAGCGCGGCGGCAATCATCAGGAAATCAATATCGAGTCGACCGGCACGCGCTTCGGCGATGGCACCCATGAGCCCCGAGTAGCCGCCGGCCGCAAAGGCAATCAGTGCAGCGAAAGTGATGAGCCACGCCGGCAGCGCGCCCGTCAGGCTGCCACCTATCCAGCCGATGAGCAGGGCAATGAGCGTGATGGCGGCCAGGATTAATTCTAAATTCGCGCGCCAATTGGCAAAGAGCCCGTTGTTTTGGCGCGTGATGGCACTCGTCAACGGCTGGGTTCCTCCTGAATTTGAGGCGGTTTGGGTTGTCATAGTTGACCTCAACTTTCTGATTGCGTAGCTTGCTGGCAGCACCGACATAGGCCGATAAGATCGATTTTGGCCGCAATCGGTTGAAAGCCTAACTGCTCGATTGTCTGTTGAAATATGTTGTCTTGGGCAAATGGCCCAAGTAAACGCTGCGGCTCCGGTATTGCGGTGCCGATTAGCTGGGTTAGTGGGTGATAATCTTCGACAGCATGACAGCGAAGACAGATCAGATTGACATGCGGTGTCGGATCAGTGTCATAGTGGGTATGGTTCGCCCCAAAACTAATCTCGACAATGGCACCCAGGCTTTGTAAGGTGTTCAAGGTGTTATAAACCGTTGCTCGGCTGATCTCTGGATGTTGCGCAGAGATCGCTTCATAGACTTCATACGGGGTCGGGTGTTTCGTGGTTGTCGCCAGATAGTGACAGATCTGCTGGCGTTGCGCCGTAATCCGATAGCCGGCATTTCTGAGTAGATCTAGGTAGCCTTCAACATGTTTTGGCATAAGCTTTTGGATACGCTGATTGAGAAAATGCGATAAGCGCTGTATTTAGAATCATTCTAGACTTATCTGCTCACTATAGCATGAGCACCCTTAACTGTCAATTTTATTTAGACTCAATCTAAATAAATAAAGATAGCACTGTTGTGCTAAAACATCCTATGAAGTCAGCTAAATGTATCTCTAAATACTGTGAAAAAATTCACATGTGTTATGATACCACTGAAGGAATAAAGTTGTTAAATTAGTGTGTAGTACACAATATGTATTACTTTACACCTGTAATTTTCATGATTTTGACTTCATTTTGACTAAATTGGTTTTGACATGGCTTGTGAAGCGCGGTACAATCAGCCACATTATTTTTGCCCATAATGGCGTTAGGAACGACCATATATCAGCAACTTCCCCGCCTGTACCGCGACAACCGTTAAATGTATGCGCTAATTTGTTTTGCTGAAAGTTGCAAACGTCATTGTGTTGCAGATGATGGTAAGCTTGCCTGCCATTAGTTACCATCACTAGCTAGCAGCTATTTAGCTAGCAAAGATGGCTGCAGGTAATGCCAGGAGTTTAAAAAATTTAGTTACTAGGTTTAATGTCACCTAAGATAGTTCGGGAGTGATCGCTTCTATGCCTAAGTCTTCGTCAGATCGACGTCACTTTATTATTGCTGGTGTGCTTGTGGTCATCAGCACCATTTTGATGAACTGGCTCATGGATGCTGCCTTGCCCATGCCAAGCCAGGCCAGTGAAGAATCGGTCATTATTGACCGCTTAATTGGCCAGCATGTGCTCTTGATCTCGTTTCTCTTTTCGCTGATTGTGGTCTTTATGCTCTATGCGCTCGTTGTCTTCCGGCGACGGGCTGGTGATGACAGTGATGGCGACCACTTTGAGGGCAATACCCAACTCGAAATCGCCTGGACCGTGATTCCCTTGGTGCTCGTGGTGATCTTCGGTTATATCGGCGTGGTTGACCTGCGCGAAGTAACTAAAGCGGAAGAGAACGAATTGGTCGTCAATGTGACCGCCTTTCAATGGGATTGGACCTTTGGGTATGAAGGGGGCGTGATCAGCCAAGAGTTATTGTTGCCGGTGAATCGCCCTGCCCGCATGGAGATGACCAGCAATGATGTCAACCACGCTTTCTGGGTGCCTGAATTCCGCGTTAAACAGGATCTCGTGCGTGGCCGCACCACGGTCGTACGTTTTACCCCTACTGAAGTCGGCGAATATAACCTGGTCTGTGCCGAGCTCTGTGGGCTGGCACACTGGAGTATGCTGCGGACGGTACGTGTTGTCGAAGAGAGTGAATTCACCGCCTGGTTGCAAACCGAGCAGGTGAAAGCAAATGAGGACAACGCGGTGGCTGCTGCCCCTGTTGAGGCCGGCAAGTAACACACATGAGCTTCGGTACACGTCCCGTGTGCTGATTGAGCGCAGTTGGTAAGGAGCATAAGTTATGTCATTGATGTCGTTAGGAATCGTGCGTGGCCTGGTCTGGCAGTTGATCTGGACGCTGGCTGGGATTGCGCTGGTTACCTTGATTCGCATCGTTACTGGTATGGATCCGGTCTGGGCCGCGGAACCGGCCTGGGTGGTTGGCATGTTGGCTGGTGGGATTGGTTTTCTCGCCGGTGTTGGTTCGATGACTGATTGGTATAAATGGTGGAAAGGGATTGACGCACCACTCCATCATGGCCCGCCCCACGGCAAACCCGCGTGGACCCGTTACTTTGGGGTTGACTATAACCACAAGGTCATTGGCATCCAATATGGCGTCACCGGTCTTTTCTTGTTATTGCTTGGTGGTGCCTTTGCTGTCATCTTCCGCACCGAATTGACCCGCTCTGGCTTCCAATTTCTGGATCCGAATAATTACAACACCATTATCAGCTTGCATGGCTGGGTGGCGCTCTTCTCGATCCTCTTGGGGATTGGTGGAATGGCAAACTATCTCGTGCCCCTGATGTTGGGTGCCGAGGATATGGCCTTCCCTCGCCTCAATGCCTTTGCGTACTGGATTAATGTGCCTGCCGCTGTCCTTATCTTGTCCGCAATGTTCTTTGGCGGCTGGGATGGTGGGTGGACGCTCTATCCGCCCCTGAGCACTCAAGGGTCGATGGGCTACTCGTTTGTGATTATGGGTGTCTTCTTTTTAGGCTTTTCGTCGATTCTCGGCTCACTCAACTTGATCGCCACCATCTTGCTCATGCGCCCCAAAGGGATGAGCCTGTTCCGGATGCCGATCTTCTGTTGGGCGGTGTTGGCAACTAGTTTTATCCAATTGACGGGTACTCAGTTCATCGCCCTATCGTTCCTAATGCTGCTGGTCGAACGGGTGTTGGGCATGGGCTTCTTCAACCCCGACCGTGGGGGTGACCCGATTCTCTTCCAGCACCTCTTCTGGTTCTATTCTCATCCCGCGGTCTACATCTTTGTGTTGCCAGGGCTAGGGATCATTAGTGAACTGCTGCCGGTCTTTGCCCGCAAGCCGCTCTTTGGCTATCGCTGGATTGCGCTTTCCAGTGTGGCGATCGCGTTGGTTGGGTTTATCGTTTGGGGCCATCACATGTACACCTCCGGCTACGCGCCGCAGTTGCGCATTTGGTTCATGCTCTCGACCCTTTTGGTGGCGGTGCCGACCGGGGTGAAATTCTTTAGCTGGCTGGGCACCATGTGGGGCGGCAAGTTGACCTTCCCCACTCCCATGCTTTTTGTGCTGGGCGCGATCTCCGTCTTTTTAATCGGCGGCTTGAGTGGCCCGATTCTAGCCACAACCGCTTCCGATCTGCCCCTGCACGATAGTTATTTCGTCGTTGGTCATTTTCATGCCACGCTTTTTGGCGGCTTTGTCTTCCCTTTCTTTGCCGCGATCTACTACTGGTATCCCAAGATTACCGGCCGGATGTATAACGAGACGCTGGGTAAACTCCACTTCTGGTTGATGACACCGGGCTTCTGGACCATGAGCATTGGGCAGATGTCAGTTGGGGTGATGGGGATGCGCCGCCGCATTGCAGATTATGAGCAAGGGCTTGGCGGGATGTTCAACGAAACGCTGAGCTATGCCGAAGTTGGCCATATTGTGATTACAATCGCCGGTTTTATTATTGCGCTTTCGATTCTGTTGATGCTCTATAATCTACTCTACAGTGCCGAGATGGGCCGCGAAGCCGGGGCCAATCCCTGGCGTTCACGCTCACCTGAATGGCAGATTCCGTCACCTGCGCCGGAGCATAGCTTTGCCGGCCCGATTTCGGTGGTTGGCGAACCCTATGATTACGGTTTGCCTGGCTCATATATCACAATGGCACCGGCTGCGGCTGGGCATGACTAACGACTTTACGTTTGTTGGGGCTTGAGTCCTCAAGCCCCGACAAACGCAGGCAGTTATTACGCGTGAAGCAGGGAGATGAAGATGAGTAGTCACAAGAAGACCAAGTCAGCCAAGATCCGCACCAGCTTAACGGTGGCGGCCGTTTTGGCCGCCTTGACGATTATTGAATATTTTGTTGCCCTTGTCTATTCGGGGGCGGCCTTGCTTTTGTTGCTCGGGCTGGTTAAAGCCTATTTTGTCGTAAATTTCTATATGCATATCTCGCGCCTGTGGGCACCAGAGGAAGGACACTGAGTCATGGCGGCTATGACAACCCGCGCTGCGCAATATGCGATTGCGCTGCGCAATAACCGGATGGGGCTCTGGCTTTTTTTCCTCTCCGAAATTTTTCTCTTTGGTGGCTTGTTGGCAGCCCGCTTTTATCTGTGGGGTGGTACCCGCCCCGAAGTTGATCAGGTGGTCGGGCTGATTGTGACGATTGTCCTGCTCATTAGCAGCGTTTCGATGAATATTGCTGAGACGGCTATGGAGCACGGCGATCGACGCACCTTCTCCATCGGTCTCCTCGTCACAGCAGTGTTGGGCTTTATCTTCCTCATCGGCGTGATGATTTTTGAGTGGGGGCTCTTTCCCTTTATCTATGAAGGGCATCTGACCCCGTGGGGCGATCAATATGGCGCGGTTGTCTTTGCGATGACCGGTATGCATGCCATTCACGTCGTCAGTGGGATCGTCTTTATATTGATTGTCTGGAATTTGGGACGCAAAGGCCATTTCTCGCCCCAGGAACATTGGGGTGTGGAAGCTTGCGCGATCTATTGGCACTTTGTTGATCTGGTCTGGATCTTCTTCTATCCCGCGATTTACTTGATCGGGACAGTGGTCCACCATTAGGCATGATCTGTTTCGCCACAAGTTGAGCCCAGCCTGATCTGGGCCTGGGCTTACCTTGTGGCACGGTAGGATTGATATGCATCCATTGTGGCAGGCGCTCTTCTCGGCTTGGGAATGGCGTCTTGATATAACGCTAGTCTTAGTGATTTTTGCCACGCTCTATACAACTGGGTGGTGGCGTCTGCGGCAACGCAGCAATAAGGCAATCTTAGCAAACAAAAAACGGCTGGCAGCCTACTGGAGCGGCTTGGTGATTTTGGCAATCTCGCTAATGTCACCGGTTGATACCCTGGGCAGCCAGCTTTTTTTTATGCACATGATCCAACATCTGCTCTATATTATGGTTGCTGTCCCCCTGTTGTTGCTGGCTGAGCCTTTTCCCTTCTTACTTTGGGGGCTGCCCCCTTCCTGGCGACTCGCCACTGGCAACCTCTTCACGCGCCGGTCGCTGGTACGCAGGTTGCTAACGAATGTGACGCAGCCCTCTATGGTGTGGATTACTTATATCGTTGTCTTAGCTGGCTGGCATGATCCTCGCCTCTACAGCATGGCCCAACGCGATAGCTGGATCCATGATGTACAACACATCACCTTCTTTGGGGCGGCCATGCTCTTCTCTTGGCATGTGGTGGGTAGTGGACCTAAATTACACCATCCGCCGCTTTGGGGGCGAATTGCGATGTTGATCGGTGCGGTGCCGGTTAATGCGGCCATTGGGGTTGTGGTCGCCACAGCCGGTGATGTGCTCTATCCTTACTACGCCACGATTCCGCGCATCTGGGGTTTTACAGCGCTAGAAGATCAAGCGCTTGCGGGTGTCATTATGTGGATTCCCGGCAGTATGATGTATCTGTTGGGGGTGATTATTTTGCTGGCAAGAGCGCTACGCAGCGCCGAAGATGATCCCCCCCAGGCGGTACCCGGTTGGGATGATGAAACCGCGATGGTTGCCCCTGGCCTGGAGCACCGCGCCACCCAGAACAAGTGGCGCCGTTTGAAAGAGCAGCAACTTCATTCAACCGATGTGGTATAGATTTTTGCGACGCTGCAGATTGCCAAAAATATATGTAAGTGCTGCCCGTTGGCGGCTACCGCTACTGCTTGGGGTACTCCTCTTGTTGTTTGGGGTGCCGGCCACCATGCAAGCCCACAATGGGGGGACTGCCCAGTTAACCAGTGTACTCAGTGGTCCCTTTCGCCTCTATGCCTGGACCCAGCCCGATCCCATGCGCGCAGGTGAGATTCATATCTCTGTCGGGGTGACGGATGCAATCTTGCCCGCAGCGAGTGGCCTGGAACAGCCGGTGGCTGATGCCGTGGTCGCGGTGACATTGTTACCCATCGATCCCCCTGGTGAACCGATCACCGTGGCGACTGAACCGTGGACGTTGAGCGCAGTTTATTTTGAAGCGGATGCCACCTTGCCGACAGCTGGGCTTTGGCGCTTTATGATCAATGTCACCAGCCCGGCTGGGCAGGGGCAAGCCGCCTTTGAGTTGACCGTATTACCAGCCCGGGCCATCAATGGCCTACTTGTGGCTGGGGGTGGGGTAACGTTCGTCTTATTACTATTATTGATTGGCTTGCGCAATCGCAGACAAGCCAGGGAGAAAACCGCTTGAAGTACCCAAATCCCTTTGGCCGCCGCTGGTGGCTACCGACAATCGTGGTGATTGCCGGGGTGATTTTTTTAGCTTGGCTCGGTGTTTGGCAGCTTGATCGGCTGGAAGAGCGCCGCGCGTTTAATCAATATGTCGCAACGCGTTGGGATCAGGAGCCTTTTGATTTGACGGCCGGCAACCTACCGGGCGATATCGAGGAACTTGAGTATCGACGGGTGGCGCTGGGGGGCGACTTTGACTACGCCAATCAGATTGTGCTCAAAAATCAGAATCTGGGCAACATGCCTGGGGTCAACCTGGTCACGCCCATGGTCTTAGGCGATGGCCGGGCCATTCTCGTTGCACGGGGCTGGGTCCCTTTTGCTGAATCAACCGCTGAATTTTGGCCGCAGTTTGAAGAACCCGCCGACGCAACAATCGTGGGCATGTTGCAGGAATCACAAACCATGGCTGGAGCCAAGTTGCCCGAGGGAGCCCAGACTGAGTGGTTCCGGATTGACATCGACGCCATTCAGCCGCAGATGCCCTATGAGCTGTTGCCGGTCTTTGTCGCCCAACTGCCGGAGCCAGGCCGGACCTATACCGACTTGCCTCACCGTGAGGTGCCCTTTACGATCGAAGAGGGCAACCACTTTAGTTATGCCATTCAATGGTTTATGTTCGCTGCGATTTTAGGCATTGGCTATATTCAATTTATCGCCTATCAGGAGCGCCGGCTCGAGCGCCTGGCCGGCCTGGAACTTGACGGGCTTGCCGATCCGGATGAGCCGATCCCGCCCATGCCTTCCACTTCAGAAAACGAGACCAGGGCCATCCACGCAGCCTAGGTTATCGCTTAGCGCGCCACATGCAAAAGGGCCAGAGCGAACGGTAGGCACTAACACCTACCGTTCGCTCTGGCCCTTTGTGTTCTACTGTGATCGTCGATTTTAAAACATATCCCAGTAGCGCGCCCAGGTGGCCTTGGCCACTTCTCTGCTTCTGGCGGTAATCTCCGCTTCATCTACGGTTAACAACTCACGATTTTTCATCAGCACTTGTCCCTGTACAATGGTGCTATGCACGTGGCCACCGCTGATCCCAAAGAGGATGTGCCAGGGCAGATTTTCCGCACTGAGGGGCGTCGTGGGGTAGTAGTCGAGTAGAATCAGGTCGGCATAGGCACCGGGGGCAATGATCCCAAGGGGTTGATCAAAGAAGGTGGCGGCGAGTTGGCGATTGTGATCGACTGCCATCTGCACCACTTTGTCCGCACCCAGCGCACGCGGGTCGCTGTGGGTGACTTTTTGTAACAGATCGGCCACCTTCATTTCGGTAAACATATCGTTGCTAAAGCCATCATTCCCCAAGCAAAGTTTGATCCCACCGCGTAACATGGCGTCGACGGCTGCCGCCCCGACCGCATTATTCATATTGGAGCGCGGTTGATGGGTCACAAAGGTTTTGCTTTCGCGTAACAAAGCCATCTCCCACGCATCAATATGAATACAGTGCGCCATAATACTTGTTGGCCCAGTGATCCCAAAGTCGTGCAGCCGCTCGACCACCCGTTTGCCGGCCTTGGCCATGCTATCATATTCGTCCGCCGGGTGTTCGGCGACATGAATGTGAAAACGGTCGGCTGCGGCGGCACAGGCGGCCAGGGTCTCATCGGACAAGGTTAAGCTGGCATGGAGGCCAAAGGTGGCACCAAGCCGCGTGGCGGCTGCGTCACTGCCCTGGGCTTTGGCGGCCGTCATGCGCCGTAAAAAGCGCACATTCTCCTGAATCCCCGCCTCTGCTGCCGCGGCCCCATCGCGATCCGTCACTTCGTAACAGAGCGCAGCGCGCAAGCCGCTGCGCTCCACCGCTGCAGCGATCACATCCAGGCTGCCGTCGATCGCCCGCTGGCTGGCGTGGTGGTCGATCAACGTGGTCGTCCCATTGCGAATGGCATCCACCAGGCAGACCTCAGCTGAACTGCCGACCCCGTCAAGATCCAGGGCCTTGTCGAGCCGCCACCACAGTTTTTCTAAAATTTCGGGGAAATCTTTGGCCGCTGGCCCTGGAATATACATGCCGCGCGCAAACGCACCATAGAAGTGGGTGTGGGCGCAGATCTGGCCGGGCATCAACACCAGCCCGTGGGCATCCCACCGCTGGGCGTCCGGAAACTGGGCAAGGATTGTTGCGCTCTCACCAACGGCAGCAATGCGGCCATTGGTAATGTACACGGCTCCATTGGGGATGATCGGTTGCTGCGCGTCAAAGGTGATGAGCGTTGTGTTATGGATCAGCATGACGGCCTCCTTGCTAGGCACTGTGGCAATGATTGGGAAAAGGGATGATTTTGTGCTATTGTACCCTGGATGTTGACGCAAAGCTATCTGGTGTGTCACTAGTGTGCGTCGCACTGGTCGCATGAGATCGGGGCAACGAAACAACGCTTGACCAGTGCGACGCACACGGCTTGCCCCCAGACTAAGGTGCTCCCTACCTGTTCGTTATTTTCCATATTCGTTGTCGTTTGTAATGTTGAATCGTGACAAAATTGCAAAGATCACGCAACATTCTTAGGCTCAGAATGGCTGTATAATGAGTAAACTGCTGCAAAGATGAAATGGCAACAGCATTTACAGTGGGCTCATTGTCCAATCAAGATGAAAGTAGAGTAAACCGAATGAATGTGTTAGTCACCGGTGGGGCCGGCTTTATCGGCAGCCACGTCGCCGACGAGTTGATCGCAGCCGGTCATCGTGTGGTCATTGTTGATGATCTGAGCACTGGTCATCGCTATAATGTGCCGACTGCGGCCACCTTTTACGAAGCTGATATCTGCGATGCCCCCAAAATGGCCGAGATTTTTGCGACGGAGGGCATTGAAGCGATTTCTCATCAGGGGGCACGGGCCAATGTGCGCGCCAGCATGGCCGATCCGATTACCTATGCCACCACCAATGTGTTGGGTACCCTTGTCTTGCTCGAATTGGCTCGCAAGCACCACTGCCATAAATTTGTCTTTGCCAGCACCGGCGGCGCGGTCTATGGCGAAGGTTACAGCGCAGATGGCAGCAAGTTACCCTTTACTGAAAAGACCTGGCCCCAGCCCAAGGATAACTATGGCGCGAACAAGCTGAGTATGGAGTTTCACCTGGATCTCTACCATGCCAACTATGGGCTGAAATATACGATCCTGCGCTATCCCAATGTCTATGGCCCCCGCCAAGACAGCAAAGGCGAGGCCGGGGCCGTGGCAATTTTTGCCGGTGCGATGTTGGCCGGCAAGCCCACCAAGATCAATGGCGATGGGCTGCAACAGCGCGATTTCTGTTATGTTGGTGATGTGGCCCGCGCCAATCGCCTGGCCCTGGAAAGTGATGCCATTGGCATTTATAATGTTGGCACGGGCATTCCGACCGATATTAATACCATTCACCAGACGCTATCAGCCATCATCGGTTACCAACTGCCGCCGGAGCATCTACCCAGCGCAGTCGGCGAAGTACGGGCGACCTATCTGGACAGCAGCAAGATCAAAGCAACGTTAGGCTGGGAGGCGCAAGTCACCCTGCACGAAGGGCTAACGCGCGTGGTGGCGTGGATGAGAGAACAGCAGGGCTAAGATGCAGATTGCGATCAACGGCTGGTTCGTCAACCAGTTGACAACCGGCAGTGGTCAATATCTGCACGGTCTCCTCAATGTGCTGGCGGCAGAGGCAGGTGATAGCCGTTTTTCCCTCTTGCTGCCCTTCCCGCGTCAGTCCAAGGGGCTGACGCAGCTCCATACCCTCTGGCCCAATCTCACGCTAATCGGAGTCAAGATGCCGTGGTTGGGGGAGAAGCTGGGCAAGCTCTGGTGGGAGCAACTGGCGGTGCCGTTGGCGACGCACCGCTTGGGGGCGGATTTGCTCTGGGTTCCTTATTGGGCCGCGCCGCTTTGGCAACCTTGCCCCGTGGTGGTGACGGTACATGATGTGATCCAACTTGTCTTGCCGGTCTATCGGGGTGGTCGCCTGCAACAGTGGTATACGGGGTTGGTCAGCCACACGGCGCGCCAGGCGGCTGCCATCATCACTGTCAGCCATGCGGCGGCGCGCGATATTGTGCAAAAATTACAGGTAGCCGATGGCCAGGTCCATGTTGTCTATAATGGGCTATCGCCCGACGCGGCCGTACCTGATGCGGCGCAATTGGCTGCGATCCGGCACAAATATGGACTACCCGACCGTTTTTTTCTCTACCTTGGTGGCTTTGATGTGCGAAAAAATGTCCGCACCATCATTCACGCCTATGCGCGCTATCTGGAAAAAGGGGGCGATCCGGCGGTGCGGCTGGTGATCGCCGGTCAACTACCCGCAGGCGACAGCCCCTTCACTCCTGATCCTCAAAAAATCGCCGCAGAAGTGGGGCTGGTTGACCGACTCCACTTCTGCGGCTATGTGGACGAAACAGATAAAGCGGCGCTGTATGCCCTGGCCACCGCCTATCTCTTCCCGAGCCTCTATGAAGGCTTTGGGCTGATGGCGCTCGAAGCGATGCAAGCAGGGACGCCGGTGATTGCGAGCGCGGCTTATTGAGCATTAACTCATGTTACGCAGGATAGTCGTAGGGGCATGAGGAGGGAGCGGCGTAGGCAACTGATTATGCTTGTCATGGGTGATGCCGCTCCCTCCTCGTGCCCGCCTGGCTTTGGATGGTCATACAGACGGGCACGGCATCGGCGGCGAAGTCCATTCTGCCTGCAACAGCCACGTATGGCGCCGCCGACGCCGGGGTGCCCTCTGGGCCCCTACCGTAACATCGTTTACTTTGCGTAACATGAGTCATTAACAATAGGCACCAGTGTACTGCGCATCCCCAGATGCGCAACCCATCTTGGTGCGCGACCGTTCGTATCGGGGATGCTCACTACACATCTCCAAATTGTCAACTGTTAATGGCGGCTGGGCAATTCCTCCGCTAGGGCACGTAACAAATTTGCTCGGCGGCCAGCGCCGGATGATTGTATCCATAGTGGTCGGTGATCTGCCAGAGTTCACTGTTTTCGTCAAAGATGGGTTGGACCGTAGCACATGCCGCCGCGGCGTCACCATCATCAGTATAAGCAGCCACCCACTCTTGAGCGGCCTTGGTGTAATCGCTCTCTGGCTGCCCCTGTTGCAGAATCTCCAACATCTCCTGCGCAGCGGCGCTGTCGCCATGAAGGGCATGGGCTTGGATGAGACGGAAGGTGGCCAACCCTTGTAGGGCAACCAACTCTTCGTCCGGCGTGGCCCCAAAGAGACTACAGGCCTGTAGGGCGGGGTCGATGCTCGCTTCATAGGCTGCAATCGCTGCTTCATACCCCAGCACTGGCGCGGCTTGCAGCGCAACATCGGCCTCGACCAGCCGTAGCCCCAGACAATCATTGCCTTCAACCCGGCGGTCATAGGTCCAGCGAATGCGCTGGAAGGGCTGTTGATCAACACTTTGCCAGACCTCAGTATGGGGTACGGAAAGCCCGCCCTCTGGCGTATTGCTGACCCCACCCGTCAGTACCAATTGTTTGCCGCGGCCTGGATCGCCACTCGCCACGAGGGCGACCGACGCGGTGCCTTCGGCAATGGTCGCGCCAGGTTGAATGGTGGCGGTATACACTTCGCCGTTCCATTCGACCACCTGTACTTCGACCACACAGAAGGTAGAACACCCCTCAACTGACCACGCGACATCGTCATTGCCGTCGGCGTTGAGATCTTCAATCGTCAATAGGGTTGGCTGCCCGTAAATTTCGGGGCTAGCCACCAGATCATAACCATCCTCGGCATTGCCATGATAGATGAGGACCGCCCCTTGCGTTCCATCCGGGCCAAAGCCAAGATCACTGACGATGGTCGGCAGGAAAATCGCATCGTCAATGTCATCTGCGTTGAGATCCGTCATACGGAAGGCCCCGCGCTCATCCCCCAAGGCATCACACGCCCGCAGCCAGGCTTCAACCGCAGCGGTGTCACCAGCGGCGGCACTCAAGACCGTCGGCAAGGTTTCAGTATAGCCAGCTAGATTTTCTGGGCAGGCCGCCAGCGCTGTGGCTGGGTCATCCGCTGTTGCGTCCGTCGTGGTTACTGTTTCGCTGACTGTCACCGCCGTGCTTTCGGTCAGCACACTGGTCTCTGTCACTGCCGTGCTTGTTGTCACGGTGTTAGTGGTTGTCATGGGGGCGGTTGGAATGAGGGGCGCGACGACCGGCGTGGGGACTTCAATCGCTAGAATCGGGCAGATCTCCGCAGCGGTGAAATCAGGGTTGGCAAAGCCATAGTCGGCCAGCACCGCCACCACCTCGGGATTGTCGCCGGCAAACGCGGTGACGGCATTGCAGGCGGCCCCAATGTCATAACTTTCCTGGTAGGTGGTCAGCCAGCGTTGGGCCAGTTGCGCATAGGCACCAGCCGTCTCATCGCTACTCAGGCTGCCAATCAGATCAGCCGCCACATCGGGCTGGGCGCGATAGGCGGAGAGCAAAGCTAGCCGGAAGAGACTGAAGTTACGCAATTCGGCAAGTTCATTTTCGCGGGTGCCACAGGCGATCAGATCGCTGTTCGCGGCGGTTTCGCTATAGATCTGTTCGGCCTCGGCAAAATCGTCTGCCGCCCCATTGCTAAAGGCAAAATTACCATCCAACACTTTGTGGTAAAGACAGTTGCTGGCCGTCAATTCGGTTTCCAGCAGCAGATAGGGTTCACCTTCGACACTCGCCCAGCGTTCGCTGCGTTGGCGCTGTGGCCCGGCCTCGGGGCTGTTATAGAGGCCCCCCTCGATGAGCACTTCCAACCCTTGTCCTGCCGGCAATAGATCGACCAGTCGCACTTCGGCGTTGGCCATGGCGATCTTGCTCATGCTCCAGTTGCGCCAGGCGTTGCCATCCCAGCGGTAGATTTGTGCGGCATCAAAACAATCAGTGGTGCCGCACGTGCGCTCGGTCCAGACCACTTCCGCTTGCCCATCTTCGTTGATGTCGGCGGCAGTCACCAATTTAACCGTGCTCTCGGCATTGGCCTGGTGACCAATCGTGTAGCCATCGGCCCCACCATTGAGGATCAGCAGATCCATCACCGGTGTTTCGCTGGGGGCATTCGGCTCGGTGTAAAGGAGCACCAGATCATCAACCCCATCACCAGTCAGATCTTGAACCGTGGTCGCATTCTCAGTGGCGGCACCACAGTCAGCTAGCAAGGTTGTAATGGCCTCCACCTGACCGCCTGCTTCATTCAGCACTGTGAGCAGGGTGTCAGGAAAATCAGCCAATGTTGCGGGGCAGCCGGGCTGGGTAGCGACGGTATCCGTCGTTGTTGTCGTTGTGGTTGGGGCCGTAGTGAGCGTTAGTGGCGCAGTCTCACTAATCGTTGTGCTCTCGGTGACAGTCGTTGAGACGGTGGTTGCGGTGGCTGCCGCAGTTGGTTCAGCGGTGGCCTCAGTGGGTGACTCGGCTGCTGCCGATGTGGCGCCGGGGAGGGCTAAGCGCTCATTGCGATAGAGCACATCGCCGGCGCGCACTGCTTGGGGATTTAATGATTTGAGTTCGCCAACGCTCAGATCATATTGTTTGGCGATTACACTCCACGATTCGCCGGCTTGCACCACATGGGTGGTTGGTGCCGTGGCTGCTGCGTCCGTGGCATCCGCTGCGCTCGTGGCCGTTGGTTCTGGCGTGGCTGTTGGTTCTGGCGTGGCCGTAGCGGTGGGGATTGCGGTTGGCGTTGCGGTCGGTGTTGCTGTGGCGGTCGGGGTTTCGGTGGGAAGTTCGGTTGCGGTCGTCGTAGCTGTGGGTGCTGCCGTGGCGGTTTCGGTGGGGGCAGCAGTCGCCGTTGCAGTCGGTGCAGCAGTCGGCGTTGCTTCGGCGGTCGCGGTTGTTGTCACCGCGCTGTCAACTGCGGGTGTCGCGGTGCGCGCACCGGTGACAGTGGCGGCAACAGTTGCCGTGACCGCTGCGGTCGTCGTGACTGTCGTCGATACGGTGGTGGTCGCATCAGTCGTTGCCGACCCTTGTGCTTGGGGTACGAGCAGGGATTCATTGCGATAGAGCACATCGCCCGCGCGTAGCGAGCGTGGATTTGCCGCCTTGAGGAGCGCCGTGGGAATGCCATATTGTTTGGCAATCACGCCCCAAGATTCGCCGGCTTTCACCACATGGGTGGTCATATTGGTGACAATCGTGGTAGGAATAAAGAGCTTTTCCCCTTGAATGAGCCAGCCACTGTTACGTACTGCCTGTGGGTTCGCCGCACGCAACTCGGCTACAGTAACGCCTGTACGTGCCGCCACTGAGCTCCAATTATCGCCAGACAAGACGGTGTACTCGTAGCCATTATCCGCTTGGGGTGGCGCTGTTTGTGCCTTGCTGGTTGTAACCATAGTGGTAAAAAGTGCTGTACTGCTCAGTAACAGCGCGAGCACAATCAAATATGGGCGTACGCGCCCCCATCCAAAGCAGCTAGTGATCTCTCTGCTGACCTTCATCGGCAATCTCCTTCGATGTGAGCACATATGGTTGACTGGGGATTATGGATTGTGATGTGTGAAACGTAAAACGTGAAACGTGATGCGTGAAACGTAGGGAGTGCCAATTACGTTTCACGTTTCACGCATCACGTCTTAATAATTAATATCTTGCAGCGTTTGTACCACTTGGACCCAGCTTTGGCCGGGCTTGAGCTTGATGATCACTTCGCCGGGGCCAAACCAGCGGGGTGGGGTTTCCGGATCGGCACGCCAGGTTCCTTCGTAGATCTGACCATTGCGGAAGAGCCGCAGATCGCCAAAGCCATAGAGGGTAATGTCAACCCCCTTGGTGCCCAGGCTGTCCTCGACAATATCGGTCAGCTGATGGGGGGCGGCCACCACCATGATATTCTGGGCGACAACCGGCTGACCAGTGGCCGGATCAAATTGCTGTTGGCCCCCTTGCCAGCGCAAATAGCCGCCACTGGCCTCATCGTAGCGCCACTCAACGCTGTTGCCACCCGGATACCCAATCGTGAGCACGGTGGCTGCACCCGCACTGTTGGCCGGCGGCTCGGGGCTAAATTCAAAGCCGGGGCGGCTCCACTCTTTTTCCAGCCCTTTATCGGTCAGCCAGCGGCGGACGCCATCGGTACTCGCTTGCATGCGCGTGCGGTAGTCGGTGCCAATGCTGGAAAAGTAAACGTTGTTAGACGGATCATCAATGTCAGCATCGAGATAGGGGAAACCGACCTCATTTTTGAGTAGATAGCGAATCTGATCGCTGCCGCCGGAGCAGGCCAGCACCCCATCATACATATAGGTGATCCAGAGATTGGGGTAACGGGCTGACCGCACCGGCCCGACCCGTGCGGCATCGCGACTTTGATAGATCGCGGTCAGGCGGGTCATGGTAAAACCATCCACAATATATTCATAGACCAGATCGGCCAGCGTCAAGCCATAATGGGCACTACGCCCGACCGGATCGTTGTTGACACAGATTAGGATTGGTCGCCGCCGGAGGTTTTCCGGATTATCCGCGCCCAATCCTGTAAAGGGCGCAATGTCGCCGGGTAGGGAAGTGGGGGTGGCGGTTGGTGCCGCGACCGCCGGCGTATCGGTGGCCAGTGGTGCTAAGGTTGCGGTGGCTTCAACCGGGGCAACCGTGGGCGCGGCTGCGGCCACATCATTTGCGGCACTAACCCCTGGTGGTGTTTTTGTGGGGGTCGCGGTGGGGGCTGGGGCTGCTACTGGACAAGCCGTTAAAAGGAGCATCAGTAGCAATGCTACACAGAAGAGCGGTAACTTGCTCTTGGCCGTCGGAGATTGGCTAGACGCTGGTGGCATTTGCGGCATCATTGCGCGCTTTGCCTGCTGCCGCGCATAGGTAAAAGTTGGGCGTAAACGGGAAGAAGGGAAAAGCATAGAGAAAATTACCTGCATGCGTTAATGCGCGCGCAATTTAAAATGATGATCATTTGTTCAATTATCTGGTAAAAATAATTTTTGAACAAGGTTCACTTTGCATGATGCACGGCAAATAAGGATCATTGATATGGGCAATAGTATACCATATTCTGAATTGTGGTAGAATATGCAGGCTGGTTGCTTGAAATTTTCGTCAAGCGCTCATTGGTCAAGCGCTCATTGCGCCCAGCCGTAGTGACTGGGCCTCGCTATCGATGTCGCTATCGCTATTGTGGTTGAAATGAGAACCGGCGTTTTTACCACTGTACAAAATACTGGTTCTCATTCAGAGCAAAAAATAACCGTGCCAATTAGGGGTGGCCAGTGCTGGCCGCCCGATTGCCATTAATAAGATTTTGATGCCATGTTGCGCTGGAGAGTATATCAACAATCTGATCAATTCCCATCTCCACTGGCTGCTAACCTGGCGGCGGAAGGGACTGTGAGCCCTGTGGTTATTTATCTTGCCGCGCGCGAATTGCTCCTCCCGGCCCGCTTGCTGGGCAGTGGCCATCAACCGCTGGCGTTTGTCATGGTCCACTGTCTACAGCTTTTCACGCCGCTGGCTGATCTGTTGGGCCTGACGCCACGCAACGGCTGGGGGGCTTGGGCGGATGCCGTCATTGCGCTGACCGGCGCCCATAACCCTAACTGTCAAGCTGTCAAAGAGGATGTGACCGATGGTGCCGTCTAGTGCCATCCTGGCCCCGATTTCGCCCCAGGCTTGGCAGGAACAGCTTGCCCATGGCGTGGAAGCCGGGCAGACACCGTTGCTGACAGTGGGGCTAAGTCAACGGCTGTTGGATAGCTGGGTGGCGCAGACGACACTGGCTACCTTTGACCAGAGCCGCACGGATATTGTCACGCCAACCGTCTTAATCGGTGGGAATAGTACGCTTTGGCCGGTGATGTTGCTGCACCCTCCGACGGCAGGAACTGCTCCCGCTGCCGCGGCACCACCGCTGGCACTGCTTTACGGCGGCGCTGATCAAGCCACCTATATGGCCAGTATGACCACCGTCGCTGCCGACCGGCTGTTGGCCGGCACTGGGCGTGCTCATGATCTGCCGGCAAGTATGCACCCAGCCCTGGTGCCATTGACAAACCCGACCGTACCTTTGTCTTGGTCGGCGCTGGCGTTAAGCCTATGCCCGCCTGCCCCCCAGGCCCAGCCGACCACCACGGTTGATCCCTGGTTGCTCTGGAGTACCTTTTCGCTGGTCTTGTTGCTCGTGCTCCTGGCCTTATTTGTCTAACTATCCTTTAAGGCCACTTTAGAAAAATAATGATCCACGAAAAAACACGAAGGTGCACGAAGAAGAACCAAAATTCGTGTGTCTTCGTGGATAGCTTAAATTTTGAAATGTCCTAATTAATGAATTTCAGTATGTATCCATGACATCCTTGCCCCGCGCAACCACCAATTACTTGACCCATTTCATCGCCGCTCTCTGTTTCATTGTGATCGCACTTGATCGTACCCAGCTGACGACAGCACTCCATGGTGTCGTCTTGGGCCTCTACCAGCTGTTGGTGCTCTTGGCTGGCTTGGGCCTCTTGCTGGGGGTGATCAATGTGCTCGTGCTGCATCTGCGGCGGATTATTCATGGCCAGGGGGAATGGAGTTTTAGCTTGTTGCTTGTGGTTGGCCTCTGCGCAACCCTGGTGGCGGGGCTTTTACAGCCGGCCGGCGTCACCAGCCCAACCGTGGAGTGGATCTTTGACAGCTTGATTGCGCCAGGGCAAGCTTCGCTCTACGCTCTCGTGCTCTTCTTTATGGCCGCGGCGGCCTATCGCTATCTACGGGTGAACTTGCCGGGCGGCGGCTGGATGTTGGCCGGTGCCCTGCTCATGTTGGTGCTACAAATGCCGGCCACCTATAACCTTATTTCCCCGGCGATTGGCGCCACCGTGGGTGGGGCCATGGGCTGGCTATTGCAGACCGGCATCATGGCAACCCTGCGCGGGGCTTTGCTGGGGAGCAGTTTGGCCCTGGTCATTGTCGCCATGCGCTATTTACTGGGCCGAGTAAAGCCATGAGTACGATTCGCTGCCCGCATTGTGGCACCGCTAACCGCGTTGGTTCCAACTTCTGTAACCGCTGTGGTGTCGATCTGCGCGACAGCAGCCAAGCGCGCCCGCCCGCTGATCAAGCGCCGTTAGCCGCTGCTGAAATCGATGATCATCTCACTGCTGCGGCTGCCACACCTGCCGATCCGTATCAACTGGTGCCAACCGATCGTCCCTTCTTTGCCGACCGCCAAGACGATGACTTTGCCTGGGATACTACCGGCCTGGATGAATCACCCACGGCGGCGTGGCCGGCCGACGAAGAGCCATCCGCCGATGCTGACCGCCCGCGCCGGTTGGTGAGTGGTATCCAGGGCTTGCTGGAACCAGTGCGGCTGGCGCGGGTGGGTGGTGATGCCGAGCTTGGCCCGCCGCCCCAGGGGTTGGATCCACTGCTCTTGACCCAATCCGATCGTTTGCGCCGTGTGCGCGACCTGGTGACTGAAGATCCGCTCCTGGTGGATGAATTCGTCTCGGTGGGGCGTCCTGTGCCCTTGCGCCTGCGCCTGCCCTGGCTGATCATCCTGCTGCTGCTGGCGGTGGCCCTGCCAATTTTATTACTCTTTACCGCGCCGGTCGGCACCCCACAACAGTGGCCGGGCGTTGCAGAAGCTTATGCCGCCATTGATGGGCTTGCACCGGATGCGCCGGTCTGGATTCTCTGGGCCTATGATCCGGCGACCGCCGGGGAAATGGATCTGCTCGCCCTGGCGATGGCGACCCACCTGCTGGAACAACAAGGGCGGCCGGTGATTGTGAGTTTGCTGCCGAATGGCTTAGCGACGGCACAGCGTCTCTTTGCCCAGGCTTTGGCCGAATTGTTGGTTGCAAATCCTACGCGCAATCGTTTCCTTGGCGCAGATAGTTATCTGGAGGGGGCCTATTTACCCGGTGGGGCCGCCGCGCTTACATTGTTGGCCCAGTCACCGCAAAGCGCACTGATTGGGCACACTGACCGCACGGCGTTTCTGCTGGGCCCGTTGGTGACGCAGCGCCCAGCCCTGGCGATTGTGGTCGCCGCCCAGGCGGAGGATGTGCAACAGTGGTTGGAGCAAGTCCAACCGCTCGCGCCGGCCCCGGTGGTGGCCTTTACCGCTGCCGGCGCGGATCCAATCTTGCGCCCCTATTTGGCGAGTGGGCAGTTGCAGGGGTTAGTCAGCGGCTTTGATGGGGCCGCGACCTATCAACAGTTGCGCACCGGCCCACTTAACAACACCTGGGACAGTCGCTGGTTACAACAGTTGGTGGCACAAAATTGGGGCCATGCTGCGCTCTTGCTGATCCTGCTACTGGGTAATCTGCGCGGCCTCTTCTGGGGGGGTGCTGATGAGTAGCGTCAATGTCGGCCTCCTCAGTCAGGACCTCAGCTTATGGGTCGGTTTTCTCTTTTCATTGCTGATCTTTAGCACCCTGTTGGGTGATCAGCGGTTGGCGAAAGTGGCCCAATACATCCTGGTGGGGGTCTCGTTGGGTTATGTGGGCGCGCTGGTGGTGCAACATGTGCTGCGCCCGCGCCTTTTGGTGCCGCTCCTCACGACCCCGCTGGCTAGCCCTGGCTTATGGCTTGTCCTGCTTTTGGGGTTATTGTTTATGGTTGCCGGTCTGGAACGGATTTTAAGCCCTGCTGCGCTAAACGTTGCGCCTGTTGGCTGGCGTCGTTGGCTGCGCACGTTGGGTTCGATCCCTGCGGCGCTCTTAGTCGGCACCAGCTTAAGCGTTGTGCTGATTGGCATCTGGCAGGGTACCTTGTGGCCACAACTCTGGGCGACGGCGCGCAGCGGCTTAAACTGGCAAGGCGCGGTGGGGCCGGCATTGGTCAGTGTGCTGGTTCTGCTGCTGACCACGGCCACGTTGTTACATTGGACGCTACCGATTGCCGCGGTGACGGCGCAGCAACCGGCTTGGGTGCGTTACCTGCTCCGCGGCTGGAGTGGGCTGGGCAAACGGGTCCTCTGGTTGGCCGCCGGGGTGATCTTTGCCCGCCTCTTTGCCGGCTATTTGAGTTTGTTAATTGCCCGGATCCAGTTCTTTGTCTTTGGCCTCGATCATACCGCGCTCTGGCTGTGGGCCGAGCGCATTTGGAGAGGGATTAGCGGGGCATGACCACATCGTTAACTGCCGCATCGCCAGCGGTTGAAGCACCGGCGGGGGCATCGTCTGGACAAGGAAGCGGACAAAGAAGCGGTGCGCTGCTGGCCCTGGGCGTGACCATGGCGCAGACCACCGCCTGCTTGGTGGAAAATATCAGTGGGGTGCATCGGCTGGCCGGCTGGGTGACGCTGACGCGCGAGCCAGGGGCATCGTTGGCCCAACAAGGCGCGGCGGTCTGTAACCGCTTGGGCGGGCAGTTGGGGCGCGTCCTGTGGGATGAGACCACTAACGCACCCTGGCTCGAAAGTACTGACGCGGTCGCCTATCCGCCGCTGGATCAGGTGGTGGCCGCGATCAGCCCGCGCCGTCGCTTGCGGGTTTGGTTGGTCGCGCTGACCGCCGAAGGCAGTTTGACCGCGGCGCGGCGCACCTTGAACAGTGCGCCCCTGCAACTAGTGGGCGTCACGATCCTCACCCCTGATCTCAGTGCCAATCGCCTGGCTGCGCAACTGATCGAAGCCCAACCCGAAGCGTTAGTGGTGGCCGGCGGCTATGATGATCCTGATCCGGCGACTCACCAGTGGTTGTTGCAACTTTGTCGCTATGTGGGGCAAGCGTTAACCCGCTTGGCCCCGGCTGCGCGCCCGACGATCTTCTATGCCGGCAATCAGTGGGCCGCGGACGCCGCTGAACCCTTGTTGCGACCGGATGGTGGGGGGGCATTGACGCGGTTGCGCAATGTCCAGCCGCAACCAGACCAAGGTCAACCGGCGGAAGTGGCGGTGGCGTTGAGCCAGCTCTATTGGCGGCTCTGCCAGCGGATGCCGGGCTATGCCCCCTTGAGTCGTTGGGTGACGCCGCCGGGACAAGTGGTCAATCTGGAAGCTTGTTTTGCCCGCTTGGTGCAGATTTGGATGAGCTATTACCAGTTGCCAACGCTGCATGGCTTATACTGCACGCCAAGTTGGTGGTTACATGTCTGTGCCAGTCGCGATCACCGCGGCGTTCGTCTGCGTTTTGTCAAGCCCCAGTCGCGCCCCGTTGATTTGGAAAGTTGGCCCCCTTTACAACTTGTCAGCGGGATGTGGCCCATGGAGCTGTGGTCCCCCGGCCCGCAAGTCTGGTGGGATCGCAGCGGGCTGGCCCCGTTGGTTACGTCGATTGGGCAAGTCGCGCCCTTGGCCATGCTGCAGGTGTTGGAAAATGATCTGCTCGAGCAGCGGCGACGCCGGGCATAAATCAAGTAAAACAACATAACATAAACGTAACGATTCAGGTGCGTCGCACTGTCCAATCGATGAGCGTACTATCCACTTTTGCTGGACAGTGCGACGCACCTGATCACATAAACCAAATTAGAGGAGTTTTCTTGTGTCTATCCAAGAGCTTAGTCACAAACAGGCAAAGACCAATTATCCCATCCATCCACTGCTGCGCGATCGCTGGAGCCCCCGCGCCTTTGCGTCACGGTCCGTAGAAACAGCAAAGTTGTGTACGGTCTTGGAAGCGGCGCGCTGGTCGGCGTCAGGTGGTAACCTGCAGCCCTGGGCCTTTATCATTGCGCAACAAGATCAAGAACCCGCGGCCTTTGCCCGTATGGTCGCTTGTCTGGGGGAAGGTAATGCCCCGTGGGCCTCGCAAGCGCCGGTCCTGGGGATCACCGTGGCCGGTCTCTACCGCCGGCCCGATCTGCTCAATCGCCATGCCTGGCACGATGTTGGGCTGGCGACCCAAAATCTGGTGACACAGGCGACCGCGTTGGATCTTTACGTCCATCTGATGGGCGGCTTTTCGGCGGACAAAGCGCGCGAGGCCTTTGCGATCCCACCGGAATACGAAGCGGTGACCATGTTTGCGCTGGGCTATCTTGGTGATCCCAGTACACTGAATGACCGCCAGCGCGAGAGCGAAGCCGCCCCCCGTACACGTCGTCCCCTTGCCGAGTTTGTCTTTAGCGAACGGTGGGGGGAAAGTGCCCCACTGCTCACTCGTGACTAAAAAGGTCATCTTCGCCATGCGCGCTGCGTTCCGCTGGACCTGGCTCGATCCTTATCTGCTCTTACTGCTGGCGTTAGGTTTGTTGGCCTTGACCCCCCTGGCGGCGCCCGGCTACTTTTATGCTGCCCACGATGGGCGTCATACCGTCTTCTATCTCCAGCAGTTTGACGCTTCACTGCGCAGTGGCGCGTTCTGGCCGACCTGGGCGATGCACCATATTCAAGGGTATGGCTATCCAACCTTTTTGTTGCAAGCGCCGATTGGCTTTTACCTGGGCGCACTCTTCGTCTGGCTGGGGGCCGGCTATACAGTGGCCGTCAAGCTGACTTGGGCCACGGGTTTTCTGCTCAGTGGGTGGGGGATGTATCAACTGGTCGTGCATTGGCTGCGCACTGGGCATGAGGCTGCGGAAACTGAGCGCACAGCGACAGCCAATGGTGAATTTGACCCGGTGCGGCTGGCGGCTTTGGGGGCCGGCTTACTCTACATCTTTATTCCCTATCATCTTGCCGACATGTATGTGCGGGCCGCGCTTAATGATGCCTTATTGCTCGCCTGGTTTCCGTGGGTGTTGCTGGCCTTTGATCGCTTGCTCACTGGCGACGCGAGCGGCTGGCCGCGCCGGCTGGCGGTGGCCACGCTGCTGCTGGCCGGCACCCTGCTCACCCACACCTTTGCCCTCATCTCCTTTGCCCCTTTACTCGTCACATTTGTGATTTTTCTGCTGCTTTATCAGTTGCGCTTTGGCGGCGCGGGGCGGTGGCGGGGGTTGATCGGGCGCAGCTTGCTGGCCGGCTTTGCCGGTAGCGCGGCGCTGTTGCTCTGTGCCGCCTTTCTCCTGCCGCTCTTTATCGAAGGGCAATATCTGGATCAGCAGGTCTATGTCACCAATACCTATGACTTTCGCCGCCACTTTGTCCAGTTTGGCCAATACTTTAGCCCGTTCTGGGGGTTTGGCTATTCGGATGACCCGACCGGGGCCAACGATGGCATGAGCTTTCAAATTGGACTCTTGGCGCTGGTCCTGGCGCTGGTTGGCTGCTTTTTGCCCTGGCGTCAGGCCCGACTACGCGGGCGCGCGACCTATCTGGGGTTGCTGCTCATCACCCTGCTCTTCCTTATGAGTCCTTGGGCGCAGGGCGTCTGGGAAGCGGTGCCGGCGTTGGCGGTGATCCAATTCCCCTGGCGGCTTTTGGCATTGGTTGATCTGTTAATCTGTGGGTTGGCTGGTTTAGTGCTCTACAATCTAGCTACTTCTTTGCCTCACCTGGGGGTGCCACAGGCGGAGGGCCAAGCCATTGGCCTGCTGCTGGTGGTCGGCTTGGTGATCTTTGCCAGTCTGCGCTATGTAGCCGCCGATCTACAGCCGGTCGAGCCGTGGCGCGAGGATGGTCGCGCCGTCTATCGTTTTGAGCGCGAGCACCCAGACATGATCGCCTATACCGAGTGGGTGCTGGAAAAACCCTTTACCGAATCGCCCATGAGCGCTGACTACGAAGCGCCCGATTACTGGGAAGTGCATGGTTACACCACTGCCCTCACCCGCTTTTCGATTGTCCAGGGCGTGGCCCGTGTCATCAGCAGTGAAAGCTGGGGCTCTTATTTCCGTGGTCAGATCCAGGTTGAACGGCCGTCGACGGTGCGGATCAACCTCTACTATTTTCCGGGCTGGCAGGTGACGGTTGATGGCCGCCCAGCGCTCTATCGCGTTTCTGAAGCCCGTGGTCTAATGGAACTGGATCTGACCCCCGGTGAACATCGGATTGAGGTGCGCATGGGGACAACGGCAGTGCGGCAGATTGGCGGTGCCATTACCGGCGTCACACTCTTCCCGATCCTGATTCTGCTATGCTGGCCGGGGCGGCGCAAGCGTGACAAGCTGAAGGGATGATACTGTTGCACTAACTTACAACGGGCACCCAGGGGGTTCCCGAATCCCGCCCTGACACCGAGAAGCCGCGCCCAAGGGGCTCCCGGCGGCTGGTCAATCTTTAGCTAGCCGCTGAGGCGGCTTCTCAGTGTTAGCAAGGGGTTTTAACCCCATTGCCTAATAGATACGACAAATAGAGTTGGCAGCAAGCGGGCTGCGCATCAGGGGATGCGCAGTACACGATTGTGCCATGTTAATCTACGCTGTCTATAAGATAGCGAAGCAGTATCATCCTGTCATCCCTTCATCCTATCGCCTCCGCTTGCGCCGCCAGCTTGTCGATCATCTTGGAAAAGAGCGAGCCGTGCAGCGGGTAGATGCTGTACCAGTAGATCAGCCCGAACAGCCCTTTGGGCGCGAAAAAGGCGGTCTGGGTCAATTTGGTCACCGCCGGATCGTCCGTCGGATTGGCTTCAAAGCGGAGCCAGCCTTTGCCCGGCAATTTCATTTCGGCGCGCAGGAGGATGCAGCGATCATGCTCGATCTCCTCGACTCGCCAGAAGTCCAATGCTTCGCCCACCCGCAGCTCTTGGGGATGACGCCGCCCGCGCCGCATGCCTACCCCGCCGACCAGCCGATCCAATAAGCCACGCACACCCCACAGCCAATCATAGGCCGGCCACCCCGCTTTGCCACCGATGGCGGCAAAGGTCCGGTAGACAGTCGCGGCCGAGGCTGTCACCAATTTTTCGCGATGTTCAAAGAGCATTCCCTGTTCGCCGGCGAAGTAGACGGGGGCCATGTCGCCATTACTCGACGCCAACGCGTCGCTCCAGAGGGTCTCAATATCGCCGGCCTCCAGCCGTTGGATCGCCAACTTGACGGCAGTTTCAAAGTCAAGCGGCACAATTTCGGGAAAGAGTTCTTTGGCCGCAGCACTGCGCACGACCAACTCGTTGCGCAGCCCTTCGATGAGGGGTTGTGCCATGGTCAACGAGATCGGTGTCATCCAATGCACCCAGTGGGCGGAGAGCGGGGGAACAAAGACGGGCACGGGAATCAGTAGCCGGTGCAGACCGCGTTGACGGGCATAGACGCGCATCATGTCGCCATAACTCAACACGGTGGCCCCGCCGATTTCAATGGTGCGCCCCTGGCATTCTGGTTTTTCCAGGGCGGCGAGCAGATAACTTAGCACGTTGCGGATCGCAATCGGCTGGGTACGCGTATAGACCCAACTGGGGCAGATCATTACCGGCAGCCGCTCGGTCAGGTGGCGCAACATCTCAAAGGAGAGACTGCCCGACCCGACCACCATGCCCGCCTGAAATTCGGTGACCGGCACCCCGGCGCTGCGCAGGGCATCACCGGTCTCCTGGCGCGATTGCAAATGTTCGGAGAGTTCACTCTGGCTATCACCCAGACCGCCCAAGTAGACCAGTTGCTCAACCCCGGCTGTTTTGGCTGCGTTGGCAAAATTGGCCGCCGCATCCTTGTCGCGTTGGCGGAACTTGTCACCGCTGCCCATGCTGTGGATCATGTAATAGGCGGCGTCAATTCCTTGCATGGCGGCGGTCAGAGTCTCGGGTTGTAAGACATCGCCATCGATCACCTCGACCTGATCCAGCCAAGGCCGCCCTTGAAACCGGCGACTGCCACCCCGCGCCAGCAACCGCACCCGATAGCCTGCCTCTAACAGCCGCGGCACTAACCTCCCCCCAACATAGCCGGTTGCGCCGGTAACGAGAATCGACTTGGGTTGGGGTGTGCTGGTCACAGGTTATTTCCTTTGCTGGATGATGCATGACGACGGACGACTAACGCAGCTTATCGTCCCTCATCCGTTGGCCGCCGTCAGTTGTCCTAGCTCCATTGTTGGTCGTCGGCTTTGGCAAGCTCAGCCTCCAGTCAGCGGTTGTCAGTCGGCGTTCGCCGCTACTGGTGAAATCTCAAGGGGCGGGGCAAATTGGGTTAACGCGGGGCCGTGGTACATGGCGATCAGCAAGCCGCTGGGGGTGGCCGTGCTATTCGGGGCAAGCAGATGACGTTCGACGAGCTGTTCTCCCGGTTTCCAAAGTGAGGTGGGGTAGTAGGGCGCACCGGGGGGCGCGTCGTTTTGGGCGAGCTTATTGCCGGCGGCGTCGAAGATTTGCACGGTGGTGGTGTAGTCAAGATCGAGCGTTGTTTCCACTTGCCAATAGAGCGCAAGTTCGATGCCGGCAGCGGTCGGCTCCCAATCATAGCCGAGTAGACGCAATCCGCCATAAGGTAGATCGGTGAGGTACGTGGGGGGGGCCATTACGGCTGGTCCAGTCACCTCGACCAGGGGTGGCGTGGCAGCGCGCAGGGCGAATTTTACCGCTAAGCTTGGCATGGGCTTGATTAGATAGAGCGGCTGTGCGGGGGCTGCGGCGCGTGCGGTCTCGATGGTTGTGCCGATATCAGCGAAACGAGGACCAGGCTCGATCAACGGGAAAAGTCCGGTTATGCCGGTCAACTGCGCTTCTACGCCCTGTAAATAGAAGAGGGGGACGATCTCGTTGCGGTCGTTGCTGACCAGGATGGCATTGGCGGGCGGTGTGGCCGCCGCAATTTCACCCCAAAGCTGGCGCGCACGGGTACTGGTCGTCTGGTCAAGTTGGGCAAAGTAGCTCCGTCCAATTTCAAAGGGCAGCCCCAGCAGGGCGAGTACCAGGACAATGCTCAGCGCCAGTTGCGGGCGCCGCTCTTCCTCGGTCCCGGCCCCTGCCAGGCGGTTTTCCAGGGTCGCCATGCCCCCGCCCACGGCATCCGCCACATAACCAATCCAGATCGCCGCGACCAGATAGATCCCAATATAGTAGACCAGGATATCGCCAATCGCGTAGAAAAGGTTGAAAAGCTGCTGACCCACGAGCAGGGGCAAGGTCAACGCCAGTACCGGCCAGTTGCGCGCCCGGATCAACACATAGAGCCCGATGACGACCAGGAACAAGCCTGGCAGGAAAAAGTGTAGCCGCCAAAGCAACCAGGCCTGGCTTAATTGTGCCCACGCTTGCGCCGCGGTATGGAAGCCAACCGAAATCGATTGGCCCGTCATAAAGGTCCAGAAGGCCGCCCAGTTGTTGGCATAGAGGGTCAGGGTTGTCTCGCCCAGGGGCTGATGATACCACGGCGAAGCTGCGGGGCCACTGCGCAGGGGAATGTAAAGATAGAGCAACAACGGCAGTGTTAGCCCAAGAATCAGCCCCAGCCAGGCTCGGCCATTGCCCACCCACCGGCGGCGTGCCCACCAGAGGGCAATGATCACACTGGGTAGCAGGAACAGGGTCATCGCGTGGTGGGTAAACGAAAGGCCCACCAATAGCCCCAACCAGGTGACCAAGGCCCCAGTTTGTGCTGCGGTTTCCTCTGCCCCCTGGCCGGTATGAGGCGGTGTCCCGCGGATTAACTGATAGGCTGTATGCAAAATCAGCAGCGTGAAAAAGGTCTGCAGGGTATAGACTTCCGCGATCAGGCTCTGACTCCAGAAGGTCGGATTGACCGCCAGCAGCAGCGCAGTCAACAGGGCGGCCAGCCGTCGCACACGCAGCGCACTGCCCAGCCACGCGCTCATGACCACGTAGAGCAGCGCCACTGTCAAGGCGCCAACGAGCGCGCTAAAGAGATTCAAGGCATAAGCCGGCTCGATCCCAAAGAGCGCGAGCAGATGTTGCCAGATCCCGCCCAAGATCAAATAGAGTGGATAGCCGGTGGGATGCGCCAGCCCAAAATGCCACGCCGCGGTCTGGAATTCGCCGGCATCGCCAAAGAGCAGCCCCGGCGCAAGCGTGCGTAGATAGAGCCCGAAGGTACCCGCAAAGAGCAACAGCACTAACTGGCGGTCTGCACGGCTGGTTGGAAGAAACTTGACCATCATTGCCATATAGTTGATAATTTCATTGTTAATTGATGTTATGTTTGGACCGCAAGGCGGCAGGCAAGTATTAAAATGCCTACCTGAGACGCAAAACTGCGCCCAACAAGCCCCCGAAACGGGTTAGTCGATTAACCCGTTTTAACGGGTTTTGCATACCAGCAGGTGAATTCATTTACCTGCCATAAGTAAGGAACTCATGTCGATGCCCTGGCACGGTGTGGCGCTGATGATCGTGCCCACCTACAACGAAGCCGAAAATTTGGAAGCCCTGGTCACCCAGTTGCGCGCCTTACCCGGCAATATCCATGTGCTCGTCGTTGATGATAACTCACCGGACGGCACCGGGCAGATCGCCGACCGCCTGGCCGCGCAGGATCGCGGGGTCCATGTCTTACATCGCGCCACCAAGACGGGGCTGGGTGCGGCCTACAAGGCCGGTTTTACCGAAGGGTTGCGCCGCGGTTATACTTTTCTTTGCACCATGGATGCCGACTTTAGCCACGACCCGGCGCGCCTGCCCGATCTGCTGCGCAAAGCCGGCCAGGGCTATGATCTGGTCATTGGCAGCCGCTATGTGCCCGGCGGTGCGATTGTCGACTCGACCCGCCTACGTAAGCTGATCAGCTATGGAGCCAACTGGCTGGCCCACACCATCTTGGGCGTCGCCGCTCGTGATTGTACCGCCGGCTTCCGCTGTTACCGCCGCCAGGTGTTGGAGACAATCAACCTTGATGCCATCTTTAGCAGCGGCTACAGCTTTCTGATTGAGATGGCCTTTCACTGTCAGCGCGCCGGCTTTCGCATCGGCGAAGTGCCCATCACCTTTGTCAACCGGCGCAAAGGCGTCAGCAAGATCAGCCGCCTGGAAATCTACAAAGCCTTCTACACCCTCCTCCGCCTGCGCACCAGCGCCCTGCCCTGGCAACAGTTAGAAGATCTCTACCACCGCCGTTGGGCGAAGATAAAGTGATGCGTGAAACGTGAAACGTGAAACGTAATTCGTAACCCATGACTTTGCACGGGAATACACGCATCACGTTTCACGCATCACGTTTCACGCATCACGTTTCACGCATCACGTTTCACGTTTCACGCATCACTCCTGCCCAATCCGCACCCAATCGACGGCGGCGGCTAGGGGACGACGGTCGCGCTCGAGGCTGGCACGTACGAAGGCGTTGGTGGGATCAATGGTGACGGCGGCGCTGCCGGGTTGGGCACCCTGTACGCCGATGATCGCAAAGTGTTGGCCCTCTAATTGGGCCAGGTTGAGATCCGCCCCCAGGTTGCGCAGCGCGGTGACGGCCGCCTCGGTCAAGTTTGCGGTGGCATTGCCATAGCTGGCGACGAGTACGGGGCGACCATTTTCGATAGTGGCTAAAAACTCGAACAGTTTTTCGCTTTCAAAGCTGTTCGCTTCGGTATCAAACCCCACTTTTTCGCTGATCCCACCCGTCTCATCCAGCACCGTGACATTCACCCCGCGCCGCCCCGCCGAGCCATCGATCTGCGCACCGCTTTCGTCAAAAAGTGCCATGTAGCCACCGTCGGCAAAGGCAGTGAGGTCGGCATCAATGGGCAAGGTGACGCCGGTGCTCCCGATCTGGCGACTGCCGCCCAGGACGGTGCGTGGGACTGCGGCCCACCCCCACTGTAACGCAATCCGATTCAGGCTATCCACCAGTGTGCTGCCTGGTACTTGCCAGGCAACTTCCTGCCAGCCGTTGCCCAACGTTTTTTGCTCACCCTGCCAGCCGTTGACCACCAATTGCACGCTTTGTGCGGCACTGCCGGGGTAGACGAAGGGATGAACCTGGGCGCGGAGGGTGTAGGTAGCGGTGGGATCAATCTGGCGCAGGGGAAAGAAAAGTCGGCTGTTGGTATCGGTCGCCCAAATCGCACTGGCCCCCAAGGGGCTATCGGTTTCGGCTGTATCCCACCCTTCACCCCGATAGGGGAAGGTGCCGGGGCTGCCCAGGTCGAGGGCAAAGTCATCCCCACCTGCTGGTTGGACGACCTGATAGGCTTCGATGCCGTCACCGGTCCAAAAGGGTTGAGCAGCCAATGGCAAGGTCGCTTTGACAAAATCCCAAGTCGCCTGCCAGTTGGTCACATAGGGATAGCGCTCGCGAATCGGTGGATAGAGCAGTACATAGCCGGTGTTGTAGAGATAGAGCAGATCAGCGGCCTGGTCACGCGCAGCGGTCGCTAATTCCTCACTCACCACTTCACCGGTCTGCACATTGCGCAAGGCCTGGAAGAAAGGGATGCGCTTAAAGTAATCCATCTTAAAATCGGGCGCGCGGCTAATATTGCCGCCGAGCATTGGTTTGCCGTAGGCGGTCTGGAAATATTGGAGCTGCGTCTGCTCCGGCCCCCAGACGCCAAAGCTGTTGCGCCAACCCAGCGGAAATTGCATTACGCTCACGGGGGCCGGATCGGCGGCGATTTGCGCATAGACTGCCGGGACTCGTGCATCGGAAAGCGGTGCGGGCAGCGCTAAGTGTTCGAAGAGTAATGCGCCAGTGGCCACCACAAGCAGGCCCAACTGTAAGCGCTGCCCGATCCGGCGGTTTTGCCCTACCGCCCGTTGGAGCCGTTGTAAGATCCAATAAAGCCCAAAACCCAGTAACACCGCCAGCCCTAACATGAGCAGCACACTATTCCGGTTGGGTGCGCGGTTGGCCTTGATAATCGGCAGATAGTGCAGCAGCACAAACGGCAGGGGAAAGGTCGCCTCTTCGCCGTCCAGATCAAAGCGATAGCGGCCATTGATCTGTAGAAAAGGACCCAACGTAAAGATGCCAAAGATCAGGCTGGTCCAGAGCCAGATGCGCACCTGCTTGCGATAGATCGCCGTACCTAAAATGGCCAACGCCAGCGTCGCCCAGCCGAGAAAAACTGTGTTGAGATCGCGAAAACCACCGACTGCCTCGGACAGTGCGCGTTCTTGCACACGGCGTAATTCGCTCACCAGATCGCTGCCCCACTGGGGATGCAGCACCGTCGGCGTGAACCACCCCACCAGATCTGTACTCAACGGAATCGCCTCGCCCCACCCTTGCAGCGAAAAGTCATTGGTCAGAAACTGGGTGAGAATCGGCACCAGCGCCGGGCTCCAGACCAGAAAGGCAACCAGCCCCAGGAGCATGAGATAGCCGACGGCCCCCAGCCATTGGCGCAACGTGAAGTGGCGCGCGAACAGATAGATCACGAGCACGATCAGCGTAAAGATCGCCAAAAAGAGCGCGGTAATCATTTCGGCCAGACCGTTGCAGGCAAAGAAGAGGCCGGCAAGCAGCGCCGCTTTGCGCCGTTGCGTGCCGGAAAGTTGTGGATCCAGGGCGCGCAGCAGTGTCAGCGCATAGAAGGGAATCCACTGTGTGGTCACCATATCGTAGTGGCCCAACGCCGCGTAGATGGCGCGATTGCTGGCAAAGGCATAGAGCGCACCGGCGGCGAAGGCGGCATAGGCCAACGCATGGGTCGCGTGCCCGTTGCGCTTTAGCAGGTAAGTGACTAACAGAAAGACCCCATAGCCGCTGAGCACTGTGCTGGCCAACAGGGCAATATTGCTGGCAAAAGGCAGGTTGAACGCCACCAGCAGCGGCTGCGCGACCAGGGCATGAAAAAAGTTGTAGGTGTAGAGAATCAGGTCGATGCCCAGGGGATACCAGATCAGCTCGCTGTGCAACGGGCTTTGCAGGCTATCGACCACCGTCTGCTTGAAGTACCAGATATTCCAGAGAAAGGTTGATTCATCAAAGGCCCACTGCGCCACCCCCGGCACATGAGTGAAAATGTTGGGTAATAGCGGCCAGGTCAGGAGCAGACTCAGCAGGGTATAGAGCAAGAGGACGATCAGACCAGGTGGGCGTTTGGCCCGCGATCTTAAGGAAACAGTCATAACAATTCGCTCAAAGTAACAGTAGTAAGAACAACGCTATTAATTGCTCTCTGCAGGATTAGAAAACGTTAACGCCAGCGCCGGTGCGCCAGATCGATCTGTTGGCGCAGTTCACCGCGCGCCGCTGCTAGATTTTCTTTGGCCCGAAAAAAGGCGGCCTCAGTCAGTTGAAGCTTTTCGCTCTGGAGCAAGGCTTCCAACGCCTCGACGACTCGCAATACTTTGCCTTCGATCATCTCGATGGTCGTCCCATAGAGCCGTTCGGGGGCGAAGTAGAGTATAACCAGCAAGAAGGGGTAGGTGCTGATGAACGCGGTATTGCCGGTCCGCCCCAAGCGCGCGGAGAATGCGGCCCAGAGAATCAGGCCTAAAATGGCGACCAGCGTCATCACCTGCCAGCGGGCCACCGGTCGCGCCGGGCGCACATCACGCAAGGCGCCGGCCAGCTCTGGATAGCGTTTGACTTCGGCAAACCAGCTGTTAAATTTGTGACATTGGGCCAAGTTAACCCGCGGTTGGTCATGTTGCGCTAATTCTAACGCATAATCGCGACACCACTCAGTTAACCCATAAAAGATGGGGCGGGTAAGCGGTTGGGCGGGCTCGTTTGGTTGACCTTGGGTGGGACGTAGTTGATTCACAGTGGGCTTTGGGCGTGACAATCGTCTCCATACAGGTGGGGGTACGCGCGTAGTAATTGGTCTCTGGTCTGTTATAGATCCCGCAAATAAACATGGCACTTAGTTTATGGCCATGACCACAGAGCAGCGGTGCCATGTTTATTTGACCCGTCCACTAGAGTGACTTATCCAGCCAGAGCGATAGACAAAAAAGCACCGATGTCCATAACATGGCATTCAGGGTAATCGCATAGAGCTGAAAGCCCTCGCTGAGCCCCCACTCGGCGGTGCGTAACTGGTAGGGGCGCAAGGAAAGCGGCAGCGCGGCCAAGGTCAACAGTGTAATCACAGGCAAATGGGCCAAACTGACAATACACAAAACCGCGGCGTAAAGCACCAAAATCAGCAGCGCATTAATATCCAGGGCACGCAAGGGGCCTGCCGTCACGACAAAGGTCCTTTTGCCCATCAGCCAGTCGCGACGGTGGTGCATAAAGTTATAGCCGGCAAAGAGCAAAATAGCAATCACCCCAAAGGGAATCGTGATCCACAGCGCCAGTAAACTGAGCGTCTGCCCCTGAATATAATAACTGCCCAGCAGCGGAAAGAGCCCGTAG
The DNA here is from genome assembly GCA_022842065.1 of Caldilineaceae bacterium. The sequence continues at coordinate 141,366 of JALHQH010000005.1, forward strand.
CCCAAAAAGATGCCCACTTCGCCAATCCCCCAGGAATAATAGCCATGCCGGATCGGGGGCGCGCTGTAGGTGAACATCAACAGGGTGCTCATGGCATAAAAAAAGAGCACAGGCCACCCGATCAGATAGATCAAGAGGCTATAGGCCAGTAAGCCGGCGACCAGCAAGCCGGTTGCCGTCAAACGGACGAACCGGGGGGTTAACACTTCGGCCATCAACAGATGGTAGGGGGTGGCAAAGAGGCGGTGGGCCATTTTGAGGTCAGCGTGGCGCTGGGCCGTCTGGTAATCAAAATATTCGTGAAATAGATTCACACCCAGCAGCGTACAGAGCGCGCCGACCAGCCCCACCAGAAAATTCGTCGGATTCGTCGGTCCATTCTGCCACCAACTTAACACGGCACCCGCAATGACGGGCATTAAGAGCGCCAGTGAAAAGGCTGGGCGAAAGAGCCGCACGCCCAGCGCGATGTTTCCTTGTGGAGCATGAAAAAGGCGCCGTTGTAAACGCCAGGGCAAAGCTGCCAACGTACTACCCGTCGGTGCCGACGGGGTGAGTTGATTTAACGGTTGCGTTGATGAAAAGTGATGCTCAGTAACTTCCACAGTAGCTTTCTCATGGCTATACCAGCGGTTGTCATCATTTAATATTTTTCTACACGAGTGAAAATGTTAAACGATGACAGAGCCGAGTATATGTTGCCCAGGGTAATGCTGTATTCTATCACAGGCATGGGTGCAGGCAAAGTTTCGAGAGGCGTAAGCCAGTCGCTGGGCGGAGGCAATAAGGGCTGCACTTCATTTGGGGGCAAGCCATGTTCGTCGCACTGGTCAAGCGTTGTTTTGTTGCCTCGATCGCGTACGACCAGTGCGACGCACACGTGTGGTTACAGAAATGCAACCCCCCAAGTGAAATACGCCCCCTTCATTTTCCCCACTTTACACCTAAGCGCTAAGGGCATATACTCAACTACATCATCCTATCCATCTGTCAATGAAGGAGCAACATGTGAATCGCGAAAAACTGGTTGCCTTTACCCAGGCGTTGGTCCAAGCACCGAGCCTGAGTGGGGCAGAAGCGCACGTCGCCGCGCGCGTTCGGGACGAAATGACTGCGCTGGGCTTTGATTGGGTCACCATCGATGAAAATGGCACGGTGATCGGTGCCATCGAGGGCACACAGCCCGGCAAGACGATCCTGCTTGATGCGCATATTGACACGGTTGGCGTCGCGCCCGGCGTGCCGTGGACGCAGGATCCCTTTGCTGCCGATATCGTCAATGGCGCGATCTATGGCCGCGGCACCGCAGACATGAAAGGGGCTTTGGCCGCCATGATCTATGGCGCGGCCGCGGTGGATCGCAGTCACTTACAGGGGCGCATTGTCGTCAGCGCTACCACCTTGGAAGAGGTGCTCGAAGGGGTGACATTGGGCACGGTGATGGCGGCGGTGCAGCCCGATTTTGTCGTCATCGGCGAAGCGACTGATCTCAATTTAAACCGCGGTGGCCGTGGCCGCGCCGAGGTCCATCTGGAAACAGTGGGGCGACCGGCGCACTCCTCCTCACCGCAACTAGGGCGCAACGCCGTGCTCGACATGATGCGCGTCATCGCGACCATTGACGACCTTGTTCTGCCTACTGACCCCTTGCTGGGTGACGCGATCATGGCGCTGACCGATATTATTTCTGAGCCTTACCCCGGCCACTCAGTGATCCCCACCCTTTGTCGGGTAACCTATGACCGGCGCTTACTCCCCGGCGAGACCCAGGCTGATGTGCTTGATCTGATTACCGGGCAGCCTAGCCTGCAAGGGATCGAACTGCGCGCCCAGATTGCGCAGGGGGAACACCACGCCTACACCGGTAAAGTCCTCCACGCCCAGAAGTTCTTCCCGGCTTGGGTCTTTCCAGAAGCGCATCAGTTTGTCCAAGGCGCGTTGCAAGGGCTGCAGGCCAGCGGTCTACAGCCCAAGGTGAGTGCCTATCGGTTCTGTACAAATGGGGCTTACAGCGCCGGCATTGCGGGGGTGCCCACCGTCGGCTTTGGTCCCGCCCGCGAGAGTGACGCCCATGTGGTGGACGAACGGCTGCCACTGACCGAGCTCTTCGCCGCCGCGCAGGGCTATCGGGGCATTATCGATGCGGTGTTGGGGAGATGACGACGCTCGTCAGGGGTCAGTCGTCAGGGGTCAGTTGCGGGTGTACGCTGGGCGAACCAGCGGGCCGCGATCCCGCCGCCGAGCAGGCCGAAGAGGTGCCCCAGCCAGGAGATATTGGGTTGCAAGGGCAGGATGCCCCAAATCATGCTGCCATAGAGGAAGCCGGCCAGGAGCGCTAGCACAAGCGCTGTGGCGCTGCGTTCCAAATAGCCGCGCAGCAACAGGAAGCCGAGGTAGCCAAAGACGACGCCACTCAGCCCAACATGAATAGTGTGAGGCATGCCAAAGAGCCAAACGCCCACGCCACTGACGATCAGCGCGGTGAGGCTCACCATCACAAACTCGCCGACCCCACGCAGCAGGACAAACCAGCCGAGGACTAGAAAGGGCAAGGTGTTCGCTAGCAAGTGGTTAAAACCCTTGTGCAGAAAGGGGGCAAAAAAGATATTGCGCAGGCCGGTTAGCGTGCGTGGTTCAATCCCATAAAAGTCCAACTGCTCGCGCCAGAAGAGCTGATCGACTGCTTCCGTCAGCCAAAGCAAGGCAAGCAGACTAGCCAACATCACAAAATGTAAAGTCAGTTCATGGCGGGCCATCTGCACGCGAATTTTGTGGGGCTGGCTCTGTTCGGAATCAAAGCGTGACATGATTTGTATCGACGTATATAATGATAGCGATCAACCAATGATTGGCGGCGTACGTACCCATTATCAGTAGACCGCAGTGTAGCCTGCATCCTCAGATGCAGACCCCCGTTCGCAGCCGAGGATGCGAACGACCCGTTGCGGTCTACTGATTATACTCCCCACCACGGACACCGTCTAGCCACCGGTGGCAGTTTTACGACTGCCATCCACCAAACCAAAGGAGTAACCAATGAAAATCGCGCGAATTGAGCAGTTCTTTCCGCGCCCGCGCATGCGGCTCGTCAAAATTACCACCGACAACGGCCTTGTCGGCTGGGGCGAATCGACGCTGGAAGGCAAACCCAAGAGCACAATGGGGGCCGTTGAAGAGTTAGCCGACTACCTGATCGGCAAAGACCCGCTGCGCATTGAGCACCACTGGCAACATATCTACCGCTCGGCCTTCTTCCGCGGCGGTAACGTGCTGATGTCCGCCCTCTCTGGTCTTGACCAAGCGCTGTGGGACATTGCTGGTAAACACTACGGCGTGCCGGTCTATATGTTGCTGGGTGGGGCCGTGCGTGACCGTATTCGCGTTTACGCGCACTGGGGCATTGCGGACACGAGCGATGAAGGGCTCGAAAAGGCCAAAAACCGCCTCGACTATCTGCGTGATAAGGGCGGCTACACTGCCTTTAAGAGTGGTCCCAGTGGCAAATGGCGGGCACACGAACCGCCCGCAGTGATCGATGCCTTTGTCCAGCGCGCCTATCTCATGCGCGAGTGGGTGGGGCCGGAGGTGGAGATCGCCTTTGACTTTCACGGCAAGATGACGCCGGGCCTGGCCATCGAGATTTGTCACGAACTCAAGGGCATGCGCCCCATGTTTGTCGAAGAGCCGGTGCCGCAGGAAAATGTCGACGCGCTCAAACTCGTCTCCGACCATGTGCCCTTCCCGATTGCCACCGGTGAACGGCTGCTCAGCCGCTGGGAATTCCGCCAGATCTTTGAAAAGGGCGCGGTCTCCTATATTCAACCCGACGGCTCCCATGCCGGCGGCATCACCGAACTCAAGAAGATCGCCAACATGGCTGAGGTCTACTACATGCACATCATGCCCCACTGCGCGATTGGCCCAGTTGCGCTGGCCGCTTGTATGCAGGTTGACGCCGTCACCCCCAACTTTCTGATCCAGGAGAGCGTCGGGCCGGATTGGCTGATGGATGTGATCGAAGAACCGTGGCCGGTCAACGGTGGGTATATCGAACTGCCGACGCAGCCGGGCCTTGGCTTTACGATCAACGAAGCCGAAGTGCAGAAGCAACACACCTACACCGAAGAGCTGGGCGGCGAGTTCTTCTATGACCAGGATGGCAGTGTGGCGGACTGGTAGGGACTGCGTATAGAAGCTAGCAGGTAATGTGCTTTGCCTGGTCAAGATAAAGTCGAGCTAAAATTGTCCAGGGTGTAAGCCTGGACAATTTTGTTCCTCCCTTCGCTGAAATTGTGCTATACTAAATTCCTGTGTACTGGAATTTTGTTTCTAGGGGTCAGTTGATTTTCAGCGCACCTTGTCGTCCCCGCCTGAAAAATGCAACTCTGCTTGTCAATAAGGAGCGCGCCGCGATGCGGATTTTTAACACGTCGGGTCCGTGTGATCCGGCCAAACATTATACCGTCATGCGCGAAGCTTTGGTGGTCGAAGGGCAAAAACTCGTGGATCAAGGGCGCTATTTCACGATTTTTTCACCGCGGCAGGCGGGCAAGACCACCTACTTTCAACTGTTGTTTCGCCACCTGCAGCCCCAAGGTTATCTACCGATCTGGATTAGCTTTGAAGGGTTAAGCAAGTTGGCCGGCACAGAATTTTACTATGCCTTTACCCATTTTCTCCGGCGGGAACTTGCCGTATACAGCATTGACCTACCCGATCCGGTTACCAATTCGTTCCAGTTACAACTGTTTTTTGAGAAATTGTACGAGCAAGTAGACAAGCTAGTGCTGGTCATCGACGAATTTGAAGCTGTTCCCACCGTTGAGTTGAGCGATTTATTACATACCTTGCGCGCCCTTTACCATAAGCGGCAATTTCATGCGCTTCATGCGCTGCTGCTGGTGGGGGTTAGTACGCTGGCTGAATTAGTTGTTTCTTCCGCGTCACCTTTTAATGTGGTGGATCAACTGCAAATCGACTATTTCACTTTTGCCGAAGTGCAAGCGTTAATTGGTCAACACACAACCGAAACCGGGCAGATCTTTGAACCAGCGGTGATCGATGCTATCTATACCAATACGCAAGGTCAACCGGGGCTAGTTTGCGCACTGTGTCAGCATTTGGTGGAAAAAATGGTGCCGGATTATAACCAACCGGTACGCATGGTACACTTCTACGCAACGCTCAAACACTTTTTGACCGAACGCTTTGATAAAAATATTCTTAACATTGTGCAGAAAGCGCGCGAACAGCCGGCATTTATGCTGCGTGTGCTTTTTGACGATACCCCCATTTCCTTTACCTTGAATGACCCGCAGATCGCCTACCTTTACGCACATGGTGTGATTGATAACATTGATGGCATTGTGCAAGTCCGGGTTCCGCTTTATAGCAAGGCGTTACTCACTGCGCTACGGCCCTTGATCAATGGGGAAGCAGAACACTTTGTCGTTTCTGCACACGAGACGCTCCGTCAATTTATCACGACGGACGGGCTCAACCTTCACGCGTTGCTCGACAAATATCGCGACTATGTGCAGCGACGCGGCTTTCGCGCCTTTAATACGCGACAACTAAGGGAAGGTGCTTGGCACTATTCTTTAGATGGTTTTCTCCATTTTTTTATTGAACAACTGAAGGGCGAAATGTTCATCGAAGTGCCAAGCGGGCGCGGACGAACGGACTTGTTGATTTTGTATCAACAGCGTAAATACATCATCGAAACCAAAATCTTTAGTACTGCGCTACGCTTTACGAATGGCAAACATCAACTGACCGACTATCTCGCAACAGAAGGATTGAGCGAAGGCTATTATGTTGTTTTCAGCCGTAAACATAGTGAAACTGATACGCTCTATTTTGATGAAATGATTGATGGCAAACGCATCTACACCTATATCATCCGTACCAATTTTAAACAGCCCAGCCACCGTTAAACATGGCACTTAGTCTATGCCCATCAGAGCAGAAAAGCTGTGCCATGTTTAATGGCGTGATCTATTCGGATACCCTATGAATGGCCAGTTTTGCGCTCTTGCCCTCACGAGCCGCGCCATGCCACCAACATCAAGCAGATCCAGCCGGCGATCAGCGCCACGCCGCCAATTGGCGTAATTGCACCCAGCCAGCGCAGCCCAGTGAAGGCCATGATATAGAGGCTGCCGGAGAAGATCGCGATGCCGATGACAAAGAGCCAACCGGCAATCGGCGGCAGACTTGAATTCGGCCAGCGCTGGATCGCCACGACCACGGCCACTAATGCCAGCACATGGTAGAAGTGATAACGCACCCCTGTTTCATAGTTAGCCAGCAGATTCTCCGCCACACGTCCACGCATGGCATGGGCCCCAAAAGCCCCCAGCCCGACGGCCAACGCCCCTAATAAACTTGCAATTGAAAAGAAAAGTCGTTCCATGATAGTTTCCTGTGTTTGGGTGGAGAGGTAAATCGGTAAATCAGTACATCGGTAAATCAGTCACAACCTCTACCGATATACCGATGTACCGATTTACTGTTCTACCTCTCCCCTACTCGATAAATCGTCCCGTTAAAATCGCTGACCAGCAGCGTTTCATCCGCCAGCACCAGCAAATGCTGGGGATTGGTGAAGCCGGTGATGAAAGGCTCGACCACGCCGGTGGCATTGTCGCCTTGTGGTGTAACCGTCACCTGAACTACGCTCTGTTGTAACCAGAGGGCGACGAGCAGGGTATCCTCTGCCCAGGGCGAGGCAACGACGCTGGTTGGTGTGGCGCGCTGTGCAAAGAGCGCAACAGGGGGACGTGTTGCCTGGCAAGCTGCGGCTGTGCCGCCATAGTTGGTGGCCGGCTCCTGCATTCCGTAACATGATGGCCAACCAAAGTCGGCACTGTCTACCACCAGATTTAGCTCATCCGGCGGTGCGCCACCATCAACGGGATCATCGCCAATCTTGGTAGTCCACAGGCGACCGGCACGGTCAAAGGTATGGGCGTAGGCACCTTTGAGTCCGGTTGCCAACGGCTGTGGATTGGTTGGATCGGCGGGATCGAGTTGCCAAAGGGTGCCCGAACCGGCTGCGGCACCATTCCCAGATCGCGCCCCGCTGGTCTCAAAGAGTAACTTGCCCTCTGGGGTCAGGGTCAAGGTGCCAATCGAGCGGCCATTGAAGGGCAGATCGGCGAGAATGACTTCGGGCACCTCTGGTCGGTTTTGGGCGTCAAGCGGGACCCGACTGATTTCCCGGCGGGTTGCAAGCCAGAGAGACCCGTCGAGCACGGCGATCCCTGTCGGCTTCAGCAACCCATCTAGTAACACTTCACTTGCCCCACTGCTCAAATCTACGGCTACAACCTGACCGTTGCCGGCGTTTTCACCACCATTCAGTTGTGCCACCCAAAGCCGACCATCCGGCCCTTCGATCATTTGCGTGGGGCCTTGTAACCCTTCGGCCGCAACCGTCACTGTATAACCTGCGGGCAAGGTCAACCCCAACTGGGTGACTGGTTCGCCACTGATCGTGGGCGCGGCTGGGGGCGGCGAAAGTAGTTGTGTACAGCCGGCGGTGAGCAATAGTAGCACCAGCAGCACCCCAGCCGCTACCGGCCAGCCACCTATCACACGTTTCATCCCTCTGCCCCTGTCGCCACCGGTCGCGTACCATCTGCGATCCACCGACTCCACGAACCGATGTAAACGCGTGCGCCTGGCCCTAGCCCGGCATGTTCCATTGCCAGCAGATCGTGGTGCAGACTGACGCCGGAGCCACAGTAGAAGACCGTTTCACTTGGCGCTTTGTCACCAAGCAGTGCGGTGTAGCGTTCCCGCAATTCAGCCGGTGATTTAAACTTGCCGTCAGCGGCTAGATTGTGGGCATAGAAGGCGGACTTGGCCCCAGGAATGTGGCCGGCAACGGGATCCATCGTGTTGGCTTCCCCACGATAACGTTTTTCATCGCGCGCATCAAAGAGTTGGACAGTGGGCTGCTCAATGTTCGCCAGGATCGTAGCTTCGTCGACCTGCATATGGGCCTGGGGATAGGGCAAGAAACGGCGGCGGGGGCGGTTTTCAACGCCACTGACCGTTGGGCGGCCTTCCGCCTGCCAGGCGCGCAAGTCACCGTCAAGCACCGCCACATTAAAGTGGCCCAGCCAGCGTAACATCCACCAGAGGCGGCCACCGTAGACGCCGCTGTTGTCGTCATACGCGACGACCTGCACGCGCTCGTCGATACCCCACTGGGCAAGGGTCTCGGTGAAAGCTGCGATGCTTGGTAGCGGATGGCGCCCCGTTTGCCCCGGAATGATCGGGCTGGAGAGGTCATGATCCAGATGGGCGTAAACCGCGCCAGGAATGTGTGCTTCTGTATAAAGCTGCTGCCCGGCGGCCGGATTATCCAGCTTAAAGCGGCAGTCGATCAGCACCCAATCTGGGTCACCAATATGGGGGGCAAGCTCCGCCGTAGAGATGAGGGTTGTATAGGACATAAAGGCTCCTTCCAATTTGGTCTGTCATTAATTCATCAGGAATGCATGATAGCATTATCATAAAGTTGTTTTAAAAAATTCGGTGATCCGGTTGTAGCAGATCACCTTATTGGTAAACTTCAGCACATCGTGCCCTTCGTCGCTGAAGACAAGATAGTCGATCTGCTTGCCCTGTTGCCGTAACGTCTCCACCAGATCGCGCGATTCCTGTTCAACCACGCGCGGGTCATTGGCCCCTTGGATCACCAACATGGGGCAAGCCAGGTTGTGCAGATGCGTGCTGGGCGAGCGTTCGGTGAGAAAATCCTTGTCCTTTTCCGGGTGACCAAGCGCCTGATAGAAGTAAGTCTTCCACGTTTCGGGAATGCGCCGCATAAACGAGAAGAGGTCATACGGCCCAAACATATCGATGGCACCTTGCCACAGTTCCGGGTGGCGACCGGCCAAGGTCAACGTCATATAGCCGCCGTAAGATCGCCCCATCACCCCGGCGCGGTCGAGATCCAGCCGCTCATCCTGGCGTAAGTGGGCAAAGGCGGCGACATGGTCAAGGCGATCTTCGCCCCCCCAGTCATGATCGACCTGTTTCATATAGGCCATCCCATAGCCACTACTGCCACGCACATTGGGCACCCAGACGGCAAACCCATTGAGGGTCAAAAATTGAATCAATGGCATGGAAAACCAGGTGAAATCGGGCCGTTCCTGGCTCTGTGGCCCGCCGTGGATGTAAAAGATCACTGGCCGTTTGCCCGTGTAACCTAACGCCGGGGCGGGCAGGTAAAGGCGGGCTGAAATGCGTAATCCATCGTGGCTGATGTAGGCAGCCTCTTCGCCCGGTGCCAGCAGATCAGCGGCAATACCCAACAGGCGTTCCTGGGTCTGCTGGTGTACTTGGTCATCAGGGGCCACAATGTAAAGCTGGGCCGGTGACGTGGCGGTAGAAAAGGCCAACGCATAGCGCCCACTGGGCTTGTCATACTGCAGCGATTCGACCACGCCACCGGCCAATACCCCTTCCCCACAGACGACACGGTCAATCGTCAGCGTCAGGGCTGCTTCATCAAACGCTCCTTCATAAACCCACGACACCCCATCAATGTTATAGGTGAGGATGTAACGCACCGCGTTACCTGCCTGGAAATTGGTCAACTCGCCACTGCCGGTGTGTACCAAACCCCGAATTGTAATCGGCTGCAACTGTTCCGGGTTGATCAGATCAAGATAACCGAGCCCATAACAATCTTCAAAGAGTGAAGTTGTCACCAGGAAATTGCCCTGTTGGGTAAATTCGCCGACGCCAAAGCCGGTGAGCGCATATTGTTCGTCTGGTTGCCGTTGATCCAACGGCGTGCCGTAGAGCAGGGCGCGTTCGCCCTTGTCTGGCTGCCACTGGTAGAGCACGCTATCACCCATTGTGTAAGAATCGGCCAAAATCACCTGCGAAAAATCAGCACTGACCCCATCCGGATAGTTGTTGTAGGGGCTGCTGCCCAGTGAAGTGATTTCCAGCGTCGCCAGGTTGACCAGCATGGTATGGCTCAGCGCTTCTGTGCGCGGGTCAACCGAAAAGATCGCCAGGTTGCGTTCGGCATCACATTTAGCACAGACGATTTGCTGCCCGGCAAAGCGTGTACCAAAAACCGGTGTGGGCACGCCGCCGTCGATGGGGATAAAGGTAGGCTGATAATTTTCATCACCATTATCGTCGAGCATCACCAGAATCTTGCCCAAGCCAGGTAATACACGGTAGACCCCTTCCCCGCCGATGAGATGCGGATTTTGCAGGGCGATATTGGGGGGCAATAAGGGTTGTGGCAGGCCACCGCCCACCGGCATGGCATAAAGGCTCAAGCGGCCGGACATGTCGCTGATAAAATAGATCTGCTCCCCAACCAGTTGTGGGGCTAGAAATTGGCGTGCTGCCAATAGGGATTCAATCCGAAAATTGGTTGTCATCAGTAAACTTCCTTCATTCTCTTGCTGTACGACAAAAATATGGCACCGCGCCACGCTCTTTGATCCTACCCTGATGGCTGGCAACGGGATGGGTGATAGTGGCCAGACCCAACTACCGCCAAAGCGCAATGCTTGATCCAGTTATAAATTACTGCCATCGTACCCCAACTTGTCCTTCCAGCCAATCAGCTACCGCCTATGTGGCTGTTAATGACTTAAAAATTATTGCTTGTAATAGTTGCTTAAGGTCTGATTTGTGTGGCTTCTCGTGTAATGGATAACTTAATTGCTTGATTGAAAGTTTTCTGTAATGGTAAGGCGTACAAAGAGTGTTGTATGCTCAAATTACGGTGCAATCCATGCAAATCTAAGTCGATTGACGTTTGTTGCAGTTGGACATGGGCTACGACCAATTATTGATCGTGATTTAAATCACAAAGGAGCAAATTTCGATGAAAAAATGGCGAGCTTTTTGGTTGGTCATGGTGATTCTCAACCTGACCAGCTCGTTCGCTCTGCCGGCATCGGCGCAAACGGCTGGAACCCACCTGCAACCCCTTTTATTACAGGCTGCAGTTACCGATCCCGATGAACTACTGAGCGTAATTGTCCAAATGGATGGCGAAAAGGTCCTTTCTCCCCTACAGGTGACGACCTTGGGGGGGGAGCTGGTCCAGACGCTTTCAATCATTAATGCGTTTGTTGTGCATGGCCCTGCCCAAATGATGCCAGCCCTGGCGCGCGTAGACGGTGTGCGATGGATCTCGCTTGATGCCCCGGTTGCGCGCGTCAGTGAAGTAACCGCTGAAGATAGCCTGCATTTTCGTGACGAATTTGATGGTATGACTTACGAAGGCAGCAATGGCCGCATGATTTGGTCCGGCCCTTGGCAAGAAGTGGGCGAAAATGATGGCCCAATTGACGGCGATCTGGCGATTGCCACCTTTCTTGCCGGCACGCAACAGGGCTTACGCTTACAGGGAAGTAACAAGGGGATCTGGCGGCAGCTTGATCTGTCGGTTGCCACTGCTGCCCAACTCACCTTTACCTACCGGCGTAAAGCCTTTGCCGACAGCGATGATTTGATCCGGGTCGAAGTCTCCCCTGATGGAGAAAGCAACTGGGTAACGCTTGACCAAATTGCTGGGCCGGCCTACGATGAGACGTTGCTGGCCGCACACTATGATCTCTCGGCCTACCTTTCCGCAGCCACGACTGTGCGCTTCACCACCGGGCCAACGATGAGTGCCGATGCCCAATTTCATCTCGATCTGATCGATGTGGAAGTGAGTACGGGCCTGCCGGAACTGGAAAGTGAGCAAATTTCTGCAGAAGAAATCGCAGCACTAGCCGATGAAGAGTACAAAACGGCCTGGCAGGCGGCGTTTAACAACCGCGTTTACCTGCCCTTGATCGCCGGCAGCGACATTATCCAAGCTGCCCTGCCCGCTGCTGAGGCCGACGCCCTACAGGCTGCTACGGCGGCGGCGACCAATTATGTCTATGACACCATGGAGACCGCGACTTGGTCCAATAATGTAGGCAACGTGGCCTGGGCTAGCAATTGGATTGAACTGGGCGAACCCTATGCATACACAACACCCACGGGTGGTGATGTCAAAATTGTGCGGCCGGCGCTGCTAAGTAGTAACCGCTGTCTCCAAATTGGCAATAGCAACAATGGCATCATGCGCAAGGTGAATCTGGCCAACACGGAGAATGTCATCTTAAGTTTCGACTACAAGCGCGATTCGCTCGAGTGGAACGAATCTGTGGCTGTGCAGGTATCTAAAGATAACGGCGCGACATGGACTGATCTGAGCTACCTCGCTGGTTGGTCGCATGATCTATTCTTCCTGTCGGCCAGTTACGACATTTCTGCCTATGCCTCTAGCCAGACTTACATTCGTTTTCTTTCTTCCGGCAACATGAACAATCTTGATAGTGTCTGTCTGGACGATATCAAAATTGCGTATACCCCCAAGCGTGCCTGTGCCAAGTGCATTGAAAGCACTGCGCTGCTTAACACTTATGTCCGTTCGATCAAGGCCGATGGGCTGTGGAATACTGCTGCCTATTTGCAGGGTGAAGGCATTACTGTGGCGGTGGTCGATAGTGGGATTGCGGATCATCCTGATTTGCGCGACGAAAATGGCAACAACCGGATCATCCAGCGTGTGCATATCAACCAGAGTGGTAGCAGTGATGACTTCTACGGTCACGGCACGCACATCGCCGGGACAATCGGCGGCCGTGGTGTTGAGTCGTCCGGCGGTTATATTGGGGTCGCACCCAGCGTTAAATTCGTTGATGTCAAAGTGATGAATGACGCCGGGATGGGGACACTCGCCGCGGTCGTGGGTGGGTTGCAATGGATCTACGATAATCGGCAACTCTATAATATCCGTATTGTGAATATGTCACTGAATAGCACAGTGGCTGAATCCTACCATACCAGTCCACTCAACGCGGCGTTGGAGATTCTCTGGTTCAATGGGGTGACAGTGGTGGTTTCTGCCGGCAATAATGGGAGCACCAATGCCGGTAAGATCTATCCGCCGGCCAATGATCCCTTTGTGATCACCGTGGGCGCGGTTGACGAAAAAAGCACGGTGGCGCTGACCGATGATTTGCTTGCCTCCTTCTCCGCCTATGGGACGACGATCGATGGCTTCGCCAAGCCCGACTTGGTGGCCCCAGGTAGCAATATCATCGCGACGCTCTCGAGCGGTGACAACAACTTAGCGACCGAGCATCCCCTTAACAAAGTGACGGGTCTGCTCACAAATCTCTACTTCCGGATGTCTGGCACCTCGATGGCGGCGGCTGTCGCAACGGGGGCGGTGGCCTTGCTGTTGCAAGACGAGCCCAACTTGACGCCGGATCAGGTCAAGTTCCGCCTGCAAGCCACCGCTAACAAGAATTGGTCTGGCTATAACAACCAGAAGATGGGCGCTGGTTACCTCGATATTGCGGCAGCCGTGCAGGGTACAACGACCCAAAGCGCCAATACCGGGCTGGTCGCCAGCCGACTGCTCTGGACTGGCTCGACGCCGGTCATGTGGGGTAGTGTCAGTTGGAACAGTGTCAGTTGGAATTCGGTGAGTTGGAACAGTGTCAGTTGGAATTCAGTTAGTTGGAACAGCGTCAGTTGGAACAGCGAGCATTGGGATTAACCTAGCACGTCATTTGGGTTGTCGATCGGAAATGTCTTAATCCCCCATCACTCTAACCTGAGCCCTGCTTGAGACCCATCCTTTTAGTCGTTCAAAAAGAATGGGTCTCAACACAATCGCCCTGTTGGCAACGCAAACGACAGATGATCAATCAAGAACCTGTCGTAAATGGAGTATAACGTCAAATGTATTTACTGATCGCCTACTTGCTGCAAGCAAGCACTTATTTCACTGTCATTGTTCAAACTGTCATTGTTCAAACTGTCATTGTTCAAACTGTCAATTGGAATTGAGTGAGTACTGACACGCGTTTGTCTGCGGCCTTATGCGCCGTTGCTCGTCTTGGCATGCAGATAAGATGTCGTGCCACGACGAGCAACGGCGCATAAGGCCGCGCTCGCTCTTTGACAGTCGCATGCGTCCTTGTGGGCAACTGTTGCCTGCCGTGCCGCCGCTTGCCGATTAGCTTCGTCGATTTTCTCCCTCCTACTCCTCATTTCAACCTGATGGCACCTCCTCCTTGGTGCAGATAAAGTCCAAACTGCAGCACGAATTCCTCTCGATTTGTCGTAGATGATTAATGGCCTGCTGCCAATTGGCCGCACCTCAATCTGGCTACCCCTCCTTCTAAACTTATGGCTGCCTGTAGATGAATATAACGTAAGTATGGTGCAACTGTTGCGGGCAATAAGCATTACATTAGTTCGCCCGAAATCTAGCTGTTGTACCAATTTCTATCGGCAAAAGCAATGATTGTTTTCAGACGATATATTTGCTATTGTATATATTAATTACGCAAATGTAAGCTTAAAAAATATAGCGTAACTTAATTCACTTTGCATCGTCATTTACTAATAATTAAGAATAGATTCACCGATTAGTAATTAATTGAATTGAACAATGTTCGCCTCAATTTGTAAGTTTTTTGACGATTCGTATGATAGCCGTATGGTTTCCGTATGGTTTTGAACGCAAAACAACAAAGAAATTAGAATTTACTAGTTAACCAGTATATCTTTGAATAACTGATATATTAAAACTTAGACGGCTAGGCATGGTCAGCTCGCTAAATTGTTTGCGAGCTGACCATGCCTAGGTAAATAAAATTTGTTGGTTAACTAAAGTTTGGCTGCTTTGCAATCTACCCCATCATCGATTGTCCGCAACCATTTGCAGAACAACTAAAACTTTAGTGTGATGACAATTGAACGTTTTGTTCAGGGCGGGCACCACCGCGCTTACAGTAACGCGTCAACTGTCATTTTGGCGGTCTTTATTTTTGTATGCATCACACCAATTAGTTAGGTAAAAAAGGAGAAAAGGCTCAATGAAATTGTTTAACCGTCTGTTTGTCGTGGCCATGCTGTTGTGCTTGCTGCTGGTAATCGTGGCCAGGCAAGTCGCCTCTGCGGCTATGGCGCGGCCTCAAGAAGTGGGCAAAGCTGTTGACGAAGCGACCAATGCCACTGAATTGCTGGTTTTTGGGGTTAACCGCGCCGTTACACGCAGTGATCGCGGCTTCCCGCGCGATGATCCGCCTATGCCGGCCGCCAATGGTAATTGGTTCGCTCCCGTCAACTTTGCCGAAGGCACTTTCTATTACCGCGTTCAGGTCCGCAACCAGCCACGCCCACAAAATATGAAAATTCAATTTTGTGCCTGGCAGGACCAATTTGTCTTAGAGAGTTGTGGCAGTACGGCCAATGTGAGCGGTAATGCGGGAACCGTTGTCACCTGGAGCCAACCGGTTGACGAAATTTGGAAGAAAGATAATATTGGCATTGATTGGCGACGGCCGCGTCAGCGCTATGGCATCGCGATTAAGAACTCACAGGGGCTGCCGGTCAGTGACTTTCTGGGGTGGAACTGGTTTGGGGAAAACCCGGATCATTGGTACCCCCTTGATACCTGTATATCCGTCGTGGTCGTTGCAAAGGGTGCAACCTTCAGTGGTTGGCAGAACTATGGCTGTGGTGGCGGGGGTAACCCAACCGCAACGCCGACCCCAGCTGGGCCTACCCCAACGCGGACACCGACCCCCATTGGCCCGACTCCTACCGCTACCCCAATCAGCCCAACGCCGACACCTACCCCAGGCGGTGGTACCTGTACACCAGTCGCTGGTAATCTGCTGCAAAATGCCAGTTTTGAAAACAATCTTAATTCCTGGCGGTTCCATGCCAGAAACATCGGCTCATGGCAGACGACCACCCCGGCCTACGAATGTGCTAAAGCGCTCCGGATCCAAATTAACCAAAGATCTAACAATACGCAGCTTTATCAAACCGGGATGCCACTAGAGCCTAACAGCCGTTATCGCCTAAGTTTTGCCGCTTACACGACGCGCGGGCAGGATTTGGGCGTCTATCTGCACAAACATGGTGCCCCTTATACGAACTACGGGTTAGCTGTTCACCAAGTCAATTTGCAACAAGGCTGGCAACGCTATACTGTCGACTTTACCACTAATGGCTTCTCGGGAACGACCACTGCTGGTCGATTACGCTTCTGGTTAGCACCTTTTGCCCAGCCCAACGATGAGTATTTCATTGATGGGATTAGCCTGGTGAAACTGACTGGTAACGTGGCGGCGTCGGATACGCAAGCTGATCCGCTGGTCGTAGCGTTGCCTGATGGGAGCATGTTGATTGGACTCAGCGAAGCTGAATTCGATCACAGCCTCGTTGATCTGACTGATGATGGTAATCTTGTCGATGAAGTACTGGAGCATCAGATCTTCCTGCCAACTGTATTGAACTAAGCGGCAATTGCCTTAAGCCAACATCTGCCAGAAGAGCGCAATCTATCATTCCGCCCAGCGTCGCGCGAAGGAATGACAGATTGCGCTCTTCTTAGTATAATGGTTTCATCTGTGCAAGATAAATACCCATAGAAAGCAAAAATCAGATGAAACCTAATCGTTGTAAACAACTGCTTGCCCAGGGCAAGGTGCCTGTTGGCCACATGATCGGCGAGTTTGGGACCCGTGGCCTGGCCCAAATCCTGGATACCGCTGATCTGGACTTTGTGCTCCTCGATACTGAACACGCCCCCTTTACGCCTGCCCAGCTTGCCGATCTCGTCGCCTGGTTCAAAGTAACGACGATTGCCCCCTTTGTGCGCATTCCCCAAGTCGATTACCACTTTATTGCCCGCACCCTTGACTTGGGCGCGCTGGGTATTATGGTCCCCAATGTAAAAACGGCGGCCCAGGCCAAGGCGATCATCAATGCCGCCAAATATGCGCCGCTGGGCGACCGCGGGGTTATTATGGGCAATGCCCAAACCGATTATAAAGGGGTGACCCCGGCTGATTTTATGGCCTATGCCAATGAAAATACGACGATCATCTGCCAGATCGAAAGTGTAGAAGGTATGGAAAATCTCGAAGCGATTGCCCAAACCCCAGGGGTCGATGTGCTCTGGGTCGGCCACTTTGATCTCACTAACTCGATGGGGATCCCCGGCGATTTTGCTGACCCGCGTTTTATCGATGCCCTTAAGCGGGTGGTGGCAGTCGCACGCCAATATGGGTTGGGGGCCGGCATCCAACCAGGGACCATGGCCCAAGCACAAGAGTGGATGGCGTTTGGTTACAATGTGATTTCCTATGGCATCGACTTTGGGGTCTACGCCGGCGCGATGAAACAGGCAGTGACTGATGTGCGCGCATTAGCTGTGTCTAAATAGTGCAGGGTGGCATGGTTGCAGAGTGGCAAAGTTATAAAACCCGCTGCTACCCTGCCACTCTGCAACTTTGCAACTCTGCCACCCTTGCTTACTTATCGATCAGAGGAACCAACCCATGGGAATGTCTTACGATTTTGCCGAGATCGGCCGCCTGCCGTTGCCTGGCGACAATGTGGCAATTACGACCCGTCGGCTCGATGCCGGCTCGCTCATTCACTACAATGGTACCAGTTTTACCCTGGATTACACCGTGATGGAAGGCCATCGTTTTGCCATCCGCACCATCGCCGCGGGTGAGCGGCTGCTCTCCTGGGAGTTACCCTTTGGGGTGGCAACCATGACCATCCAACCCGGCAGCTATGTAATCAATGACAGCGCGTTACATGCCCTACGTGAACGCTCGCTCTCTTTTACTTTACCGCCTGCCCCCAACTTTGCCGACGAGATCCATACCTACCAGCTTGATGTGGCGACATTTCAACCGGCTGAAGCCCTGCCGCTCTACGCTGAAACGCGCACCTTCCAGGGCTACCGGCGTGAGGGTGGACGCGGCGTCGGCACGCGCAATATGATCGTGTTGCTGGGCACAACTTCGCGCACCGGCGGCTATGTCAAGCAACTGGCCGCTCGCCTGCAAAAGGAAATCGGCAACTACGCCAACATCGACGGTATTGTGCCGATTGCCCATACCGAGGGCGATGTCGCCAACCCGAACAACCTGGATCTGCTGTTACGCACGTTGGCCGGCTTTATCGTTAACCCGAATGTCGGCGCGGTGCTCTTGGTGGATTATGGTATTGAACCTGTGACTAGTGCCATGTTGCAGGCCTATATGCTTGAACATGGCTACCCTCTAGCCGCAGTGCCCCATCAGTTGCTCTCACTCACTGGCGGTTTCCAGGCAAACCTGGCCAAAGGTGAAGCGATCATACGCAACTGGTTGCCGACCGTCAACGCCACCCCACGCACTGCCGAGTCAATTGCCCACCTTAAGATTGCCCTGCAATGTGGTGGTTCAGATGCCTTCTCTGGCATCTCCGGCAACCCGTTGATCGGCTGGATTGCGCGCGAACTAATTCGTTATGGCGGCGCGGCCAATCTGGCCGAGACCGACGAGTTGATCGGAGCCGAGCCCTACGTGTTGCACAAAGTGCGTGATTTGGCGACCGCCCAGCGCTTCCTGCAACTCATGGAAGAGTTCAAAGAGCGGGCGGCCTGGCATGGGGCAAGCGCCGAGGGCAATCCTTCTGGTGGTAATAAATATCGTGGCCTTTACAATATTGTCCTGAAGTCGATTGGCGCAGCGCGCAAAAAAGATCCCGCCACCCGTCTGGATTATGCGATTGCTTACGGCGAGCCGATGACCGCCGGTGGTTACTACTTTATGGATAGCCCTGGCAACGATTTGGAGAGCATCGCCGGCCAGGTCGCGAGCGGTTGTAACTTGATCTTCTTTGTCACCGGCAACGGCTCGATCACCAACTTTCCCTTTGTGCCGACGATCAAAGTGGTGACCACGACCCGCCGCTTTGAATTGTTGGCCCAGGATATGGATGTCAACGCTGGCCTCTACCTTGACGGCCTCTCGATGGATGAGTTGGGCCAGCGCACCTTTGACCTGACCATTGATGCAGCGTCCGGTGCCCGCACTGTTGGCGAAAAGGCGGGGCATGCTCAAGTGCAGATTTGGCGCAACTGGCAGCAGACTGACACGACCCAACTCGATACGCTGATCAATGCGCCCAAACCGAGTGGAAAACCGATTTCAATCCAAGCCAGCACAACCCACAGCAATGTGCATTTCGCGATCCAACAGGTAAATGGGAAAGCCGCGATTGATCAAGTGGGCCTGATCTTGCCGACCAGCCTCTGTGCCGGCCAGGTCGCCAACATGATTGCCCTGCGGCTCAACCAGAAAAGGCTGGGGCTACCCGATCAACTGTCGCGCTATGTCGCGCTGGCCCACACCGAGGGCTGTGGCAACAATGCCGGTCGCTACGAAGAGATGTACGCCCAGACGATGGTTGGCTATGTAACCCACCCGTTGGTGAAATACTGTCTGCTGCTCGAACATGGCTGTGAAAAGACGCACAACGACTTTATGCGCCATCAGATCGAAGCACATGGTGGTAGCCTTGACCGCTTGGGCTTTGCCAGCATTCAGCTGGATGGTGGGATCGACAAAGTTATGCAGAAAGTCGAGGCGTGGTTTGCTGGGCAAGTTGCCGCGGCCGGCGCACCGGTGCCGGCGACGGCTGGTCTCGAAGCATTGCGAATTGGCCTGCTGACCGATGGGCCGGTCACTTCCACTGTCGCTGCGCAACTGGCCGAGCTGACCAAATTGATTGTCAGTGCTGGCGGCACGGTGATTGTCCCCGAAAATACGGGCTTGCTCTCGGCGGTAGATTACCGTACTAATGTGTTGGTGGCCACCACCGTGCTGCCCTCATTGGGCTATGGCGAACATGCCGATCACGCCGGTTTCCACATTATGGAGACCCCGACCGAACATTGGGTAGAGACAATCACCGGTCTGGCCGCCACCGGGGTCGAGTTGATGCTGGGCCATGTTGCTCAGCAACCAATGGCAACGCACCCACTAGTCCCGGTGTTGCAATTCTCTGCCGACGAGGGGATGGAACAATATAATAATGATCTTGATCTGTTGCTGGATGGGGAGCCGACCGCCTGGAATGGTCAACTGCTCCAACTTTGCAAGCAGGTGATCGAACACGAATATGCCCCCAAACTCTACCAGCAGGGCAATATCGATTTTCAATTTACGCGTGGGTTGTTAGGCGTCTCACTGTAAAGTCCTGCTGCTAAAGCCCATCAGACAAGTTTCTTACAAAAACGCCGCCAAGATGCCTTGGCGGCGTTTTTGTAAGAAGCTGCGGCCTCTGCGCGCTGGCCACCGGCGAATGTGAATCCGCCTGTCGCTCTGCTTGCCGACTGTCGCCAAGGCATTGGCTGATACCGCGATATGGATTTTGTAAAGTTGTTTAGGTTGGCTTTCGTACAGTATACTACAATGGTAATAGTCTTTGTCTATGAGTAATGGCTTTTTCCCATAGAGATACCCTATAGAGTTGTTCATAAAATTGCTGTTGCTTTGCCGATCGGAGTGTGGGAACGAAATGGAATTGCATCAACTTACCTACTTTGTCGCAGTGGCCGAGACTGGTGGCTTTAGCCGGGCGGCCGAACGTTGCCATGTCGCGCAGCCCTCGCTCAGCCAGCAGGTGCAGAAGTTGGAACATGAATTGGGCCAACCGCTCTTTGACCGGCTGGGACGGGTCGTCACGCTGACTGAAGCCGGCCGCGTGCTGCTTCCGCGCGCCCGCGCAATCCTGGCCGAGACGCAACAGATCAAGCGGGCATTGCGCCAGGAGATCAATGAGGGGCATGGTCAATTGACCGTCGGGATGATTCCGACCGTAGCGCCTTATCTATTGCCAGGCATTATTCGCTGTTTTAGCGAGCTTTACCCAAAGGCTGAATTATCCGTTTATGAGGATGTGACGGCGGCGTTGGTGACGGGTTTGGTGGAAGGTCGGCTTGCGTTGGCCATTATGAGCCTGCCGATTCATCACAAATTGATCGAAACCGTAGAACTACTCACCGAACCACTGGTGCTCGCCTCGCCCCGTCAACAGCAATTTAGCCGTCAAGCTTGCGTCCACGGCGATGCTGAACCTTTTGTGCGTAGGGCTTGGATCGATGCGAAAGAGATTGATGGCTTCCCTTTTATTGCGCTCAATGAGATCCACTGTCTTGGCGAGCAGATTCAAGCCTTCTGCTATGCCCAGGATCTGGCGGTCGACATTGTTTGTCACACCGCCCAACTTGCCACTGTCCATAGCTGTGTCGCCGCTGGTTTGGGAATTTCGCTGGTGCCATTGATGATGGCCGCCCAGGATAACAGCGAAAAGGTGATCTACCGCCCCGTCCGTGCTGAAGTCCCCAAACGTAAGATCGTCGCTGCCACCCATCGCGCCCATACCCAATCCCACTTAGCCAGCGGTTTTGTCCGTCTGGTCCAAGCCGAATATCAAAAGTTGCAAGGCAACTGGGATTACGCCAACTTTACCCCAAACCTGGTCTGAAAAGTGGTCGCGTGGTCATGTGGTCGTGTCGTCCAGACCACGCGACCATACGACCACGTGACCATATTAGTGCCGCGCTCTCCTCTCCGCCCTAGCCATCTGACCAGCCACCAGACCAACCACGCGACCAGCACATATTCCCCCTATACGACCGATCTGACGAAGTGAACTTCCTGCTAGGCTGTAGATACGAAGATTAGACACTGTTGCGGGTAACAGAGCCGCAAAGCCCGAGCTGAATAAACGTAAAACGTAAAACGTAAAACGTGATGTGTAAAATGGGTGCAATCGCGAGTCGCTGTTACGCATCACGCATCACGCATCACGTTTCACGTTTCACGAATGACGCACCGCAACGGTGCGGGAGGAATACAATGAACCGGCACGAAGCAGAAGTACGCAATTGGATGACGGCGCCACCAGTCGTTGTCACGGCGCAGACTTCGCTCTTGGATGCATATCAATATATGAACGAGAATGACATCCGTCGGTTACCAGTCGTGACCCGCGATAATATGTTGGTTGGCATTCTCACCATGAGCGATATTCAGCGCACAATTCCCCTTTTCTTTCAGGGGACTGATCTGGCCACCGATCTGCTACTCAATGACCAGAAGGTACAGCAGGTGATGACCCAAGATCCGATTACGATTACACCGGATGACACGATTCAAGATGCTGCCGAGATGATGCTCGAATATCAGATTAGTGGTTTGCCGGTGGTCGAAAATGGTCGTGTCGTTGGGGTGATTACCGAGTCCGATATCTTCCGTTTGGTCGTGAAGTCATGGGGTGAGTTGATCGCCTAGTGTTCGGTCGTTTTCAGCCAGCGCACTTCGTAATGTACACTCTGGTTGAAAATAAGTCAGATGATTGTTTTCAAAATAATCACACAACCGTTTTCGACACTGAACGTTAGAGATCAGGAGCATGCGAGATGACTGTTTACGATGTTGCCATCATTGGTGGTGGTCCTTCCGGTTTGGCTGCCGCAACCTATACCACTGGGTTTCAATTGGAGACGATACTGGTTGCTCCAGCCTTGGGTGGCAAAGCCAGCTATGACTTCAGTTTGCGCGGGCATCCCCATGCCAACCCCGTTTGGGGCTTGAGCACCGTGCGTGAATTTGAAGAACAGGTGCAACAGCAAGCGATTGCCCATGCGGCCGACGAAGTAACCCAGGTGATAAAGAACCCAGCCGGCCTCTTTGAGCTATTGTTGACCAGCGGTAATCGGCTGCAAGCGCGGGCCGTGATTATTGCCACCGGTGCCAAGCCGCAGCGGCTCTATGTCCCCGGTGAGCAGGATTATTGGGGCAAAGGGCTTAGCTTTTCGGCGATTAGCCATGCCGGCCTTTTCCGCGGTCGTACCGTTGCCGTTATCGGTAGCGCTAAACGGACACAGACCGCCATTCTCAAACTGGCGGCGATTGCCAAACAAGTCTACTGGTTGTCAACCACCACCCACGAGGCAACCCCTGCCTTCTTGCGTCAACTCGAAAACCACTCGCAGGTCACTTCCCTCTTTGGCTGGGAAGTACAGCGGGTGTTGGGTGATAGCTATGTGACCGGGATGGAAATTGCGGCCGGCTATACCACCCGCGAGATCGAGGTGGAAGGCGTTTTTATTGAGCTGGGCTTAATCCCTAACATTGAGTTCGTGCGCGAGTTGGTCGCTTTTGATCCCGAAACTGGTCATATTCCAGTCAATCAGCGTTGTGAAACCGTCCTGCCCGGTCTGTTTGCCGCCGGAGATGTGACGGATGTCTACTCCGAACAGATTACCGTCGCCCTAGGCGAAGGGGTCAAAGCAGCGATTAGTGCCTGGGAATATTTGGCGACATTGTAGGGGGATAGGTAAATCGGTAAATCAGTAAATAGGTAAATCGGTACATCAGTAAATCAGTTCGTACTTACCGATTTACCAATCTACTAATGTATCGCTTTACCGATGTACCGATTTACCTATTTACTGATATACCAATCTACCGCAACAACTATGCATGGCTACTATGCAACGGCAGATCTGCTGGCGACTGCGCTAGAGCAGGCACAACCCGAGACAAATGAGCGGATCACCTGCCTGAAAATTAATTTGTCCCCCGATGCTCATTGCGTTGCTGATTTGATTCGTTATTACTTCGGTCAGCTAGCCGCCAATACGGCAGCCGCTGGGGCACAGCTCATTTTTGAGACGATGCCGGCCGCTGAACCTGTCCAACTTTTAGAAATTGATATTACGATCCTGGGTGAGTCTGCAACCGAAATTGAAGATTGCTAAACACCCGTCTTGCAATTGGTGGTGCCACCAGGTACCTTACGCTACGGCCATAAGAAAGGACTAGCGACATGGAATCCGATGTCGTCCGCGCTGTACTCACCATTGATGGTAATGAAGCGGCTGCTCAGGTCGCCTATAAGACCAGCGAAGTGATTGCGATCTATCCCATCACCCCTGCTTCACCCATGGGCGAACTGTCGGATTTGTGGAGCGTCCACGCCGAAGAAAATATTTGGGGCAGCGTCCCCCAGGTGATCGAAATGCAGTCGGAGGGGGGAGCCGCGGGGGCGGTGCATGGTGCCCTACAGACCGGTGCCCTGACCACCACCTTTACGGCCAGCCAGGGCTTACTGCTGATGATCCCCAACATGTACAAGATCGCCGGCGAGCTGACCAGCACCGTCTTTCACATTGCCGCCCGTTCCTTGGCCGCGCAGGGCCTTTCGATCTTTGGTGACCATAGTGATGTGATGGCCGCCCGGGCCACTGGCTGGGCGATGCTCTTTGCCAATTCGGTGCAAGAGGTGATGGATCTAGCCTTGGTTTCCCATGCCAGCACCCTTGCTGCTCGTGTCCCCTTTCTCCACATCTTTGATGGTTTCCGCACCTCCCACGAGATCAACAAAATTGAGACGCTGGCCGACGCCGATATCCGCGCCCTAATCAGCGATGACCTGGTCCAAGCCCACCGCGCCCGTGGCCTTTCACCCGACCGCCCGGTGATGCGTGGCACTGCCCAGAACCCCGATGTCTACTTCCAGGCGCGTGAGACGGTCAACCCTTACTACAGCGCGACCCCAGAAATTGTCCAATCCATGATGGATCGCTTGGCCGAACGCACTGGCCGCCAATATCACCTCTTCGATTACACGGGTGCTCCCGATGCCGAACGCATTGTTGTGATCATGGGCTCCGGGGCCGAGGCTGTCCAAGAGACGGTTGACTATCTGGTGGCCAAGGGCGAAAAGGTTGGCTTGCTGAAAGTGCGGCTCTACCGTCCCTTCTCCGTTGCCCATCTACTACAGGCCATCCCCGCGACCGCTAAGGCGATTGCCGTGCTTGATCGCACCAAGGAACCAGGCAGTGCCGGCGAGCCGCTCTATCAAGATGTGGTTACTGCAATTGCCGAAGGGATGAGTGACGGCAGTGCGCCCTTTGCCCGTATCCCCAAAGTCATTGGGGGCCGTTATGGCCTTTCTTCCAAAGAATTTACCCCGGCCATGATCACCGGCATCTTTGCCGAACTGGCCAAGACCCATCCGAAGAATCATTTTACGGTTGGCATTATTGATGATGTCAGCCACACCCATTTGGAATATGACCACGACTTGGATGTCGAAGCCGATGAAACCGTACGCGCCGTCTTCTGGGGCTTAGGTTCCGATGGCACCGTCAGCGCCAACAAAAACTCAATTA
Organism: Caldilineaceae bacterium; assembly: GCA_022842065.1. The sequence continues at coordinate 166,459 of JALHQH010000005.1, forward strand.
AGATTATCGGCGAAGAGACCGACAATTATGCCCAGGGCTATTTTGTTTACGATTCCAAAAAATCGGGTGCGCTCACCGTTTCGCATCTGCGTTTTGGTCCACATCCGATCCACAGCACTTATCTGATTAATAAAGCAAACCTGGTCGCCGTCCATCAATTTGGCTTCCTCCAACGCTACGATGTGCTGCGGGCTGCGGCACCGGGGGCGATCTTCCTGCTCAACGCGCCCTTTGGCCCAGACGAGGTCTGGTATCAACTGCCGGCCCCTGTGCAACGCGAGATTATCAGTAAAAAGCTCCGCTTTTACGTGATCGACGGCTACACAGTGGCCCAGGAAGTCAACATGGGTGGCCGCATCAACACGATTATGCAGACCTGCTTCTTTGGCCTGCTCAACGAACTTTTGCCTGCGGTCCATAATGGCGACAGCGCCAATCGCCTGACCAGCGAAACCGCAATTGACAAGATCAAGGGGGCGATTCGCAAGAGCTATGGCAAACGGGGCGAAGCGGTCGTGCGCAAAAATTTTGCCGCCGTTGATTCAGCGCTCGCCCACCTTTACAAGGTGGAAATCCCCAGCGAGGCCACCAGCAAGATCCAATGGCTGCCACCAGTTCCCGCTGGTGCCCCTGCCTTTATTCAAGCGGTAACCGCCAAGATGATCGCCGGTGATGGCGACCTGTTGCCGGTGAGTGCGCTGCCAGTCGATGGCACCTACCCTACCGGGACAACCCAATGGGAAAAACGCAACCTGGCCCTTGAGATCCCCGTTTGGGATCCCGATGTCTGTATCCAATGTGGCAAGTGTGTGCTCGTCTGCCCCCATGCGGTGATCCGCAGCAAAGTGGTCGGTGAGGCCGATTTGGCTGATGCGCCCGCAGGGTTCATGACCAGTGATGCGCGCTGGCGGGAAATGCCCGGCCTGCAATATACCTTGCAGGTGGCGCTGGAAGATTGCACCGGCTGTAGCCTTTGTGTGGAGATCTGCCCGGCCAAGAATAAACGGGCCGTGGGCCGCAAAGCGATCAACATGGAAGCACAATTGCCACGCCTGGAAGAGGGACGTCAGACTTGGGAGTTCTTTTTGCAACTGCCTGATCTGCCGCTGTTACCAGATAATGATCATGGTCCGCAGCCCATCGAGTTGAGTTATAACAACGTTAAAAATGCGCAGTTGCTTCAGCCCCTCTTTGAATTTTCCGGAGCCTGTGCCGGCTGTGGCGAAACCCCATATCTCAAGCTCATCAGCCAACTCTATGGCGACCGGGCGATTATCGCCAACGCCACCGGCTGTTCGAGTATCTATGGCGGTAACCTGCCGACCACGCCGTGGGCCAAGAATCGTGATGGCCGCGGCCCGGCTTGGAGCAACTCGCTCTTTGAAGATAACGCTGAATTTGGCCTGGGTATGCGCCTGGCGCTCAATCAACAGCGCGGCTATGCCATTGAGTTGATGAACCGCCTGCGTGCGCAGATCGGCACTGACCTTTGTGATGCCCTGCTCGCTGCCGAACAGACGACCCCCGCCGCGATTGCAGCCCAACGTGACCGAGTGGTGGCCTTGAAAGTCGCGCTCGCCCCCATTAAGAGCCCCATCGCTCAAGATTTGCTGAGCCTGGCCGATGTCCTGGTCGAGCGCAGTGTCTGGATTATCGGTGGTGATGGCTGGGCCTATGACATTGGTTATGGCGGTCTCGATCATGTTTTAGCCAGCGGGCGTAATGTCAACATTCTGGTGATGGATACCGAAGTCTACTCAAACACCGGCGGTCAATCCTCTAAAGCCACACCGATCGCGGCGGTCGCCAAGTTTGCCGCCGGCGGTAAAGCAACCGGCAAAAAGGATCTTGGTTTGCTGGCGATGAGTTATGGCAATGTCTATGTCGCCAAGATCGCGATGGGGGCCAGTGATGCCCAAACCGTGCGCGCGATCAGCGAAGCCGAAGCTTATCCGGGCGTTTCCTTGATTATTGCCTATGCCCATTGTATTGCCCACGGCATTAACATGACCAAAGGGATGGAGCAACAGGCATTGGCGACCAAATCCGGTCACTGGCCGCTCTATCGCTACGACCCGCGCCGCCACGACGAAGGCAAGAACCCTTTGCAACTCGACAGCAAAGCGCCGTCGATTCCATTAAAGGATTATATCTACAACGAGAACCGCTACACCGTCCTCACCCAAAGCGACCCGGCCGCCGCCGCGACCTTGCTGATCGCCGGCCAGAAATATGTCGACGAACATTGGCAGAAGTTAGAAGCGATGGCAGCGGAGCCGGCGTAGGCAGACAAGAAGATACGAGACAAGGAGACACAAGACACGAGACAAGGAGACTGGGAGATACGAGATTGGGAGGTTATGCTGCGCTCACATCTCGTGTCTCGTATCTCGTGTCTTCCCTCTCGTATCTCGTGTCTTCCCCTCTCGTGTCTCGTATCTAAAAAAGGGAGCTGAACCAATGGATCTATCAACAACCTACATGGGGCTTAAACTGGCACATCCCTTGGTGCCTTCGGCCTCACCGCTGTCATATACGCTGGATGGGATTCGGCGGCTGGAGGATGCCGGCGCCGCCGCCGTGGTGGTACACTCCCTCTTTGAAGAACAAATTGAGGGGGAGAGCCACATCCTTGACCACTACATGAGTTATGGGGCCGACAGCTTTGCCGAAGCGCTTGACTATTTTCCCCAGATGCAGCGCTACAACGTTGGGCCGGCGAGTTATCTAAACCTGATCAGCGATGCCAAAGCCGCAACCGAGATTCCGATTATTGCCAGTCTCAACGGCGTCTCACCCGGCGGTTGGATCGAATACGCTCAATTGATCGAACAAGCCGGGGCGGATGGGTTGGAACTGAATATCTACTACATCCCGGTTGATCCGGCCCTTAACAGTGCCACGGTCGAACACACCTATCTTGACATTGTGCGCAGTGTCAAGGCCACGGTTTCGATTCCGGTCGCGGTGAAGGTTGGCCCCTATTTTAGCGCCTTTGCCAACATGGCTGCCCGTTTTGCCGAAGCCGGGGCCGATGCCTTGGTGCTCTTCAATCGTTTCTATCAGCCTGATCTTGATCTGGAACGGCTGGAAGTTGTGCCCAACCTGGTTCTCAGCAGCGCTACCGAGATGCGTCTACCCTTGCGCTGGGTTGCCATTCTCTATGGCGAGGTTGCCGTCGATCTGGCGATCACCAGCGGGGTCCACAGCCATATCGATGTCCTTAAGGGGCTGATGGCCGGTGCCAACATCACCATGCTGGCCTCCGAACTCCTGCGTAATGGGGTCAATCGCCTGGGCGACATTCGCAGTGACCTGGTGAGTTGGATGGAAGATCACGAGTACGAATCGGTGGAACAACTGCGCGGCAGTATGAGCCAGCGCAACGTTGCTAACGCTGATGCCTATGTGCGTGCCAACTATATTAAGATGCTCCAATCCTGGCGCGCCGACCCGGTGAGTATGTTAGTCTATTAAGCATAGGAGACAAGGAGACAAGGAGACAAGGAGACACGAGATACGAGATTGTAACAACACGATCTCGTGTCTCCCCCTCTCGTCTCTCGTGTCTCCCCCTCTCGTATCTCGTGTCTCCTTGTCTTCTCAACTGAAGGAGTAAATGATAATGGCGTCATTGGCTGAGTTGAAAGAGCGGGCGAAGGCGCGTACGGCTGCCAATCGGGCGGCGTCCGCACCGGAAACCGCCCCGGTAGTGGCTGCACCGGTCGTAACCCCTGCGCCGGCCAAACGTGCTCCTGCCGCGGTGGCCGCGAAGGGTGCTGCGGGAAAGGCCTCCGCGCGCCAGGAGGAAGAACACCCCAGCGGCGATCCGCGCTTTAAAGTGATCGACCGGACCCTCAAGCGTCTGCAATATCAGCAGGATGCGCTGATCGAAGTGCTGCACACGGCGCAGGAAAGTTTTGGCTTTCTCTCCCCAGATCTCCTGATCTATGTCGCCCGCCAACTGAAGCTACCGCCCAGTTGGGTCTACGGCGTGGCCACCTTTTACCATTTCTTCTCGCTAAAACCCACCGGTGAACACAACTGTGTAGTCTGTCTAGGCACCGCCTGTTATGTCAAACGGGCCAACGAAGTGCTGGCTGGTCTGCAACAGACTTACGGTATTGAGTCCGGCCAAACCACCCCTGATGGCAAAATGAGCCTCTCCACCGCCCGTTGCCTGGGCAGTTGTGGCTTGGCCCCGGTCCTGGTCTTAGATGGCGAAGTAATTGGCCGTGATGTCCCAGAGTTGCTACTCCAGCGCGTTCAACAACGCCTGGCGGCAGGGGCCGCGGCGCACCAACTTCCTGCCGCAGTTGCGTTAGCGGCACAAGTAGGCTAGAGGAGCACATTTATGAATCGCGTCGAGTTGCAACAGATGGCTGAAACGGAACATGCCAGCCAATCTGCCTTTCAATGCCGTGTGCTTTGCTGTGCCAGTACCGCCTGTATTGCCTCCGGCAGCTCGCCAGTCAAAGATCTCTTGACCGAACATGTCAAAGCACATGGTTTACAAAATGAAATTGATATTGTGCCGACAGGTTGTAAGGGTTTATGTAGTGTTGGCCCGGTGGTGCGCATTCAGAAGCCCGGTCAGGCCGATGTCGTCTACGAACGGGTGACCCCTGAATTAGCGGCTGAAATTTTTGAAAATCATATTCAACATGACCAGCCACTGCAAAAGCAAGTGCTCGATACGTCGCTGCCCTTCTTTACCAAGCAGACTAAAGTGGTGCTCGCCAATAGTGGGCTAGTCAACCCAGAGCGGCTCGAAGATTATGTCAGCCGCGGCGGTTACACCACGCTGGCCAATGCCCTGCGCGAAATGACACCCGAAGAGGTCTGCCAGGAGATGATCCGCAGTGGCCTGCGCGGCCGCGGTGGTGCCGGCTATCCGACCGGGCTTAAATGGGACTTAGTGCGCAAGGCCGTCGGCGATAAAAAGTATATTGTGGCCAATGGCGATGAAGGCGATCCGGGGGCCTATATGGATCGCACCCTCATGGAATCTGATCCCCATCGTATTTTGGAAGGGATGGCGATTGCCGGCTATGCGGTCGGTGCGGATCAGGGCTTTATCTATGTGCGCGGGGAGTATCAGATTGCGGCCAAACGGCTGGAGCGCGCAATTCGCGCCGCTGAGCGCCGTGGCATTCTCGGTGGTCGCGTGCTGGAGAGTGGCTTTAGCTTCCGCGTCGATATCCGTATTGGGGCGGGAGCCTTTGTCTGTGGCGAAGAAACGGCGTTGATGGCCTCGATTATGGGTCGCCGTGGTCAACCGGTGCCGCGCCCACCCTATCCTGCCCAGCAAGGGCTGTGGGGCAAGCCGACATTGATCAACAATGTCGAGACCTTTGGCAACATTGTGCCGATTATTGAGCATGGCGCCGAATGGTTTGCCGGGATTGGTACGGAAAAGAGCAAAGGCACCAAAATTTTCGCCCTCACCGGCAAGGTCAACCACACGGGGCTGATCGAAGTGCCGATGGGCATCACCCTGCGTGAGATCATCTTTGAGATCGGCGGCGGCATCTCCGACGGTAACGAATTCAAGGCCGCGCAGACCGGTGGCCCCAGCGGTGGTTGTATTCCCGCCGAACACTTGGATACGCCGGTTGACTACGAGAGCCTCAAAGCGCTTGGCTCGATTATGGGTTCCGGCGGCTTGATTGTGATGGATAACAAGAGCTGTATGCCCGATGTCGCCAAATATTTTATGGAATTCTGCATGGATGAGAGCTGCGGCAAATGTGTGCCCTGCCGCGTCGGCACGGTGCAGATGCATCGACTGCTGGCGCGGGTCACCAATGGCAGCGCTACCCAGGCCGATCTGGCCCAACTCGAAGCGCTCTGTCCATATGTAAGCCAGACCAGCCTTTGTGGTCTGGGCCAATCTGCTCCTAACCCCGTGCTGAGTACCCTACGCTATTTCCGTGCCGAGTACGAGGCACACATTCGCGATCATCACTGCCCTGCTGGGGTCTGTGATATGGACCAGGTGCCGCTGTTGGACCTGGTGGCTACCCACGCGTAGGGGCAATACCAAGCCACCCCTCCCTAACCCTCCCCTGCTAAGGGAGGGGTTAGTTGTTAGCGCAAAAGAATGAGGCAAACCCATGTCTGTTGTCACACTAACTGTCAATGGTGAATTGGTGAGCGCCCGCACTGGCGAGACGCTGTTGCATGTGCTCCAGGAGCAGGGGATTGAAATTCCCACGCTCTGTCACCTGGAAGGCTTAAGTGAACGGGGCGGTTGTCGGCTCTGCCTGGTCGAGGTCGCCGGTACGAATAAGTTGCTGGCTGCCTGTGTCACCCCGGTCCAGGAGGGGATGGTGGTTAACACCCATACCGAGCGGCTAGTCGAATACCGCAAGATGACCCTGGAACTGCTCTTTGCCGAGCGTAACCACGTTTGTGCCGTCTGTGTCATGAATGGCCACTGCGAATTGCAATGGCAGGCCGCATTGGCTGGCATGGATCATGTGCGTTATGACTATCTCTGCCCTGATCTGCCGGTTGATGCCAGCCACAAACTATTTGTAATGGATCACAACCGCTGTATTCTCTGTACTCGCTGTGTGCGTGTTTGTGATGAAGTCGAAGGTGCCCATGTCTGGGATGTCATGGGGCGTGGGGCCAATAGCCGCCTAATCAGCGACCTGAATCAACCGTGGGGCACCAGCACCAGCTGCACCAGTTGCGGCAAATGTGTACAGGTCTGTCCCACCGGTGCGTTGACCACCAAAGGCTCGACCGTGGCTGAGATGACCAAACGCCGCGACTTCCTGCAATGGATCGTCAACGGCCGCGAGAACAATATCTGGACGAACAACCAATGAGGAACGCGCTTATGCCTGAAAAACGCAAGATTCGCCTGGCGACCGCCTGGTTAGGCGGCTGTTCCGGTTGCCATATGAGTTTCCTGGATTTAGATGAGAAGTTGATCGATCTGGCCGGGCTGGTGGAATTAGTCTACAGCCCGATTGCTGACGCCAAACATTTTCCCACCGATGTTGATGTTACGCTGGTGGAAGGCGCGGTTGCCAACATCGATCATCTCGAACTGGCGCGCGACATTCGCGCCCGCAGCAAAATTGTCGTCAGCTTTGGGGATTGCGCCGTCACCGGCAATGTCACCAGCCTGCGCAACAAACTGGGCGTCGAAGATCTGCTGACCAAGGTCTACCACGAAGGGCCGGGCGCGATTCCCCGGGGCGGCGAGGCGGATCAAGTCATGCCGGCGCTGCTGCCGCGCGTCTTACCGCTGCACCAAGTCGTACCCGTCGACGCCTACATCCCCGGCTGCCCCCCCGATGCGGATCGCATCTGGGCGGCGGTGTCCGCCTTACTGGCGGGTGAAGGGGTGGATCTGCCCGCGTCAATGCGCAAGTTCGGCTAGGAAATAATTAATGGAAAATTGAAAATAATTAATGGTTAATGCACCGCCCCAACGCGCGACTACCCGATGATCGAGATCATTAACCATTCTCCATTAATTGTTCTCAATTAATTATTAGCAAGGATTCTTTATGACACGCACTGTCACCATCGACCCGGTCACGCGGATCGAAGGGCATGCCAAAATCACCATCCACTTGGATGATCAGGGTGAGGTGGCCGATGCCCGCTTTCATGTGACCGAGTTTCGCGGCTTTGAAAAATTTTGCGAAGGACGTACCTTCTGGGAGATGCCGGGCATTACCGCGCGTATTTGTGGTATCTGCCCGGTGAGCCATCTGATGGCCTCCTCCAAAGCGGGGGATGCCCTGCTCTCCGTGCGCATTCCGCCGACGGCCGCCAAGTTGCGCCGCATGATGAACTGGGCACAGTTGGTCCAGAGCCATGCGCTCAGCTTTTTTCACCTGAGTGGCCCTGACCTGCTGCTGGGCATGGAAAGTGACCCAGCGCAACGCAACATTATGGGGCTGATTGAACAATATCCCGATATCGCGCGCCGGGGGATTGGCCTGCGCCACTTTGGCCAACAGGTCATTCGGCTGTTGGGCGGGCGCAGCGTCCACCCGGCGTGGACGGTGGCCGGCGGTGTGCGCGATGCGCTGAGCGAGGCGACCCGTGCCGAGATCGCCGCCATGTTGCCCGAAGCTTTTGCCAGTGCCGAGTTGGGACTGCAACTGCTCAAAGAACGTTTGCCCAGCTTTGCCCCGGAAATTCAAAGCTATGGCGACTTTCCCTCTTATTTCCTCGGCCTGGTGACGCCCAAAGGCGGGCTGGAACATTATGATGGCGTCCTGCGCGTGATGGACAGCGAAGGGCGCATTGTGGAAGATGGCATTGCCCCCGAAGATTACCGCACCATCATCGGTGAGGCGGTCGAGCCGTGGAGTTATCTCAAATTCCCTTACTATCGCAAAGCGGTCGGTGGTGATGGCGCGGCCCTTGATTACGCCAAGGGCATGTATCGGGTGGGGCCACTGGCACGGGTCAACCTCTGTTCCTTTGCCGGCACCGAACGCGCCGACGCCGAACTGGCCGAGTTCCGCAAACTTAGCCCGAATGGCAAGCCGGTTTCCAGCAGTTTTCACTACCACTATGCGCGGTTGATCGAAATTCTCTTTAGCCTGGAAAAGATCGCCGAACTGGTGGCCGACCCGACGATTACCGATGAACATGTGCGTAGTCGCGCCGAAGTCAACCAGCAACTCGGGGTTGGCGTCAGCGAAGCGCCGCGCGGCACCCTGTTCCACGAATATCAGGTTGACGATAATGGGATTTTGCAAAAGGTCAACTTGATCATTGCCACCGGCCAAAATAACCTGGCCATGAACCGCACCGTGCGCCAGATCGCCCAAGCCTATGTCAGCGGCGACAAACTCAGCGAAGGCTTGCTCAACCGCATTGAGCATGGCATCCGCACCTATGATCCTTGCCTGAGTTGTTCCACCCACGCCCTCGGCCAGATGCCCATGCAGGTGCAGTTGGTCAACAGTAGTGGCGCAGTGGTGGATGAGATCGGACGAGGCTAAAAATGACGACCGACGGCCGTAATCCACTGTTGGCAAAATATTCATAATTTACTGCTCGGAGGGGATTGCCAAATCCCCTCCGAGCAAGCCTAATCCCTAAATTTCGCTATACTCAAATCAGAAAGTGCCCCCTAGTTTCGGTCAGCGTGCGTCGCACTGACCACGGCATCTAACGGACTGGAAACAATTGTTGGTCAGTGCGACGCACGCGATCCCGTTGGCCCGCAAAACGCCGATTTTGAAACTGATTTGAGTATAACAGCGTAGCTGTCTGTGTTTATACTCAGTAGACCGCAACGCTTAGTCCATCGTCCGTCCTCCTTAACGTACAGAGTGCAGATATTATGAACACTTCACTGCCAGCTTATAATTTGTTGATCATTGGCTATGGCAATGGGTTGCGCCGCGATGATGGGGCGGGGTTGGTGCTGGCGGAGCAGTTGGCGGTCAAACTATCGACGCGCGGGGTTGCTGTCCATACGGTTGCCGTGCAACAACTGCTCCCGGAGTTGGCGTTGACCATCGCCAACGCCGATCTGGATGGTGTCCTCTTTGTGGACACCGTTGCTGATCGCGGCGTAACCAAGATCATTTTTCACTCGCTGGTTGATGCGGCCACCCATGTCGCATTGGGCCACCACCTGACCCCACAGGCGCTCTTGCTCTACGCCGCCCGCCTCTATGGTCATTGCCCCCCGGCGTGGCTGGTGGCGATTCCTGGTACAGATTTTGGACACGGTGAAGGCTTTAGCCCACAGACAACACAGCTTTTAGCCGACGTTGCCCCGCTTGCCACCGCAGTCTTAGACGCGATCCGCAGCCACACCATTCCTGTCGTTACTGACCACCGCCGACTCGCTGCCATTCACTTGGACAGGTGAAGTTGGCGTAAGTGCTGGGAAAATAGAACGTGGATTTGGCGGATTTTCGCTGATTTTTATGGGCTGAATCAGCAAAATCCGCGTTCTATTGAGGCATGTGGCCTGTTCAATCCAACGTCGCTGTTGCCGCCAACGCCTGCGCCAAATCCGCAATCAGATCATCAGGATGCTCTAACCCAATCGAGCAGCGCAGCAGATTGTCCGGCGCTTTGGTCGTTGGCCCCTCGATACTGAAGCGATGTTCAATCAAACTTTCCACGCCACCCAGGCTCGTCGCCTGTGTGAAAATTTTGGTCCTGCCGGCGAGACGCAAGGCGTTATCATGGCCGCTGCGCCCCCCACCCGCCTTCACTTGGAAAGAGAGCATGCCGCCAAAGTCGCTCATTTGTTTGGCCGCAATCGCATGGCCGGGATGGCTGGTTAGCCCCGGATAGTGGACCGCCGCCACGCCGGGGTGATCAGCCAAGAAGGCCGCCACCTTACGCGCATTTTCACAGTGAGCGCGCATGCGATAGGGCAGCGTGCGGATGCCACGCAGCAGCAGCCAGCAATCAAAAGGCGAAGGGACCGCCCCACCGGTGCGCTGGATAAAACGAATCCGCTCGAAGAAGCTATCCTCCGCTTTCGTGATAATCGCCCCCCCCAACACATCGCTGTGGCCGCAGAGATATTTGGTCGTCGCGTGGACCGCCAGATCAGCACCCAGGTCTAACGTACGTTGCAGCATCGGCGTCGGCCAGGTGCTGTCACAGGCACAAACTGCGCCGGCGGCGTGGGCAATCGCTGCGACCGCACTAATATCGGTGATCTTAAGCTGCGGGTTGGACGGCGTTTCGATCCAGATCAGCTTGGTATTGGGCCGCATCGCCACTTGGACCGCTGCCAGGTCAGTCATGTCAACCGCGGTGTGACTCAAGCCCCAGCGGCCAAAGAGTTCACTGAGCAACTTCCCCGTGCCAAAGTAAATATCATCGGGAATCAGCACATGATCGCCCGTCTGCAATGCCTGAAAAACAGTCATAATCGCCGCCATGCCCGAGCTAAAGGTGGCCGCAGCCGCGCCCCCTTCCAATGCGACCAGCGCTGTCTCCAGCGCGTGGCGATTGGGATTGTCGGAGCGAATGTACACGTAGCCGCTAGGATAGCTGCCATCGGTGGCGCGTTCAAAAGTGGTGGAGAGGTGGATCGGAGGCATCACCGCACGCGTGGTGGGGTCGATCTCCTTGCCGGCGTGGACGGCGATTGTTTCGATTTTCATCGGTGTATCTTTCTAGCCTTGAAATGGCATTTATGCCGGATAATATTCATCATCGCGCAGTTGATCAAACGCATAGGGACAGGTTGCGGGAAAATGGCGCTGGTCAATCCCGGTTTCCTCTTCTGCCCCAATGCGTGCTTTACGGTACGCGGTGTCAATCACTCGTTCAACCTCGTAATGTAGGCTAGGGCTCTCTTCCAGCAATTCTTCGATTTCAATCCGCTGGATCTTGATGGTATTTTCCCAACTGCGTGAGCGTTTTTCCGGTTGATACTGCCATTTCAGCAGATGGACAAGGAGAATCGTCAATCGGCTCGCTAGTTCACGCTTTTCGCTCTTACCCATAGATTCCAATTCTTCAGCAATGTTTTCAAAATCTACATTACTTAGTTCGCGGTTACGCAGTAGTTGCGCTGTGGTATTCAACCAACCGTAAAAATCTTCGGCATAAGCAATTTTTTCTATGTGCACAATGTTCTACTCCCTCAGTAGAATATACTTACCATTCTCCTGATAATACCATCGAATCCACATAGAGAAAAGCCCGCTTCGCTGTATCGGTCTCCACCCAAAACGCGGTGTTCAACATGCACCATAGATTCGCCATCGCCGGCATGCGCATCGGTTCGACGCCGGGTAGACTGGCGAGATCGTAGACGCGGTCGTTGCACTGGAAACGTAGATAGCTCATCGTCGCCAGGTCGAAATCAAGGCGCAGGTAGTACCAATTCTGCTTGGTGGCAATCTCATTGTAACACAGGCGCTGATCGCCATCGGGTAAAAACTCCCACCCTTCGGGGGCCAAGTGAAAGTGGGACTTCGTCTTACCACTGCCACCGATCTCATGCAGCGCGACCCGTTCTTTCTTGTACTGCCAGCGCCCGACAAACTCGCCATCAAGCGCGTTGAGATAGCGCAGATGGGGCATGATCCGCTGCGGGTTGGCACCATGTCGATCCACTTCCTGCAGATCAAAGAGCACCCCCACCGCACGCACATCAGTCTCCGATAGCTTGAGCGCCGACGCTTCCGGTTTGAAGGTAAAATATGCTTCCAACCGAATCGGCCCCAAGTGGCGGAAGGTCAACCGTTTGATTGCTACGGCCAAGGCGCCAGGATGCGGACGCGTCGCCAACTTCATGGCATAGGTGCCATTCATCGAGCCATCGCTGCCGGTATCCCACATACTCAGGTTACTCAACATAGGGCCGCGCAGATCGCGATAGGGGGGAAGGATCGAGTCGAGCGAATCTTCATAGTTGCCGATCAGCGGCGTCCACCCCTGCAACCCCCGGTCAAAATCATCGGCGACGATGATGCGTGGCAGGGGGTCGAAACGGCTCAGTAAGGGATTGGCGCGTAACAACGCCTCTTGTAGCTCAGTCATCACTCCAGCTCCTGTTCTTGTGCTGATCCATCGGTCATGTCGCCGCTCAACTCGGCTTCCAATGCTTCGATGGTAGGTAGATTGCTTTTCAGTTACTCATCACCAACCTGGACTAAATACTGCCGACCGACAAAGGCAAAGCCCTGCCCAAGTTCGAGTAGAAATTTTTCCAGGTGGCGGATTAGCCCGGTTTCCAACTTGCGCTCATGAAATGATTCTGCCAGCGTAAGAAAGTCGAAGAGGTAAGGATCCTTGAGGGTCTGCTGGACCAAGTCGGATTGCGGTGCCGGCAGGTGGGTAACAAAATTGTTGGTCGATTGCCCTTGGCGTTCATGTAGGCGACTGTCAATCATCAACGTCAAGATGTTGCAACTCCAGCCTTGGGTCAAGGTTTGCTGCATGTACCAGCGACGAATTGACCGATCTTTGATCCGTTCTAGTAAAAGAACATTATGGCCCCAAGGAATTTTTGCAACAAGCTGTTGCAAAATTGTTAGGTCATTCATTTCTGCTACCTGGCTGTCGCGATCTGAGAAAGTTGGCGTAGATTTTTGCGCTGTTGCTGGGGCACCGTATTCCCTCGCGAATTGCAACATATAGCCAATATTACGCTTGGAAAACCCTTTTACTTCCGGCACTCATTATGCAGATCTTGGGCAAGTTTAGGGATGATGCCTGCGCCCCAGCCCTCCGCTTGCTGCCGCTGCTCGATCAACCGGCCAATCTCCCAATAGAGTCGAATGAGTTCGGCATTGACCGATAATAGGGCGCGCGTTTGTGCCTCACCAATCCGCTGTTTGATCTCATGTAAAAGGCTGGTGTACAGGGTCAATTCATCCATGTCAATCTGCTCCAGCTACCCTTTCAAGACCAGATAGACGATTACTGTCACGCTTGACCCCGCCGGCACCTCACCGGCCAACCGCAGCCAGCCACCGAACTGTTCGACGCGACAGAAGGCGAGATCGCCATCATCGTCGGCGGTTGGGAGGTAGAGGATTTCCCCCTCGTTGCACCAATGCATGCCATCGGGCGAAATTTGCACATGGGCGGCGAGCATATCTGGCGGATTCTCCTTAGCCAGGACGCGCACAAAGAAGATCGCTTCGCTGGCCCAGGCGACTTCATAGGGTTCGGTGGCAAAGTCGCCTTGCCAGGTCACATTGCGTTCAATGACTGCGGTGTGGCTCTCTTGCATGTTCGATTACTCCTCATCGTTGCGGTCGGTTACCATCGTTTCGTCTATCATACCACACGCTGGCGCTGGCAATCCTCATTCGGTTTGGCGGCGTTGCAGTAACAAAAAAGGGGAAGTTGGTTTGTCACTCGACAAACCGACCTCCCCTTGTACTGCGGCTAAGCCCGAATTTTATTGGTTCAATGGGATCATAGGGGGTTGCCGTCCCGCCCCGCCGTCAACGCGCCCAGTGTGGGCACCCGGGCTACCCAACAACGCCGAGTAACCCCCCTCCCTTAGCCGGGTTTACCCGGCGTTGTTGGGTAGCCCTGCGGCTTTAGCCCAGGGCGATCTTGTTAACCCCCTACATTCCAGTTAAGCCATTTTATCTACACTTAGGCCGTTGCCCGTTGCCCCAGGGCCAACTGTTCCAACCGGGCGATGCGTTCCTGCGTCGGCGGGTGGGTGCTAAAGAGGCCGGCAATGGCACCACCAGAGATCGGGTTGATGATATACATGTGTGCCGTCGTCGGGTTGACGGCCATCGGCATCTGTTTGCTCCAGCCCTCCAGCTTGCGCAACGCCGAAGCCAGGGCAATTGGGTCGCCGGCGATGCGGGCACCGGCGGCGTCGGCCCCATATTCACGGGTGCGCGAGATCGCCAGTTGGACCAGCGTTGCCGCAATCGGGGCCAGGATGATCATAAAGAGCCCACCGACCATGCCACCAAGGCCACCTTCTTCTTCCTCGTCGTTGCCGCCAAAGCCGCCAAAGATCATCGCCCATTGGGCCATGTTGGCGATCATCGTGACCGCACCGGCCACCGTTGCCGCAATTGCGCTGATCAGCGTGTCGCGGTTCTTAATGTGACCCAGTTCATGGGCGATCACGCCGGCCAACTCATCGCGATCCAGCAGGCGCATGATCCCACTCGTCACTGCGACCGCGCCGTGGGCGGGATCGCGCCCCGTGGCAAAGGCATTGGGGGCCTCAGAATCGATCAGATAAACACGTGGCATAGGGACCTCGGCGCGCCGGGCCAACTCACCCACCATCCCATGCAATTGGGGAGCTTCGGCAGCCGTCACCTCGCGCGCGCCGGACATCTTGAGCGCAATCTTATCGGAAAACCAATAAGCCCCACCATTCATGGCCAGGGCCAGGACAAAGGCCAAGACCATGCCGCCATTGCCACCCACGCCCTGGCCAATCAAAACCAGGAGTACCGTCAAGCTGGTGAGTAATAGGGTTGTTTTTAAGGTATTAAAGCCGCTCATCTTTCACTCCATCATTTAATAAATTTGTTGCTTAAGCCCCGCACTGGCTGTTTTCCAACCAAGCGCAGATTATTGTTGACGTGCATTAGCATAGCAGCCGAAGCTGACGCCAAGATGACGCGCCACTAAAAGTTTGTTGACACCTATGCTATACTGCCCCGTAGGCGACATATGATATGCGACTCATCGCACGCGACAAGGTGACTGTCACTATCCATAATCGTGGACATCGACAAAACATGCTGTGGACAGTGACAGTTACCTTGCTGTCATCCAGTGTCGCTTTTGCTTGAAATGACGTAATTGTTTGATGCGGAGGCAGGAATGACGACGATCTTAGTCGTTGACGATGACCCAAATATTCGCAGCGTGTTAAGCCGCGGTCTGCGCTTTGAAGGCTATACGGTGCAAGTGGCGGAGGATGGTGCCCAGGCCTTACAGCTCGCGCGCCTGGAAGCACCCGATTTGGTGGTATTGGATGTGATGCTGCCAGGGATGGATGGGCTGGAACTGTGCCGGCGTTTGCGCCAGGGGTTGGCCGCGCCCATCCTAATGTTAACCGCGCGCGACGCCGTGCCTGATCGTATTGCCGGCTTGGATAGTGGGGCCGATGATTATCTGGTCAAGCCTTTTGATTTTGATGAGCTATTGGCACGCATCCGCGCCCTCTTACGCCGGGTTCAACCCCAAGCGGAAGAAGAAGTGCTCACCTTTGCCGATCTACGCCTGAACCTGGCCACACGCGAAGTCTTTCGGGGGGACCGCACGCTTGATCTGACCACGCGCGAATTTGAATTGCTGCTGCTCTTTCTGCGTCACCCCCGCCGTGTGCTAAGCCGTGACCAGATTCTCGATCACGTGTGGGGTACGATCTATGTAGAGAGCAACGCGATTGAAGTGCATGTTGGTCGGCTGCGTGAGAAATTAGAAGCCGCCGGCGAACCACGGTTGATCCAAACGCTGCGTGGGGCTGGTTATGCGTTGCGCGAAGGCTAAGGGTGGCTGCCACAATGTCGTTACGTCTCCGTTTAACGTTGCTCACTGGTCTGTTAACCGGTCTTACCCTTGCGCTCTTTGCCCTGGTCTTCTATCTTTTCCTGCAACAGAGCCTGCTGGCCGAGATCGATAACCAACTGCAAGAGCGCGCAACCCTCGTGATCCGGCGGCTGGCTACGGCTGGTGAACAGGCCGCCGCCGCCGACTTGCTCGCCCCCTCCCCCTTGGTCGAATTTGCGGCCCCGGGTATCTATGTGGAATTGCTCGGCCCTGATCGTCAGGTGCGCGCGGTTTCGCCCAATCTGCCCAGCGCGCAACTCCCTTTGCGCTTGGATCTCTTACAGGCTGCTCAAAGCGGTCAGACGGTCATCGATACAGTGATTGGCGAGTCCGCTGAAGAGTTGCGCTTGTTAGTGCGACCGGTGGGCTTGACTTCGCAAGCGGGCAATATTTTGCTGGTCGCCGACTCGCTGGAGCCAATGCAGCGTACGCTGACCCAAGCGCGCACCTTACTTCTGATCTGCGGTGGCGTGGCCTTGCTCTTGGCAGTTGGCAGCGCGGCTTTCTTGACTGCCCGTGCCCTGTCACCGATTGCACGCCTGACCCGGACCGCGGCCACTGTTGCCGCGACTGGCCATTACCATGAACGGGTGCCCGTCCCGCGCCGCCAGGACGAGGTCGGCCAATTGGCCACCACCCTCAACGAGTTGATCGCCACGGTTGAGCGCACTTTAACCCAACAGCGCCAATTTGTTGCCGATACCTCCCACGAATTGCGTTCCCCGCTGACCGTTGTGTTGGCCAATCTCAATCTGTTGCGTTGGGATCTGACGGCTGATGAGCGTGCCCTTTCGCTGACAGAAGCCACCGCGGAAGCGCAGCGAATGCGGCGGCTGGTCAATGATCTGCTGCTGCTGGCCCAAGGCGATGTCAGCCAATCAATTGCCCATATTCCCGTACACCTGGACGAGCTGATCGAGCAGAGTGTCGCGACCGCGGCACGCCAGGCTCCTGACCATCAACTCACGGCCAGGATCGAAGCCCCGGCGCTGATCAATGGCGACCCGGAACGGCTGACGCAGTTGTTGCGCAACCTGCTCGAAAATGCCACCAACCATACCCCACCCGGTACCGCGATTGAAGTTCGATTGCGTCGCTCGGATGGGGTGGCGCAGATTGCCGTGGCCGACAATGGCCCCGGCATCCCTGCCGAGCATCTGCCCCATCTCTGGAACCGCTTTTACCGGGGCGATAAGGCCCGTTCGCGGGCCTCCGGTGGCGCGGGACTGGGCTTGGCGATTGTCAAATATATTGCCGAAGCGCATGGTGGTCGCGTTGCCATCAGCAGTGAAGCGGGGCAAGGGGCAACCTTTACCATTACCCTGCCGGTGCTGCCGAATGCGCTACCCACTTAATCATCCCCGCCGCAACATGTAGACAGATGAAGATATCGCATAAAAGGGTTGCACCACGCCGGTGGGTGAGAAAGTTCAGGAGAAGCGGTGGCAGAGATAACAAACAATGCCCCATCTGCAAAGATTGGCTGGCGGTTACAAGATCACTTTGATCTCAACCTGATCGGCGCGACACATGGCCTGAGTGATGGCTATGCCAAACTCTTGGTGCCGGTGCTCGCGTTAATCGTGGCCGATCTGGGTTTGTCGCTCTTTGAAGCGGGCCTGTTGTTGAGTAGCTTTACCCTGGCCGAGTTCCTCTTTCTCTATCCCCTTTCCACGCTGGCCGATCATAGTGGCAACAAGAAGCTGATCTTGCTTGCAGGAATGGGCTTCGCAACCCTGGCCTTTATCGCCATGTACTGGACCACTACCTTCTGGGGTTTGCTCGGTTTGGCCTTTTTGGCGGGCGCGGGTAATGCCGTCTATCACCCGTGTGGCACGGCCTTAACGGCGCTGCGTTTTGCCCACCGGCGCGCCTTCGCCATTTCGTATCATGGCATGTGGGGCAATATTGGTGTAAGTGTGGTGCCGGTGCTGCAAGCCGCCGTGGCCGCAGTCGCTGGCTGGCGCGTTGCAATTGCGCTCTGCGCTCTGCCGGCGCTGCTCTTGTTACCGCTGGTGGGGGTGCGCTTTCCCAGCGGGGTGACCGCTGCCACCAAAGCGCAGACTGCGACGCTGCTCACCAATGTCAAAACCCTTTCTGGGCGGGTGTTACAGAACCGCAATGTTGTCTTGCTGGGTTTTACCTACGCGCTCAATGGCATCTCGACCAAGGGGCTGACTGGCTTTTTGCCCCTGCTGGCCGTCAGCAAATTTGGGCTGGACACCACAGCCATTGGTATTGCATTGACCTGCTATTTTGCGGCCGGGGTGGTGGCTAAACCCTTGATGGGTTATCTCTATGATCGTTGGGGCGCGCGGCTGGCGCTCTTTACCCCGCTCTTACTCACTGGCCTTCTGACCCTGGCCCTGGGCTTCACCCCGTGGGCTGCCACCGTGATTGCCCTGGCCACCATTGTCGGTGTCTTCAGCCCAATCAGCCCGATCATCCTCACCGCGGCGGCGGATGTGGCGGATGACACGGTCTTGGCCTCGTCGATTGGTTTTATTTACACCCTCTATGGGCTGGGTTTCCTCTCCCCGCTAATCGGCGGCTGGCTGGCCGATCACTTTCAGCTAGAGGCGAGTTATCTCTTCTTTGCGCTGGCGGCTTGGGGTGGGGCGATCATCTCGACTTGGCTGCCGGGGCGGGTGTCAACCCGCGCTGCTTAGCTGTGCCGGGCTTCCGCAAAAACGTCAGATTGTTTTGTTCAAACGTGGGCACCAACACCGCTCGATCCATTATTTCATCACCTTTTTTGTTTACCTTTGAAACATCAACCTCATGCGTGTAGCGTAACCACGATTCGTTGTTCACCGATCACAATTTGATTGTTTTGTACGTACAAATCTGTGTCCGTACGACTCGGTAAGGATAGAACTAACTCCCCATTGACAATGCGCCCTTCCACTTCAAACGTTTTTTTTGACCCGCCGCGCCATTTTTTCAAAGAGGAGGGTAAAAAAAGTGCTGGCTGGCATCTCTTCACTCTGATGAGAAGATCGATCAATATAATTGTTTAGCAATTGGTCGAGGTCATCATAACTCATCTCAGTCAACAATTTTTCACTCATTGGATACTCCTTCTTCCGCTTGGGTTCGTCGCACCATTGTTTTCCATGTTCCGTAGTCAATCACAATCAGAATGGTGCCTGCTTGTTCTAATTGTACGGGCTGGGGCAGCAAATTCAAAACATTGTTGAGATTGCCTGGCGTTGGTATTTGCCCACCGATCCTGGCCCAGGCCAAGTGTTTTTGGAAAACAACTAATGTCTTGGCGTGCCCCTTTTCGTAGAGCCTAGTAATGTAAAAGTCATTGCTCAATGGATCATCGGCTTGCTCTTGTAGAAAATAGGTGGCCGTCTTGATATCCCCTAACAAATCTAGCACGATCAAATCGGCTTGCGAGTAACGTTCGCTTCGACAAAAGCTTGATCGATATGGCGATTATACAATTGGCGAAAGGTAAAGCGCTCCCCTGTAATTTCTACTTCAGATTGGTCAAGATAGTTGATTGCTTCATATAGTAATCGCCACTGATCGGTGGTAAGTTTGCGGTCATCTTGTAAATAAAGCGTGAGGGCCCGCTCATGCTCTTTATTGAATCCCGGCACGAGAGGAAGTGCGGTTGGAGAGGGTTACTCAACGCGTTCCTCCTGATCGAGCATGTTCATGCGGGCGTTCATCTTCAGGCCAAGCCGCAATGCCGCTATTTTTAGATTTGACTTTCTCTTGCACAATCACGACCAATTCGTTAGCTGTCACCAATCGACGAAGCTTTATTTTACCAGGTCAGTTAACTTATTGCTGAACAGCGCAATGCGCAGTGGACTATTTCTCTGCACCTCACCCTAGACTCAATATTGTAACCGCCAACGAGCATCAAGTTTCGGCCCGTTACACCGCACATTGTGTTAAATCCTTGTGCAACTACTCGAAAAAATTAGGAAGCATTGGGGCAGTGAGACGCATTGTCATTCCTGAAAATAAATGGAATCACTTGCCGCGTTGTGGTGAACTGGCCAGGTTGCTAAATGTTCAACTGGTCAATTGACGGGTTTTCCTACGTCAATTTATGGTATACTGTAGGTAGCGGTCGGGCCTAGTGCATGTAACGTTTCATCGATACCAAAACAAAGTACCAATCGCTGCCTCACGCTAACCCTTGGCCCCTCTTCGCCCAACCCATTACGCTTACGGTCCAGCCGGCTGGCTAACTGCATACCATTTTGTCTTCAATCGCCTTTGGACAAGGCACCTATGCGAGCCGCGCGCTTTGCTGTCGGACATGCAAAATGCGTAGTGCTATACGCTGGTCCTCATTCAGCGCAAAGTATAAAAAGGAGTTAATTATATGTGCAAAAAACTTGTAAATGTGCTGGTTCTGCTTGTGTTGTGGAGTAGCGTCATGCCCGCTGCAACCAGCACTGCGGCAACGGTTGCCCAACCGCCACCAACGAATCTACTCGTCAATGGTGGGTTTGAGCAGGGCTCCTATGACCCTACGGTTGCGCCTACTGGATGGTTTAAAGAAGCTTTTGTCGCTGCCACTGCCAACTTCACCTGGGACAACACCGTGGCCCATTCGGGGCGGAAGAGTGTTAAAATTAGCCTGTCACAACTTAACGACGCGCGCTGGGTCCAAACCGTCAATTTGCAACCCAATACCGACTACGAATTCTCCGGTTGGGTCAAAACCCAGGGGATTCCCTTTACAAATCAGGTTGTCGATGCTGGTGCCAATCTGTCGACAAGTGGTGCTTTTCTATTGCCAACCTCCCACGGCATCTATGGTACCAGTGACTGGACCTATGTGAGCCTAAATTTCAACTCGGCGGATAAGGTCGGGTTATCCCTCTTCGCTCGGCTTGGCTATTATTCTGGCACCACGGTCGGCACGGCCTGGTTTGATGATCTAAAGCTGGTGCAGATCAGCCGTACTACTGATCCAAACAGCATGCTTTGGAATGGTAGCTTTGAAGAGGGGGGGTATTTTGCGCCCTTTGCAGCCCCGCATGGTTGGGCGGAAGATCGACAGGGACAGCGATACTTGACCTGGACCGAGGATACTGCCTACTTTGGGCAGCGAAGTGTGGCGATTGATTGTCCGAACTATTGTGCCAGTTTGTATTCACAGCTTGTGGCTGTGCAGCCTAACACAAACTACCTGTTATCTGGCTGGATCAAGACCGCGGATGTGAGCCATACCAATGGTCTGGTTGATGCCGGTGCTAATCTGAACATTGCTGGCCTGTGGACCTATACACAGCCGCTCTTCGGTACCAATGATTGGACCTATGTCAGCCTGCTCTTTAATTCAGGCAATCGCACGCTGGTTGATGTGCATGCACGCCTAGGGTACGATTCGGGCGGTTCACGTGGACAAGTCTGGTATGATGGCATTCAATTGCGGCCATTAAGCGCTAACATGGTCAACAATCCTGATTTTGCACTTGGTGCCAACCCGTGGACTTTCTTTACCAATGGGCAAGGTAGCTTTACGACACCCGTCAAAGCCGGCAGCCTTGATGCCGCGGCCAGAATCGAGATTACGCAAAAGGGGGCGAATACGCGTTTTTATCAGCAGAATCTCTTTTTGGAGCCCCGTACACGCTATCGCCTACAATTCTCGGCCTATTCCAACAGCGGCCGCGATTTTACTGTCGATGTTGATCAACATCTGCGCTCGCTCAACTATGGTCTGCGCAACTACCGTCCCAATCTTACCAACCAATGGAAAACCTACGTGATTGATTTCACGACAAGAGGCTTTTCCCAACCAGTCTTTGATGGACGGCTGCGCTTTATTTTTAATAATCTGGCCAAACCGGGTGATATTTATTGGATCGATAACGTCACGTTGACGAAGGTCCAAACCGTGAATGCGGCGGCTACGGCCCCGTTGACTGGTGGCAGTGTTGCCGGTGTGATCCAAGGTGGGACAGCCCCCGTATCAATCACAGTGGTGGATCTGGAAACGGGTGGCACCGCTTATCAGGCGACAACTGCCACCGATAGTGCTGGGCAGTTCACGTTTGCCGGGTTGCCCGCGGGTGTTTTTGAACTAACGGTACAAGCGCCATTGGGTTATCTTGCACCAGAACCGCTTACTTTTACAAGCGCGGATGAGCTAACCGATCTGGAAATTTTGCTGGAACAAGCCCCGTTTACGCTTTTCCTGCCACAGATTGCGCGGTAATCTGCGTTTTGTTCCCTCGTCGATTCAGATGCGACCATCCTGAACAGACCCTCACCGCTGAATCGTTATCCCACACTTTTGTTATGCGCTGCCGGCCCGACTGTCAACGCCAGTTGGCGGTCGGGTCGGCGGCGCGTTAACATGACGCGCCGCACCGCACTTTGCCATTCAATCCCATGCGCATCGACCGTCGCCGGGCGTCCTAAATTTTCGCCCAGCAGGTGATTGTCACCGGGCGCGGTGCGACTTCATCAATCAAGCCATGCCAAAACGTAAATAACTTTTTCACTGCCTCTGGTTGCCCATATCCTTTGCCGGTTGATGCCAAGAATCGGTAAATGTGCGTATCCTCTTGCCGAGTAAAGCAGCGTACAATAGTCAGATTGTCGCTAAATCATCTGTCTTAGACCCTATCCAAAACCTCGGCTATGGCTCGAAGGAAGCGCGGATTTTGGGATAGGTCGTAAATGAAGAGGAAATTCACGTGCGCGAAATTACGTGGCTGGATCGCTTTCGGTATGCCTTTGACAATACTATGTCCCGCGGCGCGGTGGCGCTCATCGGCTGGCTTTTGTTTACCTCGCTCGTGTTGATTCTGCTCTTTTCTGCACTGGTATCAGTCGCCCGCATTATCCCAGCGGAGGCAAGCGGTGGAAGCGATTCACTGGCCGAGGTCATCTGGTCGAGCACCATGCACGCGCTGGATGCTGGGACGATTGCCGGCGATCAAGGCCCTTGGGTCTTTCGGCTGACCATGTTTAGCATGACGCTGCTTGGGCTCTTCCTCGTGAGTATTCTGATCGGCATCATCACCAGCGGCATTGAAGCGCGCCTGGAGGAGTTGCGCAAAGGGCGCTCGTTTGTGATCGAAGATGATCACACCGTCATCCTCGGCTGGAGTCCCCAGGTCTTTACGATTGTCTCTGAATTGGTGGTGGCGAATGCCAGCCGCAAGCGCTCAGTGATCGCGATTCTCGGCGATAAAGACAAAGTCGAGATGGAAGACGAGTTGCGTGACAAAGTGGGCAACATCCGCAATACGCGCATCGTCTGTCGCCGTGGCCGCCCCGTTGATCTGACTGATCTGGAGATTGTCAATCCCCATCGGGCGCGCTCAGTGATTATTCTGCCGCCCGAGGTGGCCGAGCCGGATACCGAGGTGATCAAGGCGATTTTGGCGCTGATCAACAACCCCAAACGACGCCCGACTCCCTATCATATCGTCGCCGCACTGCGCGAAAGCGAAAATGAGCAGGTTGCCAAGCTGGTTGGGCGCGCCGAAGTGCAGACCGTCCTGGCCGATGACCTGATCGCCCGGCTCACCGTGCAGACGAGTTTGCAGGCCGGTCTTTCGATGATCTATACCGAACTCTTCAACTTTGATGGTGATGAGATCTACTTTACCCACGCCCCGGCTCTGGTCGGGAAAAGCTTTGGGGAAGCCTTGCTGGCGTATGAAGAGTCGGCGGTATTGGGCATGCGCTTTAGGGATGGCCGCATTCAACTTAACCCGCCGATGACGACCGTGATCAACAGCGGTGACCAACTGATCGCAATTGCCGCCGATGATAGCAAAATGCAACTCTCTGATCAAACCAACTTCGCAATTGATGCAACCGCACTGCGCCGCCCCTCCCCACCGCCGGCCAGCCAACCCGTGCATACCTTAATCCTGGGCTGGAATCACCGCGCACCGTTGATGATCACCGAGCTTGATCACTACTTGCCCGCCGGTTCGCAAGTGACCGTGGTTGCGCCCCTGCCGGCTACCGAAATGTGCCAACCCGATTATGCTGCTAGGCTCCAGCATGTTGCGGTCACCTTTCTCGAAGGTGAAACGACGAGACGTACCGTATTAGATGGGCTACAGATTGACCATTACCACCACGTCCTGCTTTTGAGTGACAGTGATCGCCTGGATGCACAGAGAGCCGACGCGCATACGCTGATCACCCTCCTCCATCTGCGCGATCTGAGCGCCAAGCTTGATCACAAACTTTCGATCACCAGCGAAATGTTAGATGTGCAAAACCGTGATCTGGCGACCGTGACCCAAGCCGATGATTTTATTGTGAGCGAGCGGCTGGTCAGCCTGGTCTTGGCCCAGATTGCCGAGAACAAGGAACTAGCCCTCGTCTTCACCGATCTCCTGAATGCTGATGGAGCCGAGATCTACCTCAAGCCAATCGGCGACTATATTGAGGTGGGGCGACCGCTCAATTTCTACACCGTGGTCGAGGCTGCGCGCCGGCGTGATGAGATAGCGCTTGGCTACCGCCGCTTACGCCACGCCCAAGATCCGGCCCAGCACTATGGTGTGCGGCTAAATCCAAACAAGGCCGAAAAGCTCACCTACTGTCATGAAGATCGGGTTGTCGTTTTAGCCTGGGGCGCGTAATCCACGTTAGCCTTATACTGACCGCACTTGGTGATGCAGCAAAAAAGCGCACAGCCCGCTGTGCGCTTTTTTGTTGCGCAATTTCACTGCGCTCAGCGAAAAGCATATTGTTTGATCCAGCCACGTATCAGTCGGCAATTGTCATTCCGAGTTACCGATTTTGCCGTGGCAACATCAGCTTGGCAAAAAAACGCACGCCTGAGTTTCTAGGAAGGCAGCTTTATCGCCGAGGAATCTCCAATTACCGGCCGATGTATGGCTACTCACAGCACCGGCGCGATTGCCTGATCGATAAATCAAATGCAGTTGGCAAAATGTCGGGGCCATCTCTATCGGTGTTCTCGATTAGGAATTGATGCCGCGCGATTGGGTGCGTTCCAATTTTGGGGTAAACGTCCCCGGCACAGGCGAGGAAATGGGACGCAGACGAACCATTTCCTCGCCTGTGCCGGGGACGTTGTGAACCTCGCCCTTTTCTGGGATACACCCGCGTGATTTTGCCCCTTGACAACCAGCTTCTCTTTATGTACCATATATATGACTGATATTGTAATAATAGTCATAGATATCATGCACGAGGTGATAATGCCGAAAGCGTTTACCGAACAGGAAAAAGCGGCGATCCGCCAACAGTTGCGCGAACAGGGGCAACGGATCTTCGCCATCTATGGCCTTAAAAAGACCAGTGTGGATGAGTTAACCCAGGCAGTTGGCATCTCTAAGGGGGCGTTCTATCTTTTTTACCCTTCCAAAGAGGAGTTGCTCATGGAGATTTTGGAAGCGATCGAAGCTGAATTACAACGGGGTCTGCTCGACTATGTCACCCACCCAGATGCCAACGCCCGTCAGAATGTGCGTGCGATCCTACACAATTTTCTCGTCAAATGGGATGCCTATCCGCTGCTCAAACGCTTTGGCCCGGATGATTATATGGTACTGGTGCGCAAATTGCCGCCGGCCCGAATGCTGGCCCATGTCGACCGCGATGCCACCTTTATCAACAACTTTGTCACAAAGTTAGCCCAGGAGGGGATCACCATGCGTGCATCGCCGCAGATTGTGACAAACCTGATGAAAAGTCTCTTTTTTGTCGGGTTGCATCGGGCCGAGTTGGGTGATGATGCCTATGCAGAGACGATGGATGTATTGGTGGATCTAGTGGCAGGCTATGTGACGGAAGGCGCAAAATGACGTTCGCCATTCAAACTGATCGTTTGACTAAAGTATATGGAACCGTGCGGGCGGTTGACAATGTCAACCTGCGCGTGCGCCAGGGTGAAATCTATGGCTTTCTCGGCCTCAATGGGGCCGGTAAAACGACGACGATCCGCACTTTGCTGGGGATGATTCAGCCCAGTGCAGGCCGGGTTGAAGTGCTTGGGCAACAGGTTGGCCCACATGGCCAAGGCCCGTGGCGCCAGGTGGGTCATCTGGTTGAAGCACCAGCGGTCTACCCCGAATTGACCGTACGCGAAAATCTGGAAATTGCGCGCCGCCTGCAAGGCTTTGGCGATCGCGCGGCCACTGGCCGCGCGATTGAAGTGCTGGGGCTGAATCCCTATGCCGACCGCAAGGCAGGTACCTTGTCGATGGGCAATCTCCAACGGCTGGGGTTGGCACGCGCGGTGCTGCATGTGCCGGCTCTGCTCCTGCTCGATGAACCGACCAATGGACTCGATCCCGCCGGCGTGGTCGAGATCCGCGCCTTACTACAGCAACTAGCCCACGAACAAGGGGTAACGATCTTTATGTCGAGCCACATTCTCACCGAGGTTGATCGGCTGGCGACGCGGATTGGGATTATCCACCAGGGGCAGCTGATTGAAGAGTTGGACGCCCAACAGTTGGACCAGTTGCGGGCGCGGCGCTTGGAGATCCAGACACGCGATCTGCCAGCGGCCGAGCAGTTTTTGCGCACGGCGGGCTACACTGTCACATCGCGGCCAGCGGCGGAAAGCATCCTACTTGGCGATGAACGGGCGGTTGCCGCACCGGATGCGGTGGCGCAGCTGCTCGTCAATGCCGGCCTGCCGCCCACCCGCCTGGCCGTGATGCAGCAGAATCTGGAAGAGCACTTCTTGCAGTTGACTGCCGCAACGGCAATACGTTCCGAGAACGCGCCGACGCATGGATAAGCGCAAGCAAATAAGGAATATGCCCATGAACACATTTACTGCTGCCCTCTGGGCCGAAGGGCTCAAGGCGCGGCGCTCGAAAGTGCCGCTGCTGACGGCGCTTGGTTTTTCATTAGCGCCCCTGGTCGGCGGACTCTTTATGGTGATTCTCAAAGATCCCGAACGGGCGCGCACGATGGGGCTGCTTGGGGCCAAAGCCCAACTCACCGCCGGGGTGGCCGATTGGCCGGCCTACTTTGACCTGTTGGCCCAAGCGGTGGCCGTGGGTGGCGCGCTGATCTTCGCTGTGATCACGATTTGGGTCTTTGGCCGGGAATTTTCTGACCGGACGGTCAAAGAATTGCTGGCGTTGCCCACCGGCCGCGCGGCAATTGTCGGGGCTAAGTTCACGCTGATTGCCCTGTGGGGCATGACCCTAACGCTGCTGGTCTTTGCAATTGGGCTGCTGATGGGGACGCTGGTCGATATTCCCGGTTGGTCACTGGCACTCGTGCAAAGCGCGTTTGTCGATGTGCTGGGATCTGCCGCCCTGACCTTGGCGCTGATGCCCTTTGTGGCGCTGCTTTCTAGCGTTGGCCGCGGTTATCTACCGCCCTTTGGTTGGACGATTCTGACCCTCTTCCTGGCGAATATCATTGTCTATACGGGCTGGGGCGATTGGTTTCCTTGGGCGGTGCCGGCACTCTTTAGCGGTGCCGCCGGACCACGCGCCGAACAGATCGGGCCACATAGTTATCTGCTGGTGACCGTGGCGCTGGTCGTGGGCATGGCCAGTACCTTCCTCTGGTGGCAACGGGCCGATCAGACGCGCTAGTTTGTCCCAAGCGCATTCCACGCGGAGCGTGGAATGCGTGTGAAGACGCTCCATGTCTCGGGACGCAGAGCGCCCAAGCGCAACGCCCACGCAGCGCATGGGCGCTAGCCAAACACCTCCGTGTCCTCTGTCCCCTCTGTGCGCTCTGTGGCTAAATCAACTTAATCAACCCCCATGATTCGTCGTTACCAAATACCCCTTGCCCTGCTCGGCCATAAACTCGACAATGCCTGGTGCCACTGACGTGGTTGCCAGGGGCGCGCCATCCCGTATAATCGTCAACTCCTCTGTAGCGCGGACGCGACAGGGACCGTCAACGCGCGCGTGGATCGTCGCCGTGGTGACTTGCCCCGCCTGCCAGGTCAGATCGACCACAAAACCACCCCGCCCACAGAGGCCACGCAATTGCCCGTTTGGCCACGCTTCAGGCAACGCCGGCAACAGGTGCAAATAGCCCTGGTGACTTTGCAGCAACATCTCGGCAATGCCGGCCGTCGCCCCGGTATTGTAATCCAGTTCATAGGCATTGCGCGGCGCGAGATTGGTCCCCATCATCAAGCTACGATCCCCCTCTTTTTGGAAGAGGGTCTGGAGGCTGGCATAGGCCGCATCCCCATCCCCCAATCGCGCGTGGTAAAGGGTCATCAAGTTGCGCCCCCAACTGCCTTCTTCATAGGGCGCGGCTTCGCGCCGGGCAATCGACACTTTGACTGCTGCTGCAAGATCAGGTGTTGCCTCTGGCGTGATCTGGGTAAAGGGAAAGACACTCAATAGGTGGCTAGTGTGGCGGTGGTGGGGCAAGGCTTCGTCATCATCAGCCAGCCATTCCTGTAACTGACCATGTTTGCCGATCTGGAAGGGGGGCAGTTGGGCGCTGGCTGCTTCGAGTTGGGCACGAAACGCATTATCTGTTTCGAGAATTTTGCTCGCTTCAATACACTCGCAAAACAACTCGTGGATCAAGATGCGATCCGCGGTGGGCGCGAGCGCGACCGCATACCGTTGCCCGTCGCGCAAAAAGATATTCTCCGGCGAATTGGCGGGGCCGCTGAGTAACCAACCGGTGGCAGGGTCGGCAAAGAGATAGGCCAGGCAAAATTCGGCCGCTTCTTTGAGCACGGGATAAGCGTGGTCGGCGAGAAAGGCGCGGTCACCCGTAAAGGCATAATGATCCCACAGATGAGTGGCGAGCCAGACCCCGCCGGTCGGATGTAAACCCCACCAGATGCTCCAACCTGGCGCGGTAAAATTCCAGGCATTCGAAAAAATGTGCGCCACCCAGCCGGGCAGATCATAGAGTGTGCGCGCCGTCTGCCGCCCCGATGGCACGATCGCCTCTTCAATCCAACGCAAGAGCGGCTGATGACACTCGCTGATCCCGGTCAACTCGGCGATCCAGTAGTTCATCTGCGTGTTGATATCAAGATGGTAGTCACAGGTCCAGCCGATGCGACAGGCCACATTGTCATTCCAGAGACCAAGCAGGTGGGCGGGCAAGGGCGAATCGGGGCGCGAACTGCTGATCAGCAGATAGCGGCCAAATTGAAAGAGCAAGGCCGCCAGTGCCGGATCGGCCTCGCCCGCTTGCATCGCCGCGATCCGTTCATTGACCGGGCGATCTGGAAGGGGTGGCGCACCCAAATCCAGTGCGGTACGGCGAAAAAGTGCTTGATGGTCGGTGACATGGCGCGCCTTGAGTTCGGCATAAGGAATTGGGACCGCCCTGGCCAACCGGTCACGGCACGTTTGGGCCGGGTCGGTGGTGTCAAAGGTCGAGGCAAAAGCGAGCAGCACGGTGATCGCGTCGCTGCCGGTTACGACGAGTTGGGAAGCTTGAGTTGTTAATTCACCGCCATCGGCTAAGACTTGTAATTGGACATGGCCATCAACCCCACACTGTCCATCACTATGAATTGGTTCACGTGCCTGCACATCCATGTACAACGTGCCATCGGCCTTGGTGTAGCTATGAAAGGGTTGCTCATCGCCATCTAGCCCGATCCGCAACCCGACGTGGCCGGGCTGGCTTGCCGTAATCCGCAGTACCAGGACGTTGTCCACATGGCTGGCAAAAAGGTCGCGTTGATAGGTGACGCCCTCAATCGTGTAACTGACCCCAGCAATCGCCGTGTCGAGATCGAGGGCGCGCCGATAGTCGCGCAAATTGTCGTCGGCGTGAGCCATGTAAAGGCGCAGGTTGCCGACGGGCAGGTTGGTGCCATAGTTCAGTTTGCGCCCTTCGATTTCTTCCGCTAGCTTGTTGCCGCCGGCAAAATCACCGGCCAGCAGGCGTTGGCGCACTTCGGCGACAATGGCCGGCCCCGCGGGATTATTATTTTCGCTCGACGGTGCGCCGGACCAAAAGGTAATATCACTCAGATAGAGACGTTCGCTGCGCAGCCCACCATAGAGCATCGCGCCCAGGCGACCATTGCCCACTGGTAAGGCATCACACCACTGTTGGGCCGGCTCGCGAAACCAGATGGTCAGATCTTGATTCATGGTTGTTTTCCTGTTGTTGGTGTTTTGTGAGGCATCATCGCCTGTTCGCCGCAGGTGCCGCAGGTGAATGAATTCACCTGCTGAGATGCAAAACCCGTTAAAACAGGTTCGTGTGTTAACCCGTTTTAACGGGTTTTGCATCTCAGGCGGGCATTTCAATGCTCGCTGCTGCCGTCGTTATGATCGTGACATCCGCGCGCCGTGCGGCCGGCGTCACTGTTAACTCGACCAACTTGCCCCCAACATATCGTCCCTCGACCACGGTGTTATAAGGGGCGTGCAACTTGAAGTCAACATCCCAATCCTCTGGCCAGGCACCCAACAACAGGATCTGCCGCCCATAACATTGCATGAGCATCTCTTGCAGCCCGACCATGCCGGAGCCGCCCCAGTTGTGGTCGGGGACCCAATCGTGGCCGGGACCCCAGAAGGCAGGAAAACGCCGCCCGGAATCGGTCATTTTGAGCAAGGTGTACCGTTTGGCGTCTTCCGTTAAGCCCATGCGCGCACAGAAGATCGCCTGTTGATGCCAGCTCACATGGCTTAACTGGCCTTCGCTATAATCACCCAATTGCCAGGTGTCGATTACCACCTGCAAATCCGGCTTGCTCAGGTCGTATTGCTCGTAGGGGAAGACGGGGTAAAGTTGGGGCAACTCAACGTTGATAATATCGGTCCAGGAGACGGCGGGGGCAATCGTCTTTTTGCCTTGGATCTCCTGATAAGGCAGTGGTGGAATACGGGTTAACAGCCCGCGATAGTAGGCCTGCGTCTCATCACTCAGCAGATCAGGTGCAATCTCTAGCAAGGCTTCAACGGTGCCTTTCATCGCCGCCACTAGATCAGCTGGATTAAGCGCATCTTTGTAAGTCTCCAGCGCGGTAGAAGGATAGAAGACCAGGTGCCCATTGGCATCCAGCGGACGGGTGGCGTTGAGGGTATGTTGCCACTGGTAGTGCTCGTCAAAAAAGCGGATTGCGCTCTCGATGAAGGGCAGATAGGTCGTAATCTCCAGCCCGCTATACTGGTGATATTTGAGGATCAGCAGGGCAAATTCGAGTTGACTGATATAGAGGTAGCGCAGCCAGGGTGCAATCTGCTCGGTCGGGTCAAAATGGGGTGGACGGGTGTGGGCGCGGTCGCTGGTGCCGGGCCAACCCCAGGACCAACCCAGGGGCAGGCCAAAGTTTTCGAGCTGTTCCGTAAAGGAGCAGCCGCCGTGCCCCCAATAAACCTGCGTGCGCGCTTCGGCACCTGGCAACCCCCGCCGGTAATACTCAAATTGCGGGGGCATCAAGTCAAAGTCGCCACTTTTGAGCATGGGCCAGTAGACGAGGCGCTGGTTCTGCGCGGTGTGACTGCCGCCGCCCCACAGCCGAAAGTCGGCGGATTCGTCGGCCAGATCTGCCCGCACCAGGCCAGGGTCATAAATAAAGAGGCCGCCATTGAATTTGGTGGGATATTCACCGTTGCGGTTGCAGCCAAGCATATAGCGAAAGAGTTGATAGTTGCGCCCGATCTGCCAGACCGGATCGTTGGGGTCGGGATTGGCTGCGCGGAGGGCGATGTAGCTGCGCTCCCAGAAGGCTTGCCACCAGGAGCGGGTCGCCCGGCGTGCCGTATCGACGGTCGCGGCCGCCACGGTGACTAGTTGATCCAGCTCCCGTTGCCACTCATCAAGGGTTTTGCTTTGCGCGGTGTGGAGCGCGATGGTAAGGTGGTGTGTTGGCTGGGCGCTTTCACTGCGCAATAACCAACTGCGGTGTGCGGTTTGCCCATAAGCGCCGTCGCGGGTGCCGGCCATCACCAAGCCCGCCCCTTGCATCAACCCGCCAAAGGTGCGATCGCGCTGCGTGTCGGGGATCTGATCGTGGACACTTTCCAGCCCTTGTTGCGCAATCAGATGGTCAATCAGCAGACGGTCATTCTGGTTGCGATGAAAAAAGAGTACCCCATCGCCCGCGTCCTGCTCGATAAACTCAACCACATCCGGCGGCGTGGTCACCGTGCCAGGGTAGGCAACCCAACTGGCGCAGGGATGGCGCCGTTCGAGGGGAATTTCGCGTTCGGTCAACCGCCAGTTTTCGTAGCCGGCTTCCAGGCTAAGGGGCGTGTTGCTCGCCACTTCAACGTGGATCACAGGGCGATCGATATCTACCCAAACCGCCACAGTCGTGCCAAAACCACCGCTGATTTCGACATAACCTTCGCGCAGCTTTAATTCCTGACAAAAGGGTTGATCCGCAGTAAAGGGGTTGGGGGTGAGCCGCACCCGCACCCGCCCCAACTTGAGCATCTGATTGTTCTCATCAAAGCTGCCGGCGCGGTCGATGTAAAAGAGCAGATCGGCGTTGCTGGTCGCCCCATCGCGTTCGACCCAAACGTTGAGGCCAATATCATGGCCGCCGCAAGGCATCGATTCGCTGGCGTTTGCGCTGGGGGTCTCCCAGCGCAGATTGTATTGTTCTAAATAGGTGTTCATTTGTATTTTGATTTTCTAGTGATAGCATTGACGCATTGGCACAAAGTAACTACTACCCCCTCCCCAGCCTCCCCGACCGCGGGGAGGCTGGGAGGGGGTAGTAGTTACGGCACAAAAACATAAAGGCCACAAAACGTTAAGTTTGTGGCCTTTATGCGCGGGCTAATCCACCTTGGTCCGTGGGGAGCCCTAACGTCCAGCATCCTTACGGCCAAGGGCTACCGTTTTGCTTACTGGGCGGCGCTGGCGTCGTAGGCTTCCTGCATCATGGTCAGGTAGCCGGCGAGGTTAAGCTGTTCCAGACCGGCGACGTAGGTATCCCAGTCGGCTTCCAGATCTTGCGCACCGGTGACAAAGGCGAGCGCGTTCTGGTTGATGTAGTCGGTGATGTTCTGGCGCGTCATGGCCATCTCGTCGGCGCGTTCTGGGTCGGTCCACAAGGCCCAGTGCGGGAAGAGATTCTCTGGCTCGTTGCCACTGTAGAGATTGGTCGCTTCTTGCAGACGGCGTTCGTAGCCATCGGAAGCGTAGATATCCGTGCCCTGTACCCAACCATCACGGAAGGTCTTGGGCTGGAAGTATTGGGCAATCGCGCCCCAACTGGAATTGCGTGGGTCGGCATCAGCCGGTTGTGGGATAGTGGCAAAGATCGGGTCAACGCTCTCCTCGTTGGCAACATCGCCTTCCTCGGGACGGCGCCAATCCACGCCTTCTTCCCCAAAGTGAGCGCGCAGTTGGCCTTCTTGGGTGAACATGTAATCGACCAGCTTGATCGCCGCGATCTGCACTTCTTCGCTGGCCTTGTTGGTCAGCACGAAGGTCGCGCCGGGTGAGCTGGGATAGTTATAGGTAGCATAGCCGGCATGGGGACCGGTGAGCGGCGGCAGTGGGTTGTAATCGGCACCATAGGGGGCATCGTTCCCGGTGGTGACGAAGATCGCCGGGTGCATCCCTGCGCCGGCACCCAAGAGTTGCGCATCCGCATTGTCGCCAATCTTCTTAAAGGCTTCGGCATTCTGAGTAAACGCGCCAGGGTCAATCAGCCCTTCGTCAACCAGGCCCTTAATAAAGGTGAGCCCTTCTTTCCATTCGGGCGTCGTGGCAACGGTCTCCACTTTGCCCTCATTGAGGATTAAGTAAGTGCGGTCGTCGTTGTAGACAAAACCATTCATCAGGAAGGGAATGACGCGCACGCCATAATCTTCGGTCGAACCACTCAGGGCCACTTCATCGGCCGCCCCATTGCCATTCGGGTCGTCATTTTTGAAGGCTTCCAACATGGCCTTGTACTCGTCAAGGGTGGTTGGCATTTCCATGCCCAACGCGTCGAGCCACTTGGTGTTGACCCACATTTTGTTGGGGAAGGAGCAGTGGTAGCACTCAATCAACTGCGGCAGCCCATAGATGTTGCCATCGGGGGCGGTCGCCATCGCCTTGAAGTAGGGATAGGCGTCGAGCGCGGCCTTAACATTCGGTGCATGGGCCTCGATCAGGTCATTGAGCGGCAGGACGACGCCCTGTTGACCGTAGCGGAGCAGGTCGGTCTGTGAGAATTGATCGACCCACGGAATCAACATGTAGAGATCGGGGTAGTCACCGCTGGCCAGCGAGATCTGGCGCTTTTCTTTGGCGGCATTGCCATCCATCGTCGTCGTTTCCCAGACGAAGTTGATGCCAAATTGCTCCTGCGCTTCCAGGGTAAACGAGTTGGTGGCCAGATCGGTGGTCGGGCTTTGCGGCGAGAAAATACGGATGGTGACGGCACCATCCGCGCCCGCGTCCGCTTCGCCGCCGGCTGGGGCTTCGGCTGCCGGCGCACCGCCCGTTGGGGCACAGCTGGCCAACAACATGCTCAGCACAACAAGCAGGCCAAGATAGAACGAAAGTCTTTGTTTCTTCATACGGTTCTTCTCCTTGCGTAATCCTTGAAATAATGGGGATAAAAATGGTAAATGATTCGGTCGCGATTTACAGACACGGATTTGGGTAACACGGATTTAGGTAACACGGATTTAGGTAACACGGATTTACCGGCTCGTGATGTGTACTCCTACAATCCGCGTTACCCAAATCCGCGTCTATAACCCGCCTGGACAATTCACCATTGACTAGCCTTTAATTGAGCCGATCAACATGCCGCGCACGAAATAGCGTTGGGCAAAGGGATAGATCAGCAAGACCGGGAGACTGCCGACGACAATTAGCGAATACTTTAACAGGTCGGCCATCTGTTGGCGCTCGATCATCACCGACGCTTCCATCGAGCCGCTGGTCGTGGTGTTCAGGATCAAGATGCTGCGCAACACCAACTGCAACGGCTGCAACTCGTCGGATTTGAGATAAAGCAGGGCGTCAAAGTAGGCGTTCCACTGCCCGACCGCATACATCAACACGAGTACCGCGATGATCGGTTTGGAAAGCGGAATCACCACAGACCAGAGAAAGCGCAGGTCGCTACAGCCATCCAACGCCGCGGCTTCGGCCAACTCTTCTGGGATCGTCACCTGGAAAAAGGTGCGGGCAATAATCACTTGCCACGCGGCGACCGCCTGTGGAATGATCAACGCCCAGCGCGTATCGAGCATGCCTAGATTTTTCACCACCAGATAGGTCGGGATCAAACCGCCGGAAAAGATCATGGTAAAGGTGATAAAAAGCATGATCGTATTGCGCCCATACAGGCCCCGCCGTGAGAGCGGATAGGCGACCAAGACGGTGGCGATGACGCTGATCAGCGTGCCGAAGAAGGTGTAGTAGAGCGAATTGCCATAGCCTGTGATAATCTGTGGGTTGCTAAAGGCAACTTCGTAGCCGCGCAAGGTGAATTCCACTGGCCAGAGCCAGACCCGCCCCGATGAGACCGCCGCTGGGCTGCTAAACGAAGAGCTAACCACATAGACCAGTGGATACAACACGAGGATAAAGATGATCAACAGGAAGCTGTAAACGCCAAACAAAAAGAGGCGGTCGTTGCCGGATTCACGGATACGGGTGGTATGTTGTTTAGTGACTCGTTGTGAGGTGCCCCGTTGTTGGGTGACTGGCGGCTGCGTTACCATAGACTCATCTCCGATACCCGCTTGACATAGCTGTTCACCGCCACCAGCAGTATCATGTTGATCACCGAGTTAAAAAGGCCGACCGCGGTGGCGAAACTAAAGTTGGCGTTGAGCAGGCCAATCTTGTAGACATAGGTGGCGATAATCTCCGACGAACTGAGGTTGAGCGGGTTTTGCAACAGATAGACCTTTTCAAAGCCAATCGCCAGCAGACTGCCCACACTCAGAATCAACAGAATCACGGCGACGGGCATAATGCCGGGCAGATCGATGTTGACAATCTTCTGCCAGCGCGAAGCTCCATCTACTCTGGCCGCCTCATAAAGTTGCGGGTCTACACCGGCCAACGCCGCCAGATAGACAATCGCCGCATAGCCACTATTCTGCCAGACGCCAGACCAGACATAGATCGAGGAAAAGAGGTCGGGCCGCCCTAAAAAGTTGATCGCGGGTAAACCCAGCCACTGTAACCCAAGGTTGATTACGCCCAGCCGTGGGGCCATCAACAACATGATCATCGAGACCAGCACCACCGTTGAGATAAAGTAGGGGGCGTAGGTCACCATCTGGACTGCACGTTTGAAGAGGCCGCTGCGCACTTCGTTGAGTCCAATCGCCAATAAAATGGGGATCGGGAAACCAACGATCAGGCTGTAGATGCTTAGCTCCAATGTATTCTGCAGCAGATTCCAGAAGACAGGGTTGCTGAAGAAGAGGTCAAAATGCCTGAAGCCGGCCCACGGGCTGCCCCAAATGCCGGCAACCACGTTATAATTCTTAAACGCGATCACCGCGTTCGCCATGGGGATGTAACGAAAGATGAAAAAGTAGAGCAACGCCGGCAGCATAATCAGATAGAGCTGCCAATAACGACGCAGACTGCGCTGCGCCAGCCGCCACGGTGATGGCTGTTTGATGGCGGTTAAACGGGCGGCTAACTCAGCGGACGCCAATGCCGTCGCCGTTTGCCCGGAAACCGGCCCAGAAACCGGCTTGGTTGGAGAAGTAGACATGCGCGAATGTTCCTTGCACTTCCCGATACGTTAGATACTTGGCGCTGTTACCATTTAGCATTTTCTACACGGGTGAAAATGTTAAATGATGACAACCGCTCGTATACAATATTCGTTTGTCACTAACCGTTTGGCAATGGCCGTTTGGTGATGGGTGGAGAATTGTAGATAATTGTACTGTACTTTTTCGGAAATAGCATATAATTCCGGTCAACTTCCGGCCAACTTTTGACCAGGGCTGGCGATTAGGGGATTCGTAACCCGCTCAGCCGCCGGATTGTCAGTCGTCAGTCGTCCATCGCCACGGATTAACCTGTGACCCAAGTAACACACGAACAACTCATCGCTGCCCTGCGCAGTGCGCTGCATTATCTCTATGACCCGGTCCACCTGCGCAGTAGTCCGTTGGTAGACTTGCTGGGCTTGGATGAGCACTTCGATAGTGCGACCGCCTTACAAACCGCGCTGACCGCCGCGATTCGCGCCCTTAAACCGGATGCAGATGCGCCCCCCCAGTCGCGCACCTGGCGGGTTTATGATATTCTTCACTTTCAATATATCCGCCAATTGAGTCGCGAGGCGGTCGCCACCCAATTAGGCATCAGCGAGCGCCAGTTGCGGCGTGAACAGCGGGTGGCGCTGGAGGTGCTGGCCCAACAGTTGTTGCCCCACCTTGATCAGAACGGTTCACCGGTCACGGCTGAACCTGCGCCCCAAACCACCGCGCCCTTACCCACCCGTGACGCGCCGGTCACCGATCACGCGCTTAGCGCGGAATTACTCTGGTTGAAAAAGAGTGCAGCCGAAGCGCCGATTGGGCTGCGTGCTGCCCTGGCGATGGTGCAACAATTGGTCCGTCCGCTGGCTGACCAGTGGCAGGTGCCCTTACAGCTCGATATCGCGCCGGCATTGGCTGACCATCCTGTCCCGCCGCTACTGCTGCGCAGCATTTTGCCCACGGTGCTGAGCATTGCGATTGGGCGAGCGGGCTCACTACCCCTCACTATTACGGCGACCCAAGGGTCGCGCCGTTTGACGATTAGTGTGATCAGTCACGCCGGCCAGCCCCAGGCTGCACTCACTGAAAAAGAATTGGCCGGTTTACAGACCGCCGAAGCGGTGGCCCACTTTCATGGAGCCGAACTGATTGCACCGCGCATGGCCACGACTGGGTTTGTCGCCACCCTGTCGCTGCCTTCCCTTACCCCCTTGCCGATCCTCGTGATTGATGACAACACTGATTGGCTTGAACTGCAACAACGCTATGTGGTTGGTTCGCCTTATCAACTCACTGGTACCAGCGACGCCGCCCATGCCGCGCCGCTGGCCGCAGAGCTGCAGCCGGCCGTCATTCTTCTCGATGTGATGATGCACAATGTCGATGGCTGGCAGATTCTTAGCGAACTACGGCACGACCCCGCCACCGCCGCCATCCCGATTGTCATCTGTACCATCCTCCCCGTCGCCGAACTGGCCCTGGCCCTCGGTGCCAACGCTTTTTTGCAAAAACCAGTAACCCAGGAGCAATTTTTGCAGACGTTGGCGCGTTGGGTGGGGTGAGGGGATAATAAAAACGTGAAACGTGAAACGTGATGCGTGATGCGTAAAACGTGAAGGTGCCAGCGCATCTCCCGATCTCACGTTTCACGCATCACGTTTTACGCATCACGTTTTACCCAAGAAAGCAAACCATGTGGCAATTAGCACGAACGTTGCAGGCCCGTGACACCACGCAGGCGGCGACAATTCACGAGTTGTTGCGCGCGACGGTGCGCAAGTTATTGGCGGTGAGTGCTGTTGGCTGGTTGCTCTGCGCGCTTTTTTTTACAACCGGTTGGGATGGCGCGCGAATCGTCGGCCTAATGGGTGTCATCTTGCTGATCGGGCTGCT
Source organism: Caldilineaceae bacterium (assembly GCA_022842065.1). Next base: position 204,969 of record JALHQH010000005.1, read on the forward strand.
CTTTGGTCTGGCCTATTGGCTGTTGACGCCCCACTACCTGGCCGCGTTGGGGCTTTGGCTGTTGGGTATGTTGCTCGCCCTGGGGCTAGGCAGTTGGCTGCTGCGCGATCCCGCGCTCCTCTTCTTAAGCAGTATCTTCCCGCTGGTGGCTGTGATGACCATCAGCGGCTGGGCCGGCTTGGTGGTGACGGCTGGGGTGACGGCTTTTCTGTGGGTCGCAACCACTAGTCTGCTCGGCGCACCATTACCGGTGAATACTGCGCTGCTGATCAGCGTGGCCGCAGCCTTTAACGGGCTATTGGCCTGGGCCGCCCGTAGCGAATTGTTAACGGTGGCGCAGTGGTCGATTACCAGCTTTGACGCCGCCCGTAAAAATCTGGACGAGGCGCGCGAACAGCAGCTCGAACTGGCCCAATCGCGCGCCGATTTGATCCAGGCCAACCAGGAGTTGACACGCCTCTCCAACCGGCTTAAAGCCCTCGAACGAATTGCCGAAGAAGCGCTCCAGGCCAAAACCGAGTTTGTCGCCAATGTGAGCCACGAATTGCGCACCCCCCTCAATCTGATCATCGGTTTTGCCGATGTGATTGCCCTTTCGCCGCAGGTTTATGGTGGGCGCTTGCCTGGTCCCCTGCTGACCGATATTGCTGCCATCCGCCGTAACGCCGAGCATCTCTCTACCCTGGTCAACGATGTGCTGGATCTAAGCCAGGTCGAGGCGGGACGTATGGCCTTGCGGCGCACGCATGTTGATCTACAACGGCTGATCGAGGAAGCACTGGCGGTCGTCAAAGGCTTTTTTGATGCGCGTGGGCTTTATCTACAGCATGAATTTATCACTACAGGGGGTGGGACACCTTTGCCGCCGCTCTACTGTGACGAGACGCGCATCCGCCAGGTGATGATCAACTTGCTGGGCAACGCCGGTCGTTTCACAGCGCAGGGCGGGGTGATCCTGCGCTGTGCGTTGCAACCCCAGGAAGTGGTGATCAGTGTCGCCGATACGGGGGCCGGTATTCCCCAAGAGGATCAGATGCGGATCTTTGAGCCGTTTCAACAGGCTGATGTCTCAACGCGCCGCCAATCTGGGGGCAGTGGCCTTGGCCTCACCATTAGCAAACAATTTGTCGAGATGCATGGTGGGCGCATGTGGTTGGAGAGCACGCTGGGGGTGGGTACGACCATCTATTTTACCTTGCCCGTGGAACAGGCTCAGATTGCGACCGAGGTCAGTCAACGCGGTGGTGGAGCTGGCGGTCAAAACGTTCTGCGTGCGATCAACCCTGATGATCCCATGGGGTTTCGCCTGCGTACCCGCCGTTCATTGGCACCGGTGCCTACCTTGACCGAACGTTTTGTGGTCGTCGATCCAGAGGCCACCCTGCCGCGGCTGCTGGAACGGCACTTGCCCGCGGCCGAAATTGAGCAATGTGCTGACCTCGCAACTGCGCTGGCGGCGGTGCAACGCTCGCCCGCGCAGGCCGTGGTCATCAACAGTTCACCGCTAGCCGCCTTGGCCAAAGATGCGCTGAGCAGTTTACCCTTTGGCACACCGGTCATCACCTGCTGGCTGCCGGGTGAACAGGCAGCGGCGCGGCGGCTGGGGGTTGTCGAATATCTGATCAAGCCGCTCACGCGTGAGCAACTGTTGGCGGCGTTAGCGCGGTTGGGGCCGACCATCAAAACGGTGTTGGTCGTTGATGACGAAGAGGATGAGCTGCACCTCTTCGCGCGTATGCTTGCCTCCGATGGTCAGGGTTATGCCATCCTCCAGGTGACTAATGGTCGCCGCGCCCTGGACATGTTGCGCAGCCGACGGCCCGATGTGCTGCTGCTCGACCTGATGATGCCAGGCATGAGCGGTTTTCAGGTGCTGGAGGAAAAAGCCCTCGACCCACTGATTGCCCCGATTCCTGTCATCGTCATCTCTTCCCTCGATCCTGCGGGTGATCCGCTGGCCGGCAACACGCTCACGGTGACGCAGGGTACCGGGCTTTCGCAGCGCAATCTGATCGCCGTGATTGAGGCGATGGGTCGGATCTTGGCACCGACGACTGGTTTGTAAAGCGTCATTTAGTCGCGTGGTCGCGTGGTGTTTTGGTGGTGTGTCCCTATGACGCGACCACACGACCACACGACTGCTTTTCATCGTTATCAGTGCCGTTTATTTCTCTACTTATGCACTCGCCCAGAGCAGATCCAATTCCGCCAATTTGCCCTTTGTGGGGACCCCCGCACTATCCCAACCGGCCATCTGATAGTACATCTGCAACGCTTGTTGGAACTCAGTGGGATCGATGGCAACCCCTTCGAGTTTGCCATTTTGCAGCGGTTCAAAGATGCGCTGGGGCAGATTGTCATCGGCGCTAGTGAAGCCTTCACGCTGATTGTAAAGGCGTGCCATCGTGTTGGCGCGTTCCCCGACCTTGAGCAACTCCCACAGGCTCATGTCCCAGCCGGTGGCGGCGTTGACATAGTCACAGAGCTGCTTGAGCTTGAGCGACCCAATCGGGATGCCGACAAAGTCACACATGCCGACACTGTTATAGAGGCTCCAAATCGCCTGGGCATAGTAGAAGGCGTGAACCTTCTTTGGTCCCAGATCCATGCGATCAACCGGCTCCAGCAACCCCGCTTCGCTCAGCCCATTGTCAACCACGCCAAGCCCCTCAAACGAGGGATCATGGATCGCTTCCATGTGATCAGCCCCCGTCGGCGAGACGGCATAGGCCAGGGTCAGGCTGCGTTTGCCGCGTGGCTCGTGCATGGGTAACTCTTGACCCTTGACATGCAGGGCGAAACGTTCGGACCCACGCCCAATCTTGGCCGCGGCCCGTTTTACGCCATCCGCCAGCACATCACCAAAGCCCTCACGGCGGGCAATCTTGTGAATCATCGCGATCATGGCGTCGGCGTTGCCCCAGGTGAGCTCAATGCCATCGGTATCTTCTTTGCCGATGATACCATTCTCGTAACATTCCATGGCAAAGGCAATCGAGACGCCGGTAGAGATACCATCCAGCACATAGCGGTTGACCCACTGCGAGGCCTCTGCAATGGCGGCCAGATCACCGACGCCACAGAGCGAGCCGAGGGCACCGATGACTTCATATTCCATGCCGCCATACTTGGCCGAAACGCCCCGTTCGGGCACATCAACTTCGCGCTTACAGGCCACGCCACAGGAGAAACAGGTGCCGCGGTTGACCAAAATCGTATTGGCCATGGTCTGGCCGGTAATGGCGCTGGCTTGGGCAAAGGAGCCGTTGCGAAAGTTATTGGTGGGCAGAATGCCATCGCGATCCAGGCCACCAACCCCGCCCGCGGTGCCATAGAGGTGCATCCCGTCAGTCTCTTGGTCATAGTTCTCGCGGAACCACTTGATGACGCCATTCGCCTCTTCGCGGTTTTCCGGGGCGACCCGTTCGCGGCCGCGCGTGACAATCGCTTTGAGATTTTTGCTGCCCATCACCGCGCCCAACCCAGCCCGCCCGTGGAAATGGCGCAACTGGTTGACAATCGCCGCATAGAGCACCCCATTTTCGCCGCCAACCCCGGTTTGCAGGACGCAGATCCGTTTGTCGCCCAGCTCTTCCTCCAGGCCATCCTGTACTTCGCCGGCCAGTTGGCCCCAATATTTGCTGGCATCGCGGATTTCGCACTCGCCGCCACTGACAAGCAGATAGACAGGTTTTTCGGCCCGACCATGCACGATAATGCCGTCAAAGCCGGTGCGTTTGAGCTCTGGCCCCCAGTAGCCGCCTGCCTCCGATTCGCCAAAGCCGCCGGTCAACGGTGACTTGGCCGCAGCCGTATAGCGATTGGCACCGGACAAGGGCAGCCCATTGATGACGCTGGTCATAAAGATCAGCTCATTCTCTGGCCCTAAGGGGTCGATTCCCGGCTTGAGATCGCGCAACATAAAATAGGTGGAGAGCGCGCCCCCACCCAGATGGCGCCGGTAAAGCTGTTCACTCAGCGCTTCGGTCCAGTGTCGGCCAGCGGTCAGATCGACATGTAGAATTTTGCCATTGTAACTTTGCGACATTTTCGCCCTCCAATGATGGTTCTCAGCGTTTATATAAGAATGAGATGCTGGAAAATGAAAGGGTCGTCAACCTTGGGCCGCCCTAACCTTCGACAAGGTAAGTGGCGTGCAGGCAAAGTGGCGAACAACGGCGTAGCGTTGATCGGTGATCTGGGACAAGTGTCGTCTTTTCGGTGAGCAGACGGGAAAAGGCGGCAACGTGACGACGATTCGCCGTAGGGAACGCTGCGCATAGCATATTAATTGTAGCACTGCATTGTGTCCGTTGCAAGGGGATAAATCAATGGGGGGCGTCCCAATTTTGGGGTAAACGTCCCCGGCACAGGCGAGGAAATGGTCCGCAGACGAACCAATGTTTCGCCTGTGCTGGGGACGTCGTGCGACTGGCCCCTTTCTTGGGACGCACCCAATCAATGGAATGCCGCCTAGTAACTGCAATGTAACCATTTGCCTAATGATCTATGGTAGAATAGAGCGGACTTTGTTACGCAGTAAATAAACCCAGTAAATAAAGCTGACAGTTTTGATCAAATGGCAGTGGTGGGAGGATAGAAGAGAAAATATGCAGCCGGTTAAGGGAATTTCTAATTTTATTTTGGGGTGGTCGCTCTTACTCTTTGGGCGATTGGCATTTCGTCTTTTGCTCAATCTGAAGGTGGATGGGCTAGAGAATGTGCCCAAGGATGGGGGGGTGATTGTGATCGCAAACCACTTTAGTTGGTTTGATGCACCGCTCCTGACCTTGTGTCTGCCCTTTCAGCCCGCCTTTATGGTCGCTAGCGAATCGCAGCGCTTCTGGTTTGTGCGTATGTTTATGCGTGCTTTCCACGGCATCCCGATCTGGCGCGGTCGTGTTGATCGCAAAGCACTCAGCGCAGCGATTACCCGGCTGAAGCAGGGGCAGGCGGTTGCCATCTTCCCGGAAGGGGGGATCGACCCCCGGCTGGCCGAACGCCGTTCCCGCGGCGAAACCATTATCGAAGATGACTATGGTTTTATCTCGCGCCACGATGCCCAGTTGACGCATGCCGAGCCAGGCACAGCCTATTTAGCCTTACAAAGTCAAGCGCGTATTTTGCCGGTCGCTTTGTTGGGTACGGAAAAGATTCTGCCCAATATCTTGCGCTGGCGGCGTACGAATGTCACCATGCGTATCGGCCAAGCGTTTGGTCCCCTCACGGTCGAGACTACCCTACACAATAATGACCGGCGGCGTCACCTCGATCAACTGGCCGAGCAGATTATGCAGCGCATTGCCCTGCTCTTCCCGCCCGAAAATCGTGGCCCCTATCGCCATACAAAGCCGGAGGCAATTTAGGGGTTAAACTGCTGCTGTTGGGCAATGAGGTGTGTGCGCGCGCGAATCGGCGCATGGCTTAACCATCAGACTGGTGCAACAAAAAGCCGCTACCTAGTAGTAGCGGCTTTTTGTTGGTTAAGAATTTTCTTCAAAGAGGGAAACAACTGACTGCTCATCATCGTGGTCGCCATTCAACAGACCGCTGCTGATGCGCAATAGCTCCCGAATGACATCATCAATCCGACGTTTGTAGCGCAGCAACTCTCGGCGACATTCAACTTCTGCCGGACTTTCAGTCTTGAAAGAGCGCAGCGCTTCCTCTAACTCCATATCGATTCGCACTTCACTGCGGTTGATCGACTTGCCACGCAGAAACTCGCGCATCTGTTTGGCAATGGTCGTATCATAGTGAGTCAAATCATTGTGCAAATCCACCAGGCGATCCGATGCAATGGCCGGCATCGGCATCGACCGCAACGTCTCCCAAGCTCGGTTCAGTTTTCGTCTTTGCACGATTCCTCTGTCCAGGCAAGAAACGGTATTGGTTTATGTTCTTTCAAAATGAGTCTGTGCCCAAAGGTATGCCCGAGGGTATACAGTATACTCGCCGAAAAAACGTAATTTTTGGTATACATTATGCCAAATTATAACAGGATTACGCGTAAGGGGAAAAATGCGGAGCATGAAATCAACAAAGCGGAAGCGGTTGTGAAGGGAGGAGAACTTACTGGGGTCTCAGTTTCCTCCCTTGCATAACAAACCGTAGGGGTAAGGTAGGGTGATGAACGCAAATGCGCAGCGTTAGCTTTGTAGGGTATTTTCTGGGGTGGGGGGCGGTACGGCCGGCTCACTGGTACGGGTCGGGAGATCTTCCGGATCCGCGGGCCAAACCTCGTAGACCCAACGGACTGCGCGCTTCCACATACTGCGGGCCGCTGCGGCCTGATAGGTTGCCTGGCGGCGGTAATTTTTCCACCAATTCGCCTCTTTGCGCTCGACAGGCACGCTCCACTTGACGGTACAGGCTGCCCAGGTCAGGCCACCACCAAAGCCGACAAAGACCAGATTATTGCCTGGCTTGACTTTGCCTGCTTCAATTGCTTCACACAGCGCAATCGGAATGCTGGCCGTGCTCGTGTTGCCATAGCGCTGTACGTTGATCAACACCTTCTCCACCGGAATCTTGAGTTGATTCATCACGCTATTCTGGATAATGCGGATGTTGGCCTGATGCGGCACGACCAAATCAACATCATCAATGGTTAACCCACTGCGTTCAAGCACCCGGTGGGTTGCCTGCGCCATGACGCGTGTCGCAAAGCGGAAAACAGCCTTACCATCCATCTTGATATAGTGGCTACCGCTGCTGACCGTCTCCAAACTGGCTGGAAGGGCACTGCCGCCGGCCGGCACGCTCAACGTGTTTGCACCAGAGCCATCGCTGCCCAATTCGACTGCCATAATCCCGCCCGGCACATCGCTGGCGGCCACCAGGACCGCGCCGGCACCGTCGCCAAAGAGCACACACGTATTGCGATCGGTCCAGTCAACAATGCGGCTCAACGTCTCGGCCCCGATAACCAGCACATACTCAGCATCACCGGCCAGAATATGACCGCGAGCCATGCTCAGCGCATAGACAAAGCCGGAACAAGCCGCGCTCAGATCAAAGCCCCCGGCATTGGTTGCGCCAATCGCATCTTGGACAATCGAGGCCGTCGCAGGGAAAATATGCTCTGGTGAGCTAGTGGCACAAATAATGAGATCTACTTTGCTCGGATGCACATCCGCCACTTCCAGCGCCTTGCGGGCCGCGGCGGTAGCCAGCGTGGCTGTAGTCTCTTTGGGATCGGCCGCCACATGCCGCTCTTCAATGCCGGTCCGGCTGCGAATCCACTCGTCGGTTGTATCGACAATCTGTTCCAAATCATGATTGGTAATGATCTTGTTGGGGACATGATAGCCCCAACCAACGATCTGGGCATAGCGCCGTTCGTCCGTCGGCGGCGTCGCCTCGACCGCTTCAACCTCGGGTGCTTTCGCGGCGGGGGCTTTTGTTACGGGTGCTTTCGCGTCGGGCACCTTATGATAGCCATTGCGGTGGTTCCCATTGACACGATTCTCTGCGGTTGTTTTTACATCGTAATTTTCGGTCATCCTACACTCTCCCAGTTGCTCCTTGCCGAGGACGCCTCAGTTACGCATAGCGCCGTAACATGATGCACGCGTTATGGCCACCAAAGCCAAAACTATTGCTTAAGGTGACCCGCACATCAGCCCGTTGCGCGGTCAGCGGTGTATAGTTCAGATCGCATTCAGGATCAGGGTTGTGTAAATTAATCGTGGGTGGGATGATCCCGGACTGTACCACCTTGGCACACACAATCGTTTCAATGGCCCCCGCACCAGCTAACATGTGACCCATCATACTCTTGGTGCTGCTAATATTCACATTATAGGCATGCTCGCCGAGCACCTGTTTGATGGCCAATGTTTCGACGGCATCATTTAAGCGGGTGGAGGTGCCATGCGCATTGATATAGTTGATATCGGTCGGTGCAACCCCATAGGCAGCGGCTTTGCGCAAGGCCATGCGCATGGCGTGCATCGCCCCGCGTGCGGCAGGATCCGGAGCGACCATATTATAGGCATCCGCGCTGCTGCCAAAACCGATTACTTCCGCATAAATATGAGCACCACGCGCGTTCGCATGTGCCTCTGTCTCCATGACTAAAATTGCGCTGCCCTCACCAACGACAAAACCATCGCGATCACGGTCAAAAGGGCGACAGGCCGCTTGCGGGTCATCGTTGCGTTGACTTAATGCGCCAGTCATATCAAACCCAGCCATAATCAAAGGATTAATCGCAGCTTCAGAGCCGCCGGTGATCATCACATCGGCATCACCGCGCCGCAGGATCTCAAAGGCTTCGCCGGCCGCCGACGTGCCGGTGGCACAGGCACTGATCACGCCGTGATTGGGGCCAAGCAGCCCATATTCGATCGCCACGCGTCCGCCGGCGCTATCGACTAACATATTGGGGACGAGGAAGGGGCTGATCTTGCGCAGCCCACGCGCCGCCGCCGTCTCCTGACCTTCCAAGATCGTTTGGATACCACCCACGCCACTGCCAATGACAACGCCAATGCGCTCGCAATCCTCATCTTCGAATTTAAGGGCGGCATCGGTAATGGCCTCTTTGGTGGCGGCCAGCGTATATTGCATATAGAGGTCAAGCCGGCGCGCCTCTTTGCGTTCCATGTAGTTGGTGGGATCAAAATTGCGCACTTCGGCGGCAAAGGTGGTGCGCAATTCGCTGGTATCAAAGCGGGTGATCTGATCAACCCCAGAACGCCCGGCCGTTAGCGCGTCCCACGTTTCTGCCACTGACAACCCGACTGGCGTGATGGCCCCCATGCCGGTAATCACAACCCGGAGTGGTTGATACGCACGGTTTTGGTGCTCTGCTTGACCATTGACCGGTTGTTCATTCTCTGTAGACTGATAACTTGCCATATTCCTTTTACCTGCAAAAAGGCCCGGCGCACCGGGCGATCATAAATTTAATAATGCCATGATAAGCGTGTAATCAAGCTGAAACGAATATACGCTTTGCTAATGAGCAAAGCGAAAGTTCGAATCTTTGCACTAACTGCACGAAAGACTAAAAAAGAGAACACACTGCCGTGACAAAAGTTGCGCACTAACAGACATATCCGTACAAAATCGTAACAAACCTTTGCATAAGCGTTGTAGAATACCATAAGGAATAGACAAGCCGAAATTAAAAACGCTGTCCGTTATTTACGGACAGCGTTTGGCAGGAGCTATAGATTGATGAATAGCATAAATTTATGCTGGGGCTAATCGACCCAGCCAGCTGAAGGTAGACTACTCTTGGGTAACTTGTCGCACCGTTAGCGCCCCAATGCCGCCCTCCACCACTAAATCAACCCGGTTTGCTGCACTGGCGTAATTGGGCGAAGTATAAAGGGTATCCTGTCGCACATAGTCACCTTCAACCCGGACACTACCCAGACCAGCCTGGGCATCAATGTTTGCGGCCAAGGTGTCGGGAATGAGCACAGTGATCTCACCGACACCGCCTTGAATTTTTGCCGCAAAGACCCCCTGGGCGGGCAGTGTGATCGATACCTTGCCCACGCCGGCGTTAACCTGTAAATCTGCAATAGCGAGGGCGGTGAGATCCAATGTCGCTGAACCAACGCCAGTAGAGACAGCCAATTCAATCGGCAGATCACGATTCAGCCGCAGTTCCCAGAGCCCGTCCGCATCGCTGCCAAAGGTGGGCAGAATAAAGCTGCGTGTATCACTGGACAGTGTATAACTGGCAACTGCGCCGTTAATCGTAAAGTCTTTGGTTAGTTCCTCATTATGATGTAAAGCAACTGTCCCTTCAACCAACTCACTGCTATTACTGCCGGCCCCAATCTTCATCTTGCTCATACTCGACGCAATTGTCACAATGGCACGACTTGCCCCATCCAGCGGCTGGCTGAACGTTTCCCCTTGTACATCCTCAAAGGGGGCCGCATCCACATAGCCTAACCAGATCCCGCCAAAGACCAAACCCAAGAGCAGCATCAGCACAATCAGCACGCCACCATTTGCCCGGCGACCAAAGAGAATATCCAAGCCGGCTGCGATCAGAAAGATCGGCCAGAAACGAAAGAGCAGTTGCCAGAAATCCAAGTCCAGGGCACCAATATTGCTCAACAACAAGAGGATGCCCAATCCGATCAACACGATGGGCCCAAAGAGGCTTGTCCGCTTCTTCTCAACTTTTTTTTCAGTGTTATAACCGTACATTGTTCCTTGCATGGCTGCCCCCGTTAAAACATATACTGGCGGTTGGCACAAATTAAGCCTTTCTTCAGTGTAAAAAGAGTTAATTTGTGCCAGAGCCAAGTATAGATATGCAAAAACTACCTTGGCCGTACCGCATTCCGGATTACCCAAAAAATGCCAATCAAGATCAAAATCACCGGCCAGAGCAAATTGAAATAGGCTTCAAAGCCGCTGCCGATAAAAGCGCCCAATACCATGAGCACCGTGGCAGGAATAAAAGCCCACGTGAGACGCTCTTCCCCAGGATGTGGTAGGATCGCCACGAGCAGAAAAGTTAAACCCAACCCCAAGAAAAAGATGCCACCGGTCTCTATCCCCTCATTGCCGACTTCATCAAGCGCAGCAACTACGGCTAATGTGCTGAGTACCCCGCTAGGAATAATCGCCCACCAAAGCGAGCGATTGGCCAGGTAGACCAGGGCAAAACCGACCCCAATCGAACCCAAAAAGGCCGAACCGGCCAGTGGTTCTAAAAAATTCGGCGCATATGTGTCCACAAAAATCGTGGTAGCCAACCCAAGTAGGGTACAACCGGGAATCGCTGCCCACCAACGCCCGGTCGGCTGAGTCATAAAGACAACCAAAAAGGCCAGGCCACCAAGCGCAAACCCTGCCATGGCCAGTAACGCACTGACCGCAACAAAAATCCCCATGTTTTGCAGCAGGAAGAAGATGCCCGCCGCAATTAATAAAAGTCCCCACCATAGCTTGTCTTGCGACCACTTTTGTTCTTGCATCATAACACCCCTTGCCTTACTTAAACTTAACAAATTGTTATCAAAAATCAAGGCAGATCAGCTGTTATCCTTCGCGCTGATTGACAATCACTAGTACACGACGGCTCACCCCATCAACTGCGGACGGGCCAGTGAAAATCTGCTAATTACCAGTACGCTCAATGCCCAAATTGAGTTTCTACCTTAGCCTACTAGCTATTTCTACCTTTGTCACCCGCTATGTGGTGAAGATTAACACTACCCAAGTGGCGAAGTATCGTGTTGTTGGCCCGCATCGACTGCCAATGCAGAAATGTATGGCTACCAATGAACCAGAAAGATGTATATCGATTGATTGCTTACCTCTCCTATTTAAGGTACAAATGCTTCCACACATTTTGTGCTAAAATAGCCAACAGTGCATCGAAATTCATCAGTAACCATCACACAATCGACGCAACGCATGAATAAAAATTGGTACTTACAAACGACGGATGACACCCTGGCCACGCTCACGACTGACCGTGCGCAAGGGCTGGATCAAGCGGAGGCCAAACGCCGGCTCGCCGAATATGGGCCGAACGAATTGGTCGAAAAAGGGGTCAAAAGCCCCTGGCAGATCTTGCTGGAGCAACTCTCCGACGCCATGGTGATCGTGCTGATCATCGCTGCCATCATCTCTGGTTTTATCGGCGAGGTGGAGGATACGGTGGTAATCATCGCCATCGTCATTCTCAATGCCGTCCTTGGCGTGTCGCAGGAATTCCGCGCCGAACGCGCGATTGCCGAACTCAAAAAGTTGGCCGTGCCCAATGTACGTGTCCGGCGCGCGGGTAAAGTCCAGGAAGTTTCGGCGCGCGAACTGGTCCCTGGCGATATCATCCAGCTCGAAGCTGGTAATCTGGCCCCCGCCGATGCGCGCCTGATCGAGGTAAATGGGCTGAAGGTGGAAGAAGCGGCGCTCACCGGTGAATCGGAGGCGGTCGAGAAGAGCACTGACGCGATTGAGGGGGTCGAGGCTGACGCGGTCGCGCTTGGTGATCGCAAAAACATGCTCTTTATGGGCACCATCGTCAGCTATGGCCGCGGGACAGCCGTGGTCACCGCCACCGGGATGGCGACTGAGCTGGGCAACATCGCCAACCTGCTGCAAGAGGTTCAACAGACGCAAACCCCGCTCCAGGCTCGTTTGGCCCGGCTGGGCAAAAATTTGGCCTGGGTGGCCTTGGCGATTATTGGGGTTGTCTTTATCGTTGGCTTGGCAACCAGTACAGAAGTGCGCGAAATCTGGGCGAGCGGCCAAAACGTGTGGGGCCGCCTCTTCCAGAGTACCGTCGTGCAGGAACTTTTTCTCACCGCGATCAGTATGGCCGTGGCCGCGGTGCCCGAAGGGCTACCCGCCATGGTGACAATTGCGCTGGCCTTGGGTTCACGGCGTATGTTGCGTCGCCACGCCTTGATCCGCAAGCTGCCGGCGGTGGAGACCCTCGGTTCTGTCACCACCATCTGCTCGGACAAGACGGGGACGTTGACCCAAAATCTGATGACCGTTACCATGCTCGATGTGGCCGGCGAACAGCGGACCGTTGATGCGTTGGACGGGGTGCGTCCGGCGATTGCGCAAGCCGAAGACGTAGAACCCGCCGAACCGCTGGCGCGCAGTTTGAGCATTCTGTTACGCGGCGCGGCACTCTGCAACGATACAACGCTCAATCGGGATGAAAGCAGCGGGGAAGCGAGCTTGCTGGGCGATCCGACCGAAACTGCGCTCGTGCGCGTGGCTGGTGAATTTGGCCTGCCCAAGGAAACGCTCGAAGCGCGCTGGCCACGGGTGGCGGAAGCGCCCTTTACCTCTGAACGCAAGTGTATGACGACGGTTCACCAGGCCCCCAAACCGGACGGCACCGCCAACAGCGATGCCTTTGTCCTGCCCAGTGACTACATTGCCTTTACCAAAGGTGCCGTCGATGTGCTGCTGGAACGTTCGACCAAAGTTTGGCTGGGCGAGGAGCGCATCCCGATTGACGAAGCGTTGCGCCATCGTATTCAGCAGAGCAACGAGTCACTCGCCCAGAGTGGGCAACGGGTCTTAGGGCTAGCTTATCGCCTGCTTGATGAGAAGCCGGGCAAAGATGTGGAAGCGCTGGAGCACGAGCTGACCTTTGTCGGCATGATCGGGATGATGGACCCGCCCCGCGACGAAGTCAAAGCCGCAGTGGCCCGCTGTCGCAGTGCCGGCATCCGGCCCATCATGATCACCGGCGACCATCCGTTGACCGCGCTTTCGATTGCGCAACAACTTGGCATCACCGACAATGATCACTGCCTCACCGGTTACGAACTTTCCAAACTGGATGACGCGCAGCTAAAAGAGCAGGTGCGTGAAGTCTCGGTCTTTGCCCGCGTTTCACCGGAACACAAGCTTAACATTGTCGATGCGCTGCAAAGCCAGGGTCATGTAGTTGCGATGACGGGCGATGGGGTCAACGATGCGCCGGCACTTAAACGGGCCGATATTGGCGTTGCAATGGGCATTACCGGCACGGATGTCTCTAAAGAGGCCGCGGATATGGTGTTGCTGGATGATAACTTTGCCACCATCGTTGCCGCGGTCGAAGAGGGGCGCACGATCTATGACAATATTCGTAAATTTATCCGCTATACACTCTCCAGCAACACGGGCGAACTTTTCGTCATGCTGGTGGCGCCCTTTATTGGCATGCCTTTGCCGCTGATCCCAATTCAGATTCTCTGGATCAACCTGGTGACCGATGGGGTGCCCGGTCTGGCATTGGCGGTGGAAAAGGGCGAACATGGCATTATGGCGCGCAAACCGGTGCCGCCCAACGAAGGGATCTTTAGCCGTGGGCTGGGCCGAGATATTCTCTGGGTGGGCATCCTCATGGGGATTGTCTCCTTGGGCGTTGGCTATTGGGCATTCCTTTCCGGGGTTGAGACCCAGGTCTGGCGCACCATGGTCTTTACCACGCTCACCATCGCGCAAATGGGCAATGCCCTCGCCATCCGCGCCACGCATGATTCACTCTGGGAGATCGGGCTCTTTTCCAACCGCTTGATGGTCGTCGCCGTCGTGGTCACCTTTCTGCTGCAGATGGCGCTGCTCTATGTGCCCTTCTTGCAGGGAATCTTTAACACGGTGGCGTTAACACCTTCCCAACTAGGGATCAGCCTGGCCGTCAGTTTGACGGTATTGGTGGCGGTGGAAGTGGTAAAATGGGTGCGACGGCGCGGGGAGTAATTGCAGAATAGAGATAATCGTTGCTAAAATCAAGTGTCCCGCTGGGACATTAGCGTAAATACATTTCTTCCAATTCCTGTCCCATCGGGACACTTGCGCTTAGGACGTAGCTATGCAATCGTTGAAATACTTACTGTGGACATGCCCCCTCATCTTTGTTTTGCTGCTCACTGCTTGTAATCGCCCCCCTGCCGACCAAGTCCCAGCGACAGTCGTCCCTGCGGCCGATGCATCGACTGCGGCATCCGCCGTGGTGAGTGACACGCTGCCGCTTACCACCGCCGAAAGTACCGCCGAGGCCGCGCTCCAGGTGGCCGTGGCGACCGAACAAGTCGCCGCGGCCGAGGAACTGGTGAGCGCCGCCGGGGGAGCTGGTCCGGCTGACGGTGGGCAACCGACCGCAGCCCGCCAAGGTCCCGCGGCGTCGATCAACCCCGCGAGTGGTAGTGCCAACACGCAGGCGACCGTCACCGTTACCGGCTTCCCGGCCAATGTCCAGGTTGATCTCTATCTCGCCGGGCTAGTGCGTGCCAGTGACGCCACGCAGCGACCCCAAAGTTACGCAACCGCCACCACCGACAGCAATGGCAATGGCACCTTGCTCTTTGGGTTGCCGACCAACTGGCCCAGTGGTGAACCGATCTTAACGGGCGATTTGGTGGTACTGGTCGCCACCCAGGACTTTGGGGCGCGGGCCAACACCTTGTTTGAATATACTGCCCCAACTGTATCAACGGCAACCCCGACCGTGGCCCCAACGCCGATCCCCGCAGCCACGGCGACCCCGCTGCCGATCCCTTCACCCACGCCCACGTCCACCCCAGTCCCGGCGCAGAATCCCTTTGTCGAAGTCACCCCCTTAACTGGCAGCGGTGGTACACGGGTCACGTTACAGGGTGGTGGCTTTGCGCCTGGTGGTAGTGTCAATGTCCATCTGGGCACCTTTGATGCCCAAATCGGCAGCGGCGGCGACAACGTGCGCTATGCGGCGGTGACGGCAGATAACAACGGCTACTTCACGGTTGCTTTTAACATACCTAGCCGTTGGCCCGACGATTCACCGGTAGAGGCCGGTTTGCTGCTCATCTTGGCCGAAACAAATAACTTTGCCCAACAGGCTAGCGCCGTCTTTGATTATCTGGCCCCGACACCGACGCCAACGATCAATCCCTCGGCGCGCGTTGAACCAGCGGCGGGCAGTGCCGGTACCGCCGTCACGATCAGCGGGGGCGGTTTCCCCGCCCATACCCAGGTGGATCTCTATCTGGCTGGGTTGGTCAGCAGTGAGGTGGCCGCGGCGGCACGGCCCAACAGCTATGCGTCCACCACGACGGATGGCAGCGGCAACTATCAGTTGAATTTCGTCATGCCCCCGACCTGGCCGGATGGGCGGGCGCTGGAGAGTGGCCGTTTGGCCCTGTTGGTCGCGACCCAAGATTTCCGCGTGCGCGCCAGTGCCACCTTCGACTACTTGGTGCCGACGCCAACGCCAGCGCCAACCGTGGACGCCACCCCGACGCCGATCGGTGGTGGGCAGTGGGAAGGGCGCTACTTTGACAACCCCCGCTTGGAAGGGAACCCGATTTTGGTGCGTGGGGATCAGGAATTGCGCTTCAACTGGGGCAGTGCGGCCCCCGATCCCTCGGTGCCCAATGATGACTTTAGTGTCAGTTGGCGACGGACGGCCAACTTTGATCGCGGCGTCTATCGCTTCATCGTCGAAGCAGATGATGGGTTGCGACTCTATGTGGATGACAAACTGTTACTGGAGAGTTGGCAAGTCGGCTCACGGCGCACGCTGGAACTCGACTATCCTATGGCGCCGGGCGAGCACACGGTGCGGCTGGAATACTTTGAGGATAAAGGCGTGGCGCTGGTCAACCTGCGCTGGGAAATGCGCGATTTCGGCTGGTATGGCAGCTATTACAACAACCGCGACTTGGGCGGCGATCCGGTGCTGCAGCGTTATGACACCGCCATCGACTTTGACTGGGGCAGCGGCAGCCCGGATGGGCGCGTCAATGCTGACAGTTTCTCCGTGCGCTGGCTACGCCGTCTGCACCTTGATGGCGGCGTCTATCGCGTCTCGGCCAGGGCCGATGACGGCGTGCGCATCTGGGTCAACGAAGAATTGATTCTCGATGGCTGGCAAAGCACGGCGGCGGATCAAGTTTTCACGACGGAGATCCATCTGGGCGGTGGTGATTATGCCATTCGGGTGGACTATCAGGAAAATGAGGGCAATGCCCAGATCCAAGTGGAGTGGGCGGCGGTGCCGGCCAACCAGCCGACGGCCACGGTCACGCCCGTGACCAGTAGCGGCCGGATCCTCTTTGACAGCGACCCGCGTAACAACCGCCGCGGGGTCAACCCCACCTTCTGCAGCGGCTTTGAATCAGAGTGTGACTTTGGCAATTGTCCGGCCAACTACCGGCTGGTCTGGGGGCCTTATTGTCGCGAAACCGATTACCCCTATATCAAACCTGGCCTTTACCGGGTCACTTTCCAGGGCAGTGGCACCGTGCGCGCCGGGGCCACCGATTATGGCGCGACGAATCAACTCTTTGGCTTTAGCGAACAGATCCTTGAACTGCCCGGCAGCTTTAGCTTCTGCTGGGCCGGCAAGGCCGCGAATGGTTTTGGCTTTGAGACGGTGGCGCAAAGTACCGGTGCCGCAGCCGCTATCACGCGGATTCGGGTTGAGTACATGGGCGAGCAGTGTCGGTAACCAGTTTTTGGTGGGAGGGATGCCTAACCTTATAGATAACACAATCAAACCTGGCACAATCGTGTACTGCGCATCCCCTGATGCGCAGCCCGCTTTGTGTCAACTCTATTTGCTTTGTCTATTAGGCATCCCTCCCACCAAAAACTGGCAGTTACAGAGGCTTAGCCGCGCCCCAAGCGATTCCCCGCTCGACCACTGTTTGAAACCCCTCATCCGCCCACGCCTGGTTATCATGCCCCAATTGTAAACAGAAGACACGACTTTGCTCATAGTGCCGAGTCCACGCCACGGTGCGCATACTGTTGGCATGATCGACCGTTAACAAAATCTGGCTGTCTGCCCCGGCATCGGCCATATTATAGGTCTCATCAACGAGGGTCCAGTCCTGTAAGCCCTGGGTAATCGGGTGGCTGTTGTCCGCAACGTGGATGGCAAGGCGTTCGTCATGTGAATAGCCATGCAACTGGCGGTCATTAATGCCGACCAGGGCGTTCCACTGCGGCCACTGCGGATAGGCCAACAGCCCATGATGCATAACGACGATCCCCTGATCAGTTTGCCCCAGCCGTTCCAGGGCGCGCCGTGGTTTGCCGCGAAAACCGGGTAGATCATCGGTCGGCCCCTCCATCATCATGATGTAGAAGAGCAACACATCATAGTGGTCGCGCACCGTTTCGGGCGAGGTGGCAAAGTCGTCGATATGTTGGATATAGGCATCGATCCCGTCAAGGTTGCGAAAGAATTTGTGAAAATTGGGCACATCATAGCTGTGGCCGCCGGTAATGACAGCAACGGTCAGTGGGTTAGTTGGCATGGTAATGGGTTCCTGGTTCAGCGTTAGGTGGTAGTACAACGTTGGCAATGTTTTGATGGTTTGCAGCGCGGCGGGGATTGCCACCTCCCCGATTCACGCCGGGATTTGACAATCCCGGCGGAGCGTCTAATCTAGCATAACTTACTGCAAAATCCATCAACGCGCTTTCTTCGCGAGCGTCCAACTGCGGTCCGCGCCGAGATTGGGATCTTCGTTGGGGTTATTCGTGCCATAGAAGTTGCCCTGACCATCGGTCCAGACCCAGTCGTGGTTGCCGTAATCATAATGATAGTTGCCCTGCTGACTGTTGGGGTCGTCATAGGCGGTGCGATTGGCAAAGGCGGCGTCACCATAGGCATCCTGTGCGGAATAGGGGCTGTTGGGCGATTGCGCATTTTGGCGTTGTTGCTGGGCAATGCTTTGGTTGATCGCCGCATTTTGGTGATCACGGGTTGATTGGTAGTAGGCCGTCAATTGTTGTTGAAAGTTGGCTTCAGACCGCAGTTTATCATAGCCGGCCTGGATCTGGCCGACAAATTGACCATGTAACTGTTGGGTTACCTGCGTAAACAGCTCCTGCCACTGGGGGTTGTAAAAGAGCGAAGTGGCGATCGACCAAAAAGTCTGCCGCGCGGCGTCGAGTTGGCCCTGTAGGGTGCGAAAGGCAAAGACGCGCACAAGCCCCCAGTTGTGCTGGGTTGTCGCCCCATAGGATGGTGGGAATTGATAGCGGCAGCCATAGAACTCTTCTTCAAACCGGTAGCCATTCTCCAGATAGCTGATGCGCGCGGCCGCCCCTTCGGTGGGCAGGTTTTGCAGTTCAAGGGCGTTGAGCATCTGCGCAAGCTGGGGAATCGGCTGGACACCCATGATCTGGAGTTGCTGGCGATTGTTGCGATATTTGGGGATCAGCCAACTGGTCATCATCTCAACGGCGGGCATGGGTGGCAGCAGGGTCAGCCCAAACTTTTGTTGGCCGACCGGTTGGAAGCCATAGTTTGGCTCCAGCCAATAACATGGTTCGACTGGCAAAAATTCAAACGCTTCCGCCCCTTGCGGGTTAAAGGTCGCGGCATAGACCACGGCGGGTTGGCTGCTGTTTTGGTAGTTCCACACGACATTACTCTGTGCTTGCCAGTGCGGCGGGTGGTCAAAGGCCGCCACCGGCAGCTGCTGGTGCATCGGATCGGTGATCTGATAGGGCATGGCTCTCTCCTCAAATCAGGTGTCCTGCGGGGACAGGTTGGTAGCGCTTGTCGGCATGGGCAGAACGACGTTGGCGGCGCTTTTGTCTATTATACGCGACACGCTGCTGTAATTCAACCCAGAAAACTGAGCGGGAGCAGTTTAGTTTGGGGCAACCCGTGTGCGTCGCACTGGTCAGATGAGATCGGGTCAACGAAACAACGCTTGACCAGTGCGACGCACATAGCCTTAGCAGAAACTCGCCCCCAAAGTGAGACATATCCTACTGAGCAGATGGCGCGCACCTTTTGCGGACATCTACAACCAGATCTGCGTCAAGTTGATGCCAATGGTAAAATAGTTTGTTACCGGATCGATCCGCAAGCAACGCAGGGGGAACAAGCGCATGTTACCTGAGCACGATTACCACCTCTTGACCAATCTCTACCCTATGCTAGGGGCGCTGCCGACAGAGCTACAGCACCCTATCCGCCAACAAGTGCAGCGGCTTACGGTGCCGGCGGGAACGACCCTTTTTGATTTGGACGCGCCGTGTATGCTCTTTCTGTTGATCATTGAGGGCAGCATTCGGGTGGTCAAGCCGGCGCTGTCAGGGCGCGAGATCCTGCTCTATCGGCTGGAACCGGGGGATAGTTGTATCCTCACCGTGAGCTGCTTGTTGGGGCAGAATGACTACCCGGCGCGTGGGATCGTTGAGCACAATCTGGTTGGTTATGCCTTACCCCGCCCCCTTTTTACCAAACTGCTCGATGAATCGCCCCACTTTCGTAGCTTTGTCTTTCGCTTTTTCGGCGAGCGCATGAGTCATTTGATGGCGCTCGTCGAAGAAGTCGCTTTTCAGCAGATGGACCAGCGGCTGGCCACCCTGTTAGTCGCCCGCGGCCCGCTGATCGACGCCACCCATCAACAACTGGCCGACGAGTTGGGCAGCGCACGAGAGGTGGTGAGCCGCATCCTCAAACACTTCGAGAGCAAAGGCTGGCTCTACTTGGAGCGGGGCCGGGTGACGGTTCACAACGCCACCGCCCTGGCCCGCTACGCCGAAAATCCTGTGTGACTCCAGTCACTGACACACCGTCCGCCCGGCGCGATAATCGAGCCATCAACAAAAATAGATAACTGAAAGGGATGGCTCATGTTTACCAATAATGAAAGTGGCTGGGATCGCATTTTGCGTGTTGTGTTAGGGATCGCGTTGATCTATCTGGGTTGGAGTGGTATGGTTGCCGGGACGTTGGGCACAGTTCTCCTGGTAGTCGGCTTTATTCCGTTGCTCACTGGTATCATCGGCTGGTGCCCGCTCTACAGTATCTTCCGGATTGGGACCAAGGCCGCGTAGTGGGATAAGGATGCGTTCTAAATTAATAGGGTCAACTGGAATGCAGGGGGTTGACAAGATCGCCCTGGGCTAAAGCCGCAGGGCTACCCAACAACGCCGGGTAAACCCAGCTATGGAGCCGGGTTTACCCGGCGTTGTTGGGTAGCCTGGGTGCCCACTGGGCGCGTTGACGGCAGGGCGGGATGGCAACCCCCTAAGATCCGATTGAACCAATTAATAACGCGAAGGGCGTGCGGTTACCAAGTAACCGCACGCCCTTCGCGTTATTACCCCATGCGCTTGACCATTCCTCGTGGTTGACCAATCGGCGCAAAGCTACGATAATAGAATTAACCAAACTACCTCCCCAACTCACCCATAGAACAGGAGCCACACCATGACCAAACCCGTCCTCGCGGCACAACTCTATACTGTGCGCGATTTTACCAAAACGGCGGCCGACCTGGCCACGACGCTGCGCAAAGTACGCGAAATTGGCTACACCGCGGTGCAAGTCTCCGCCATTGGCCCGATTCCCCACCAGGAAGTGAAGACGATGGTTGATGATCTGGGGCTGACAATCTGCAATACGCACATTGGGTATGAACAGCTCTGGCATGAGCTCGATAGTGTGATCGCGCAGCACAAACTGTGGAACTGCCAACATGTCGCCATTGGCAGTATGCCCGGCCCCTATCGCGAAGGGGGCGAGGATGCCTACAAACGCTTTGCGGTTGAAGCCACGCAGGTCGGGGAAAAATTAGCCGCGGCCGATCTCACCTTCAGCTATCACAATCATAGCTTTGAGTTTGTGCGTTTTCCCTATCCCACCGCGGACAATCCGCACGGCAGCCGCACGGGACTCGATATTATTTACACCGAAAGTGATCCTCGTTATCTGCAAGCAGAGATTGATACCTACTGGGTGCAACATGGCGGTGGTGATCCAGTGGTGTGGATTAAGCGCTTGCCCAACCGCATGCCAGTTGTCCACCTCAAAGACATGGTCGTCGCCTTTCCGCCCCACGAGCGGATGGGTAGCCAGTGGATGGCCGAAGTGGGCGAGGGCAATATGAACTGGCCAGGCATTCTGGCGGCGTGTAAGGAGATCGGGGTTGAATGGTACGCCGTCGAGCAGGATATCTGCCAGCGTGATCCCTTTGCGAGTTTGGCGATTAGCTATCGGAATTTGGTGGGGATGGGGCTGACGTAAAGGCCGACAGGATGACAAGAGGACAGGAGGACAAGATGAATTGTCCTCCTGTCCTCTTGTCCATTTCACTTAAAAGGTGGGTTATGAAACAAACGGCTTATACCTTTATTGATCGGGCGGCGGCGGGGTTGCGGCTGCGGTATTTGCTTTACTTGCCCCATGGGTATTATGAAAAGGTAGAGCAACGTTGGCCGTTGGTGCTCTTTTTGCATGGGCGTGGCCAACGGGGGGATGATGTTAACGTGTTGCGCCAGTATGGGGTGCCCAAACATGTTGACGCGGGCGACGACTTGCCCTTTATCGCCATTTCACCCCAATGCCCGCTCAGTCACGAATGGCCGGATCTGGTGGGCACCCTGGGGCGGCTGGTCGATGAAGCCGTGACCCATTTGCCGGTCGATCCGGAACGGGTCTACTTGACGGGGCTGAGTATGGGGGCGCGCGGCGGCTGGTTGTTGGCGGTTGACAAGCCGGAACGTTTTGCCGCATTGGCACTGATCTGTGGGCGGATTCCGACGCCGGATTTTCTGGAGCGGGTTAGCGTGTTGCAGGCTAAACCAATTTGGCTCTTTCATGGGGCCAAGGATCCGGTGGTGCCGGTGGAAAATTCGGAAAAGATTGTCGCCACGCTCAAAGCCGCCGGCGGCGAACCGAAATTGACCATCTACCCCGCAGCCGACCATGACTCATGGACCCAAGCCTATAACACGCCGGAACTCTTTCCCTGGCTATTGGCGCAACGGCGTACGTAAGGCCGCATGGAACAACAAGCATTACTTGACCAGTTACAAGACCACTATGCGCTACCGGTGTTGTTATCGGCAACCCCGGTAACTGCCGGCTATTTAAGCCGCAATTGGCACTTGACTGCCGCTGACTGCGGCTATTTTCTCCAAGAATATCGTTTTGCGGAGATTACGCCGGTCGCTGCGGCCCATGCTAGTTTGTTTCATTTTCAGCGCGCCGGCATCCCGACGATTGCCCCACTGCCGGCACAGGATGGGCAGACGATCTGGCGCTATGCTGACCGGTTTTATGCACTTTTCCCCTTTGTTACTGCACGCCAATTACGCCGGGGGGCACTTTCCGTCGCCGCCGTGCAGTCGATTGGGGCCATGCTAGCTCAGTTACATCGGGCGGGGCAGCAGATCACCTTGCCGCATGTGCAGCGGCGGCGACTGCAGGATACCCGCCCTAGATTTCAAACCCAAGCACAGCTGATCTTGGACCTCATTCGGCGTCAGCCGGCGCAAAGTGCCTTTGATCAGCTCGCGGCGCAGACCCTGCAGCGCCAATTAGCGCTGGTCGCAGCGACCGCGATTGACTATGGGAGGTTAGCGCTGGCGAGTGATCATCTGCTTCATGGTGACTTTCATGACGGGAACCTCTTCTTTGATGAACAAGAGCAAGTCTGTTATGTCTTTGATTGGGAAAAGACCGAGATTGCCCCGCGCGAAATTGAATTAGTCCGTGCGTTGCTCTTTATCTGCTTTAGCAATCCAGATAACTTTTGCGCCACCTTTGGCCCGGCCAATTTTAGGTTGGGGGCAGCGTTTCTGGCTGCCTATCAAGCGCACTATCCGGTGCGGCCAGCCCAGGTCGTGGCTGCCTTACATGCGCGTTACTGGGGTTCACTCTGTTCGCTTTGGGTGGTCGAGGAACATTATCTCCAACACAACTGGCGCGTTGATCCCTTTCTAGAAGCGAATCTAACCGAGATCAACTACTTTGCTGACCACTTATCCCACTTTGGTGCGTGGCTGCAAGCCGGGTTGTCGCAGCATGGCAGATTGGACGCGAGCGACGCCCTAGGCTAACCCGACACGGCATAACAAAGGCCAGCGGCCGCCGGTTTGATCACCGGCGGCCGCTGGGTTACTTATTCATCGTTTGGGGCTAGCTGTCAGCTCACGAGCCAACCATCGGCAGATAGAGCTTGTTGTCCCTTGCCTCATCGCTCAGTGTCTCGGCCTCATCCTCGAGCTCGACGGCGTCCGTGGCACTTTCGCTTTCCCATTCGGTAAAGTCCATGCCCGAACCAAAGTCCACGGCACTGCCATCTTCACTGTTGATGAAGCGCTCTTCGCTGGCCAGTGCGGCACTGGTCTCGTCGGTGATCAAGGCGTTGTCACTGACATTGCCCCCATAATTCTGCCAGCCGTTGAATTGGGCGCCTTTGGGCACGACAACCACCGTAAAGTACATATCGAGTGGGTACCACTGATCGGGGTTTGCACCATTCCAGCGCCAACCGTTGTAATCACTAATCGGTTTGCCGGCGGCATTCTTGATGGCAAGCCCATAACGCTGACGTGGACGGGACCAGTCGATACTGCGTCCACCCTTCTTCCACATACTCGGAATTGTTTGGCTCCACGCAACGACTGTGCTGGCGTTGCCATATACAGCCTTCTGAATCCCACAGCTTTCCAAGTGGAAGTTGTCCTGCCAGATACAGAATTGCAGCTTCATATTTTGCGGTGTGGGTTGTCGGCGAATTTCGACCCGGTAGTAAATGGTGCCTTCGGCATAGTTAACCGGTGTGCGCCAGTTGCCATTGGCCTCTGGGCGAGGCGGATCGTTACGCGGAAAGCCTCGATCGGCCTTTGTCACATTACGGTTGACTTCAAACACAAGTAACTGACTGCTGGCATTGACAGTAGCTGCAGCAACGACATCAGCAGTGGGCGCAGTATCCTGGGCAAACAGGCTTGCTGATGAACTGAAGAGCATTAAACAGAGTAACGCGACAATACTGCTCAAATAGAAATTACGTTGAACCATAGTAAATCAATTTCCTTGCATCAAACTCTTCTTGTCTGACCGACCAACAGGGGTGTGTGGCCCTATGTCAGGTGAAAAGTCCAGAAGTTGTTTGGCACACGCCCAATTGCGTCGCTGCCTTCAAACAACATGGTAAGTATATGTTAAGTTAACTGGCTAGTCTTGACCATTTCCCTGCTAAACGCATACGACATAGCGTCATTTATAAAGAAGCTGCCGGCTGCGTCTGAGGCTGCGGCGACCGCAGCAGCAAAGAGTCACTGATAACCCCACCACTCAGCAAGACTAAATAACAAAAGCAAGCGGCCGCCGGTATAATCACCGGCGGCCGCTAGGTCACTTATTCATCGTTTAGGTATAGCTGCAAGCTTATGAGCCAACCATCGGCAGATAGAGTTTGTTGTCCCTTGCTTCATCGCTCAGTGTCTCGGCCTCATCCTCGATCTCGACGGCATCCGTGGCACTTTCGCTTTCCCATTCGGTAAAGTCCATGCCCGAACCAAAGTCCACCACGCTGCCATCTTCACTCTTGCTGAAGCGCTCTTCGCTGGCCAGCGCGGCATTAGTCTCGTCGGTAATCAAGGCGTTGTCACTAGCACTGCCCCCATAATTTTCCCAGCCGTTGAATTGTGCGCCTTTGGGGACGACAACCACCGTAAAGCGCATATCCAGTGGATACCATTGGGCCGGGTTTTGACCATTCCAGCGCCAATTTTTGTAGTCGCTCACTGGTTTGCCATTTGCCGTCTTAATCGCAATGCCGTAGCGTTGGCGCGGGCGTGACCAATCGATGCTCTTGCCGCCCTTCTTCCAGAGACTGGGGACCGTTTGGCTCCAAGCCACGACCGTACCGGCGTTGCCACGCACGGCCTTCTGGATCCCACAACTTTCCAAACGGAAGTTGTCCTGCCAGATACAAAATTGCAGTTTCATATTTTGGGGGGTGGGTTGCCGCCGAATTTCCACGCGGTAATAGAGTGTCCCTTCGGCATAGTTAATCGGTGCGCGCCAGTTGCCATTGGCTTCCTTGCGTGGTGGATCATTGCGCGGAAAGCCACGATCACTCTTGGTCACACTACGGTTGACTTCAAAGACTAACAATTGGCCGCCGGCCTGAACTGCTCCGGTATCAATCGCCCCATCGGTGGGCTTAGGCTCTTGCGCAAGCAGGCTTGCTGATGAACTGAAGAGCATCAAACAGAGTAACACAATCGTACTGCTCAAATAGAGACTACGTCGAACCATGGTCAATCAATCTCCTTGAATCAGATACTTCCCCTCTAACGGGCCAATGTGGGTAGCACTGGGTCAGATGGCAAGTACACAAGTTGTTTGTCACACGCCCAATGGCGTCGCTGCATTCAAACAACATGGTAAGCATACACCAAGGTGGTTGACTAACCTTGACTCTTGTCTGTCCAAAAGCATACGATAAAACCCAATTACTATTTGAAAGAGGTCGCTGGTTCCCCTGCCAACCGTGGCGAGCGCCGCATGCCCCACATGAGTAGCGCGCCAAGCAAACTCAAGCCCACCCCCAGCAGGAAGATTGACTGATAGCCCCAGCGCTCGGCCATGTAGCCACCACCAAAGCTAACGGAAGTAAAGGTCAGGCTCATCCCCATGGAGAGAATGCCATAGGCGAGCGAGCGCCAGCGGCTGGCGACCATTTCCATCTGAAAGACTTGTAAGGCGGGCATCCACATCGCCGAGAGGGCCAGAATGCCCAGCCGCCCCACGCCGGCACCGAGCCAGTTGCCACCCAACGCCATTAACAATAGGCTCAGCGCCGAGCCGGCGGTTGTCACCATCAAGGTCCAACCATTGCCATAGCGGAGCGCAAGCCGAGGGGCAATCAGCGGGGAAAACATCCCGACAAATTGGCCGGCCCCAGTAATCAACCCGATGATCGCGGTGGAGAGGCGCAGGTCGGTATCCATATACGCGCTGCAGAAGGTCTGGCAAATCGCGGAACTACTATTGCCCAGGTAGACATGCAGGATAAGCAGCACGGTTGGCCAGATGGGAAAAGGGACATTATCATCGGCTTGTTGGACCCGTTCGACCGTGCGTACGGGGCGGGTCATGCGCAGAATCGGCAAGATGCCGCCGCAGCCCAGCAACGCGCCAACCCAGAGGGCATAACGATAGGGGGCCGGATCATCAACATTACTCGCTAGCCAGAAGGCAAAAAGCGAAGGCAGCAGGCCACCAACAATCGTGCCACCAAAGGTACCTAGGCCACGCAAGGTGCCGCTCAGCGCATAGGCGCTGTTGCGATTCTCCGGCGTGGTCACGAGCATTAAGGCCGGCACCATGCTGATGCCATAGAGCGCCCAGCCCCCGGACAGAAAAGCCTGCCCCACCAGCGGCATCAGGTTGCGCCAAGGGGGTGGCACAAATTCAACCAGTGGTAGTAGCGCCATCCCTAGCACCGTACAAAAGCCACCGGCGATCATCGTGTTGCGGTCGCCAAAACGACTGCCCAATGCGCCACTCGGCAGGCTCATCACCATATAGGTCAACGAGCCAACGGCACTAAAAAGCCCAAGGTAGGAGAGATCGAAGCCCAAGCGCAACAGATAGAGCGGTTGGAGCAACATTTGAATGCCAAAGAAACTGATCGCCGAAATAGCCGAAGCCACCAGCAGCATGCGGGCATCCAAAGTAAAGTGACTTAGCGAAAGGCGCGGTAGATACATATGGTTGGCTGTCTGTTGAAAGGGCGGGAGTAGGAAATGGGTAGGTAGATAGATAGGTAAATCGGTAAATCGGTACATCGGTATACTGATTTACCGATTTACCGATTTACTGATTTACCTCCTATACTATTTTCAGCACAAAGGCATAAGCACAGGGTGGTTGGGCGGGCAGTTGGACGTGGAGGGCGTCGGCATCTTGGGTCCAAGATAGGTTGCCTGGGTGGCCAAGTAGTTGGATCTGTGTAAGCGGTTCTGCCCGTAAGCCTTGGGCGCTGCCAAGTGATTTAATCACAAATTCTTGGCCGGGCCAGGCAAGGGCAATGGCATAGAGGGTGCTGCCATTGGTCGTAAAGCGAATATCAGCGCCAGTGAAGGCGGTGCGCTTGGTATCGGTAAAGGCCCCTTCGCTTACTTCGGTAGGTCCTTCGCCAAAGATCTGCCAGGGACGTGTATTATAGATCGCTTCGCCATTGATCCCCAGCCAGGCACCAATTGCCCGCAACATCTGCTGTTCTTCGTCGGGAATCGTGCCATCCGGTTTGGGGCCGATATTGAGCAACAGCGCGCCATTTTTGCTCACCACGTCGACGAGATCGGTCACCAGCGATTCAACCGTCTTGTACTCTTGCTGCGGGGTATAGCCCCACGAGTTCTTGGCGACCGAGGTATCATTCTGCCAGAAAAAGTCGGGCAGGCCGGCCAGTTGACCGCGCTCAATGTCATAAACGGCGGTGCCTTTGGGGAACGCTTCGTATTTATAGTTGACGGCGACGCCCTTACCCCATTGTGCCGCGCTGTTGTAATAATAGGCGGCAAAGCGCGGCAGATAGGACTTAAAGGCATCGTGGCCGATCCACCAGTCAAACCAGATCAGCTGTGGTTGATATTTATCGATCACTTCGCAAGTGCGCAGCAGCCAGTCATTCAGGTAGGCTTGGTCGGGGTAGGGGGTCACATCGAGCGCATGTGCATCGCCATCCATCGGCGTGGCCGGGCCATAAAAGTCGGCATACTGTGGGTCATTGACATCAGAATCATATTCGCGCCCGCCATTCATAAACCACCAATGTTCGGCGCGGTGGCTGGAGATGCCAAAGACCATGCCGGCGGCGCGTGTGCTAGCCGCTAGCTCACCAATAATATCGCGCTTCGGCCCCATTTCCGCGGCATTCCAACGGCTGAGCTCGCTGGCATACATCTGAAAGCCGTCGTGATGTTCGGCCACCGGCACCACAAACCGCGCGCCGGCCGCTTTGAAGAGCATCACCCATTCGTCAGCATCAAACTTTTCAGCAGTGAACAGCGGAATGAAATCTTTATAGCCAAATTCATGGTGCGGCCCATAGGTCGCAACATGGTGTTCGAATTCAGGCCGCCCTTGCAGGTACATTTGCCGGGGATACCACTCGTTGCCAAAGCCGGGCACACAATAAGGCCCCCAGTGGATGAAGATGCCAAATTTGCCGTCGATATACCAATCGGGCACGGGGAAATTTTGCATCGTCGCCCAATCCGGCTGATAGGGGCCAGCATTCACGCCTTGCGCAATTTTAGTCAAGGTGATCGTCATAATCCCTCATTTCAAATCGTTTCTTGCATGCTTACTAAGTAAGAATGCTGCCGCTAGTCGGCCTCATAAAAATAGGAGAGGCAGTTGTGGCCGATCACGGTCATTACTGCCTCTAAATCGATTAACTGCTATTGTAATTCAAGATCGGGGCCAGGCAAAGTCTACTTTTCGCTTTGGCTATTCCTTGATATTGGCATGAAAAAATTAGGGTTTTTGCAACGTAAATTTCCATTTGTTGGCAACTGTACACCTACAGTAGAATCAATCACATTGGGCGACTGAGCCTTCCTTTGCGTACGCAAGCAATGGGTAGATCCTAAAAACACTCTAGAAAGAACAGATTATGCGTCTTGGCGCTCCCCTTATTCAACCCGCTGCCGACCCGGCCGCGTGGGTCGCGGCCGTGCAGGCCAAAGGCTATCGGGCGGCCTATTGTCCCGTGAAACCGGATGCTGAGCTTGGTGTGATTGCAGCCTATCGTGAAGCTGCGCAAGCGGCTGATATTGTGATTGCCGAAGTTGGCGCGTGGAGTAATCCGCTTAGCCCCGACCCGGCGACGCGCACCACCGCGCTTGACAAATGTAAAGCGTCGCTCCTGCTGGCCGAACGGATCGGGGCGCGCTGCTGTGTCAACATTGCCGGCTCGCGTGGCGAAAAATGGGATGGTCCGCACCCCGCCGATCTGACTCCAGAGACCTTTGACCTGATTGTGACCACCACCCGCGAGATCATCGACGCGGTTCAGCCGCGTGAGACCGTCTATGCGTTGGAGACCATGCCCTGGATGTACCCCGATTCACTGGAGAGCTATCAACGGTTGATTGCCGCGATTGACCGGCCTGGCTTTGGCGTTCACTTTGACCCGGTCAACCTGGTCAACAGTCCGCAGCGCTATTTTCAGAACGCTGACCTGATCCGCTCCTGTGTTGCGGCCTTAGGACCACAGATCCGCAGCGTGCATGTCAAGGATATTCAACTGGCCGACCGCTTGACCGTCCATCTGGATGAGGTGCGCCCTGGTCAGGGAGGGCTGGATCTGCGCACACTCCTGCGTGAATTGAATCAGCTTAACCCGACATTGCCGATCATGTTGGAACATCTCCCCAACGAAACCGAATATGACCTGGCGGCCGCCCATGTGCGCGCCGTCGCCAAAGCAGAAGGAATTGCGTTATGACCGACCAGATTTATGCTGTCACCTTTACGGCCCGTGAACAAGCGGAGCTGCTGCCTGTCACCGACGAAACGCTCGACCCCGGCCCCAATGAAATTGCCGGCCGCACGCTGGTGACCCTGGCCAGCCCCGGCACTGAACTCAACGGTGCCTATATTGGTAACCAATTTCCCCGCTATCCTGGCTATGCCGCCATTTTTGAGGTGGAACGCATCGGCACCGAGGTGCAGGGGGTCCAGCCCGGCGAGTTGCGCTTCTGCATGGGGCGTCACCGCTCCTATCAACGCTTTCCCGTGACCGAAACCGTCGCCGTACCAACCGGGCTGGCCCCGGAAAGTGCCGTCTTTACGCGCCTGATGGGGGTGCCGATGGCGACGTTGACCACCACCGCCGCCCGGCCACCCGCCTTGGTGATGGTGACCGGGTTGGGGCCGGTCGGCAATCTGGGCGCACAGATTTTTCAATCTTGTGGCTATCAAGTCTTAGTCGTCGATCCCGATCCGACGCGCCAAGAACTGGCCAATCATGTGGGGCTGAACCGGGTTTATGCCAGTGTGCCCAAGGATGACCCGACCATCGCCGGCCAAGTGGCGCTGCAGTTGGAATGTTCTGGGCATGAGCAAGCCGCAGTTGATGGCTGTCATGTGTTGCAAAAATATGGGGAATTGAGCCAGATCGGCGCGCCGTGGTCGCAGCGCAACAACGCCACCGCCCATGAACTGTTGCGGCTGATCTTCTTCAACTATCTCACCGTGCGCAGCGGCTGGGAGTGGCAACTGCCCAACCATCCCACCACCTTCCGCCGGGGGAGTATTTTCGAGAATTATGCGGCTGGGTTGCAGTGGTTGCATGAGGGACGAGTCAAAGTCGATGGGCTCTATGAGTTGATGGATCCCACCAAGGCGCAACAGGCGTATCAGGATATCCTCCACCGTCGCCTCACGGTTCTCGCGCCGATGTTTGATTGGCGGGGGGTGTAGGAAGCCACATATACTCAGCTCTGTCATAATTTAACATTTTTACTCGTGTGGAAAATGTTAAATTATGTCAACCCCTTGAGATCCTGTTGAAGCAGATCGGCCTGCTCAATCCCCCACTGCCCAAGATGGGCGCATCACACCGCCAACTGGACCGGACTGGGACGCAGAATGGGATTGGGCTATTTTGCGCGGGTGCGCGTTGCCGCCTGGTAAATTTTGGCTACGAATTTCACTGATCAGTAGACCGCAATCCGTGTACTGGGCGTTGCCAGACGCCCCCCGTTTGCATCAGGGGATGCAAACTATACGGTTGCGATCTACTAATCATCAATTAGCCGGCGGGATCAAGTGGGGGAGACACCGGATCACCTAGCCTTAGCCTAATCTACGGGCTGGGTAATAAAGACATGATCAAGGCCGCTCTGATCCAGGGTTGGCACTTTGGTGCCCTGGCCGTCGGTCTCATGTAGATAACAGGCCACCGCCCGATGCGCCGCCGTGCGATAGAGCGGCGGATGTTTGGTCTGGCAGACTGGCATAGCCTGGGCGCAGCGGTCGGCGAACTTGCAACCCTGGAAATCAGCCGCGGGTTTGGAGGGAGGCGGGCTGTTGTCCCGGTGCCACATGCGCTCTGGCACGGCGAGGGGAATCGAGTTCATCAGCAGTTGGGTGTAGGGGTGTTCGGGTTCGCGCACGACGCGCGTCACATCCCCGGCCTCGGCAACCGCGCCATGATAGAGCACGATCATGTTGTGGCTGATCTGAAAGCCGGTGGCCAGATCGTGGGTGATGTAGACAATCGAGATGCCAAATTTTTGGTTTAGCTCCTGCAAGTTGCCGAGGATCGTCGCCCGCAGTGAGGCATCCACCATCGAAACCGGTTCATCGGCAATGATCAGCTTGGGTTTGAGCAGCAGCGCCCGCGCCACCATGACGCGCTGTCGTTGTCCGCCGCTCATCTCGTGCGGATAGCGGCCCAAAGTCTCCTCGGGGCGCAAGCCAACGGTCTCCAGCACATTGTCGATCAACTTGCGCGCCTCGCGGCGTGAACTGGCCAATTTGAATTTGGCAATCGGCTTGGTCAGCACATGATCGACCTTGTAAAAGGGGTTGTAGACGCCATAGGGATCTTGGAAAATGAATTGCACATCATGTAAAAATTGGCGGCGCTCGCGTTTGTCCATCTCCTGGAGATTACGCCCATTGTAGAGCACCTCCCCGTGAGTCGGCACTTCCAGCCCCAAAAGCAGCCGCATCAGCGTCGTCTTGCCGCTGCCGCTCTCCCCCACCACTGCGGTGATCAGCGGCGGACTGTCGTGCAGCGTCATCGAAAAATTTTCCAGCGCAATCGTACGCTTTTTATCAAACAAACCGCCCCCAAAGATCTTGGAGACGTTGCGAAATTCGATTAATGGAGCCATGGGAATTCCTTGGGATTGGGTAATTGGGTGATTGGTCACTGGGTGATTGGTGATTGGTGATTGCGCGCCGAATGGGCATCAAATTGCTCACCAATCACCTAATCACCCAATTACCTAACTTGCTTCCAACAAATGACAAGCCGCCCACCGTTGGGGGGCCGCCTCGATCAGCGGGGGGGCGGCGACGGTGCAGCGGTCAAAGGTATGCGGACAGCGGGGATGGAAGGCACAACCCGAGGGGAGATTTAAGAGTTGCGGTGCCAGCCCTGGAATGCCGGCCAGCGGCTTTTTCTCCGTGGCGGAGGGCAAACTCTCGATCAACATGCGCGTGTAGGGATGTTTGGGATCAACCAGGGTTTTGCGGATATCGCCGATCTCGGCCAGCCGGCCGGCATACATCACTCCCAGTCGATCCACCGTTTGCGCCATCAACCCCATATCGTGGCCGACGAGGATGATCGCCGCGCCCAATTCGGCCTGCACATCTTGCAAGGTCTCGATAATGCGTTTTTGCACGACCACATCGAGTGCGCTGGTCGGCTCATCGGCAATGATCACCTTGGGTTTCATGCTAATCGCAATTGCCATGACCACCCGCTGTTTCATCCCGCCGCTCAACTCGTGGGCGTGCAGATTGGCGACATCCGCGCGTAAGCCCACCTTTTCGAGCAGGCTCTGCACATGCTGATCAGCTTCGGCGCGAGTCAGCACCCGGCCATGATCGCGCAGCCCATCAAGGATCTGTTCGCGAATGCGGGTCACCGGGTTGAGCGAGTTCATCGCCCCTTGGGGGATGAGCGCAATTTCGGCTAAACGGACCTTTTTATAGGCATCTTCGGAAAGCCCGGCCAAATTGCGACCATTGAGCAGAATTTCACCCCCGGCGATCCGCCCTGGCGAACGAATCAAGCCGACCAGGGCCATGCCCATGGTCGTCTTGCCTGAGCCGGATTCGCCGACTAGCCCCAAAATTTCGCCCTTGTGCAGGTCAAAACTGACATCGTTGACCGCATTGACCGGGCCACGCCCGGTGTCGTACTGCACTTGTAGATTGCGCACTTGTAACACGACTTCGCTCATAAACTGCGCCTCGCCCTTGGATTGGCAATTTCATCTAGCCCCATGGCCAACATGTAAAGCCCGTTAAAGAGGATTGTTATGACCAGGATCGGCGGTGCCCACCACCACCACCAGCGGTTGATCACCGCGCCGTTGAGTAGCGCCCAGTAGATGGTCATACCCAGGGTCGGCGAATCAAGTGGGCCAAGCCCCAGCGCCTCCAGCCCAATCGAGGCGAGGATGGCGGAAGAGACGGCCCCGACTAGCGAGGCGGCCAGATAGGGCAGCAGATTGGGCATCAATTCGAGGAAAATGATTTCTAAACCACTCATGCCCGTCAACCTGGCGACTTCCACAAACGGGCGTTGTTTCAGGGTCAACACCTGGGCGCGGATCACGCGCGCCGGGTAGAGCCAGGCCAGCACAGCAACGATCAGCGACATGCTGTTGATATTGAGCCGACCGCTATAGGCAATGGCAAGGATGATCAGCACCATTAGCCCCGGCACGGTGAGCCCCACATCCACCACGCCACGAATAATATTGTCGATCCACCCGCCATAATAGGCCGAGACAAAGCCGAGGAAGGTGCCAATCGCCAGCCCGATCAACCCGGCCAGCAAGCCAATGCGCAGGGTGAGGGGGATGCCGGCAACAATGGTGGCAAAGAGATCGCGCCCCAACTTATCGGTACCAAAAGGATAGTCGGCAGAAGGGGGTAAGAGGGGGCGAGCAGCCAGTGGCTGGGCATCATCGGGATCGGTAAGATAGCTACCCACCACGGTAAAGAGCAAGAGCGCTAACAAAAGCACCAGCCCAATCACCAGCGCGGGGTTACGCCGCAAAAAGCGCCCAAAACTATGCAGGCGGTCCGCCCCGCGCCCGGCAACCGGCGTTGAGAGGGACGGTATCGGTTTATCTAACACTGTACTCATAAGATTTCAGTTTCCAGCTTCAAGGTTACAAGTTATTTGTACGCAATCCGCGGGTCCAGCAACGGGTATAAGAGATCAAGCAGCAACGTGGCCAGACCAACCGTCGCAATCAAGAAGAAGACGATCCCTTGGACGACAAAATAGTCACTCTCACGAATGGCGCGGAAGAGTACGGAGCCGATCCCAGGGTATTGAAAGACCCATTCGACCAAGACCGCGCCCGAAATCAACTGACCGAGGATCAGCGCCAGCCCGGTCACCTGGGGCAGGATGGCATTGCGCACGGCATAGCGGAAAAAGAGGGTGCGCTCGCTGAGCCCTTTAGCGTCGGCGAAGATCATATAATCTTCGCCCTGCGTCGTCACCATCATCGCGCGCATGCCCAGCGCCCAGCCGCCCATCTGTGCCAACATGATCGAAAGCGCCGGCAAGATGGCGTGATAGGCAATATTCAGGATAAAACTGACGTTTAGCACGGGGATGGTACCACGCTCGTACCCACCACCCGAGGGGAAGATCTTAATCGTAAAAGCCAACAGGTAGAGCAGCAATAGCCCCAACAAGAAGTATGGCACAGCGTTGAGGGAAAGCAGCGGCCCAAAGAGCCATTGTAGACTACGCGGCGCGCGCGGCCAACCAAAGAGCGCGCCCAGCAAGGTACCAACGGAGAACGAAAGCAAAAAGGTGATCCCCAGCAGGCCCAATGTCCAGGGCAGCGCATCGAGGATCATATCGAGGACACGGTTAGGGTAGTGCGCAATCGAATAATTAAAATCGCCGCGCAGAATATCGCCCATATAGCTGAGATATTGCACATAGAAGGGGCGATCCAGGCCAAACTTTAATTCGTAGGTCTTGATAATCTCTTCCAAACCACTCTGGGTCTTCCCGCCGAGCAATGCCTCACGCATTAACTTCTCGCGAATCGGGTCTTGACCAGTAAGTCTGGGTAGCAAAAAATTGACCGTTGCCGCCACCCAGACAATGATGAGGAAAAAGCCGATGCGGCGGAGTAGGTAGTTGAATCGCAAGTGTCACCTCAATTTATGACAAGGCGACAAGGTGACAAGGTGACAAGGTGACAGGCCGAATTTCACCTTGTCACCTTGTCACCTTGTCACTTTGTCAGGTATTACTGCTCCACTGCCTTCAAATTCCACAAGACCATCTCAAAGGTGAGATGCCAGGAGGCCCCGTTCACATAGGGATTCTCTACGGTCGGCCAGTTGGTCCAGTAGGTTTCGTTGTAGGGGATGCGGTGATAGAGCTCGGTCAACGGAATGTCGGGCAGATTGGGCAGCCAGATCGCCATTGCATCGACAAAGAGCTTTTCGAGTGTGGCGTAGTCGTCGGTCGGCGTGACATAGATCTGATCGACGATCGCGTCATAATCAGGGTTGCTCCAGCGCGATTGGTTGGCCTGGTGATTGCCGGGAATCGCCTTGCTGGCACCTTGATAGAGGCGCAGGGTGAAGTAGGGATCGTTCACGCTACCGCCATGACCAAAGAAGGCGGCCTGGTAGTCACCTTGGGTAAAGCGGTCAAAAATATCAGGCGAATCGACCGGCATGGCCTCAATGCCCTGATCCTTCAACTGCTGTACCACCACCAACCCCATGCTGCTCAGGAACGCGGGCACAAACACTTCAAACTTGAGCGGTTCACCGGCGGCGTTGACCCAGTTGCCTTCGCCATCTTTGGTATAGCCGATCTTCTCCAGCAGTGCGGTGCCTTTTTCTGGGTTATATTCAGAGGTGTTGTATTGCTCCAACAGTTCGCCGGCGGCATCAAAGTAGCGCATCAAGGGCGGGTAGGGCGGCATGGGCAACTTGGAAACGGTGTTGGCCCCTTGCCAGCCGATATCAACCACCTGTTCACGATCGATAAAGTAGCTCATCGCCCAGCGGAAATCGGGATTGTCAAAGGGCGCTTTCTCGGTGTTGACATACATCGAAATCGGCCACCAGTCGAGATAGCCATAGGGCGCCTCGCGACCAGAGTGGGTGATGATCTTCTCGTTCTGCTCGAACATGGTCGGGAAGGTGGCGGGATCCATGGTGAAGGCCATGTCGATCTCGTTGGTGATCATCGCTTGCGCGGCCTGTTGCTCCTGCGAGTTGGGCAGTTGCACAATGCGCTGCATCTCCGGCATGGGGGCCAAGCCCTGTTCAGCAGCCCACCAGGTATCACGCCGGTCATAGATTTTTTGTTCGGGCGCAGAGAAGACGACTTGGAAAGGCCCAGTCGTGACCGGCCAACCCTTCTCGACATCAAATGCCTTAAAGTTTGTCCAATCCTGGCCTTCATAGATGTGTTTGGGTACGATGTAGACCCCAATGTCAAACTTATAGGTGACCAGGTTGAAGAAGCGCGGGGCGGGAATCTTAAACTTCACCAAGACGGTTGATTCATCCACAGCTTCGGCGCTTTCGAGCACCTGTTGCACATCAAAGCCCCAGCGCACTTCTGGGCCTAAGCGGTTGAGTTCGTTGAAGGTAAAGGCGACATCTTCGGCCGTAAAGGGTGTGCCATCGCTCCAGGTAATGCCCTGGCGGGTGATGATGGTCAACTCGGTGCTGTCTTCGTTATAGCTGTAGCTTTCCGCCAACCACATGATCTCTTCATCGGCAAAGGCGCTGTAAAAGGCCAGTGGTTCGTACATAATATTAGGGCCGGTCTGGTGATTGGCCCCAATCGCATAGGGATTCCACAATTCGTAGTCAACATGTTGACCCTCGCGCCCGCCCAGCATTAGTTTAAAGGTGCGGTTGCGTGGCACTTCACTAAGACCGGCGACCGGTGCCGCGGCGGCCTCCGCATCAGCAGCGGCTGGTTCACTGCCGGCTGGTGCGGCCGGGGTGCCACAAGCCGCAAGCAGCATTGACAGCAGCAAAAGCAGCGTCAAACCGATTGGTTGATGCGTCCTTCGGGATCTCTGCAAAGACATACCATGCACTCCTTGGTTGTTGGGTTATGGGTATAACTGATGCAAATTCAACCAGATCGTAAGAACAGCCGAATTTACACAGGCTGTACCGCACAACCTGCTTATGAAATTGGATTAGAGGAGAGAATAACAAAATCGTGGTACGGCTCTATTGTATTATAGAACCCATTTATCTTGCAAACCGCATAAATTTCGGAGAAAAGCCGGAATGACAACCGCTGACCACTGACGAAAGCAGTGGTCAGCGGTCGTCATTCTGCGTGACTAGACACCCCAGGTGACGCGCGCATCCTCGATGGTGCGCAACGTGGTGACGCCATGCGCCGTATGCCCCGTGCCCTCTTCGCCGACCCAGCGCTTGTCGGCCGGTTCGCTGGCGGGTTGGAAACGGATATCGCAGCTCAAACGGAAGCGATTCGTCAGGTTGGTGGTGGAGGCGTGCATGGTATGCATCCCAAAAAGGATCACATCGCCGGCGCGGTAACTGGTAGTGGCCCACTGGCCGCCAAACTTCTCGACGATCTCCATGGGATCTTTGGTAAACCAGCCCTCGGTATGGTCGCGATCCACATCCATGCGCCCATAGGTCTGTTTGAGTTTTTCAAAAGCCGGCAACCGATGCGAGCCGACACACATGGCCAATGTCCCTTGGTGCACTTCGGCGTCACCAAAGGGAATCCAGACGGTGTGCAGGTTGGGCGAACCTTGGCCCATGTAGACATAGTCATAATGCGCACCGGTGTATTGCTCGTTGCCGACGGCGCGCAGCCATTTGTAGTTGAAAGAGAGCGCCGGTTCGCCGAAATAGCGCGCAAAGAAGTTGTACAGTTCTTCGCCTTCCAATACCGCTAACACATCGTCATGGTGCGCAATCCCCTTGCGGCCCATCATCGGCACGCTGCGCCCCCCTTTGGGCATCACCCCTTCGAGGACCGGGGTGCCGGGCGTCAACGCGTCTTGCGCGGCCATATGTTCCATCACTGTGGTCCGGGCGCGCAAGACCTTATCGCGGTCGATCAGGCCGCGCAGCAGCAGATAGCCATCCTCGGCCATGCGCGTGTGGAGTGCTGCCGCATTGCCCAATAGGGCGTTACTATCGCGCAATTCGCCCAACTCGGCACTGGGATAGTTCACTTCACGATAACCAAAACGGATTTGCATAGAGCGCCTCTTTCCCTTTTCTGATGACCCTTTTCTGATGACCCTTTTTTGATGACCCTTTTTTGATGACCTTCGTTTGTCAAACTGTTGCCATTTTCATCACTCTATTGTACACGCGCTGGGAATGCGCGCCAACCTCGATCAAGCCGGTTAGGCGCGGTGTCAACCCGCGTCGTAACCCTCATGGCTTTATGCTAAAATAGAACAAGTTTTCCAGGTCGCGCAATTGTAACTTTAACGCTTACTTAGTGCCACAAAAGCGCTACGCTAAAGAGCAACTGGTCGATAAGCAGAAGTTACAAAAATAGAGCGTTTGCAACTTCTTGATCGGCCGTACGTAGTGAAGCATGGTGACGGTCATGCGCCAGCGGGTGACGAATCATTTGCTGCGGTAACTACTGTTGGCCGTTAGGTTGGCAGTCGCCTTTTTCGCCCTGTTTTGAGCAGATAGAACGCTGACAATGCCGAAGATCTCTACATGGCACTTTACCGAATCTACGCCGACTACCACACCGTCCCTCAGTCGCCGGGCTTTTTTGCGCTTGGGGGTTACAGTGGCCGCCGGCCTGACTGTCAGCAGCTGTGCGCTGCCGGACGTTGAGCCATTCCCCGTGACTGGCCGGCGCAACACCGCGGCACGCACGACCCCCGGCCGCGAAGAGATTCAACTGGTCTACCAGGATTGGCGGGCCGATTGGGTGCCGGCGATGGTCAAAGAGATGCTGACGCAGTTCCACGATACGCATCCCGACTTGCGTGTCTTTTTTACGCCTGATCCAGACAATCTGGCCGATAGCATGTTGGCGGAAATGGAAGCCGGTACCGCCCCCGATCTGTTTTGGGGCGGCTCGACCTTTTTTCCGACCTGGGCCCAACAAGGGCATATGCTTGACCTGCGCCCTTATGTGGCCGCCGATCTGGATGCCGCCACGATTGACGAGTGGGACCCTGCCCAATACCAGGCCTTTTTCCTGCGTGATGGGCGCCAATTCGGTCTGCCCAAATATCACGGTGCGGTGGCGCTCTATTATAATCAAGATCTCTTTGATCGCGCCAGCGTTGCCTATCCTACGGCCGCCTGGAACCATACCGATTATCTAACGGCGATGACGCAGTTGAGCAGCAACAATGGCACCGGCGAGCGTGAAGTGTGGGGCAGCATGGTCGATATCGCCTGGGATCGGCTCCAGATTTATATCAATGGCTGGGGTGGCCATCTGGTTGCGCCCTATGATCCGGCGCGCTGTACCGCCGATGAGCCGGTCGCCTTGGCGGCCTTGGCCTGGCTTCGTTCCCGCATGTGGGATGACCGGGTCATGGCGACTTTCCCGGATGTGCAATATATGTCACCCCGCAGCGCCTTTATCAACCAGCGGATCGCGATGGTCGAAGAGGGGTCGTGGGTGCTCAAAGATATTCTGCGCAATACCGATTTCCGCATTGGGGTCGTCCCCATGCCGGCTGGGCGCAAACAACGGGTGACCCTGGCCACCTCGGATGGATTTGGCATCTATGGGCGCACTGAGTACCCGGCGGCGGCCTGGGAACTGCTCCAATTTCTCACCAGTCGCGATTATGGACTGGCGTTGGCCAAAGCAGATCTGCTGCAGCCGGCGCGCGCGTCGCTGCTCGATGACTGGAGTGGCTACGTGCGTGCTGAATTTCCTGAGAAAACCCAGGAGCTCGATCTCAGCGCCTTTGCCGACGGCCATATCAAAGGGTATTCGGTCACGGTCGAGATCGCCGAAAATATGGCCGAAGTCCAACCACGGATGGCTGCCGCCTTTGAAAAGATCTTTACCTTGGGGCAGGCACCCGTGACAATCTTACAGGGGGTCTGTGCGCAGATCAACCAACTGCAGCAGTATGTCGATCCCAAAGATCCACATCTGGCAGAGTAGTATCATTGTAGGTATCACCTCCTCCCAGCCGCCCCCGATACAGGGGCGGCTGGGAGGAGGTAAGTTATCATCAACAACTTCTTAATCCGTTAGTGTCATTCGTTATTCGCCACGCTCGCCAGGGATTGCCAAATCCCCGGCCCCATACCCCGGATCGACAGATCGGGGGTGAGCGGGTGGCGAATAACTCGTGACACTAACCTAATCCCAGATCGCGTTAGCAACGGTCCATTTCCCTATGCGCTTCTTTAAAGATCGACCATTGGGTTTGCGCAAGAAAATTATCCTATGGGCCTTTGTCCCTACTGCGATCATCCTGATGGCGGTGGCGTCGGTAAACTATCTTGCCTATCGCAAGGTGGCGGAGACGCTGATCCTGGAGCGGGATGAGGAAGTGACGCGGCTGGCGGCTGGGCAAATCGCGACTTCACTCAATGAGTATGCTGATCTGCTCGTGGCCGAAGCGCGCAGCACTGCGCTTGGCGAAGGTGATCTGGTCTATCAACAGGCGGCATTGGCCAGTGCGCGCAATCGGCTGGCGATCTTTGATGGCGGCATTGTGTTACTTGATGGCTTGGGCAAAGTCGTTGCGGCTGAGCCGGCGCGGGCCGATATTTTGGGCGCAGATTGGTCACAACGGCCCTATTTTCGCCAGGTGTTACGGCTGGGTCACCCGCTGTTTTCCGATACGTTGGTTGATGGTGTTGGACGCGCGCCAGTTGTTGCCGTGGTAGCACCAATCTTTGGCCGCCAAGAGGAATTGACCGGTGTCCTGGTCGGCATGTTTGAGTTAGGGGCGACGAGCATCAGTACCTTTTATGGCGACATTGTGCGTCTGCGTTTTGGGCGGCATGGTATCGCCTATCTGGTCGATGGTAACGGGCAGGTGCTCTACCATTCGAATGGCAGCCGGATTGGGGAAGATTTCTCGGACGAACCGGTGGTCCAACAATTGCTGGGCCAAGAAATTCTCGGCGAACCCTTTGGCGATGAGCAGGTGGGGGCCATCCGCACGCGTGATCGCGCCGGCAATGAGATCGTCGCCGGCTTTGCCCAGGTGCCGGGCTCGACGTGGGGTCTGGTCACCGAGACCAGTTGGGAAACCTTGCTGGGCATGGGCAATATGTACCAACGTTTTTTACTGGCGCTCTTTGTGCTGGGGATCGTCACCCCGGCGATCTTTGTTTCGTTTGGTACGCAGCGGATTATCCAGCCGATCCTCGATATGATCGGCGCGGCGCAAAAGGTGGCCGCCGGTGACTTTGCCCAGACGATTGTCACGAATACCGGCGATGAAGTCGAGATCCTGGCCGCGCAGTTCAATCGCATGTCGGCCCAATTGCGTTCTTCGTACACCGGGTTGGAAAATCGCGTGGCCGAGCGCACGCGCGTCTTATCGGCGCTCATTGACATCGCCGAAGCAGTCAATCGTTCGCTCGATCTGGAAGAGACGCTCAACCATTCGCTGGAAAAGAGCTTGCAAGTGTTGGGGATTGAGGCCGGCGGCATCTATCTTTTTGATGCCAAAAGTGAGAAGTTGACCCTCGCTGTCCACCGTGGCTATCCCCAGGAACTGGTCGCCCACATGGACAATTTAAGTTTGGGCGAAGGCTTTAACGGCTTTGTGGCTGAACATTGCCAGCCGCTGGTGGTTGACGAAATTGCCACTGATGTCCGCCTGTCGCGCACCAACATCCTGCAATCAGGGATGCATTCCCTGGTCAGTGTGCCCTTGCGCGCCAAAGATAAGCTGGTGGGCACCCTCTTTGCCACCACCTATGAACAGCGCAAGTTTAGTGATCAGGATATCAACCTGCTCACTTCGATTGGCTATCAAGTGGGGGTGGCCATTGAAAATGCGCTGCTCTACGGCCAAGCCCAACAGTTGGCTGCCCTGGAAGAGCGCAGCCGGCTGGCACGCGAGCTCCACGACTCGGTGACCCAAGCCCTCTACAGCCAAACGCTACTGGTCGAAGGCTGGAAACAGATGGCCTTCAATGGACAGTTGCTCGATCTAACCGAACCGCTGATCGAGTTGAGCCAGGTGACCAAACAGGCACTAAAGGAGATGCGCCTGCTGGTCTACGAGTTACGGCCACCCGATCTGGAAAAAGAGGGCTTGATTGGGGCCTTACACAAGCGGCTAAATGCCGTCGAGAAACGCGCCGGGGTCGAGGCGCGTTTGATTAGCCATGATATTGCCGTCGAGCTGCCGATTGTACTGGAGGAGAATCTCTATCGCATTGCCCAGGAAGCACTGGCAAACATGCTCAAACATGCCAACGCCCAACAAGTGATTGTCCAATTTTCTGCCCAAGCCGGGCAAGTCACTCTCACCATCAGCGATGACGGCTGCGGCTTTGATCCGGCGCTGGCTGATGGTAATGGCGGCATGGGGCTGACCAACATGCGTGAACGGACCGAAAAGTTACAAGGGCACTTTGCCATCGAGTCGGTACCCGGCATGGGGACGACTGTGCGGGTGGTTGTGCCCATGCCTGCCAATCATTACAACCCGACGCAATCTTTTAAGCGTCATCAACTAGTCTAGGGCGCGCAGTGTGAAAATGGTCACCATGCGGATGCGGAAATAGGCAGTTGCATTTTCACCCCAGCGCCATTAAGTTAACATTTGAGGTATCATTATGGATAAAGCAATTCGCGTTCTGATTGCCGATGATCATGCAATTGTGCGCCGTGGGCTGCGTACGTTGATTAGCAGCCAACCCGATATGGAGATTGTGGGCGAGGCGAACAATGGCGTCGAAGCCGTGGAAAAAGCGCGCACCGTGCAAGCGGACGTGATCTTGATGGACATGGTGATGCCGCGCCAGGCCGGCGCAGCTGCCATTCGCGAGATCAAAAAAGAGAATCCGGCGGCACGCATTCTGGTGCTGACCAGCTTTGCCGAGGATGATAAAATCTTTCCCGCCATCAAGTCAGGCGCGCTGGGCTATCTGCTCAAAGATGCCGAGACCGACCAACTGTTGCAGGCCATTCGCGATGTCAACGACGGCAAATTCTCGCTGGATCCCAGTGTGGCGCTGCGCGTGATCCGCGAACTGAACCACGGCTCTGATCTGCCCCCCACGGTCGATCCATTGACTGAGCGTGAATTGGAAGTCTTACAACTGGTGGCGCAAGGGTTAACCAATGGCGAGATTGCCGAACGGTTGGTGCTGGGCGAACGCACCGTGGGCAACCATATCAGCAGTATCCTGAGCAAGTTACATCTGGCCAATCGCACCCAAGCCGCACTCTATGCCCTGCGTGAGGGGATCGCGCCGCTGCATCCGGTCGCGGTGAGCTAGCGGGCAAGCAGGGAATTTTGATGCAAATTTGTCTCCTTGTTTGAAATGGTGCTTCCCACTATGCTACACTGCTAAGAACAAACGATTTATTAAGTTTTTGATGAGTAGAGGTCGTATGCCCGCCCCTGCAGCCCTAGCCTTTGGCAAGTATTACCATATCTACAATCGTGGGAACAACCATGAAAATATCTTCAGGGAGCAGCGCAATTATCACTTGTTCTTAGCGTTGTACGCCAAACATGTTTTGCCCGTGGCCGATACTTATGCCTATGTGCTGTTGAAGAATCATTTTCATTTGTTGGCACGGACGAGAACGGTTGCGGAACAGCTTGTTTGGTGGCAGGAGTCACGTGATGGCGCGTTGCCTGATCGAGAGCTGACAGGTGGGTGCCCTCAGGGCGCGGCGAGAGCTGATTTCAAGCCACTTGATCCAAGTAAACAATTTTCGAATTTATTCAACGCCTATGCACGGACGTTCAACAATGCCTATCGGCGCACGGGGGCGCTTTTTCAACGCCCCTTTGGCCGTATTGAGGTAAGATCGGATGCGTACTTTCGGCGTTTGGTACTCTATATCCACCAAAATCCGCAAAAGCACCGGTTTGTCCAGGACTTCCGCGATTGGCCCTACTCGTCCTATCATACGTTGCTATCGCTCAAACAAACACTCCTCCAACGTGACGAGGTCATCGCTTGGTTTGATACGAAAGATGGTTTCCATTTTTCTCATGCCCAGGAAATAACGGATCCCGGCATCCTTGCCTTTTTCCCCGACGACTTTGATTGATCAATTTTGTCCAC
The DNA here is from genome assembly GCA_022842065.1 of Caldilineaceae bacterium. The sequence goes on from JALHQH010000005.1 coordinate 249,187, forward strand.
ACCCAATCCTCACCGCCCGACCTGGCAGGTGGGCGCTTTTTCCACCTGTCAGGTCTCGATCAGGCAATGGGTGCAAACGCTATTCAGTAACGTGTCACGGGGTCGAGACCTGACAGGAAAAAACACCTGTCAGGTCGGGCGCCAAAGTCATGGGTTGTTGCTTGGTTTATGAGCACCTGCCTCAATTCCCACTGCAATGAAGCCAAATGTAACGTCAACGACTATAACCAACTGCGGTGCAACGCGACCGCCACTTGTTGTCCTAGTTGGCTCTTACCGGTTCGGGGCGCGTCCCCAATTAAATAAATCATCGCCATCCTCGCTTTCAATAAAGCCAAGGTGACTGGCATCTTTACCTGGTGCCGTTAGGAGACGCACCGCTCATAAATCTCCTCTAGCCCATCTTCCTCGTCCATCTGTTCGCCGATCTTGACGAAGCCGAAATGGGCGGCAATGCGTAAAGAGGGTTGATTCGCCGGGCTGATGGTGAGGATAAAGCGGTTCACCCCCTGCTGGTGCGCCCACCCCATCAGCGCCTGGCAGGCCTCGGTCGCATACCCCTGGCGCTGGAAGGGGGCAAAGATAGTATAGCCAAATTCGACGCCGCCCGGCCCCAGTGGTCGCACCGGCTCCGGTTCAGCAGCCATGTGGAAAGCAATCGAACCCACCATCGTTTGGGACGAGCGCAGCACGATCGCCCGCTCCATCCAGGGTAAGAGCGCTGGATTTTGGCGCGCTTGTGCCAGCCGGTTTCGTTTATGCGCAGAGACCGGCCACCATGCGGCGGGAATTGGCACCCCCAGCAATTGCGCGGCTTGCGCCTGGTCGTCACTGATCACGGCGGCAAAGAATGCGGGCGTCATTAACACCAAATCCAGCCGTGCGGTGTGGATGGTTGAGGTCCTCTCGGGCATATCTTCTGCTTTCTGTTGGGTCTGTTTCGGCAAACACGGCGCGCTGAGCGGGTGTATTTCACGTTGGTGGCTAATTTAGTTGCGCGCCAGGGCAACCCATCTGCGCCTCCTGAATCCGTGGTTATCGCACCGGCTGCCAACCCAGTTTAACGATGTCGTGCCTACGTCACAACGGCTAGTGACAGCCGCGCCACGATTTCGTCATCCTCCCATTCCGTGGTCTCAACGAAGCCGATGGATACGTAGCGTTGTTTGGCGACAATATTCGTTGGCTGATAGGAAAGGGCAAACGCGTGGTAACTGCGCGCGGCTAGTAGGGCAAGGGCAGCTTGCATCGCTTGTTCGCCATAACCACGCCCCTGGTAGTGCTGGTCAATCAAAATGCCGCCGAGCCAACAGCAGCTTGCATCCGCCGGGTCGACCGTCCACCTGAGAAAGCACCCGTTGTGATTGGTTAAGGTATGACTGGTAAGTTTGTGATTGATCAATCGGGCTTAGCGAAGCAACCAGCTCGCCAGCAGCCAGAGCAGCGCTAACGCCAGCAGCCCAACTAAGCCGACCAACCCGTAGGCAAAGATAAAAATCCATTGAAAGGTCTTGCGATCATTCAGGTGTGGGAAAGGGGTGTCAGGCGGAACGGGCACATCGAGAAAGCGACAGAGCGGCTCCCAACCCTCTTTCACATCATAGACTAGCAGTCGTTCTGGGGGGACATGTGCTTTAACCCCGGCGTTGTGCTGAGCAAAAACAGCCAGGGCATGATCACGATCGGCAAAGCGCCCGTCAAAGTCACCTTGCCAGATCAAGCGTTCATTCATTGCCATGAAACGGCGCATGGGTGGCACTAATGTGCGCACAATCCGCATAATCGGTTCACGGTAGATGGCGTAAATGGTATTGAAACAGCTATCATACCACTGCTCTGGGTTGCGCACGGTGAGCAGCACCTTGGCGTCGGGGTAGTGTGCCATTAAATGCGCATAGAAATTACAGGCCGGCCAATCCACCGTCGCCTGATAGCCAGTGAAAAGTTGATCCCAAGCGGGCGGCTTCCCAGCCATTGCCGCCAACCAAAAGCCAACATGGCGGGGTTGTTTGATCACCTCTTGCATGTGGTAACACTGCACAAACCCCAACTGCTCCAGCGCTGCTTTAATCGAAGTGGTCCCGGTGCGGCCAAAGCCGGCACCAATTACTTTGAGGGTCATCGCTTCGTTTACTCCTGGACAATATAGACCAATGACAGTGCCTGTGGCAGTTACTATTATATACCATGACCTCAGCGTGGATAGATCGCGCTGATCCCCGCCATATCTTCCACCTGTAGATTCCGCTTGGTGCTGCCGGTGGCCAGCCGGGGAAACATTACTGAATCGGTGTGCGCGGTATGGCCGAGGATCAACCAGTGGCCAAATTCATGGAGCAATGCGCTTTGGAGATCAACTTCATCCACGGCGGGTTGACCAGTGGCGTTCCACCGATAGTCGTCGTTGATCCAGATATCCGCTTCAATAATCGTGCCGTCGGTGCGGTACCAGACCTGGGCCGCCGCGGCCCGTTCGGTGGCGCCTTTGGCCATAAAGAGCACTTCATTGACCCCATTGTACCCGGTCTGCGTGGCACCAGTCTCCCCCCCATAGGTTAACGCAAAGTCAGCACTCTCCACTGCACTCCAACTTTGCGCCGCGCTAATAATTGCCGCACGAAAGGCGGCGCGATCACCTGCCGCGGTATCCACTTGGGTTGTATTCAGGTTGATCAAAAACTTGGCAGTGGCATGGGGCGTTGCCCACCGTTGGACGTGCGCTTGGCTTGTCAGCGCCGGTCGCAACCCTGCCTGAAACGCCGGTAGTGGCTTGAGCTGTGCAACCCGGTGTTGGAGGGATGCCGTCGTTGGCGGTTGGCTGGTCGCAAGCACTGCGCCCAGTTGCGCAAAAAAGTCGGTACGCGCTTGCGGTAAGGGCAGATCCTGGTTATAGAGCAGCTCATGCTGTAGCTGAAATTTTCCCTGTGCCCCGGCCACAACCCGCCAACTGTCGGCTGCCTGTTGCACAAAAAGTAACACCTCTTCCCCGACGGCAAAGGTCGCCTCGTGCATGCTCACCAGCCCCACTTGGTCAGCCGCCAGATAGCCGCCGGTGGTACGAACCTCGATAATGCGCCCGGCCTGGCCCAACCAGCTCTGGGCTACCGCCACGGTTGTCTCACTCTCAATCAGCGTGCGCTCATGGTTCCAGAAACTGCGGTGCGCCAGCACCTGACCCTGTACGATCAGATCAGCGCCGGCGGCTAATACGCGCAGGTTGTCATCAGCTGGGGCTGCGAAAGTCGTGCGGGTTGTCGTTGCCGGCAATGCCCGCGTCAGCAGGGATGGGCTAAACGCCGCCAATACAGGCCGACTTGACAGCAAGAGATAAATGCATAGAGAACAGAAGATGCCCCAACGGTACATGACGCGTTATGACCTTTCCGCTAAAGCGTGCGAGTTGTCGGTGCGGTGTGATACTGGTCTGTGATACTACCCGTGTACTACCCGTGTACTACTCTGGGCGATGAGTAACTTTACCCGTGGTCGGTATGGATTTATGCAGTAGGGTCTTAGGTAAAATTACTCAGATGAGAGCCGGATTATATAGGTAATTATCGCTAAACAACAAATGTAAAGTCCACAGATCAACATGCAGTCTTCCTCAAAATTGCAACAAAAAATCAGGCAGAATTGCTTAACCAGGTCGGGTAATCTTCCCCATGTGGGAAACGACTGGCGGTGGTAAGCTATATGGGCAAGTCAATTTCAATTGCAGTTACGTTGAAATCAAGCGGGATGTTAGTCAATGATGCCTGGCATCCCATTTTCCAACAGCGTAAAACATAATTGAGCAAGTTAAAACTGATCGGCAGCTTCCACAGCGGTCAGGCAAGGAGAAAAATACTATGTTTACCAAGTTTTCAAAATTTTTGAGTCTATTCGTCATCGTGGCGATGCTAGTTACCGTAGGTGCTGGTGCCGCTTTGGCGCAGGACATTAGTGCAGGCGCTGGCAGTGGCCCCGGTGACGCCGTCCGCCCTACTGCGAGCACGGTCGAGATTGCCCCTGGTAGCTGGCAGTGGTACGCTTTCCGTTCGCAGGTGCCCGTCCAGGCCGATGATGCGGATGAAGATGTCGTACTCGCCAACCGTCTGAATGAAGCCGTCATTGATGCGACCTTGCGGGTTCAAACCGGCAGCGTCGACTTCGAAATCTGGTCGGCCAATGATCTGAACAACTGGATCAACAACAGCGACTTTGACGCCACTGGCGCTGGCTCGACCAATGAAGAGATCGCCGGCGATCCGCTCTTCTGGCAAGGTGCCTTTACCACCAACAGCACCATGTATCTGATTGTGATGAACCGTGGTACCCAGGCCGCTACCTACAATCTGGACATTACCGGTAATGTCGCCTTCCCGACCGAATTGGTCCTGAATGGCACGACACAACCAGCCGTGGCCCAGGTTGCAGAACCAGTCATGAGCACCGGCGAGATGGCCTTGACTGTCGAGACCCCAGCCGCTGCCACTACCACTGATGCCCCGATGATGGCGACAATGGCGACTGGCCCCGAGAGTGCCGTAATGCCGGCCGCCGGCAATGTCGAAATTGCCCCAGGCAGTTGGCAATGGTATGCCTTCAGCTCACAGGTCCCGTTGAATGTTGACGCCGAAGGGAATGATGTCGTTGATGTGGTGGAGACCGCCAAGATTGATGCGATTCTGCGTGAAGTCTCCGGCAGTGTTGACTTTGAAGTTTGGTCCGCCGATAATCTGAATGACTGGATCAATGACAATGACTTCGATGCGACTGGCGCAGGCTCGACCAATGAGTCGATCAGCGGCGACCCGCTCTTTTGGGAAGGTGCTTTCACGACCAACAATGTCTTCTACCTGATCGTGATGAACCGTGGCAACCAGCCCGCCACCTACAATCTGAATGTGATGGGCGATGTTAGCTTTCCTTCCGCCACCAGCCTGCCAGTGAAATAAACGTCTGCTGCAGGTCGAATAGCGGGTAAATAACCCATGATAAGTTGAAACAGCCTCGGCAGAAACTTTCTGCCGAGGCTGTTCTTTTTGGAAACAAGTATGATGCAATATCTCTGCCAACGGTGGCGACCATTTACAGGGCGCCAGTACCGCACAATCACGATGAATAATCTGTTCTGTACCGGCCAAGCGTATACAAAGCTTAGGGCGCGGCTTGGTTTACTCCTTGCCACTACAGGCGTGCTGATTTGTTTACAGCACGCGCCCGTTGCCGCTGCGCCTGCGTTTTGCCCCGAGAACGCCCTCGCAACCTGGCTGACGCCAGTCGATGCCTGGATTGCCCTCGCCGCGGGTGAACAACAGTGGTATGCCTTCCGCGACGAAGGGGACGACACCCCGATCTCTGTGCGCATGACAGTTGTCCCTGCCAATGGCGCAAGTTTTATGATATTGACTCCAGATCAGGCCACTGGTTGGGTACGGGGTGAAACTGACACCGCGGTCGGGCGCGGTACGCCCTTGGCAGCGATGAATGATGATCTCTACTGGACCGGCAGCTTTGTCCAATCCGGCACTTATTATGTGTTGGTCAAAAGCAATAACCTTGGCTTGAGCAACTACAAGCTCATGATTAATGGTAAGCGCGTCTCCTCTCCATTGCTCTCCTTTACCCGGCCCAGCTTTCTGCCACCGCTAGTCGACAACAACTGCGCTACTGCCGCGCCGGCCGATCCGGTAACAGCCCTTATGCCCATCACGCGTCCAGTCGATGCGACGCCAGGGCCGCCAAACGCAGGGACGGTGCCACCATTCGAGGCCACGCCGGTGATTACTTCGAGCCCGGAAAATCCGTTGCCACCAATCGGTCAAAGCCTGAAACTTACGGCTGATACACGGCACTGGTACGCCTTTCGCGATGAAGGTGACGAGTCAAGCATTCGGATCAGTGCTGACGCCACGCCCGACAACTGTCTCACCTTTCAACTCTGGACGACCGAGCAGCTGCGCCTCTGGCGCTTGAACGAAACCTTCCGGCCGGTGGGCCAGGGCACACCGAACACGCTGCTCAAAGCCGATCTTTTTTGGAGTGGCAGCTTTGTCAAGTCGGGGGTTTATTATGTGGTGGTGGAACGGGATCAAGCCGTGCCCGGCGTCTGTACCTATGCACTCACCGTCACGGGTGATGATGTTTCGCTGGTCAATCCTGCGTTTAGTCCGTAATTGGTAATGCCCCCCAATTTTATGCAGTTGGCATTAGGGCAAAATGGGCGTATGATAGACCCTTCCCGTCGCGCTGCTGCTTTGATAAGAAAGGCTGACCAACGATGCACTACCGCGCCATCGGCCGTACCGATGTCAAAGTCTCTGAAATTAGCCTGGGCTGCAACCGCCTGGGGGAAGCTCATAGCCCTGAGCGCCATTGGATCGACCTCGTCCAAAGTGCCGTTGACCTGGGCGTTAATCTCTTCGACACGGCTGAATCTTATGGCTGGGGGCGCAGTGAAGAGATCCTTGGCCAGGCGCTCGGCAACCGCGGTGATCTGCTGATCGCCAGTAAGGTGAGCCGCGTCCAGGGCACCAATACCAGAGATTATTCGGCTGCCCGCATTATCCAACAGGCCGAAGCCAGCCTATGCCGTCTGCAACGGGACTGTATCGAGATCTATCAATTACACAGCCCTGCGCTCGCCGATCTACAACAGTTTGACTGGCCAGAGGCGATGAGCAAACTCAAAGCCCAGGGCAAGATTCGGTTTGCCGGCGTCTCGATCAACGATGTCGCCAGCGGCAAGTGGCTGATCGAAAATGGGTTGGCCGACGTGCTGCAAGTTGACTACAGTATGGTTGCGCCCCAAGATGGCAATGAACTTTTTCCCCTGGCGGAGCAACAGGGCGTGGGTATTCTGGTGCGCATGCCGATGGCGCGGGGCATTCTCACCGGCAAGTTTGAGCCGGGCGCGCCCGTGAGTAAAGAATACCGCGCCAGTATGTTGGGCGACAAGGTGGCCGGTTATGTCAAGCAGGCTGAGGCTTATCGTCAACTCGCCGACCGCCATGCCGATCTGACGCTGGGGCAATACGCGCTGCGTTATGCGATTAGCCCCAAGGCGGTCACCGCGGCGATCCCTGGGGCGCGCAATCTGGAACAGTTGACCCAGAATGTCGCGGCGTCGAATGGGGTGGGGCTGTCACCGGCAGAATTGGCCGAAATTGCCACGATCCAAGCGGCTAGGCACAAGCATGTGGTAAGCGGAGGCTGAGCTTGTCGAAGCCGCAGCGGCACCGCTGCGGCTTCGACAAGCTCAGCCTCCGCTTACAAATCTATAAGCCCACAAAGATAAGAAGGGAATCACGAACGATGACTGATTGGTGGATGGAGAAACCGTGGCGGCAGATCCAGATGAATTTGCGCCAGATTGATATGGTGGACATTAACGCGGCGCAGATTGTAGCCGATTTGCAAGCGTTCAAGGCCAATGTCTTTATGATCAACGCAGCGGGCATTATTGCCAGTTATCCGACTGATCTGCCCTTTCAGACCCAGAGTGAGTATTTGCAGGGTGACAGCCTTGCGCAGATTATTGCAGCCTGCCATGCGGTGGACATTCGCGTGATCGCGCGTACGGACTTTTCCAAAGTGCGCCGCCCACGCTACGAGAAACATCCGGATTGGGCCTACGTCAGCCCCAGTGGACAAGTCATCGACTACCACGGGGATATCGCGGTCTGTCTCAACGGTGCCTATCAACAGCACTATATGTTCGAGATCATCGCCGAGCTCTTGACCAAATTACCCTTTGACGGCATCTTCTTTAACATGAGCGGTTATCAGACGCGCGATTACAGCGGTGTCTACTATGGCCCCTGTCACTGCCCCAACTGTCAGCGCCGTTTTCAGGCCATGTATGGGTTGACCGTGCCGGTGAAAGAAGATCTGGAAGATGAGCGCTATCGCCGCTACAACCAGTTCAAGTTGACCACCCTGGCGGAACATCGCGCCAAACTCTACCATTTTATTACCGAGCGCTGGCCACACATTGCCGTGGCCAGCCTGCGCGAATTTGGACGGGGCTTTATCCGTCAGGAATCCAATACTGCCATCGACCGCCCACTTCCGCACTGGCAATACAGTGGTTCAGACAACAGCAAATGGGCCTCTAGCAGCTACCCGACTATGTTGTCCAGCAACACCACCGTTGACTTTATCGACTTTCCCTATCGCCACGTTACTGTTTCACCCCATCAGCAGCAACTGCGGCTGGTGCAAGGGCTGGCCAATGGTAACGCGCTGGACTGGTACCTAATTGGGCGGATTGACAACCACGAAGATCGTTCCGGTTTTGCACCGATCAAAGCGATCTTCCATTACCACGCGGCGCATGAGGAAAGCTACGCCCACCTCACCTCGAAAGCCAGCATTGCGCTGCTCAACGGCGCGCAGGCCAACCAAAATGAATTTCGCGGCTGGTTCCGCTGCCTCGTCGAAAATCACTTTTTGTTTGATACGTTGATGGAGGAAGTGGCGCTGGAATTGCCGTGGGATAAGTATGCGGCGATCATCCTGCCCGACTATCAGCCGATCAGCGAACGGCTGGCGGCACGGCTTGATCAATTTGTGGCGACCGGTGGCACCTTGATCGCCAGCGGCCAGAGTGGTTTTCGCGATGAGAGCTATGCCCCGCGCCGCCAACCCGTCTTACAAACGCTGGGGATTACCGGCATCGAAACCGTACGCACCGACATGCGCTCGGCCTACTTCAAGTTTACCGATAAGCAGCACTTTGCGCGTTTTGCCGAGATCGATCTACTCTACAGCGGCGATCTCTACATCTATGCGGGCTATGCGGAGAGCGCGCAACCACACATGCAGTTGGTCGCGCCCCACGCCTTTGGGCCGCCGGAACGCTGCTACTACACCCAGGTCACCGACCGCCCCGGCTATGTGGTGAACCAGTACCACCAGGGCCAGGCGATCTATCTGCCCTGGCTACCGGGCACCCTTTTCCACCGCCAAGGTTATCCCAACACCAGCGATTTTCTGGCAGATCTGTTAGCCGGCGTCGCCGGTTTGACCCCGGTCCAGGGCAATCTTTCCTCGATGGTGGAGGTGACCCACTTTGCGCGCACCGACGGCGCGTATGAACTGGTGCACTTGGTCAACGGCTCCGGCCACTTTGGCAACAGCTTCTTCGCACCGATCACCATGCACGATCTGACCATCACCGTGCGCTGTGACCGCCAACCGCAAAGTGTAAAGAGTTTGGTCAACGATATGCTGTATAACTATCAGTGGCAGGATGGCGCGCTGACCATTGACATTCCGCATCTGGGTAGTTTTGATGCGTTGCAAATTACTCAGTAGACCGTAGTGTAGTCTGCATCGGGTCGTGCAGACACCCGTTCGCATCTGAGGATGCGAACTACACGGTACGGGCTACTCTTCAATCACCAACGCGGCTTCCGCCATGAGATCATCGGGGATGGTCAACCCTTGTTCCGCAGCGGCGGGCAGGTTGATCGCCAGGCTGCCTTTGCGTTGGCGCTCGATTGGCGTGGCGGCAATGTCGAGCTCACCTTTGAGGATGCCCACGGCCAGTGCGCCAGTGTCCAGCCCATCCTGGTAATAATCCAAACCCAGGGCAACCGCGGCACCACGCTGGGCGCTGGCCGGATCGTTGGCAAAGAGCGGAATGTCATTGTCATTCGCTACTTTGATCAGCGCTTCCAGACTTGCCACCACCGTACTATCCGTACTGACAAAAAAAGCCTGCACCCCACGCGCCACTAACGCTTCAGCCGCAGCCTGCACTTCGCTGCTGTTGCTGATCTGGGTCACTTCCAGCGTCAGCCCCAGTTCTTCCGCAGTGGGCACAGCAATCTCCGTGTTGACCACCGAGTTGGCCTCGGAGGGGTTGTAGATATAGCCCACCGTCTCCACATCAGGCAGCAGGCGCGGGATCAACGCCAGCGCATCTTCGACCGGGGCCAGCGCTTGAATCCCAATCACCCATGCCGGGTGATCATCGGCGGCGGTGGCAATCCCAGCGGCATAGGGGCTGGTGACGGCATTGAAAACGATCGGCGGCCCCGCCAGATCTTTGGTAGCGTTAAAGGCTGCCTGCAAAGCCGGGGTACTCGTGGTGACGATCAGATCGACGCCATCATCGACAAACTTCTGCGCAATCGTGGTCAGGGTGGGGATGTCGCCTTCAGCATTCGCTTCCTGCAAGATCACCGTTTCGCCATCGACAAAGCCGGCCGCGGTCAACGCATCTTTTACCCCCTGCTGCTCGGCATCAAGCGCGGGATGACTCACCAATTTCATCAACCCCACCACCGGCAGATCGGCTGGGGCTGCGGCATCAGCAGCGGTTTCCGCGGCGGGTTCGGCGGTCGCACCGGGGGCTTGGGCCACCGGTGCCACACAAGCTGTCAATAGGAGCAGGGTCAACAAGCTACTGCAAAAGCGCACCATAAACAACTGATTTTTAGACATTTGTTTCTCCTTGTCCTTGCAAATAATGAGAGAAATAATGAGGTAGTAACCTTCATATCAGTCACGGAGTGACGGCAGACGGTAGCCGAGGGTTTTAACCCTCGGCCAGGCCGCCAGCCTTAAAAGGCTGGCCTACCTTCTGCCGCCACTCCGTGGCTAAATCGTGCGCCGCGCTCAGGGGACCCTGGGCACGGCATGACTTACCCCAACAACAACTCATCCTCCAACAATGCACTGTGGCGCACCTGGCTAAAGCGGTCAATCAGCCCTTGCACGGTCATCTGTCGCCGCTCCTCCCCCGTGAGATCAAGGACGATACGCCCCCCATCCATCATCAGCGTGCGGTCGCCGCTGGCCAGGGCCTGTTGCATGTTGTGGGTGATCATCAGTGCCGTTAAGCCCTGGCTTTCCACAAATTGCGTGGTCAGCGTCAAAATTTTGGCCGCGGTGGCCGGGTCAAGCGCGGCGATATGTTCATCGAGCAGCACAATTTTAGGGCGGGCCAGCGTCGCCATCACCAGGGTTAACGCCTGCCGTTGACCACCACTCAAGAGCGCCACCCGACTGTCAAGCCGCTGTTCCAGCCCTAAACCCAGCGGGGCGAGCAGCTCCTGAAAGGTTTGCCGACGGGCGGGCGTCACGCCGTTCCGCCAGCCCAGCCGTTGACTGCGCAGAGAAGCGAGGGTGAGATTCTGCGCAATCGTCATCGAGGCGGCGGTGCCCAGCAGTGGATCTTGGAAAACCCGCCCCACCAGCGCCGCGCGGCGATGTTCGGGCCAGGTCGTCACCTCTACGCCGTCAATCAGAATCTGCCCCTGGCTCGGTGGAAAGACGCCGGCGATCACATTAAAAAGCGTTGACTTGCCCGCGCCATTGCTGCCGATCACGGTGACAAATTGGCCGGCGGCCAGGTGCAGATCGATGCCACGCAGGGCTTTCACCTCGTTGACCTCACCAGCATAAAAGGTTTGCTGCAGATCGCGCAGTGTTAACATCAACTTCCCGCCTATTTTCTCTTGCGACTGTGGCTTAACCAGAGTGCAACCAGCACTAACAGCGCCGTCGCCAACTTTACATCCTGGGCATCAAGCGCCAGCGACCCGTTGGGCAGGGGAATACTGACCGTCAGCGCCGCGGCAATGGCGATGCGGTAGATGACCATGCCGAGGATCACCGCGGCGGTGGCGGTCGCAATGTGGGTTGGGCGAAAGAAGGTCTCGCCCAGGATCACCGCGGCCAGCCCGGCAATGATCAAGCCTAGCCCCATGTTGACATCGGCAAAGCCCTGGTATTGGGCAACCAGCGCACCGGCCAACCCAACCATGCCGTTGCTCAACGCCAAACCTAAGACGATCATGCCATCCGTGTTGACGCCCAGCGCACGCACCATCTGTGGGTTGTCGCCGGTAGCGCGCAGGGCCAGGCCGATTTCCGTGCGCATAAACCAGTCGAGCAGCCACTTAAGCAGCAGGACCAGCAGCCCAAAAAGCACAATCGTTAAAATGTTATTTGTATAGCGCGCCGCGCCGTCGCCGGCGACCCCGACCACCAGCGCCCGCAAGGGGTCGGCAAAGGGGGTAAAGATTGTCTCGACATTGAGCAGTGGAATGTTGGAACGGCCCATAATGCGCAGGTTGATACTGATCAAGGCGGTGGTGACCAAGATTGAGGCGAGCAGACTGTGGATGCGCAGCCGCGTCGCAATCAACGCGGTCACGGTCCCCGCCAGCGCGCCACCCAGAAAGCTGACCGGCAGCGTCCAATAAGGATTCACACCGGCGGTGATGAGCGTCGCGGCTAAGGCCGCACCCAAGGGCAGGCTGCCGTCAATCGTCAGATCAGGAAAGTCGAGCACCCGGAAGGTGAGGTAGACCCCTAACGCCACCAGGGCAAAGCTCAACCCGGTGGCAATCGCACCCAACCAGACATTAAAAGCCAGCCGCTGCACGCTCGGCCCGATGATCACAAGCAGGGCAACGACGGCAATCGTTAGGCGCAACCAGCGACGGCGATTTTCTTTGGGTGTAACGGCGAGAGTGGTCATTGGTGATTGGTGATGCGTGAAACGTGAAACGTGAAACGTGATGCGTGAAACGTGATGCGTGCAGCTTGGGCGCTTTGGCGGGTAATGCGTTTCAACGCATTTGTGCGTATCAGCTGGTGTGTTTCAACCACCTGCGCCGCCCTCCCATCAGCCGCCCAAATGACGTGAAACGTGAAACGTCATTCGTAATGGGGGCCAATGGTCAGCGTTACTGGGCGGGGAACCAGCGCAGTAATTCGCGGGTGATGAGTTGGTGACCGGCTTTGTTGGGATGGTTGATGTGGGAGAGCAGATCGGTCAATTCACCGCCTTGGGCAACGTAGCGATGAAAGGCGGCGTCGCTGTCGGCCAGACCCACGCCATATTCGGCCGCCAACCGGCGCACCTGGTCGGCATGTTTGGGCAATTCAACCGCCCAGCTTGGCTCCCCACGGCGCAAGGTGAGCAGATCATGGGTCGGCGTCAGGAGGATCACCTTGATGTTGCGCGCCAGCGCCGCTTCGATCATGGTGCGCCAGGCGGTTTCGGCACGGGCCAAGCCCAGGTTGCGGTCGTTGAGCGCGTAGTCGATGGTCACTACATCGGGGCGGTGGCAGAGCACTTCGTCGACAAAGCGGGCCGCGCCTTGTTCTGCATTTTCGCCGCCGATCGCCGTCACAATCACATTAACGACCGCGTGGACAAAGCGCTCTTTCAGCCCCACAAAGAGCAGATGGGGGTAGGCATGCAGCGAATCGACCACCGGCGTGGTGAAGTAGCCGGCGGGGACGCTATGGCCGTGGCAGACAATGTTGACTGTGCGGTTGCCGGGCCAGGGTTGCAAAAAGGCGCGGATGATCTCGATCAGATAGCTCTCTTTGTCGGCAGCGGGCTGGGCCATAGGTTGGTTTCCTGCGTGTTGGATGATCGTGATTGGTGACAGGTTGGACGGTAAGTAGATTATAACATGGGGTGAGCCGATCATAAATTTAGCGACGCTAGGCTCAACACGCCATGTGCTAAACCGTTGACATGCGCGTAGGTAGCAAGTATACTATTGATTAACAATTTTTGTCTCTCTGCACTAGACTAATTAGGTCTATAAGATGCTGTACAAACGGTTGCTGATATGGATTAACTCATGACGAAAATAACGATTACAAAAGATAATTTGCTTAGCCCAGCTGAATTTAAAGCGCTACTGGAGCAAATGGGGAATCGAAGCTCAACGCTCGATTACATTTTTCGCTTGCTACGAACGTTAGTTGCTTTTGAAGAAGCGCATCATATGGCAAGTGATGTTTTTTATGCGCGCTTTATGCGTGGCGAATTGGGTGATGATTTAGCCTTTATCAAATGGGCTGGGCGGTATGAATTATATCTTGAAGCAAAACAGGAAATTGATATCCAGTTAGCTCAAATTCCCATGGCAGCCTGATGATACAAAAGTATTTGATCAGAACACATTAGGCGCGCTTGTCTTCCGCTATGATAATGCGCCACATTACCCCAATATATCTACATATCCTCACCACAAGCATATGGGTTCAACTGTTGAAGCAGCACAAGTGCCAGATCTTAGCGAGATTCTCAGTGAAATCGAATACCTAATTTTTGACAAACCGTAAATGTGTGTTCGGTTTCACTATATTATACGGCGTGTCAGCACATAAAATAACTCATTTACACCTGAAAAGTGTTACTTTATAGCACCTTTGTGTATACCAATGTTCCCTACACTTTCATCCAAGCTCAGCGGCAGGCCGAAGCGCGCAAAGAGTCCCGGCACCCGAAACGTTGTGATGTCGGCAATCTCCTCTCCCCGCCAGCGTACCACCTGAATCCCATAAGCCTGATAGATCCCAGGCCGCTCGCCAATGCGGTAGAGGCCAAAGGCGGTTGTGCCATTGGCGCGCGTCGGTAAAAGGCGCCAGCGGCCATTGGCGTCGCCACGGAAGATCGTCTTGCCGACCAAACCACGAATTGTCTCTCTGCCTTGATACCAGGCGGGAATGGGGGGCATGCTAAAGGTGGCGTCAGCTTTGAGTAATTGCACCAGCGCTTCGATGTTAGCGCTTTCCCAAGCCTGCACATACTGGGCGAGTTGGGTGGCCAATTGCCCATCCGGTAGATCGGTGGCGGCACGCCCATCATCAGCGACCGCTTGTGCTGCGGCTAGGGTCGTGCGGGCGCGAAAGAGGGCGCTCTTGACCGCAGTCACGGTCACATCGAGCAGATCGGCGACCTCTTGGGCGGACCAGTCCAAGACATCGCGCAGGATCAGGATGGCCCGTTGGCGCGGTGGCAATTGGTGTAAGAGGATCAAAAAGGCCAGGCTGATCTGTTCGCGCAGGGCATAGTGGGCGGCAGGATCGCTACTTTGTGCCGCCAGCAGGCTATCAGGAAAAGGCTCCAGCCAAATCGGTTCATTGCGATCGGCGGGAATCGGTTCTTCCAGCGTGGTAGCTGCCTGGTACGCAATCGGCAAAGTGCGGCGAGCGCGCTGCTTCAGGGTATTGAGACAAAGATTCGTGGCAATCTTATAGAGCCAGGCACGCAATGAACCACGCCCGGCGAAGGTCTGTTGCGCGCGCCAGGCGCGCGTCAATGTCTCTTGGACGAGATCTTCGGCATCCTCAAGCGAGCCGACCATGCGATAACAGTGAATGCGCAGTTCACGGCGATAACTTTCGGTTTGAAGCGTAAAGTCAGCCGCCGGTTGAGATTGATCGAGCATGTGTTACTTGCGCGCCCTTTGGCACAATTTGGTTGTCTAATATAGGGGATAGATTTTACCAAAGTAGTATAGCGGATGTATGCTGAAAACGCAGGAAAGTGATCCGTATTAAATCCCAATCTTTACCTTCATCATTGATCGTTTATTGTAGTAGTTGTCATCAGTTCGCATTTTCTATACGAGTAAAAATGCTAACTGATGGCCGAGCCAACTAAATCAGGAAAGGGAATATCTATGCACGATGCACCTGAGCAAGGCGATGGAACGCAGGCAAATCCCTGGCAACTGGTCACTGCGAATGGCGGCTCGCCCTATACCATGTACCGCGATGAAAGTGCCAACCCGCCGGCGCTCGTCTGCCAAGTGGGCAAGACGGAATTGCGCTACCACCTCCGTTGTATTGAGGATCTCCATGCCATGCTCAAAGCACATGGCGATTGGCTGCCACTGGGCGGCACCGACGAACAAAAGTCGGCCCCTGAAGGCAGTGTTGAAGCGTGGGGACGGTCGGACAGTAATCCTGTTGGCGGTTGGTATGGCCTCAAAAAAGGGTTACGTGGGCGCTTTGGCGTCTATCTGCCGCCGCTGATGGAGCGGCTGGGGCTGGTCGAACTTGAGCATAATCCCAAGAACAATCGGATGCGCGCAAAATAAAGCAGAGCACAAAGGAAAGCACCGTGTCAGCAACGATTGCAATCAATGGCCGTGCCACGAAGAGCAAAGCAACTTTTCGGATGGCATATGCGGTGGGCATCAACATCGCCGCGTTACCAGAGCGGATCTGGTCCATCTTAACGAACGCGACGGATTTTCCGCGCTGGAACTCGACTGTGCAACAGATTGAAGGGAAAATCGGCGCTGGGGAAAAGATTGTCCTCTACGCAACGATTGCCCCCAAGCGCGCCTTCAAGCTCAAGATCGACGAATTTGTGCCCAACCAGAAATTAGTCTGGAGTGACGGCAACTTTGTCTTTCGCGGGGTACGCACCTATACCCTTACGCCCCAAGCCGACGGCGCAACCGCTTTTACGATGGCCGAAGTCTTCACCGGCGCCATGTTACCCCTGATCGCCGGTTCGCTGCCCGATTTTGCCCCTGAATTTGAGAAGTACGCCGCCGACCTCAAGCGCGAGGCGGAGAAGGCTGGATGAACATAACGCATTAACAATTGTCAATTGATAATTATCAATTGACAATTGTTAATGGTTTTACCCCTTCAACCCCGTCGTCACGACCCCTTCCGTAATATAGCGCTGTGCAAAGAGATAGAGCAGAATACACGGTGCGACAAACATGACGCTGCCCGCCATCTGGGTGGCGATTTCGCCGTTGGAGCGGAAGGAGCGCAGGAAATTGATCCCCAGCGCCAGGGGGAACATTTCGCTGTCGCCCAGGTAGATCAGCGGGTTGAGAAAGTCGTTCCAGTAGAAGACAAAACCAAAGATGGCCACGGTAGCCAACACTGGTTTGGAAAGCGGCAACAGAATACGCCAGTAGATCGTAAACTCGTTGGCACCATCGACCTTGGCGGCATCATCCAATTCCGTATTGATCGTCAGGAAGAATTGGCGGAAGAGAAAGATCGAGAAAGCCGGCCCAAACCAGGGGGGTAAGATCAGGGGGAAGAAGGTTTCAATCAGCCCCAGTGTTTTGAAGAGGACAAAGGTCGGCACCATCGTCACCGGGTAGGGGATCATCATGGTGGCAAGAACCAGGGCGAAGAGAAAGTTGCGCCCCGGAAAGCGCAGCCGGGCAAAGGCAAAGGCCACCAGCGAAGCCGAAAAGAGTTCACCCAACAGTGACGCGCCCGTAATGAACAGGCTGTTTTTAAAGAAGGTCGTCAATGGGATCAGTTCAAAGACCTTGGGATAGTTGCTCCAGATCAGCGTGCTAGGAAAGAACTCGGGCGGGAACTTCATGCCGGCACCCGGCTCCTTTAGCGACGAAGCCAGCATCCACCAAAAGGGCAAAACAAAGGCTAAACCGCCGAGCACCAGCAAGGTATAAACGAGTAGCCGACGCAAGATATGCGAAGCTTGGTATGTCATAGGTAATTGCGCGTCCTCTTTTGGATGAACAGGTGCGTGAAACGTGATGCGTGAAACGTGATGCGTGAAACGTAAAACGTGATGCGTAAAACGTGATGCGTGAGGCGTAAGAGCGTAATTACGTTTTACGTTTTACGTTTCACGCATTACGCTCTTCCCCTTCGTAGTAGACCCAGTTGGAAGAGGTGCGCAGCAGGAGCAGGGTACAGATGATAATAATCAGAAAGAGTACCCAGGCCAGCGCCGACGCATAGCCCATCTCAAACCAGGTGAAGGCGTTTTTGTAGAGGTAATAGAGATAAAAGAGGGTGGCGTTGGCCGGCCCCCCTTGGGTCAAGACAAAGGCTTGGGTAAAGGTCTGAAAGGTGTAGATGATGCCGGTGATCGAGACAAAGAGCACGGCCGGCGAGATCAACGGCAAGGTAATGCGCCAGAAGCGCTGGGCATCCGTTGCACCATCTAATTCGGCCGCTTCATAGAGCGCACGCGGGACGCCTTGGAGCGCTGCCAGAAAGATCACTACATTGCCGCCCACCCCCCACAAACTCATCAAGACAAAGGCCCACAAGGCCCAACGCGGGTGGCCCAGCCAATTTGGGCCGGCAATCCCGATCAACGAGAGCAGATAGTTGAGCACCCCAAAACGATAGTTAAAGATCCAGGCAAAGACAGTCGCCACCGCCACGCCGGAGATGATCGACGGCAAATAGAAGATCAAACGAAAGATTCCACGCCCGACAATTTCCTGATTGAGCAAGAGCGCAATCGCCAGTGAAGCCCCAATCCCCAGCGGTACGCTGAGTAACGTATAGCGCGCCGAGACATCCAACGACTTGAAGAAGAGATCGTCGGTGAACATGCGCGTATAGTTGGCAAGGCCAATCCAGCGCGGCGGACTCATCACATTGTAGTCGGTAAAACTAAAGTAGAGCGAGGCGATCATCGGTCCGGCAAGAAAGACCAGAAAGCCAATTAGCCAGGGGCTAAGAAAGAGATAGGCAACGATGGCCTCGCGCCGGCTGTTCATCCCGCGCCGTTTGGGCGCTATTGCACTGAGTGTGGTCACGCATTGCTCCTGTGCGGAAAAAGGTAGAGGATAACTCGTTCCCACGCTCTGCGTGGGAATGCCGCCTGGACGCTCCGCGTCCCCTGCGCGCAGGACGCAGATCGTCCAGACGGCGTTGCACCGCAGCGCAGCGCAACGAGGATGAGCTTAACTACGCGCCAACTCTTCGTCGATCTGCGGGCTGACCGTGGCGGCTGCGTCGGCAGCCGACTTTTCGCCGATAAAGACCAGATCCAGCTCGGCTTGGATCATGCCGCTGATCTTGTCCCATTTGGCCCCAGCGCCGGGGATGCGGAATTGGTTTGGCTCGTTGGCCAAGGTGACCAGTGGGGTATAGCCCAACTGTTGGTTGGTCTCGGTATCGAATTGTTCGAGCAGTTGTTTGAGCGGCGGAATCGTGGGGGTGGAGGGATCGATGACGCGGTTGAGGACAAATTCGCGCGCATACTCCCAGGCTAGGTCAGGCTGTTTGCTCTGGGTCGAGATGCCCCAACACCAGGTGTGTTCGTACCAGGTGCGGGTGCCGGCGTTCGACTTGGGCGAGAGCACTGCCTTCCAATTGAGATCGGGGGTCTCTTTGAGCGTGGCGACATCCCAGGTGTTGCCCAAATAGAGCGAGGTGGCGCCCGTCTTCAGCGCGTTAATGCCACCCTGCATCTGTTGAATCGAATCGGTTGGCATCACTGACTTATCAACATTAACCAGATCGGCCCAATACTGGAGCGCCTCAAAGGCTTTAGGATCAGTCAGCGCGGATGCTGTCTGGTCTGGGTTAAAGATATCGCCCCCATTCGACCAGATCCAGTAGGTCCACGGCACGAACCAGAGATCAAAGGCCAAGCCATAACGCTCGGGCAGATCACCACTGCCCTTGACCAATGCTTTGGCCATCTCACGCAGATTATCCCACGTCCAATCCGAGGTCGGTTCGGCAAGGCCGACTTCGCTCAGGTGGTCGGCATTGTAATAGACTGAGGCTGGGCCGGGCATAAAGCCGATCAACAGGGCATAGATGCTGCCTTCCCAGGCAGCCGCTTCCACCGCCGCGGGGACCAGGTCATCCTTCTTGATCTTGGCATCGCTTTCCAGATAGGGGTCCATGTTAACCAATTGCCCGTTCTCGGCATAGGGCTGGATGTACCCTTCCCACATGTCATAGAGATCAGGCATGGTGCCGGCCGCGATCTGCGTTTGCAGCTTCTCGAAGTAATTCTGCCCACCGGCCAGCAGTTCCATGTCAATATTCAGACCGGCACGTGCTTCCTTGTACTGCGTATTAAATTGCTCGCGCAACTTGGTCTCCGAGTCCGTGTAACAGCAGACCAGAATGCTCAATTCCTGAGTGGCGGCCGCCGGCGCATCGCTACCGGCTTGTTCGCCACCGGTGGTTGCGGCAGGCGCACAGGCCGCAACCACCAGCGCGCTGGTGCCCGCCGCCATTAACGATAACAGGGTACGCCGACTCATTTTTGTCGTTTGGTGATCCATTGGGAGCTTTCCTTTGTGTGAATAAAATAAAGTTGCAAGGTTGCAGGGTTGCAAGGTTGCAGGGTTGCAGGGTTAGCGTCGACTTTGTTGATGGGCCATGGTTACGAGGCCGGCAATGATGGTTTTAAGCAAGGTGAATCGGTGGTCGAGCACCTCTGGTTTGAGCAAATGGCGACCACGGTAGTACCAGCCACGGGATTCGCGGGCGGATCCTAAGGCAATCCGTAGGAAGCGGGCATAATCTTTGCCAAAACCACGGCCAAAGCCTTCTTCCATATTGCCTGGGACTGAGCCGCTACTACGAATCAACTGATCTGCAATAGGACGACCAAGTGGGTGTTGTAGCAACTTTTCGCAATCATGCCACGCCAGATCTGACAAGAATAGTGCGCGCCGGTAAACTTCCATTTCCCACAACGCATCATCTTTAATATAGGCTGGCACTTGCGTGACCCAAGTTTCATAACTCTCAATCACCTGCCATCCTCCCCCCATACACAGCCACCTTTTTACCCTGCCACTCTGCGACCTTGCCACTCTGCCCCTTTACGCCAACTGTGGCTCTTTCCAAAAATCGGGATTGGTGTTGCTGAGAATGGCGCGTTGGTTGGGAGTGATCAGTTGGAGCGTCTCCGCCTTGGGACGGTAGCCTTTCCAGACCCCGGCTTCCGGATGGCCAAAATTGATAATCAAGGTCTTGCGCGTCTTCTGGCTGAGGTTAGGACGTCCGTTGTGCAACAGGGCTTCATTGAAGATGATGATGTCACCGGCTTTGACATCATTAAAGATATGCTGGGCCGGCAGATCAATCCGTCCGCCATAGTCAATCTTAAAGCAGGCTTTGTGCGAGCCGGGCACAACCACAAATTCGCCTTCGCCTGGGCCAACATCACTCATACAATAAAAGACCTTGACCATCGGGCAGATGAATTGGCCATCGACCACATGGCCGGTGGGATGGGCGCTCACGCCGCGGTGCCATTGGCCGCCTTGATACCCTGGAAAGGTGTAGTAGAGATCGTTGTCAATGTGGCGATAGCCGGTACCGAGAAATTCAGTTAAGTAGGGGGCAACGATAGGATGGTCAAGTAACCGGGCAAAGCGGGGATCGGCATCGAACATGCGTGAAAGGGGGCGGTTTAATTGTTGTTTCATGCCATCGGGGTAATCGGCATTTAGCTCATTCAGATCGATGCCTTGCGCGACCTCTATCCAACTGGTGTATTCGGCCACTTCTGCCGGTGTCAAGGCACTGCGCAGATGCAAGTAACCCGCCACATCAAAAGCAAAACGGTCATCTGCAGAAACAGTCATAGCATCTTCTCCTGATAAATCAATGATACGATCATGCGGTTATACGAAAACAGTAATGCAACGCTCGCGCGGCCGCGACGCGTCTCTCTTTGGCAACGAGCAGCGCTTTTAACCGACGACAGCCGCTTTGGCGGCAAGCTGCGGCTGCCCGTTGCCTATCACTATACAAGCGATTTGGTGGTATACCACATTATAAAGGCTCCCCCATAAAGTGGTCAAAGCCGCGTAACGCCGTAAATTGCCCTAGCGTTGGGGTGTTGCGCCGGCAGGTCGCAAAATCAGGAGCAGACCGCTGCCCAAAATAATTAGACCACCGAGCACGGTGTAGAGGGTGATCGGCTCTTTGAGGAGTAGGGCGGCAATCAGGATCGCCCCCAGCGGTTCAAGATAGGTGATGATCGCGGCATGCGTTGCCGGCAGCGCGGCCAAGGCGGTTTGAAACATTTGCAACGAAACACCCAAAATCATCACCCCCCAGAGCGCCATGATCGCAAAATCCAACAGACTGGTCTCATTGATACTCTTCAGGGCAAAATAGCCAAAGATCAAACCGACAAAGAGTGATTTATAGGCCCCGACGACGAGGACATTTGCCCCTAACAATGCCGCTTTTCGTTCCAGCGTTACATGTAGTGCCATTGCCACGCCCGAGGCTGCGCCCAGCACCAGCCCCCAATCAAAGGCCGAAGAAAGCGAAGGAATAAAGAGGATCGCCAGACCAAAAAAACTGCTGACCGTCAGATAGAGCGTCACGCGGGTGAGGCGCTCTTGCAGAAGGAGGGGGGCGAACAGACAAGTGACCAGGATCGGCGCAATATAGTGCGACAGGGTCGCATTGCCGACGAGGCCCAGTTTTAAGGCCGTGAAGAAGAGCCCCGCGTTGGCCGCGTGGCCCACCGCAATCACCACCAGAGATGGCCCCAGTTGGCGCGTCGGCCGCAAGGTGGCTAGCCGACCTTGCATTCCTAAGATCATCGCCCCATATAAAAAACCAAAGAGGCCACCCCACGCCGCAAAGGTGAGCCCATCGACCTGGGTGAATTTGACCAGAAAGCCCGAACTAAAGGCCCACAACAAAACCGCCGCCGCCGCCAGCCCATATGCCATTTTTCGATTAGAAGTCATCGCGTGGAAAGATCGATTCTAGGATTGCCCAGCGGTGTTGGGCCGTGGGTGCGAGATGAAAGGCGCAGAGCAGCTTTACGCGCTCTGCAAATTACAAAGCTTGGCAGACAGAAAAAGCTGCCCAAGCTTTATTATACTTGGCGCTAGCCTGGATAGAAAATTTTACGCTTGCGCGGCTTCGTTGCCTAAGTAACACAACAACTGATTTGGGGAGCAACGGATTTTGGCCGTCATTGATGGGCGCACTGAGGCCAAGCAATGTGATTGAACGTCGCCCGTTTATGAAAAGCCTGCCATACACAGGCAAATTGGTTGCTACCCGGGAGCCTGTTGGGTGCCGTTGTCGTGTCTACGGCCACCATTCACACACTTCCTGGATGGCGTGGTAGATGGGGTCGGCGGCTTGGGGTGCTTCGTCGCCGGCCTGGGCGAGGATGAAGGGTATTGAGATCTAGGTAGTACTCGATCTTGCGCGGGATGGCGTTACGGCTACCGTGAAGACACATTATGTGCCGACAGTGCGATCCGTATAAATCGCAGGTGGGTGTTCGCCAATGGCATAAAGTACACTCCGCAGATTGATAAGTTCCGATCGATTCAACTGCAAGGCTACAACCGTTGCCCGGCCAATTGGCGTCAGGCCAATCAGGTGCGTACAGGGCTCATTCCAGGCAAAATGGTCACGCCATGCTTGTTGACGAGGATGGAAAAGCGGAACAGAATGGGTGGTTATCGGATCGACTGCGGTCACCTTGTTATACTTTGCACCATTGCAGCCCTGACAAACGAGCGCCAAATTTCCCGCCACCGTTTTGCCGCCGCGACTCCGCGGTATAATATGATCAACGGCAAAGGGTGACATGGAGTAACGCGCGAGACTGGTACAGTACTCGCAGCAGGCGTAAGCTCTTTCAATCACGATCTGCTTTAGCTGGGCCGACGCACGTTCACGCGACATAGCGTGCTTCGGCAATGCCTAGATCGGTCATTAGTTGTGGCAGCGTGACTTGTCGCAGTTGGGCAAGCGTGATCAGGCTTTTGATCCGCGTAACGTTCCGTTGCTCCAGCAGCTGATTGAACTGTTGCAGTTCCTGATGTTCCGCCGGTGTTAATGTTTCTGCGAGTTGTTTTTCGATTAATTGTTCATAACGGATCTGCTGCTCCACTGCTAGCCCTTGATTGATCTGCAGCAGCAGTTCTGCTTCGCCTAGCGGCAATACCGGTGCCTGCCGGCGGGCTTGCAAGCGCAGGAGGTCCTGAACGAGATGGGTTAATTCACTGATGGGTAATCGTTCGGCCGCCTGCACGATATTTTCGCGCAAGGGCGGCAGATTCATTTGGTTCACAGCCATCCAATATGCCCCTTATTCCAAACCAAGCACAGTCAATACAGACAGTATTCATCTTTTATACCACAAAAGTCGTTGTCTGTGAAGACACCATTTAATCATTCCTCATTAACTCTGCTCATGGCCACCACTCGCACACACTTCCTGGATGGCGCGAAAGATGGGGTTGGCGGCTTGGGGCCTTCGTCGCCGGCAGCAAGGCTGTCAACGGATTTTGAGAACGGATTGAACAGAACTCATTGCATGAATCTGCGCTGTATGCAAGGGTGTGGAGCGGATTTGCCACATGGAATCCGTTCTATAAATCCGCTGACAGCGCGTCACGGCCACCATTCGCACACTTCCTGGATGGCGTGGTAGATGCCTTTGGCGGCTTGTGGTCCCTCGTCGCCGGCCAGGGAGAGAATGAAGGGCATAAGGGCGGCGAGGTCATTTAGAAATTCTGGACGTGGTCGCGCCGCCAGGAAAGACAATATTTCAGAAAAGACGAAATAGCTTTGTTCTGGTTTTTGAGAAGCCCAGATCGCTAAATCTGGTCCAAGTGCAACTAATGCCGCAGCACGAGATTGCTCACGCTCAAGCGCGTTAGCTACTGCTAATGCTTCCCCTACTACAGCCTCTTGTTCACGTTTGGGCAAGTAGAGCGCTATTGCAATTAGCGCAGTTGCGCGGTAAAACTTAGATTTAATTGTACGAGCATCAACCAACGCTTCAGCAAGCAGTTTAGTCGGTAGATGTGGTACTAAGGAAGCTAGAGCACTAGCTTGATCCTTTTCACTCTCAATTACACGAATGGCAGCCAAGGCCTCAGCCAATACTTTGTCTTTTTCAGGATTGATCAGACGCTGTGCTAGCAAAACTAGCACAGAAACAGAGTAAGACTCATCCTCAAATCTATGCGCGATTTTTAGCGCTTCTTCCAAAAGCTCTGTAGGCAGGTTTGGTATAAGAGCAACTAGTGCCTGAGCACGGGAATAATCAGATGGAATTGTATAGATTGCACTGAATGCCTCTTCTAAAACCTTATTATTTTTGTCCTTAGACAAGTGTGGTGCTAATGCGATGGACGCTAGGACACGTTCATACTCATTCTCAATTGTGTCTATCACTGCTAACACCTCCACCCGAACCTTTTTTTGTTGTTCCTTAAGTAGACGAGGTGTTAACGCACATAACGCATAAACGCGTCCATAAGGGTCTTCAATTTTCCAAGCGGCATCCAATGCATCATCTAACAGCGTATTAGGCAGATAAGGCGCAAGTACAGCTAAAACACCAGCATGATCTGTCTCATCTAGCAGCACACGAGCGCTAAAAGCCTCCTTCTGCAAATCCGCTGGCAGATGTGGAATAATTGTGTATAATGCAGCGGCACGGTCATCTACATCTTCAATTCCCTTGACGGCGGCCAACGTTTCTGCAAGTAGGTTAATAGATAAGAAAGGCACCAGTGAGACCAACACTTTGGCACGATATGACTCATCATCAATAACTTGAACGATTTTCAGCCCCTTGTCTATCATTTCTGATCGGTCAGAATCGGGTAGGTATGGTAAGAGCGAAACTAGCAAGGAAGCCTGCGCAGATACACCCCTGACCAAACTTGATGTTTGCAATACATCTCTTAATGCCTTCTCCTGTTCGTTTTTAGATAAATACGGCATAAGTGCAACTAACGCAGAAGCGCGAACAGGTACAAACCAAATCGCTCGGGCGGCAGTCAATACTTCATCTAGAATCATTTCTCGCTGTTGTTTAGTAAGGTGAGGTAAAAGAGAAATCAATGCAGATGGTAAGCGCCACTGATCTCTCTGTAAACGAGCACTTGTTAGTGACTCTTCTAGAATTTTCACTCGTTCTACCGCAGGTAGGTATTGTGCTAGCTTACCTAGCAAAACAATACGGTGTTGTTCATCTTCGATCATTCGGACGACAGCTAAAGTTTTCCACAAAAAGTCAGTAGGCATATGCGGTATAAACGCAATCAATGTGGTAGCACGGTCGTAGTCGGACCTAATCGCATAAGCAATAGCTAGAGTTTCCTCTATCAGATGGGCAGACAGGTGTGGTGCAAGTGCAGTGAGCACATTGGCAAGGGAAGATTCAGAGTGAATTACATGGCTGGCAATCAAGACCTCTTTTATAATTTCCGTTTGGTTATTCTCAGTCAGATTGGGTACCAGCGCGCCTAACGCAGCTGCTCGGGCAAATTCATCCTTAAATGCACGGGCGATGATCAATGTCTCCTCAAGTAATTCAGCCGATAGGTATGGTGCGAGTGCTACTATCATCTGTGATTGTTTTTGTTCATCTACTATAAGTCTGAGTGTTGCGAGCGCCTGTACAGGCGCTCGCAATCCTGAAGCGACTAGTTGCGCTAACAGATCTGGTGGCATATTCCTATTCAAGGTAGCGACACTTGATTTACACAAAGCAGAGCGCATCTGCTGTACTAATGCTCCAGTCCGGCCAAGTCGATTATCATCAAAGATCTGTCTAGCCCGTTCCCAAGCCCGTTCCACATCCCTCAAAAAACCACCATAACTCACATCCACCACTTCCCATGCCAACCGCCACCCATTGCTGATCAGCGCATAAAACGCCTCTGCCGGTGCATTACTCCGTTCTAGATGACTGGCATAATTTCGCAACAGATATTCAGGGGCCCGTTTGGGAGTAAGCTTGCCGGCATTGAGTTCACGCAAGACGAGTTCACCCCACTCTGTGAAACGTTTGTCCAATTCCTCCTGCTGGCGTGGCAACATCTTCTCCCAAAAATAGTAACCAAACCTGGGGTGACTAAAGGTATAGCCCTGCTCTACACCATCACCGGTAACCCAACGATTAATGTCGGTCAACCATTCGTCGATGAGAATGCCATCAGTAAATCGCTCAGGCACCAATTCGCCTAAATCGGCTTTTTTCAATGGGCCAAGTGCCGCCGATAAGAGGTTGAGTAGGTGCAATACACTCTGTTCAGTGCGTAGCGGATTGCGCCCTTCTACCTGCCACTGTGCTTTTTGACCCTTCCACCACTGTTCGAAATATTCGTGCAGACCAGGCTTTAGCTGCGCCAACTCTTCAGCATGTAGAAACGCAGCCTGTGCACCTTTCGCAAAGAGCGCATCGACATAGAGTTTTACCAAAAGTGGATCACCCTCTTCGCTCAAACGATATAGTTGGTCAGTGACCGCTTGTTGGTTCGGCAACTTATCCAGTGGATTGCCCATAGAGACGAGCGCTTCTTCCACACCAGAACGGGATAATGGGGGCAGGGTTTGCAGGCGCGCCAGCCTTGCCAGCCAGCCCAAGGTTGCTGCCCATGCCTGTGGGGTGGTCTCGCTTGCACGCAACCGTGCGGTCACCAGCACACGCAAGCCAGGAGGCGGCTCATCGCTAAAGAAACCAGCGCCAATCTGCCAATCGGTCGCTTCATCTAACCCGTCCAAGATGACGACCAACTGTTTGCCTGCAGGGACAGGACGATCCAAATAGCTTTCACAAACAGTGCGCCACTGTTCCGGTGAAAGCACGGCGCGGGTTGCCTCACTGCGATGCGCTGCCTGATGAACTTTTGCTAAACGTGCGGCCAGCGCCTCAAAAACCTCTTTTTGCGAGGCCATCTCAAAACGAATGCTGATCGGAATAAACACAACTTCAACATCATCACGTTGCAGTAACTGCGCCATCCAGCGACAGACCAATGCCGATTTGCCACGTCCTGCTTCGGCGGCCAACAGGTAATAGGGCTGGGCGGTTGGATCATCAATCCAGCCATTGAGTTCGTCTAGTTGCGCTTGACGACCGCCAAAAGCGACTGGGTTTTCTGCAGAGCCAAGATACTCGTTGAGAAATTTACGAATGCGTCGGCCTGGGTTATAGGAAGCAACGTGAACAAGACCATCAACGATATAGTTGTTGATGGTTAAATCGCGACCAGCAAAATTCTGAGCGCTAACATTGCCGGCATTGTAAGCTCCCCCTCCAGTTGTCACGGTTGAGCCGCTACCTGCTTGTAACACAGTCGCCAGTGTAGCCGTCAGGCGGGCAACCTCTTGGTGCAGTAACTCAATGTTGGTTGCGCTTTCTGCCGCTGCGTCTGCCATGCGCCGCATGGCTGCTTCGCTGCTACGTTGGCGGAGCGCCTGGGCAATCCACTGCATTGCTTGCTGATTCTCAAGGTGGAAAGCGAGGCGTTCTAGAAAATGGCCCGCAAATGTTGTAAATTCGGCTCGGTAGTGGATTAGACTGTCAATGGTGAGGTGATTGAGCCAAACGTTGGTTAACTCTTCTGCTGTGGGCAGATCGGCGGCTGGTTGCAGGGTGCGCGCTAGCAGCGGGCCACCGATGTCGCGTAGAATTTCGGCAAAGTAACGCAAGTCGCGGCCAGGAAATTTTTTGGCGCTATCAGTCAACGCTTACGTTAGCGCGTGCTGAAACGCAAGCTTTTCTGGATCGCGGCCTAGTCGTTGGCGTAACCAGTCACTCAGCCCGACCGCTTCGGCCAGCGCGCCAAAGACCGTTTCGGTGATGGCTGGAATCAGTGCCGCGAAAAGAGCTTCCATCGGGGATGTACCTCAGTTGTCAATGTCAAGTAGATGAGCAAAAAACAAGTAAGCTTAGCGTAGATGAATCGTACTTTGCCCGTTGTCGTGTGTCAAATTGTGGAACCGAGCGGTAGTGTCTATCAATCTCAGCGAAACAGGTGAGTAAAGTATTATACTTTGCTCACCTGTTTCGTGTTGTTCTCATAGGTATGAGAAGATGGTTATGGGTTTTGATCCTATAGAAAGCGGAATTTTGCTTACACAATTTGTGGTTATGATCAACCCCCTACCACGGCTTCTCCCCAATTAACTTCTCACCCAACTCAGTCAACACCGCGGTCTCATAATGGGTCTCTTCCCAGTGCCTTGCATCCACGGGGAAACTGCCGGGTGCGGTGCGATTGCGCCAGGAGTTGACGCGCGCTTCACGCTGCGTTTCATCTTCGGGGCGGGCAGGAAACATGCTGATATATTGGGCTAGGCGCGGTCGATCCGTATTGTTGCGCCCATTGCCATGGAGCAGGCCGGTGTGCCAGATGATCAGATCACCCGCCTTGCCGCCCAGGTGTTTGACGGTCAACCCGGTGATGTCGGGGCTGCGCAGATTGGCTCCCGGCTGCTGGCGTGCGACAATCTCCGGCACGATTTTGTGCGAGCCGGGAACGCATTGAAAGCCGCCCTGGGCCTCCTCGGTGTCAGTCAAGCAGAGGACCCCTTGCACACGCATGCCAATCGGCCAGGTGAGCGGGTCAAAATCCCAGTGGATAAAACCCTGGTAATCCCAATCGGGTCGCGCCGGCGGGTTCATATTCGCCCGATCCAGGCTGACCCAGAGCTTTTCCGTGCCAAAGAGTTCACTAAAGGCTTGGTGAATGCGCGGGGCCTGGCGGTTGTTCCACAGCGACTGGTGATGATAGAAATGGGCCATCCCGGCGCGACTGTGCCACGGCGGTTGGCTATACCACGTTTCGGGATCATTACGATCCATCTGTAGAAAGTCCCAAATGGTGTCGACCACCGCGTCCAAATCGGCTTTGGGTGCTACATCAGGCACAATCACATAGCCATTCTCTTCCCAAAACGCGTGGTCAGCTGCGCTTAAAATGCTCATGAACGAGTCCTTTGTCTATGGTAGGGGAAATCGGTACATCGGTACATCGGTACATCGGTAGACAAGTAAATCAGTAGATCGGTAAGGATTTCCTCATCTACCGATCTACTGATTTACTGATGTACCGATTTACCTATCCCCTACACCCCACGGTTCAACAACTCCAACATCGTCACCATTTGCCCGTTGGCGAAGGCGCGACTGAGGCCGACCCAGCCGCTGTCGTTAACCATGCGTGGGACATGGTCGTCGATCAAAAAGCCCTTGAAGTTGTTTTCCTTGAGCGTCTTCATCACTTCAAACATGTTGAGGTTGCCCTCGCCGATAAAGGCTTCGCGGAATTTGGGCACGGAGCCGAGCACATCGCGGAAGTGGACATAGAAGATCTTGCCCTGCTCGGCAAAGTGGCGCAGGCCGGTCAGACATTCGTCCTTACTCATCTCCGACCAGGAGCCGACGCAGAAGTCCAGGCCGTGATTCGGGCTGTCGCCGATGGTCATGGCCCGTTGGAACGCTTCGTGGCTGCGCATGATGCGGGCAACCCCGCCCAGGGAGGGCACGGGCGGATCGTCGGGATGCAGGGCCAGTTTAATGCCCCCTTCTTCCGCCGCGGGCAGAATGCCTTTGATAAAATATTCGTAATTCGCCCACATCTCTTCATCGGTAAATTCGCGGCCATAAGCCAAAGGGGCATCCTTGGCCAACTCATAGTCAAAGGCCGTGGTCTGCGCGCCGCCACGGGCGCGGGCGGTGTTGGAGGTGCGCCAGACGCCGAGGACGACAAAGTGATAGCCGAAGATCGGGATGCCGGCGCGGCCCATGTTGCGGATCGTCTTTTGCATATTCTCGATCTGCTCATCGCGGCCGGGCAGGCCGAGCATGGCTTTGTCATAAAATTTGATCGGCACATTTTCGATGGCGTTCAGGCGCAGGCCGGCATCTTCACAGCTGGTGCGCAGCCGCACCAGATCCATATATTCCCAACTGCTGTCGCCCGATAGATGGGGCGAGCCGTGGAACATGTTGAACTGAATGTCGTGAATGCCCGTCTGATGGGCAAAGGCAATAATCTCGTCGGTCAGTTGGTTGGCCTGACCGAGTGCAATCCGCATGGGGCGTTCGTCAAAGCTCATAGGGCACCTTGATTCAATCTATGCTGGTTAAAATTGATTTGGTTGTAACTGCCACCCCACCCCACCCTAACCCTCCCCTGCTAAGGGAGGGAACCTGGTCTGCGCTAAGATCCTAGCCTCGCTTAGGTAACTTGGGGTTCCGGCTCAGATTCCCTCCCCAAACTGGGGAGGGTTAGGGTGGGGTGGCTTGCAGGTTACTTCGCGTTGAACCGTTCCAATTGTAGCCTGTTGTGAAAGATGGGGCAAGCAGCCCGAAAATGGGCCACATCCGAAAATTAGTGCAACTGCACTGGGTAAATTGTACAGGTGCGATCTCACAGTTTGTGATATGCTTGTATGTTATGGTGGGTGAAATTACCCAAACAAAAATCTTTGGAACAGTTGGTGATTATCCTCATGCAAAGCAGTTCATTACAACGCTTTCTCTGGCTCTCGATTGCCGCGGCCCTGGCCACCATTGGCTTGAAGAGCGGCGCGTATTGGCTCACCGGGTCGGTTGGTCTGCTCTCCGATGCCCTGGAATCGGTGGTTAATCTGGTCGCCGCGATCATGGCGCTGATCTTGGTGACGTTGGCGATGCGGCCACCCGACGAAGAACATGCCTACGGCCACAGCAAGGCCGAATATTTTTCCAGTGGGCTGGAAGGCGCGCTCATTCTGGTGGCGGCGCTGAGTATTGGCTATACCGCACTGGATCGGCTGCGTCATCCGCAGGCGTTGGAACAGGTTGGGCTGGGGCTAGGGGTTTCCGTGGTGGCCTCCCTGATTAATTTGGTCGTGTCACAGTTGCTCTTACGTGCGGGGCGTCGTTACGGCTCGATTGCCCTGCAGGCGGATGCTCATCACCTGATGACCGATGTGTGGACCTCGGTCGGGGTGCTGGTGGGGGTTGGCGCGGTGGTGTTGACGGGATGGCAATGGCTGGACCCAGCGATTGCCATCCTCGTGGCTTTTAACATCCTCTGGACCGGCTTTAAGCTGATGCGCCAATCGGCGTTGGGGCTGTTGGATACGGCTTTGCCGACCGCTGATCTGAAAAAGGCAGTGGCAATTCTTGATGGTTTGGCGGCACAGGGGATCAGCTACCATTCGCTGCGCACCCGCCAAGCTGGTCGCCGCAATTTTCTCTCTGTTCACATTCTGGTGCCAGGCGCCTGGACCGTACAGCGCGGACACAATTTGCTCGAAGCCATTGAGCAGCAGATCCGGCAGGCGTTACCCATGCTGACCGTCTTTACCCACTTAGAACCGCTAGAAGATCCAAGATCACACGATGATCGCACTCTGGATCGTACCTTTATGCCAATGGAGGCGCATTCCCAATGACCATTGAATTGATTCTACTGATCGCTGGACTGCTCCTGGTGCTTAGCCTGGTAGCCAGCACCGCGTCCAATCAATTGGGTATCCCTGCCCTAGTCCTCTTCCTGGTGATCGGGATGTTGGCCGGTTCGGATGGACCAGGGCAGATTGCCTTTGATAACGCCTGGGTGGCGCAATTTGTTGGCGTGGTCGCGCTGATCTATATCCTCTTTTCGGGTGGCCTCGATACCAACTGGCAGCACATTCGCCCGGTACTCGGTAGCGGCTTGGTCTTGGCCAATCTGGGTGCCGTGTTTAGTATGCTGCTGGTGGGCGGCTTTGCGATTTTGGTCTTTGACTTCGCCCCGCTGACGGCGTTCTTGCTCGGCGCGATTATCTCCTCGACTGATGCCGCCGCCGTCTTTTCGGTGATGCGCACGCGCGGTGTTAACTTGAAGGGCAATCTAGAGCCGCTGATTGAATTTGAATCGGGCAGCAATGACCCAATCGCCGTTTTCTTGACCATTGGGTTGACCCAGTTGATCATGCAGCCGGCGGCTTCGCTGTGGGCCTTAGTGTTTGCTTTTGTTTTACAAATGGTGGTGGGTGCGCTCTGTGGCTATGGCTTAGGCCGAGGGATGACTTGGATCCTTAACCGCTTGCCGCTACGACAGGAGGGGTTGTATTCGGTTTTGACATTGGCGCTTGTCCTATTGGTCTTCGGTATCACTTGGTTGCTACGTGGCAATGGTTTTCTGGCCGTCTACATTGCCGGTATTGTCATGGGTAACCGCAACTTTATCCACAAACGCAGCCTGTTGCGCTTCCACGAAGGGATCGCCTGGCTAATGCAGATCATTATGTTCCTAACCTTGGGGCTCTTTGTCTTTCCCTCACGGCTGATTCCCGTAGCGCCTATGGGCTTGCTGCTCTCGCTCTTTTTGTTGTTCATTGCGCGGCCCCTCAGTGTGTACGGCGCGTTGCTCTTTGCGCGGTTGGGCCTGGCTGAAAAGACGATGGTGGCCTGGGCCGGGCTGCGCGGTGCGGTGCCGATTATTCTCGCCACTTTCCCCTTGTTGGCTGGGGTACCGGGGGCAGATCTAATCTTCCATCTGATCTTCTTTGTCGTGCTTACCTCCGTCCTCGTCCAGGGGATCTCAATCGGCTGGATGGCGCAGTGGCTTAAGGTCAACGCGCCCCAGCCGGTGATCTACCATAATGAGCTTGAATTTATCCCCGATGTGACGATCGACAGCCAGTTGCTCGAATTGCGGGTCGTCCCCCAGTCGCCCATTATTGGCAAATCGGTGGTGCAGATGGGCTTGCCGCGTGATGCGCTCATCGTGCTGGTGCGGCGTGGGACGGAAAGTCTCGTGCCGAATGGGGCCACGGTCTTTGAAGCGAATGACCGCCTGCTGTTGCTGGCCAATCCGCAGATCTTGCCCGTGGTGCAAGCACAGATTACGCCCCCCACCACGACTGCATAGTTTTGTCCCGTAGTACAGTGTTGGCGATGTTTTGATGGGTTTTTCGTCCCAGCGGGACGGCCGACCTTAGGGGGAAATATCATGATTTTTTTTTGTCCTAAGGTCAACCGTCCCGATGGGACGAACGCTGATTTTAATCCGTCAGAATTTCCTTGACACTGTACTAGGGCCGGGCCTGGTTGAAAATTTATGCTGCACGCTCTATGGCCGCACCAATTCCCCGTCGGCGCGGCGGTCGGCTGCCATAAAGAATGATTTGGCCGCGCGTTGGGGGTCGAGCAGCGCAGTGGCCTTCGTTTCGTCAATGTCGATGCCCAACCCCGGTTGACTGTTGGGGTAGAGATAACCGCCTTCTAAGATCGCATGGCCGGGAAAGAGATCATACTCTTCCGGCGCAAAGTGATTCTCTTCTTGGATGCCAAAGCTGTAGCTCGCCATATCAAGATGCATCGCGGCCATCTGGTTGACGGGGTCGTTGTCACCCCCTTCTTGCCAAGCGGTACGCACGCCAAACCATTCGCAGAGGGTGGCAATCTTACGACAGTTGGTAATGCCGCCGCCCTTGGAGACGCGAATGCGGATATAGTCGATCAGCCGCTCGGTGACCAGGGGCAGCCACTCATGGGGGTTGATAAAGAGTTCGCCCATCGCCTGCGGGGTGACACATTGCTGGCGCACCAGCCGATACCACTGCACCTGCTCCGGTGACAAGAGATCTTCCAAAAAGAAGAGTCGATAAGGTTCCAGTAATTTTGCCAGATGCACCGCATTGTGCGGATGCAGATGTTCGTGGACATCATGGGTAAATTTGGGGCCGTACCCGACCTTATCGCGCAGATATTCAAACATCTTGGGAATGTTTTCCAGATAGGCGTCATCGTCAAAGGCATTCTGCTGCGGCCAATGATTCTTGGGGAAGCCCGCCTGCGCAGGTTCCTTAAAGCCGCCCCCACCATATTGACCCAACTGGCACCGGATCACATGATAGCCTTCCTCCATGTAGCGGCGCACGTCATCTTCCAACTCTTGCAGCGAATTGCCGGCGGCGTGGGCATAACACATTACCGCGCTGCGGCAGGCCCCACCCAGCAATTGATAGACTGGCATCCCTGCCTCTTTGCCCTTGATATCCCAGAGCGCCATATCGATGCCCGCCTGCACCGTGTTGATGATTGAGTCATTGCGCCAGTAACCGCTGGTGTAGACCGACTGCCAGATATCCTCGATCTGGCTGGCATCGCGGCCAATGATCAGCGGCGCGATGGTCTCAATTGCCGTCTGCACCGTGCGCGCCCGGTAATGATCGCTGGCCGAGCCAATCCCATAGAGGCCCGGCTGATCGGTCAGCACCTTGACAAAGAGCCAGGTGCCGTTGACGCGTGTACGAATCGTTTGAATGTCGGTAATTTTTGCCATGTAGGTCTTCCTTTGTGGTGGGGATAAATTGGTAAATCAGTAAACTGGTAAATCAGTAAATCGGTAAATCGGTAAATCGGTTATCTCTATCCCTACTGATGTACTGATCTACCTTCCCCCAATAAAAAGAGAGAGATTCCATCACTCGACCGTCGGCTGGGACTTTCGATTGCGGAATCTCTCAGTTAGTTATCGATCGTTGTCTAGCGTCTTCGTGTTACTTCGTGTCACTTCGTCTGTTTTCGTGGATAACTTAGGCCGAATCGCGATCCAACACTTCTTGGCAGAGTGTCAATGTGGTCTCCAACCCTTCTTCAAAGCTGACCTGATCGGTCCAGATCGCTTGCAGGTTGTTGAGCAGCACATCATGGAACTCAGTTGTGCGGGCATTGGCCGGGAAGCGCCAGACCGCCGGCCCTTCGGGATAGGCTTTGCGGATGTCCGCATAGATGTGGTTAAAGCCGTTCAGCTTCTCATCATCCCACACATCATCACGCGGGCCAGGGCTACCGGCGCCACCAAAGACATGTTCGACACCATCTTCCTTGGTCGAGAAGAAGTCCAACACCTTAAAGGTCTCGTTCGGGTGCTTTTCCGCGGCCGGCGGCGTCATACAGAAGCCGGCGCCGGAGACCTGCGAACCACGTAAGCCGGTTGGCCCAAGCGGTGCCGCAGTTACATCCCATTCAAAGGCCCAGTCGGTTACTTTGTTGAATTCGGCGACCAACCCTGGCGTGGTATTAAAGGCCCCGACTTTGCCAGCGACAAAGTTCTCGCGGACTTGGTCACCACAGATGCAGGGATCAACCTGATGAGTCGCCTTTAGATCGTAGAGCCAACGCAAGGCCTGTGTCGATTCTTCCGAACCTAGTAGACATTGGGTGCCATCTTCGCTTAACAGCTCACCGCCAAACATGCGCAGATAGGAGGGGGTATGTTCCGAACCTTGTTGTGAACGGAAGCCCCATGTCTCTGGCGGAACGGTAATTGCCATGGCCCCGTTGACCAGGTCATCCGATGTCCAATCAAGGTTGGGCAAATCTGCACCGGCGGCTGTGTAGAGATCTTTGTTGTAGTAGTAGATCACGGTGCCAAAGTGGCCATGATTGGGAATACCGTAGATCTTGCCATCAACGGTCAGGGCCTGCATAATCGCCGGCCAGAAGACCGAGGTGTCAAAGCCGGCAGAGGCAATGATGTCATCATGCGGGGCAACCACGCCTTTTTGCAAGTGTTCGGTGACGGTGTTCAGATAGGTCCAGACAATGTCACCCAGGTTACCGCCGGCAGCCAATGCATAGACCTTGGCATACATTTCAGCGCCATCGAGCTCGTCGATCTGCAATTTGATGCCCGGATTTTGCTCTTCGAAGAGGGGCACACGCTGCTTGTGCCAATCGGCATGGGAGCCCAACCGTGAGTGAAAGACAATGGTGGTGCCTTCAGCACCTGGTGCGGCGGCTTCGCCGGCGGCGGGGGCGGCCCCAGGTTGCGCCGCTGGGACAGCACACGCAGCCAGCAACGCGCCCGCTGTAACGGCTGATGAGCCAATCAGAAAGCGACGACGACTTAACTTTTGATCGAACATGAAGTGGTCCTCCTTAGAGACGAAACAGGGAAATGAAACAGGGAATTGGTAATTGGGTGATGCGTAAAACGTGAAACGTAAAACGTGATGCGTAAAACGTGATGCGTAAAACGTGAAACGTAAAACGTGATGCGTGACGGAAAGCCACTTTACGTTTTACGTTTCACGTTTTACATCTCATCCCTTGATGCCAGACATCACGATCCCCCGCACAAAATAGCGCTGTGCGGCGAAGAAGAGCACAATAATCGGGGCGGTCATCATTAAACTGGCGGCCATCAACAAGTTTTCGCGCGGTTCCATCGAATCAATGTTGCTGGCGACCGTCTGGAAATATTTAATGCCGATGCCAATCGTAAACTTCGCTTTGTCGTTGAGAATGATGTATGGGAAGAGAAAGGCATTCCAGTCGGCAATAAAGGTGATGACCGCGGCGGTCGCGATCACCGGGCCGGAGAGCGGGAGCAGAATCTGCCAGAAGATGCGCAGATAGCCGGCCCCGTCAATGCGCGCCGCTTCATCCAGATCCATGGGGATGGTCATAAAAAATTGGCGCATCATAAAGATTAAGAAAGCCCCACCGCCAAAGAAGGCCGGCACAATCAGCGGCAAATAGGTGTCCAGCCACTTGATCTTGTTGAAAAGCAGATAGAGCGGAATCAGCGTCACTTCCGCGGGCAACATTAACGTGCTGAGGGTTAACATAAAGATCAGATCGCGGCCAGGGTAGCGGAAACGGGCGAAAGAGTAGCCGGTCAACGCCGCCGAAAAGACTGAACCAAAGGTGCCTAATACCGCTACAATTACCGAGTTCCACAGCCAGCGCCCAAAAGGGGCAACCTCAAAAACTTCGACATAATTGTAAAAACGCGGGGTCGCCGGCAGCCAGCGCGGGGGAAACATATAGAGCTCACTGGGCGACTTCAGCGATGAAAAAACAGTCCAGGCAAACGGTAACATAAAGAGGAGTGACGCGGCAATCGCTACTGCATATAAGACCAGCCGACCAACTACCTGTTGGCGTTTTGCCGTGCGGGTCGTGTTTCGCGTGTCGATGGTGGGGGCTGATGGGTGGGTAAGCGCTTCCTGTGCCATTAGTCATTCGCCTCCCCAGCATAATAGACCCAGCGCCGCGAGGCACGGAACTGGATAAAGGTAAAGACAAACATAATAAAGAAGAAGATCCAGGCCAGTGCCGAGGCGTAGCCCATTTCAAAGTACTTAAACGCGCGGGTGTAGATATGTAGCGCATAGAACCAGGTGGCATAAGCCGGCCCGCCGGCCGTGGCGACAAAGGCCGCCGTAAAGACCCGCAACGCCCCAATGATCCCTAAGACGGTATTAAAAAAGATCGTCGGCGTGAGCAGCGGAATCGTGACGTTGCGGAATTTTGCCCAAGGGCCGGCCCCATCGATGGCCGCCGCTTCGTATAATTCGTTGGGGATCCCCTGCAACCCCGCCAGGAAGATCAACATGGTGTTGCCACCAATCGCACCCCACAAGGCCATGATGATCAAGCCACTCATCGCCCACTGCGGGTCGCGAAACCAGCCGGGCGCATTTTCAATGCCCAGATTGTTGCGAATCACATAGTTGATCGGCCCGACATCCGGGTTGAAAAGCCACGCCCACAGCACCGCGGAGGCGGCAATGGGCGTAAGATGGGGCATAAAGAAGAGGGTGCGAAAGATCGCTGTCCCTTTGAGCGCCTGATTCAACAACATCGCGGCCAGCAGCGAGCCGATCAAGGCTAACGGGACGACAATAATCGCATAACGAAAGGTTAACAACATGGAGGGCCAAAAGAGCCGATCCTTGGTGAAGATCTCTTGAAAGTTCTTCAACCCGACAAATTCAGGTGTATTGACAACATCATATTTGGTAAAACTAAAATATGCCGACGCGATCATCGGG
The DNA here is from genome assembly GCA_022842065.1 of Caldilineaceae bacterium. Next base: position 287,269 of record JALHQH010000005.1, read on the forward strand.
CCTGCCACAAAACAAACCAGGCCAATCAACCAGGGCAACAGAAAAAGGTAGCCGGCTACTGCTTCTCGGGTTCGCATATTCATGCCCGGACTGCGCGCAATCGCCCTTGCGGTCATCTTCACACACCTTTCGTTAAAGGGGGGAACAGTACGGATAAATTGTTAGATTGTTAGCATACGTTGGTAGAGAAACGACAGCCATTGGCTGGTTGTCGATCTTGCTGGGCAGACACCGTCAGCCCCTGGTAAGTTACTCTCCACTTGCCTATAACCCGTTGGGCGCGGACGGTACCGGCTGAATGAGTCCAACTTTGTCCGCTTACGCTTTTAACCTTGATCTATACAATGGTTTATACAAGTGTTCTACAACCGGGGAGGAGCTTTGGTATACAAGAGTATACCATCTGCCATAGCAGGCGTCAAATCCCAATTTTGCAATGCTTTTTTGTGGAAATTTGGCCGCCCAATCGTGTTTTCTTCTCCCCAAAATTCCACCGTATAGAAAGTTGTGATAGCCTATATATTACAATTTATACCAGCGGTTGTCATCATGTAACATTTTCGACAAGAGTCGAAAATGTTACATGATGACAAAGCCAAGTATGTGCAGATTCGCTATGAGCGTAACCGTATGAACTGGACTGAATTCCGCACCACCCGCCATCTCCGTACCCGCCCGCTGATTGTGGCCCATCGCGGTGCCCCCACGATCCAGCCGGAAAATACCCTCTCATCGTTTGCCCTGGGCTTGGCCCAAGGGGCTGATGTACTGGAAACCGATCTACGCTTCACCGCGGATGATCAGATCGTGCTTTTCCACGATCCCACGCTCGACCGCATGACCGACGGCCAAGGGCCACTCAACCAATATACGCTGGCCGAACTCAAGAAGCGTAATACGCGCGCCCCCGGCGGTCAACTGACCGGCGACCGCATCCCCACCCTGAGCGACCTGATCGAAGCGACGGCGGCCCAAGTGCCTCTGCTGCTCGAATTGAAGGATCGCCGTTTTATCCAACCCCAGGATGCGCAACGGCTGGTCGATCTGCTCAACCGCTATGATATGCTGCAACGGGTCGCGATTGTCTCTTTTCATGCCGCCCACGTGGCCGGTGTTGAACGGGTTGCCCCGCAAATTCCCACCGGCTTGATTACCGCCTGGAATCCACTGCCGCTGGGCCATGCCGAGCTGCTAGGGCCGATCTGGCCGCTGCTCCGGCTTAACCCCTGGTATGTCGCCTGGGCCCAGCGCCGCAACAAGATTGTCTGTCCGCTCGATACCAAGCCGGAGCCACGAATTCCCTTATATCTGAAGCTCGGCGTAGATGCCCTGTTGACCGACCACGCCAATGTGACGCTGGACGCGATTGCCGCTGCTCAGGCCCGTTCGTAGAGGCACGATCTATCGTCCTTAATGGTACCCTAAATCGAAATGTCATATCCATTCCAGCCCAGCCAGGGGTTAGTGATATAATGAAAACATAAAACGTGAAACGTGATACGTGCTGCGTCACCGTTGAACGAACTCACGTTTCACGTATCACGTTTCACGTATCACGTTTCACGTTTCACGTATCACGTTTCACGTATCACGTTTCACGTATCACGTTTCACGAGCCAAGCACGACATGAGAGAACTATGACTCACCAATCATCCATTCTGCCCGCGATCGACGAAAAGCCGCGCTATGTCAACCACATGTTTGCGCGGATTGCCCCGACCTATGATCTGATGAACCGGCTGATGTCGATGGGGCAGGATCAGCGCTGGCGGCGGGATCTGCTCGACTTCTGCAATTTGCCGCCTCACGGCACCGTGCTCGATGTGGGCACTGGCACCGGCGATATCGCCTATGAAGCCATGCGCCGGCAACCGGGGGTACAAGCCTATGGGGCCGATTTTACCTATGAGATGATGGCGGCCGGGGTGGGCAAATTGCCAGGCAGTATCCTGCCTTTTACCCAAGGCGATACCTTTCACCTGCCCTTTCCCGACAACACCTTTGATGCGGTGGTCAGTGGCTTTATGGTGCGCAATGTCGTGGACCGCGAGGCCGCCTTCCGCGAACAGGCGCGCGTCACCAAACCGGGCGGCCGTGTCGTCTGCCTGGAGACGACCCCGCCGACCAATACTGGGCTGGGGCCACTCTTTCGTTTCTACTTTTTCCGGGTCGTACCCTTCCTGGGTGGCTTGATCAGTGGTGATACGCAAGCTTACAACTATCTACCCCACAGCACCGTCGATTTTCCCGAACCCTATACATTACAGCGGTTGATGGAGCAGGCCGGGCTGCGTAATGTCTTTTTTGTGGAGCGGATGTTAGGCTCGGTGGCGATTCATGTGGGCAGTAAAGTGGGGGCTTGACCGTGACAGTGGCCATAGGGCTGGCCGGAACCACAGGGGCAGGGCAATGCCGGGTCAACTGGCATGGCGAGATCAACGAGCGCAGGCAAGGCGTCGAAGTAACCGGCTGGGGGCGTATTATCATAAAGCGGCGCGATCTGGCTCAGATCAAGCCCTGCGCCACTGAGATCACTTTTGAGATCAAGGGAGAGGGTGGCAAAGGGAAAGCTGAAGTGGTGGATTTGTTGCAGGTCAATCGCCCGCTCGATGATCGTTTCGCGATCCAACCGTGTCATGCTGGCGTAGAGTAGCGTGTTGCCCTCATCTAGCGGGCAGATCATCACGCCAGCAAAGACTTCGCATAATGACCGTACCCGTTGTGGCAGAAATTCATCCTCGCTGAGCAGGTTGATCACCAAAATCCCACCTGGTGTCAACTTGCTTTGGCAGAGCCGGTAAAACTCGACCGTACTCATGCGGTAGGGAATATAGCCCCGATCCAGAAAAACATCCACAAAGATCAGATCATAGGCTTCATTGGCTTCCAACCAGCGGCGGCCATCTTCAATGTGTACTTGCAAGCGTTCATCCAGCCCCAACCCAAAAAAACGCTGGGCCATCTCAATCACCGTTGGATCAATCTCGGTGCAATCAATGTGCGCCGTCGGCAGGTGGTGATGGAGGATCAGTGGGACACGGCCACCGCCCAGCCCAGCACAGTAAATGCGCTGCGGCGCTGGCTGCCAACATAATCCCAACATCGCCGCTTGGGTGTAGGGATCAACCAAAAAAAGTGGGTTATCCAACGCCAGCTCGGATTGCACCACCCCCGAATTCGGCTGATCCTGATCAAGAATCCAGAGACGCAGCCGGTTGAACGATTTGGTGACGACGATAAAGTGGGGACCATGCATCTCCGCATAGAGGGTGCCCTCATCGGCGGCTTGCGTGGCCTGAAGCCTTTGCAGAATTTGACTAAAATTTTCGATGGCCCAGGCGGAAGCCAGTGGCGAGTTTTGGAAAATGGTCAACTTACTGATACCTTACACTGGCTGATTTGAACAATCGCAATAAACTACAGTATAATAGAAAACACATTTTCTATCGAATCTGCCCCCCTGAAAACAACCACACGCCAACCTTGAGGGAGCCATAACTGTGTCCAACCAGCCACTTGATAGCCTCGATTTACATGGTGAACGTGCTGCCCTGCGTGGTAACCCTAGCTTTGTCTGGCGTGCTGGTCAAGATCGCCGGCTTAATCTGATCTTGGCGTGGGCCAAACATGCAAATGATGAACAGCTGGGCACTGTATTGGTCAATGGCTGTGGCGTGGGCATGTATGTCAAAGCCTTACTACCTTATGCCGACACCGTCCACGGCATTGATATTGAACCGCAACATCTGGAATATGCCGCACAGGCTGTGCCCCAGGCCAAATTGCAGCTTGCCGCCTGTGAAGCGCTGCCCTACCCGGACAACTTCTTTGATCTGGTGCTCAGCCACGAGGTAATCGAGCACGTCACCGATGACCGGCAGGCCGCCGCCGAGATGGTGCGCGTGCTTAAGCCTGGCGGGCGTGCCCTCCTTTTTGCCCCCAATCGTCTTTATCCCTTTGAAACCCACGGCCACTACTGGCAGGGTGAATATCACTTTGGCAATACCCCCCTGATCAACTACCTGCCCGACCTGCTGCGTGATTATCTTGCGCCGCATGTGCGCATCTACACCGCTGCCCGTCTGCGTTTTCTTTTTCTGGGTGAACCCGTGCGCGTCGTCCACCATACCCAGATCTACCCCGGCTATGACAACCTGGTCGTCCGCAAACCTGAACTCGGCAAACTGATCCGCCGCGTCACCTACGCCCTTGAACATTCCCCCCTCACCGCCTTTGGCATCAGCCACTTTCTGGTGGTGGAGAAAGTATAAAGTGGTGGAGAAGGTGTAGGAAGTCGATTGGTCGCGTGGTCGTCGATTCGTCGTCATCCCTAGTCTATTGCGCATCCCCCGATGCGCAGCCCGTCCCGTTTCACGACCGTTCGCATCAGGGGATGCTCACTACACGTCGCCCTGATGGTCGTCCGTTGTCGCCAGTCGTCTTCCCATAAAATCTATGTTATAATCGCCCCATGGACACTCTGCTGCAGACCAAATTGCGGCTGCCGCCGCTGCAACCGAAGTTGGTCCTACGTCCGCGCCTGCTGGATCAGTTGGACGCGGCCTTGCATTGCCGGCTCATTTTGCTCTGTGCGCCGGCCGGTTTTGGCAAGAGTACGCTGTTGACAACTTGGCTGCATGGGGTGAACCGGCCGGTTGCCTGGTTGGCGCTGGATGAGGCGGACGATGAGCCACTGCGTTTTTGGCGCTACCTGATCGGGGCGTTGGATCAGACGGTTAATGGGTTAAACCACGAACTGGCCCCGTTGTTGAATACCCCAGAGAGTGGGACGAGCAATCGGTTGCTCACGGCGCTGGTCAACCGGTTGTCCAACCTGACAATGCCGCTCATTTTGGCACTGGATGATTATCATCTAATCACCGATGCAACGATTCATCGCGGGATTGCCTTTCTGCTCGACCATCTGCCTCAACAATTGCAACTGGTGATCAGCAGTCGCAGTGATCCGCCCTTGCCGCTGCCGCGGTTGCGGGCACGCAATCAACTGTTGGAACTGCGTACGGCGGATCTACGCTTTTTGCAGGGCGAAAGCGCTCGCTTCTTGCGCGAACGCATGGGGCTCACCCTGGCCGAAACCGAGGTTGCCCAATTAGAGGCGCGCACGGAGGGGTGGGTGGCCGGTTTGCAATTTACCGGGCTTTCGCTCCAGAAAAATAGCGGGGGCAATGCCGCGCAACCTGGCCTGGCTCAGTCGATTACGCGCATCAGTGGCCGCGATCGCCATGTCGTCGATTATCTGCTGACCGAGGTATTGGAGCAGCAACCACCGGCGGTGCAGGCCTTTCTATTGCAGACCGCGATCCTAGATCGCCTGTGTGCCCCGCTTTGTGATGCCCTGTTGGGGGACGGCAATGGCCAACAACTGCTCGCTTATGTCGAGCGCGCCAACCTTTTCCTGGTGGCGCTGGATGAAGAACGGCAGTGGTATCGTTATCATCATCTCTTTGCTGAGCTGCTGCGCGACCGTTTACCACGCCACTATCGCCCCAGCCAATTACGGCAACTGCATCACAAGGCCCGCGATTGGTACAGCAGCCAGGGGATGCTCGAAGCCGCGCTGGAACATGCCCTAGTTGCCCAGGAAGATGCGTGGACTGCCGAGACGCTGGCCGCGCTGGTCTATGTTGATCAGAACTGGCAGCACGAGCGGTTTGGCCAATTACGTCCCTGGCTTGATCGCCTACCAGATAGTCTACTCGCAACCCATCCACGCCTTGCGCTAGCTGGGCTGGAGGCCAGCATGCTCACCTTTCGCGCCGAAGGGATGGCGCGCTATATGCAGCTTTTGGAAAACCACCCCCTGCTACCCCCGGATGTTGCCGCCCTGTTGTTGAGTAATAAAGCGAGCTTTTTACGCCTTGATGGGCAGGTTGATGAGGCAAAAGCACTGCTGCGCGAGGCCATGGCAATTGCGCCGGAAGAAGATCTTTACACGCAGGTCAGCATCAAAGAGCAGATGGCAGTCCTGCTTTTTGAACATGAGGATGTGGGCGCGGCGATTAAGCTGCTGCGTGAGAGCGCTGATCTGGCGCAACAGATGGGCCGCTACTTTACCGCCCTAACGACACGAGCGTTGCTGGGCGTCTTTACGATTGGGCGTGGCGAACTGCATCAAGCCGCCCAAATCTTTGCCCAGGTGATCCAACAGGCCAGGCACTGGGGGTTGGATCACGCGGCGTTAGTGGGGTTGCCCCAAATTGGGCTGGGCATCATCGCCTATCAATGGAATGACCTGGCCGGTGCCGCCGCCTATTGTACACAAGGACTGGCCCAAAGCGAGGCCGCTGAATTTGGAGAAGCGCTCTGGCAAGGCTATCAGGTGCAGGTCTGGATGGCGCTACGGCAAGGGGACGAGGCGGCTGTTGAGCAGATTCTAGCCAAGGCGCAGCAACTGCTGGTGCGGACAACGACACCGACCTTGATCTTCACCTTACGCAAATTTTATGACTTTTTTGCTGCGGAAGTGGCACTGCGCCGTGGCAATCTGCCGGCCGTGGCCCACTGGATCGAAAGCAGCGCACTCACGCTGGACGATCTGCAACTTGCCAAGTGGTATTTCTATGAACTGCTGATCCACTTTTGCGTAGCGCGCAGTCGGTTAGCTCCTGCTGAGCAGACGAATATTGCGCTGTTGCAAAAGAGCGTTACGGCGTTGGCGCAACTGATTGCCCACGCCGACCGACATGGGCGACGTGGCACCGTCATGCGTCTGCACCTGCTGTTGGCGTTGACCCATCAAGCATTGGGTGAAAGCGAACGTGCGCTCGGTGCCCTGGCCGCAGCCCTACCCTGGGCTGAACAAGAAGGGTATCTGCGCGACTTTTTGGATGAAGGTGAGCCCATGCATGCCTTGTTAGTGCAGGCCCAAGCCCAGGGGCTTGCTCCTGCCTACACAGCCAAACTGCTGGCGGCATTTCAGGCCGAACCCGCGTTTACTAGCGCAGGCATGGCAATACCCACGCCAATTGAACAAACTGCAACGACAATTCCTTCACCGCAGCCCTTAAGTGAAGGGCTCACCGAACGTGAAGGAGAAGTTCTACAACTGATTGCGGATGGCCTCACCAACCAGGAGATCGCCGAGCGGCTCATCATTAGTCTGGCGACGGTTAAGCGCCACATCTCCAATATCTATGGCAAGCTGGGGGTCACGCACCGTACCGAAGCGCTTGTCAAGGCACAAGCCTTGGCGCTGCTCCCGAGTTAACCGGCTCCTACAACCCCGCTTGTTTCCTTCTACAACCTGCTCTACAACCTCGCCCTGATAACAATACAACCCTCATTACACCTTTGGTTCGATGGCGGCGGCTGCTAAATCGTTTATCCTATTGTTAACACAAAACGTTGAACAACAGAGGAGGAAGCAACCATGAACTTACCTGACCATATGGATCGAATTATTGCTTATGCGGCTGACCACCGTGCGCAGCTCTTAAAGGAAGCGGCGCTTGACCGCCTTTTGCAGGAAACGCAAATGCCGCCCTCGGCCACCGGCCGCGTCTTGGCCGGGGTTGGTGATCTGCTGATCGCAACCGGCACATGGCTGAAAGGGCGCGGTCAAGCGTCCGTGCCACCGGCGCGATAATCTGTAAGTGAGGGAAATGGTGGGGAAAAAGGGAAAAGTGGTTGGTGTTGCAAATGTTTCAACTGCCCTTGCCCGCCATTGCCTTGCGCAAGGGGACTGGCACACAGGTCAACTGCTCCGATGGGACAAAATCGGTGGCGTTTAGCGGTACAAACGAGAGGAAGCAAAATGCAAAGCATGAACGGGGCTAGCCGTAGCTGGGCTGTGCCCTTTTTTACCTTGTGGGGTGGACAGGCTCTATCGTTGCTTGGCAGCCGGGTGGCGAGCTTTGCCCTGGTCTGGTGGTTGACGGAGCGGACCGGCTCGGCGGTAGTGTTGACCACGTTGACCTTGGTGTTGTCCCTGCCCCAAATCGTGTTAGGGCCCTTTATCGGTGCCCTGATCGACCGCTGGCCGCGCCGCCGCATCATGCTGGCTGCCGATGCGACCGCGGCGGTGACTTCTGCGCTCCTTGCACTGCTCTTCTGGGCTGATGTGCTGCAGATCTGGCACATCTACCTGGCGAGTTTTGTCGGCTCACTGGCCGGTACTTTTCATTTTGCCGCCATGACCGCCTCGACTTCGCTGATGGTACCGTCGGCCCAGTTGACGCGCGTCCAGGGCACAAACCAGATGCTGCAGGGGTTGCTGGTGGTGGCGGCCCCGCCCCTCGGCGCACTGGCGGTGGCGATGCTGCCCTTTGCCCTGATTATGAGCATTGATGTGGTGACCGCGGTTTTTGCCATTGGCCCATTGCTCTTGATCGCCATTCCCCAACCCCAGTCCACTGGGCAATCGACCGTGGCCGGCGCACCACCCCCCAATCTCTGGCACGAAGTGCGCGCCGGCATCGCCTACATCTGGCAGTGGCCGGCGTTACGCTGGATCACCCTGCTGGCCATGGGCGTCAACTTGATGGCCGGCCCCATTGGTGCCCTTATGCCGATTTTGGTGACCAACCATTTTGCGAGTGGGGTGCTGCAACTGGCTTGGCTGGAGTTGACGTTAGGCGTCGGCCTGTTGGCCGGTGGGTTACTGCTGGGGATCTGGGGTGGTTTTCAGCGTCGCACCTTGATGTTTCCAGTCGGGTTGTTAGGGATCGGGTTAGCCAGCCTGGCGATTGGGTTGACACCCGCCACCTTGTTTGGCCTGGCGCTGGCAGGTAGCTTTGGTTTTGGTTTGACCAGTGCCCTGCTCAACGGCACTTTAATGGCCACGCTACAGTCCACTGTGGACCCGGCCCTACAGGGGCGGATCTTCACAGTACTTAACAGTGGTGCCTCGGCTGCGATGCCGATTGGGCTGCTCATCGCCGGGCCGCTAGCCGATCGGTGGGGCGCGCCGCTCTGGTTCACTGCCAGTGGCGTGGTGATCTTGTTGGTGGCCGGGCTGGCTTTTGCCATGCCAACGCTCTTTAGCTTGGAAGCGGAACGTTTGGTGCCAGCATCTTCGCCATTGTCACCGAAGTCGGTTGTGTAAAGCCGGGGTGACATTCATAAGCGATGGGCTGATAACCCAAGCGCGTGTAATAAGCCTGGTGGCTGGGCAGCACCAGGCGCACGCCGATCTGCACACATGACAAGGCACTTGCCCGTGTCTTTGCCTCGACCGCACCAATCAACCCCTCGGCAATGCCCCTGCGCCGCCAGTGGGGCAAAACTGCTAAGCGCCCAAAGTACATAAAGTCCGGTCGGCGTTCATAGATCACACAGCCGACCAATTCGTCACCGATCTGCGCCTTGATCGCCCCACCCTTGTCAAACTTCGCATAGATACTCTGCGCCGTTTCGCCAAAGACCCCAGATGGTGGATCCAGCTTCGCCCAGAATTCTGCAAAGGCGTGCAAGATCACACTCAACAGCAGCGGCGCGTCACTGCTGGTTGCCTCGACAAAAGTTACATCTTTGTGCATTGATCATCCTATATTTGACTTGGCAGCGGTGTACGGCGCATCCTCAGATGCGCCGTACACCGCTGCTGTGACCATCTGACTGTGCGTCCCGTGCTTAGGTCCTATTGAGAATTGCTTGGAGTGCGCTTCCCGATTTCTCGATATACCGATTTCCCACTATACTGATCCACCGATTTCCGTCTCTACTGGATCAAGGTGTTATCATGCAAACGTTAACTGCCACTCGCTATATTTTGCCCTTGCGCGAAGGCGGCTCGCTGCCGGCGGTCATCGCGGCGGATAATGGCGAGTTATATGTGATGAAATTTGTCGGTGCCGGTCAAGGGGCGAAGGCGCTGATTGCCGAATTGGTGGCCGGCGAGATTGGCCGCGCCCTGGGTTTGCTGGTGCCGGAGATCGTGCTGATCGAGCTGGACGCACGCTTTGGCCGCGCCGAGCCTAATCCTGAGATCCAAGAATTGTTGCGCGCCAGTGAAGGGTTAAACCTGGGGCTGCGTTACCTGCCTAATGCGTTTGCCTACAATTCGCTCTTGCAGCCGGCGCTGGACGCTGAACTGGCTTCGCAAATCGTCTGGTTTGATGCCTATGTGACGAATGTGGACCGCACTGCGCGCAATGTCAATATGTTGTTATGGGCGCAACAACTCTGGTTGATCGACCACGGCGCGGCGCTCTACTTTCACCATGACTGGGGTGATTACCGCGAACGCAGCCGTTCGCCCTTTGCGTTTATCAAGCAACATGTGCTCTTGCCCTTTGCCGGCCTACTGCGCACCGTCGACAGCGATTTACGCAGCCGCCTGACCGATGCCACCTTAGGGGCGATTGTCGCGGCCATTCCCGCGGTCTGGCTGGGTGAAGAAAAGGCTTTTGCCACCCACGAGGAACATCGGGCGGCCTATCTCACCTATCTGCAGGCGCGCCGGGATCAGGCCGAATATTTTGTCGAGGAGGCGGCCAAAGCCCATGCTGCACTCCTATGATTATGCGTACATCCGTATTGTGCCGCGGGTGGAGCGTGGTGAGTTCATCAATGCCGGCGTGATCCTCTTCTGCCGGCCCAAACGTTTTCTTGATGCCGCCATTGCGTTTGACCCGACGCGGTTGGTCGCCTTTGCCCCCAAACTTGATCCCGCCACTGTCGCCGCCCAACTCGACCTGATTCCACGCATCTGCCGGGGCGAAGGGCCCATTGGCGCGCTCGCCCTGGCCGAACGCTTCCACTGGCTCGTCGCCCCCCACAGCACCATCATCCAATCTTCCGCAGTCCACACCGGTCTCTGCCACGACCCCGCCGCGGTGCTAGAGACCCTGTTGGCTTCGCTGCAAGATTAGAGGCAAGACAAGGAGATACGAGATGGGGAGACACGAGATTAGGTGGTATATGCAGTAGAATTAGGCTACTTCGTGTCTCGTGTCTCGTGTCTCGTGTCTCGTGTCTCGTGTCTCGTGTCTCGTGTCTCGCGCCCAGAGGGCACCCGCGTGTCTCCCTGTCTCGTATCTCCCCCTACGCCCATGCCCCCTTTGCCAACATGCCGCCGTCGATGTTGACATAGGAGCCTGTCATGAAAGAGGCTTTGTCGCTGGCGAGGAAGAGGACGACATTGGCGATCTCCTGTGGTTGGCCGATGCGGCCGAGGGGATGGGCGGCACTCCAGGCGGCGCGCATGGCGTCGACACTACTGCCCGCGGCCTCGGCGGCCTCGGCGACCAGGGGTGTCTCAATCGTGCCGGGATTGACGGCTAAGACGCGAATGTTATCCTTGGCATACTCAAGTGCCAGTTGCCGCGTAAGCGAGAGATCGCCGCCTTTACTGGCCGCATAGGGCGCGACGCCAAGGGCCGATTGCAGCCCCTGGACGCTGGCTGTGTTGATGATCACACCACCGCCGCGCTGCTGCATGTGCGGTACACAATATTTGGTCATCAAAAAGCGGCTCTTGAGGTTGACATTGATGATCCGATCCCACAACTCCTCCGGCACCTCGTGGGCAGGCAGATAGCTGTTGGTCGGCTGGATGCCCACGTTGTTACAGAGAATATCAACCCCACCAAAAGTGTTGACTGTCTGCTCCACTAGTGCCTTGCACATGGCTGATTGACTCACATCTGCCTTGATGAAGAGCAACTTGCCCTCGGCGTCCCCGGCCAGCCCGCTGATCTCTTGACCGGCGGCTTCGTCCACATCGGCGCAGGCCACATTCGCCCCGGCCCGGGCAAAGCTCAAACTGATTGCGCGGCCAATCCCCTTGGCCCCGCCCGTGACAATCACCGTCTTACCGCTAAAGTCACCCATAGTTTCCTCCTGATTTGGTTTGTTGAATGGTTGTGTGGGGGAGGTGGAATAGTAAATCGGTAGATAGGTAAATCGGTACATCAGTAGATTCGTACCGATGTACCTATCTACTGATGTACCGATTTACTTCTCTACCTCTTTGATCCGCGCCCGTGCCAGTGTACAATAAGCCTCGGCGATGTCAAAGCCCACATAATGGCGGCCATTTTGCGCAGCGGCGATACAGGTTGTGCCGGAGCCGGCAAAGGGATCAAGCACGACATCGCCAACGTAGGAATAGAGGCGCACCACCCGTTCGGCCAGCGCAATGGGGAAGGGGGCCGGGTGGCCCACCCGTTTGGCCGATTCGGCGGGGATCTCCCAGATGGAGAGCGTTGACGCCATAAACTCATCGCGGCCAATATCGGATTCGCCTCGATCCGGGCGGGAGAAATGTTCCTTGGCAAAGACGAGCAGATACTCGTGTAGATCGCGCAGCCGGGGGGCTTTGGCACTCTGCCAACTGCCCCAGGCGCAATTGCCACTGGCCCCCTTGGCCTTTTGCCAGATGATTTCGCCCATCGGTAAGTAACCGACCGCGTCATGCACTTCATAAAAGTAGGCATGGAGAGGAATATAGGGTTTACGCCCCAGGTTGGCAATATTGACCACATAGCGCCCCCCCGGTACCAAGACGCGATAGACCTCCTGGGCCACCGCGCGGATCAATGTGAGGTAGGCCGTCATATCCAGATCACCTTCATACGCTTTGCCGACATTGTAGGGTGGCGAGGTAAAAGCCAGGGCTACACTGTTACTGGGCAGTTGTGCCATTGCCGTGGCCGACTGGCAATAGATCTGGTTGGCCCATGTGCTAAGCGCCGGAACGGGCAGCGGCGCGGCCGTTGGCTGTGGCGGCTGTGCCGCTGCTTCGTCGTGTTGCGGCTCGGGCGTTTGGTAGAGATTGCGCTTGTAAAAGGCCGAGGCATCGTGCGATTCACGTTTCCCCACGCCAAAGCCGGATGTGACAGTCTTTTTTTGTTTGCTCATTGCGATATTAGCCTAAAGCGTTGTGTGTCTTGCCGTAGATCCCAGATAGATTGGTGTTGGCGGGGCGCATTGGCTGCCCGCTTCGCCGCTTTTTTGCACATCGGGCTATTATAACAGAAGTCTGCACTTGGCTCCATCCGATTGACCATAATAATTTTGACAGCATTTTGTATTTGCAATTCTAGAACGCATGAGCTAGAATTGAGGCAGATTATTTTCCCAGGGAATTACCCAGGGAATTATCCAGAAAATTTAAATGCGTAGCCTATAACACAAAGCGTAGCCTGCATATTGAAGAGTGAGAGGACAACTATGGCGCCCAGATCAAAAGCATCAGCCGCAGCAGTAGAGAACAATCCAATCGAGAAAAGCAGCTCGGGGAGCACCGGTAAGGTCAAAGCCTTAGAGACGACGCTCGCCGGCCTGAATAAAAAATATGGCGACGGCGTGGTTATGAAATTGGGAGATGCAACCAAACTCACGGTTGAATCGATCCCAACTGGTAGCCTGAGCATGGATATTGCGTTGGGGGTTGGTGGTGTGCCACGCGGCCGTGTGGTTGAAATCTATGGTCCAGAGAGTTCGGGTAAAACGACTGTCTGTCTACATGTGATTGCTGAAGCGCAGCGCAAGGGTGGCATCTGTGGTTTTATTGACGTGGAACATGCACTTGACCCCGTCTATGCGACCAAGATCGGCGTCGATGTCAATAACCTCTATATCAGCCAGCCCGATACCGGTGAGCAGGCTTTGGAGATTACCGAAGCGCTGATCCGTTCTGGGGCGATGGATGTGGTCGTGGTGGACAGTGTTGCGGCCTTGGTGCCCCGTGCTGAAATCGAAGGCGAAATGGGCGATAGCCACGTCGGTCTGCAAGCGCGCCTGATGAGTCAGGCCCTGCGCAAGTTGACCGGCGCGGTCAAATCAAGTGGGACTTGTTTGATTTTTACTAACCAACTACGCCAGAAAATTGGTGTGATGTTTGGTAACCCCGAAACCACCTCTGGCGGTATGGCGCTCAAGTTCTATGCTAGCGTGCGCCTGGACATTCGCCGGATTCAGTCAATCAAGCAGGGCGAAAATGTGGTTGGCAATCGCACACGCGTGACAGTAAAGAAGAACAAAGTTGCGCCGCCCTTCAAGATCGCCGAGTTTGACATTATGTACAACGAAGGTATCAGCACCATGGGTGATCTGATTGACCTGGGTGTCTCGATGGATATTATTGCCAAACGTGGCAGTTTCTATAGCTTTGGTGATGTGCGCTTAGGGCAAGGGCGTGAAAATGCTAAGGTCTTCCTCGACGAGAATGAAGCGCTTGCTGCCGAGATTGAAGCACAGATCCGCAACAATGCCGGTCTTTCCGTTGTCAACTTTGCCGCCGGTGAGGGGGACGGGGCAGAGACTGAAGGGGCTGATATTGAAGAAGTAACCATGGATTTTGCCGCCTAATCGGTGACCGTGTAAAGTACAGTAGCTTCAAAAATAAGATTGATTTCAAGCGCCGTGTAGATACCCTCTGCATGGCGTTTTTTTGTACATATTGGTGATGCTATTGCCAAAAGGCTAAAAACCGAGTTTTTGCGCAAATTGCCGCTGGTGGATTTGGCAACTTCTCGGAAAAACTTGGTTTTTGTAGTGGACACATCGGTATAAATGCGGCCGGAACCTTTCTTCCCTACGGTCCGTTATCTAATGGGTAAAATCGTAAGGTTGTTGACCAAAACTGTAGTTAAGTAATTTGTAAGTAATTTGATGTAGTGGTACTATTATGTAGACAAGAGATCATTTGTGCATTCATTGATGTCGTCTGGAAAGATTATGCCAAAAACGAAGATGGACTACCGACAGGATCTTAAACTGAATTTTGTCGAGCTACCGGTGCCGCCATTTGTCGCCAGTGAAAAGGAGCTGATTGTGGACGGCAGTCAATCTATTAACGTTCGCGATTTGCTGCTACCGCTGAGCCGTTTCAATGAACTGCTTGACCAACAACAGTTCTTTGACTATTGGCACAATGGCCTTGCGCTGCTCTGTCAGTTTTTGGCAGCGGAGGGTGTAAGTCTACGCCTGCTAGAGTCAAATAGCTATCTTCCTGCTGGTTCACTGCGTAATGGTATGCTTGATGCGGATTGCACCGCGTACCTGGATAAATGGGAGCAACAACTGCTCATCGATGATGACAGTGGCGAACTGCCACCGCTCTTAGTTTGGCAGAGCTTACCTGCGCTGCCCGCTCAACCAAACGCGGTGAGCCCAAAGTCAGGTGTGGTTGATGAGATCCCACGTTACCGCATCTTACATCTGCGGCTCATCATGGAACATCTGGTCCAGGGTGCCATCAGCGTTGTATTTGCTGCTGCTACCCCTTTGAGTGAGGCACAAACGGCTGATTTGGGTACGGTTGTCCAGCTATTTGGGGCCAATGGTCTGCGTGCCCAACAGCTCCAATCGACGCGCACCCGCCTCGATAAGGCCAATCTACTCTATCAAATCTCCCAAGCGATTACCAGCACCCTTGATCTCAAGAGCGTATTTAACCAGACCACTGAGTTAGCGGCATCGATTTTACATGCGCAAGCTGCGACACTCTTTAGCATCGATTATAAAAACCGCGAGCTGCTCTTTATGGTCGCCAAGGGCTCAGCCGCGCATGCTTTGGAAGAGAAGCGCCTGCCGATTGACCAAGGCGTGGTTGGCTGGGTGGTGACCCATGGCAAGCCATTAATTGTCAACAACACCCACGAGAGCAAACTTTTTAATTCACAGGTCGACTCACAGACCGGCTTTTTTACACGTAATATTCTCTGCGTGCCATTGCGCTTTCAAGAGCGCACCGTTGGTGTGCTAGAGGTGCTCAATAAGGAAAACGAAGAAGACTTTACCAATGATGATGCCGAATGGTTAAACGCCATGGGGCAGCATATTGCGATTGCGCTGGAAAATGCCCAACTCTACGAAAACTTGCGGCGTGAGCAGGAACGCATTATCAAGGCGCAGGAAGAAGTACGCAATCAACTGGCGCGTGAACTGCATGACAACACGGCACAGATGCTTAGCCTGATTATCATGAATTTGGATCTGGCCCGCCAACTGCTAGAAAAGAACAAGCTGGAACGGTTGGATGCCGAATTACAACGCATTGAAGAGTATGCCAAACAGGCAAATCGCGAAGTGCGGACCTTGCTCTTTGAATTGCGGCCAATTATTCTGGAGAGCCGCGGTCTGGTGCCGGCACTCCATGCTTACCATCGCCAATTGCAATCATCCATGACCACGCGTATTCATCTGGATGCAGCACCACTTGGGTTCGATATTACCCTGCAAGGTGCCAGCATTATCTTTAGTATTATTCAGGAAGCGGTCAACAATATCCGCAAACATGCACGTGCCAAAAATGTCTGGATCCGCATTAGCAGTGACATTGAAAAGCTCAATTTCGCGGTGGAAGATGATGGCGTTGGCTTTGATGTGGATGCAGTGAATTCCAACTATGAAGACCGTGGCAGTTTTGGCCTCTTGAATATGCGCGAGCGCGCAGCATTGCTTGCCGGCCGTCTACAACTCCAATCGCCCCGTACCCCTGGTTCTAATGGCACACTGGTTAGTGGGTATGTGCCACTCTCGAGTATCATCGACACTCACGACAAAAAGCACTGATTCGCTCAGTTCTTGGTTGCTCAATTAGCCTGGCGATAGCGCAAACGGCAGTCTCTTTTACTTACGGGTAAGCGGGGCTGCCGTTTTTAGTGGAGCTGGTTTTAACGACGACCCTGGTGATGCATCGTGATGCGCTACTTAATCCCGGCAAAGCTTGCTCTTTACCAACGCGCACGTTACAATTTCTGCAACAACTGACGGGTTTAGTCAACTAGTACAGTGTTACCGAAATTTTGCTGGATTAAAAGCCGCGTTCGTCCCAGCGGGACGGTTGACCTTAGGCGGGAAATATCAAGATTTTTTTTGGTCCTAAGGTCAACCGTCCCGCTGGGACGAAAAACCCAGCAAAATTTCCGTCACAGTGCACTAGTATAGTGGCAAGGAAATTCTGAGGGATTAGGTTTGCTGGTCGAGGATTGCCAAATCCCCGACGAGCGGTAAACCAACAACCCTTAGCTGACACTGCACTAGGCCCGTCTCCGATTATTAACGTTGTGCCTATCTAAATAGCTGCGGTGACAGTCACCTACGCTGTTCGTTCATTGGGCACAACGCTACTTATTACCAAGGCTGGTCCAAGTCCAATGCCCGTCACCTCCCGCCGTAATTTTTTAACCCAAAGTGCTAAGTTGGTCACGGCCGCGCTGTTGAGTGGTTGTCAACCAGCTTACCGTGCGCATGCCCAACAAGAGCCGATTGGCGAACTGATTCCCATGGACGCGGTTGCCGTCCCCAATGAACCACCCATTGCACCGGCGCTGCCGATCCCCGATCCTTCGCTCGAAGCCAAGATTGGCCAGATGATCATGGTCGGTTTTAGTGGGCGCTATCCCGACTTTAACAGCGACATCGTGCAGGATATCGCTGACGGGGTGGTCGGCAGTGTGGTGCTTTTTGGGCGCAATGTTGAATCGCCCGCACAGTTGCAATCGTTGACTACCACCTTGCGCGGGGTCAGCCCGCAGCCCTTGTTGATCGGCATCGATCAGGAAGGGGGCTGGGTCAACCGGCTGCCGCGTTCGTTTGGCATTAGCTCGAACTTCTCGGCCCAATATCTGGGCGGACAGAACGATCTGGCGTTGACAGCGAATCAAGGGGCAAGCACCGCCGCCGAATTGGCCAAACTGGGGATCAACCTCAATTTGGCGCCGGTCGTCGATGTTAACACCAACCCGCGCAATCCAATTATCGGCCGCTATGAACGCAGCTATTCCGCCGATCCGGCTGTGGTCGCTGAACATGCACGGACGGTCATTGCGGCCCATCAGCCGCACAAAGTCCTCTGCACCCTCAAACACTTTCCCGGTCATGGCAGTTCACAAGGTGATACGCACTACGGCTTTGTCGATGTCACGCAGAGCTGGAGTGTGATTGAATTGGCCCCCTATGCCACGCTGATCGGCGCACAGCAATGTGATTTGATCATGACCGCCCATATCTTTAACGCCACCCTTGATCCTGATCATCCCGCTACTTTGTCGCATAAGGTGATCACTGGCTTGCTGCGCCAACAGTTGGGCTACAATGGCGTGGTCATCTCGGATGATATGCAGATGGGGGCGATTGCCAAACAGTATGATCTGGAGACCGCGATTGGGCTGGCGATTAACGCCGGGGTTGATATTATCGCCTTTTCCAATAACATTGCCTTCCGCCGCGGTGCCGGTGGCCGGCGCTTGCATGAAATTATCATGGGCTTGGTGCAAGCCAATGTGATTCCTCAAGCGCGGATCGAAGAAGCACACCAGCGCATTATGCGCCTGAAACAGAAATTGATTGGGTGATTGGTCATTTTCTTCTGGTAAACCATTAACGAAATATTGCAGGTTTAAGTTTGCTCGGAGGCGATTGGCAAATCCCCGGCATGGGTTGGGGATTTGCCAATCGCCTCCGAGCAGTAAATCTGTAAAACATCACCAACCGTCTACTAGGCGATAGCAGTAAAATGCTGAATCACCAATGACGAATCACCAATCCCCTATTAGAACGCGAGAGACAATTTTATGACCACAAAACCGGACCTGCGTCCCCTAAATCCGAACTTTTCCTCTGGCCCGTGCGCCAAACGCCCCGGCTGGACGCTGGATGCCCTCAGCGCTGCGCTCTTGGGCCGTTCGCATCGTTCCAAGCCAGGCTTAGCGCGGCTGCAGGCGGTGATTGAACGCAGCAAAGCGGTGCTTGGCGTGCCGGCGGACTATCTGTGCGCGATTGTGCCGGCCTCGGACACGGGCGCGATTGAAATGGCGCTCTGGTCGCTGCTCGGCGCCCGCCCAGTCGATATGTTTGCCTGGGAAAGCTTTGGCAAAGAGTGGGTGACCGATGTGCAGCAGCAACTTAAGTTAAACGAGTGCCGCATCTTTATTGCTGACTATGGTGCCCTGCCTGATCTCTCCCAAGCCGATTGGGATCACGATGTGGTCTTCACCTGGAATGGCACGACCTCTGGTGTGCGTGTGCCCAATGGTGATTGGATCGCCGGGGATCGTACCGGCCTGGCAATCTGTGATGCCACCTCTGCCGTTTTTGCCATGCCGATGCCGTGGGACAAATTGGATGTGGTCACCTGGTCATGGCAGAAAGTGTTGGGTGGTGAAGGCGCACATGGCATGTTGGTGCTCAGCCCACGCGCCGTGGCGCGCCTGGAAAGTTATAAACCAGCCTGGCCCTTGCCCAAGATCTTCCGCATGACAAAAGGCGGTAAAGTTGACCTGAGCATCTTCCAAGGCTCGACCATCAACACCCCTTCCATGCTCTGCGTGGAAGATGCGCTGGATAGTTTACTCTGGGCGGAACAAATTGGTGGGCTGGATGGACTATTAGCCCGCTCGCAGGCGAATCTCGACACGTTGGCCGCTTGGGTGGAACGCACCGCGTGGGTTGACTTTTTGGCCGCACGCCCGGAGATCCGCTCGAACACTTCGATCTGTTTGAAGATTGTCGATCCGGCGTACACTGCGCTCTCCGGTGAAGAACAGGCCAACAAAGCTAAGCAGCTAGTTAATCTCCTTGACAAAGAGGGGGTCGCTTATGACATCGGCTCCTATCGCGATGCGCCCCCCGGCCTGCGCATCTGGGGCGGGGCCACGGTGGAAAGCAGTGACCTGGCCGCGTTGACTGGGTGGCTGGACTGGGCCTATGTAGAGGTGATGGGGTAGCTGACGAGAATTGCTTGGCTTAACTTTAGCATACCCTTGCATTCCCTCTAAAACTACTGTAGGATACCCATAGGTTGTCGCGATTACGATACGCTGTGTACTAGCTGTTGTCATCATTTAACATTTTACTTGTGTGGAAAATGTTAAATGATGATGGCTCCAAGTATAACAACGGGGGAAAGGTAAGGCGCTTATGATGCGAACAACGCAAATTACACTTAATGAAATTTTGTTGGAGCACTTGGAACAAGCCGCTTATCGTGCCGGCATACCATTTTCTGAGTTTATCCAACAGATGCTACGTCGCTCTTTACAAGAGTGGACCATTGAGGAATTAGAACAACAAGAGATTGAAGCTTATCAACGGTTGCCGGTCGTCGCTGGTGAATTTGACGTGTGGGAGTCAGAACAAGCCTGGGGCAGACCATGAAACGTGGCGAAATCTGTTGGTATGAGTTTCAACCACCTGATAAACGACGCCCAGTTCTGATCCTTACGCGTGATTCAGTGTTGCCCTATCTGAATGATGTGACGATTGCGCCTATTACGTCAACCATCCGCGGCATTGCATCCGAGCTTAAATTGACCACTGCTGATGGGATGCCTGCTGACTGTGCTGTAAATTTTCATCATCTTCAGACGGTTCCTAAGCAAAAGATTGGTCGATTAGTGACAACGCTATCACCAAGCAAGCAGCGTGAGATTGGCCGCGCACTTTGTTATGCATTAGGCGTAGAGGTGAATGCACTGCTTTGATGCTACTGGTTATAACGCGATCATGTGCGGACAAGGAGAAGTAAAAATGACCGAATTGCAGCGCGCGTACCAGGACGAATGGCTGCTCGACAACCCGGTACTGCATGAATTTATCGATGCCGTCAATGCAGTGCGTTACCGCGAACCGGATCCCCAGAAAATTGTCGCCGCCATTCGCCCCTATTTCGCCCAACTGTTAGCCGATCAAGTTTGGCTGCCCGCTAGTTTTATGGCGGAGGCTGAAGGCGAAAGCGGCATGGGCGGCAAGATCGGGATGTGGCTGCTCTATCGCGCCGGCGATGGGGGGCTGGCCTTTTCGGCGCTGGTGCTGCCACCCCAAGCGCAAACGCCAGTGCACGATCATCTGGCCTGGGGTTTGGTCGGCCTCTACCGCGGCGAACAGGCCGAAGAGGTCTTTGGCCGCAAAGATGGTGGCGAACACGAAGGGCACGCCGAGTTGGAAGTGACCGAACGCAATCTGCTCAAACCTGGTGATTTCTACGAACTGCTGCCGGAAAACGACATCCACCGCGTGCGCACCACCTCGCCGATCACCTCGGTTTCGTTGCACCTCCTGGGCAATGACAATGGCTGCATCTGGCGTCATCAATTCAAGCCGGAAGCGCAAGCGGTCGCGCCCTTTAAGTCGGGTTGGTTGAATACTGAGTGCCGGGAGTATTAGGGGCTTGTCAAGATGCTGCTGATCCACGAAGACACACGAAGTGTGGTCAGTGCTTGGGGTGAAGTTCGTGGATTGTTTTGGAAATAACGCTAAGCGGTAGGGACGCAATTGGTCTCTGCCGCTTTTTTTGTTACACATTTGGCCTACTGAAAGGGAGATGTTTTATGTGGTTGTTCTGGCGTAGACCCGACAGATGACGGCATGCGGACTAACTTCAAATGCTGGTTCTCGTTGGCCGTTTTTACGCAACTCGGCGCGTGCTAGTTGAATGCCAAAGCCAAAGCGTTGCACAAAGCCCAATACCCGCATGGCTTCCGCCAAATTGGGATTACGATAATCGGTGATGCCGGGTGCCCCAAAATTCTCCGGGGTGACAATGCCGAATGGTCCGCCCGGATTGATAATCTCGATCCGATCGTTGAACCAGTAAACCCGCGTCGGTGCATTAGTTGCTTCATAGGTGCGATGCATCAGCGCGTTACGCGTCAACTGTTGGAGCGCGACCGGCGCATAGGTGGGCGTACGGCGTTCGGTCGGCCCCGACGTGATATCCACGGCAACCCGATTGTGCGCGGTCAACTTATCATCTAATTTGTCAATTACCTGGCTGATGCGCCCACTGATCAGGGCATTGTCAATGATTGGATCACTCCAAGTCGTCCCGTCGATGCGGAGAAATTCAACATAGGCACCGGGTAGAAAATCCCGTGCCTGTAGACCAACCACCAACAGCCCGACTACGGTTGGCGTTGGCTCATCGGCCGTGGCGACCATTTTGGTAGCGGCCAACCGTTGCTCATAGGTGCGCTCATTCGCTTCGAGAATATCGGTCGCGAACGCGGATAACAAATACTCTTCTTCAAAGACACGGCGATTTAGATCAGCCAATTTCGCTGAGGGGACAGGGTGGGCATCAAAGGGGAGGTCATAATGCCGCCGCTTCTCGTTGAGAATTCGCTCGTCCTGGGCCGAGGCGGTGATTTGGTCCAGTTCAGCATCTATATAATTCATTTGTGTACCAACCATCTCTGCAAAACTGTGTATAAAGCCAGCTCTGCAAAGTATAGCATGACTACAACAGATGCAGAATATATCAGATATAGTAAGCAAGCTACGAACATCTGTTGTTTTCTGCATCTGCTGTAGTTTAACCGCACTCCATCACGCGTGAACCTGTTGGCGTGCTGCTGCTGCGCGTGCCAACACTTCTTCCTCGTTAAGCGGCGAGGCGGCGTGATAGGAGAGGCAGAGTGGCACTTGAATTTTGACGGGACTCTTTGCCCCTTCCAGCGCCGCGTAGAACTGGCCACGCTCTAACTTCGCTATATCTGAACCATCACCGCCACGCGCGCGGATCTGTTCTTTCACAACTTCAATCGATGCCGGTGCACCGGCTTTGCCAAAGAATTGGGTTGAGCAATTGCCAGTAACCCCATGATCAATACTCTTTGGCTCTTGTGTGGCAAAGACTAGACCTAGACCATATTTTCTTGCTTGAGCAGCCAAGCGCAACAGGCTTGCTTTACAGGGCGTTGATGAACGTGAAGGAATAAAATCTTTTGCTTCATCAATGACCAGTAAACCACGTAATGGTTGATCAACAGGCGCAGGATGTTTTTTGATCCAGGTAAAGAGCGTCATGGCCAGTTGATTGACAAATTGTTGTTGTGTATTCAGACCAGCTAATCCCGATAGATTAAGCACAGAGATGCGTGTACGATCACTCGGATTTTCTAAACCAAAGAGCACTGCTGGATCAAGAGTTGTGCTGGTTTGCCGTAAGAGCGGGTTAATCAGCATTGCTGCACGTAAATGGTCCGCCATATCCCGCGCTTTCTTTTCCGCGTCGTTAATGCCGCCCCCTGCCTCTGGTGGTAAGTCAGACAGGAATGTTACGAAATTTTCCAGTCCTTGTTGCTGAAAATGGGCAAAATAGGTGAGTGCAGAATGCAAAATACCGCGCTTCAACTTGTCTGTGTGTCCTTTGCCTGGGGCAACGATTTCTTGCAATGCTTCACTCGCCATGCTCACTGCAAGGTTAAATTCATCGGGATCACCTGTGGTGGCGGTTAGATCCGGCAGCGGCTCTAGGCTCAGCGGATTACCGCCATCACGGCCAGGAGTCCAAATCACAACCTGGCTTTGTTGATGATAAGCCTCGGCTTTGGCTGCATCACCGGCAAACCAGCCTTCCGGCGCAGATGGCCACCGGTCGCCTAAACGCGCCAGATCATTGGCCCCATCAATCACGATGGCAGGTACCTTGAGAAGGGCAGCTTCTTCAATCAGCCGTTTGACCAATACCGTCTTCCCGGCACCGCTGCCTGCCAATACGACAACATGTTTGCGTAGATCCTCCAAGGCAACCGTAACAGCATTGTTGGCGTGATTCGCAATCAGCCGTTGACCAACGGGCAACAATTGTTTTGTTGGCGGTGGAACGATGGGAGGCGGATCGATGGGAGGTAGCTTTACTAAACCTGGTGTTGTTTCAACCTTGCCATTGATTGGCTTATTGACTTTTGTATCTTTATACAGCCAAGCAACAGGCTCACGTAGAAAAGAAAGATTGGAAACCGGCCGACGACTGCGCAACCAGGGCAAAAAAGAAATCTCGTGCTGCAACTTTTCCAAGGCAAGCAAAGTGCGTAGATCGTCTTCACATGGCTTTGTAAAGATACCACCCTTACGATGAAATTCGGTAGTCCAGGCCTCAGCTTTGGGGGTACCTGGCAACTCTGTGTTTCGGACAATCGCGAGGTGTCGGAAACTCAATGATCTATCGATGCCCGACTCACTCAAAGCCGCTTTAAGCCGTGATTGATAGGCAAGTGGATTCTTGTGTTGTAAAGATCGGAGTGACAGATGTTGCTCGCGGTCACGTTCATCACGGAAAATTAGCCGCAACCGTGCATGGAGGGGATGGGTACGATTCCCTCCACCGAATTCTGTGTCAATCGTCGTATCAATAGAATCCGGTGTTGGATTTTCAACAATAAGCCAATGACAGATTAATTTTATCAGCTTTCCTAGATATTCATCTTCGTGTTTCTCATCAAGCAGTATTGTCGGATCTACCTGACCTTTGGCCGCTTGTAGTGCTTTGTCGAGTTTATGAAAATCATGAATATCAACTATAGTTACTTGTCCACCGCCCTCTATTGTATCGAGTTCCCATACTTGTTTCTCTGCAAGACATGTATCTCGATGTTGATGGCATCGCTGCAAAATACGTCGTGGATAATGGTGACTCGCTTCGGTAAAGAACTTCGCCGTAAAAGGCCAAGTGGGATATGGAGGAACAAACGCAGCCGATTGGTATGCTATCTTTAGCCGTTGTGTTATCAGTTCTACTGCTGTATCCTGATTACTTATTGGACTTAGGCTTAGTCGGTCTTGAAAGCGATCTGGAAATGAACTTACTGTCTTTTTGCTCAAAATATCCCAAGTTGCTTCTAAGGCAGAAACTAGAGTTAATGTGCGCATTGTCTTGTCAAGTAGCCCGATAAGTCCACCGCCAATACCTTCAATAATGGCGCGCGAGACACGTTGCTCATCGGACATCTGCTCATCAACCGTACTGCCGACCGCCAGATGATGTTGTGTCACAATCGAATCCATCTGATCGATGGCAAGGAGAGTTGGGCTCCGCAAACTCATCAGCCAGGAAATTCCTTCAACTCGTTGGCTGGCTTCACTGGCGATCGTTTTGGCAAAATTGTAGATGTGCTTATTTTCTTCATCAATGTCTACACCCAATAGCCAACTGTAACCAAGATTTTGAATGATGAACTCATTGGAATTTAACAAAACCAGCGCACGAACCCCATCCTGATAGCTCATTACTTCACGGCGATGATGGCGACTCAATGCGCTAAGGAGCGTCATACTAAACCAATTAAGGTTGCGCGGTTCTGCCTCAGCCAAATGCTGACGGGTAAAATTAACGGCACTATATTGGATGAGGAAATCGAGTAACTTCTGAAATTGGGGAACACCATCGCCATCTGGCACCTGCAATGAGTTAACATAGCCTTGCAATACTGTATCCCAAAAATTATGCACATCAGTCATGTCGACTAATACGAAAGCGAGTTGCTGCTGTTGCGTATAGGCGCGCGCTGCGGCAATGAGATGTGTTTTGCCTGAGCCAGCCACTCCAATTACCGGCAAACCCAGTGGGGATGCAACCACATCTCTATCACGCAAGCTCTCCAGTTCAGCGATGATTTTGCGTCGCTGTTGGTAATGGATCTTGTCTACATCGTTTTGTACGCTCTGCCACACACTTTTTGTGTGCATCGTCCATTCAAAATTGACTCTCCGTAATGCCTCCAGCGCAAGTGTATTGTTTATCATTAATTTACCCTCCTAAATAGACAATATGCTGCTTATGCCCATGGATATTTACTGCTGCTGCTTCATCAGCACTTGTAATGCTCTGAGGATCATCTTGTCTCATTAAGGTGAGTTTTCCATCAAGCTGCATCTGTTTAAGGGTGGTATCGACTTCGTCACGCTGAATGCCGGATAAATGTTTGCGCAAGTCAGCTAATCTTACACTTACATTCCGCTGGTTATTACTAGCTATCGCATACGCAGCCCGAATTCGCTCTTCCACGGTTGGCACTGCTGGTGATAGCAACTCGACCAATGGAATTTTGTTTGTCTGTAAATAGACCTTTAATTTCGTCATGATCTGCTGGAGAACAGTGGCTGCTGCTTGGCTATTTGGAGATATTGGCGTGTCAAAGTGCTCTATTGCCCAATCCCAGGCCTTATCTGTGGCGATAATATGTTTAGAACGACCACGCTTTTCAAGTTCAATCAGCCTGGCATCAACGAGCGCCGTGCGTTCTCTAACACTAAGTTTCGGCACAACTGCCGATTGCGCTGGTTGATAGTCCGGCATGATCAATAACTTCCACATGAGTAATGCTTGATTAGAACTAGGCTGAAAACTCATCATTTACCTCACTTCTCTTGGTTTATACCTTTGCATCATTTTGAATGAATGTTTCTTTACGAAAACGGACCACATCGCGGATCTTCTCCACGGCTAGCACAACATCTTGCATCACTTCATCATGGCTGAGCCGTAACACGAGATAGCCGCTGATCAATAACTCATAATCGCGCTGGCGGTCGGCACGGAAGGCGGGGCGCTTGCTGTGCACCTGGTAACCATCGACCTCGACCACAACTTTGCCTTTTTCCCAGAGTAGATCCACCAAATAGTGGGAGCCACGCACGCTATCGACCATGGCGTTGCATTGAAAGAGCCCTGACAATGCTGGATCGAGTGCCAACTGGGCGGCTAGCCGCTGTTCGCCGGGGCTAAAGGGATGCGGGCGACCATGGATGGGCCAAACAATGCCCTTCTGCTGCTCAGTCTCTTCCTCGGTCGCTGGCGTCTCTGGCTGGGCAACGGCAGGAGGTGGGGCAAGCCAAAGCGCCTCGTAGCGTACGCTTTCCAACTCGGGATGATCGGCCAGCGCCGCCGGGATTAGCAGCGCAATGCGCGCCGGGGTTGCCTGCCGGAGCCAAACCAGGGCACGGGCCAACCCGTAAAGATGAAACGGCAGTGGTGCCGGATCATCAACCGCAAGTAAGATTATTAGTTGGCTGGGTTCAATTGCCGCGGCAAGTTGGGCAAATTGCAGATCGTGCGGAAAGCGCGTCAGTACAGGCGCAATCTCCTGGCGACATTGCGCGGCAGCCGCTTGCAGCCATGCCAACGAAAGGGTGGCGAACTGTGTTGGTGCTTGTGCTTGTAGATGGCGCAGCAAATCCTGAACCTGGATATCTACCTGCAGCGTCGCAGTAAACCGACGGATCGTAGAAAGATCATCCAGTCCATACCACCTGGGCCAAAGGCCAAGCGCAACCTGGGCCAGTTGGCGCAACAGGTCGCTGACCAGTATTTCCTGCGCTGGCAACTGCCGCCAGCGTTGGACAATGATTTTGTAATTTGTAAGTGGACGCGTCTCATCCGCCTGCCCCATCGCAAGTTGGGCAGTTTCCAGTGTGGCCAGGGCATCATCAATGGTGTCACAGATCAAAGTTCGGCCATTGCTGTTGGGGGTGTCGCGCAGCAACTGCTCTATCACCAGCCGGCTCTCCTATTTATTTGTCAATGGATGTTACTTGTGAGCACGCTTGGCGCTGTGGTGCAACATCACCTACACTACGATGCTACCGATTGCCATACTTGTGAGACAAGGGTGAAGGTCAAAAGTGCGAACTTGTGGACAGCAAACAAGACAAAAATGTTCAACTTCATTAAGGAGCTGAATTAATCATAACATATGATTTTTATGCGTGGTGAAGATAATGCTTACAGTTTTATAACAAAATCGAGGTGTCTTTCTTCTATTCCTTGCAGAGTAGCCGCGCAACCATCAATCCCCCAACTGCGCAGCCACTCTGCGGTAAAAAACGCGCCTACCCCCCCATCGCCGCTACCAACTGCGCTTGCTCCGTCTCACTCAACAAGCGCTCGCCGGCCGCCGCATTCGTGCGCGCCTGCTCGGGCGATTTCGCCCCAGGAATTGCCGTCGAAATCGCCGCGTGCGAGATCACATAGCGCAGCGCAGTGGTGACCATTGCCTGCCCCGGCTGCACAATGGCACTCAGCTTTTCCACCTGGGCGACCTGGGCCAGATATTGCTCGCGCGCCGCCCCCGGTGCATTCCACCCTTCGCGCACGGTGTCGTTGAAGGTTGAATTGCGATCATAACGGCCGGAGAGCACCCCTTTGGCCAGCGGTCCACGCACCATGACGCCGATGTTGTTTTCCTGGCAATAGGGCAGAAACTCCGCTTCCGGCGCGCGGTTGAGTAGTGAATAGTCAACCTGGACCACGCTGCACTTCCCGTTGCGGTTGAACCGTTGTAAGACCTCCAGGCTGTTGGTCGAGATCCCGTACGCGCGGATCGCGCCCTCGGCCACCAACTGTTCAAACCCCTCCAAATAAACCGTTGGATCGCCCAGGTTGGCTTCATGACAGAGGCTGACATCGAGATAGTCGGTGCGCAGCCGGCCCAACGAGGCGTGTATGCACAGTCGCACATGTTCCGGTGCGGCAAAGCTCAGAGCATGGCCGGCCCGGCGCGCCCAGTTGCCGACCTTGCTCACCACATACAGTCGATGGCGTAAACCCCCCAGCGCACGGCCCAACCGTTGCTCCGAAAGCCCCACTGGAATGCCATAGGCGTCGGCGGTGTCGATCAAATTCATCCCGCTGTCAATCGCAGCGTGAATGGTGGCATAGGCGGTGACATCGTCGACTGTGCCCCACTGGTTGCCGATATTCCAGGTCCCCAGCCCAATCGCCGAAACTTGCCAGCCGGTTTTGCCAAAATTTTTGGTTTGCATGATGATCTCCTTTTTGCGATGTGAAACGTGATGCGTAAAACGTGATGCGTGAATTCCCCCCCTGCTTAAAGTGTAACCGATTGGGGAAGGGCGTTCAAGTAAGTATAATGGGGTAAAGTTGCAAAGTTGCAAAGGGGCAAGGTAGCAAAGTGACCGTGCAACTCTGCAACTTTGCAACTTTGCAACCTTGCAACCCTGCAACCCTGCAACCCTGCCCCCCTTACAAAGGAGCGTAATCATGAAATTTGGTGTTTGTTGTTCGGTTGAACAGGCTGCGCTGGCCCAGGCTGCCGGCTTTGATTATATGGAGAGTACGGTCGTTTCGTTATTGCCGGAAGCGACTGAAACCTTTTTTGCCCCGATTCTCGAAACTTATCAGCAGGCACCGCTGCCGGCGCGCGCCTGTAATGTCTTTTTGCCTGGCGATCTAAAGGTGGTGGGGCCGGAGGTGGATCTGCCGCGCGTCGAGGCGTATGTACGCACGGCCATGCGCCGCGTGATGTTGATTGGCGCTGAAGTGGTGGTCTTTGGCAGTGGTAAGGCGCGCCTGGTGCCGGATGACTTTGCGCGGGCTGAGGCCGAGGCGCAACTAGTTGACTTTCTGCAACTCGTCGCCGAAGAGACCGCGGCACATAAGCTGACGCTAGCAATTGAACCGCTCAACCGGCGTGAGAGTAATATCCTCAACAGTGTCGCCGAAGGGGTCGCCCTGGCCGCACGAGTCAACCGCCCGTCGATCCGCGTGTTGGCCGATTTTTATCACATGGACGAAGAGCAAGAATCACTCGACCATCTAGTGCAATATAAAGAGTGGCTGGCGCACATTCATCTGGCCGACACGGATCGGCGCGCGCCAGGGACGGGCGTTTATCCCTATGCCACCTTTGTGGAGAAGTTGGCGCAGGCGGGTTATGAGGGCATGGTCTCGATTGAGTGCCGTTGGGAAGATTTTGCGGCTGAAACAGGGCCGGCTTGCGCGTTTCTGCATCAGGTCTTTGCCTGATCAGTAGGACAATGGGACAGTAAAACAGTGACTGTCCTGCTGTCCCACTCCCCTCCCCAATCACCTACTCTTTACAGAGAACACTCGAAAAAGTTGCGCTCCAGCGCAGCTAGGACTATAATCAATCCAATTGCGCTCCCTTTCCCCCAACACGGCAGCCCATACTGCTGTGCATTATAAACGTTGCAACAATTTAATAGACGCTGCTATCTATTCAAATAGCAGCGCCAAAATTAAGGAGAACCGTATGAAGTCAGTCAAACAGTTGAATCGCCGCGCGTTTCTAAAGTTTTCCGCGCTTAGTGCCAGTGCGATTGCCCTGGCCGCGTGTGCTGCCCCCGGTGCTGCCCCAGCTGCCCCGGCTGGTGAAGGTGCCGCTGCCCCAGCCGCCGCTGATGGTAGCCAACTAGAGATTTTCTCCTGGTGGACCGCTGGTGGTGAAGTCGAAGCCTTGAATGCGATCTACGCAATTTACAGTGAGAAATATCCGGATGTCGAGGTTGTTAATGCTGCGTTGGCTGGTGGTGCCGGCCAGGGTGGCAATATGAAGGCGTTGCTCGAAACCCGCATGCAGGGCGGTCAACCACCGGATTCCTTCCAAGTCCACTTGGGCCGCGAGTTGATCGACAGCCATGTCGTGCCCGATCGCATGGAAGATCTGAGCTTCCTCTATGAAGAAGAGGGGCTGAACGATGTCTTCCCCAAGGATCTGATCGCCATTGCCTCCTACGAAGGTAAGCCCTACTCGGTGCCGGTCAACATCCACCGCTCCAATGTGCTCTGGTATCGCCCCAGCAAGCTTGAGGCCGCCGGCGTTGCCGAAGCGCCAAAGACTTGGGACGAGTTCTTTGTCGCCGCCGAAGCGCTCAAAGCCGCCGGCATTCCTGCCTTGGCGATTGCGGAAATTGAGCCAAACTTCTGTGGCCATGTCTTTGAGAATATCCTCATCACCCAGCTTGATCAGACCGACTATCTGGGGCTCTTCACCGGTGAGACGGCATGGGACGACGAGCGGGTGACCAAGGCGCTGGAGATCTTGAATCAGGCCTTTGACTATGCTAATGAAGATTACCTGAGCACCAGTTGGGGTGACATCAACGATCGTTTTGTCGCCGATGATGGCCCGGCGATGATGATCATGGGTGACTGGACCCATGGCGTGCTCATGTCCAAGGCCTTTGCCGATTACCGCTGGGCACCGGCTCCAGATACCAATGGCATCTTCATGGTCTTGTCCGACTCGTTCGGCCTGCCCAAGAATGCACCGCACCGCGATAATGCCGTCAACTTCCTGCGGGTCTGTGGTTCCCGCGAGGGGCAGGATGCCTTCAACCCAATCAAGGGTTCAATCCCCGCCCGCACCGATCCGGATTTGAGCAAGTACGACGAGTATCTGCTCTCTGCGATGGAAGATTTTAAGAACAATACCCTGTTACCCAGCATCCAACATGGTGCCGCGGTCAAGCAGAGCTTTGTGCTTGATTACGCCATCGCCATCAACAACCTGGCGACCAACCGCGATGTCGCGGCCGCCCAGGCCATGTTGGTACAAGCGGCGACCGACGCAGAATTTGTGGTTTAGTGCAAGGTTGCAAGGTTGCAAGGTTGCAAGGTTGCAAGGTTGCAAGGTTACTTTGCTCCTTTGCAACTTTGCAACTTTGCTCCTTTGCAACTTTGCCCTCTGCAACCTTGCCCCTCTGCAACCTTAATCCTTGAGGAGTAACTTTTTGGCTACGAAATCCATCTCGGCAGCAGGAGAACGGGTACGCCCAG
Source organism: Caldilineaceae bacterium (assembly GCA_022842065.1). The sequence continues at coordinate 318,498 of JALHQH010000005.1, forward strand.
CCGCGACGACGACAATGCGCCGGCGTCCACCGCGCATCAACAGAGATATGGTGATCGCCTTCTTCGTCTTGCTGCCGTCGATCCTGGCCGTGGCGATCTTTATCTACTCGGCGATTGGTTGGACCTTCTACATCTCCACCGTCAAGTGGAACAGCCAGATCATTGACTATACCTTTGTCGGGCTGCGCAATTGGATTCGTCTCTTTAATGACAATCGCTTTTATGCCGACCTGCGCAATCTTGCCTACTATGCCACGGGCTTTATGACGCAGTGTATTGTCTTTGGCTTTATTATTGCCTCGCTGCTGGATCAGAAGATCAAGGGCGAAACAATCTTCCGCACCATTATTATTTTGCCTTTTGCTGTCTCTGGGATTGTTACCGGGGTGGCTTGGCGCTGGCTGATGCAACCTTCGACAGGGATTAACCTGCTCTTTGCCCAGATCGGGTTGGAAAACTTTCAACCAACCTGGAATTCCCATCCCCAATATGGTATGTGGGCGGTGACGATTGCCACCTCCTGGCAATTCACCGGCTACGTCATGGCGCTCTACCTGGCCGGCTTGCGTGGCATTGCGCAAGAGTTGCGCGAAGCGGCGGCGATCGATGGGGCCGGCGTTTATGCCACCTATCGCTATGTCATTATCCCGCTGCTGATGCCGGTTACCTTTACGGCGATTGTGCTCACCGGCATGAACTCGATTCGCGTCTTCGATGTGCTGGCCTCCATGAGTGGCAGCGGTGCCGCCTTTGCCACTGACACGCTGGCCTTCTTTATGTTTCAATCGACCTTTGGCGCCTATCGTTACTCGCTGGGCGCAGCTATCGGTGCGTTTATGATTCTGCTCTCCGGCTTTTTGGTCGTCCCCTACCTGCGCAGCATGGGTGGGGAAACCGAGCGATAAATTAATGTTAGGAGATGTACGACAAGTGGTTTTGTGGTAACTACTAACCCCTCCCCTGCTAAGGGAGGGAGCCAGTGTCCGCCTGACGCTTCCTCCCCTTAGCAGGGGGAGGTTAGGAGGGGGTGGCTTGGTCGTTACGTTTTGTGTTATAATTGCCAAAAAGGAGGCAACTAATGACCACAATGACCACAATGACCATTGATATACGTGATGCACAGGGTCAACTGTTAACGTTATTTTCGCTGGCTCGGCAAGGGCAGGAGATTGTGATTGCGGAGAATGAAGTGCCGATAGTCCGCTTTGTACCTGTATCCAAACCGACACAACGTCGGATTGCCGGTTTACATCGTGGTGTCATGCACATGCACGATGATTTTAATGAGCCCTTGCCTGATGAATTCTGGCTAGGAACTACGGTGTGAGATTTCTGCTCGATACACAGATCTTTATTTGGTGGGATAGCGAGCCGGAAAAGTTACCGGCGCGTTTATCTACGTTATGCGAAGATCCTGCCCATACCGTTGTTTTGAGTGTGGCTAGCGTGTGGGAAATGCAAATTAAAGCGCAACTTGGAAAACTCGATCTTAACCGACCGCTTGCTGAGATTGTTTCTGAATAACAACGTAACAATTTAGTTGAATTGCTCCCAATTAGGTTACAACATGTGCTGACGTTGCAGCAACTTCCTTTGTATCACAAAGATCCGTTTGATCGGTTGATCATTGCGCAAGCTATGGCTGAGCAACTGACACTTTTGAGTGTTGATGCACTCTTTACGCAATATCCCGTTACTGTGATTGGGAAATAGGGAGAAATAGGCGCGCATGACTTTACAACGACTTTGGACACGCGGGGCAATCTATTTAGTATTGGCGGCCTTTTGCGCGTTTTATTTAATGCCATTCTATGTGATGATCATCACGAGTCTGAAACCTTATACCGATGTCAATGTGACGCGGATGTGGGAATTGCCTAATGGGATCTACTTTGAAGGGATCCTCAAGGCGTGGACGATGGTTGCGCCCAATTTCTGGAACAGCGTTATCATTACCGTGCCGGCGGCCCTGATCTCCTCCTTTATTGGCTCGATGAATGGTTATATTTTTGCCAAATGGCGCTTTAAAGGGGCCGATACCCTCTTTATCCTCTTCCTGGTTGGCATGTTTTTACCCTATCAGGGCATCCTCATTCCTTTGGTTCAAACCTTGCAGATCGTCGGTCTCTACGCCACGGTCACCGGGTTGATCATGGTCCACTGCATCTTTGGCATTCCGATCACGGCGCTGCTCTTCCGCAGCTATTACACGGGTATCCCGAATGAATTGCTGGACGCGGCCAAGATCGACGGCTGTGGTTTCTTTGGCATCTACCGCTATATTCTGCTGCCGATTTCAATGCCCGCCTTTGCGGTAGTGCTGCTCTGGCAATTCACCTCGATCTGGAATGATTATCTGATCGGCTTAGTCGTTTTGGGCAACCCTCGTTTGGCGCCAATCAATGTCGCGGTGCAAAATATTGCCGGCAGTTTTACCACCGAGTGGAATGTGCAAATGGCCGCGGCCATGATCGCCGCATTGCCCACGGTGCTGGTCTATCTGCTGCTGGGCAAGCTCTTTATGCGGGGTTTGTTGGCCGGATCGTTAAAGGGTTAACCAGGGTTAGAACTACTTGCCCGATTTTTGCCACACAGCCACTGAACGTTGCATGAAAAATCGGTAAGCGTAGGCTTACCGATTTTTTTGTGCAATGTTTATTAACCGGCGACTTTTGGTTCAGCGGGAATGCAGGGGGTTACAAGATCGCCCTGGGCTAAAGCCGCAGGGCTGCCTAACAACGCCGGGTAAACCCGGCTAAGGTAGTCCGGGTGCCCACTGGGCGCGTTGATGGCGGGGCGGGATGTCAACCCTCTAAGATCGGGTTGAACCCGTGGCCTTTTCTTCGCCATACAAGTAACACTTGACTAGTGCCCCATCAACCTGTAAATCGGGCGGCTCGGCCTGGCGACAGATTGGCATCACCCGTGGACAGCGCCCGGCAAAACGGCAGCCCTGTTGCAAATATTCATTCTGTTCCAGGTCAGAGAGCGTGACGGTGCCCTGCCAACGGCGCGCTGGATCGGCTTCGGGAATGGAATCGCGCAGCAATTGGGTGTAGGGATGTTTGGGGGCCATCAAAACCTGCTCCACCGTGCCCATCTCCACGATCTGGCCGCGGAACATGATCGCAATCCGATCACTGACGTAGTAGGCGGTCGCCAGATCGTGGGTGATATAGAGCACACTCACACCAAACTCATCGCGCAGGCGCTTGAAGAGGTTGACAATCGACATGCGCAGCGACGCATCGACCATCGACACTGGTTCATCGGCGATCAAGAGGCTGGGATCGGTCAGCAGGGCACGCGCAATCGAGATGCGTTGGAGTTGGCCGCCGGAGAACTCGCTGGGATACTTGCCCGCAAACTCTTCGTAGGAAAGGCCAATGGCCTGGAGCTTCTGATCGATCAGCGCAATCGCGGCTTTGCGGCCTTTGGCCAGTTTATAATTCCAGACCGTCTCAAAAAAGTAACGATCCACTGTGCGCAGCGGGTTAAAGGTGGCAAAGGGATCCTGAAAGATCGCCTGCACCCCTTCGGTCCGCCACACTTTTTCGTTGGGGGCTTGTGATCTGCCCTTGTGGCGGATCGCGCCGGTTGTTGGCTTTTCAAAGCCCATGATCATCTTGGCAGTGGTCGTCTTGCCACAGCCGCTTTCCCCGGCCAGCGTAAAGATCTCGGCCGGTTTGATATCAAACGAGACGCGATCGGTGGCCGTAATATTGACGCGCGCCAGCATACCGCCCAGCGCATAGATTTTGGTCAGATCCTGGATCTCAAGCAACGTTTGCATGCGTTCCCTTTTCACTCCCTTGTACGATTGGCTGATTGTTGCCGGCTACCCCATCCTCAACCAGCCAACAGGCCACGCGATGACCATCCGCTAAGCGGAGCGTTGGTGGCATTTCGCTCTTACAAATGGTTTTGACATGGGGACAACGGGGGTGAAAGGGACAACCGCTGGGCAAGTCGGCCAGTGAAGGGGGACTGCCCGGCACACCGTCGCGCGGCGTCTTGTCGCCAAACTTGGGCAAGGAATTGATCAAATACTTGGTGTAGGGGTGCTGCGGATCGGCGAAGATCCGCTCGGTTGTGCCTTCTTCGACAATTTTGCCGGCGTACATAATGCCAATGCGATCGGCGATATTGGCATGGACGCCCATATCATGCGTCACCAGAATGATCGTGTTGCGGAGCGTGGCCTGGATCTCCTTGAGCAGTTGCACGACACCGCGCTGCACCACCACATCCAGCGCGGTTGTTGGCTCGTCGCCGATGATGATGCGCGGCTTGAGCAGGGTGGCCAGCGCAATGGTCACCCGTTGACGCATGCCGCCGGAGAGCTGGTGTGGGTAAGCGTCCAGGATGGTGACCGGCAGACCTAGCTCTCGGAGATGCTCCTGGGCAAGCTCATACGTCGCTTGCTTCTGTTGCGCACTGCTGTGACTCTCGATGAAATCGCGATAGGTATCCTTAATTCTGGTCACCGGGTTGAGCACGCTCATCGAGCCTTGCGGTACATAGGCGATAAACTCCAGCCGCAGCCGGCGCTTTTCCTCGGCGCTGAGCGTGGCAACGTCCACCTCGCTCCCCGCAACCCGGTAGGAGACGCGGCCACCAACCACCCGCAAAGGCGGCTCCACGGCTGCGACTAATGTCTTCAAGAGGGTCGATTTACCGCAGCCGCTCTCACCCGCAATCCCATAGATCTCATTCTCCTTGATCGCGAGATCAACGTCGTTAACGGCCTTGACGACTTTCGAGCTGCCGTAGAGATCGAGCACATAGTAAGCTTTGAGGGCCTCGGTTCTGAGGATCGTATTCTCCATTGCGTTCACCGTGCTCCCACACGTTGGATGCGCTTGCGCGGATCCAGATATTCACTGATGCTGACCGAGAGCCAGTAGAGGGCGATGAATAGAAAAGTCGCCAACACGATTGGCGTCAACACCCACCACCAGCGGCCCAACAGCACCGCCTGATAGTTGATTGCCCAGTAGAGCATGGTGCCCAAGGTGGGAATGGCGAGGTCGAGCAGGCCAAGAATGGCGAGCGTGATCTCCAACCCGATCGCCCAGGCCATGTTGTTGATCAGCGTCGAGAAGATCAGCGGGGTGGCGTACGGCATGTATTCGTTGAATACCAGCTGCATGGTGCCTGCGCCAGAGAGCACCGCGGTCTTGGTAAATTCGCGCTCGCGCAAGCTCAAAATCTGCGAGCGAATCAGCCGTGCATCCCAAGCCCAACCGAAGGTCGCCAGCAGCAGGCCGAGGCTGATCACGTTCATACTGTCGCGGATCAACATGGCCAGCATGATGATCATCAAAAAGAGGGGGATCACCAGCAAGCCGTCGCTGACAAACATCAGTACGCGATCGGTGGTGCCGCCCAGGTACCCAGAGACCATGCCCACCGTGACAGCGATCACCCGTGAGATCAGCCCGGCGATCAACGCGATGATCAACGAGTTACGGACCGCAAAGGTCGCGATCCAGAAGATGTCCTGACCATTGGAATCAGTGCCCAGCCAGTACTCGGCGGATGGGCGCATATCGCGCGGCACCTCACCCCAGAGGGTCGGGTCATAGGGTGAAACCCAGGAAAGGCCGGCGAAAATGAGCATTAGCACCAGGATCCCAAAGGCCAAGGTGAACCGGTAGTCTCTAAGTAGGTCTCTAAATAACTTCACGTGCTGCGCACTCCTCTTTCAATAGAACCACTCTATACGACGCTGGGGTGCCCAGCGTTGATGAATTAGGAACTTACACACACCTTCTTTCGTAGGGGCACGGCATGCCGTGCCCCTACGAAAGGGCATTACGCAATTCCTATGCATATCGAATCCGCGGATCGAAAAGCGGATAGATCAGATCCACCAGCAACACGATCGTGGTGATTGCCAGGATCGAGAAGATCGTGATGCCCATGATCAGATTGTAGTCGCCATTCACGATCGCGCGGTATAAGAGCGTCCCCAGGCCTGGGTACGAAAAGACGATCTCGGTGATCAAGGCACCGCTAAAAATCAACCCGAGCGAGAGCGCCAACCCCGTGATCTGGGGCAGCAAGGCATTGCGAAAGACATAGCGTGCGACGATTCTGCCTTCCGTAACGCCCGCGAGCCGCGCATACTGCACATAGCTCTCGCCGACCACGGTCTGCACCACCAGCTTCATGGTCTGAAACCAGACCGCCATGCCCAGGACCACGATCGAAAGCGCGGGTAGGAATGAGTGCCAGAGCACACTTTGGATGAAGGGCCAGGCAAACCGGGGCTGCATGCCCAGTTTGGCACCGCCGGAAACCGGAAACCACCGGACCGCATAGGCAAAGAGCAGGAGTAAGGCAAAGGCGAAAATGTAGTAGGGCATCGGGCGGATCACCATGGCCATGGCATCAGCGATTTGTGTCCAACGGCTGCTCGCATAGTACCCAGCAAAGGCACCAAGGATGTTGCCAATGACCCAGGAGAGGATCGTCGTGGTCAGCAACAAGCCGGCCGTCCAGGGCAAGGCCGTGGCAATCAGGCGACCTACGGGTGTGGGAAACTGGAAGAAGGAGACACCTAGATCCCCGCGCCCCAGCCGCACCCAGAATGACCCATATTGATCGAGCCAAGAGCCGCCCAAGCCGTACATCTCGGTCAGGTCGGCGATGATCTTGTCCATGGCGCCAGGTTCCAAGGATGCGCCGCGCGAGCGCATCGCATCGATGGTGCGCAGGACGGGATCATTGGGCAGCAAGCGCGGGATGAAGAAGACCGCCGTGATCCCAAAAAAGATGACCAGAATGTATTGGATCAGGCGTGGGATAAGATAACTTCGTACGAACATGCGGATTAATCCCTCAGCGATCTTAGACCATTCCGAAGAAATAATGATCCACGTAGTCACATGAAGTCACACGAAGGATAGCTATTTCTTCGTATGACTTCGTGGATCATTTAACTTGCGGATTAGCCCTTACTGGTTGCCGGTCGGCTCCAAAAGCGGCGTCATGTACTTGAACGGGCCCCAGTGGGTGTACGGCTGGGTGTAGGGATTCTCGGCACCCGGCCAATTCGTCCAATACTGCTCGTCCCAGGTCACGAAGCCCACATAGCCGTAGGTCGGAATGCCGGGCATTTCGGCGACAGCGATCTTCAGCCCTTCGATGCCTGCATCGACGACCGCCTGATAGTCAGTCGGATCGGTGTTGCGTAGCTTCTCGATCACGGCATCCATCTCCGCTGACGACCAGCGCGATGGGTGTCCCTTCGTCGTGGTGCCAATCTCCTCGATGTACGCCGAGTTGTAGAAATCCAACACGCGATAGAGGTCAGGTCCGGCGCCCCAGGGTTCCTGGGCCGGCCAAGCGCCTGAAACATCGAAATCACCAGTGGGCCCCAGGCTGCCTGAAGCTTCCGATGGATATTGACTGGCGTCGATGCCAAAGCGCTTCCAGGCTTGCACGGCTGCCGCACAGTTGCGGAAATCGTGGTTGACGGCAACCGTACCGCTCAGACAGGCGATCTGCCACGGCTGGCCATCGGGCAACAGCCACTTGCCATCGGCGTCCTTGCTGAAGCCATTCTTGACCAGCAGCTTCTCGGCCACATCCGGCGCGTATTTGTACCAGCCATAGCCGAAGAGATTGCCCAATGCGGCGGCGTCATCAGGCACTTCGTGGCCGCGGCCCTGGGCATACTCGACAATGCGCTGCGAGGCATTCACATCGAACGGCTTGAACGTCTCACCGTTGCCAATGTCCAGCGTGAACTCTTCCAACCACGGGATCATCGGCTTGATGAAGTCGTCGGGATAGTTGGCGAGCGACGGCACGTGCACGGGGCTGAGCGCACCGGTACCGTCTACGGCAATGCCCATGTAGTCGGCGATATCAAAGGTTAACAGCAGCGCCCAACGCACGTCCTTATTGTCAAAGGGTGCCTTGGCGGTGTTGAAGGTGATGCCGGTTTCAGCCGGGTCGTTGTTGACGACATAGGGCCACTCGCGCCGGTAGGCGCGGCAGGTTTCACACTGCTGCAGCACGGCCTGGAGACCATCCGAGGAAACGCCGAGGACGTCGGCCTGGTGCGTCAATTGGGCCAGGATCTTGGCACCTTCATCAGCGAAATATTGGAAGACGACATACTTGGGCTTCGGCTCACCAAACATAATGCCGGTTGGGCTCTGCTCCCAATCCGCGCGCTTCTCCCAGATGGTCCAGAAACCAGAAGGGTCAAAGCTGTGCAGTTTGTAGGGGCCAGTGCCAACAAAGGGGTTGAACTTGAAGGTGACCGGGTCTTCCACCGACTCCCAAATGTGCTTGGGCATAATCCAGGCGCAGCCCCAGCGGTCAAGGAAGCGGGTGTGGAAGCGGGAGTTTGGCGCGTTCAGTTCAAACGCCACGGTGTGATCGTCGGGCGCAGCGACCGACTTCACATTCTCAACAAAGAAGCTGTTGTCATTGAATTCCGAGTGTGCCATCAATGTCTCAACCGTGAAGACGACATCAGCCGACGTGAACGGCTCGCCATCGGACCAGGTAACGCCCTGGCGCAGCGGGAACGTGACCTGCGTGAAGTCGTCGTTATAGACGGGATCACCGTCCGCCAGGCCGTTGATGATCTCGCCGGTGGCAAAATCGACTGACCAGAGCGGTTCGTTGGCCAGGTTCTGCATCCCACGGTCGCGCCACTTCCAGCCGACCCAGTTATTGAAATCATCCGGTGAGCCGACGCGCCCGGTCAGGATATCGGCGATCAGCATTTCATGGCGGGGCAGCTCGCCCAAGGCGACCGCCGCGTCAACTGCCGCCGGCTCGGCGGCGGCCGCGTCTGCAGGCGCACCCTCTTCGGCGACTGGCGCCGGCACCGTGCTGGCGCAGGCGCTCAGCACCAAACTCATGAGCGTTAATACGGTAAAGAGAAAACTCAGTCTTCGTTTCATCCTTTACTCCTTTGGTTATGTGTTTGACCCGTTGGCCGGATGCACTTGACAAGAATGGCGGATGACCAACTGGGTAGACAACGCTTTTCGTTCCTCGGGGTGGGTGGGATTTTCAAGATAGGTAAACAACATCTGCGTCGCCACCCGCCCCATCTCTTCGAGTGGTTGGCGCACTGTTGTCAACGCCGGATGCACGCTGGCGGCTTGGGGAATGTCATCAAAACCGATCATCGAGAGATCTTCGGGGATGCGCAGGCCACGCTCGCGAATCGCCTCCATCGCGCCAAAGGCCATCATATCATTCGACGCAAAAATGGCGGTCGGTGGCATCGGCAGGGCCAGTAATGCTTTGGCCCCACTATAACCAGCGGATTGAGTAAAATCACCAGCGATGATCAACGCTGGGTTGACGGCAAGGCCATGGGCGCGCAATGCGGCATCGTAGCCAGCGCGCCGCTCAACGGCACAACCAAGTCCCAGTTCACCAGTAATCAGCCCAATCTGGCGGTGGCCCAGGCTTAACAAGTAGGTCGTTGCATCATAGCCGCCTTGCCAGTTGGTGGCCCCAACCGCGGGCCCGGTCAGGTCAATACCCTGGTGATCGATGAGGACATGGGGGAAATGCGCCTGCCGCAGCTTGGCCAGATAATCTTCTGGTGTGCGTGGCAGTACCAGCAGTAACCCATCAACCATCCCACGCGTGAGGGTTGCCACATAGTCCGATTCACGTCGCCCCCGACCATGAGTCGTGTAGAGCAGCAAATCATAGTGACGTTCGCTCAATTCCAAATCAATGCCACGAATAATTTCGCCAATGTAGCCTGAACTGAAATCACGTACGAGCAGGCCGATCATATGGGTGCGACCCCCACGCAAGCTTCTTGCTTGGCGATTGGCAACATAGCCCAAATCAACCAATGCTTGCTCGACGCGTTGGCGCGTTGCTGCTTTCACATAGGCTTCGTTGTTGATCACGCGCGAGACTGTCGCATAGGAGACCCCGGCGCGTTGGGCGACATCAATAATCGTGACATTGCCATCGCCAGTCAGCGGTTGCGTTTCGGGCGCAGCTTTCCGAGTGCGTTTCATAGACTAACAGCAAGTTATTTAATTAGCGTTGTGGGAAATCTGTAAACGTTTACAGACGCATAGTAACATAGGGAAAAAGGCTTGTCAAGTAGTAATGTTTTTGTGCTAATCAGTTAACCCCTCCCTAACCCTCCCCAGTTTGGGGAGGGAACCTGGCTCTCCCAGCGAGATTCCCTCCCCAAACTGGGGAGGGTTAGGGAGGGGTGGCTTGGTAGTTCCCAATTTTAACGGTTGACGGTTCCCGTAAAATCGGTGACAATGCCAGCATCTCTTGTAAAACAGTCGTGCCATTAATCAAAAAGATTGTCTAGGATTGAGGAAGCAGAAATCATGAAAAATGTCTTAATTGGCTGTGGCCAGATTACCTGGCGTGGTGTGCCTGCCGAACAAGTGCTGGCCGAAATTGCTCAGGCCGGCTATGCCGGTGCGCCGGCGGGGCCACAAGAGGGAAAGAGCACCGCCGAAATTCTCGCCACCTATGCCAGGCTTGGGCTGAAGCCAGCTCCCGGTTACCTTGGTGCTGATTACTGGGACAAAGCCCAGGAAGAGGCGATCCTGCAACGGGCACGCGCCCAAGCTACTTTTGCGAAAGCGGCTGGGCTGACCGAACTCTATGTCGCTGCCGGTGGGTTTACCAGTTACACCACCAGCCGCGGCCTCACCCGCAGCCAGATTGCTGGCAATGTCCGCCCGGAAGATGCGATGACTGATGCCGAATACGCCCAATTCGCCAAAACCCTCAATGCAGTGGGTGAAATCACGCTGGCGCAAGGGGTTAAGAGCTGTTTCCACAACCACGTCGGTAGCACGATTGAGACGCGCGAGGAGATCGACCGGCTGTGGGGCCTGGTCGATCACAATGTCATCTTCATGGGGCCGGACACCGGTCACCTGGCTTGGGCCGGGGCGGATGTGATCCAATTCTGTCGCGATTATGCCGCCAGCATTAAGACGATCCACGTCAAGGATATCAACCCCCAGGTTTTGGCAGAAGGGGTGCCCGCCGCCTGGGATTATGGCACCTTTAGCGCCAAAGGCATCTGGACCGAATTGGGCCAAGGCGCGATTGACTTCCCCGCCGTCTTCCAAATCCTGAGCGATGCTGGCTTTAGCGGCTGGATCATCGTCGAGACCGATGTCACACAATTGGCAACGCCGTTGGAGAGTGCGATTGTGAGTCGTGACTATTTGCGTAGCCTTGGCTTATAACTGCCTATAACGCGACCGGCTATAGTATAATGTTACCGTGAAATGGTCTACTGATTTTTGAAAAGACATTTACCGGTAGCAAGGAGAAGTAACATGCTCACACTAACAGTAGAGGCCAGGGTAGATGAAAACGGCATTGTAACGTTGCAACTACCACCACAAGTATCACCTGGCTACCATAAAATGGTACTCGTCATTGAAGAAGCTGAATTTCCAGAAAAAACGAATAGTATTCATCGTAATGTGCTCATACTGCCACCATATGATATCGGTCCATTGCCTGAAAATTTTTCGTTAAGACGGGAAGATTTATATGACGACTGGGGTCGCTAATTCTGTTTATGTAGCGTTGGTTGCATCCGATCCGCCGCCAAGTGCTGCGGCCATATAGCAAAGTAAAGATACACTCAGTTCGAGTGCCTAAACTATCATTGCGAAATCAAAGGAAAAAAGATGGCTCCCTTTAAAGTTGGTTTTATTGGCTGTGGCCGCCCATTGCGTACGGACGGGGCCACCGGTTTTGGCATGTCCCATGCCCATGCCCAGGGCTACAAAGCGTCACCTGATTGTGTGATCACCGCGTTGGCTGACATTAGCCTGGAAAATGCGCAAGCCTTCCAGGCAAGCCACGGCGGCGAACGGCTCTATACTGATTACAAAGAGATGTTGGCCAAAGAAGATCTCGATATTGTCAGCGTTGCCACCTGGCCCCATTTACATGCCCCGATGGTCATCGCCTGTGCCGAGGCCGATGTGCGTGCTGTCCACTGTGAAAAGCCGATGGCAACAACCTACGGTGATTCAATGCGTATGGTCGCAGCTTGCGCAAAGAGTGGCACCCAATTGACCTTTAACCACCAGCGGCGTTTTGGTAAACCCTACCGCAAAGCGCGTGAACTGTTGCGCGCAGGTGCGGTCGGCGAACTTGTGCGGCTGGAAGGCACCTGCTCCAATCTCTACGATTGGGGCACCCACTGGTTCGACATGATGTTCTTTTACAACGAAGAGACGCCGGCCGAATGGGTCATTGGTCAGATCGATACCCGCAACCATAGCACCGTCTTTGGCGTGGATTTGGAAGGACATGGCATTAGCCAATTCAAATTTACCAACGGCGTCATGGGGTTGCTGATGACTGGTGTTGGCGGCCCCGGGTTGACCAATCGAATCATGGGGACGCACGGCACCATTGAGTTGGGCTACAGCCAAGAGGTGCCGCTGCGCATGTGGGGCAAAGGCCAAAGCGATTGGGAAGTGATCGATGTTGGCGAAGGGCTGCATGGTACGGGCTTGGGCGACCAAGTTGCCCTCGGTGTGCTCGACTTGGTTGAGGCGCTTAAATATGGCCGCGAACCGGAACTCTCTGGCCAGCGCGTGATCAAAGCGACCGAGCTGATCTTCGCCACCTATGAATCAAGCCGTCGCCGCGCCCGCGTCGATTTGCCCCTGGACATCGACGATTCACCCATGCACACCATGGTCGCCGCGGGCGAAATGGCCTTTGCCTAACACGATTTGGACGCGGATGACACGGATTCGGCGGCTTAAGGCGGATAGAAAATCAGTGCAAATCCGCCCGATCCGTATCATCCGCGTCCAATTTTAAGAATGAAAGTGAGTAGACCATGAAACTTGGCGTCGATGTTTTTAGTCTGCGCTTTAACGAGTGGGATGCCTTTGGTTATCTCGATTATGCACATAAAATCGGGCTGGAAGTGGTGATGTTCCCCGATCCGGATTTTTTTGCCTCGCTCGATGATGGCTATCTGCGCGAGGTGAAAAGTCATGCGGATGGGTTGGGGCTGGCGTTGGAAGTGGGGATGTACTCCTGTTGCCCCACCTCAACCTCTTTTTCGGATCGGCGCGGCAGCGCAGTGCAACAACTTAGCACCATGTTGCATGTGGCCGAAGTGCTTGGTTCCCCAGTGATGCGCACGCTGCTCGGCTCCAACGCCGACCGCCATACCGTAACCCCGCTGGCGGACCATGTGGCAAATACGATCAGCGCGCTCCAGGCCGTGCGCGATCAAGCCCTCGATCTGGGGATCAAAATTGCGGTGGAAAATCATGCCGGGGATCTGCTCGGGCGTGAATTAAAAGCGCTGGTAGAACAGGCCGGACCAGAATTTGTGGGGGTCTGCATCGATTCTGGCAACCCGCTCTGGATGGGGGAGAGTCCCTATGTCACCCTAGCCCATCTTGCGCCCTATATTGTGATGAGCCATATTCGTGACACGGCCATTTCACCCCACCCACAAGGGGCCGTCGTGCAATGGGTGGCTATGGGCGACGGCACCACCGAAATGAGTCGGTGGGCCGAGCTTTACCAAGCGCAATGCCCCGATACCAACTTTACGCTGGAGATTATCACCAGCCTGCCACCGAAGGTGCTCAACTATCTGGAACCGGACTATTGGCGCTCCTACCCCGACTTGCCCGCTGCTGAGTTTGCGCAGTTTTTGCAACTCGTCCACAACGGCAAACCTTATACGCAGCCTTTGCTCACCGCCTCGTGGGCCAATCTTTCACCCACCTATAAAGTCGCCATCGCCGAAGAGCAATGCGCCCAACTTGAAAAGAGCGTGCGCTACTGTCGTGAGGTGCTGGGGATTGGCGCGTAGCCAAGTCCGCCCTGGGCTAAAGCCGCAGGGCTACCCAACAACGCCGGGTAAACCCGGCTCCCTTAGCCGGGTTTACCCGGCGTTGTTGGGTAGCCCGGGTGCCCACTGGGCGCGTTGACGGCGGGGCGGGGATGGCAAACCCCTAAGATCGGGTTGAACCTGAATTCATTCATCCGCACGTTTACGCGCGCGCCGCCTTGGCTTGCTGCACAACATCGGCGATCTGGCCGATATGGCTGTCATCATGCCAAAGCCCAAAGACAAAACGACCAACCGCATTGATCGTGGGGGCCGTCGGCCAGGGTTGGTAGGTATTCTCTAGATGTGGCTGGGTTGGCCACATCGCCAAGCTGGCATGGCGCATCGCCCGGCTCTCCTCTAAACGTTCCCGACACTCGCTGATTTTGGTTACTGATTCCCAGGGCGTCTCATAGCGCGAACGCCCATGATTCTCCACCCCACGCGCCATCTCTGCCGCCAAAAAGGCCGATTCCTCGGACGAGGCGGTGCAGTGGACGATCACATGGCCCAAGGTCCAGGCAATTCCCACCTCGGCGCTGTTACTGGCAAAGGTGTCATTCGCACCAGGGTCGACCGGCTGAAAGGTCACATCGCTGTCAGTGCAATCTTCGATCAACGTGAGCATCTGATCGACCATCTCATCGGTCAGATCGTGCAACTCCTGGACGCTGAGATCGGCAACGAGTTCTTCGAAGGTGATCTCCTTATTTCCCACGCGGTTAAAGGCCAGCATTCGGTTCCCTCTCCTCAATTGTTGTTGTGATAAGATCGATCCTCGCAATCTTGATCAACTGCAAGGACGTACGGCGTGGTTCGTAATCTGTTGCCCGTTGGGGACTGGTGAAGCCGCAGGTTGAGTATACCATCTTTGCCCTCGTTTGTCAGTGAATTCCCCGACAAAAGGTTGCTTAGCCAATGCCATATTGATCACGCACAAAGGGCATCAACCCCAATTTTTCCAGCCGGTCGACCGGCGCGCGGAAGGTGACCTGGACTACGCCAGGATTGCGGCCAATTTCAATCGCGCCGGTGATGGTGGCGCGGTTTTTGACTTCGGGAATACTCATCTCCAAGAGGGCCGCGGCGCGCGCCAGTCCATTGTCCGTAGCCGCATTCAAATCAGGACCGGTGCCGATGACCGAGATAGGGGCCGACTCTTCCAGCGCACCCACGCCCCAACTTGCGGCCACTACTTCGGCCTGTTTGCGCTCTTCGGGCGTCAACGGTTTGGCCAGGAAGGGCAGATCCTCGGCCACGGGCAACAGGATCGGGCCATCCAACTTGAGCCCCTTGATCAGATGCACCTGCATCGTCACCGTGCCGGCCACATCGCAGGTGTGACCGGCAATTTCGCCATCGCCCTGCATGGCATGCATGTCGCCCAGATAGATGCCGCCGCCCGCGGTCTTGACGGGGCAGATCAGAATCGCGCCAGCGCGCACCGCGTCAATGTCCATGTGGCCATCGGTGCGTTGCTCCAACTCGGCGGCAGTCACGGCAAATTCGTGCGGTGCACCGATCAGAAAAGAGCCAAAGTCACCGGCGTTGTGCGAATCGGGCAGGCGAATGGCCGGCGTGCTGCCCAGTTGACCCATAAAGGGGCGCAGCCGAGCGACCACGCCAACCAGATCGTGGGGGGCAAAGGTCAAGATTGGATTCTGAATCGAATTTTCGGGCAGGGCGGCGTAGCGTTTGGCACTGCTGGCAATCTCTTCGGCGGCCTCTTGTTGCAGCGTCACACCGACCGAGCGGTTGGTGTCAAACGCAATCGTATAGCCATTTGTAAAGGTAAAGGGCGTCGTGTCGGCCCCACAGTTGTCACAGCGCACCGCGCTTTGGCCAATGCCTTCGGTGTGGGTTGCGGGGTAGAGCGTGCCACATTGGGGACATTTGCCCGCGACATAGGGATCGCCCAAAAAGCGGCCTTCCATCATCTGGTCATTGCCCGACGATGTTGCCAACGAGGTGATCTTAATGTCGCGGATGCGCAGCACAATCGCATCGCCCACTTCGGCCCCGGCAACGGCGACCGGTTTGGTCACCTCGTGGCCGCCACGGATGGCCGGCGTAATCATCGGTCCCCAGCAGCCGGGGGCCGTATTCGCAATAATGTGGCCGCCATCGCGCACCGGTCCCAACATGGGCAGCGCCGGGTCGAGCAGGCCGTTGGTAAATTGATCAACATAGACGGTTTCATGGCCGCTGTGGACTGTCGTTTGCGTGGTTACAAGGTTTTCTGGCATGAGGCACTCCCCTTATTGGTGAATACTCGCTGATGGATGAGAACTATTGGATGATAGCTATGAGTAAGAGTAGTGTTCTGTGAATTAAGTTCTGACCGGTGGTGTATTGTCATTCCGAGGAACGAAGTGACGAGGAATCCCCACTTAGCCAGACCGGGATTCCTCACCAAAAAGCCGGTTCGGAATGACAGAGGTACCTTGGTCGCGGCACCTATCATTACTTATTTTACAAAACACTAGCAGGATCGCTAACAACAACTGGGGACGCGCGCAAACAAAGACGTGCTCAGCCGCCGGCCGCGGGCAGCAACAACAATAGCTCTTCCCCATCGCGCAGTTCACACTGGCTGTCCACATGTTGCCCGCGCAACATAGGCAGCGCCCGTTGGATCGGGCCGGCCAAGGTTGGCTGTTGCGCAACCACCTGGGCAACAGCATCCTTGATGGTTGCGCCTTCGGTTAGCGTGAGGATCAGCCGGGTCTGCCCGGTGGCATAGGCGAGACCGGCGCTAAGTCTGACATTGATGCGCATAATATTTCCGGGTCAAGGGTGGTTGGCCGTATTGGGTAATTGATCGGCAAAGGGTTACGCATAAAGATTGTCAAGGGTTTTACATGATTGCATTTTGCCATCAAAGGTCAAATTGTTCAACTCTATAAGCGCTATCTCTGTTAAAATGTGCGAACTTTCCTCTACCAGGAAGAGAGGTAACAGAGATCGCCCCCGCGCACTAATAGACTTACTTTCTATATATGTCATGCAGAGCCTTTGCAGCGTGTAATCTTAGCTTTGTTGTGTCTTAACTGAGAAAATGAGCATTTATGTCTGAACGAATTAGCCCCCAGCGCTGCGTTGCGCTGTTGTTGTTTGTAAGTCTCTGGTTACTGAGCGGCTGTTGGGGCGCGAAGCAACCAAGTTTGGCTAGTGCCAATGTCGTTGCCTCCCTCAGCGGGCAGGCCGATGCCGCCTTTGCGCGTGCCTACCAACCCCAGCCCTTTACCTTCCCCCTTGATCATGGTCCCCACCCTGAATACAAGACCGAATGGTGGTACTACACTGGTAATCTGGCCGATGAGCAGGGTAATCAGTATGGCTACCAGCTTACCTTTTTCCGCAGCGCGTTGACCCCTGATGCCCCGGCGCGGACCTCTGCCCTGGCGACCAACCAGATCTACATGGCTCACTTTGCGTTGACCGATGTCGCGGCGGCAGATCACCAAAGTTTTGAACGCTTTAGCCGTGGCGCCGGCGGCTTGGCCGGTGCCACGGGCGACCCGGCCTATGCGGTCTGGCTGGAGGATTGGTCCGTGCGGGAAACGGCCCCTGATGTCAGCCAACTGCACGCCAGCGTCGAGACCGAAAATGGCGTTGTTGCGCTTGACCTAACCCTGCGTGAGACGCGCCCCGCGCTGTTGCACGGCGATCAGGGGTTGAGCCAAAAAGGGCCAGAGGCCGGCAATGCTAGCTATTATTACAGTCTGGTCCAGGTGGAAAGCACGGGCACGGTCACTATGAATGGCCAACAGACGACTGTGACTGGCGTCAGTTGGATGGACCATGAGTTTGGGACCAGTGCCCTGAGTGCCAATGCGGTGGGTTGGGATTGGTTCAGTGTGCAGTTGGCTAATGGCGCCGCGCTGATGTTTGCCCAAGTGCGGACGGCGAGTGGAGGGGTCGTGCCGGACTTTACTGGGACTTATCTGGCCGCTGATGGCACTGCCCAGACGATTGCCGCCGAGGATTTTGCCGTAACGGTGCTGAATGAATGGACCAGTCCGCGCACCGACGTCACCTATCCCGCCGGTTGGCAAGTTGAATTGCCGCGCTTTGACTTGCGCCTGACAGTTGAACCGCTGGTGGCTGATCAAGAGATGGAAGTGAGTTTTGTCTACTGGGAAGGGGCGGTTGCGATTGATGGTACCCTGGCCGGCGCGCCGATCACAGGGGTTGGTTACGTCGAACTGACCGGCTATGGCCAAAGTTCAGGGCAATATCAACGCTAAAGCCAGCATCAAATTGTGAGAGTCCATACACCATATTTAGTGAAAGTCCGGCATTATACACCTAATATCCTCTATCAATCATCCATATCACGATTACACACAAGGAGTATATCGACCATGCCTAAGCTTACTGTAGAAGGTTACGGCACCTTTGAAGTTCCTGCCGACAAACGCCTGGTGCTTGCCCTCGTTGATGATGCGGGTGTTGATCAGCTTCATGCCTGTGGTGGTAACTGCCGCTGTACTACCTGTCGGGTCGAATTTGTGGCCGGCGAACCAGAACTGATCACCGAAGCCGAAAAGGCCAAACTGGCCGAGCGCGATCTGACCGGTGTACGCCTCTCTTGCCAACTTGTCGTTGATCGCGATATGACTGTACGTGCGATCAGCCGGCTGGAGGGCAGCGGCCGTGCTGACGCCGGTGGTCGCCCCGAACCCACCATTCAGCCCGATCCGGTCTGGGTGAGTAAGTAAATCGATGTTGTCTAATTAGTCATAAAGAAAATCGTCCACGGACCTGGTCCGTGGACGTTTCTTATGCGCTCCCGCCTTAATCGCCATGATTACGGGTCTTGGTGCAAAGAAATTGTCGAAATGGTGCAAGCGGATTTACCGACTACGAATCGGCAGATGATACCGCGCAATAATTGTTTGGCCGCGCGGGGAGAGGGCAAAGTCGATAAACTGCTTCGCCCAGTCGCGCGGCCGGTTGCGACTGACCAGATAGAGCGGCTGAATTAGGTGATAGCTTTGTGCTTGTAATGCGGCGGTCGTCGGTAATTGATCTTCGAGGGGGACCACGCGGACGTTGGCTGCTTTCGGAGTGGTGGTTGGGGTTGTCGCCACCACTGTTGCCGTGATCGCTCCGCTCGCGACTAATTGGTCAACCACATAGGCGCGCGAGACATAGCCAATCGCCGTCGGATGGCTCGCTACATAATCAATCACGTCGGCACTGGTAGGCATGACAACCGCTGTCAATGCAATGGGTACTTGCCCCATCACCCGCTCTGTAAAGAGCGTCTGGGTACCACTACCCGCTTCCCTGGTTACTAATAAAACTTCCGCATCCACTCCACCTACTGCTTGCCAGTTCCAATTGCGTCCACTGTAGAGCTCTTGTAGTTGCAACAAGGTCAAGTTCGCCAGCCGATTCTCTTGGTGAACGACAATGGCTAACCCATCTAGACCAATCGGCACGCGTAACAGCTGGGCCGCGGCTGGGCCGGTTGTGCCAGGTGACGGCAGCGTTGGCGAAATCAGCGTGCTGGCCGCCAGATCAACCTGGCCTTGCCGGGCCCGTTCCTCGCCAATCGTACTGCCACCACCGGCGATATCAAAAAAGATATGGGGATGTTGGCGGCTAAACTCGTCTGTCAATGCATAAAGAACTGGCTGCATGGCAGTGGCCCCGGCAATGGTGATGGTTACCGGCTCTTTGGCAATGACAGTGGTAGATTCGCAGCTGCTGCTTAGTAAGAACACCAGCCCGATGAGACTCACCCCCAGCCAGTTTCTAAAAAATTGTTCCATATCTTGTTGCCTTGGTTATGACCATCATCAAGTGCCGTCGATTGGCTCAACTGCGCTGTTGGGCCAGATAACGCTCGCGCTGTTGATGGCGCACTTTTTGATTGCTGATCTGATACCGTTCGCGAAAGGCCAGGCGAAAGTCATCAAAGGTCTGGTCGGCAATCGCGGCTCGGATCTGCCGCATGAGTTCAAGCATAAAATGTACATTGTGAATGGTGCCCAGGCGCAGGGCCGTGATCTCATTTGCCTTGTAGAGATGGCGCAGGTAGGCCCGGCTAAAGGTGCGACAGGTGTAGCAGCCGCAATCTTCCTGCACCGGCGCTGGATCAGCCGCGTATTGGGCACTGCGCATGTTGATCCGCCCCGTGGGCGTCAACAGCGCGCCGTTGCGCGCAATCCGGGTCGGCAATACGCAGTCAAACATGTCGATCCCGCGGTAGACCGCCTCGACAATATCTTCGGGCGCGCCGACGCCCATTAGATAGCGCGGCTTGTCTACCGGCATTAGTGGACAGGTAACATCGAGGGTGCTATACATCTCTTCTTTAGTCTCGCCCACGGCCAGGCCGCCAATCGCATAACCGGGAAAGTCCAGATTGCGCAGAAAAGCGACACTCTCGGCGCGCAAATCGGGGAAGATCCCCCCTTGCACAATGCCAAAGAGCGCCTGATCTGCCCGGTTGTGTACCTCTTTGCAGCGCGCTGCCCAGCGATGAGTCCGCCGCAACGCGGCTTGGTTGTAGGCATAGTTGAGCGGATCGGGACATTCATCCAGCACCATGGCAATGTCAGGGCCAAGGGCCTGCTCGATCTCCATGACGCGCTCTGGCGTGAAGCGATGGCTGCTGCCGTCAATGTGGCTGCGAAAGGTCACGCCGTCGTCGTCCACCTTACGCTGGTGGGCCAGGCTGAAGACCTGGAAGCCGCCCGAATCGGTCAGAATCGGCCCTGACCAGGCCATGAATTTGTGCAGCCCGCCCAGCTCCTCCACCAACTTGTGGCCGGGGCGCAGGTAGAGGTGATAGGTATTAGCCAGGATCAACTCGCAGCCACTGGCCGCCAGATCGCGTGGGTCCAAGGTTTTGACATTCGCCAGTGTGCCAACCGGCGCAAAGGCTGGCATCTGGATCGGGCCATGTGCCGTCTGAAAGGTACTAAGACGGGCCGCCCCTGCTTGTTGATGAACGGTAAATTGAAAGCATGAAGCCATAGGTTGTGTTTCCTTTTCTATCGGTTCATCATACCCGAAAGTAGACAAAAATCGTAATCCCCAGGGGGTTTGGTGTCACGCGTTGGATTTACCCAACCCATCCTCTTTCTGCTACAATAGATCCGCTAACGCTCCCCAACTGCACCGGCCAGCCCACCTGGTTCGGGACAACATCAATCTGGAGGAATCACTATGCACGGTCTGATGATGGATTATCAGCTCACGCTCGATCGCATTTTGGAACATGCCAACCGCATGTTTCCCCACAAGCGCGTCTCGACCAAGTTGCCCAATGGGACCTTTCACCACTACACCTATGCTGACCTCTATCGGCGGGCCAAGCGGCTGGCCAATGCGTTAGAGGGCTTAGGCGTGAGGGTTGGTGATCGGGTGGCGACCTTTGCCTGGAACAATTACCAACACTTGGAGATGTACTATGGCATTCCCGGTGCCGGCGCGGTCTGTCATACGTTGAACATCCGTCTGGCGGCTGACCAACTGGCCTATATCATCAACCACGCCGAGGACAAGGTCATCTTTGTCGATGGCACGCTGCTGCCCCTCTTTAACCGGCTGGCCGGCCAGATCGATGGGGTAACGCACATTGTCCTGGTCAACGCGGAAAAAGGGACGACGACCAATTTTCCCAATGTACTCTACTATGAAGATCTGATGGCCGCCGCGTCCCCTGAGTACACTTGGCGTTCTACTGACGAAAATATGGCAATGGGGCTCTGTTACACGAGTGGTACCACTGGCGAACCTAAAGGCGCGCTCTACAGCCATCGCTCCATGTATCTCCACTCCATCGGTATCTGCATGGCCAATTCACTGGCGGTAACCGAGGCCGACACGGTGTTGCCGGTCGTGCCGCAGTTTCATGCCATGGCGTGGGGGCTGCCCTATGCCTGTGTTTATGTCGGTGCGGATCTGATTATGCCGGGGCCGCATCTGCAACCAGCGGCCTTAGCCCAAATGATTGCTGAACATCGCGTCACGGTCGCCGCCGGTGTGCCGACGATCTGGACTGGTCTCTACCACGAACTCAAAGCCAACCCCCGCGATATCTCTTGTGTGCGGGCCCTGGTCGTCGGCGGCGCGGCCATGCCGCGCGCTTTGGTTGAGGGTTATGAGCGTGATCTGGGCGTGAATGTTTGTCATGCCTGGGGCATGACCGAAATGTCGCCGCTGGGTACCGTTTCCAAGTTGCAGGGCCACCACCTGGATCTGCCCGACCATGAACAGTGGGATGTCAAGGCTAAACAGGGCTATGCTGTCCCTGGTGTCGAGATGCGGCTGGTCAATGATGAGGGCGCAGCATTACCCTGGGATGGCACGACGATGGGCGAAGTACAGGTACGCGGGCCGTGGGTAATTCGCAGCTACTTCAAGCGCGAGCCAACGCCGGAGAATTTCACTGCCGATGGCTGGTTCCGCACCGGCGACGTGGCCACGATCAGCCCCGATGGCTATATGAATATCACCGACCGCACCAAGGATCTGATCAAGAGCGGCGGCGAGTGGATTTCAAGCGTGGCCCTGGAAAATATGCTGATGGCCCATCCCAGCGTCATGGAAGCCGCCGTGATCGCCATTCCTGACGAACAATGGTCCGAGCGGCCATTGGCGGTGGTGGTCTGCGCACCTGGAGTAGACAGCATCGATCCAACCGAGTTACAGCAGCATTTGGCCCCTCACTTTGCCAAATTCTGGCTACCGGACCGCATCATTGTCGTCGACACCATTCCCAAGACCAGTGTCGGCAAGTTTGACAAAAAGGTGATCCGCCATCAATATGCGCTGGGTACGCTTTAGACTATTCCGAAGAATTAATGATACGGGTCGTGCTACGTGATTCGTGCTACGTGGCCGGTGATCGCACGAATCACGAATCAACCTTGCGGTATGGTTATTTTTACTGAACAGCGTTAGTGGCTGCGCACCGGCCGCGGGATGCTCAGTACGAACTCGTTGCCTTCTAATTTCCAGGTTGGCGATTGGCCGGTAAATTGGCGGACACGCGCAATAATGCGGGGGATGCCACTGCCGGCATCGGTCACCAACCCCATGCGCAAGCAGACGTTGTAAATAATCGGATTGCGCAGGACGTGAATGCCGAGTGGTAACGCTTCAACCGTCACCGAGTTGGGCAATTGCCCTGGTGACCGGATCTCGATCCGGTCATCAAAGATGAGTAGGCGGATGGGACTTTGCAACGTATAATCGCGGTGGGCACAGGCATTAACCAACGCTTCGCGCAGCGCTTCCGGCGGTAGTTCCAACTTGACCTCCGACTCCATGCCCTGAATGCGATGGGGAGTCGGCAAGTGGATGTTGAGAAAGCGCAGCGCATCTTCTAGTAGCGAGCGTAATGAGCCGGTGATCTGCTTGCGGTCGCTGGGGTCGATATCGATGGTGGTGCCCGGAATCCGGAGCGCGGTGAGATAGGCCTGTGGCAAAAAGTGCTGGGGATCCTTTGCAAAACAGATCATCCCCGCAATCGTTGGATGCAACGTTTCACCAACCTGCTGTGCTAACTTCCAGTTGACGAGGATCCGTTCTAGCGGCAAGCCTAATTGTTCCCAACGATAGCCTTGGGCATCCAAGAAAAATTGTTCAATATCTGGGATGTTCAGGTCGGCAAAGGTCGCACGGGTGATCACCGTCTCGTCATAATATAGACTTTCCGTTGCTTGAAAAAGACGCAGTAATTCCTGGCGTGCTGCCGGCCGTTTACCAGAGGTGGTGCGAATCATAAAGCGGCCTTGATTGGTGCGATATGGTCGTTGATCGCCCTTGGGAATATTGACAATAACGACTGCGCGGCCGGTTTCATTGTTGACCGTTTCTTGCACAACTGTCAGCGGTGGTTCACAATTGTTGTAGGCAACATTATCAACCATGCGCATAACCGCATCGACATCGGCAACGCCAAGCAATTGCCCATCGTCACTGATCCCGATCAGTAACTGACCACCATCTGTATTGGCAAAGGCAATTAAGGTCTCGGCGAGACTGCTAGGATTGATCGGCCAACTTTTTAATTCGGTGTGCAGATTTTCGCCAACGGCAATGCGCTGCTGTAGTTCTGTTAGATTCAATGCCCTGTCTCCCTGACTACCGGCCATCTGATCGATGAAGATGCTGTAAAAACTTTTACGTTGCAAAGCGAATTATACACTGAATCGCGCACTTTTGTTTAAGTGTGTCTTATATCAGAAAGGACGAACCGATGAACATCCGTCTACAACATGTAAGTGTCCCCCGCCCGCCTGATAGTGATGTGATGGCGCGCCATTTTTACGGCGAAGTGCTGGGGCTGACCGAGGTTACGCCGCCCAAAGCCCTGGCTGATCTCAATGTGATCTGGTATCGTCTCGGCGGTGACACCGAACTGCATCTGCTGACTGAAGATCCCACCGGGCAAGATCATTCAGGACGCCATTTCTGCCTGGTCGTTGATGATCTGGAAGCGTTGCGCGAGCGACTGGAAGAGGCCGGGATTGCCGTGGTTGGTACGACCCCGATCCCTGGCCGACCGCGCTATTTCTGCCGCGATCCCTTTGGCAACATGGTGGAGATCAGCACGGTTGAGGGGGATTACCAACTGCTGGAAAATTAATAATTGTCAATTGAGAATTGTGGTTCAACCCGATCTTAGGGGGTTGCCATCCCTGCCCCGTCGTCAATGCGCCCAGTGAGCACCCTGGCTACCCAACAACGCCGGGTAAACTCGGCTAATAGAGCCGGGTTTACCCGGCGTTGTTGGGTAGCCCTGCGGCTTTAGCCCAGGGCGGGCTTGGCATCCCCTGCGCAAAGTGTGAAATATATTTTGTAGAATCAATAGAAAGCAAAAAACGCCGTGACAACAAAATCGACCTTAACCCACCTCGAATGTGGTAAGTGTGGCGCGACCTATGCTGCCAACCAACTGATCAACCTCTGTCCCGCCTGTCATCGGCCCCTCTTAGCGCGTTATGATTTGCAGACGGCTGCCCTGACGATGACGAAGGAGGTGCTAAAAACCCGCCCCGCCAACCTCTGGCGTTATGAAGAAGTATTACCCGTCCAACGACGTGACGCGATGATCATGCTGGGCGAAGGCTGGACGCCGCTGATCTGTGCCGGCCGCTTGGGTAATGAAATCGGCTGCGCCAACACACTGATTAAGGATGAGTCGCTCAACCCGACGGGCAGTTTCAAAGCGCGTGGCCTCGCCTTAGCCGTCAGCCGAGCTTATGAATTGGGGGCCAAGAAATTGGCCATCCCCAGCGCCGGCAACGCCGCCGGGGCCATGAGCGCTTATGCCGCCGCGGTTGGTCTACCTGCCTATGTCTTCATGCCCAAGGATGTGCCCGCCACCTTTCAGGTTGAGTGCAAAGAACTCGGTGCCCAGGTGACGCTGGTCGATGGGCTGATCAACGACTGTGGCGTCAAGGTGCGTGAGGGCGTGCAACAATATGGCTGGTTCGATGTGAGCACGCTGAAAGAGCCCTACCGCATCGAAGGTAAAAAGACGATGGGCTATGAATTGGCCGAGCAACTGGGCTGGACCTTGCCCGATGTGATCATCTATCCCACCGGCGGCGGCACGGGGCTGATCGGCATGTGGAAAGCCTTTGACGAGATGGAGCAGATGGGGCTGATCGGTAGCAAACGGCCGCGCATGGTCACCGTGCAAAGTGCTGGCTGTGCACCAATGGTGCGTGCCTTCGAGCAGGAAGAGGAGCACGCCGAACTCTGGCAAGGGGCGAAGACGATTGCCGATGGGCTGCGTGTTCCGGTTGCGGTCGGCGACTTTTTGATCCTGCGTGCGATCCGCGCCAGCGGCGGCACCGCGCTCACCGTCACCGACGACGAGATGTTGCGCTATGCCCGAGTTATGGGCAAAGCCACCGGCATCTTCCCGGCCCCGGAAGGGGCCGCCTGTCTTGCGGCGCAGATTCACCTGCTGGAACGGGGCTGGATCAAGCCCGATGAGACGGTCGTGCTCTTCAACACGGGGACGGGGTTGAAGTACGCGCACCTGTGGAAATAACTGCTTGTCGGATTGAAAATTAGAACGCGGATTTGGCAGATTCTCGCAGATTTTTTATCCGTGATGATGGCGTAGCCGCCATTTGCAGCATCCGCCTCATCCGCTTAATCTGGGTTCGATTGGTAAAAGCTATGGCTGGCCATATCGCTATTCTTAGCGGTTTATGGGACATCAAAATCTTGTTCAGCCAAGGGTTTCAGTACGGTGACGATTAACTGCTGTTCATCAACTAGCCGTTGATAGACCACCCAGTGCTCAGCTACAAGCCAGAGATAGAGTTCGGCTTCTAGCTTTTTCCAGCCGGTTGATGGAATTCCATCTTGCGTTTGACGTAAAGATTTGATTGCTTGCCACACAGCTTCCGTATAAGGATAGGAGTCGTAGATATAGTTGCGAACTTCTTTGCTATAACTTAGTGTCCACATTTTCGCTGGCCACCTTATGCATTATTTGTTGTTCTAGTTCTTCATCGGTGACAAGCTGTGAAGGATCTTGTTGAATTGCTGTCCACCGTTTGTGGTGTAAGAGCAGCAACTGTAACTCGCGTAATTGTCGAACTTGTCGATTCCAAGTATCAACCGAAACAAGAACCGCTGCCGGCTTACTGCGCTGTGCAATCACGACCGGACCTTGTTCCAACTTATCTAACACTGCTAAATGGTTGTGGCGCAATTCCGCAATGGTCGCCATTTGGGGTACTTCCATCATTGTTATCTCCTTGGGCTTATAATGTCATCTAAATGTCATTTGGGTGACATTATAAACCCTGCTTTATCGTCCTGTCAACCTTAATACCCCGGCATCTCCACCCCAACCAAGCTCGCGCCGACCGGGACATCCACCCCTTTTTCTTCGCGCAGGAAATCTTCGATCCCCAGCAGGAAGGGCAGCAGATATTCTTTGGTGCTGGAGCGCCCCATGTGGCTGACGCGAAAGGCCTCGCCCGCGGTTTTGCCCCAGGTGCCGGAGACGGCAAAGTTGTGTTTGGCGGCCAGATAGTCGCGCACTTCCTGTTCGTGGGCCATGCTGGGATGTTTGCAGACCGCACTCACCGTGAAGGAAGCAACCTCATCCGCGGCCAGCATGGTAAAGCCGATATTGCGTAGACCGGTGCGGACCGCCTTTTGTGCCCAGGCATAGCGTGCCCAGTGGCCTTGCAGGGTCTCCACCTCGATAATGCGCTTGAGGCTGGCATGTAGCCCAACAATCATGCTGCTGGCCATCGTGGTGGGGGCATAACGGCCCTGGCCCCGGTAGGCTTTCCAGTTGGAGAGGTTATAATACCAGCCCCGTCCACCCTGCGCGGCTTTGCGATCAATCAGTTCCCAAGCCAGTTCGCTCACTGAGATAAAGCCCAAGCCCGGCGGCGTCTCCAACGCTTTGTTGGAGGAGGTGCAGAGAATATCCAAGCCCCATTTGTCAACCGGCAGATCATAGCCGCCCATCCCAGAGACGGCATCGACTAGAATCGGCATGCCGTGCGCATGGGCGAGCTCGGCCAGCTCTTTAACGGGATTGCGCACACCCGTGCCGGTTTCGTTGGCAACAACGACAATCCCGGCTACATCTGGGTGCTCCTGGAGTGAGGCTGCCACCTGATCGAGATCGGCGGCACAGCCCCAGCCATTTTCGACCTCAATGACCTCCGCATCATAGGCGCGTAGAATTTCAATCGCCCGCAGGGCAAAAGGACCATTGCTCACCGCCAGCACCTTTTCGCCCCGGCTGAAAAGGCTGGCAACGCCCATTTCGACCGCGCCGGAACCGGCGGAAGTCAGGATGAAAAGATCGTTCTCGGTTTGAAAGACCTGTTTCAGCCAGCCGACGGTCGCTTCTTGCATCGGTCGCCAATCTTCGGCAAAGTTGGAGCGGACCTTCTGGCCGAGCGCTTCCAGTGTTTCGTCAAAGACATCGACCGGGCCAGGGATCATTAATTTCGGTTGTTGTGCCATTAGCTTTTCCTGTTTTATGTAGAAAATTTTATAGGAATTACGCAGTTACCGCCGGCTGAGCTTGTCGAAGTCACAGGCAACTGCGTAATTCCTATTTTGTTTAGAACTTACACTTCGTTGCTTACTTTACCCGAAAGGGGGCCAGGGCCTCATAGTTGGGATCAATGCCAATGCCGGGCACATTGGGCGGGCTGACCGTGCCGTCATCATTGAGCCGCAATGTTTGGTGATAGACTTTCCCCCACATGGGATCAACCGTGTCGCGGTAAAACTCAAGGATCAGACCATTGCTCAGTGCTGCAACCAGATGAACATGAATCTCTTGCGGACCATGAGGTGCGATCTCCACATCAAACGCCTGTGCCAAGGCCGCGATCTTCATAAATTCAGTGACGCCGCCGCAGATAATCGCATCGGCGTTAAGAATCGGCACCTGCCCGCGCAAAATCAGATCGCGGAAACCATAACGGGTATATTCATTTTCACCGGTGGCAATCGGAATGGTCGTCGCCTCGACCAGCCGGTGATGGCCTTCGTAATCATCGGCGGCAATCGGCTCTTCAAACCAGAAGGGATCATACTCCTCCAGCCGTTTCGCCATTTGAATTGCTTCCCGCAATTTGTAGGCACAATTGGCATCAACCATCAGCTTGATCTCCGGACCAATCGCGTCACGTACTACCCTGACTCGTTCTGTATCTTCGCGTAGCGAAAGCGCACCTACTTTCATTTTGATCGCCGTGGCACCCATCGCCACATTTTCGGCCATCTCTTGCGCTAGCTCGGGTAAACCTTTGCCTTCTTCATAATAGCCGCCGGCAATATAGGTCGGCACGCGATCGCGATAGCCGCCCAGCAGCTTGTAGAGGGGCATCCCCGCCACTTTGGCGCGTAGATCCCAGAGGCCGATGTCAATGGCACTGATGGCGCGTGTGGTCAGTCCACGCCGGCCAATCAGCTTGGGCACCCACAGGCTGTGCCAAATGCGTTCCACATCAAGTGGATCCTGGCCGATCAACAGGGGGGTTAGATGCTCAATGGTGGTGCGAATGATCGCCCCGTCCGCGCCCAATCCAATGCCGGTAATGCCCTCATCGGTCTCGATTTTGACCAGGCCAACGCCGGCATGGGTGTAGGTATGTTTCCCATTGGTAATCGGTTTATGCCGCGGCCAGCGATAGTTTTCAGTTGTGATGTTTGTGATCTTCATGGCCTAGCGCCTCAATTTTGTTGGTCGATCTGCCACCCATGGCAAAGTGCGCGCAGCTTGACAGGCGTGTGCTTCATGCGGCAAGCAGAACAGATGCTAAAAGCGTAACAGCGGATGGTTGTTAGTATAACGCACTTGTTATCCAGGCGGCAATGCGGCAAAAAGGGGGGGAAGCTAAATCGGCAGTTGTTTTGAAAACGCAAAGCATACGTTGGCGAAACGCACTAACACATAAGCGTTTTCAAAGCGGGCATGCGCTAGCAGGGAGGTTAAACTTCGAGGTAAATCTTCCACGCCGTCGGCACTTCGCCGGTGGCAACCAGATAATCGACCCGTGGTGTTTTGGGCTCCCAACGTAAGGGCATCCCTGCTTCGTGGGGGGTACGATTGCCTTTGCGCTGGTTACAACTGGAACAGGCACACGCGGTATTACTCCAGCTATTCCCACCACCGCGACTCCGTGGAATCAGATGGTCAATCGTAAAATCACTTTTGGTCAAGACCTGGCCATTGTAGCCTTCACCCGCACCAATGTTGCAGTAGATGCAGTGATAGCCATCACGTCGCATCACGCCACGCCGGCTCCAACGAACACCACGGCGTGGGGCGTTAACATAGCGACGTAAGCGTAAAACGGTCGGCAGATCGAGGGCGCGGTCGGGGCTGGTGATCGAGACTAATTCATCGGTGACGGCATCAACTCGATCGCGTAATAGTAGGGAAAGCGCACGGCGGGCAGGGATAACCGCAAGCGGTTCGTAGCTGGCATTGAGGAGTAGAACAGCAGCCATTGCGCTCACCTCATCTCTAGGAGAAACCCAACTGTGCTAGCCAACGCCGCCAGAATGGTTCTGTTGGCATGGTTGCCTCATCCACCGTCGCCGGCGTATTTTCGGCGGCCGGAGGTACGATCGTCACCACAACAATGATTTCCTCATCGGCTTGCATCAGATTCAGTTCATCGTGTGCTTCTTCTTGGAGGTAAGCATCACTTCGCACATAGCGCCATTCTGCTTCCAGGGCCAGCTGATTTTCTGCTGCGGCCGCAATGGCTGCGGTTTTCTGGGCGATTTGCGCGTCAAGATTGGCTTTGGTGACTAGCCGACCCATGTAGGTAACAATAATGACGAGGCAGACACCAACCAAAATAAGGGATAACAGGCGTGTATCACGTTTGGGGGTGGGCATCAGATCTCACCTTCTACGTATGAACACAATGGCGATAGATGACGTGTAATGAGCGTATTTAACGACTAACCCCTCCCTAACCCTCCCCTGTTAAGGAAGGGAACTGTGGTGCGCACGACTGTTCCTCCCCTTAATAGGGGGAGGTTAGGAGGGGGTGGCTTGGCATTAGCGTACTTAATAAAAGAGGGGGCTTCATGACGAAGCCCCCTCTTCAAGGTGCCGCAGGAGGGACTTGAACCCCCATGAGCTAATGCTCACCACGCCCTGAACGTGGCGCGTCTGCCGATTCCGCCACTGCGGCTTACCGAATGTGGCTTACTCAAGTTATTTATCCAACACAATCGCCTAAGCAAGCTATCTACCTTTGGAATCATACAGTAGACCCCATATTTATATCATGAGGTAGTTTTTCTGTCAAACTCGTGCTGGAGTTGTGGCGTATTTCAGGTTGGGCTAACTTTTGCCGCAGGATTGAACCTGCTCTGCCACTGTACTGCTGCGCCTACGGACTGAATGAACTGGGCGGTGTTGGTGGCGCGCCTTCCGGCACTTGATTAATCGGTACACGGCGGGTGACAATATACCAATCGGCTAAATTGGCAAACCGATCCGCTGGGCGGTTGAGCGGCCCGATCTGCACATTCTGTACCCGTGTATTGACGCCATAGGTATAGACCGGATAGAAAAGGGGCAATGAGGGGACCTCTTCGGCAAAGATCTCCTGAAAGCGCCCATATAAGGCCCGTCGCTGCTCTTCGCTGGTAATCGCCCGCGCCTGTTGCAGCACTTCATCGACCTCTTCATTCTCCCAACCGGCGTAGTTAAAGCCCCCTTCTGCGCTCTGCGAACTGTGCCAGAGCCAATACTGGTCCGGATCACCAGGAATATCAAAGGTGATCAGCGCGGCATCGTAGTTGCGCGGCAACAAAAAGTCGCTCATCAAGCTGACAAAGGTCACCGGCGTGGCCACGGCGCGCACCCCAATCGCCTGCCAGTCCAGCGCAATCTGCTGAATTAGTGCACTTTGAAAGGGTTCGTCCGGCGCATAGAGCAGGAACTGCAAAATCTGGCCATCTTTCTCGCGCACATCATCGCCATCGGTGTCACGCCAGCCGGCGGCTTCTAATAGCGCTTGTGCCTGCGCCGGATCGTAGTCATAGTGCGGAATATCAGCGTTGTAGGCCCAATTTTCCGGCAAGAGTGAGGTATGGGCAACCACCCCCTGGCCGGCCGCAACACGTTCGATCAGGCTTTCACGATTGACCCCATGATAGAGCGCCTGCCGTACTGCTTTATCGGCGAAAAAGGGCACATTACTGCTCTTGAGGTTGAGGACAACACTGACATACCGCGCTTGGACAGCTGACAAAAGGGCCAGATCTTCTTGTTCAGCCGCCAGTGTAAACTCTGATGGCAAAATCCGACTGAGCCCATCGATCTCACCGGCCAGATAGCCCGTGAGCATGCTGGGATGATCCGGATAAAAGTGAAATTCCAGCGCCGAAAGATAGGGCAGTGCTGTGCGGTAGAAGGGATTCGGTTTTAGCCGAATATGGTCAGCGGCCATCTCTTCCACCATCATGGGGCCGGAGCCAATGGGAATTCCGTTGAGCGGGCGGGCGGCAAGTTCGGTGGCCGGTAGATTGCCGTAGAGATGTACGGGTAAGATCCCAATCGCTGTATAATCGAGAAAAGGGGAAGGCTCAGCGAGTGTAAAGCGTACGGCGTAGTCATTGATCTTTTCGGCCGTCACTGTCCGCCAGAGAATCGACAGATTGGGAATATCAACGACATCCGGATTCTGCAAAATGCTGACCGTAAAGATCACATCGTCGGCGGTGACCGGTTGGCCATCGTGCCAATATTGATCTGGGCGCAATTGAAAGGTATAAATCTTATCGTCAGTAATGGTCCAGCTCTCGGCCAAATCGGGAACAGCGCGCCCATGACGGTCGATCTTGCTCAGGCCGCGAAAGATCAGCCCACATAGATCTTCGTCGACTTCGTTGCGGTCACAAATAAAGGGGTTGAGGTAACGAGGATTGCCCACGACCCCTTCGCGAAAGACGCCCCCACGGTCGGGGATCAACACGGTAGTCACCGCGTAGGTGGAGTAACCTAGCAGGCTGACCAGCGCAAAGAGCCCCAGACAAGCCAACAACACCTGCCAACGTAAATGTCGGCCCAGCGATTCAGTCGGTGATAGGTGAGTCGCCGGTGGGGCATCGGCCAGCGGTGAGGGTGGAAATCTTTGTGATTGCATCGTTGCTTATTCGAAAGCAACCGCCAGCAGTGAGATCAGGAAAAAGATGCCGGCCAGCAAAAAGGTAAGGTTGTAGAGCGTCTTTTCCATCCCACGGCGGGTACGGTAAATATCCGAACCACCAAAAACGCTGCCCAACCCGGCGCTCGTCTGCCCTTGGATCAAGACCACTGCAATCAGGGCCAAGCCAATAATAATCGTGCTGATCATTAAGAAACTAACAAAAGTCATGATGCTTTATCCTATTGATTCTGCGTTCGATCACAACCGAACGCGTCTGGTTGACAGGGATAACTAAAAACAGGGATAATGAAAACAAGTGTCTTCAAACAACTGCGTTTTCATCCTACGTGCGCAGCTGTTTTTGTCGGACAAAAATACAACTTGCCCAAAGTACAAGCTTAAAGTATAGCAACTCTCTTGCGCTTCACAAAATCACTCAGCCATCGAATGTAAAAGTTAACCCTGGATTGGACGCTTTATGGCGTCGACCGCGGCGCGTTAGGGTAGCTGATAAAGATAGAGGAGCAGATTCGCATTATTCGCGCGTACCGTTGTCCGTGTCCCTTGTGGATATTGGGCGCGTAATGCCGGCAACAAGGCGCTGTCGTTGGCAAAAAAGATCACCATGCTCCCTTGGGCCAGTTGCGGTGGCAGTTGGGGCACAACGATCACATCGGCAAAGCCCACCCTGGCCCCGGTGGTCAAAACTTCTAATTGGGCCAGCGCGCCGGGGCTTGCCAATTGCTGGGTTGGGTCAATCACAATAATCGGCTGCGCATGATCGAGTGTGCGCAGGGTTTGTCCCAATGCACTGATCGGTTCGCTTTGGTCGAGGGCGGTAATATAGTAGGCAACCCCATTCTGAAAGGTGACCCAGAGCAGCAGCCCCAACAAGCCATAATGCCAAAACTGGTGCAACCACCCGCCCCCTGCGCGCAACAGGGTGATGCGCAGTCGATCCAGTCCAAAAGCCAGGGCCGCCGCCAAGGGGGGGATCAGGGGCAAGAGCATCGCAACCCCATGTTGTGCGCGCTCCGTTTGCTCTAACGCCACCGCCCCGGCCCACAGGCAGGCAGTTGCACTCCAACTCAAGAGCAGCCAGCCCTGTTTGCGATCGAGGTTAAAGAGCAAACTCCCCAGAGCAAGCACCAGCAAGGGGATGAGCCAAGGATGGAACAAGGAGAAGGTGCCACTGCCCAACGCGGTCCCGCTGAGCAAATCGCGGCCCATCGCTGTTAATTGTTGGGTGAGATTGGCTGTAAAGAGGGTGCCTATCGGTAAGCCGGATATAAATAGCCCCAACCAGAAAGGGGCGACCACGACCATAAGCCCTGCCAACCAAAGCAAAAAATCCCCGAAGTGAAAGGGCAACAGCGCGCCACGTCCGGCCCGCTGGGGTAACCACGCCCGGTTGGCAACCACCATGCCGAGCCACCAACAGAGCGCAGCACCGACAAAGCTCCAACTGCTCAAATGGCTGGCGACCGCAAACCCTAATAAGCTCCCACTTACCCCCAACGCCAGCCGATCATGGGTAGACCAGGCCCGTAACAGGGCCCAGCAACCAAGGGTGCCCGCGGCGGCACTCGCCAATAGAAAAGGATGACGGCTAAAAAGTAGCGTCGCACTGTTGGTAAGCACCAATAGGGTTGCCACCAGGGCCAACGATGCCCCATCATCTTCCAGCGGGTGAATGACAATCCCTCGCCCGTCAACAAAGGTGACCTCAGTGAGGATCCGCACCGGCCGCCGAAACAGCTCCCGGCTGACTAACCAGACACTCCAACCGAAAAGCAGGGCGCTGCCTAGCCCGATCAACCGCATGCTGCGCAATAGATCGCCATCTAGCCAGGTCAACAACGCGGTGGGCACCAGTGCTAAGGTTGCACTATACGCCGCCAATGGGGTGGGGCCAGCCGTGGGCGCTGCCGGCGTCTGCGGCACAAAGAGTTGTGGCGTGGCGCTGGTGGCAAGCGTAAGGGCTTGGCGGGCAGCCGCAACGACTGGTTCTTCTAGTTGCATGGGCATCGTCATGAACCGCCATCCCAAATAGAAGAGGGCACCCAGCAGTAAAAGCCCGATGACAGGCCAGTGGCGCGCACGTTTTGCTGCCGTGGTCGCCTTGATGCGCACCCCACCCAGCCGGCCACAAGCCAGCAGGTAACCGAGGATCCCGCCCGCCCAGAGTAGATGAATGGTGAGATCTTCTTGCCCCTGTTGCCAGCGGTGCCAGAGCGCGCCACTGGTCGCCAGTAAGGCGAGCAAGAGAAGGATGCCGCCCAACCAATACCGCGCTTGTCCACGCCCAGATTGCCTACGCTCGTCACCAGTTGTCAGCCGCGTGGGCGACAGTGGCCAGGGCGCCGTCAACACACCAAAGGTGATGGTGGCCAAACTGACCAGAAGCCCTGTATAGGGGATAAGTTCATTCAGCAGCGGGTAAAAGGCGGCAAGGGCTGCGAACGAGCCAGCCGAAGGCAGAGTGGTAAGGATGTGTGGGGTAAGCAAGAGCAGCGCCGCATAAGCCACCACAACGGTCGTGACCAAGCCGACAAAACGAAAGAAGCGCACGAAATTGCTTTCTGCGTGGCGATCTACTGTAACGCTGGCTACTCTACGCTGCCATAGAAAGCCTGAGGCGCAAGCGCTATGTGCCAGCTCTGCCCAACGATAAGTCGATCCGACAAAGGGGAAAACAGCTCACGCACCAACGGTCGCAAAATGCAGCGGTCGGTGCGCAAGCTGTTAAAGTCAACAACGCAATGTGCTCCTAATTAGCTTTCGGTCACATGCTCAGTGGTCACCGGCTCGACCGTCTTGTCATCTTTGGCGGCCTTGCCATCGTTTGTCGTGGACTCTTTACGGAATTCGCGAATCCCTTTGCCGACGGCACCAAAGACTTCAGGCAGTCGACCGACACCAAAGAGCATGGCGACAATGACCAAAATGATCACGAGCTCCCATGGTCCTGGGATAATATTCATAGCAATCTCCTTCAACCTGTAACGGTTTGCAGTAATGCAATCAACAACATCTTCTATTTATACACTGGTATGGGCGATCTGTATAGAGTGCATTATATCATGGTTGGCGCGATGTGCAAATCAGACGGCCAATGCTACAATAACCGAGCGACAAGAAGTGAAACGTGAAACGTGAAACGTAACGATTCACCTTGCCCCGCTCCCACTTCAAACTGGCGTGGGACGGGGATAAAACGCCGGTAACGACTAACCCCTCCCTAACCCTCCCCAAACTGGGGAGGGAACCGTGTCGGCTCCTCCCCAGTTTGGGCCCAGAGGGCACCCCGGTTGGGCGGGGGTGGCTTGGTAGGTACAAACGCCGCTTTATTGTTGCTGTTTGCGGCCATACAGCTAAAGTAACAGCAGGGTTTAACCCTAATCTCAAGCGTTGATCTGCTTGTGAATTTACCGAACCCAGCGACCATTTGTGCTAAAATGAGAGCAATCACCCTTCATCCAATGCTACCCCCGACATAGCATTGATTACATTTTACGAATCACGTTTCACGAATCACGTTTCACGAATCACGTTTCACAAATCACATCGGTGCAAGAAGGTATGCTGACGGAACTGCACATTCGCAATTTTGCGATTATTGATGATTTACAACTGGCTTTTGGGCCAGGTCTGAATATTCTGACCGGCGAGACAGGCGCCGGCAAGTCAATTATTATTGACGCGCTGGGCATGTTGCTTGGTGATCGCGCCACCGCGGACTGGGTGCGCGCCGGCAGTGAAATGGCGCAGATCGACGCCACCTTCCAGGTCATTGAAGGCGAGATCCTGGCCGAACTGGCACCTATCTTAGAAGCGAATGGGCTGGACGAGCCTGACAATCCCCATTGGGTGGCGTTGAGTCGCGAAGTGCGGCGCAATGGCCGCAACATTTGCCGCGTCAATGGCCGCGTGGTTAACCTGCAACTGCTGGGCGAAGTCACCGGTCATCTGGTCGATGTGCATGGGCAGGGCGAACATCTCAACCTGCTGCGCCCGCGCACGCACATCCACCTGCTGGATCGGTTTGCCAACCTTTTGCCGCAGCGGCGCGAGGTGGCCACTTTGGTCGGGCAATTGCGCGAAGTCCGCAGCGAATTGACCCGGCTGCGCCAGGATGCGCGCACGATTGCCCAACGCATCGATTTGCTCAGCTTTCAGGCCGAGGAGATTGCTGCCGCCCAATTACAGCCCGGCGAAGAGAGCGAGCTGGAGAGTGAACGTCGCCGCCTGGGCAACGCCGAAGCCCTCATCAAACTGGCCCAGACCGCACAGGCGATCCTCAGTGAAGGGGAGAGTGAAATGCCAGGCGCGCTTGATCTGGTCAGCGAAGCGGTCGGACGCATTGAACGGCTGGCGCGCATTGATCCCGATATGGATGATGTCGCTGCGGAAGGGCAGGCCCTGCTGGAACAGCTCTCGGACCTGGCGCGCACCATGCAGGATTACGCCGACAATCTGGAATTCAACCCGGAGCGGTTGCAAGAGGTGGAAGATCGGCTTGAGCTGATCGCCGGCCTCAAGCGTAAATATGGCGATACGATTGAGCAGATCAACGCCTTTGGTGCCCGCGCCCAACACGATTTGGATGAGCTGGGCAACTGGGAAGTTAAGACCGCTGATTTGGAAAAGCAGGAAACGGCGCTGCTCCACGCCATCGGTAAACTGGCCGCCAAACTTAGCGTCCAACGGGCCAAAGCCGGCGAAGCCCTGGCCCGCCAGGTTGAGCAAGAGTTGGGGGATCTGCGCATGGCGCGCGCCCGCTTTGGCGTCGCCGTCGAGCAGCGCGCTCAGGCCGAAGGGGCCTATCTGGCCGATGGTCGCCGCGTTGCCTTTGATAGTACCGGCATCGACCAGGTCGAGTTTATGGTCAGTGCCAACCCTGGCGAGCCGCTCAAACCGATGGCGCGCGTTGCCTCTGGTGGAGAGACGGCGCGGCTGATGTTGGCGCTCAAGAGTGTGCTCACCCACGCCGACGCCACCCCTACCCTAATTTTCGATGAGATTGACCAGGGGATTGGTGGTCGCGTCGGGTCGATTGTCGGCCAGAAATTGTGGATGTTGACCGGGCAGCAGGGACGCAACGGCCATCAGTCTGCAGATAAGGTGTCCACAGACAATCTGGTCGCGCATCAGGTGCTCTGTATCACCCATCTGCCCCAACTTGCCGCCTTTGGTGACCAACATTTTACCGTCAATAAGCGGGTCATTGTGGAAAGTGGGGAAGAGCGCACCAGCACCGTCGTCCGCCAACTCGCCGCCGCTGACCGCATTGAAGAGCTGATGCAAATGCTCGGGGCAAATAGCGCAGCGGGGCGACGTTCAGTCGAAGAGATGCTGGGTGATGTGGCCCGGGTGAAGGCAGGGGCGGCGCCCTTGACCTAGCTGCGGGTTCGTTCGCGAAAGAGGAAAATGAAGCAAACAATTTTACGCACTTTCTATCTGGGGCTGCTCCTACTGGGCCTGGTTGGCCCTTTTCTGAGTAATTTTGTGCCGGTCACGGCGCAAAGTAATAATGAAGGCGAGCAAATCGTCTATCTGCTCACCTTCCAAGGGGCAATTACCCCGGTGCTTGACCAATATATCCAGGATCAGATCGCCGATGCCGCCCTCAACAATGTGGAGGCGATCATTCTGCAACTGGATACCCCTGGTGGCAGCGTTGATATCACCAAGTCGATCATGCAGAAAATGCTCTCGTCGCCGGTGCCGTTGATTGTCTACGTCGCGCCGAGTGGTGCCCATGCCGGCAGTGCCGGCACCTTTATTACACTAGCTGCCCATGTTGCTGCGATGGCACCCGGCAGCAGTATCGGGGCCGCCAGCCCCGTTGGCTCCGCGGGCGAAGAGGTGGGCGAGACGATGGCCGCCAAGATCACTAACATCCTCAGCGCCGATATTGAAAATCTGGCCGAACGGCGGGGCGAGCCGGCGGTGGCATGGGCCATTGCCGCGGTGCAGGAAGCCGCCGCAGCCACGGCCACCCAAGCGCTTGAACTTGGCGTCATTGACTTTGTTGCCACTGATCTTAACGATCTGCTTGCGCAGTTAGATGGTTTTACGGTGACGGTGCAAGGCGAGCCGCAACAATTACAGACGGCCGCCGCGATCACGGTCAGCCGTGAACTGACGGCGTTACAACAATTTCTCAACTTTATCGCCAATCCGACCATTGCCACGCTGCTACTGACTTTGGGTTCGGCTGGCCTGCTGGCCGAATTGTGGAATCCCGGCACCTGGATTCCCGGTGTGGCCGGCGCGATCTGTCTGTTGCTGGGCCTTTACGCCCTGGGCCAACTGGAGGCCAACTTTGCCGGGGTCGCGCTGATGGCGGTCGCGGTCGCGCTCTTTATTGCCGAAGCCTTTACCCCCACCTTTGGCGCGCTGATCGCCGCCGGTTTAGTCGCCTTTCTCTTTGGGGCCGCCTTACTCTTTGACGCGCCAGGGCTCGAAACGCCGTGGGGCACCATGATCGCGCTGGCGATTTTCCTGGCCGGCTTCACCTTTTTTGCCAGTGCCAAAGGATTGGCGATTCAACGTAAGCCTCCTATCACCGGCGGTGAAGCGCTGATCGGTCAGTATGCACAGGTCAAACAAGCCTTTGCCGCCGGTGAAAAGGGCACCGTTTTCATCGCCGGCGAATGGTGGAATGCCCAACTCGAAAGCGGGGCTGTCCAACCTGACGACGAAGTTGAAATCTTGAGCCGCACCGGCTACATTTTGCTGGTAAGACGCAAAATTTGAAACGTAAAACGTGCTGCGTGAAACGTGCGGCGTAAAGCGGGAGCACCCCTGAAATCAATGGCCATCACACACGTTTCACGTTTTACGTTTTACGTTTTACGTTTCACGCAGCACGCATTATCAATCACTCAATCACTTAAGTTGCAAACCACCTAATGACAAACACCTGGCAAAAATATCTCACCGACTACAACGAAGGGCTTGGCCTGGTTTACGAGCGCTTTGTGCTGAATGATTTTTTGAATGAACTACGCCTGCGCCACAACATCCAATCGGTGCTCGAAGCGCCGCTTTATGGCATGGCGGGGGTCAGCGGCATCAACGACGTGATCTTTGCCCAACATGGCGTGGATGTGACGATGGTTGATGACAATGCAGACCGCATCAAGGGGGTGCGGCGCATTTGGCAGGATGATCTGCGCCTGCCCGCCAACCTGGTCTACAATCCGCCCGACCGCTGGCACGCGCTGCCCTTTGCGGACAAAAGTTTTGACCTCACCTGGGAGTGGGCCGGCCTCTGGTATATCGGTGACCCGGCGGGCTTGCTGCGTGAACTGGTGCGCACCAGCCGCAACCTTGTTTTTGTCGCCATGCCCAATAATTTGCAAGTTGGCTATTGGTTGCGCAAACTGGTCATCGACCGCGAATTTTTTCAGCAACACGACGAAGGCTGGACCGACATCGGCCGTATCCGCCGAATCCTGGAGGCAGAAGGCGTCGAAATCATCGCCGAAGGCGTACTTGATACCCCGCCCTGGCCGGACACCGTCATGCCGGCCAACGAAGTGCTCAAACGGCTGGGCATCCGCAGCAAGGGCTTGGAAGAGCAGTTCACCGGCGAGGGGTGGCATTGGAGTACGATGGCTTATTATCTCGGCCAAGAACCCGATCTGTATGACCGGGTGATCAAATATGCGTGGCTAGACCATGCCAGGTTGCCCTGGCAGGTGAAGGCGGTCTGGGCGCATCATCGCTATTTATTGGGAAAGGTTAAATGAACTGCTATGAAAACCATTGTCCTGAATACGCCCGGCCAATTCACCCTGACCGATACGGCACCGCCCACGGCTGTTGGCGCTGGCGAAGCGCTGGTGCGGGTCAAACGGGTCGGCATCTGTGGCACTGATCTGCACGCTTTTCGTGGCCGTCAACCCTTTTTTAGCTATCCGCGTATTCTCGGCCACGAGCTAGGGGTGGAGATTGTCGAACTGGGCAGCAGCGATCAGCCGCACAACCTGGCAGTGGGCGACATCTGTGCGGTGGAGCCTTATTTGAACTGTGGTGTCTGTACTTCCTGCCGCCGGGGCAAGACCAACTGTTGCACCAAGTTGCAGGTACTGGGCGTCCACACCGACGGCGGGATGCGTGAGTACATCAAGGTGCCGATCCACAAGTTACACAAGGCCCAAGGTGCGACGCTGGAACAGTTGGCGGTGGTCGAAATGCTCTGCATTGGTGCCCACGCCGTGCGTCGCGCTGATTTGACGCCTGGTGAAGAAGTGCTGGTAATTGGGGCCGGGCCCATCGGGCTGGCGACCACCGCCTTCGCCCAACTGGCCGGGGCCAAGGTGACCATGTTGGAGCTGAATGATCGGCGCATCGAATTTTGCCAGCGCCACCTGGGCGTCAATAACTTTGTCACACCAGGGGATGATGTGCCGGCCCAACTCGAACGGCTGCTGGGTGATTTGCCGACCGCCGTCTTTGACGCCACCGGCAACGCCCAATCAATGACCGCGGCCTTTAACTATCCCGCCCACGGCGGCAAGCTGATCTATGTGGGGCTGGTGCAAGGGGAGATCACCTTTAACGACCCCTACTTCCACAGTCACGAGTTGACCCTCTATGCCACGCGCAACGCCACTTCAGCTGACTTTGCCCACGTGGTTGATACGCTCAACGGCGGCAAGATCAACCTCAACCCCTGGATCACCCACCACGCCACGCCGGAGGAACTGATCGAAGTCTTCCCCTCCTGGCTAGAGCCGGCGACCGGGGTGGTGAAGGCGATGTTGGATTTTTAGAATGGCTTAGGACGCGGATGAACGCGGAAGTACGCGGATTTTATTATCCGCGTACTTCCGCGTTCATCCGCGTCCTAAATTTTATGCCTTACGCGTACGCCTCCAACGGCGGACAGGCGCAGACCAAATTCCGATCCCCATAAACATTATCAATCCGCGCCACATGCGGCCAGAATTTGTGTTCGCGCACCCACGGGGCGGGATAGGCCGCCGCGCTGCGCGAATAAGGATGGGTCCACTCGTCGGCGAGGACGACGCGTGCGGGGTGGGGAGCATTCTTGAGCACATTGTCATGCGCATCGACCTCGCCCCGTTCAATCGCGGCAATTTCGCCACGGATCGCGATCATCGCCGCACAGAAGCGATCCAACTCGGCCAGCGACTCGCTCTCGGTTGGCTCGATCATCAGCGTGCCGACGACGGGGAAGGACATGGTTGGTGCGTGGAAGCCGTAATCCATCAGCCGCTTGGCGATATCCTCGGCCTCAGCCCACTGCTTGAGGGGACGGGTATCGATGATGCACTCGTGGGCAACGCGGCCGTATTTGCCGCGATAGAGCACCGGGTAATAGGGTTCCAGCCGCGCCGCAATGTAGTTGGCGTTGAGGATCGCCACTTTGGTCGCCTGGGTCAGCCCACTACCACCCATCATCGCAATGTAGGCATAGGAGATGGGCAGGATGGCGGCGCTGCCCCAGGGTGCAGCGGAGACTGCACCGTGCGCGGCCTCGCCACCGACGCCGGCCATGACCGCATGGTTGGGCAGATAGGGGACAAGATGCGCGGCGACGCAGATCGGCCCCATCCCAGGACCACCACCACCGTGGGGGATACAAAAAGTTTTGTGAAGATTTAAATGGCAGACATCAGCCCCAAAGTCACCGGGGCGGGTGAGACCAACCTGGGCATTCATATTCGCCCCATCCATGTAGACCTGACCTCCGGCCGCATGAATGATCGAGCAGATCTCGCGGATCTCCTCTTCAAAGACGCCGTGGGTGGAGGGGTAGGTGACCATCAGCGCGGCCAGTTTGGCGCTGTGTTGCTCTGCTTTGGCGCGCAGATCAGCCAGATCGACATTGCCGTCCTCGTCACACTTGGTCACTACCACGTCCATGCCGGCCATCACCGCGCTGGCCGGGTTGGTGCCATGCGCGGAGGAAGGGATCAGGCAGACCGTGCGGTGGCTATCGCCATTGGTTAGGTGAAAGGCGCGAATGGTGAGCAGCCCGGCATATTCGCCCTGTGAGCCGGCATTTGGTTGCAACGAGGTCGCCGCAAAGCCGGTGATCTCGGCCAGCCAACTGCCCAGGCGGTGGAAAAGTTCTTGGTAGCCGGCGGTCTGATCCAGTGGCGCAAAGGGATGCAAGTTGGCAAATTCGGGCCAGGTGACCGGGATCATCTCGGTAGTGGCGTTGAGCTTCATCGTACACGAGCCCAGCGGGATCATCGAGTGGGCCAGCGAGAGGTCGCGCGATTGGAGTTTGGTGATATAGCGCAACATCTCGGTTTCGGAATGATAGCTGTTGAAGATCGGATGGGTCAGGTACTCACTCGTGCGGGCGAGATCGCCGTAGTCAAGTGAAACTGCTGCTGCCATCGCTTCAAGACCCAGCAGATCGGGTGCCCCAAAGATCGCAAAGAGGGTGTGCAGCTCATCAACCGTAGTTGCCTCGTCGAGCGAAACGCCCACCGCGCCATCTGCATAGACGCGCAGATTGACTTCCTGCGCCAGGGCACGCGCCACCAGATCAGTCTGGCTGTGCGGACCACCGCTGATCTTGATGGTATCAAAGAGCGGCGTATTGTTGACCGTGTACCCAAGCTGCTGCAGGCCATTGGCCAGAATCCCCGTGAGCAATTGCACGCGCTGGGCAATCTGTTGTAACCCCTTAGGCCCGTGATAGACCGCATACATGGAAGCCATCACCGCCAGTAAAACCTGGGCGGTGCAGATATTGCTAGTCGCTTTTTCGCGGCGGATATGTTGTTCGCGGGTTTGCAGCGAGAGGCGCAAGGCTGGTGCACCGGTCGCATCCTGGGAAACCCCGACTAACCGGCCGGGCATAATGCGCTTGAATTCATCCTTGGTCGCCATAAACGCCGCGTGGGGACCACCATAGCCCATCGGCACGCCAAAGCGTTGGCTGTTGCCGACGGCGATGTCCGCCCCAAATTCACCGGGCGCGCGCAGTAGAGTCAACGCCAGCAGATCAGTGGCGACGACCACCAGCGCCCCCGCGGCGTGGGCCTGAGCACAGAACCCTGTGTAATCAAAGATCGAACCGTCGGTGGCGGGATATTGGAGCAAGACACCAAAGGTCGGCGTGCTAAAGTCATACGTCGCAAAGTCACCCACGATCACCGCATAACCGAGCGGTTCGGCCCGGGTACACACCAGGTCGATCGTTTGGGGATGACAGCGCTCGTCGATGAAAAAGGTATTCGCAGTAGATGCACGGGCTTGGGCGCGGCGACAGAGGGTCATCGCT
Source organism: Caldilineaceae bacterium (assembly GCA_022842065.1). The sequence goes on from JALHQH010000005.1 coordinate 362,290, forward strand.
TCGGCGGCGGCGGTTCCCTCATCAAGCAATGAGGCATTCGCGACATCCAAGCCCGTGAGCTCCATGATCATCGTCTGGAAGTTGAGTAAGGCTTCGAGCCGCCCTTGCGCAATCTCGGCTTGATAGGGGGTGTACTGCGTATACCAGCCGGGATTTTCCAGAATGTTACGCAGAATGACGCCCGGTGTCAGCGTGCCATAATAGCCCATGCCGATAAAAGAGCGGTAAAGTTTGTTGGCTTGCGCCAGGGCGCGCATATCGTCCAGCACATCAGTTTCGCCGCGTGGCCCGGCTAGTTGCAATTCGCCCTGCATCCGGATCGCCTTAGGCACGGTCTCGTCGATGAGGGCATCGAGCGAATCGACGCCGATGATCTCCACCATACGGGCGATATCCAGTTCGCGTGGCCCTAGATGACGATGGACAAATTGATCCAGCCGTCCTAATGTTTTTTGCTCAGTCATTAGACTAAATTCCTTTCAAATCATCTGTTCATAATATACAGACAAGCGGATGAATGAATTCACCCGCTGATACGCTAAACCCGTTGATGTAGATTAAGAAATAAGTTCGGGAAAAGACCCCTCCCCAGCCCTCCCCTGGTAAGGGAGGGGCAGTTGCCGGGGTAACCGTTCCTCCCCTTACCAGGGGGAGGAACGGAGGGGGTCAGCGTTTTACCCAATTATTTTCTTAACTTTCATAAACGGGTTGACATATGAACCCGTTGAAACGGGTTTAGGGTATCAGGCAGGCATTCGGGAACCCTCTGGGTGGCTTGCCTGGCCGGTTGCGTGTAACATGATTGCGCTGCAATTGGTACAGATCTGGTGCTTGCTATGCAACAATACAACCAGTTTAATGGCCTTATGTTTTTATCAAAAGGTTTACTATTCTTTCATACCGGAGAAACCCTGATGACACATTTCGCCCTATCACGCAGTAAAGCTTTCCTGTTCGCTGGTCTCTTTGTTTTCACAACGCTGCTGACTGCCTGTGTTCCGAATCCCGTTTATACCTTGTGCCAGCAACTTGGCGGGCAGAGCTTTTCTCCCCATTATTCCTCTTCCCTACTTAGCAATTTCGAGTCTCAAGCCTACTGTGTGCTAGCAGACGACAATTACTGTCGTCTGATGTTTATTGGCCCCAGCCGCAGTGAGCCAGCATGTATACCGGTGATGGTGGGGTGGCGACCGCTGGCTGCGGACACCGCCGCGACGTTGACGACCGCGCTGACCCAGCATTTTACGCAAACCCAGCCATTGGCAGTGAGTATTATGGATAAAGACGATACTGTCGGTAAGAGTACGGTACTTGAATTTGCTTCGCCTTCGTCGCTTGGCACCCGCATGGCAGATGTTACCGCCGTGCTTACCCAAACGCTGAAGCAAATTGGTTGGCAGGCGCAGGCGCTGCCGGATGCAGCCATGTGGGTAGACGGCGAACAGACGCGCGATCACGTTCAATTTACGAATGGTGCAAACCTCTGTCAATCGATGCTGGCTTGGATATCACCAACTGATTACGTGAACTGTTCGGAAGTTAGCACCATCCGTGATTGTGTTGCGAACAACCCTGATACCCATATCTTTACCCTGTACCTGAGCTGTGCTGAAGCAATCAACGCACCTACACCTTAATCAATGTTGGCAACAAAAAACGGGCATTCACAATGAATGCCCGTTTGCCCTGTCGAAAACCTGAGAGATTTAGCAGTTGTTACCTGCGTTGCCCCGTCGGTGGTGTTGGGTAATGTCAACCCAACACACTTTCCAGAGTTGCCAAATCACAGCGATCCGTTGTACCTGAGAGAGTCGCCCCCAGCGCGTGGCCACGCTGTGAACTTACACCTTCGGCGCCGGTAAAGGGGCAATGTTGTCCACCCACCGAGCTCTCTCGCCGTGATTTATTGGCCTGTATAAAGTTGTTAAGGCCCATTGTAAACGATCTACAGCACAAGACCAAATCATTTCGCAAGGTTGGGTGTAAACGCGTTAGACGTAAAAGCCCTGGTCGATAGATCGACCAGGGCTTTTACGTCTACTGTAGTGGGATGATCGGTTATTTGTTTAATGTTTAATCAATCATCCTATATACACTGCTTACTGGAATTTTTCGACCCATACGTAATCAATGGCCGGCGGGACAGCCCCTCCAGGAACGATAATCGCGTCAGTCATGAAGGCAAAGCGAAGAGTTACATCTGTCTTCTTCAAGCAAGGTGTTTTTGAAAGCTGCATAACTCTAATATTAAAACCGACAGGTGGGTTGCTACGTGCATTGGGGGTGCCATGCCAGGTTGCCCCGCCATCACAACTCACTTGCGATAGCAGAAAATCCCAGTTGACTTCCGAAATCATCTTGAATCGAAAAGTAACGCGTGCATCCTTGGCACTTGCAAGGCTGAATGTACGATACATATAGGTATGCATCTTGTTTACATAGCCATCCGGTTGCGCGACACAGAGAGATTCGACTGTTTTGAATGACCAGAGGTGGCCACTAGCATTATAGTCATATCTGCTCCAACCGGCTGGGAAGGAACACATTTCATCGAAAAACACGGTTCGCCAGGTAGCATTGGTTGCGGCGGCAGCTACTTCATTTGCGGTACCAGTGTTCTGCATCAAGGGCAAATAGACATAATTCTTGCCTGTATCGATGCTGCTAGATTCACCAGGGGCAACGGCACCTTGTCTGGCAGCGGCAGCAGCAGTAGCGGCAGCAGCATCTATGGGTTCTTCATCCTCGCTTTGGCCAAAAGCCGTGAGCACTTGGCCAAAGGTCAATGAAAACAGAATCATTAACCATGTGAGCTTCCACGCCCATGATTTGCGTGTCATAGTTTACTTCTCCTTTATTTTAGCAATGAATTCGATAGTGAGATGGTGCTATGAAAGTGGTGCTACGAAGGCCGTTCGTCGAAACGATGACGCCGCACTTGGAAACCGGTCGCGATGAAGGTTGTGGTTGGTTTTTGGCCGTGCAGGCAGGACTGGATTTAAGCTTATCACATGGTTGGGGGCTTGCCATCAGCCTACCAGGTATGAATTTTTGGTAAATAGGGTATGAGTTTTATGCAACAATTGTGGTGCAACCTACAACTGCGCGCCAGCCAGTCGTTTTTGTCGGCACGAGCGGCCCGCATTGTCACCATTTTTAACCAGTGCCGGCTTTAGTAGAGACCCAATTCATGGGCGCGTGCCACTGCATCCTGACGGCTGGTCACATTGAGTTTGTTTAATAGATGAGTGATGTGACTTTTAACGGTCGGCACGGTGATATTCAGCCGTTCGGCAATGGCGCGATTCGATGTGCCTTCCGCCAGCAGCTGCAAAACAACTAACTCGCGGCGACTGAGGTGTGTATCGGTGTGCGGCAGCGGTAGAGCTGGAATGTCGATCAGCTGTTCAAACTGTCTAAGCATTTCGATGGCCAGGGTAGTGGTGGCACGTTGTCGTACGGCGGCTTTTAGCAAGGCCTGGCTCATTCTGCCGCCTTGGCCAAGCAATGCTGGTCGATTTTGCTGCTTACAGTGGACGAGTAATGGCATAAAGATCACCAGTGCTTGTTTTGCGCCTTTCCACTGCAAATAGAGATAGGCGAGCAATACTCTGGGGCTGTGTACCAGCATTGCGCTGGGGCAGCGCGCTTCCAATGCGACGGCTGCCAGGAAGTGCTCTTCTGCTTTTAGATAGGAGCCGCCGCTCATCTCTAATAATCCGCCTAGGAGCAGGTTGTACATTTGCCCTTGTACGGTTGTAGCTAAGCTGACTTTTTCGCTGATTGTTTGATAGATCTGGCGGGCTTCAGTTATCTGGCCCGCTTCCCAATAGGCGCGACCTAACGTGTAAGTGCAAAAAACCCAGATTGGCACAGCTTGTGGTTGTGCCAGTATGCCTTGTAACTGTTGCTGTGCCAGATGAAACTCCTGCTGGCGTAGGAAAATGAAGCTTTGCAGCAGCACTAATTCTGCCGTGACTGGATGGTGCATGGGTGCCAGTTGTTGACAGTGGGCCAACCCATGCGCAAGCTGGTGCTCGGCTTGCACCACTGCGCCTTGCAGCCAATAGATCCAAGCCAACTGATTATCCAGATAGATTTGCCACCAACGATCTGGCGGTGGGGTTTGTGTCATTGCCCATTGGCTATACTCGAAGAGTAATTCACCTACATTGTCAATGGCCAACCAAGTAAAGCTACTCGAAAGATAGAGGGTGCGCAGCAGGTTACGCTCAGGACGGCTACCGATGGTTGTCACAATTTCGGCTAATTGTTGTTTGATCGCTTGCGCCTGGGCCGGCGTAGATGCCAAGCTGAGCTGCAGGCGCGTCAATTGACTCTGTAATTGCTCAGTGGCCGGTAGTGTGTAAGTCGCGGCTTGCTCAAGTCTGTTGCCGGCTTCAGTGGTATCACCAACCACTAATTGGCTGGCGGCCAGGTAAACTAAAGTCTTGCCCTGTGCCGTACGGTCATTGCGGGCGGCGAAGTGCAGCAATGCTTGTTCCAGCAATTTGCTGGCAGTTAGCCCCTTGCCTTGCTGCAAGTAACAGCGCCCCTGTAAGTAAAGCATGGCCGGCTCTGCCCTGGCAAGGGTAAGCGGCAGCTTTGCCAGCCAACCTTGCAAAATGTCTGGCGTCTCTTGCTGTAACAAGTGCTCCCCCATCTCGCTAAGTAAAGCGATGGCTGCCGGCCAATCCTGGGCATCGAAGGTATGGGTTAACTTTTCTGTTAACTGGAGGTCTAGTCGACTTGCCCGTTGATGAATTGCCTGTGCCGCCTCCGGTTGCTCAATGGCCAGACGATGACGTAGGAAGTGGCCAAAGATTGTATGATAGCGATAGCCGCGCGTTGCTGCTGGCACCTGACTGAATTGTTGCTGACTTTGACTGTGTTTCACAAAGAGATTGCGTTGAAACAGATCCTCTAATTGTTCTGCTGCGCGCGCCGTGCCTGTAACGGCCTCACAGTGGGCTGGGGTCAATTCAGTGAGAATCGCACATTGCAGCATAAAGAGCCGCACGGCGGGGGATTGTAGATTTAGAACTTCTGCCGCTAGATAGTCATAAAGATAAGTCTGTGCGGCTAAGGCCCTTGAGTCGTCTACACATTGCGCCAGCATGGTTGCCCGTTCGTTGCCCATCGCTAATGGCCGCAGCGCCGTCGCTAAAAAGTGTAACCCTGCGGCCCAGCCCTCGGTATAGTGGTGGGCCAGTATTAGCTCAGTTGGCGTCAGTCCTAGAGAAAATTGGTTATTGAGCAAGTCGTTTGTTTCGGCCTGGCTGAAAACCAAGTGGGCGGTACGATATTCGAAGAGTTGCCCTCTGCTACTGAGGCGTGCCAAGGGTAGGGGTGGGGCACAACGACTTGCCATAACGATATGCATCTGCGCCGGCAAGCGTTCTAACAAAGCGGTGAGCAGTCGATAAACATTCATTTCACTGACATAATGACACTCATCGAGTAGGAGAATAATCGGCTGTGTATCACGCGCTAGGATGGCATTGATAAGCGTGCCGACTAGCGAATGGATGTGGCCAACGCCAGTCGCGTTGCTCGCCGGTTCACTCAACATTGGTGAGGTGATCAACTGTGGCTCAAGGATAGGCACCGTAAATTGTAATGCGCTGATGAGCGCAAGCCAAAATAGCGTAAGGTCGTTATCATATTCATCGAGCGAAAGCCAGCAAATTCTGACCTGCGCCGTCGTGTCAGTTGTAATCTGACTGGGCAAATTCTGTGCGGCTCTCATCTGGAAATAATAACTGGCCAGTAATGTACTTTTACCATAACCAGGAGGTGCTGTCAGCAATGTAAGCTGCTTGGTGGCAATGTTTTCGGTTAAGGGTAGAAGGCAGGCCGGGCGCGGGATTAGATGCGGGGCAAGCTGTGCTGGTGAAAATTTTGTCTTGGGCAGCCATTCGCTGGTTGGGCTATGACTAAGTGGACAAAAACTAGCAGTAGAAAACGCTTTTGTAAGGTTTTGGAATGGTTCAACAGGTATAATCGACAACGGTGGTACGTTGCTCATTGGGGGTATATCTCCGAGATGAGGGTTACGCAGGCATCATTAAGAGATGACGATTAATAAATACAGGCTCCAATTATACTGTTTTGTAGGGAAAAAGGAAAGTAAATTAACTATCAATTAATGTTAAATGATATAAGAAGATCATCAATTTTGCAAATAACTTACACTGCATTCTTGTTCTATTCGCTGCGGCTGCCAGGATGAGGAGGTTGGTCTACTGTGGTTGGGCCGACGCATATTTTGGTTAGACTATTTGCTTAACGCCTATAATCTAACGGCATCCTCGGCCAGTACCTGATCGAGTGTCGTCACTAACCGATCCGCATCCGCCCCATCAAAGACCAACGGTGGTTTGAGCTTGAGCACATTGTGATCAGGCCCATCGGTGCTGATCAGGATACCGTGATCGCGCATGCGGTTGGCGACATAGGCGGCATGGTCGCCGGCCGGCACTTTGGCCTGGCGATCCAAAACCAACTCGACGCCGACGAAGAGTCCCAGCCCGCGCACATCGCCGATGAGCGGGTGCTTCGCCATCAACCCACGCAGCCCGTCCATCAGCTGGTTGCCGACCTGCAGAGCATGTGCCTGCAAACCCTCATTTTTGATCACATCGAGCACGGCCAACCCCACGGCGCACGAGACTGGATTGCCACCAAAAGTATTAAAGTATTCCATGCCATTGGCAAACGCCTCCGCAATTGCGGGCGTAGTGACCACGGCCCCCAGTGGGTGACCGTTGCCGATTGGTTTGCCCATTGTCACAATGTCGGGCACCACGCCTTGCGTTTCAAAGCCCCAGAAGTGAGTGCCCACCCGCCCAAAGCCAACCTGCACCTCATCGGCAATACAAAGCCCCCCCGCAGCGCGCACATGGGCAAAGGCCGCCGCCAAATAACCATCGGGCAGCACAATCTGGCCGCCACAGCCCAAGACCGATTCAGCGATCAAGGCGGCGACGCCAATGCCTTGATTTTGCAAGTCGGTTAACATGGTCGCTACATGGTTCGCATAGGCAATGCCGGTTTCCCGCCCCATGCCCAGGTATTGCCCACGATAGGGGTCGGGCATTAGGGCAATATGGGTGGTGGCCGGTGCGCCTTTGCCACCGGGGCCGTTGAACTTATACGGGCTAATGTCAATCAACGAGTTCAGGTTGCCGTGGTACCCCACATCCAAACAGATCGTGTCATAGTTTCCTGTATAAGCACGCGCCAGCCGTAAGGCCAGATCATTGGCCTCGCTGCCCGAGTTGACAAAAAAACAGACGCTGAGTGGATCGGGCAGGGTCGCTGCTAAACGTTCGGCGTATTCAGTCAACCCATCATAGAGATACCGGGTGTTGGTGTTGAGGACCGCCATTTGGCGCTGTGCTGCGCGTACCACCTGGGGATGGCAATGGCCGACATGACAAACATTGTTGACCACATCGAGATAGGCATAACCATCAATGTCATAGAGAAATTGTTTGCGCGCGCGGACGATGTAAAGCGGATCGCTGTAGGAGATGCTCAAATTGCGCCCCAAGTGTTGGCTGCGCGTCGTCAGCAACTCCGCTTTGGGGCGCGCGGTCGGCCCAAAAGCTGCGTCTGGAATTTGGAGGATCAGATTCGGGTCGGGGCAGAGGCTCAGCCATACCTCCCGTTCCCCTGGCGTGGCGACCCCATTAAAACCACAACTGTTGCCCAGCAGATCGGTGATGATCTGAAAATGCAGGTGCGGCGGCCAGTCGCCGTTGATCGGGTAGTCCCCCATCTCACCGAAGCGTTCACCCTGCCGGATAATCTTCCCCGGATAAAGCCCTTCCAAGGATTCTTCACTCAAATGCCCATAAAGCGTATAAAAAACCAACCCCCCCTGTTCGCCCGTTTCACTCGTGTCTCGTGTCTCGTGTCTTGTGTCTCCTGTCTCGTGTCTCCTGTCTCGTGTCCCCTGTCTAGGGATCGCGTGTTGCAAAATAATCGTCGGCCCATAATCTTGATGGCCGCTGTTATTTGCATAACTATGGATGGCCCCATCAAGCGGCGCATAGATCGGTGCACCGGCGGGCTGAAAGAGATCCATCGCGATATGGATAGTGCGGCGGGCCGGCAATTCGTCGGTTGCCACGGCAAACAGATCATCCGAATAGATCGGGCGCGCTTCGTTATAGCGACCAACACCAACTGCGACGCCGGCCTGTTTCATCTCACGAAAGAGCCGTTCGGTAAAAGCCGCGGTATCGGTCGGGTCCGCCAGATCGGCGATCCGTGGGCTGCCGAAGCTCAAGTCAAAGACGAGCACCGGCGCCGTGCGCAAGTCTTGGTCGATGACCGGTGCAAAGCGCTTTTGATTGGCCTGCAACCAGGATACAATGGCACTACTGTGGGGCACCGGCGGTAAACCACAGGCGGCACGTAAACGGTAATGGGCAAGGTTTGGCTCAATCGTGGCGAGTTTTTCCAATAAGGTCCAGGCCGGCGCTTCGCTGATCGAAAGGTAGTGATTTGCGGGCTGCAAGGCTTGTTGATGGGCGGAAAGACAGACGCTCATGCACAGGCGCATGCAGATCAACCCATAGAGCACGGCCAACTCAGCTTCCTGCAAGGGATAGGTGCTGTGATAGCCGGCCACCAACTGCGCCGCCGCGGCCATTGGATCGGCTTTGCCGAGCATGGCATAGGCCGCGGCAATCGCTGGCTCAGCTACCGTGTAGGTGTGTACCATATCACCAAAGTCGATAACCCCGGTGATCTGCTGATTAACGCCTGCTAAGCCCCTCCCAGGCGTATCACCGACCAGCACATTATAATCGTTGCCATCATTGTGGATGACACTTGTGCGTAGATCTGCCAACTGCGCTTGTACTTGACTGGTAAAGTGAGCCAGAAAGCGTTCAACCAGTTGCCGCCGCGCCAGGTCGGCAATCTCGTCTTTGTGCCGGTTGATCACTTCGGTTGCCCAGCGCAGATCCCACTGAATGGTGCGCTGCGCGGCCGGGTGGGCAAAGCTGGCCAAGGCGGCATCCAGTTCGCCGAGATATGTCCCCAACTTCGTCAATAACTGGGCCGATTGGGGTTTGACGGTGCCCAATGGCCGCCCCGGCAGATAGGTGAGCAGTCGAACAAAGTGCTGGTTGCCGTTTTGAGCGGTAATGACCAAAAGATCTTGCCCATCAGTTGTTTGGCAAAGTTGAGCAACCGGCAGCGTACTGTGGCGGCCAACGTGGGCGAGCGCCGCATGTTGCAAGTCGAGGATCGCCCGCTCTTCTTGGGCATTGGCAATTTTGAGCACATAGCGGTCACCATTGGCAACGGTCAGTAGAAAGTTTTGGTCGCGCTCGCTGTTTAGTTCGCTAACCGTTGCCGTTAACCCGTAATGGTGGGCGGCAATGTGGTGGGCTTCGGCACTGGTAAAACGCGGGGCAGATTGCACTGTGGACATGGTTGCTCCGTTAAAATAGTAGACAGACCTGGAACCGTTACGCGTGTTCGAGCATCCTGTGCGCGACTGCTTAGATCGGGTGCAACCCTGGGAAGCCCAACCCTATCGTCTCCTCCCAACCCAGCATCAGGTTCATACATTGGAGGGCGCTGCCGGCGGCCCCTTTCATGAGATTGTCGATGGCAGCGATGGCGACAACACGGCCAGTGGCCTCGTCCAGTTCAAAACCAACATCGGCGTAGTTGCTGCCGCTGAGGATCTTCGGTTCGGGGTAGCGGTAGATCCCGGTCTTTTCTTTGACGAGGCGAACAAAGGGCTCGTTGCGATAGCTTTGGCGATAGGCACGCCAGAGCTCTTTTTCGGTGGTGCCCGGCTTGACAAAGAGGTGTGCGGTGGCCAAAACGCCACGCACATTGTCAACGGCGGTGGCGCTGAGGTGAACAGCGGTCTGGGCGCCTGTCAACCGGATCGCTTGCAGGATCTCGGCTGTGTGGCGGTGACCAGTGGGCGCAAAGCTGCGCATCACCCCGGAGCGTTCGGGATGATGGGTCGAGTCGCTGGATTTGTTGCCCCCTTCGCTGCTGCCGACCTTGACTTCGCAGATCACACCGCGCCCCGTATCGACCAGATCGTTGGCAAAGAGGGGCCAGATCGCCAGGTTGGTAGCGGTCGCATTGCAGCCCACCCCGCTGACATAGTGGGCGTCGGCCATCTGGGCGCGGTGAAGTTCCGGTAAGCCATAAACGAATTTGCTCAACCAGGCTGGGTTGGCATGCGGTTTGCCATACCAACGGACATAATCTTCGGGGTTGCGCAGGCGGAAATCGGCACTCAGGTCAACAATTCGTTCTGCCAGGCCGGCGAAGTGGTCGATCTGCTCCATCGCGCCGCCGTGTGGCAGCCCCAAAAAGAGCAGATCGCAACTTTCCAGATCTGCCGCGCTGACAAATTGCAACTTGGTCCGCCCGCGCAGATTGGGGTGGGTGAAATGGACAAACGAACCGGCATTCCGTTCGCTGGTGACCTGCTTGACGGCAACGTGCGGATGGTCGAGCAGCAGCCGGAGTAATTCGCCGCCGACATAGCCGGACGCGCCAACGATTGACACATTTATTTGCGCTGACATGGTTTATTTACCTTACTTGTTGGCAAGTTATCCACAATTTTGCTCACTTATCCCCAACTTACGGAGTTATCCACTCGTTTAGTGGATGTTATCCCCGGAAATTCAAATAATCAAAATGTGCTTTTTCTGTCAAAGCTTGCCCATCCCGCCGGGGCATCTGAATTTAAGTGATGGCGCGAACGTCTTTCCTTCAGCGCAAGGCATCCCGACGGGATGGGCAAGCTTTGACAGCTTTATTTTGTTGACAGGACATCCGCACACCTGCCTGCGCTGCGGCTTAATCGGCCGAAGCCCCAGCGGTCAGCGAAATCGGTGCGTAGTTGGGGGGCGCCGCGGTCCAGCCATTGGCCGCCACCCAGCCCTCTTTGGCAACCTTGACGACAAAGTCAACCATCAAGCCAGGAATATCCACCCCGGTCGGTTGGATGCTATTGCGGAACTCCATCGTGTAGTTGACTTCGTTGATGAGCAGGCCCCGATCGGGATCTTCCAACACATCAATCGCCACCACGCCACCGCCCACGGCATTGGCTGCCCGCACACAGATATCATCCAATGCCGGGGTGACCACACAATTTGACGATTTACCCCCGCGTGCCGTGTTGGTGATCCAGTGGGGTGAGTCACGGTAAATTGCACAGATCGTCTGGCCACCGATGACAAAGGCACGGATGTCGCGCATTGGTTTGTTGATATATTCCTGAATATAGAAGATGCCGTGATGGTAGCTGCCCAACACTTCTTTGTGTTCTAGAATCGCTTCGGCGGCGTCGCGGTCGTTGATCTTGCTCAACAGCCGGCCCCACGAGCCGACCGCCGGCTTGAGGACAACCGGATAGCCTAAGGTTTCAATCGCCCGGATCGCACTTTCCGGCGTATAGGCCACCAGACAGCGCGGCTGGGGAACGCCGGCCGCGGTCAACGCGCTGGTGGTTTGCAGCTTGTTGCCACAGATATCAGCAACCTGGGCCGAATTAACGGTCTGAATGCCACGGTCATTTAAAATGCGCAGGCTGTAGAGCGCCCGGCCATGATTAATACAGCGCTCAATGATGACATCATATTGATTATAGGGCTCGCTGCGCTGCTCGTTATCCGTAATATCAAAAATAATATCTTGATCATCCAACAGATCAAACGCCACCCCACGCCGTTCAAGCGCCTCGAAGAGCAACTTCTCCTCGACCCGGACGCGACTATATAATACACCGACCTTCATGATTTTCTCCTTGCAACAGCGTAGATGGTTATCAAGTTGCTTGCCTTATCGGTAACATGCCGATAGCACCAATCATTATGAAAATAGAACACAGATTGGGCTGATTAGGCGGATTTTCGCCGATTTTTATAGAGTTTATCCGCCTAATCCGGAAAATCCGCGTTCTATTTTTTCAGTAGGTGACACGCAATAGACGGTCACGCCAGCGAAGGGCTGGCTTACTCGCCCCAGTCTTCTTCTTCTTCGGGAGCCAAGGCCAACTCGAGGGGGTCAATGCTCACGACTTCAAGGTCCGCGCCACAGTCGGGGCACTGGGTAATTTCGTTCTGCATCACGTTGGTCAGTTCAATGTCCGTAAAACATTCGGGGCACTCGGCGGTGCCGGTAACAGTTTTAAGCGCCATGATTCTTTTCCTTTTTTAGAAACAATTGAATTGGTGATTGGTTAATTGATAATTCACCAGTCGGCAACATAAGGCCCCGCACCACGCTGATAATCAGCGATCCGCCGCGCACAGGCCGGTGACAGGTCGGCTGGCAAGGCGGTGAGCGGGAAGGGCCGACAGTCGGCGATCTCCCAGCGATCAGTGCGCGGCCCCTGCGTGTAGGCCGTTGCATAGAAGACGGCGATGTGATCACTCTTGCCTTCAAAAAAGCTGATATACATCCCCAATAATTTGGGTTCTTCCAACAAGGCTACGCCGGCTTCTTCCTTGGCTTCGCGTTTGGCGGCTGCGGCTAGTGTCTCACCACGCTGTACTAGCCCGCCTGGGAAGTACCAGTAGGGCTGATAGGTATGCTTGACCAATAGCACCTGGTCCTCTTGCACGAGCATAAGGCGTACCCCTAGCACCAGCGGGCGGGTAACCCACCATTGTAGCCGATAGAGGCGGTAGGCATGGCGCAGCAGCCAGTTCACGCGTTGGCCACCAAGAGCCGGTGCTTGACATAGGGGATCAGCCCACCAGCGCTAACAATGCCCATGATGCTTGGGCTGAAGGGGGGAAAGGTAAAGTCCCCCGCCCCACAATGAATGCGATTGGCGGCCAAGTCAATTTCAACCAGTTCGCCGGCCTGAATGGCCTGCGCCGCCGCTGGACAGACAATCGCCAGCAAACCACTGTTAAGCGCATTGCGGTAAAAGATGCGCGCAAAGCTCTCGGCGATAATGGCACTCACGCCATTATAAACCAGGCAGGTCGCGGCCTGTTCGCGGCTGGAGCCACAACCCCAGTTGCGCCCGGCTACCACCAGATCGCCGGCTTGTACCCCAGTGGCAAAGGTCGCGTCGAGATCTTCCAGGGCATGGCGGGCAATCTCGGCCCGATCCGTCACCGTATAGGTATATTTGCCGGGGAAGATCACATCCGTATTAACATTATCGCCATATTTCCAGGCACGGCCTTGAAGTTGCATTGTCGTCGCTTTCTATCACTTGACTGCGGGCTTGCCTACAGCGTACGCGGATCGGCAATGGTCCCTTTGATCGCCGAGGCTGCCACGACTGCCGGGCTAGCCAGATAGATTTCGGCGTCGCGGGTGCCCATCCGCCCCTGAAAGTTACGGTTGGCGCTGGAGATGGTTACCTCTTTGGGGGCCGGCACACCCATATGGTTGCCCATACAAGGCCCACAGCCGGGGGTGCCGATCACAGCACCGGCCTCCAGCAGCGTTTGAATATAACCGGCCTGTAGCGCCTCTTGCAAAATCTGGCTGGAGGCAGGGATCACCAGCAGGCGCGTGCCGGCGGCTACTTGGCGGCCGCTGACGACCGCTGCCGCTGCGGCCAAATCTTCCAGCCGGCCATTGGTGCAGGTGCCGATAAAAGCCTGTTGCACGCGGGTGCCGGCCAACTGCGAAAGCGGGGCCACATTATCCATCGAATGGGGACAGGCCACATAGGGTTCCAGGTCGGCGGCAGCATAACGATGGATTGCTGTATACGCGGCACCCACATCGGGGTAGAGGGCTGTCGCCATCATCTGCTGGTGTAGCGCAGCCACGCGACTTTGCCAAGCGTTGCTCTGGTGTTCAATAACAGGTGTCCCAGGTTGGGCCGACCGGGCGAGGCGTCGGGCTTGCCGCTCGGCCAAATAAGCAAAGGTCTGGGCATCGGGTGCCATGTAGGCCGTCTTGACCCCAAACTCGGCCATCATGTTGGGGATCACCATGCGCGAGGCTAAGGTGAGGGCTGCAATGCCGGAGCCACTAAATTCAACCGAGCCGTAAAGGCCACCATCCACGCCGAGATCACCCATAATGCGCAGGGCAAAATCTTTAGCGGTGACACCAGCGGGCAGTTCACCATCCAACACAATCTGCATCGACTCAGGGACACGTAGCCAGAGTTCGCCGGTGGCCCAGAGCACGGCGACTTCGCTGCGCCCAATCCCCGCGCCAAAGGCACCCAGCCAACCAAAGTGCGTAGTATGGGAATCTGCGCCGAGAATCAATTGCCCCGGCAATACCAGCGCCTCTTCACTGAGCACCTGGTGGCAGATACCGCGGCCCACTTCAAAAAAGTGCTCGATCCCCTGTTCAATCACAAATTTGCGAATTTCGGCATGGTTTTGGGCATGTTTGGTCGTTGGGGCAGGCACCGCATGATCGAGGGTGATCGCCATCCGTTCCGGGGCAATCACCCGTGCGCGGCCAAATTCAAGCCAGATCTGGCGAATGGCTGCGGTGTTGTCATGGCTGAGTACCACGTCGGGGCGGGCATCGACCACCTGGCCCACGGCGACCGTGTCAAGGCTGGCGGCACGGGCCAGCGCTTTTTGGGCAAAGGTTTGGGGTTGCTGGTTCATCGCTGGCTATAGCTCTCCGGTTAGAAGCAGATGGGCCACGGCTGCCACCGTTGTACGCTCTTGAATCTCACCGCTGCGAATCGCAGCCTTGAGCCACGCCACCGAGCGCCAATGTAGCGTGACAAATTCTGCCGGGTCACGGCGGGGTTGCGCTGTCTCCACCAGATCCCAGGCGGCCACGAGGTGACTTTCCGTTGCGCCCAGGCCAGGGTTATCCCAGACCATCCCCAGGTAGCGCACGCTGGTTGGCGTGACCTGCGCCGGGGCATGGCCGGTCTCTTCGCACAATTCCCGGAGGCCGGCGGCGACCAGATCCTCATCCCGATTGGCCAAGCCGCCGGGCAATTGCCAAATCACCTGGCCGACGCCGTGACGATACTCGCGTTCTAATAAGACTTCGCCGGCCGCGTTAAAGCCAATCACCGCGACGCCAACGCCATTGACATCGACCCGGGTGTATTCATAGGTGCGGTCAGTGGGCAACCGCACCTGATCCAGTGCCACGGTCACCCAGCGATTCTGAAAGGCGACCGTGCGCTGCTCAACCAGCCAGGGCTGTGGATCGGGAAGGGTTATCCCCAACTCATTGTTGCTCACGCAACCTCCAAGTGGGCTTGGACCTCGGCTAGATCCGGTAATACACTATCGCTATGGAACTGGCGCAGCAGCACATCGACATCATCAAGGCTGAGCCTTTTCTGGTCGGCCAGCACCTTAATGCGGGCGGTGATTAACTTGATATCGTCGTCGCTGATCGTCAGTTGCAGCTGTTCGGCACGCTGCTTAATCGCATTCCAACCGGTAAGCCGATGGGCGACATGAATGTAACGCGTGAGGCCAAAGTCGGCGGGGTCGAGAATTTCGTAGGTGCTGGGATTGTTGAGAATCGCTTTGGCGTGAATGCCTGCTTTGTGGGTAAAGGCGGTGTAGCCGGTGATGTAATTATTAAAGGGCACATCAACGCTAACGAGGCCGGCCACATAGTTTTCGACTTCGCGCAACATCGGCAGATGATAGCGACTGCGCACCAGATCGGGATTGTAGGTGTACATCCGCGCAATTAACCCGCCGAGCGGCGTGATCCCATTGCGCTCGCCGATGCCCAGGACGGAGGTGTCCACATGGGTGGCCCCTGCTTCCAGCGCGCAGTAGGCATTGGCAACGGCGCAGCCGGTGTCGTTGTGGCCGTGAAATTCGATATCACAGGTGACGATGCTGCGCAGGGTGCGCACGAGATCGTAGACCTGGCGCGGATTGGCAACACCGACGGTATCGGCAATGCCGACCCGGTTGACGCCAATTTTGTCAACGGCACGGTAAATGGTCAACAGATCGACCAGATCGCTACGGAAGCTGTCTTCACTGCTAAAGCGCACCTCCAGCCCCTGGCTTTTGACAAACTCGATCACCTCGATGGCCGAGTCAATAATATAAGGAATATCTTTGCCATGGGAAAATTCGCGCAGATAGCTGCTGGTGCCGAAGACTACGTCAATGCCATCAACGCCGGTATCAACCGCTAGTTTGGCATCATCCATATGACAGCGGACGTGGGTCAGGATCTTCGCCTTTAGTCCCAAATCGGCAATGCGTTTGCAATCCTGCTCACTCTGTGGGCTGGCGGCAGGTGAAGTCAATTCCAAGTACTCAACCCCAAAGGTGTCGAGTAGTTCTGCGATCTCCAGCTTTTGGTCGGACGTAAAAAAGGCATTGGCAAACTGCTCACCCTCACGTAGGGTCGATTCAATAATGGCGAAATTATCCAAGCTCATCGTTCCCTCTATTCCCACTAAGATTACCGCTTACGCATATTTCAAGACAAAAAGAAACCGGCCAATCCGTCTGGATGGCCGGTAGCTGACACTTCAAACTGCAAGCAAGCACGGATAACCAGACGCTAGGTCAGGGTTAACTTCTTGCTCTTTTTATTGCTTACCAGACAGTTGCTGGTTACATGATGAGCGATGAAAACAGCGTGGGTCATGCAATGACCAACATTCATCAGCAAAGTCCTTGGAAAAAGCACTGGAAAAAAGTTGAGAAAAAATGGTAGACGTGTATAGATTACTTATAACCTTTAGCAGACGGAATCATAACAAGGAGGGCATTCGCTGTCAAATGCACTAATGGCTAGATGTCATATTCGGACAAGCTTAAACCGACTAGTAAATCTATTAGTAGAATTACTGGCTGTTCATTCTTACGGCACCAGCGGTAAGGTGAAGCTAAAGGTGCTGCCTTCGCCAACCTGACTCTCCAGGCCCACTTCGCCCCCCAACTTTTCCACAATGCGCCGGACAATGGAAAGACCCAAGCCATGACCATCCGTGCTATAGGGTTTCAAACGCGCAAAGGGTTGAAAGAGATTACGTTGATCTTCCAGTGGAATCCCTTCCCCGTTATCATGGACCCAGAAACGCACCATCCCGCCACTGGCAGGGCTGCTACCGATCTCTAAGATCGGCGGACGACCGCCATACTTGATCGCGTTAGCCAGATAGTTCGCCCAGACTTCTTCTACCCATGGGGCATAGCCAATCACACGCGGCCAGTTGTTAACATCCTGGGCGATGGCCAGCCGTGCCCCATGCTGCATCATGATCGCTTTCAGCCGCGCTTCGACATCTTTTAAGATGCGTGCCATGTCGAGTGGTAGTAAGAGTAGATCTTCGCGTGAACGCACTTCCGCCAACAAGAGCAATTCATCAATAATATCAGTCATTTTGCGGCCATAGCTGACAATAGTCTTTACATAGGGCAAGCATTCATCGCTCATGGTCTGTGCATTCAAATCGAGTAAATCCGCCGCCAGAATGACATGCGTAAGCGGTGCTTTGAGGTTATGGGCAACCGTATGGGCAAAGGCATTGAGATCTTCATTGCGTACTTCAAGCTCGCGTGCATATTGCTCCATGGCCCGCGCCGCCCGTTTCTGGTTGGAGATATTGCGGACTAATACCAAACAAGCCTCTTTTCCTTGCCATAGAATGGCAGAGGTACGCATTTCTAGAATGCGCGTTTCACCATTATGGGTTTGGAGCTCAATTTCTGTATTCGTATCATATGAATAATGGTAGGCAAATGGCTGTCCCAGATAGCTTTCTGCCTCTTTATCTAAGAGCTTAAGCAGTGATGGGTTAACGAATTCGACAATCCCAGCTTTATCCAGCACCGCAATGCCATCGGCGAGTTGGGTGACGACAGCCCGCAAGTTCTCTTCACTTGCCTGCAATGCCGCAATATGATTCGATTCTAACGCGGTGAGCAGGTTAACCCGTTTGACGGCATGGCGCATGGCCCGCATTAAGAGCGCGACATTAATTTCATCTTTGACAAGATAATCCTGCGCACCCATTTGAATAGCTGTCATTGCCATCTCTTCATCATCGGTGACTGTCAAGACAACAACGGGGAGATAGGGATATTTCTCCTTGATTTGTTGCAAACCGACCAACCCTTTACTGTCCGGCAAGGAGAGGTCAAGCAACACCAGATCAATGGGGACAATTGCCAATGCTTCTTTGGCATCTGCCATACTATGGACGTGGGTAATCTGCACTTCGGGCATTTGTGCATTTTTGTTTTGTACACGCGTCAAGCGTAGATGAAGCAAGCTTGCGTAATCAATATCATCTTCAATGAGCAAAACAGCAAGTTTCTGTTTTTCCATGGAGCATTTCTCATGTAGTGAGCTAAATCAGTATTGTCCTGCGGTTGCCTTG
Source organism: Caldilineaceae bacterium (assembly GCA_022842065.1). The sequence goes on from JALHQH010000005.1 coordinate 380,615, forward strand.
CAAAGTAGTGATAGGGGCTTTGCTGACCAGCAAGAAAAAGTCCCATTGCAAACAGTGCAAAATTAGCGTAACTTATGCAGGAGCCATCGTAGATGGAACAGCCGGCGTAACATCACGTCTACACGCATTATAGACCTAATTGTTCGCCATAGCGAATGGATGATAGTAAAGGAATATCAGGAGCGTACAGTTGGCTAAGCATCGTCCTGCACCCCAGGTACTGCATCCATCTCTTCTGTTTCATCTTCTGCCAGCGAAGAAGTAGGGCGCAAGGTCGGCTCTTTTGCGCCTTTGGGCAGCAGCGTTGGGGTGGATTGACTGTGGTGTTTAGCGTTAGCCAGTGCGGGCATATCAGCTTTTGCATCAATCAAGCTGACGGTCGCATAGTCAAGTTTTTGGGGTGGCCATCGACGGGTAATGGTGCTTGTAATCGGCAACTCATCCAAGCGTAGCAACGTTTCGCCGCTTGGCAGCAGGTTGACGATTAGGGGCAGGTTTGCCGGCTGCGTTGCCAGGTTTTCGGTTGACTCTACTGTTTCTGCCGTGCTCTGCAAGCGCGCTTGCAAGCTTGCCAGCATGCGACCAATTTGTTTGAAGGGTAGATCTTTACGCACAGGTGTATCCGATAGTTCCCACAATTGTTTTAGCGCGACAAAATTCCATTCTGCCGACAAAACACCTTCACTCTTGGGGCTGCCCATTTCAACTAGCACCCCATTAAAGCGTGGTGTTAATTCTTGCGGAGCAAATAAGGCCGATCGGCCGACGTAGTGTAACGGTTGTGTACTTTCTAGCTCATTGACGCCGACCAAAAAACTGGCAGCCGCGAAGAGCTGATTATCTTGCATGCGTGCCAAAATCCCGGCCCGTAATTTTTGGTAGAGGGCGAGCGAAGGGCAAGCCCCTTGGGTGATCAACATCTCTGCCCCGCGATAGGCCAACAGGCGGCCTACCTCTGGGTATAGTACGTCGCTACCTAACATCAAGCCAAGCATACCGACTGGTGTAGGGATGACCTGCCAATCCATGCCCGGCGCTGCCACGCCCTGATCTTGCGCATGAAGGACAACCTTTGCCTGATAACCACAAAGTTCTCCCGTGGGCGAGAAAACCGCAGCTAAATTGCGTGTTACACCATCGGCCGGATCAGGCAAATAGGCACTTGGGGCCACCACCGTCACCTGAAACTCGCGAGCTAGTCCAGCAAAAAGCTCACAGTAAGTCTGCCATAGTTCGGGCCCGGCAACCTCCAGCAAACTGGCCACTGTATCGGTAAAGCGGCCCGTAAAATAAGTCGCCAACCGTGCCGCTGCTAACCCTGAAACCCGGCGCCAAAGTGGGGCACGGCGCCGTCGCCCCAACTCGCTCTGTTTTAACAGCGCTAAGCGGAAATCCCGTAGTAGTGGGGGGGCCAACATCGTGCCGCCCAACTCCGGGAAAATTACCAATGCAGCCTGTTTGTGTTGTGCAATCCGCAAGAAACGGTGCAATTCATTACGATAATCTTCCACCTTGGCAAATATGCGCATGCGTTCTTGCACGCAGGCAACCATCAGACGATCCATTAGTTCGCTACCCTCAAGGGTGACACACCGCCAATTGCAGTATATCTTTACGACAATTGTAACACAGATACGTTCAGAAATCGTTCATAAACCATTAGAGAAGTCTACCAGAAAAAAAGGTCCGGATCAACAAGCACTTTTGCATATCCTCCTTGCTGTACAGCGCCGTCTACGGCTTATTGTTTCATATAACCGCCTCTTGCTGCATGACAGTTTACCCACAGCATTGCTGTGATCCAGGCGCGTTGCAGTCACCTTTGCCCAAAAATCATCTTTGGATGCGCAAAGTGATTTCCGTTTAGAACGGGCGCGGTGCTAGTGGGGAGGGGATAGCAGAATGAGCATCATCATTGTTTTCGAAAACACCTACCATTTAATTTGACCATTTTGCCTTGAGCTTGTATACTATGTTCCATCGGATGTGGTAGTCGATAGCTGCTTTTCCTGGTCAAGCGTTATCTGTACAGCCGATGCACACAGACTGTTTTAGCTGATATTATTTTCAGCAAAGGATGGTCGCAATCAGTAACGTGTGCCCCTATCGTCTAGTGGACTAGGACTCAGCCCTTTCAAGGCTGCGACAGGGGTTCGAATCCCCTTGGGGGTACCATTAAAAATGACTCCGCCTAGGCGGAGTCATTTTTGTTCCACCGTATGTGATTGCGGTTGTTTTGAAAACTAGCGCTTTCGTTCTTCTCTCTCGAAGCGTGGGTTTTCAAACAGAGTAAATATACAATGAGCCATAATGAACGGATCTATCGCACCCAAGCCGTGGTCTTGAGCCGCCGCGATTACGGCGAAGCGGACCGTATCCTCACCATTTTTACACCGGATTTAGGTAAACAAGAGTGGATCGCCAAGGGCATCCGCAAAACGACCAGCCGCAAAGCCGGCCATTTAGAGCTTTTTACCCACGCGACTTTAATGGTCGCCAAAGCCCGCACTTGGGACATTGTGACCGAAGCGGCTACCTTGGAAAGTTTTCCCCACCTGCGGACCAACTTGGACGCAATTGGTTATACCAGTTGTATCTGCGAACTGATCAGTCACTTTACCGAAAAAGATGACGATAATCTGCCCCTGTGGGATCTGCTGTTGCTAACGCTGCGTGCGCTCAATACAGCTTATCAGGGCACATCCGCCTATCCTTCACCAGTTTCAGCGGCACAGCCCGGTGAAAGCGAATTACACCTCTCGGCCCCTCAAGTCGATCCGCAATTGTTACTCTGTTGGTTCGAGTTGCATCTACTTGGTGTGACTGGGTTTCAACCGCAGCTTTTTCACTGCCTGGCTTGTAGCGAAGCCCTCACGGCTGTCACCAATTTTCTGAGTCTGGAAGATGGGGGCGTCTTTTGCCCGCGCTGTGGCAGCGGTCAAGATAATGTCGAACCGCTTGAAGCCGACGTGTTGAAGATCTTACGCCATTTACAGCGCAGTGGCTGGTCAGAAGTGCAGTCGCTGCGCGTCCGCCCTTTTATTCTCCAGGCGACCGAAACGATTCTCTACCGCTATCTGATTACGGTGCTGGAGCGTCAACTCAAATCTGTCAACTTTTTGCGCAAGCTACAGAGCACTTTTCCCAAATTAGAGAACGCAAATTAATTTGCGAACTTGCAGCGTTCATCCAACTAGCCGCATAAACTTTGTCAAGAGAAACCATAGAGCCTAACCATGCATATTCGTGAATATCAACAGTGGCTGGAAGAGTGGGATAAGACGCGTGACTTTGACCGGGTGTTGCCTAGCCACACCCTACTCCATGCCCTAGAGGAACTGGGCGAAATTAGCAAATTAGTTCAATATATTGAAGGTTACCGCCCACGCGACGGCGTTGATCTCGCCCAAGTACGCGACGATCTTGCTCTGGAATTCAGCGATCTACAGGTTATGGTCTTCAAACTGGCCTATCTGTGTGGGATCGATATGGAAGATGCCATGCGGCGCGGCCAGCAGAAGGCCGATAAACGTTCTCCGGATCCAACCTTAGGGCCGCAGCAGCGCCAGGGTTACTGGCAACGTTTTCGCCAATATGTCGATGAACATGGATTGGATGAGCAACCACGTAATGAGTTGTCTAATCCACCTGCGGCAAACACCACGAGCAATCTTCTCTAAAAACGGTTGTGCCTCTGTCCCCCACGCCACGCTACTTCACATTTGCTTACGATTTTTACAAAACCTTACACCAATTTAATCGTTTAGCTGATTACTTGGGAACAAAAACAGAACAAACGTGCGTTTTCATGCTTGACACCGCACACATGTTCGTGTATACTTGGGATAACTTGGGAAACATCTGTTCTGCTTGGGATAATATTGCTAGATTATCTGGGATAATCACCAAACAAACATTTAACTGCCGCCGCTCGCTATACCGTTTTAACAATTGCTGCCACGCATACCATGCTGATAAAGAGGATTCATCATGATTAATCTTTCGCTACGCCAGAAAAACATTCTGCGCTACATTGTGAGTTTTATCCTGGAAAAAGAGTATCCACCTACCATTCGCGAGATCGGAGAAAAGGTCGAGATCTCTAGCACATCGGTAGTTAACTATAACTTGAATAAGCTCGAAAATGAAGCGCTCATTACGCGTGAGCGCGATGTCAGCCGTGGGCTGAGTGTTAATTGGGATCGGTTGCTCAAGCTTGGCATTATTGATGAGCTCGGCATGAAGCTGCCGGCAACCCTGATGGCACCACCTGTCCCCATCAACACAACACGCGATCAGCGCACTTTTGTGAAGGTGCCACTTTTGGGTCATATTGCGGCTGGACAGCCCATTCAGGTCGAAGCGATTGATCCAGCCTTTGCAGAGGAGTTTGTCGATCTTACGCAAGGGCTTGTCAACGATCAAGGGCGCCTCTTTGCCCTGCGGGTCAAGGGCGATTCCATGATTGACGCGAGTGTGTTAGATGGCGACATTGTCATTTTGCGTCACCAAGAGACCGCTGAAGATGGTGATATGGTTGCCGCCTGGATTGAAGGCGATGAGGAGACAACCCTGAAGTATCTCTACCGCGAAGGGAAGAATGTGCGGCTACAACCGGCCAATCCCAATCCGAGCTATCAGCCAATCATTCGGCCCGCCAACCATGTGCGCATCAATGGTAAGGTGGTTTCAGTCATTCGCGTTTTAAACAACTAAGACTTAGGCACGTTCAAAAAGTAAAATAGCCGTAGAGGTAGCCGCTTGCGGCTACCTCTACGGCTATTTTACTTTTTGCATACGACTTACGTTGGATAGTTGGGGCTGTCGGCAAACTGACTACCCAACCAACCACTACCAACACGAACGTCTCACCCTACACAATTGCCAGCTTGCGCCGCATGGTCTGATCAATTGCGCGCAGAACCGTAATCCGCCCCGCCTGGTTTTGTTCATACGCCTGCACCGCTTTTAATTCATCAACCGTCAACCCTATCAGTTGATCGATCACCTGCTTCGCCATTAGTTGATCATAATTGGCCAATGGCAACGGGGTTAGCAACTGCCTGACTTCGGCGGTATCAAGTACCAGTAGGCCTGTCGACGATGGTGGCGATGGTACTTGTGCGCTGGTCGGCACAACAGGGCGCGGCGTGGGCTGAACAATCGCTGGCTGCCGACTACCGGCAAGCTGCTCATCGATCCGTTCGCGTAACCAAACCAGCCCCGTGATCGCCTGTTGCTCTAGTTCGCCCAGTTGCGCACGCACGGCTTGCTCTACTTCTTCGCCCCGTTCCTCTGCACTTTGCGAAAGTGCTAACCCTTGTTGTGCGATATTAATCGCGTTATTCGTGACCTGATCAAAGGCTAAGCCCCACAGCCCCAGGTAAGTGCGTACACCCTTGCGGGCGAGGCGCTGCAATTCATGCTGCTTATGCGCACGCGCTTGTTGTTCATCCGCAGTACTAGTCGCTCTTGCCATCTTCATCCCTCACTTTTTACCACACGAACTGTCATTTGCCATCGCTATCCCCACCAAAGCGCAAGGAGACCGACCCCATAACTGCCCTTCAGTAACCATAACAAGCGGTTGATTAACGCGGCCGATAATTTACCTTGCCGCTGTGCTTGATACAACAGCAGCACCGTCAGACCTAGGGGTATGGTGACTCCCAAGTGGATCAGCCAGAGATAACGAGTTGAGTAGTTGTACAGGAGCCAGGGTAACCAGCTCAGCAATAGGGTGGCACTACTCAAGCCGCCCAGCAACCATAGCGTTACAGGCGTACCGCAGGCAACTGCCACTGTTTGTTTGCCCGCTAGTCGATCACCGGGGATATCTTCGAGGGTTTTTACGACCTCGCGCGCTGTAATAAAGAGTGCAAGCGTTGCCGCCGGCCAAAGCAGCGGTTCAATCACAGCAAAGGCCAGGCCATGTACGGCAATGGCACCACTGAGTAACGCCGCACCAGCCAGCAAGCCAATCAGCAGATTCCCCCAGCCGGCTGTCGCTTTCAGGTGCAGATTATAGAGTGTCAGCAACATCAAAACAAACACAGCCACGCCAAACGCTAGCCAACCCAAACTGGCACTTACCCACAGTGCTGCCCCTAGTAATATGATCGCCAGGCTAATTGCTTCTAGAGGTGTAACTACCCCAGTAATTAAGGGGCGATCCGGCTTGTTAATTCGATCTTCCTGCCGGTCAAAGAGATCATTGCTGAGGTAGCCAAAGGCCGTAATACACCACATGGTAAGGGCCGCCTGTCCTACCATCGCTGGCTGAGCAGTGGCATGGGTGAGACGTGCGCCCAATACAACTAAGCCGGCGGCAGGCAGCGAATTGCTCAGGCGTACCAGCCGAAGCAAGCCAATTAGTTTGCGCCTACGCCGTTTTGGCTGCACTGTCCAGGGAAAGAAATGCCAATATGGTAGCAGTTGCGCGCGCAACTTACGGCGTTCAACCATCGTAGTCAGGAGTGGTCTGCCCAGAAAGCGGCAGGTCATAAAATAAGTCTGCCAGTACGCTAGCCGCATCCGTTTCTGTCTCCAGGGCTAGATAGATCACTTCATTGCGAATCTGCTCGGGCCGAAAACGATTGCGTTTCGGGATGGTAACCCGATAGGTAATGGCAATGGCAATCTCACCCTGTTTGCCAAAATAGAGCTGACCATAGCTGACTTTGGTTACGATGGTTGGTGTAAAAAAGTTATACCAGAGCCCAATTTCTTCACTGGGCAGTTGTCCCAACACCCCAAACCGGGGCTGGCGTAGTTGACAGAGCAACGCATGTTCGCGCGTCGCAAAGGTACGATAAAAACCAGGCAGCCAAGTAAAGCGGCGATACTTATTTTCTACCGAAAAAAGCCCTGTGGCATAGATGGCAATTTTATCGGTGGGGGGTAGGATGGTCGGCGTGACAACGGGCAGCGGCAGCGCCTCAAAGCGCACAAAATCATGGCGTCGCCAGTGGGTTGAATAGGCCACGAGTGCCAGCCAAAGTGTCCCCGTTGCACCAGCTACCCACCACTGCCCCGGTAAACCACCCATGCCCCAGAGCAACGTCGCCCCTAGCAGCAACAACAGCAGCCAACGCAAGAGCGGTGCCCCAGCCATTTGCCGGTGACTAAGTGCATAGAGTAAGGTTTGGCTGGTCGGGCGTACTTTCTCCACCGGGAAAGTTGTCGTGCGCTGGGGGGGAATAAGCGAAGCCCCGTTTGCTGATAACGGGGCCTCGACTTTGCCATTAACTGAGGGCTTAATTGTTGGAAATGTCACGCCGCTGATCCTTGCCTACCACTGGCGTTCGCTTGACAGAAAAACGAGAACTTTGCTGTGAAATGGTTAAAACGTTGATTTACATTTCACAGCAAAGGAGCAAACAATCAACTATGCCGGCGCAGGGACCGTGCCACCAAGATCGAGCCCACTATCTTTGCGCTTTTCGCCGCCAACCCGACTTTCGTCAACCGGTGTGCCTCGCAGCGCACGCCGGGCTTCTACGGCCCGTGCCATTTGATCCGCAGAGACTTCGCCACGCATTAACGCTTCAAATTCGGGCGCATTGATGGTCTCAATTTCGAGCAAACGCTTGACCAGCAGTTCCATCTTATCCCAATTGTCGCGCAAGATCGTATGGCAGCGTTCGTGCGCTTCTTCAACCAGGGCATGGACCTCTTCATCGATCAACTGGGCAATCTTGTCACTGTAATTGCGATGTTCGCTGAGTTGACGCCCCAGGAAAACCAGATCCTCGCGTTCACCATAACGAATCGGGCCAAGCTTCTTGCTCATCCCCCATTGGGTTACCATCGCCCGCGCCAGGTTGCTGACCCGTTCGAGATCATTACTGGCGCCGGTTGTAATATCTTTGTAGCGAATCTCTTCTGCGACGCGGCCGCCCAACAACCCAACAAGCTGATCGCGGAATTTTCCGCGGGTCTGTAAGAGTGTCTCTTCATTCGGCAACGGCATGGTATAGCCGCCGGCCATCCCACGCGGTACAATCGTCACTTTGTGGACTGGATCGTGCTGGGGCAGGAAGTGCATTGCCACTGCGTGGCCCGCTTCATGATAAGCAACAATCTCTTTTTCCTTGGGGGTGATCAGTCGACTGCGCCGTTCGGGACCAGCAATAATGCGCTCAATCGCTTCTTGCAATTCTGGCGTGCTGATCGAGCGGCGATTGCGGCGAGCGGCTAGAATGGCTGCTTCATTGACTAGGTTTTCAATATCAGCACCAGCAAAACCTGGTGTCTGCTTCGCAATTACATCCAAATCGACATCCGACGCCAGGGGCTTGCCACGCACGTGGACATCAAGGATCGCCCGTCGCCCACGCAAATCTGGCGCATCCATGGTCACACGTCGATCAAAACGGCCTGGGCGTAGGAGCGCCGGGTCAAGGATATCCGGGCGATTGGTCGCTGCCACCAAGATCACATTGGTGTCAGTATCAAAGCCGTCCATCTCAACCAAGATCTGATTCAAAGTCTGCTCGCGCTCGTCATGTGAGCCACCTAAGCCTGCCCCGCGATGACGGCCAACCGCATCGATCTCATCGACAAAGATAATGCAGGGCGAATTTTTCTTGGCCTGCTCAAAGAGATCACGGACACGACTGGCACCAACACCAACAAACATCTCGACAAATTCAGAACCAGAGATGCTAAAGAAAGGCACACCAGCTTCGCCGGAAACTGCCTTGGCCATCAACGTCTTGCCAGTTCCTGGCGGGCCAACTAGCAATACACCCTTCGGGATGCGGGCCCCGAGTGCGGCGAATTTTTCGGGCTCTTTCAAAAATTCGACAACTTCCTGCAATTCTTGCTTGGCTTCATCACTACCGGCCACATCGGCAAAAGTCACAGTGGGACGATCACCGGCAAACATGCGGGCGCGACTTTTGCCAAAACTAAAGGCTTGGTTCCCGGCACCTTGGGCTTGGCGCAAAATAAAGAAGAAGAACGCACCAAGCAAAATCAGCGGCAGCAGAGCGAGTAAGATCCCGCTCCAGTTTTCCCAGAAGCGCGGTGCTTCCACCGCGACATCTACGCGCTCTAACTGTTCAGTCGTGACGCCAAGATTGCGTAACGTCTCGACTAAGCCGATATCCAATTCTTTGCGTGACTGAAAGAGCTCACCATTGGTCTTGCGGACAGTGATCCGATCATCCTTGATGGCAAGATTCTCAACCTCGTTATTGCGCACCATTTCGGCAACCTGTGCAATCGAGATTGGGGTGACTTGGGTCGTCGTACGACGCACAAGGGAGGTATAGAGGAACGCGCCCAGTGCAATAACGAGCAGCAGATAAACGATCCCGCTCCGTAAGTTAAGTGAATTCATCGCAATTCCTATTGTACAATGACTACAATCGACTCAATGCTACCCCAGTTGTTCCAATTGCTATTGCTTCAAAGCCCTGTGTTTGCGTCTGTTTTTCGAATAACCACACATTAATCACCGCTACACAGATAGCTCAAAGCCGAATCCACGGCGCAGTCAATTATACCGTAGATTCGAGTGGGATAGGTGCATAATATAAGATGCTGTAAAGCTATAATAATCTATTCAACAAAATAAGCTGGCCAATAATTGTCTGATTAACAAAATGTTAGTTAATCTATGCTTCACCGGAAATGTTCGACTGCATAGATTCTATGGCCATGATTTTATGACAATAACTAGCAATTAACGATAGAAACAGCCATCCTATCAATGTTAAGTTTATCACAGCGGTGGGCATACGTCAATAACAATCAAATTTCAGTCTTAGTTATCGCTCGAATCCACCATTTATCTAGTTTATGCGATTCACCACTTAACCTCAGTAGTGGTGCTTCCAGCCCATCGTTAATCAATGACGTTTGGCTGCGCAGATAAGTTTCGGTAACGGGTGAAAGATCAGCAATTGCGTTGGCGTACAACCTCGTAGAGCATGACAGCGGTGGCGGCAGAAAGATTCAGACTGTCAAGCCGGCCACGCATGGGGATGGTCACAACGGCGTCTGCCGCCGCCAGCCACTCACTGCTTAGGCCCAGTGCTTCGCTGCCCATGACGATTGCCACGCCAGTGGTTAACGCTAGTGCTGTATATGGCGTGGTTCCCTCTGGGCTGGCGGCAATGGCGCGGATTTGGTGCTGCGCCAGCCAGTTGAGGACCTCATTTGTGGTCGCTTCTGCAATCGGCAAGGTAAAGAGCGCACCCAGGCTTGCGCGTACGACGTTCGGGTTGTGTAAATCGGTGGCCCCAGCACACACGACTACCCCATCAACCCCTGCCGCATCCGCCGTGCGTAAGATGGCACCCAAGTTACCCGGCTTCTCCACCCCTTCGATGATCACGACAAATGGCGCTGCGCGCAATGGTAACGCCGTCAGCGGGCGATCTACATAGGGAATCACCAGCAGCAGCCCACCACTGTCATCCCGATACGCAATCTTGGCAAAGACTGGTGCGGTTACCTCCAGCAAAGTGAGCGTCGGCTGCACTGTCGCAAGGGCTGCGAGCCGTGTCCACAGCAGCTGCCCTTCCCCATCGAGTAATGCTGGACAGCCGTACACTTCAACCGGAATGATGCCGGCGTCCAGCGCATGGCCGATCTCACGCACGCCCTCAACCAGCGTTAATCGTTGTTGATCCCGCGTCCGGCGCTTGGTTAGTTTGACTAAATCTTTAATCCGGCTATTTTGCAGACTGGAAATTTGTAACAACCGTCAAGCCTCGATCATCTGCGCTGCCTGAAAATTGCGCTTGCGGGCAGCGTTGCGAAACACATCTGAATTTTCAAGATATAGGTAGTGTTGGGAAGGAAAGCACAGCAGCAAGCTTAGCATACCTGTGTGCGCATCAGTTGTCAAGCCCCTAACCGGCGTAACCGCAATTCTCAATATGGAAAAGTGTAGTGGGCAAACCCAGATTCGCAGCCCCTCCCGTATTTCGACCGTTCGCATCTGGGGATGCGCACTACACTGCGCTCAATTTCATATTAAGCATTGCTGCGGCGTAATCTTGCTTTACCAGCAGAACGTAGCGGCGCGCCAAATCAAGCTGGCATTTAGTCCATTGCCTCGACAGGAGCGTAACTATGCCAGCATTATTGGCGGGATCTAGTGGATAAAATTGAAGATGAGGGCAATTGCTGGTATAGTTCAATCATAAAGTTTACTGTATAAATTGTAGAAAGTGTGATCTGCTGTGACCGAACGCCTCTACTATACCGACGCCTATCAACAGACCTTTACGGCTACGGTACAAAGTGTCACCAAAATCGAAGGGCACCCGGCCCTTGTCCTCGACCGCACCAGTTTTTATCCCACTTCGGGGGGGCAACTGCATGATACCGGTCAACTCGGCACCTTTGCGGTAACGGATGTCATTGTGGGTGCTGATGGCCAGGTCTATCATATGCTTTCCGCCGCGCCGTCACCACTGCTGGTTAACCAAACGATTGAAGGCACCATTGACTGGCCGCGTCGCTATGATCATATGCAGCAACATGCCGGGCAGCATCTGCTCTCCCAGCTCTTTTATCAACACTTTGGTTACGAGACGGTCGCGGTGCATTTTGGTGACACTGAGGCAACCTTGGATTTGGCCGTGGTAGAACTTGCACCGGAACAACTTGATCAAGTCGAAGCGGCGGCGAACCATGTTGTCTATCAAGCGCTACCGATCTATGCCTACTTTGTCGAGGATAGCCGTCTGCACACCATCCCCCTGCGCCGTCCCCCCACCGTCCAAGGCCAGATCCGCATTGTGGAAATTGAGCGTTTTGACTATTCCGCTTGTGGCGGTACCCACTGCCGCACGACCGCCGAAATTGGGCCAATTAAGTTGCTGAAGAGCGAACGCCGCCGCGGACAGGTGCGCGTAACCTTTCTCTGCGGTCGCCGCGCCTACCAGGATTACGTCGTGAAACATCAGTTACTCACCGAAGCCGCGCTGCTCTTTAATAATGAGATCGGGCAGGTCCCCACGCTCATTGAGCGCATGTTGACTCAGTTGCGTGATAGCCAACGCCAGATCGAGACAGCACAAGTCGCGCTGTTACGCTATGAAGCAGTTGTACTTTATGCGGACGCCACACCAGTTAACGATTATCGTGTCATCAGCGCCACGTTTACCGATAAACCACTGGCTATGGTTAAGATTCTTGCTACGCAGTTGCAAACGTATGAACAGACGGTAATGCTCTTTGGGGTGCAAGAAGGGCAGAAGGGGTCTCTCTGTTTTGCCTGTCATCCGCAACTGACCGTTCATATGGGCAATTTGTTGCGCACCGTTTTACAGGCTTTTGGGGGGAAAGGGGGCGGAAAAGCCGATTTTGCCCAGGGGGGTGGCATTGCGCCGGAACAACTAGCGACTGCCTTAGACCTAGCTTATGCACAACTGACTGCGGCATAAAGTGAGTTGCTTGTAGCAAATGCTATCGGCGTAACACTAATGCGCAGTCCACCAAAGAACCCAGGTTTTATCCAAAACCTGGGTTCTTTGGTGGTAATAGAACTTCTACACAATCGCTAGTACACTGTGACGGAAATTTTGCTGGGTTTTTCGTCCCAGCGGGACGGTTGACCTTAGGACCAAGAATATCATGATATTTCCCGGCTAAGGTCAACCGTCCCGCTGGGACGAACGC
>JALHQH010000006.1:0-54335 GCA_022842065.1 Caldilineaceae bacterium
AAAGTCTAGTTAACTAGACTTTTTATCGCCCGTCCCCAGAACGCTTGGAGCCTCTTCTTAATCCACCAACGCTTGATAGGCCAACACGCGGAAGTCCTGATCCGGCAGTTCCACGGCCATCATAAATTGGGACATAAAAACGCCGACGATCTCTTCCACCGGATCGACCCAGTAATAGGTTTTCGCCGCGCCGGCCCAGCCAAATTCACCTACCGAGCCGGTTACCGCAGTTGCCGCCGGATCAAGCAAAACGCGCGATCCCAAGCCGAAGCCGTAGCCCAACGTCGGCGGATTGGGCCCAATGCGATAGGGGAGGAGTTTCAGCGGGACGTGGTTGGTATGCATGAATGCCACCGTTTTGCGTCCCAGGATGCGCGCGCCGTCTAACCCACCACCATTGAGCAACATCTGGGCGAAGCGCATGTAATCCGCTGTGGTCGAGAAGAGACCGTGCCCGCCGCGGGCAAAGTTCGGCGCGCCGTGGGTTGGATAGGTCTGCGTCACATCTACCTCGTCATTGACCCCATTTTGCCAGGCAGTGAAGATCGCCGAAAAGGTGCTGGTCGCGACATCGGGATGGCCATACATCGTCGCCACGCGGTCGAGTTGATCTGCCGGCACACTAAAGCCGGTGCTGGTCATGCCCAAGGGCTGGAAGATGCGTTCCTGCAGGAAATCAGCCAACGGTTGGTCAGCCAAGACTTCGATCAGGTGGGCTAACACGTCGATCGACATGCCGTAGTGATAGGCGGCGCCGGGATGATTCGCCAGCGGAAAACGGGCTAAGTCGGCAATCACCTCGGCCAGCGTGCTGTGGGCATTGGCCATCAACCCAGCGTCCAGGTACATCGTGCTGACCGGTGATTCTTCGACAAAATTGTAGGTGATCCCCGCCGTGTGGGTGAAAAGCTGTTGAATCGTCATGATCTGGTTGGGGGCCACTTCGCGATGATTACCCCGTGCATCACTCTCCAAGACGCGCACCTTACCAAAGGCCGGCAGATATTTGGCGACGGGATCAAAAAGTTGAAAGCGCCCCTCTTCGTGCAGGGTCATCAGCGCCGTGCAAATGATCGGCTTGGTCATCGAGTAGATGCGGTAGAGCGTGTCAGGGGTCAGCTCCACTTTAGTCGCCCGATCTTGATGGCCGACTTGGTCAAAGTGGACGATTTCACCACGCCGCGCCAACATGGTGGTGATGCCGGCAAAGACGCCGCGGTCGATGTAGCTTTGCATTTTGGGGCGAATGCGGGCCAAGCGCGCTGGATCAAAGCCGACCTTGGTTGGATCGGTTAACAAAACAGACATGGGTTTCCTCCTGTGTGGGTGATGGGTTTAGCTAAGTGGGAAGTGATGGGGATAAGTGTACTGATTGGCACAGGTTCTGGCAAATGAAATTCGCGAGCAACCATACAAAAACTAATTGCATAAGCAGTTGTTCATATCGTATTTAGGTAATCTTCTACCTCTTGCATCAGTGCGGCAAGGGAGCGATCTGAGAATGGTTCTTGGCTGCCAAAACTGGGTATACCACCTAAACTGGTCACCATAGCAGCATACATTTCCTCACCGAATGCATCCACCTCCTGCTCTGTCAATGCAGCAAGTTGGGTAATCACATTGCGCAGTGGTGGTGTAAAATAGGCTGGATAGCGCTGCAGCATGGTTTGATATACTTCCTGCCGTGCCTTCTGGCTACGCGCAAAACATTTGAAGAGGAGATTATGTGCAGCATTGCTCAGTTCACTCAAAACAACCACCTTTTGATCACGTATAATTGCCACATCGGTCTTGTAAGTACCCGCAAGTTTCAATGGCCGAAAGCCAAGCTTGTCCAGCGCATGGGGTGCTGGATCGTACACATAGACAACAACTGGCAAAACTTGTTTCGATGTAAGATTGTGTGATCTGCAATAAAAAAATTTGCAGGCAAGCATACGGTGAAACGGCGCGGTATCAGCTTCATCCGCATCATTTGTGCAGTCATAGACAAAGTTGATGAGCAGATGTTGGGCTTTTGTCCGACGCAGACCATCAGGTAAACGTTGACGTTGCTCGGCTGTCCAACCGCCGGGACTAAGGCAGCGCAGTAAAAGGTCAATTCGTGGGGGATGGCCAGCGGTTAACTGTTCAAACGAAAGCAAGTCAATCGAGAAACCATTATCATTTGGCATAAATTTCCTCCGCGCAAGCAGTTATAGCAAGTTAATTTGGGCCGAGTCGCTCGATTAACCTCTGGTACTTGGTTTAAGGGGAAAAAGTCGCATGTTGATCGACACCAGACGTAGCAGTTGTGCTAGTCCTGATCAGTTGCATCAACACCGCCAACATACCAGCCCGATTCTGTGGCCACTCGGTTGAAGTTTGCGTTGCCAGCTCAACGATAATGGCAGGAATCCCCTGGGAAGCAAGCCAATTGGTGGCGTCCCCGGTGATCGGGTACTGGGTGAAGCTCTTGCCATAGGGATAAACGGCGGCCCCGGCATAGGCCGCGGCCAGACGTTCAGCCGCGGCGTACTTACCCGTACAGCCACCGGCAAAGACGCCCGGCACGGCGCTGTGCCAGAACACAACCCCTTGCACTGCGCCACGCCCCTGCCAATCGTTGACCAGAAAATCACGCAGCACCCGTGTCTCCCGTTCCGAAAAAGGCGCAGTGCCGCCACTCGTTTTCATCGCACCCCATCGAGCTTCGGCCGCCCAATCACAGCCCCAGTTACGGTTGAGATCCACCCCGTTTTGATTGAAGCGGCCAGCGGCGACAGCACGAACATCGCTGGCTTGAAAGCGACCCCAACTGCCGGTCACCAGCTTTTGACCGTCCGGATTGGCAGATGGCACGATATGGAGCGTAAGCATTGAGGGGATGACCCTTGGGTGTTTGGTGAAATAATCAATCGCCGTGTAAGCCAGCAGAATCGTGTTCCACTCCGTGCCGCCGTGGATGCCACCGATGAAGGCGACACGCGTTGGGCCAGCACCAAAGGTATAACTTTCGATGGGCAGACCGCTGGTTGAATAGCCAATCACCGTGGCGGTACCAGGGGCAAGCGGGGTCGGGGTAACAGCTTGCGGGATGGGGCGCAGGGGTGGGGTCAATAGCGTAGAGCGAGCCCCATCGAATGACCGCACCGCCGCGACGGCGTTGTTCTGCACACCTGCGGTAGGTGGGTTGGGATTGGGGCGACAGGCGCTCAGCAACAGGAGTAACAAACAGCAGTACACCATAACCAGCGCTGTCCATCTTTTTGACTGAGGATTGGCCATGATGCAACGCAATCGATTCATCCTCTCATCTCAGCTTTTGCTTGCGAATCCGCGTAAACCAGTCCACAATTGACCTAGCGCGGCGGAAGTTGGTCATGGGGATTATATAGTAAACAGCATAGGGCAAGTGTACGCAGGAAGCATGGTTCTCGCAAACTAGACTGGTGCAATCGCGGCACAGTTGCTATACTGTCCCGACCAAACGCGACATCCGCTGCTGTTCGACGAAAGCGAGTTTCTACCCATGACCACTTTAGCCCTCATCCACACCGGCACCTTCCTGCCGGCGATCTTTACCGCACTTTGCCACGAGACAATGCCCGATGTGGAGGTCTTTAACATTGTTGACGAGAGTCTAATCAAGAATACGATAGCCGCCAACAAGCTGACGCCGCTGACTTCACGTCGGCTGATCCAATACCTGCAATCGGCGGAAGAAGCCGGGGCGGACGCCATCCTGGTTACCTGTTCGTCGATTGGGCCGGCCGTCGAAGCGGCGCAGCCCTTTATCAACATTCCCGTCTTGCGCGTCGACGTGCCGCTGGCGGACAAGGCGATTGCCACCGGCGCGCGGATCGGGGTCGTGGCCACGATTCCGACGACACTCAAACCGACTGTCGAACTGATCCACGCCCGTGCGGCCTTGGCAGGCAAAGCGGTTGAAGTGATCTCGACCCTTTGTGCGGGGGCCTTCCAAGCCGTGGCCGCGGGCGATACCGCCACCCATGACCAGCTTGTCGCCAGGGGGATCCGTGAATTGATGGGGCAAGTTGATGTCGTTGTCCTCGCCCAGGCCTCCATGGCGCGGGCAGCCGAGACGATTCCCGACGCAGAACGGAGCGTGCCGATCTTGTCGAGCCCCAGGTTGGCGGTGGCAGCGGCGCAGCAGGTGCTCCAAAATTTATGACGACTGTCCGCCACGGTTGGATCAGCGATTATACGGCGCAGGGCATGGAAGGGGAGCGTTGGCACATCTTTCAGGATCGACGTTACAGCGCCGATCGCACACACGGCTGGCAGTTGGAAGGCATGCACCCCCTCCAGCCTGGTGACCACTTAACCATCTTCGCCGACGATGGACATGTCCTCTGGGCAGGACAGTTAACAGCGCAGCAGCGCCGGTGGTTTTCCCCTCGGCAAGTTTTGCCCTGTGAGCCGGCATGGCAGCCAACAGACGTTGCCGCCGCAACCTGGCAAGGTTGGTTTCAACAACAACCGGCGTTGGTCGCTATATTGATAGCTAATCCAGCTGATGATCCAAGGATAGCGGGGTAGATTTACGATTTGCTACAGTTGTTACAATTAGCGGAACGGCATGTAACGCGGCCCGCTGTTGTTCAACCTGCCATAAATCATAGGTGGACTGATGGCCTAACCAACTCTCTGGGCTGCTGCCTAAGGTAATCGAAAGGCGCAGCGCAAATTCGGGCGTGACGCGCCCCTTGCCATTGATAATCTTGGAGAGCGTTTTACGGCTTACGCCAAGGGCATGGGCAGCATCGGTAATCGTTGCACCCAATGGTTCGAGCCATAACCCTTTGATAATTTCACCAGGATGTGGTGGATTGTACATCTTCATTGCCATTTTACACTCAGTGATAATCCTCGTAGTCAACGACTTCCGCCTCTCCGTCAATAAAGCGAAGGGTAACGCGCCAGTTTGCTTGTACCGTCACAGCGCAAGTATCTTTGCGATTGCCCTTTAGTTCATGAAGGCGTAATGTCGGGATCTTCATATCGTCCACTGAACGAGCCTGATGCAGTTGAGCCAGTATAGTCGTAATCGGGCAGCATGGCGTGGTTGAATACCAGCTTTGCTGCCTGTTAAGAAAAATTGCTCTAGTCCCTCGTGTGCAAAGCTCTTGATCATACAAACATTGTAACCTACTAGTTCCCAAAATGCAACCTATAAGGTTACATGAGTACGTCCGGCTTAAAGATAAAAGCAAGGTTTCTGCATAACAATCTCCCCACCCAACCAGGGAAAAACCACGCCACCCGACCAGGAACTCACAACCTTTTCTGTTCTACGCTAGAGCAAATCAACCTGCGCTGTTCCAGACGACCGAACGAAAAGGAGTCCACCATGCCAACGCTTACCTCACGCGAACGAGTGCGCCGCGCCGTGCGCCGGGAACCAACCGACTGTGTGGCGGCAATGCCCTATATGTATGACATTGCTGCCCTCACTGCCGGTGTGCCGCTGCGCCAATTCTACACCGATCCACAGGCGATGGTGCGGGCGCAATTGGCGCTCCACGAGCGGGTGGGGCAGGATGTGATCGCGATTGGGGCGGATAATTTTTACATTGCCGAGGGCTTTGGCTGCCAGACCACACGCAGTGATGACGAGGTGCCAGCGCTGCTGAAACCGCCCTTAGCCCGCATGGCGGATGTCTTTGAGTTGGCTGTGCCTGACCCTTATACACAAGGACGGATGCCGGTGATGCTGGAAGCGTTGCGGCTGGCGCGCGCCGCGGTGGGCGATGAAGTGGCGCTGCGCTCGCCGGGAACGGGACCATTCGCCTTGGCCTCCTATTTCATCGGCACGCAGCAGTGGTTAATGGAGATCGCGCAGGTCGAAGCCGAGATGGAAGGGGCCAACGAAGCCGCCGTCCACCAGGCGCTCGAACTGGCGAGCGACGCGCTGATCGCGTTTGGCAAGGCGTGTTGGGATGCCGGGGCAGATATCCTGCACTGTGGCGATTCGTTGGCGTCTTGTAACGTGATCTCGCCGCGCACCTTTAAGCGTTTCTCGTTTCCTTACCTGAAGAAAGTTTTTCGGGCCTGGAAAGCGCATGGAGTGGACTGTATCATCCTGCATATTTGTGGCAACAGCACCAAGGTGCTCGATCTCTATGCCGCGACCGGGGCCGATCTGGTGGAGCTTGACCATGCCGTTGATCTGAGTGTTGCCAAAGAGAAGATCGGCAGCAAGGTCGGGCTGGTTGGCAATGTGGACACGGTGAGTGAATTGTTGCAAGGCACCCTGGGTGTCGTGCGTGCATCGTCACAGCGCTGTATCGATCAGGCCGGGCGCGGCGGTGGCTTTTTGCTCGGCTCCGGCTGTATTGTGCCCCGTTACACGCCGTTGGAGAATGTGCAGGCCATGGTGCGGGTGGCGCACAGTCAACCGTATCCGGCTTAACTTATCTGAGCCAACTGTGCAGTGCGCATCGGGGGATGCGCACTGCACAGTTGGGCTATACCGAGTTTTATTCTGATTTAGTTTACCGCGCAGCCAACAGCTCCAACGCCTCCAGCGCCAGGATGCGCACATTCTCCGGCATTTCCGCCCCACAAATCTCGTCACGACTGTACCAATGCAACAAAGCCGACTCACCATCCGCTGGGGCGAGTTGATCGGTCTCGGCCCAAGCGTAGAAGATAAAGTCAATGTGCTGGTGAAAAGGTCACCCTTTGCCGCAATGGCTGGTATCCTTTTGGCAGGCATGGTGGGTCTTTATACTAGCGATTGTCACAATTTAACATTTTCTACACGGGTAAAAATTATTAAATTGTGACAGAGCCAAGTGCAGTAGTGAAGGCCTTCGCACTAGTAAAACGACATTTGACCAGTGAACGTGACAAACGATGCAAGAACTCAACACTGTGATTAAACAAGCCGCGATGGGTGATACGCAAGCCTTTGCGACCATTGTGCACCGCTTTCAGGATATGGCAGTGGGTTATGCCTATGCGGTGCTCGGTGATTTTCACCTGGCCGAAGATGCGGCACAAGAAGCTTTCGTGCAGATTCACCGCGATCTAATTCAGCTACGCGAACCCACTGCCTTTCCCAGTTGGTTTCGTACGGTGATCTACAAACAATGCGACCGGCTGCGACGGCGCAAGCAGTTGCCAATAGTGACACTGGACGACGCGGCCCTGTTGCTTGCCGATCCCAGCTCACTTGCCGAGCTGATTGAACAAAACGAGTTGCGCCAAGCGGTGCAGGTAGCGCTGCTGACCTTGCCCGAAGCGCAACGCTGCGTGGTCACCCTCTTCTACCTGGGTGATTATTCACAGCAAGAGATCGCGACGTTTCTCAACGTTCCGGTCACCACGGTTAAAAAACGGCTACATGACGCCAAGACCCGGCTAAAAGAGAGGATGACCACTATGGCACAAGACTATTTACAGGAACAACGGCCCTCAAAGGATGCGCACTTTCAAGAAAAGGTGCTTGACATCATTGCGCCTGATCGCGCCAAAGATGGCGAAGCGATCTACGCCTTGTTGGAAATGGAACAACGCCCCGACACCTTTCAATGGCGCGCCGGCCGCCTGGCACACAGCCACGTTGACTGGGCAACCTCACGGATTGGCGCACTACGCGGGGGAAAGCAAGGGGACGATGGCGCAACAGGGCAGATTGTCACCGCAATGCAGGTCTATGATATCACCATGCGGATTGGCGCAGCACGGGTACGGACGGCTGGCTTTAATTGCGAGGTGACCCATCCCGCCTATGCCGAACAGCGCACAGCGCTCATTACCCGCACCGTGAGATCGTCGCTGGCGGCCATGCGCAGCCAGGGCTACGACCTGGCGGTCTCGTTTGACGATGAAGCCTTTTGGCTGCAACAGGGGTTTGTCCTTGGCTGGCGCGCCCTGCAATGGCAGGTGGCTGTGGCAGAGCTACCCTCTGTGACGACACCACTAACGTTACACCGCTTTGAACCAAATCACCGTGCCGATCTGGCCGCGATCTACAATCAAACTCATCAGTACTTGACCGGTACGGCCGAACGCCCAACCTATCTGCGCAACAAACATCCGGGCATGTTTATGGGCTGGTATTGGACCGACGCGCAAGGCAAGCCGGCCGGCTATGTCAGCGGCGGTGGCGACCGCTACTTCACACTTGCGCCAACATTACAGGCAGAGCTGGATCGTGGGCTGATCAGCGAAGCGCTACGTCACCAATTTGCCCAAGGGCCACGTTGGGAGAATCCGCCATTGAGCACCACCGCAGTTTGCACTGTCCAACACCTGGGTAGGGGGTGGTTGATCGAGGATGGCGAACGTAAATGTTTTATCCACAAGGAAGCGGGCCAACGCCAGGGCCAGCTCCAAGGCGTAGTCTTTGATCGACCACTCTTCTGGGTCGATGAAGTGGCCGGTGATCCCCTGCTCTGTCTGCAAGCATTGGCCCAGTTGACCTGCCAGTGGCAATGCACGGAGCTCTTCTTTGACCGGCTGCACTATAAGAGTGGCGTCGGTCAACGGTTGCGCCAACTGATCTCGTGCCGCATCCACACGGGAACCTATAGCCGGTCGGCGCGGTCGTATGTGCTGCGCATCATCAACCTTGCCGCGCTCTTTACAAAGTTGGCACCAGCGTTGGCGCAGCGGCTACAACAGTCACCTTATGCATCGTGGCAGGGCAACCTGCTGATCACCCTTGAAGAAAGTGATGGCAACCATGTAGCCGTAATGTTGGCGATTGATCACAGCCAAGTGACGGTGGTGCCCGCTACCGAAAGCGCACACGTCATCCGCGGCGGCCAAGCGTTGGCCCAATTAGTCGTCGGGAGCGAGTCGCCGGACGAAGTCGTGGCAATGGGAGGAATCGCGGTTAGTGGCGACGCGACACAGCTCTTGCCGGTGCTCTTTCCTGCCCAATATCCGCAGATGGAGAATCAGGCATTATAAATTGTTTAGGTTGCAGATTCGGGCCGATGTGCGCTATGATCAGCAGCCCACGACTTTACCAAAAAGTGTTGCAGGCGTTACCCAGTTGTCATGTTATGAGGCCATTGATCCAGACGAATGCAGCTACTTGACCTCCTCTCCCACTTTACAGTTCGTGCCACCTTTGGTGAAGCGCTGTGGGCCACACGGCTCACCTTAACCGCCTACTATGCCTTTGCCGTCGTCGCGCTCTTCCCTTTACGTCACCGCCCCGCACCAACCATGGCCCGTTTCTATGGTGGGCTTGCGCTGTTTTTGCTGAGCTTAGGTCTCACCCGCCAATTTAGGCTATTAGATCAGTTGACGACGCTAGGGCGCGGCATCGCGATGGTAGAGGGTTGGTACTGGATGCGCTGGTCGATTCAACAGCAACTGATCCAGGGGGGCATTGCGGGTGGGGTCGTGCTCTTGCTGCTGCTGGCCTGGTTGCAGCGGCGTCAGTTGCACCGCCACGGGTTGATCCTCCTCGGTGCCAGCTACCTGGTGACCTTCTTGCTCGTACGCACAATCTCTTTGCACCACCTGGATGCGTGGCTCAACCAGCGCTGGCTGGGGCTACGGTATGCCACGGCACTGGAGTGGGGCGGTTTGCTGCTGATTGGCGTTGGGTTGGGGATTGCGCGATGGACGCGGTCGGTTTCAAACTGAGCCACGAAGATACACGAAGAAAAACAAGCTTGCATCCCTTCGTGTGGCTTCGTGTGTCTTCGTGGCTCAGTAAAAATTACCAAGGCAACAGTTGCGCCAGATTACCGCCCCTGACCTGATCCCGTTCGGCAGCAGAGAGATGCGCCAGATGCGCATCGACAATCGCCGGTGTGCCGCTACCCCAAACCAAACGATCCGGGCCGAAGGTATCGACCAGCTGGCGAGTGAAATTGCGCGCGCTCAGGTAAAGTGGCGCGTCGGTCGCAAAATGATTGAGTCCGGAGAGCTTCATGTAGACATTGCTGAACTGGGCCAACGCCAGGATTTCGGCGAACTCGACCGCGGTGCCCATGTGCGGCTCGGCCAGGTGATCGATCACGACAGGGGTGTTGGGAAAACGCGCAATCAACGGCGCTACCTGTGCGCCAAAGTCGGGGCCAATGTGCAACTCGACCACCAGACCTAACTGGCTGGCCCGTTCCCAGAGCGCAATCACCCCTGGTTCGGCAAAACTCTCCAGGTAATTCAGCTTGCCCCGGTGGGCATGAAAACGCGTGGCAATGATCTTGGGTTCCCGCGCTACCAATGCCGTCAACTTATCCGGCGCATCGGCATCATGCGGATAGAAGAGACTGGTACCCAGGAACCGATCCGGCTCGCGTTGTAGGCAATCGAGCACTAACTGATGGTCATCGCCATAGGGTTCCGGGTGGACCAGAATGGCGCGGTCGATCCCTTCAGTCGCCATATGGGCCAGGTAATCCGCCAGGGGATCGGCGGATAGGTTGGTTGGATCGGGGGTGTAGACCGCACGGGGATGAAAGGGATAGCGCGCGGTGTCGGCGCTAAAAATATGAACATTCCACTCGATGATCATGCGGTTGACTCCAGCAATTGTGGATGATTAAGCACAGCCTCGACTTGAAGCTGGGTAACGCCTGGAAACTATTCTATACTTCGCTCTGAATGAGAATCGGAGTTTTTCACACTGGTGAAAACTCCGGTTCTCATTTCAACCGCAGCATAGGAATTCTGGTTCAACATAAAGCGGATTCAGTGACAGTAGCAGACTAGTCACGGAGTGACGGCAGATGGTAGCCGAGGGTTTTAACCCTCGGCTAGCGGACGTCACCTTACCACTGCGCATGATGGGACTGCACCGGCACTTGATAAGAGACCGCTAAGTGTGGGGTCTCTAGCCGGACTTGGCCCGCTACTTTAGAGGTCAAACAACTCTCCAACATGCCACTGACGATCAACGTGCGCTCGGCAGGGTAAGGCGCGCGGCCGGTGACCAACATCTCTTCGATCTTGCTGACCAGGCAGGCCGAGTAGGTAACATTCGGCCCTGGTGTGAGCAGGAATTGGGTAGAGACCGGCTTGGGATCGCCCGCCACTTTGGCGGCAAAACAGAAATCGCGAATGGCCCCGTTGAGCATGAGCAGCGTGGCGCGCAGCCCGTCGTTGTATTCAATCAAATAAGCCGCCGGCTTTTCGACCAGCCGCTGTAATTCACCGCTGCCTAGCAGATCCTGAGTGCGACCATCCTCGGTGCTGAAACCGAGCGGCGAGTCACTGCGCGAGAGCGCAGCATCCAACAGTTGTTTGGACCACTGCCCCGCTTCCCCTGCCTGCCAGACCGCATCACCTTCGATCAACTGTACCGCACGCACCCCGCTTTCGCCCCCCTTGCGCCGCTCGACCATACATTGCATTGCTTCCAAGGCGTGATAATCCATTGGGTCCGAGATGCCAACGCCGACCATCAGCGCCTCTTCGATTGCACAGCCAAGGGGCAATTCAACATCGGGCAGCCGCCAGGTTACCGGCAGCGAGGAACCGGCCAACACGGGGAAACCGAGCCGCCGCCCATCAGCAACCATTTCGTCTGCCTTCACAAAACTATACGAAAGGTGTTTGTCATTGTAAATCGGCACACTGCGGCCATCCTGTTCAAAAACTTCGACACACTGCTTGAAGAACTCATAGCGCGGGTAGAGCTTCTGCCCCTTTTCGTTATTCGGATATTCGCCATGTTCAGCCATGATCAACACGCCATCAACCGCCAGTTTGTCACCGCCACAGCGCAGCGCTTCGGCAATCGTCGGATAGAGGCCAAAGTTGAATTCGCCCGCCCGGTCCAGACTTTGGTCGCCCAGCGGCCGCTGATCGACATAGAGGGCGGCGATCTCGATGTTGGGCCGATGCCAGCCGCCGGCCACAGGGTAACCGGTGAGTAGGCGGTCACAGAAGTGTTGGGCATGAGAGCGTAGGCGGTAAATGGTGGCGATGACGGCGACGCGTAGGGGTTTGGCAAATGGCAACCCCTCCCCGGCCCTCCCCAGGTTGGGGAGGGAGTAATTGCGGGGGGTGGTTAGGTGAAGGGGTGCCGGCGTTGGCTGGTAGGCGGGGCGCGGATCACGCCAGAAGGTCGATGCGGGATTGGGTTGATAGGCCACGGCTAGGTGGGGTGTCTCGATGCGGATTTCGCCTTGATGGAGGCTGTCAACGCCCGCTTCGGTTAGGCCGGTGGTGAGCAGCGTGCGTTCTAGGGGATAGGGCTCGCGACCAGTAAGAAACATCTGCTCGGCGTGGTTGGCCTGCGGGGAGAAGAAGTTAGCCAGCGTGGTATAGGCCGGCGGCATGGGCAGAAACATCTGGGTGGAAAAAGGTTTTTCAACCGCTGCAATCTGGGCGGCAAAATTAAAATCGCGCACCAGCCCATTGAGTAGGAGCATGGTACATTTCAGCCCATCATGATGTTCATAGTGGTAAGCGACCGGCTCTTTGACCAGTTCGCGCAGTTCGTCAAAGGTGGGCAAGTTGTTGTTAAAGCCAGGCCGCGACGGCGTCAGGGTATGACTACGGCTGAGCGCACTTTCAAAGAGTTCATGCGACCAAAGACCCTCATGGTGGGCCTGCCACACCTGCTCGCCCTTATACGCCTGCAACCATTTGACGCCGGTTTCACCCCCTTTGCGCCGCTCGACCATACATTGTAATGTTTCCAAGCCATGAAAGTCATAACTATCGACACCGCCGTAGCAGACACAGAGCGCCTCGGTCACCGTAGCCCCCAGCGGCAGATCGACGGCGGGAGTGCGCCAAGTCACCGGCAGCGAGGAACCGGCCATAAGCGCAAAGCCAAGTTCACGCGAAAGGTCGTACATCTCCTTCGCCCAATCCCAGCGCCACGAAAGATGTTTATCGTTGAAGATCGGCACACTGCGCCCGGCCAGCCGATAGACCGCAACGATCTGCTTGAAGAGTTCATAGCGCGGGTAAAGGGTTTGGCCCTTGGCATTGGCGCGATACTCGCCATGTTCGCCGATCAGCAGCACGCCGTCAACGGCCAAGCCATTCGTCCCCAACGTGAGCGCATCAGCAACCGTTGGGTAGATCTGCATGGTTGGAAAGCGTGTGGCCCGATCCCGGCTCAGATCCCCGTCAGGGGTTTGATCGACATAGAGCGAAACGAGATCCATCGGCGGGCGGTGGTGCTGGCTATCCCAGCCATAGCCTTCGAGAAAACGATCAATAAAGTGTTGGGCATGGGCATATTTGTGGACAACCGTACAGATGGCGGCGATTTTTGGGCGAGTATTGGTCATGGGTGAGTATCCGCTTCGTTGCTTTCTAAATTCGGTGTCGCTTGGTTAGGCTGAATCGTTGCCAAAATATTTAAGCACAGAAGCCGCGCAGGGACAAACCGGTAAATTTTGGCGATTGGGCGCGTCACCGGGGCAAACACCCTTTTTTATCGTTTGTCGCCAACGCCCAGTTAACCTATCATATTGTCATCCCACTATCACGAATTACACGGACGAATAGAAAGGTCAACCATGAATCGCCCACCGGAGAATTTTGTTGCGGTCCAAGAGGAACGCCTGCTGGCTTTTGCCATTGCCTGCTTTGAAAAGGCGGGGCTGAGTAATGAACATGCCGCGATCATCAGCCGCTTACTGGTCAATTCGGATCTGCGCGGGGTGCGCAGCCACGGCACGCGCACGGTCAACAATTACACGAGGCTCTTTGCCGAGGGCAAACTAAATGCCCAACCCGATCTACGGGTCGTCCACGAGACGCCCACCGCCACGGTGATCGACGGCGACGGCACCCTTGGTTACTGGCCGATGGTCCAGGCAACCGAACAGGCGATTGCCAAGGCCAAACAGGTGGGGATGGGCATGGGGCTGGTGCGTTATATTGGCCACTATGGCTCGGCTGGTCACTATGCGCGCATGTGTATGGAGCAGGGATGCATCGGCTTTTCGGTGCAAGGTTATCGCAACCAAGGCAAACCAGAGACCGATGGTGGTGGCCCCAATCCCGGTGGTCACCTCGGTTACTTTGGCAACCCACCCATCTGTTTTGCCCTGCCCGGCGGTGAAGAACCGGAGCTGGTACTGGATGCGGCCACCTGTATCCTCGCCGACAACCAACGCGGCGCCGAGTTTGAAGCGCTCTTCTCGATGATCCCCGCGGCGTTCTTTAAGAGTGTCGGCTATGGCGCCGTCGCCACATTGATGGGCGGTGGGCTGACCGGCTTCACCCTTGACGATGCGCCGTGGGCCCGCTGGAGTGGGGCACGCATGGGCGGCATGGTCCTAGCCATCGATGTGGGCAGCGTCGTCCCGCTGGAAGTTTTTCAGGCCGAGAGTGATCGACTAGCGCGGGATATCCAAAGTTACTACCGCCCCATGCCCGGCTATGATCGCTCGCTCTTGCCCGGTGCCGTCGAAGGCGAAATCATGGCCAAACATCGCACCAACGGCATCCGCTACGGCGAGATGGAACAGGAAAACGCCCGCGCTGCCAGCGAACGGCTGGGCGTGCCGCTGCCGTGGGATGAGTAGGATAGGAAGGATGGGAAGGAGCAGTTATGTTGAAACGAGAGCCAATCACAATGCCCCCTGGCGGGCAAGCATTGATCACACAGTTGCAACACATCAAAACGCTGCTAACCGCCAAACGCATTCGTGATGAAATGCAGCGTGATCCAAGCAAGACGATCAGCCATGAAGAGTTAATGGCAAGGTTGATCGCGGCGGATAAGGCCGTCGAGAATGAATCACCTGGCGCGGTTGCATAGCCGGCAGCTGATGGGCTGATGAGCGTTGGGGCTTAAGCAAAAGCTTGAGCCAAGGTGACCGGCACCTGCGAGGTGCCGGTCACCTGAAACCGACAGCACATTGCTTCAAGCGGGCGCGATTTTCTAGCCGTGCCACCCGTTTAGCCTGCGGCAATCTACCGCAAAATCACCGGCAGATGAACCCGTTCATTGACATGGACCGCGCTTTCGCCGCCGACCACCGTGCGATCCAGGATCGATAGGCTAAAATCGCGCCCAGCTTGATCGCTGAGCCACGCGCCAACCACGGCGACTTGGGTCTGCGCATTGGTTGCATCGGGGTCCAGACGGAGATGAAGATGGCCAAGGAGCTGAGGGCCGGCGGCTAACGGTTGGGGGCCAACAAGCCCGATACGCACCTCACGCTTACCAAAAGGGGAGACCGTCAAAGCGTACCCTAGCTCGATTAAGTGCTGGTCCAAGGCAAAGCGTTGATAGGCGAGATCCTGGCCATAGCGCACAATAAAGGTAGTGGCCGCCACAGTGGCACCCTGATTCAGTTGGAGCGGCACCACGACTTCATCGCCTTGATTACCGGCAACCGCCAGGGGCAGAAGGGCCACGGGGTCGCCGCTGGCGTTGGTGATCAACGCTTCCCCAGGCAAGGCGGCGGGCCAGATTTGGTGGGTTACAAAGTAGAAGATGAGCGCCGCATCCCCGGCGTTGATCACCCCGTCGCCGTTAACATCGGCGGCACTCAGTTGCGCCGCAGTCGGGAGCACCACACCTGAGGCAAGCTGCAAAGTGAGCAAAGCATCAGCCGTATTGACAGCGCCATCGCCATTGACATCGCCCCGTTGATAACCGCCATTCGTCGTCACGATCAACCGCCCATTGACTAAGGTCAGCGGCAGGGCAGTGGACAAATTATCTTTGTCATATAGAGCAGTATTGTCTTTTCCTGGCACAAAGTTGAGGGTTGTGGTGAGCGCGGCCGTGGGTTGCACCAGGAATTCGATGCCAAGGAGGGGGCTTGGCCCCTTCAATGGTTGACAATTATTCCCAAAACCAGCAATCCTTACTCCGTCCGGCGGGGCAAAGTTGGAGCTAAGCGCAAAGCCTTGCGTCAAACTGGTGGTTGTCACCTTGGTCGCCCGTGCGATCTGCGGGTTGTAACGCACGTCCATATCGATCGACCCAACACAGAGGCCATCACCATTTTCCAGACTGGCCGCCACTGTGGTAGTCATGCCCGGTTGGGCGTAAACAGTAGGCAGAAGCAAGGTTAATGTCCCTGGCGTAACCGTGACCGTGTTCGATGGATCACTCTCTTGGCTGGCAGCATTGACTGCGGTGGCATAGTAGGTATAACTTTGGGCGGCATTGCTCACAGTGGTATCGCGATAAACCAACCCCGTGACCGGCGCGCTGGTAAGCGGCGTAAAGGTCGCCTCGCCCGCCGCTTGCCGATAAATGTGATACCCAGTCACCCCAAACGAGGCGCTCGGTTCCCAGGCGAGCAGGACAGCATTAAGCCCAGTGCGCGCTTGTAAGTTGACCGGTGGCGTCAGGCTGCTTGGGCAAGTGATATGGAAATAGTCATAATCGGCGGTGGTTTGGGTGACACCATATTCAGAGATCAGCGCCAATCCAATCAGGAGTTCATCGTTAAAGGCCGTGTCGGTGCCGCCGATATAATCCCACGCTTGGCCCGGCTCACGCCACCAGGCCATAAAGCGACTGCCATTACGCTGTAGCCGCAGCTCGAAATTGGTGGTTGGCGTTGGGCGTTGGCTGGTGGGGGCCACGGCGTCATAAACAGCGTTTTGCTCGATATCCAAGCGGATGCCGCTCACATCCGGCGATTCGATGCCGGCATTGCCCCGTTCCAAACGGAGGAAGTTGTTGTCATCTTGCCAGACCAGCAGGCCGGCCCCTTGGTAGCCTAGCGCGGGGGCAAATTCAATGTGCGTTTCGATGGCAAAATCACCAGCAACGCGTTGGAGTAGCCGTGGGGCGTTGTAGTTGGTGACAGGATAGAGATCGTTGCCTGTGGGTGCCGTTATGCGTAGATAGCCGGGGCGCGCCGCCACACTTTGGGTGGCATCGTCGCGGGGATCGACAAAGGACCACTGGGGATCGAGGGTGGTGTTAAACTCATCGGAGAAGGATAGGCCGAATTTATTGGAGTTGGCCTTGACCAGGTTATACCGTTGTTTGTGCTGACCTCTATTGGAGCAAAGGAAATTGGAAATTGTCCACTATTTTGACAACCAGTCCATCCATTTGGTGCGGCAAAAATATACTGTGGGTCAGCGCCAGCTTTTCCATTTTGGATATTTGGGGAAGGATTTTGAGGCAAACCTTCAGGGATACTATTTTTGCAAATCGCAAACCACCAGTTTGGGAACCAGTAACTAAAAGTTCCCGAAATAGTCAATGAATACTCTTGATTTTCCAAAAGAGTTGTCGCACTAACAACTGGCCCAACTATTGCGTCGCCGCCAGGATCATAGGTGTCTAAGTCTATGATTTCATTGATATGAATCGCCATACTGCTATCTCTAGCAGCACCGTTGTTAGCGCCAGCAAACACACTAACAGAGGTTAGTTTAGGCCAAGGGGTCATCGACAGCATCACAATCACAGACAGGGTAGCTTGCATAAAGGTCTTCATCGGCTGCTCCTGGGTTGATGAGAGGATAGAGAAACACGGTAAGTCCCCAAGTTTCAACCTGGGGCTGATACCAAAACCCGCTTAAGCGGGTTTCGCATCTCAGGCTGTGGATTCATCCGCAGCCGCCATGATACTCCCACTGACCTATCGCTGATCTACTGAAAAACTATCGACTTTCTCTAATAGAGAAAGCAGAGAAACCTGGCACAATCGTGTACTGCGCATCAGGGGATGCGCAGTACACGATTGTGCCAGGTTTGATTGTGTTATCTATAAGGTAATGAGGAACAAAAAAATCCCGTGGGAATCCCCACGGGAAAGCAGCATAGCCACCAACGGTTCAGCCATCAACAAGGGCTACTGATTTCCCGTGGCACTACGTCATTGTATGCAGTTGTAGGGTAACTCATTTGCTGGCTTACGTCAACGATATTTTATAGACGACATGCTAACGAAATTACGCAAGAACAACACAAAAGATTACAAAAAGCTAAATTACATAACAGGGTAACAAAAAGCATAGGACTTTGACACACAATCATCCGATCAGTACGACCAACATAGTTTTGCGTAAACGCAGGAAGTCCAGTATCCTACAGCATCAGATCAAGCAAGTTCTTGAGCGCAAACCATTGAGACAGCTTGCATAGTGAGTAGGTAATGGTCAATTGGAGCCGTTTTGTTCCAGCAGATTTTGAATATGATTTTGAGAATGATAAGCTTGCTGTTCATCATGTTACCCTTGATGAAGCCATACAATGCTTTTTTTCTGATTTTGAAGTACGCCGCAACAAACAATATCAAGATCGTTATCAGTTGATTGGCAGTACAATTGGCGGACGCAGACTCAAACTCATTTTCCAACTCAAGCAGCGTGGCATAGTGCGTATTATTACTGGATGGCCTTTGGATACATAAAATGAATTCTATTCCTGTAACAGTGACCGAAGCAGAAATTGATGAACGAATCATTGCTGACGCAGATGAAGATAATGCGTGGGAAGAACCAATCCAAGTACAGAAAACCACTGGTTCTTCCTTACAAATCCCGCCGGCACTTGCAGAACGGGCAGCATTTCTGGCGAGATTGCATCGTGAAAGAAGCTTGGAAGCATGGCTTACCCGAATTATCGAGGAGCGGATTGAATTGGAAGAAGGCGCTTTTCTTCAGGCGAAACGCGATCTGACGCGGCACGCTGCCCTTTCGATAGTAATATAAGAGTCAATACACAGCATCCCTGCAAACTGCTGTGTATCTTCGTTCACCTCAACATCTTGTATACTGATGGGTACTACACAAACCGATACAACGTAAAATCCCCCAGCGCCCGATAACCAATCTGCTGATAAATGTGATTCGATGTCGGATTCGCCAAGTCAGTAAAGAGCGCGCAGAATTCCTTGCCCGCATCCAACATTTGCTGGCTCAGGCGCGCCACGGCGGAAGAGGCGTAGCCATGCCCGCGCTGTTCGGGCGGCGTGTAGACGGGGCCAATCGTGATCCCGCGTGCCGTGGGTCGGGTCAAGCCGGCCATGCTCACCGGCTGGCCATGCTCCCAAAAGTAGAGATACCCATCAGCGATGCGCTGGCTAACCACTTTATGCAGCCGTTCCTCAGCCTGGAAATCTGCTTCATCCAGATGGATCTCACGTTCAAAGGCTTGAAACCACTGGATGGCTAGCGCCAGATCAGCCGTCGTTGCTGGGCGCAAATGACCGGGTGGATAGGCGGGGTGGATCACCTGGTGGAGGGCAAAGACGCGTAACTCGGTCGCGAGTTGGTAGGTAACCCCGGTTAGGTTAGCCCAAATTTGGGCAAATTGCTGGGCAATAGCAGTTGGTCCTTGCACGGTTGGCACCGGCCAACCACCCGCCTGCAGGTTGTGCGCAAGCGCTTGGAGCGCGGGGTTAATCGTTGCCTGATCGGCAGGGTCGCGGTCACAGTAGAGGATCACGCCGTGGGGCGGCGTCATCAAGGCGGCGACAACAATGCCGTTGGCATCAGCAACGGTGGCAAAATAGGGGTCACTGCCATAGAAGTGAGGATCTGTCTCCGCCCGCAAGGCTATCCCCAGCATCAGCCCATTGCGCGCCTCATTAGCTTCCAGCAGCGGACGCATTTTGGCGAGAAAGGGGGTTGCCGTTGGGTAAGTTTGTAAATGGCAAGTGGAAAGTGGCATTGGTATTTACCTTTGTAAAGAGTGGCAGGTATAAATAAACGGTAGCTTTGCGTAGCGGCACGACATGTCGTGCCGCTACGCAAAGAAAATCCCTCAATCCCCATCATCCGCCTGGCCACCCATAAGCACGACGCGTGGGGTCATACGTGCGATTGGCTCGATCAGCAGGCCGGCCTGTAAGCCGATGACCATCTCGATATCCTTGTAGGCCATGAAGGTCTCATCCGGAGAGAGGCCGAAGTGCAGAATGTCATTGGCCGCCATGTGCTTTTGGAAGCGCGCTTCGTTGTGTTGACGCTTGGCCTCGGTACGCGAATGCCAACGCCCTGCCCCATGTGAAGACGAGTGCAGACTTTCAGCATTGCCCAGCCCACGCACCAGATACGAAGGCGTGCCACTGGTGCCGGGGATCAACCCCAGTTGGCCAACAGCGGCGGGGGTGGCCCCCTTGCGGTGGATCACTTCGTTGCCCTCGATCCAGACATAGTTGTGACGATTCCAGATCCGCTTTTTGGTCTGCACCCCAGCAGCCTTGGTGAAATGATCATGGATCAGGTCATGGTTGGCCTTGGCGTACTCGCCCATGAGGGTCATTGCGCCCAGGTATTGCTGGCCCAGTTCGTGATCCAGCGGTAGCCATTCATAGCCCTTGGGCACCCCTTTGGCGATCAGGTTAGTATGAGCCGCGGCCTTGCCCACATAGTGAGTCGCCAGCTTGTGGCCTGCGCCACGGCTGCCGCTGTGGGTCAGCAGCCCCACCAGTTTGTCCCCCATGTGCCACGCGTCCAGGTCGCTCAATAGTTCGATGACGACCAGGTCAGCAAAGTGGTTGCCCCCACCGGACGACCCAAGCTGTTGTTTTGCCAGCGAGCGCAGTTTATCGGGAATCCCCAATTCCTGCCATGCATCACTCTCCATCACCGCGTGTTTGCGTTGGCCCCGACTAAAATCGGCACCCAGACCAAAGGATGTTTCCCGCTGGAGCAGCGCAGCAAAGTGGGCACGGTCCGCCTCGAAGGCCGCAACCTCAATGTCGAGAATTGAAAGCTGGACCATACACGAGATATCATAGCCGACAAAGGAGGGCGAGATCGCACCTTCCAACACGGCCACCCCACCGATCGGCATGGCATAGCCCAAGTGTGCATCGGGCATGAGCGCGCCCTTGGTCGCCATCGGCAAGCGCATGACCGTGTACATCTGATCCACCGCGCTAGCCGGGATGTGTTCACCGATATTGCCGAAGATCTGGAGTGGGGCCGCGCTCGTCTTCATTTTGAGAAAGTCGGCGCGCCCATAGTTTTGTTGAATCCATTGGATCACATCACCCTTGCTGGCCGCAGGATGCGCCTTCACCCACGCCGCCGTTGCCTGCGCAATCGCTGGGAACTCAGGCAAGTGGCGATAGTCAGCCAGCAGATGATGTGTCTTCATCGTTTGTTTTGTCATAACTCTATTTCCATCGTTACGCTCAGCCACTTTTGCCGGCTTGCTTTGACGAGCAGCGCAAGCCAGCGCAAGCGAACAAGCAGGGGGTTCAATGGCAGTAAAATCCCCAATCCCACCCTCACTTTTTCGCAAATCAGCACGTGGTAGTTACGGTAACAGTATGCGATACAGCTGTAACCATTGATACTGGGCTACACGGTTAGTGGGGTATTTAAGCCCACGATGCTGCCCCTCGCATCCACAAGGTGCCAGTTATACAGGTGACGCTGTTTTATGCTCGCCTTTGCAAAAAAGTTACCAACGTTACTGCCAGCGTTGTAGGGTCACGGTATACCGTGACCCTACAACGTGTAAATTCTATTCGATCAAATCCGTCAACCAGTTGGCGGCCTGGATCTGGGTATCCAGTTCACGGTGCGTACGCGCCAATTGGTCGGCCTGCGCCTGAATCTCAGCGACATTGACAGTACTCCGTAGACGGATCTCCGAGCGGCTGTAACGCATCTGCTGACCGGCAGCAGCCTGTGCCAACCCGGTGTAGACACTATGCCTGAGTTTGAGGATATCCCGTTCGGCCAGTGCATCCGCCAACGTCAAGTCATGATCCAGTTTGGTGGCAACATTGGTGAGGTTGATCTGCCGGATCAGGCGGGTCAATTGGTTAGCAACGCCTTCAAACTCGGCGAGCAATGTCTGTGGCTCCTCAGCCGGTGATTCGCCTTCCTGCACCTGGGCATTGCTGTTAAGGCGCTGGCGCAGTTGTTCCACGCGCTTCTGGGCATCCGCCCGCAAAATCAAGGCTTCGGCTAATTTCATGTCGCACCTCCTAAAGGGAAACAAACAGGGATGATTCAGTAGCGAGAGAGGGAATCGAACCCTCACCTGCGGTTTATGAGACCGCCGAGCAGCCCACTGCTCCACCTCGCTAGAAACAAGGTTCATGGTATCTTCGGGGGTGAACATCCCCACCCCGCCGTCAACGCGCCCAGTGGGCACCCGGGCTACGGGACAACGCCGGGTAAACCCGGCTCCACTAGCCGGGTTTACCCGGCGTTGTCCCGTAGCCCTGTGGCTTTAGCCCAGGGCGGGCTTGTCAACCCCTGCATTACGGTTGAGCCAGAAACAAAAAAGGCGGGCCAGCTGGCCCGCCTTTTGGTTGCTGCAACTTACTGCCAGCAGCAAAGCACTGGACATTGCCAGCGCAAGCAGAGCCATCTTTGGTTAAAATTTACTTCGACATGTATCGGCTGCTGATCAGGCACTTGGCCGCAGATCGCGCGCATAGACTTACCGACACGACGCGCCATCCGCAAGCAGACCGCCGCATCACTGCGCCTAATCGCATTGGACCTACGACCCCACAGGGGCCGATTGAACAGATGATGTCGATTTGTGATAGATGATTGCATTGCCATAGGCGCTCGATCAATGATGGTTGCCGGCGAAAGGTAAAAAAAATGCGGACTCTTTCGAGTCCGCACATGGTCAAAAGTCGAGAAAACCGTTACCGGTTCTTCCTCGCTACCATTTGTGCGGACTGACGACCAATGAACATACCCTCTGTCCCATTGACAGGATTAATCGCAATCACTATGTTATTTTGTCGCGGTGTTGGATAAAGGGTCGTCATTTTAGTTTGCCGATAGAACGTTTGCAGAATATAAATTGTCCGGCTAGCCGAACGTGAAAGAGGATAGCATAGTTGCAATTGGTTGTCAATAGGGAATTTTTGCCAATTCTTCGGCGATGGTCAACAAATAAGCACGTAGCATAAGTGGTATAGCTGGTCGATTCAATTTGTCTGCGCTAGAATGTTGCCAGACAAATCCAACCAGGAAATGCATTTTCCTAAGTACTGACAGGCGGGCAACCAAGCTTCTGCCTGCTGTGAAAGCTAGATACGCAACTATGAATGAAATTTTTCTAATTAATATCACCGGTCGCGACCATCCCGGCCTGCTGGCGACCATCACAGGTGTATTGGCCGAAAGTGCTGCGAATATCCTCGACATTGGGCAAGCTGTCATCCACGAGCATATCTCCTTGGGCCTGCTGGTCGAACTGCCAGAGCAGCGATCTTCCGCCAATGTGATGAAGGAATTGCTCTATGCCGCCCATCAACAGGAAGTGCAGGTAAACTTCACCCCGATCCGGCTCGATCAATATGAGCGCTGGGTGGCGGAACAGGGCAAGGAGCGGCGCATCATCACGATGATGGGACGCCAAGTGACCGCCAAGCAAATTGCCGCGGTGGCGACGCTTTGCGCCGACTATGGCTTGAATATCGATCTGATCAACCGCCTCTCGGGGCGGCGCTCGTTTGTCAACCCGGATATTCATCCCAAGGCCGCGGTCCAATTCACGGTGGGCGGCCATGTGGCCGATGAGCGAGAGCTGCGCAGCCGCCTGCTCCAGATCTCCCAGGAGTTGGGACTCGATATCTCCGCGCATGTGGATGATATCTACCGGCGCAACCGACGGCTGGTCGTCTTTGACATGGATTCAACCTTGGTGCAAGCCGAAGTGATCGATGAGTTGGCCAAGCTGGCGGGTGCCGGCGAGCAGGTGATGGCGATCACGGCAGCCGCCATGCGTGGTGAGCTTGATTTCAAAGAGAGCTTGCGGCGGCGGGTGGCACAGTTGGCCGGGTTGGATGAAAGTGTGCTCGCCCAGGTCGCGGCGGCCCTGCCGTTGATGGAAGGGGCCGAACGGGTGACGAGCACGCTCAAGCGGCTTGGCTACAAGATCGGGATCATCTCCGGCGGTTTTGATTACTTTGGTCATCACTTGCAACGCCAACTTGGCTTCGACTATGTCTATGCGAATCAACTGGAGCTTGTTAACGGCAAACTAACTGGGCGCGTGCTCGGCGAAATTGTCGATGGGCCCAAGAAGGCCGAGCTACTCCAGCAGATCGCCCTCAAAGAAAATCTGACTCTGGCGCAGACCATCGCGGTCGGTGATGGTGCGAATGACATCCCCATGCTTACCATCGCCGGCATGGGCGTTGCCTTCCACGCCAAACCAATTGTGCGCGAGAAGGCCGAACGGGCCATCTCCAACTTGGGGCTCGATGGCCTGCTCTTCTTAATCGGGATTCGCGAGCGCGAGTTTCGGCAAGAACAGTAGGCAAAGGTAGATACAAGGGACGAGAGACGAGACAAGGAGAGTGGCATGTCTCGTCTCTCCTACTTCTATCCTATCTCTGTTGCCATGTAAGCAACATTACGCCAACCTTTGGCAGACTGTACCCAGGTAGAGAGAAAACGGGCTTGGTAGTCAAAGATTACCGCACCATTGCGCCCGCGGCCACGCCAACGGCCGGTCACCACCGCGGTGTCGCCGTGCAGGTGGACAATCAGCTCGTCACTTTCGGCCAGTTCCCAGTGGCGGTCACCCGTCTGCAACGAGGCGAGGGTGTCGGCCTTGGTCTCGATGGTGCCGTCGGGCTGGACGATGACGTAATTGGGATGTAATAAGCAGTCAAGCGTCGCCAGGTCGAGGGTCAAGTGGGCTGCGGCCAGGGCTTGTTCAGCTTGGATAATAGCAGTGTGATCGTTTGTTGAGGTGGTCATAATGCGGCGAGTGCATACTCTTGGATCAGAAATTCTGCGAGAATCCCCAAGCCAGCTTCTAGGCGGCGAATGCCAATGCAGCTGCGTAATCAGCTTCAGAATTAATCGGACGAATGGTAGTGAGTATCCGCAAATGCGAACGCGGTCTGCAGCTGAGGACGCAGACTACACGGCGCGCGACGGAAAAGGGCAGCGGCGAATTACACTGGCACTATTTCCAATGCAACCACGCCCTCCTGCACGCCCGGCTGTACCGCAAAAACAATGCGCTGCACTGCGAGCAACCCGTGATCAAACTCGACCGGATGCACTTCCAGCCGCACAGCAACAACTGCCGGATCAAAACCAATCCGGATTTTACCGTGGTGGCCCTGGATCAGCACCCCGTTTTCTCCCAGCGTAACAGCATGAAAGGTCGTTAATACACTTTCAAACGCCCCCGACTCCTCCGCAAAGAGATCATTGGCAAAAACAAAGTGATCGGCCAGGCTGATCCAGCCGTGCGGCGGCTCACGGTGGAAAGTCAACCGGCGTTGTAATGATTGCAGCCCAGCAATGGCCGGATAGACCTTTGTCAAATCGAGCAACAGGGTATCGGCCTGCTCACCAGCTTGCTGTGCGAGTAGTTGGGCAGCAAAGGCAGCTCCGGTCCCCTGCACCTGCCCGTTGACCACCGGCACGGAATGGCCAAAGGACGAATTGACAAAATGGTCGTAGCGTTTTTCGCCGAAGTATTCTTTGGTGTATTTGCCGCGCCCCACATCGGCAATCAGCGACTCACCTTGCCAGTGCACGATAAAGTTGCCCACGTCATTTTGATTGTGCATTTCGTCGTTATGGCCACCTTTGGCCGCGAGGACCAACGCATTGGGATCGGCCGGATCCATGCGGACGAACAGCCATTGTAGACCACTAAACCAATCATGGCAGGCCGGCGCATAATGGGTGGGCGCGTCCGTTGGGGGCAGCCAGAAGAGGCTGCGCAAGCCCCAATCAAAGTAGGCGCGATGTGGTGCGGTACCTGATTGAGAGAGCGCCAATCCATGTAAATCAGGCACATCCAGCCGGTTACCCAAGTAGTGAAGTAACGCCGGTTCGAGCACCACAGCGGGATCACAGTCGGAAAAGTTGACATAGGTGCCGGGGCTCAACAGGGTGCGCAGGGGAAAGGTGGCGATCTTACGCAGCCGATCACCGGCTAACAGGTCAATTTTACCGCCTGTGCGCTGCGCGAGCAGATGAGCCAACATCACATAGTGGCCAAAACCATAACCCCAATACCCCGGCCCTTCGCTGGTACCACCGTCAGGATCAAAACTGTCAAGATAATCAGGGAGCGAATGTAAGGCACGGTCGATGATTGCGGCCAAGCGAGCTGGATCGCGTTCCAGATAGATCGCCGCGCCGACAATGCCAGCGTTACAGACCGCCGTCCAGTTGGCCGCGTTGCGCCCCTTAGATTGGAAGAGCCACCAGTGGTCATCACGCGTCAAATAGGGTGTGAAGCAACGGCGGTCAATTTCAGCACGAAGCCGTTTGGCCAGGGCGGGATCCAGTTGGTTACCGACCAAGGCATCCAGTTCGGCCAAGGTAAACGCGGTGCCAGCCACGCCCAGATCAAGATAAGGGTAGGTTACGTCGGTCAGGGTCGCTTCGTGCGCGGGATAGGCCCAACTGCTCTCTTCGCAGATCGCCCAGGCCAGATTAAGCAGCGGATCAAGAAAGCGCCCCTCATTCTCCAGGCATTCGGCCAGGGTCAGGTTCCAGAGCATGCGCCGGCGTTGGCTGGCAGGGGCCTCATAGTTTTCGCGGCAGCCAGTGCGCGCAAAGTCGAGCCACAGTGTTGCGGGCAAGGGGGGAATGGGGGTGCTGGCAGCGGCTTCTGCGGCGGCCAAACACGTTGCAAGCGTTTGCTCGTCGAGACGTGCATGCACCGCACGCCACACCCCCCGTTCGGTGTTGGCAGGGAAAGGGGGTACCCAGGCTTGATGGGCCAAAGCAGTCGCAATGGTCGTGAAGTTGACGCGTGGACTCATTCTTACTCCTTTAACATGTGGGCTACCCAAGGTTGAAATCCTTATAGACAAAACAAATAGAGTTGACACAAAGCGGGCTGCGCATCAGGGGATGCGCAGTACACGATTGTGCGATGTTTAATTATGTTATCTATTAGCTTCAAGCGTAATAGCCTTGAACTTTTGGGGGGCTAAGCGCTTGCTGACGCTACTCATAAACGCAGTAATGAACGATTGACAATCACTTCATCCAAAAAGGACCGCCGCAGTGCCTCATTTTCCAACTGATTCGCAATTCCTTGCAACGTTTGAGACGCACGCTTCAAAACTGCCACTGCACGCGGATCATGTTGCTTGTGCAGGATCCGTACAGCTGTCCAGTAAATAACAAACGGCTCCTTTGCGGCGGCCAATCCTTGTTGCGCGATGATTTCCAACGCAACCTCAATCTGGGCAAGTGCGGTGGTTTGTTCATTTTGGGCAAAAAAGAGCGCAGCAAGACCAGCATGAGCATCGGCTATGCGGTAGGTCCAATCGCCAGCCGCCTTGAGTGCGATCGCTTGTTGGTAGCAGTGGCGGGCAGCATCCCAATCCCCTAGAGCACTGAGTGCATGCCCCAAATCGATCAGGATCCACTGTTCCTGGACATGGCTTTTGCCTTGTTGCGCGATCTCGCGGGCACGGGTGCAGGCCATGTACGCAGCCATCGGATCACCACACAAATATTGCAAATGTCCATAGCTGGCATGGAGCCAGCTTTTCCAGTAAGGATTGTGGATCGTCTGCATCATTGTAAGCACCTGCTCATACTCCTGTTTAGCCGCGGCGTATGCGCCCAAGGCCATCCAAAGATCACCCAAAAGGATCTGCGTGATCATGCTGCTTTCCCGATCTTGTAGTTGGCGCTGCCAAATTTGCGCTTGTGGCAGATAAAGGCAAGCCGCTTGATACTCATGACAGGAAAGATGGAAAAAGCCCAAGTTGCCCAGCACACGTGCTTCCAGATAACGATTGGGTGTGTTTTGCAAATAACGCAGCGCTTCATGAAAATGAGGGATCGCCGTCAAGGGATGCATACACGAGCTAACGGCTATCCCCAAATCATTGAGACACTCGGCAGTGAGATGGGGTAATGCCGCCTGACGCGCTTGTATACAGCCCTGCTCGGCCCATCTGTACATAGTGAGGAAATCGCTGCGCACTTGCGCAAGCCGCGCCAACTCATGATACGCCAATGCTTGTAAGGCCGGATCAGCTAATTGCTGCCCCAGCACCAGCGCTTCAGCCGCCAATGTTTCGCCGGTCTCAACGCCGCCAATGCGGCGGTAAAACTGGGCCGTGTCACATAGCAGACGCGCAAGTAGCGGCTGAGCGGCACCGGGAACGAGGGCGGTGGTAGCGAGCCGCACCCCGGTAAGCGCCATTTCCAAGAGGTGAATGGCTTCGCGGTAAAGCCCCGCCAGCCGGTAGAAACATTGCAAACTTGTTAGCCCCACCGCGAGTAAGTCCACCTTGCCTTGTTCAGCACACCAGCGCCAGGCGGCACGCACATTGTCTAACTCACTTTGCAGAGCTACCTGCGCATCAACACTGTCCAACAGAGCAGCTTCCAAACCATGCAGCCGTGACATGTAGTACGCGGCGTGTCGCGCCAAGGCTTGCTGTTGGTCGGCCGGGGATTGGGCTAACTGGCCGGCGGCATAGTGGCGGATTAATTCATGTAAGCCAAAGCGCCCCGTCGCGGCTTGCAACAACGATTGATCGGCTAAGCTAGCCAAGATGGTTGGCGTAGCCCCCGTTACCGCCGTCGCCGCGTCTTGGGCAAAGGCACCTGCAAAGATGGCACAAGCAGCCATGACATGTGCTTCTGCTGGGGTCAAGAAGCGCCAAGAATAGGCCAGCATCGCTTCGATACTGCGGTGCCGTGGCGAGAGATCAGCAAGGGTGGTGCTGAGAATGGTATAGTCGCGCTTGAGCGCGGCATACAGTTCATCGCAGGTGTAGCGTTTGGTCAGGGCCGCCGCTAACTCAATCGCCAACGGTAAACCCTCCACCAGACGACAGATCGCCACGATTGTGGCCTGATTCGCCGTACTTAGGCGGAAGCCACGGTTAATGCGGCCGGCCCGTTCGACAAAGAGCGTAATGCTGCTATAGTCGCTTATGCCGGCCAGCGGCAGGCTGACCATTTCTTCGGGCAGCGGCAGCGGTAAACCCGTCAACCGCCAGACCAACTCAGCTTGCAGATTAAGAATATGACGCGAGGTAATCAGTACCGTAATACAGGGCGCCCCTTGGAGGAGTTGAATCAAAAAATCGGTGAAGGTGGGCAGCAGATGCTCCACATTGTCAAATAACAGTAACAAGGCTTTATTGCGTAAATCGATCAATAGTTGTGCCAACAGCGCTTGTTTACCGCTAAAGGGCAGCCCAATCGCCTGGGCCACTACCGCCGCTAGTTGATCCATCAAATCACCGGCCGTCGTCATGCCGGCCAAAGGGACAAACCAAACACCGTCAAGAAATTTTAGCGTGCCTGCCGATGCCGATGCTGGCCCACCGATCGCTGCGGTCGGATCGTTTGGCGACGCCACTTGAGGACGAACCTCGACTAGCGACTGGGCGACCGCCAATGCGAGGCGCGTTTTACCAACCCCTCCTTCACCGACCAGGGTGACGAGTCGGCTGTCCGATGCCAGCAAGATGTGGCGCAATTCAGTGATTTCTACCCAGCGACCAATAAAGGGTGTTAATTGACCAGGTAGATTATCTTTCGGCGGCAATATAACCGCGGTATTCGTGATAAACCCAGGTAAAGTGTGCGCCGTTGGTAGGAGCAGCGTAGTGGCTGGCGCCATATGTGGCAAAGTCGGCACGGGCGGCTGGGACACATCCTCGCCGAGTTCGCCTGCGATAAGCTGTGCATAGAGCTCTTGCGTCTCCGCAGTTGGATCAAGGCCGAGATCGTCAATCAAACGGTGGCGCCATTGATGGTATTGTGCAATCGCGGTACCGCGCTGGCCACTGGTGGCCAGCAATTGCATCTGCAAACGATGCCCTGCTTCATGCCATGGTTCGAGGGTTAAGAGCCGTTGGGTCATGGCCAAGCCGGCGGTCAGATGATTTTCAACCAGATAGCGTTGGGCAAGCGTGTACAGCCCTTGTACTGCCAACCGCTGTAACTCTTCGCGTTGCAGTGTCAGCCATTCTTCAAAATATGGGGCATTGCGCACCCGGAAACCCGCCAGGAATTCCCCATGATAGAGATCAAGCGTCGCCTGTAGATCAGCCGTGGCGACGCGCGCTGCGGGCAAGGCCAATGTCTGGCGCACGGTTGTCACATCGCACCAGGTAGATTGACTAAGATCAAAAGCAACAGTGCGTGGTGTGATCAGTAAATAATCACCGACGACACGGCGCAGGTTGGGCAGAAGGTAACGCAGATTATTGCGTGCAGCGTGGTCATCCAGATCAGCCCAAAGTAAGGTCGCCAGTGCATTGCGACTATGGACAGCACGGGTAACGGCAAGATAGATCAAAAGCGCCAGTGGTTTACCAGTGATCGGTGGGATGATCGATTCGCCATGCAGGGTGATATCGACTGCACCAAAGAGTGAAAGCTGTAACGCTTTATGCAAGTTCTACCCCGTTTTCAGGCCAGCAAGCCAAAGATTAGATCATTGTAACAATTGTTTACAGATCATCACGCAACCGCTACGCTTTTCCACGTTTTTTCCGCGTTTTTTCCACGTCTATCTAGTATAACAGTATAGTATTATTTAATTTACCATAAGGAGCATAAAATGCAATATGAATCTCTGTTTACTGGGAAAATCGACCGCGCAACCCAGCATGACGATGATGGTGAACATCGGCCCGGACATGGCAAGTTGCGAGGTGTAGATGGCCGCAAGCACATTCAGATCGCGTAGAAAAATTAGGATTGCGCAGTGGTAGGCACGGCTAGCAGCAGGCGGTGGGCATCAATTTGTTCTAAAAATGAGCGGCGTAGTTGTTCATCCGCCAGGTTAGCGGCTTTCGCCTGGATTAGGTGCTGGGCCTGATCAAGGAGAGAGAGCGCGCGTGGGTCACCTTGGGCCGCCAAAGTTTGATAACACGCCCACAAAACTTGGCCGGCAATGGCCGGCATGGCCCCTTTTGTTTCATGTGGAGCAGCGGCAAGGCCCAGCGTTGCCGGCCGGGCATCCGGGAATACGGCGGCAAGGATCAGTTCGACCTCCGCCGCCGCGGCTCGTAGATCGCCACTCAAACGCAAACTATCGGCAAGGCCACTCTGTGCGAGCAGCAGGCGTTGTTTCCGCCCCAGTTTTTGCCAAAGCGCTCGTGCTTCGCGGTAGACGGCAATCGCTTGAAGCACTTGTTGACGCGCCAGTAGTAGCTGGCCCCAGGCCGTTAAGGCTTCGGCGGCTACAGCTTGATAGCCAAGCGTGCGCGCAATATGTAGTGCCTGCTGCACGTAACTAGACGCGCTGCTGGTTTCCCCGCTCATATGCAGTGCAAAGCCACATTGGATCAACGCGCGAGCTTCTAAACGCTGATTACCGATCATCCGAAAAATTTTTAGCGCCCGTTCGCCATGCCAATGGGCTTGGGACCAGGCACCGAGCGTATTATACAGCAAGCCGAAATTTAGATTGGCAAAACCGCTCCCTTCTTGATCACCAAGCCGGCGACTAAGTTCTAAGCTCTCGCCATAATAGTAGAGGGCGCGCGTAAAATCTTCGAAAAGAATACTGCTGACCCCCAAATTATTGTAGATCACATTTTCAGTGGCAACATCGCCTAACTGACGCGTTAACCGTAACGCCGCCTCATAACAACGAATGGCGCGATGATATTCGCCCCGCAGATCATGGCTCATCCCTAGGTTGGAGAGACAATGCACCTCACTTTGGCGGCGGCCCATTGTCTGCGCCAATTCATAGGCTTGCTCATAGGCGGCCCGATGCGCACTATAATCGCCTTGAGCCCAGGCAATATCGCCCAAGCGCCAATAGGCAGTCATGTTCAGGCCGGGATCATCTACGGCCTGTGCCAACTGTAATGCTTCTTGAATCAGTCCCTTGGCTGGTTCAAGTCGGGCGGTCGAGATATAGAAATAAGCTTGCTCCAGCAGTAGCTGCGCCAATAAAGGCGTGGACGCCGGGGTTGCTGGGCGCAATTGTTCAAGTGAATGGGCAAAGTGATCGACTGCCGCCAAGTGTGTGCCAGAGATCGTAAAGAGGGCGACTAAACGGGGTAGTGTGGCCAGCAACAAAGTATATTCGCCGCGTGCCAATAACCACTGCCAGCCACGACAGATATTGCCTAATTCTGTGTGGAGCGCTTCAACCGTGCGGGCGTCACTCGTCGATGTCAGTTCAGTCTGCGCCAGCAGTTCTAAAAAGTAAAGGGCATGGCGTTGGCAGGCGGCGGCCGCAATGGCAGGCAACTTTTGTAATTCGGTCGCCGCATAATGGTGCATGAGCGTATGCATCTC
The DNA here is from genome assembly GCA_022842065.1 of Caldilineaceae bacterium. Next base: position 32,080 of record JALHQH010000006.1, read on the forward strand.
ATAACGTCCGGTAGCCAGCGTTTGTAACAGGGCTTGGCTCTCCCATTGTTGTAGTTGGGCGGGGGTGGCACTGGTAATCGCGGTGGCAGCGGTCGCGGTAAAACCACCGCGGAAGATCGTCAACTGTGCCATGAGCACGCTCTCGGCCGGCGACAGAAATTGCCAAGAGTAGGCCAGAGTTGCTTGCAGCGAGTGATGGCGCGGTGGCAGATCGTGGAAATTTGTCTGCAAGTGATGGGTATCCTGTGCCAACAACGCGACAATTTGTTCACACGCATAGTGTTGGATCAGCGTGGCGGCCAATTCAATCGCCAGGGGTAAGCCTTGGGCCAGACGACAGATCTGCACCACTGCGGGCGCATTCTCTTCCGTCAAAACAAAGTCAAACTGGACCTGGGCAGCACGATGGACAAAGAGGGCAATCGCGGCATAAGCCAACAAGCGATCTATGGGCAGGGTTAGCGCTTCATTTTCATCAGGCAGGGGCAAAAGATCGACCACAAACAGATTCTCGGCTTGATAGTTCAGCCGGTGGCGCGAAATAACCATAATCTTGATCTGTTGGGTCGCCTGGAGCAACGCATGGATAAAGCCAGCCCCCGCTTGCCCCACTTGCTCAAAGTTATCCAAGATCAAAAGCAAATGGCGATCCCGCAGCAGACGCAGCAGTTGAGGTAACAAAGGTTCGGTGCGCACAAAGGAAAGTTGCAAGCGTTGACCAATCAACCCAGCTAACTGTTCGCTCAGATCGAGGCCAGGTCTAATTTCTGCCAGGCCCACCAGCCAGATCCCATCACGAAAGGAGGGCAGCAGCTCGCGCGCGACTTTTAAGGCTAAGCGGCTCTTACCGACACCGCCTTCACCGGTGATGGTCAGCCAGACACAATCCGGTTGCAGGATTTTTGTGGTGATTCTCGTAATCTCAATCGTACGCCCAAAGAAAGGCGTCAGTTGGCGCGGCAGATTGTGCGGCGGCAGCTGAACAAGTGGTACCAGCGCGGGTTTCAGCGTGGCCAAGGTATTTGGCGCTAACGTTGCCCTGGCCCCAGGCAAATGGCCGGCCCGCAGTTGTTCATAGAGTTCTGTTGTCTCGGCACTGGGGGCCAGGGCTAATTCATCAAACAACAACTGCCGGCAAAGCGCATATTGCGCCAGTGCATCGTGTAAGCGCCCAGTGTGCGCGAGACAAAGCATTTGTTGGCGATGGGCATGCTCATACCAGGGCTGCAGACCCAATAACTTCTGGGTAAAGGGTAAGGCAGCAGTATAATTCTGGGCGGTGATATAATAATCGGTGAGTAACGAGAGCGCATGAAAATGTAGTTCATGCAGTTGCTCACGCTCTAACAGTAGCCATTCTTCAAAACCGGTGGCTTCCCGGACAAAAAAACCTTCAAGAAACTCGCCTTGATAGAGGTTGATCACACCATGGAGCGCCTCGAGGCCGGCAGTTGGTGTCACCTGTTTCATTTGGGCGCGCAACTGTTCCACATCCAACCAATAGGGGCGATCCTGGGCAAAGGCCACGGTGTTGCGGGTGATGATCAGATAATCACCCAGAATTTGGCGGAGCAAGAAGAGCAGATCGCGCAGATTTTTTTTGGCGCGGGTGTCTGTGGTATCGGGCCAGAAGAGAGTGGCTAGCGCATCGCGCGCATGGACACGTCCCGTTGCAGCAAGATAGTAGAAGAGCGCTTCCGCTTTGCGCGTCACAAAGCCCGTCACAGGGATTTCATCGAGCGCGACTTGAGGTGTCCCAAGGAGGCGGATCTTCAGTGGACTATACATAATAAAGGCTACTATATCATTTTTCCGGCCCAATCACCATTAATGATTGGGCAAAGGTTTGCTCAACTTCGGCTTCAATCTCGTAATAGAGCGCGATTTGTAAGGCACAACGAATGACATCTTTGATCTCTTTGGCCAGATGGGCCGGGTCCGGCGCGCCATGTTTCTGGCGTTTAAGGCCAGAATCCTCAAAATGATTGACTTGCCGCGCCAACTCACCACTCTCTTCGAGCAGGCGCGTCATGATCTGATAGGGGGTATTGCCGTCGGGAAAACGGCGATTCAGATCGTGGGTGATGGCCCAGAGCGGTTCAAGCATTGTGTTAGTATCCCAAGCGTTTATCGACCACATTGTGCAGCGGTTGCCCTGCCACATAGCGACGCAGATTCTCCAGGAAGAGCGGCAGGGCGCGTGCATCGTAGAGTGGCGTGGCCCCGGCATAGTGCGCGGTGATGATCACATTTGCCATCGTCCATAGTGGTGATGTTTGCGGCAACGGCTCTACTGCCACAACATCCAGCCCTGCCCCAGCAAGCCGGCCTTCCTGCAAAGCCCGGATGAGCGCGGCCTCGTCGATCGTGCCACCGCGCCCAATGTTAATGAGATAGGCGGCTGGCTTCATGGCGCGCAATTCGGCCTCCCCAATCAGATGGCGGGTTTCAATGGTCAGCGGCACCGTTAATACGACAAAATCGGCCTGTGGGAGCAGATCGAGCAAGGCAGCTGGACCGTACATCGCCGCGACACCGGTTGCCCCTAGGGTCGGATCACGTCGCACACCGAGCACGCGCAGGCCCAATGCAGCCGCCAATTGGGCCGTACGCTCACCAATCGCGCCAACGCCAATTAGCAGCAATGTTTTGCCTGGCAACTCAAAAAGCTGATCCCACCTTGGTGACTGCCATTCGCGCCTGGTCTGTTGGCGAATCTGCTGATGCAGACCGCGGCCAAAGGCCAGGATCAGGCCCAGAATATGTTCGGTAATTGGCACGGCATGAATGCCGGAGCCATTGGTGATCGTCAACCGGTCGAGCGCCACTGCAGCCGGGTGCTGTAACAACCAGTCCGCCCCAGCGCCCCAGAGCTGAATCCACCGCAGGTTGGGTGCCTGTGGAATCAACGCATAGGGGAAACTTCTGACCGCGACTTCAATGTCGGCCAAGTGTGTTTCGATCTGCTGCTGGTCGGTGGTGATCAAAAGTCTATAATCAGGGGCCAGAGCCGCGATCTGACGCAGATCAGCTGGCGTCAGATCACCTTCGGAAAAACCAAGTAGGATTGTTTTCATCGTTAAACGCTGCTCACGGAATCAGCAATACTTTCCCCTTCGTCTGCCGCCCTTCTAGATAAGTGTGCGCCGCTGCGGCTTCACTGAGCCCATAGCGCTGGTCAATGCGTACGTCGAGTTTACCCCCAGCAATCCAGGCAAAGAGATCATTGGCACGGCCCAGCAACTCTTCACGGGTCGCGACATAGGCGCCCAAGGAGGGGCGGGTGAGAAAAAGTGATCCCTTCTGGTTGAGGATCTGTGGATCCAGTGGCTCCACCGGCCCGCTGGCCTGGCCAAAGAGCACCAGATAGCCCCGCCCCCGCAGACAGTTGAGACTTTTCGCAAAGGTCGCCTTACCCACTGATTCGTAGACCACGTGACAGCCCTTGCCATCGGTAATGCGTTTGACTTCGGCCTCGAAATCATCTTTGGTATAGATGATCACATGATCAGCCCCGGCCGCTTTGGCAACTTCTGCTTTGTCTTCGCTGCCGACCGTGCCGATCACCTGGGCACCACGCAATTTCGCCATCTGCACGACGAGCGCACCGGTGCCCCCCGCCGCCGCGTGGACAAGGGCAATATCGCCGGCTTGCAGCGGGTAGGTGCTGTGGGTGAGATAGTGCGCTGTCATTCCTTGAAGCATTACGGCGGCGGCTTGGTCAGCGGTTACGTCGGCGGGCAGGGGCACGACAATGCGCGCCGGCACGGTAGCATACTCGGCATAGGCACCCTGCTGCATACAATAGGCCACACGGTCGCCGGGCTTAAAGTCACTGACCTCCGCCCCCACCGTATCGATTACCCCGGCCCCTTCCATCCCCAGGATGAAGGGTTTGGGCAGCGGATACCAGCCCATGCGGTGGTAGGTATCGATGAAGTTCAAGCCGGCAGCTTCAATCTTGATACGCACTTCGCCCGCTTTGGGTTCCGGCAGCGGGGCATCTTCATAGCGTAGTTGGCTCACATCACCGGTTTCATGGACGCGGATGGCTTTCATGGCGGTTTCTCCTTTGGGCTTTGGTGACGGGGTAATTGGTATACACTTTTGTCTATTGTACTCGAAGTGGGAGATGGGGACAACTAAGAGGGGTAAAATCGTCAGGATCAACGTATAATAGCCCTATGTTGACGATCAAATGTGCGGCGTGCAAACGCAAACTCTGGAAATACGAGAAGATCGGGCAGGGGCAAGTGCTGCGCTGTTACAAAGATCGCATCACCCGCCACTATGAGAGCAAGCAGGAGGGGGTGGCGGTCAGTTGTCTCTGCGGCAAGCGGATTGGGGTGGATGAGGGGGAGTATATCAAGATGATCGGGGGCGCGTTTACGTACAGCGGGACGAAGCAGAATGGGTGAGATCGGAAGGCTTGTGCCGTCGCGCCCAGGGGGGCTCCCGCCGGCGGCATCCAGGTTGGACGCCTGCGTCCGCCGGGGACGCAGAGCGTCCAACCTGGATAACCACGCTCTGCGTGGTTACGAGGAATGTTATGCGCGCCAGTATGTAAAAAGTGGCCCCGCCGCGCCATAAACTGGATCGCGCACCGGCAGCGCCACCTGCTGAATTTGCGCCAGTGCCCACGGGCGCTCAGCAGCTTTACCCCGGCAAAGATCGGGCGACTGCCCCGGCGGGTAGGCCCCAACTACAAGCAGCTCACCACTGGGGCTGAGCCGCTGGTGGCCGGTGCCGGCGGGTAACAAGGCGACATCACCCGCAGCGACCACGAGTGTTTCGCCCGTTGCTCCCCCAAAGCGCACTGTAGCTTGGCCGCGACAGATCGCCAGCACTTCGTGGGCGTTGCTGTGGTAATGGGCAAAGTCAAAGATACCATTGCGCCAACTGCCATGCCAGCCGTTGGCGGCAACGAGTTGCTCGGCCGTGACTGCGGGATCCTGAGCAGCTAGCCGCAGCACCCCCTTGTAGACGATCAGCGGCAGGGTGGGATGATTGGGGATAGTGCCATCATCGCCAAAGTGATAGATCGCCAGCGCCGCCGGATCGAAGGGGTTAGTCAAGGTTGCCATCGGATAAATGCTCCTCACACGTTTAGACATGTTTGACTGACCACACGCGGCGTGAGTACACTTGCGCGCACTGTCCCACCCTAAGTTTACGGGAAAGGGCAGGTTGCGTCAATTGTTGGCTAAGCGCAACGGGTAGCAGTGGCTGAGGAAGGTAAAAAATCCCCACTTGCGCGTTTCCAGCAAACGCGCTATCATAGCGCCAAGCTCACCCATTCCCCCCCATGTTCAACTCACAACCGAAGATCGATTGTTGCCAAAGGAGGCCCCATGCAGACGAAGCTTGCCATGCAGTTGCAGACCTTGTCATCGAAAGCGCTCAGCCGGCGGACCTTTTTGCGTTTGAGCGGCACCGTCGCCGCGACTACGGCATTAGCAGCTTGCGCGCCTGCGGCCGCGCCCGCCCCAACCGGTGGCGAAGCGGCACCGGCCAGTGCTGCAACGACCAATCTCATTGCCTGGTTCACCGACCGCTTGACGATCAACCAGATGACCGAAGAGACCGCCATTCCCGAATTTGAAGCGGCCAACAGCGCCATCAAGGTCGAGATGCAATTTGTGCCGGAGAGTGAGTTGCAACAGAAGTTGCTCACCGCCAAGGCCGCCGGCAATGCACCGGATGTCTCAGCGATTGACGAAACCTTCCTCGACACGCTGACGAAACAAGAGGTGCTGCGGCCGATCCCCGACGAAGTGCTCGACGTGGGTACGGAAATGGGCGAATTGACCGCTAATCTCTATCGCATCTCGCCCACTGGCGGCGAAGGGCAATTCTATGGCCTGCCCAACGGCGTCTTTAGTGCTGCGCTCTATTACAACGCCGATCTGCTCGACGAGTTGGGCTATACCCCGGAAGATATCCCCACCAATTGGACTGATTACCTGTTGTGGGCCAAGGAGGCGACGGTCTGGAATGGCGATATCCTCGAACGTTCGGGCCTGGCCATCTTTGCCAATGAGTATTCAGTCTATGAAGATTTACGCCTGCAGATGGCGGGACCAATCGACGGCAATATCTTTCCAACCAAAGAGAGCAACCGGCATGCCGATGATGCGGGCATCCAGGCCTGGCAGTTCATTATGGATCTCTATGATGTCCACCGCGTCGACAGCAAAGCCGAGGGGCTGAACTCGCGCGATCGCTTTGGGGCCGGCCAAGCGGTCACCCTCTACCAATGGACCTGGTTCAACGGCTTTATGGATACCCAATATCCTGACATTAACTGGGGCCTAGTGCTGCCACCGACGATGGACGGCGCCGTGGTCAATGGCCGGCGTGGGCCGGATGTGGGCTTTACCGTGACCGCGCAAAACGAAAACAACCTTGACGCCGCCTATACCTTTTACAAATATCTGGTCAGCCCAGCTTACCTGGCGCGCTATTGCAAGCTACGTGGGATCCAGCCGAGCCTGAAATCGATGTGGACCGATCCGAATTTTTCAGAGGAATCTGGACCGCAGTGGGCCACGGTTGCCATGAAAAACCGCCCAGAAAATAGTGTCGATTTTGGCTTTGCACCCCGGGAATTGGGTGATATTCACGGGCGCATCCTGCCCTCGATCCGTGACGAAGGCGAAGATATTGTCACCGTGCTCCAACGCGTAGAAGCAGAGGGCAACGCCTTCCTCTCCGCCAACCCCCAATGGAGCATTCTCAGCGCCGCCGATTACGAAGCAAACCCACAGTGGTTGACCGCCGCGGGGTGATGAGGGACAAGATGAAGGGATGACAAGATGACATCATCTTGTCATCCCTTCATCTTGTCATCTTGTCTTTACTGTTCCAGAAAACCGGAAGCGATGATAACCACCATGTACACAGAACGCTGGTTACCTAAACACCCCCTGGGCCGGATTGTGATCTTTTTCGCGCTGGCCTTTATGGGCCTGATGATCTGGTTTCCGATTGCCGAGATGTTCTATTGGAGCTTCTACGTCAAGGAGCCAGGCATGTTTGAATTTGCCGGGCTGGCAAACTATCGTAAGCTGCTCTTTGACGATCCGGTCTTTTGGAAATCGTTGCGCGTCACCTTTCGCTTTGCGCTGCTGGTGGTGCCGGGAGTGGTAGGGCTGGGCCTGCTGCTGGCGGTGGCGGTGAATACGATTCGCAACACCACGATTCGCGGCTTCTTCACCGTCTCCTACTTCACGGCCTACGTTGTGCCGTTGGTCGCGATTGCGCTGGTCTGGCGCTACATCTATCTGCCGGGGCGGCAAGGGCTGCTCAACATCATCCTCAGTTGGGTCGGCATTGCGCCAATCCGCTGGCTGACGACGAGCGACTGGGCACTGAGCTCACTGGCGATCATGCGCATCTGGAAAGAAGCCGGCTATGCGATGGTGCTCTTCCTCGCTGGTCTCCAGGCGATCCCGGTGACCTATTACGAGGCAGCGCAAGTTGATGGGGCGAATGGCTGGCGGCGCTTCCGCCACATTACACTCCCCCTGCTCACGCCGATGATCACCTTTGTCGTGATCATCACCACCCTAAGCGCCTTTCTCGCTTTTACCGAAGTCTATGTGATGACGATTGACACGGGCGGCGGCGGCGAACGGGGCGGTCCCAACTTCGCCACCAATCTCATGGCCTTTCATATCTTTAACACTGCGATTGCCTACAGCCACGAAGGCTACGGCAGCGCGATGGCCGCGATCTATTTTCTGATCATGGTGGCGGTGGGCTATATCCAGTATCGCTTTATTCGCGCAACGTATGAGTATTAACGATGGACGACCGCTGAGTGATTACTACGACAACGTTAAATTATGTGCCTAGCTGCGCCCAATGGGCGCAGCTAGGCACAGAGCGGCACAGAGTAGCACAAGGATAACAACAATGGCAACACTTGGTATCCCGTCAGCAACAAATGGTTGTCTGACGTTAACCGCAGCACAGCGGCAACAATTTGAAGAAGATGGCTTCTTCCTCGTCGAAGATGCGCTATCAGCGGCAGAGGTTGACGCCTTAATTAGCGTCATTGATGTCATGTATGCAGAACAGCGCCAACAGCGCAATCTTGCGCCCCACGAAGCCTTTCAATGGCGCAATGTGGTCGCGCTGCACCCGATCTTTCGCGATCTGGTCGATCACCCGCGACTGCTGCCATTGGTCGTCGATCTGATCGGCTATAACATTCAGATCCGCACCTCGCACCTTGATGTGCGCCCGCCCATGCGCCCCCAAGATGCCGAACGGGCGCTCGGTGCCCGCGATAGCTTCTTCCCCTGGCACTCGGACGCACCCAACTATGGCTGGCCGACGGTGGATGGTGTGATCCCCTACATGGAGATGAAGTTCGGCCTCTATCTCACCGATCTGATGCAGCACAACAGTGGTGCGATCTGCGTCGTGCGGGGCAGCCACCGACGGGCGCAGCGTGATGGCGAGGGCAACCTGATCATCGACCCGGCGGATATTGTCGAGGTCAATGTCCGCCCCGGCACCGCCTTGGTCTGGCGCACGGCCCTGCTGCACTGTGTGACCCCGAATCTCTCTGACCATGCCCGCAAGTGTCTCTACTACGGCTACAACTATCGCTGGATCCGTCCTTCAGATTATGATCACCAGGATCCTGCGGTCCTTGCCGACTGCAACCCGGTGCAACGCCAACTGCTGGGCGAATTGGGCGACGGCAGTGTGGATTACAACGGGCCCGATCCGCTGATCCATCCGGTTTCGCGCTTCTGGCGCCCGCAGGATACGGATATTCCAGTAAAGGCGTGGGCCGAGAAATTGGGGCATGCATAACAGACGATGGAGCACCGGTTACGGATGACCTTTGGCTTCGACAAGGCCACGGGAGGGTACCCCCGACGCGTGCTCAGCCGCCGGTCGTCTGTCGCCGGTCGTCGTAACCGGTGGTTTAGGCAGTATTGCGTTGAGGTAGGGAGCAGGGATGGCGACGACAGCACAGCATGAGATCCAACGACGCACAACGGTGACAGCGCAAGCTGCAACTGGACGCAAGGTGCGCCGGTTGCTTGGCAACTTGCTGATCTACGGCGCGTTGTTGATTGGCGCGGCGATCTTCTTTATGCCCTTCTATTGGGTGGTGATCGCCTCCTTTAAAACCGCGGCCGAGTTGCGTGCGATCCCGCCGACGTGGTGGCCGGCGACGTGGACGCTGGCCAATTACCCGGAGGTCTGGAGCGCAGAGTTTGCGCGCTACTTCCTCAACTCTTTTATTTACGCCGGTGGCACCACACTGGTGGTCGTCTTCACCAGCAGCCTGATTGGCTTTGTGATCGTCAAGGATCCGTCGCGGCTGGGCAATTGGGCTTTCTGGTTTATGCTGGCCGCGTCGATGGTACCCTTTGTCACCTACCTGTTGCCGCTCTTCAACATGTTGTTGCGCATTCAAAACAGCACCGGCATCCCCATGATCAACACCTATTGGGGGATGATCTTGCCGTGGATCGTCTTTCCCTTTGGCGTCTTTCTCATGCGCCAGGCGATGATCAGCGTGCCCAGCGATCTGCTCGACGCCGCGCGCATCGATGGGGCAAGCGAATTTAGCATCTTCTGGCAGATTGTCATGCCGCTGGTGCGCCATAATGTCGCGGCCTTGGCGATCATCGTCTTTATCTTCAAATACGATGATCTGCTCTGGCCGCTGGTCGTCGCGCAACGCACGGAGATGTACCCGGTGACGGTGGGGCTGGTGGAATATGTGGGGCAGTTCTTCGTGGAGTATCACCTCTTTACCACCGCCGCGGTCTTGACGATCTTACCAATCTTTGTGATCTACCTCGTCTTACAGCGCTACATTATCGAAGGCATTGCCACCCAAGGGTTGAAGGGGTAAGTGCGCCAATGTGGTCTACGCAGCCCTTGCTGCGCAGACCGCACCGATTAGGCCGCCGGCCATTGGGCGCCGTCGTAATAACGCGTCCCCCGATGCCCGGCTTTGGCAATCGGTTGAGCCAACTTTTCACCAGGGGTGGTCACCAGGATCAAAGTGCGCGGTTTACCCGAATCGGGGTTGACGGCCCCGCCGACCAACGCGTGGATACGGCAGCGCCCCACTAGCTCATCATTAAAAATGGTATAAACATAATCCCCCACCTTCAACTTGGAGGGCGCACCGGCCATGTGAAATTCATATTCACCGTGGAGGGTGTAGAGGGCGTCAACGGCGGCGCGCCCTTCGCCGGCGGGGATGGTTTTGGTAATGCCAAAGCTCACAACAACGGCTCCTTTAGCTTTCTGCATGATCGCGGATTTTCTGGAATTGTTCGGCGCTGATCTTAGTGGTTTTTGCGCTAGCTGTCAACTGGGCGGGCAGAATCGTCACAAGAGCCCAAGTTCGCGCCCACGCAGGGCAGCCTGGGTGCGATCGCGCACGCCGATCTTCCCAAGCAGTGAGGTGACATAATTTTTGACGGTCCCTTCGGCCAGGTAAAGGCGGTCGGCGATCTCCCGGTTGGATAGCCCTTGGGCGACTAGCCGCAGGATAGCCTCTTCGCGCGCGGAGAGTGGCTCGGCTAGCCCGGCATTGACAGGTCGCTGGGGTGGGGCCAGGCGTACAAATTCAGTCACTAATTTGCGCGTCACCGCCGGATCAATGAGTGCCTGACCAGCCGCCACTTTGCGGATCGCGGTTGCCAATTCTGCGCTGGAGACCGCTTTAAGCAGATAGCCTAGCGCGCCAGCGCGCAGTCCTTCAAAGATATATTCATCCTCGTCAAAGGTGGTGAGAATGATAATTTTGGCGGCAGGCCATTGGGCGCAGAGCCGTCTAGTCGCCTCAACGCCATCGATACCGGGCATCCGGACATCCATCAGCACAATCGCCGGCTGTAACGCGGCAAACTGCGTCAACGCCTCCTCGCCGTTGCCCGCCTCACCGACCACCGTCAGATCATCCTCTAACTCGAGCAAAGTGCGCAGGCCGTCGCGCATGAGACGTTGGTCATCGACCAAGAGGATGGTGATCTGATCAGTCATGGCTTGCCTCAGCTTCCAGCAGACCAGGTTGATGCGCCGGCAGTGGTAAAGGCAAGGTCATCACCACCCGCGTCCCCCCACCACGATAAGGTTGAATAGTCACTTTTCCGCCTAATTGCGTTGCCCGTTCTTCGAGGCCACGCAAACCATAGCCACGTGTTGACGCCCCTGCGCCCAGCCCGCGCCCATTATCGGCAATGCTGATCAGGATTTCGGTGTCAATCAAGCCGGCAGCGATTTTCTCGTCACCCAACAAGGCGACCTTGATTTGGGCGTGACTGGCGTGTGCATGGCGTTGGATATTGGTCAACGCCTCTTGGGCAGCCCGGTAGAGTGCTTGGCGCAAAACGGCGGGTAGATCGGGAATGCGATCAGGCAGATAGAGTTCGGTGGTAATGCTGGTCGCTGTCATAAAATTGTTCGCCAGACGCGTTAAAGCAGCGCCTAAGGGTAGCTCAGTTTCAATTGGCTCCCGCAGCGCGGCCACCGTTTGGCGCAATTCAGTCAGCCCCTCTACCACCTGTTCACGGACCGTAGCAACCATCGTTTCCGCCTTGGCCGGATCGCGCGCGACCAACTTTTGCGCCCCTTCCAACTGTACGGCCGCCACGGTGAGCCGATGGCCAAGGGTGTCGTGCATTTCACGGGCCAGGCGGTTGCGTTCTTCGGCCACGGCCAGCGCTTCGGCGTGCGCGGCATACGTCTGGAGTTGCAGATGCGCCGCCTGCAACTCGCCCAAGAGGCGTTGACTTTCGACGCTGGCCAATTCGGCGCGGCGCTGCGCATTCGCCGCCGAGCCGATGAAAAAGTAGCCACACGTTGCCCCCAGCCCGTTGAGCAATCCCAGTTGCCAATCCGGCCAGGTGAGCTGCATGATAAAGAAGGTTGTGATCACGCCAAAGAGCAGCACCCAGCCATAACCACCTCGATTCGAAAAAGCAAAGAGTGCATGGGCACTTAAAATGAAATAGAGGATGATCAGCACGGTAAAGTTGATCGACAAGGCGATCATGAGCAGCGTGAAGAGCGTCAGCAGCAGCAAGCGCCCCGACTCCAACTGACGTACCGTGAGCGAACGCCGGCCGGGCAACAAGGTCGGGTCAGCCGTCCAGATCTCGACCACCGTGGTCAGCAGAAAGAGCGGGAGGATTAACCAGCGCCGACTATCGCCTGCCTCGTAGAAATTAAAAGCAAAGAAGGTGAGCAGGAGCATAGTCAGCAGGCCAAGCCAATCCAGCCAAGATTCAAGAGGGAAATAGGTAGCCAAAAACGCTCTGCTGCGCAGCATCATCACATCCATCGTTGTGAGCAAATTGCCATTTCGTGTGCTATCAGGATAGCAGTAGCAGCGTCATGCTGACCAGTGCCGGAAGTCATGAAGATGCGTGAAACGTGAAACGTAAAACGTGAAACGTAATGCGTAAAATCAGGACAACCTTGTCACGTTTTACGTTTCACGCATTACGTTTCAATCCTTATACGGATCATACTCGTCGGAGCCGGCCATCGCCACGCCGATCGGCGTCAGGGTGTGGAGCAGGCGCACGGTATCCTGGTGATATTGGAGCACTTCGTCGAGGCGCTTGTAACAGTGGGGCGACTCGTCGGTGCCAGCCCCGCGCAGCTCCACGCCCGCCTGGCGCACCCAGTTCATCATCATTTTGTCGCTGATTTCGCCTTGGGAGATGGTCTCTAGTTTACCGCTGCGCCAGCGCTTTTTGCCGGCGGCGCGGGTGCGCGACATGACACGACCGGCCCCATGCACCGTTGAGTAAAGCGCGACTTGAGACTCTGCACTTTCGATACCTTCCAAAATCACCGCGGGCTCAGCCATGGTGCCGCCGACAAAACAACGTTGCCCAGGGAAGGCGGGGGTTGCCCCTTTGCGCACGACCCACATTTCATACTCGCCGTGCGTTTCTAACCAGGCGAAATTGTGATGATTGTGGATCTCATCGACAATCCTAGCGCCGATAAGCTTTGCGACCTTTTGGCAGACCCAATCGCGGCCGGCGTAGGCGTAACGGCCGGCCAGTTTCATCGCCGCGATATATTCCTGTCCCAACCCCGAATCGATGTGGAGCAGCACCGGCTCCACATTCATACCATCCTTGCCGCCGCCAGCCTGCACATAGTGGGTGGCGATGCGATGGCCCAACCCACGCGAGCCAAAGTGAACGCCGCACCAGACGCGCTGCTGCTCATCGACAAAGAGATCGACATAGTGGTTACCCGAGCCAACCGTGCCCAGTTGCTCACGCGCCACCCCCTTGAGCTTTTTGACCACTGGGATATCCCAGGCCGGATCATCGGTAAAGAGTGCGTGTTCGACCTCTTCCCGATTCTTGCGCCCCATGCCAAAAGAGATGTTGGTCCAGATGTCATCCATGATCTCTTTGATAAAGGGTCGAACTTCGGATGCCACTACATCTAGTAGGACAGCTTTATTACCACACGAGATGTCGAAGCCGATCCCCGACGGGCTGATATGTTCACCATACGCGGCCACCCCGCCAATCGGCATGGCATAACCGATATGGTGATCGGCCATCAAGGCCACGGACTCGGCCCGTTTGGCAACCGTCTTGGCTTGGGCGACGGCATCCGGTAGCGGCTCCCCCCAGACGGGGATGCCATCAATCATTTGGTACATCGTGATCCTCACTTGGGGGTAAACAATGGCTTCCTGTAGAATAGGACGACTGACAACTGTCCACTGAATTATAGACAAGCTGAGATAGGAAAGCTAGTTTCAATGAATACAATCCGGACCATGCAGATTGAAGTAGCGGAAGGGGTGGTCGACTTTGGGGTAGGCCAGCCCGATCTGGCGATCCTGCCGCTGGATCTGTTGCAACAGGCCGCCGCACATCGTTTTGCGCAAGGCGATACGCGCTTTTTGCAATATGGACCTGAAGAGGGCGATGGCTATTTTAACGAGGCGCTCGCCCAATTCCTGACCACAGCCTATGGTCCCACCACCCAAGGCAAGGGGGTCGAGCCGGAGCAGCTCTTTGTGACCAATGGTGTGTCGCAGGCTTTGGATCTACTCTGTACACTCTACACGAAACCAGGCGATCTGATCTTTGTCGAAGAGCCGACCTACTTTCTCGTCTTCCGCATCTTTCAGGACCACGGGCTGCGCATTGAACCGATTGGGTTGACCGACCAGGGCATCGATCTAGCCCAGTTGGAAGCAAAGTTGCAACGGGAGCGACCGGTCTTTCTCTACACAATTCCCAGCTTTCAAAATCCGACGAGCGTCACCATTCCTCAAACCCACCGGGAACGGCTGGTCGCCTTAAGCCAGGCATACGATTTTCTACTGGTTGCGGATGAGGTCTATCAACTGCTCCATTATCACGAAGCACCACCCCGCCCCTTTGGTGATTATGTCAATGACGCGCCAATCCTATCGCTCGGCTCCTTTTCGAAGATCCTCACACCGGGGTTGCGCTTGGGCTGGATTCAAGCCAACCCTGCCGCCGTGAACCGCTTTGTCGAAAGCGGCATTGTGCAGAGCGGCGGCGGGCTCACCCCCTTTAACAGTGGGATCGTCCGTAGTGCGCTAGAATTGGGATTGCAGGAAGCATACTTGCAGGAGCTGCGCACGCTTTTTGCCACCCGCATTGACGCCATGGATCGGGCGCTCCGCCAAGCCATGCCCGCTTGGGTTGACTTTACCACGCCGACTGGTGGTTACTTCTACTGGCTGCGCCTGCCGGAAGAGATCGATACCAACCAGCTACTGCCGGCAGCGGCAGCCCACCACGTCGGCTTCCGCCCCGGCAACAAATTCTCCAGCCTGGAGGGTCTACGCAACTATCTGCGCCTCAGCTTCTCCTACTTTGACCAAGCCCTGCTGGTCGAAGGGGTGGAGCGGCTGGCCGCAGTGCTGAGGCAGATTGGGTGACCGGATGGCAAGGTGAAGGGGTGAAGAAGTGAAGAGGTGACAAGGTGACAAGGTGAAGAGGTGAAGGGGTGAAGAGGTGACAAGGTGACAGTCTGTTTCATCATGTCACCTTGTGATACTGTTGCACTATCTTACAACGGGATTCAAATCCCGGCCTGACAACGAGAAGCCGCCGCAGCGGCTGAGAAAACGATCCTAGCCGCTGAGGCGGCTGCTCGCTGTTATACTCAAATCAGAATGAAACCCCTAGTTTCGGTCAGCGTGCGTCGCACTGACCAAAGAATCTAGCGGACTGGAAACAGTTGGCGGTCAGTGCGACGCACGCGATCCCGTTAGCCAGCAAAACGCCGGTTCTCAACTTGACTTCAGTATAGCAAGGGGTTTTAACCCCATTTCGTAAGATAGTGCAACAGTATCACCTTGTCACCTTGTCATCCCTTCACCTTGTCACCCCTTCACTCGCGCCTACGCCACCTGCCCAGGTTCCAGCCCAATCGGCAGCGCGGCGGGGCGGTCGCAGGTGCTGGTGAGGTCGATGTGTTTGCCGGTGGCCGAGGCTTCGTGGAAGGCTTGCATGATGTCGAGGACATGGTGGGCGAGTTGACCGTTGGCCCGGTGCTCACGGCCGCTACGGATAGCATCGGCCAGATCGGCAACGCCCAGGCCACGGCTATTTTCCGTATAAATGTGGGTCAGCGGCATTTCTTGCCAATCGCTGTCGGTGGCGGCGCGGATGCGGACGGGGCCACCAAAGGTATTGGGATCGGGCAGACTCATGGTCGCCTCGGAACCATAGATCTCCAGCCGTGGCAATTGTGACGCTTTCACATCAAAGGTCGTGATGATATTGCCGATGGCACCGCTGGCGAATTCGAGCAGACCAACCACGTGGGTCGGCACTTCAACCTTAATGGTGGTGCCATATTTGGGCTGGCTGGTGATCAGCCGTTCGCTGAAGCTGGCGCGGGTTAAACCCGTGACCCGGCGCACAGGGCCAAGGATCGCGACCAGCGCGGTGAGGTAGTAGGGGCCCATGTCAAACATGGGACCGCCGCCGGGCTGGTAATAAAATTCGGGGCTGGGATGCCAGTGCTCATGGCCACGCGACATCATAAACGCGGTCGCGGCCACCGGTTCGCCGATCACGCCATCGTCAACCAATTTACGACAGGTCTGTAAGCCACCACCGAGGAAAGTGTCCGGCGCGCAGCCCACGCGTTGACCATGTTGCGCGGCCAGTTGTAAAAGCGCTTCGCCATCCCTGCGGCTGAGGGCAAAGGGTTTTTCGCTGTAGGCGGCTTTACCGGCGCGGATTGCAGCGCTGCTCACTTCGGCATGGGCGGCGGGGATGGTTAGATTGACCACGATCTCGATTTCTGGATCGGCAAGCAGTTCCGCCACACTGTAGCCTTTGATATTATATTCGGCGGCCTTGGCGTGTGCCCGTTCCAGATCCAGATCGGCACAGGCAACAATTTCGATATTATTGAAGGTTTTGTCTGATTTTAAATAGATTGTGCTAATGTTGCCACAACCGATAATCCCCACTTTAGTTCGTGCATTCTGGGTACTCATAAGTCACTTTCTGGTTAATTGATTGCCGAAAAAATTAGTTACTCTGCCAACCCAACCGCCAATTGCCTGATTTATACGTCAAATAACGTAACTTAGATAAGCAATTCTACTGATTGCATTGGTACCAGAGTTTCCTATACTACAACTAGCTGTAAAGCAGCTGTAACTGAGAAATTTCCCAACAGTAGGCTGCCCCCAGCCACTTACATCGCCACTTCATCGCAGCACCCTTCACCCAATTGATACGATTGACTTCTCCAGCCCACGCCACTTTGTCCATCACAAGCGGGTAGGAAGTAGCGTCGTCGTACCATAGAATCAGACAAAACGACATCGGCAACCGATCACCCAAGGAGGGACTATGGTCCACAGAACACGCTCCCCGCAGCCGGGCTGTGTCCGCGTTACCTTCGAGTTACCCGATTCGCTGTGGGCGAATGAAGTTTATCTAACCGGCGATTTTGCCCAAGGGCACCGCCACAAAACCCCCATGCAGCAAGAGCGCGATGGTGCCTGGCGCGTCACCATGGATCTGCCGGCAGGGCACCGCTACCAATACCGCTACCAGATCGATGCGCGCTGGTATACCGAATGGGGCGGCAACGCCAACGGCTGTAGCCACGATCCTCACTTTAGCGTGCTTGACCTCATCAACCAGTAAACAAAGGTTCCCTCATGGTGGGCCCCGCAGCGGCGAAATAAGGGAGCACAAGGTTTGGTCGTCAAACAGAGACAGTTGGTGATCGAAGCCATCATCGGCAAGTGTAAACAACTGTCCCGGTTTGGCGAGAGCAGTTGCATCAAGGATTTGCATCATATTGTCACTCCATTTGGCGACCAAGCGATGCGGTCCACCCGGTGTGAGCGACAAAAGGTATGGGCTCTCACGTTGGGCAGAGCCTTGCTGAAACCAAATCTGACGCAAATCCTCTTCTTGTGTGAACTTGCGCCGTGGATAAATTGGTCCGCGTAACGTCAAGCTCATATTGTCGACAAGCCAAAATTCATAGTGGTACCGTTCCTCAATGCACAAGAGTAAGAGCTGGTCATTGAGGTAATCAATCCTAGAAAATAGCGGATAATCGTAGTCATGCGCTAAAGCTTCCTGCTCCCTCCGCTCGCCCCAGATATCCCTTTGCGCCAATAGATCAGCCAAAGCGACTTCACACACGACTCGTTTAGAACGATAATCACGGATCACAATATGCTTTTCAACCTTGGGAATACTGAGAAACTCATGGCCATGTGGATGCACAGCATACGGTATCTCATCGCGTATACCAGTATCTTCAACAATCAGTGTGGTGCCGTCCCGCCGTACATGATAAAGTTCTGTATCAAAAAGTTGGGTATTGTGATCGATAAAAAGCCACTGCAACGCCGCCGATGTCGGTGCATGATAAAAAGCAGAACAATCGATGTGATTGGTAAACTGGTGTTGTGCAATGACTTTTCCACTCAGCGGTTCCAGCAATGCAAGTTCATGTGTGTACACAGCATTACGGAGCGTTCGCTGCCTCCATAAGTAACCATCGTCCGTAAAAGAAAAACTTGCCCGCTCACTTAATGCTTGCTCGTACAACATACGATAGCGCAAGTTACCGTCGACATCAACAATTGCATACCCTTCATTGATGGCAACTAAAATCAGTTGACCATCGTGACTTGTATGAATATCGGGAATCAGCGGGCGGCGCTGGGGAGAAAAGAAATTTCCCCAGTTGAGCCGACGCCGTTCCTGTAGTTCATTATCCAGCAGCAGAAAGTCAGGAGACTTGTCTAAAAGGATCACCCACCCCAGTTCGGCCAACCGGTCCAAACGATAAAACGGCTGATCAAAGGTGCGCGACACAATTTCGGGCAAGAAATACATGCGATTGACGTCCTTGTCCGTTAACCTTCCATGATGCCACTACGAGCGCGCCACTGCTCCAGTGCCGGCCAGTCAATGGTAACCCCCAATCCCGGAGTGTCAGGCAAGGTAATGCAGCCTTGTGCGTCAGCAGTTATTGGTTGCGGCAAAATATAATCGCGGCGAGCGGGTGTCCATTCGGGTGGATCGAGCGGGAATTCGATAAATGGCGCAGTCGAAACGGCCGCTGCCACCTGTAAATTGGCCAGCAAAACCAACCCATCACCCCAGGTGTGAGGCGAGTAGATGGCACCACTCGCCTGTACCGCCTGCGCCAATTGCCGCGCCCGCAAAATCCCCGTGCTCCAGACCACATCCGCCTGGTAAACATCCAAAGCTTCGTGGTGCAGACATTCCTGCAACTCGCTGAAGTCGCGGTTGCTTTCGCCACCGGCAATGCGGATTTTGGCGCGTTTGCGCAGGGCGGCCATACCCCGATAGTCAGTCCGCCAAAGCGGTTCTTCCAACCAATAAACATCTAATTCGGCCAAGGCATCCGCCACATAGAGCGCGGTCTTGAGATCCCAAGGGGTGCGCGTGTCCCAGGGCATGCGCCAACCTTGATTGGCATCGACGAGCAAGGTCATGGTCGGGCCGATGGCATCACGCACGGCGCGTGCGACGGCCAAATTTTCTTCGATCTGTTCGGCGTAGAAACGTATTTTGAGCGCCTTGAAGCCTTGATCGCGCAGTTGACGTGCGGCGTTGGCCCGTTCAGCAGTTGGGCGGCGTTGCCCCATCGAGGCATAGAGGGGCACGCGGTTGGTCCGGCCCCCCAGTAACTGCCACAACGGCTGCCCTGTGATCTTGCCCATGAGATCCCAGAGCGCCACTTCCAGCGGCCAGCAGCGGCCATACATAAATTGCAGATTGTCGAGGATCTGCACGTGGCGCTCGATCGCAAAGGGATCTTGCCCCAGGAAGAGCGCTTCATGGCCTTTAAAACCTAACATCGCATCACCGGAACCGACCCCTTCATCGTCACCGGCGCGCACGCGGACGAGCGTCACCGTGTGGCTGCGCCGCGGCGTTGGGTCCCACGCCGCGTGAAAGGGCGGATCCAGGGGCAGGCGATAGTGATGGATCTGGATTTGGTCAATTTTCATTTTTGCCCAAACAACCGTTCAATTTCCTCCAAGGAACCAGCAAGCGCGACTTCACGCAAGATCCCTTTTAACTGGGTCAGATCATCAATCACCGTTATCTGTTCCACCAAATCTTGGGGAATTGCCCCAAAGCGCAGATCGATTAATGCGTAGATGTTATCACGGGTTGCGTTTAATGCACCCTGCTCGATCCCCTGCTCCTGGCCTTTTTGCATCGCTCGTCGTTCGATTGTCGTCACGTAGCGCATCTTATCTGCCTCCTCTAGCTCCTTAACGGCATTCTCAAATCGCAACTCATAGTGATCAGGTAGGTCCAGCACCCAGTCAATAAAACGAAAGAGTTCGAGGACCTGTTTACGTGTATAACCCTTTTTATAAAGGCCACGGATTAGCTCAATTTTCCAACGTAGACGATCTTGGACGCGGCGCCGCGTCTCTTTCGCCTTCAAGTGGGCCATGACAACGACAGCAAAAGGATTATTGCTCGCTTCCAGTGCCGTCCAGTCGTCGGCATGATCCAACAACTTGATACTGGGGAACTTGATACCAACTTCACATCCCCACAGATGATAGCCATACTGCTTTGGCCGCCAAAGTGGATCTTCATCACCGACGATCGCCAGGCTTACGACTTGCCGCGCATAGCGATCAAAGAGACGACAGTTAATGACATACATGCGGCGCTCAAAGTCCAGATCGACCTGGCTTTGCACCTCAATGTGCACAAGCACCCATGTCTCTGTGCCGTCCAAACGCCAAACTTTGACTAATTTGTCAACGGTATTGCGGCCAGTCGTTGCACGTCGGATCGTCTTCTGTAGCTCTTTGTCAAGAAATTCGTAGGGTTGTGCCCAATCGATGTCGACGTAGATCACTGGAAAGAAGAATTCGATAAAAGCCGGGAAGAATTGTTCAATGATCTCTTTCCAAGGGCTATCATAGTCGGTGCGTTGTGGTGTCTTTTTCCACTTTTTTGCCACGTGCTGGACTTTCTATATGCGCCGTACATCATGGGAATTGCTCTCGCGCACGCCGGCGGACGAAATCTCGATAAACTCGGCGTTCTCCTGCAACTGCTTGATCGTACGCGCCCCGCCGTAGCTCAACCCGGAACGCAGCCCACCCACCAGTTGATAGACAATTTCCTTGACATTGCCGCGATAGGGCACGACCGCCTCTACCCCTTCCGGCACCACTTTGTCCCAGTCGACCTGGCTTTCGGCGCTTTCATTCTGTTCCTGCTCGGCCAGACGGCGCGCCATGGCCGCGCCTAGCGAGGCCATGCCACGGACCACCTTGACCTTCTGCCCATCGCGAATGACCGGGGAACCGGGCGCTTCTTCGCAGCCGGCAAAGAGGCTGCCGATCATCACCGTATCTGCCCCGGCAGCCAGCGCCTTGACCAGATCGCCGGACATTTTGATGCCACCATCGGCAATCACCGGCAGATCAAAACCCCCGGCATGCAGCCCTTCCATACTGTCCATAATCGCGGTCAATTGGGGCACGCCAAAGCCAGTGACAATCCGCGTGGTACAGATCGAGCCGGGCCCAATGCCTACTTTAATCGCGTCTGCCCCGGCTTCGGCCAGTTCACGCGCGCCATCGGCAGTGGCGACATTGCCGGCAATGATTTGGGCCTGTGGGTAGGCGCGCCGCAGCCGTTGCACCATGTCGATGCAATGATCGGCGTGACCGTGCGCAATGTCGAGGACCAGGACATCAGCACCGGCGTCTAAGAGGGTACCGGCACGCTCGATATCCTCCGGCTTGACGCCAATCGCGGCCCCGACGCGTAAACGGCCCCGTTCATCCTTGGTTGCTTCTGGGTGTTCGCGCCGTTTGATCACATCCTGGGCGGTGATCAGGCCAACCAGATGCCCTTGCTCATCAATCAGAGGTAATTTTTCTAGCCGATGTTCATGCAAAATGCGGCGCGCTTCGTCGAGCGTGGTATCAGGCATACCAGTGACGATCCGGTCGGGCAAGGTCATGACCGTGCGCACCGAAGCCTGATCATCGGGTGCCAGCAACACATCACGCTGCGTCACCAAGCCAATCATCTTGGTGGGGCCACTGGTCGGGCTAGCACCGGCTTTACCATCGTTGCGGGTCACGACCAAGCCACCAATATCAAAACGCCGCATCACCTGGCGCGCGTCCGCAATCGAAGCCGTTTCAGCAATCGTGTAGGGCTGATCAACAATCAGCCCTTCGGCGCGTTTAACCAGCCGGACCTGGCGCGCCTGCTGCTCAACCGTCATAAAGCGGTGCAGAATGCCAATCCCCCCAATACGCGCCATGGCAATCGCCATCGTCGCTTCGGTCACGGTGTCCATATTGGCGCTGAGAATCGGCATCTGCAATGTAATCTGGGCGGTAAGCCGGGTCGCCGTGTCCACATCCTGGCGCGAGACAACCGGTGAACGACGCGGAAGGAGCAGCACATCATCGAAGGTCAACCCTTTGTGGGGACGGATTTTCATAAATAACACCTCTTTAATCTGACAGCAGATGGCAGCCGGTTAGCCTGGCAGCATGCGATAGGGTAGGCCTGGCACACAACTTATCGCCGCCCGCTTTAGGCGGTAGCGATGATGCCATTATAGCATTGAACTGCGGTTCCGACCATCTCTAAACGCGATTCGTGTGGCAATGGCAGCAAGCCGACAGTCAGGTAAATCATGTTATGCACGGGGTGGGGCGGGGCACGGCCGCGGCC
>JALHQH010000006.1:54345-87436 GCA_022842065.1 Caldilineaceae bacterium
TAAAATTTTTTTAGGCGGGGGGGCCGCCGCCACCCGGCCGCCCCACCCCGTGCATAACATGATTCAGACAACATAGCAAGTGCGAGGAGCTACTCGCTGATTGGTGGTTCCACGCTGCAACAAAAATGCCGGACGATTGTAAATCAACTGTAAGCAGCTTACACAACCATTTAAGCATATAATAAGATAGTTGGATTATTAGACGAAGCTGTCAGCAAATTGAGATTGTCGACACACTGACTGCGCAAAGAGAGCGTCATGCGCCAGCCGACCTCGCCATTATCTCACACCAGCAAGCGGCGCATGTTGCCGGCCAACCTTGCCGATGTGAGCCACCTAGTTGTCCGCCGCACGCAGATGGGCGGCAACTGCACTCATGATGATAGCAGGATTATGCGGTATACCTACTCGTTACTTTTTGTGATTGCCTTGCTTTGCGGTTTCGTCTTACTCGGGATACAAATGGAAGAGATAGCACAAGCGCACGACGCGACAGCATCCACCATGCTCACCGATGCGCAACTGGACGCCAATGGCGATCTGCCGATTTATACGGATGGACTCACCAGCGGTTGGCTTAACTGGTCGTGGGCAACGGCCGACCTAGCGTATACAGCGAACACCTATAGCGGTGTTCATGCCCTACGGGTTGACCTGGATGGCTGGAGCGCGTTTAGTCCCTTTTACGGTAACAATCAGGATTGGGAAGCCCCTGACTATCAGGGGTTACCGACTAGGGCCTTTGATCGCCTTAGCTTTTGGGTACACCGGGGCGACTCGGCCGGCGGCCAACAGGTCAATTTGCGCGCCGGCGATATTCTCACCGGTTGGGAGTGGTTGCACACGGCCAGCTTTACCGTGCCGACCGATGACCAGTGGCACGAAGTTGTCATCGCGCTCAGCGATCTGGATATGATCGACAGCAATCTGGCGCGCCTGGCGTGGAGTGGCAACGGCAGCGAGACACAACCGATCCTGTTGGACGAGATCAAGCTATTGCAGGCCGCAAACCCAACCACGATTACGCGCGATCACATGGTCAATGATGCGGATCATTTATGGCTCTACCGCGATCAGCGCAACAGTGCCCTGCTCACCTCCTATAGCAGCGAAATCAGCCACCAAAGCCCCATCCGTGGGGCGGGGGCCTTTGCCCTGGGCGTACGCTTTCAGTGGTATGGCGGCATTGTTTTTCGCCCGCTTGATTATCAGTGGGAAACCCCCTTGCCCTTTGCGCTGCAAAATCAGAATGTGCTGCGCTTCCTGGTCAACCGCGGGGCGCATGATACGCCGGCTCAACGCTACGAGATTTTTGCCTTTGACGCCGCCGGCGATGTCACCCGGCAAACAGCGCTAAACAACTATCTCGCTAGTGGGAACCTGGACCGTGATCCCACAACCTGGCAATTGGCCACCGTGCCCTTACGTTCCTTCCAACCGGAAGACGGCACGCTACCGGCGATCTACGCGGTGGGCATTCAGGAAATGAGCGGTGTAACCGGTACGACCGATTTCCTCTACCTGGACGAGGTGCGCTTTGAAACTCAGGCAGCCAGCCCGGATCTGCCGATTTATCGCGATGCTTTACAGAGCAGCTGGCACGATGCATCGTGGGAGACGACCGTTGATTTAGCCAACGCTGTCCCCGTACAAAGCGGCGCGGCATCGATGGCCGCCACCCACCAGGCGCCGTGGGGCGGCCTCTATCTGCGCGCGGATGAGGCGGTCAGCACGGTGGGCTTAACGCTGTTGCACTTTGCCATCCATGGTGGAGAACCCACGGTAAGCGGCAGTGGCCAGCAGCAGATCCGTGTCGTTCTGGTCGATGCCACCGACACCTTTCACACCGAGCAGGCGATTGCGCTTACACCGGTGGCCGGCAGCTGGCAGAGCTATGAGCTACGCTTGGAAGATCTGGGCAATCTACCCCAAATCAAAGGCATCGCCTGGCAAAATACGAGTAGCGGGGCACAGGCACCCTTCTATGTTGATGATGTCACGTTGGTCCACCTTCAATTACCGCCGACCCCAACCCCGACGCCAATCGCCGGGCCGGCACTGCATGTAAATGCATCAACGGTCCAACGCCCGATTAGCCCTCATATCTATGGCATGAACTATACCACGGAAGCATTGGCCGCCGAGTTACAATTGCCGGTCCACCGTTGGGGTGGCAACGGCACCACTCGCTACAACTGGCAGCTGGACACCGCCAGCCACACCAGCGATTGGTACTTTGAAAATATCCCCAAACCGAATGCCGATCCAGACGCGCTGCCCGTTGGCTCGGCTGCGGATCAGTTCATCGCGCAGGATCGGCGTACTAATACCGCCACCATCATGACCATGCCGATGATCGGCTGGACGCCCAAGAGTCGCGCCTATGCCTGTGGCTTTAGTGTAACCAAATATGGCCCCCAACAGTCAACCGATCCGTGGCGATCAGACTGTGGCAACGGCATCCGCGTCGACGGCACCTTTGTCACCGGCAACGATCCCACTGATACGAGCGTGCCGATTGATCCCAGCTTTGTCCAGGCGTGGATGAACCATCTGATCGACCGCTTCGGCACGGCCGCAGATGGCGGGGTAAAGTTCTACAATCTGGACAACGAGCCGATGCTCTGGAATTCCACCCACCGCGATGTCCACCCCAACCCGGTGAGTTATGACGAGATCCGCGACCGCACCTATGCGTATGCCGCGGCAATCAAAGCGACCGACCCCACCGCGCAAACGTTGGGACCGGTGCTCTGGGGGTGGACCGCCTATTTCTTCTCGGCCTTGGATGCCGCCGGCCCTGGCGCGTGGTGGTTGAATCCACAAGATCGCCTGGCGCATGGCAATATGCCCTTTATTGAATGGTATCTGCAAGAGATGCAGCGCTACGAAGCTGAGCATGGCGTGCGCATTCTTGACTATCTGGATCTCCATTACTATCCTCGAGCCAGCGGGGTCGCCCTTGCCCCGGCGGGTGGATCGGCCAATCAGATCAAACGGTTGCGCACGACCCGCTCGCTCTGGGACCCGACCTATGTGGATGAGAGCTGGATCGAGGAGCCGGTGCGCCTGATCCCGCGCATGCGCGAGTGGGTGGACAACTTCTACCCTGGCACCAAACTGGCGATGACCGAGTATAACTGGGGCGCGCTCAACCACATTAACGGGGCGCTGGCCCAGGCCGATGTATTGGGCATCTTTGGCCGCGAAGGACTCGATCTGGCCACGCTCTGGGATCCGCCGGCCGGCAGTGATCCGGGGGCCTTTGCCTTCCGGATGTATCGCAACTACGACGGCCAAGGCAGCACCTTTGGCGATCAGAGCTTAATGGCCGCCAGCGTTGACCAAGAAAAGCTCTCGATTTATGCCGCCCGGCGCAGCAGTGATGGGGCGCTGACGCTCATGATCATCAACAAGAGCAGTGGCGCGCTCAACAGCATGGTGACGGTCAGTGATTTTCTCAGCCAGGGCCGTGCCGAGGTCTATCGCTATAGTAGTGCCAATCTCACCCGCATTGTCGCACTGGATGAATTGACGATCAGCCACGGCACGCTGACCGCGAATTTTCCCAAAACATCGATCACGTTGCTGGTACTGCCGGTTGGCACACCGCCAACCATTACACCGACCCCCTCGCAGACAGCAACGCCCATTGCCACCGCGCCGCCAACAGGGACACCCACGGCCACCGCAACAGCGACGAGCACGCCTGTCCCACCAACAGCAACCGCCACGGTGACGAGCACACCTGTCCCATCGACCGCAACTGCTACGCTGACGAATACGCCTGTCCCACCAACAGCAACTGCTACGGCGACAAGCACACCTATCCCACCAACCGCCACGGCAACCGCCACCACCACGACAACAAACACGCCTGTCCCGCCAACGGCGACGGCCACGACAACAAGCACGACTGTCCCAGCAACGACGACGGCGACGAGTACACCGATTCAGCCGACCGCCACGGCAACCGCGACGAGTACCACCATCCCGCCAACACCCACCGCCACGATCGCGCCGGCAACCTGGCTCTATCTCAGCGCTAGTTCGGGTGGCAAGCTGGGGAATATTCGCTTTGCGGATGAAGATCTGCTGGCCTTTAACTTGTCTACACAGGAATGGCGGCTGATCCTTGACGGCTCGGATGTGGGTTTGGCCAGTTTTGACATTGATGCGTTTGATGACCAGGCCGATGGCAGCTTCTTGCTCAGCCTGGACATGGACGGCAATCTCCCCGGTTTGGGGCGGATTGGGGATGAGGATATACTACGTTTTACCCCGACCAGTTTGGGCAACACCACCAAGGGTAGCTTCAGCCTCTTCTTTGATGGCTCCGATGTCGAGTTGACGACCAGCAGTGAAGATATCGTCGCCTTTGATCTGTTACCGGATGGCCGGCTCTTGCTCAGCCCACTGGGGGCGACAAAGGTCGGCAGCCTCGCCGCCAATGACGAAGATCTGCTCTTCTTTACCCCGACCACTTTGGGGAACAGCACCACGGGTAGCTGGGCCATGGCGCTCGATGGCTCCACACTGGGGCTCACCACGACGCAGGAAGATCTATGGGGCGTAATGCTGGGAGCGCAGGGCGAGCTCTATCTCAGCACGCTGGGCCCGTTCGCGGTCAATGGCTTACAAGGGACCGGTGCTGACATCTTCCGCTGTACACCGCTCATCCTTGACAACTATAACAACTGCACGTTTACGCTCTTCTGGAATGGTTCTGCCCACGGCTTTGGGGCAGAAATCATCGACGCATTGGATCTGGTAACGGGGGCCGGCATCCAAGGCGCCGCCGCTGATACGGCCATTGATCCCGATGGCGAGGCACTGGAGGCAAGCGATGATGATCGCAACGCAGATGAGGATGATACAGATGAGGATGATACAGATGAGAGCGGAGGGAGAGCAGAGATCTTTCTCCCTTTTATATTGCGGTGAAGTAAAGTAAGTCAATCTGAGCCCTTCACCCAATAATTACTCGGAAATTGCACGCGTTTCACTACGGTACCACACCAACATATTGCAACATAGAGCCGAGGTATCTTATGCATCAAACGAAACCAGCATTCAGCAGCCGTATACGCAGCAGTTCTTTGTTCTTATTTTTTGTAATTGGGATTGTCGTCACCACTTTTACCCCTGCCACCCGCGTGCTGGCACAAACAGCGCCCTCCCCGGCGGCGCAACAGATCGCCGCGCAGACAGGGGTTGACGTTGCCCTGGTGACGGAAATGTTGGCAGCCGGCATTCCATCAGCCTACATCAATCAGCAACTGGCCGAGACCTTTGTCACCGAGATCAGGCCGGAACTGGCATTGCCGACGACTGAGCAGCCGGTGAGCAATGTGCGCGAAGATGCCACGGCCGCCGCTATAACGACGATCGCACCGGCGGCGCTCGGCAATGTCAAATTGCGCAGTTGTAGCAGCCATAACTTTCCCTTTATCTTTTTAGCCGTCGGCGTTGATGAAAATGGCCTACCGGTGACGAATCTCACCGAAGCCAACTTTCAGTGTTTGGAAAATGGGGTGCCGCAGACGGCGCGCTTTCAAGTGACACCACCCCAGAGCGGCGACAATGTGCGCTTGGCGGACATCATCTTTTTGATTGATGCCAGTGGTAGCATGGTCGAAGAAATTGCCGATGTGCGTGCTAGTATTGCCGCCTTTACCGAGGAATTGGTTGCGAGCGATATTGATTTTCGGCTCGGATTGGTGCAATTTGGCAACCGAGGCGAAACCAATCCCTTTCTCTTCAACAACGGCAATTTGACGTCGAATGTTGAATTATTTAGACGGATGACGCGTGCGATTGGGATTGGCGGTGGCTTTGAACCAGGCTTTTTGGCCCTACGAATGGCGATCCAGGGCTTTAACTTTCGACCAGGCGCGCAGAAAATTTTTGTTTTGATCTCAGATGAAGATAGTGATGACAGCGATCAACAAGCGACACTCGATTTACTGCTGGCCAACAACATCACTGTCCACACCGCGGTGGATTGTGCCATCGGTACAGCCGAAACGGATTATTGTAACGGCAGCAGTGTGCGGGGCGCCACGGATGGCCTGCTCTTTAATATCGTTGGTCCGTATAGTCAGATTCTAGAGACCATTGCCGGCAACACCGCGGATACCTATATCCTGCGCTATCAAAGCAGCAACCCCAATTTTGATGGCACAACCCGCAATATTGAATGCCAAGTGATCACACCGACGATCCAGGGCAGCGTCAGCTGTACCTATCTGCCCGGGGCCGCGCCCAAGATTGCACTGACAGCAGAGACGTTGGCGCTAAATCAGACTGCGCTTGCAGACGGCGCATCACCATTGATCAGCGTTCAGGTCACCGATCAAGTCGCGCCGTTTGTACAAGCGGTTACCCTCTATTACCGCACGACCCGATCAACCAGCGGTTATAGCGTCCTGGCGATGAGCGACCGCGGCAACAACCGTTATGAAGCAACCATTCCGCCCGTTACGTCGCCTGGGATCGACTACTACATTACCGCCACCGACGGCCAGTCGCTCTCTGCCCTACCATCAACTGACCCTGGGCAGTTTCCCTTTCAGATCAGCGTCTTGCCCAATGTCGCACCGCAAATCATCCATACGCCTGTCACCAACGCCACTTTTCGCGCCGCGCTGACAATCACGGCAGAGATCCTGGACACCACCGATCGCGTGGCCGACGCTGCGCTAAACTGGCGGCGCGCCGGTGACCTGATCTATCGGACGCTGCCTTTGCAACATAGCAGTGACAACCGCTATAGCGCCACCATTCCTGGCACCGAAATTACGGGCGAGCTTGAATATTATCTGCGCGCAATCGATAATCTGGGGGTGGCCGCGACCCTCGGCACGGCGGATCAGCCCTACCAGGTCGCCGTCACGTTTGCCGAGTCGCCCCTCATCTTTATTCCCGGCAGCGCAGGGAGCCGCCTGCAGCAGGCGAATGCAGCGACAGATTTGTGGGTCAATTTGCTGGAACCAAATGACCGCGTACAACAACTGGCTACGTGGTTCGCACAGCAGGGCCACCCTGGCGCAGGCACCGCCCTGGAACTATTTTACAATCAAAGAGTGGCAATGGCCCGCCGCTTGACCCTGGATCCGCGCAGTAACGATTACCAAATTGACCTGGCCGCGCCAGACGTGCTGCGCACAGCCTTCGGCGTCCACCCGATTTATGCGACGCTATTAAATGATCTGGAGACACACTATCCACCCTATCGCTTAAGTGACAATGGCCCCCAGCCCGGTACCGGTTGCGACATGGCACAGGCCGCCGAGCCGAACAAACCGCGGCTGTTTGTTTTCCCCTATGATTGGCGGCAAAGCAATGCGCAAAATGCCCAGCGGCTCGCAAGCTATATTACCGAGTGTGTGCAACGCTACTTCTATCCCAATTCAAAAATCGACATTGTGGCCCATAGTACGGGTGGTTTGCTTGCCCGCCGTTACATCATTGATCACCCAGATACACACAATGTCAGCAAACTGATTACCGTGGGAACGCCCTGGTTAGGCGCACCGGAATTTATCAAAGTACTGGAAACCGGCGCCTGGCGCACCATTACCAACTGGGCGATGGTGCCGAACGAGCAGCTGCAGGATCTGGTAGAGACCTACCCGGCAATCCATGAATGGTTGCCATCCCGCGCCTATCACACGCTGGCCGGCAGCACCTATCGCGAAGAAGGCTGGGATATCAACAACAACGGAATTGACAGCGAAGCCTACGCCTATGCGGATTTCCAACGTTTATTGGACGAGCAACGCTATCCCACCTATCAACCAGTCAAAAGTGGAGATACCTTTCATAGCACTCCCCGGCAGGACAGTTGGCGTGGCGATCAGAACGATGTGGCCTATCATTATATTATCGGCGTAAAAAGCAGAGCGACCACGATTGAACAGGTGACCGCCTATCGCGTTTGTGCCTTAAGCGAACTACAGTGTACCCCACTGGCCTACTACCGCTATCAGTACGGCAGCGGCGATGGCGTTGTGCCACTGCTGAGTGCGCGGCGGGCACAACCTGCCACCGCCCCCGACGGTGCGAAGATTCAGCTGCATGAAATCCGCCCCACCGCCGATGACAATCAGGCCGCCGATCACCTGACCATGCTACAAAGTAATACAGTCTATGATTGTATTGCCAAGCTGCTCAGCAATGAGCCTTGTGCCGAGAGCATCAGCCCGACCGCGGGGATGGCAACAACGACAACAGCAACCGCTGCGGCGCAAGCCGGCGACAGTTATTATGTTGACGTGGCGGGGGTCACTTTTGGCATGATCACCGACAGCGCGGGCAATCGCACCGGGATGATCGAGAATGGGGTGATGATTGACTATGCTGCAGAGGCTAATTACTTTACCACGGGCGGCCCGGCTTTTGCGGCCGTGGTCGCCGCGGCCAACCCCTACACGATTGCCTTTCACACCGGCGCACTACCCTTTACCGCCGAGATTCGCGAAGGCACGGCCGCGCAGACCCGCGCCGCCACCCGTTATCG
The DNA here is from genome assembly GCA_022842065.1 of Caldilineaceae bacterium. The sequence goes on from JALHQH010000006.1 coordinate 62,867, forward strand.
CGACGTACAGTTGCCACCGAACACGCTCGTCCACATCCGGTTGCAGCCACAGAGCAACTATCGCATCTTTTACGATGCGGACAACGACGGTCGACCGGAGACGGAGCTGCCAGGGCTGATCGCCGGCACGGGCGCGCAAGATACCACGCCCCCGCAAGTGGCGGTGCAAAGTAATTTGGGTGGCGCACAGCTGCTGGTGACGATCACAGCAGAGGATAGCGGCACGGGCGTCGCCGCGATTTACTATTCGTTAGATGGCACGACATTCGCCCGTTACAGTGGACCAGTGCCAGTCAGCAAGACCCAACAGCTGATCTATGCCTTCGCCGATGACAACGTCGGCAATCGCTCGGCCCTATTGGGCTTTCGCTTGACCAACCGCGTACTGCTGCCCATCATCTCGGCAGCAACCCAGACCGCACGTTAAGTTTGTGGCGTATGAGGGATAAACAAATTAGCGCGCGGCCGGGTCAGTCGGCAGCGCGCTAATTTGTTCCCCGTGGTCGGCTGGCCAATCGGTTGTTGGCTGGCTTAGGAGACCTTAGCCGGTAAACCCCATCGCCTTTAGGCATGGGATATAAGGGCTTGAAATGCTTTAGCCGCTTTAGTTAATCGAAGCTAAAGACTTAACAAACCTGTTCCTGGATAACGAATATGATATACTGTACTGCATGTAACTATCACAGAGGATATATGCAGTACAGCAATTCGATAAACCATACCACACCGATCATTCAATCGTTTACAGTTGTCAGTACCATGTGATCTGGTGTCCCAAGTACCGCAGAAAAGTTCTTGTAAACGGCGTTGATAGCCGACTGAAGGAGTTGATTATCCAGAAGCAAGACGAGTACGGATACAAGGTTATCGAGGTGGAAGCCATGCCAGATCACGTACACCTTTTGCTTGATGTTGACCCAAGAATCGGTATCGACAAGATTGTCGGCAAAATCAAGGGTTATACCTCATTTCAACTGCGTGACGAATTCCCTTGGTTGAAAAAGCGCTTGCCAACACTCTGGACTAGAAGCAAGTTCATTTCTACCGTAGGCGCTGTTACGCTTGAAGTCGTTCAGAAGTACATCGAAGATCAGAAAAAAGTGTAGGTCATGGAAATCCTGAAGGCGTTCAAGTACCGCATTTACCCAACTGAGGAACAGAAAGCACAACTGGCTATCCAGTTTGGTCATGCGCGTTTTGTCTATAATCGTTTCGTAGACACGCGCAAGACCACGTTCCTTGGTACGGGTAAAGGCGTTTCTTTTTACGACTTCAAGCGGCAGGTCACTGCACTGAAGCAACAACCTGATTTTGTTTGGCTGAAAGAGGCTGATAGCCAAGTCTTGCAGGCTTCGCTTGAAGATGCTGACCGCGCCTACCAGAACTTCTTTCGCAACCACAAGAACGGTACTTTGCCACCTGTCGGCAAAGTACCGCGCAAGGATGGCACCCAGAGGGTTCCCGTCAAGGGTTATCCCCGTTTTTGGAGCAAGCACGACGATCAGTCTATCCGCTACCCGCAACGCTTCAAGTTTGACGGTAGTACCATCTATCTGCCCAAAGTGGGCTGGGTGAAAGTAATCCGCCATCGGCGCATTGAAGGGAAGATGAAGAACGCAACCGTGTCGAAAACCAAGACAGGGAAGTTTTTTGTTTCCATTCAATGCGAAATTGAGCATACCGTACCAGAACAAAAGACGGGTAGCATTGGCGTCGATCTGGGCTTGAAAGACTTTGCCACGATCAACGATGGCACTGAGACGAAAAAGATCGCTTGTCCCAAGCATCTGCGTAAAGCAGAACACCTGTTGCAGATTCGCCAACGTCGTCTTTCTCGCAAGGTGAAGGGTAGCAACAGCCGCAACAAAGCGCGGTTGGCTGTGTCTGCCATCCACGAGAAAGTCACCAATCGACGCAAAGACTTTCACCACCAACTGAGTCGCGCCATTATCGATAACTTTGGCAAGATCGGGCTTGAATCGCTGAACGTAAAAGGCATGGTCAAGAACCACAGCCTCGCCAAATCCATCAGCGATGCAGGGTGGTCGCAGTTCGTGACCTTTGTCGAATACAAGGCGGCTTGGGCTGGTAGTGAGGTTGTTCGTCATGACCGTCGGTTTGCTTCCTCCAAGACTTGCAATGACTGCGGTTCCATCAACCGCGAATTGAAGCTTTCAGATCGTACTTGGGTCTGTCAAACGTGTGGCGTCATCCATGATCGCGATGAGAATGCCGCCAAAAATCTAAGACCAAATACCGTAGGAACTACGGGAATTAACGCCGTGCGAGATATGAGCAGCGCAGTAAGGCACTCAGCGCCGGAAAAGTTCAAGGTTTTTCCCTTGAAGCCCAAGTGTTTCAACCTTGGGTAGTTCACACAGCCACTAATTCAAACATCTGCTCACGTCCGTAGAGATGAAGGTTAAAGTGCTTTAGCACGTCCTGGCCAATGGCCTCATGGTGCTTTCCAAATCAACGGCATCCGCTTGGGGCGAGGCGTCTGCACGTCAACACACCCAATATAGCAGGAAACCGGACCAAGTTTTTCCAAGACCACGCCATAAACATCCATACGATCATCGCCAGCCGCGACGACTTGACCTTGATGAATGGCCACAAACTTGCCCTGATACTGCTGCAAAAGTTCCGGCAACAAACGCTTAAATGCTTCGGCTTCTTGCCGAAAGGCAGCATGGGCGGCCTCCGCATTATAGAAATGGAGAGGATCTAGCTCATCCTCTGTATTTTCTCGTGCCAGAAATTCGATAACGGCTTGGATCAGCAGGGCTTCTGCCGTCGTCTGTTCTTGATCGGCCATGCGTTGTAGCTGATCAATCAACGGCGCTTCGGCCAAAGTTAGTTTTGTCATCGCGCGATTCATCTTCGATGTCCTTTTCAAACCGGTAACATGCAGTCACCGCCCAATTATATCACACCGACCCATTGTTGCGGCGCTGGGCCGAACGCAGGGTGTATTTCACTTTGGGCGCGCGTTTCTGCATCCGTGTGCGTCGCACTGGTCAAACGTTGTTTCGTCACCCCGGTTGCATACGACCAGTGCGACGCACACAGCTTACCCCAAAGTGAAATGCAGCTGAACGCAAGCAGCAGCTATTTCGCCAATTGCGGTTGTGTTCGGCGCTGAGTGCTAAACCCACAGGAAGCGCCAAAGCGCGTTGATGGTGAGCTGATCATGGCGCGTACTGCGCCAAAGGGTGGCCAGCAGACGCCAACAAAGCGTCAACTCGCCGCGCCAAAGTAAAGGGGGCAGATAACGCAGCCAGGGGCGTAACTCAACAAAATGAAGCACCACGTGCGGTGCGATAGTGGTCACCGCCTGCCAGTGGCTGCGCGCCTGGGCAGACTGCCCCTGCTGAAAGGCTAGCTCGCCCAGATAGAGGTGACAAAGGGCAAGATCGTGGGTGTTGTCTAGCTCGCGACAGATCGTCATGGCACTATTTAGCAGCCTTTCGACCTCAACTAGCTGCGCTAGGCCAAGGTAAGCAGCCGCCACGTAAATAGCGTTAATCGCAATGCCTTCGCGGTCGTTGCGCGCTTGACGAATCTGTAGACCTTGATCTAGCGTAGTCAACGCGGCCCGGTAGTCTCCCGCATAAAGGCAGAGGCGGCCTATCGCCTGGTAGGCAACACAAGCCAGATTGTTTCCCTCGTTTCGAGCAAGAAAGATCACCAACATTTCATCAAAGCGTCGCTGCGCATGCCCAAATTCACCACAGAACATGTGCAAGACACCCTGTTGGTTCAACGTGTAAGCACGGGTTTCCCAAAGGGGGGCAGCAATGCGATTAACTTGGCGGTCATAAGGAGAAACGGGTTCCGGCACGGCTGGCGCTTCCGCATAAGAGTCGGTCAAGCTAAGGCAGCGCTGGAGCAATGGAGCAGCAGCGATACGTTGTCCAGTCCACAGCAGATTGGTCGCATAATGGGCTAAAATGTCAGCTTGCAGCGCAGCGGCAGCATGTTGAAAAGCGGGATGCCTAATGAGCTGTGTATAGAGGGCAAAGCCGGCCTGCCCATCGGTTTGGCGGCCTTTGACAATGGCATGGTATTTGGCAAAGTTGATATAGAGATCAGCATCACCCGTAAATTCGGCAAGCGTACATAACTTGGGCCACAGGTAATTCATCTGCCGCCAATAACCCATGTGCGCAATATGACCAGCCGCCATCTGCGCCAGTTGCAGCATTGCCCCGTCAGCCGGCTGTGGTTCTTCAGCCACCCCAGGAATTTCAACATAGGTGCGCAGTAACTCGAGGATCCGCTCGATAAATTGCGCGTCAATCGCGCTGCTGCTCACCTGTGCCAGGGCACATTGGGCATCATGACGATAGGCCGCGTTTAACTGTTGACGCCAGAACGCCGGCCCGTTGTTAACCGCAGCATGTTCCTCGTTTAGACCAATTTTTAGGTTGTCAGTGGGAGCAGCGATCATTGGCGTGCGTTACTTCCAGCCCAGGATTTCGGTACGCAAAAAGGTCGAGGTCAGGCGGTGAATGCCATAACGCCGGTCCCCATGCTTGTCACCCTGACAATAGACCAGCGAAAAATCGATCAATTCGTTAAGGGTTTCGCCTAAGTGGGCACGCTGGTCATCGATCAACGTCAACCAACGCCATTCGGCCACGTCACCGGCCCGCTGAATCGCAAAGAGCAATTCACGAGCAGCCTGGCTAATCACAGACCAACTTTGGTGATAAATATAAGTGTAGAGATCTTCAGTCGTCCCGGCGCGTAACGCAGCCAGCACCGCGCTGGGCGGCAGCCGGCGCATTTGGCTAACGACCAGGATCTGCGCCAGCGGGTTGCCACCGACTGAGGCATAAATTGCGGCCCCATCACAATCCACCACCTGCTTGGCGGCGGCCGTCTGGTGGATCAAGGCCAAGCTTGCCCCTTGATCCAATTCATCCAGATCAATGGTGAGCACGCGGGCCAACGCCGGCACACTCTGGCGGCTGGTGAGCAGAAACTTCGTCGGGCCGCTCAACTGCGCCAACCACGGCACCAACGTTTCATAATCAACGACACTTTCCAAATTGTCGATCACCACCAGATGCGGACCATGGCGCAGGCGCGCGGCCAGCTGGTGTACTTTCTGCGCCAACGGCAGTTGTTTAATCTCCGCCACGCCCAGTTGTTCGCCCAGATCATCAAAGATCTGCTCCAGCCGGATCTGGGTCGTTGTGGGCGTGCGATAAGGATTGATGCCCGATTGGGTGAGAAACGCTTGTTTGGCGCTAATCCAGATCAGATCCTCCCAAACCTGGGGGTGGGTCAGCGTGGCGCATATGGCACAATGGGCCGCAGCCGTTTTCCCAATGCCGCCGATGCCCTTGATCGCGACAATCGCTGGCCCTGTTTGGCACAACAGCGCATCGACAATTTGGGCAATGACCGGCTCCACGCCAACGAGCGTGGTATAGGTCGCGGTCGGCAAACGCTGGAGCAGACGGTTGTGCTGCTGGGCCTGGCCGGCGGCCCGTTCCATGGTTTCCCATAACTGGGCAAATAGGGTGAGCGCCTGTTCCTGTTGTTGATAGAAGCGGCTAATCGACTGCGGTTCCGGGCGATCTAGTTGCACCATCCGCTCCGCGGTGAGCCCTTCCCAGAAGCGACCATAGAGGAGATCGGCAGCCAGGGGGTGTTGGTGCTGGAGTTCGCGACGCAGACGATCACAGACGGTCTGTAGCGATTGCACTGCCGTCTGCTGCGCCGCAACTGGCCCAGAGAGGATGAGTGGCGAGTGCAGCAGCGGCGAATGGGCCAACTTTTCCGGGTTACGCAAGGCGCGCAAAGTTTGCTGAATGGTCTGCACGAACGTTTGGGGCGGGGTGGAGGATCGCATGCGTAAGTTGCTCCGTGCTGCATGAACGAATAGAAAAACTGTGTAGTTTTTGTGTAGTAATCGCCGCCAGAGTGAATGTATTATAGTGGAATACAAACAAAAGCGAAAGTAATGTTAAGTGTAATTTTGAGATAGGTAGGCCAGCTCGGATATAGCAGGACAACACGAATCTTACAATATCGTTTTCTTGATTTATTTAACAAAACTTATCTGTACAGCATGATAGGAATTACGCAGTTCAACCTCACCTTCGCAGCCCCATAACTGGCAACTACAATTGCCAGTTAGATCGCCCACACTTTTGCGTAAGTCCGATATGAGCAAAAAAGGGAGCATGGCTCGCCTAAAACGCAAATCAAAGATAACCACCAGCTCGATCTCAAAACAAATTTTACAATAAATCAGCAATCAATTGAGAGGTAGGAGGTTTTCATGACTTCTCGACAGTTCACGCAAAAGATTTTAACATTTCTCGCACTTTGTAGCCTGTTGTTTCAAGGAATTGAACCGATTGTCTATGCGCAAGCAGACAACCCGACCTACCTCCCCATGATCGAGAATAGTACGACCGAAGTCCAAAGTACGCTGCTTTACCGCACCCACATTACGGTCAACACACCGGCCCAATGGCAGACATTGACCGATGTAGGGGCGTTAGTCCTGGACAAAGGCAGCGACTGGGCGCTGGTATTGGTAGATGACCAACAACTGACTGACCTGGCGCGTTGGCGCTTTAATCCAGACGCGACCAACGCGCTGGCAACCCTAGCGAGGGCGGACACTGGGTTGGCGCAAAGTTTGCAGCCCTTATTGAACCTGATGCAGACAACCCAACAACAATTGGATACCCTAGCCGCCACTGCCGCCGAGCAGCGCGCAGAAGAGCAGAGCCAGGTAACCGCCCTACACACAGCCTTGCGCGCGGCGGTGCAAGCTTTAGATGAGCAGCAACGTGCAGCATTGACCACCGCAGCCGCAGTCGATACCGATGGCGATGGGTTGACGGATGACCAGGAGGGATGGTGGTGTACAGAAGCGACGAGACCGGACAGCGATGTTGATGGGACCAGTGATGGTAATGAAGTAAGTGCCATTAAAGCATGGATGAATAATCAACGCGCTGGTGCACCCAGCACCGGCAAGCCCTATCAAGGTTGGCCGCCGCAGAGGACAAACTGTTTCGACGATGACCGCGATTCAGTACCCGATATTGCCGAAGGATTGGAGCTAGGCCTCAACCCGAGTTCAGAATCAACTGACCGTGATAAATTTGATGATGGGCAAGAAGTATTTGGCGTCACGAACTGCCCTGGCGGCAGCAACAACTGTGGCTATGGCGATCTGCCGCGCAGCAGTGACAGCGGCTTTGTAGGAACAACGATGCCCTCGTGGGTCAAAGCACCGGGGAATCATCCGTTAGTGGCGGCTTATCCCAAGTCAGAGATTGATATAGTGGCTTCATCGTTCCATGTGCAAACAGTACAAACGATCACAACTGATCACACAATTAGCTCAGGGACCGAAAGATCTTATAGCACAGCAAAAACAGAAGGGACTGGAACCAGTATTGCACATACTGTATCATGGAATGATTGGCAAGAGGTATCTGAATCGACTGAATCCCGCGAGACGTTAGAATATCAATTGAATGTGGGTGTTCTTCAAGGTTCTAATCTAGTTCAGACTAATTCAGGATTAGATGGGATTAAACAAATTGGTGATTACTCATGGCGCGCTGTGAAATTTGTAGCGGCTGACCAAGTAGCACGTTTCGGATGCACAGATACATCTACCAATTCAAGCATTGGTATTGGTAATGGGAAAATAGGCTTTGACTTTGGTCAAACAACGTCATTGAATGATGAATATAATCAGCCTAAATGCAAATTTGCAATGGGTATTGGACGCAATATCTCATCAGACTGGGCAAATGTATTTCAGTTAGAGAAACAAGAAAAGAATTCATACCAGCCAACTTCACAACGTTTTGATTCAATCAATCAAGTAAATGCACAAAACCAGCAAGTTGTTGTAAATAACAGCTTCGATACCTCTGGTTTGATTGCAGCGGTAGATGGAATGAGATATTCTTACACTGAAGCAAATCAGCTTACAAGTCGTGCTCTATACGAAATTGCTAATGTACTGGCAGCACCGATCAAAACTCAGACTGACACAAAAGGCCACTCATGGGGTGGTTCACAAACTACAACGACAAATCAATACGAAGAACACACCGTCACTAATGGTGAAGCCTATTCCAGCAGCCAATCGTGGGGAAACGCCACCGCTGTTGACTCAGCGCATGCTGCTGACTTTTGGTTTACCTACAAAGTGCGCAACCCTGGCACTGAATATGCGCGCGAAATAAGTAACCTCGCCTTCAACCTATACATCGGTGATGATCCCAACCCAGCCTACACCTATTTTGTTGCTCCTGATATTGGTGGCAGCGGCACATTTCAGAATTTTATGCCGAATGAAGAACACCAGTATACTTCACGCCGCATTCCGCTGAGCCTTGATCAGATGAAAGCCATTGACCTGCGCGCACCGATCCGCATCGTCGTCGAAGATTTCACCTATGGTGCCGATGAGCTCTTCTACCAGGATGCCGCCAACGCGGGTGTGATGATTGCCCTCGAAGATGGGAAAGATGATGGCGATGAGACCATCGACACCTATCTCATCCCCACCTGGGGCCAAGAAACTGTCCTCAATGTGGTGGCTCGCTACTTCCCCCATGAAACGGACAGCAGCGGCACCATGATTGCGATCTGGACGCCTGAATATCGCGCTGATGTACCCAGTTGGTGTCAATCCCCACGACGACCAACCGACCAACCGACCAAAGCCGTTTGGTGCAAGCACGCCCTCTCGACCGCCGACTGGTGGAATGTTTACACCGACGGTCTAGGTGACGGCGGTGAAGGCTTCCAGGATACGCAAGCGGTCCCCGGCAGCGTTGCGCTCTTCCGCTTTAACAAGGACACCGATCTCGACGGTTTCAGCGACCGTTCGGAAAAACAACTGGGCACTGATCCCGCGGATGCCTCGTCGTTCCCCCATCCTGAACTGCTGGCGGGTGTCCGCAATGTGCGCACCGGCAACCAGGTAGTCTCAACCTTGTCGCTGCTCAACACGGGCTTCTATGATGCCTATGGGGTTGAGGCAATTATGGTTGCGCCCGATAATTCAACCAGCATCACCAACAATACCGTCGGTGGCTCTGGACGAGTACGCGCGCTCAAACAGGTGATTGTGGGCAGCCGGATTGTGGCGCAATCGCCGTTGCCTGCCCCGTGGACACAAGCCAACCATGCCAAATTAGCGGCGGGTGGCTATTACACCGGCACGCCTGATCGTACCTACACTTTTACGGTTAGTTGCAGCACGGCCGGCGGTTGTGCAGTGGGCAGTGGCACCTGGACGCTGAATTGGAATGATGGCAAGGGGGCGACTGGTAGTCTCAACTTTGGGGCCGGCTATAAATCACCGACCTTCCTGCCCGTGGGGAGTTTGGGGCTAACCCTGGCGCTCTATACCGGCAACGTCGCCAACGGAGAGAGCTTTACGATCAATGCCCTCACCCCGCGCGACACGTTCCAATATACGATCAACCGCGAACCCTACACGGAGCCGCTGGTCATCGTCTCTTACAATGATCCACAGGGTAACCATCGCTTTGTGGTGCCGCCCAGCGCCATGCGCTTGAGCCAACCAACCGACAACCTGCAGCAATATGCCGGCACCATGTTGCCCAATGTTGGGGTGGAAATGGTCACCGGCGCGCCCTTTGCGGCGGGTAGTAACACGGCCAAGCTGCTGGTCAACAACCCTAGCACCAGCACCCTACAAAATGCCAAACTCTTCCTCGAGGTAATTAACATCTCCGGCACCGTCGTCTCGGAAGTGTCGACACAGGTCAATCTGCCCCCTGGGCCAACCACGACTGCGGTCAGCTTTAACACCAACAATTTCAGCCCCGCGTATCGGGCCAACCAAGATTACATTGTCATGGCTTTCCTCACGGACTACCAAGGCAATATTCTGGACACCGCAGGGCGACCACTCTCCAGTTTCCAGGTTGATCCCTTACCCAAACTGGCCAGTGATAACCCCAACCTGATCTGGAACTTTGGCACGGTAGCCCAGGGTGCATTGCTCAAACGGACGCTACCGCTGGCGAACATCGGCTATGGTCGGCTTTACACCTATCTACCGGCGGCCAATGGGCTGGCATTGAACAGCGTAGGTAGTCGTACGGTCGGCGCAGCCGATCAGCCCAACTACGAATTGACCTTGCGCACTGCTGATCTGCCGGTCGGGGCCTATGACCAAACCATCACCCTTGCCACCAGTGATCCGGCCAACCCCACGCGCACGGTCCGTGTGCAGGGGACGATTACGGCAGCGAGTGCTGGCAGCGGTGGTGCCACCCAGCGCCCGCTGGATATGGCGGTGAATGTGCCGGGCAGTCACAGCCAGGGCGAATGGTTTGAGTTTGTGCACAACCTGGGGCCAGAGCCACAAACGTTGCATCCGGTCAAGGTGTATGGGCAAGATTACAGCACACTTTATGGTATCGGGAAATATGCAACAAACTTTGGTCAAGGTACCACGTCTGCCGATATGTTTGGAGATGGGCGCGATGGGGTAATGCCGGCAAGTGGCAATCTCGATTATGCGCAAGGTTTTGCTTTTGGTGCAGTCAACGGCACAGTTGGAACGACTAGTGTGCAGGTCACAAATATGCATGGCATCGCGCGGATCAACCCAGGTGATGCGGTACTGATTCATCAAACGCGGGGGACTAGTGCCGGTTGCTGGGAATTAAATAAAGCACTCTCTGATTTTGGCGATAGCGCGACTTACCAACTGACAACACCACTTAAATGTACCTATGTGACTGACAGTAACAACAAAGCACAAATCATGCGTGTGCCGCAGTATTCAACATGTAATGTGACCGGCACTGTAACACCCATTAGCGGTTGGAATGGCTCATGGGGCGGTATCTTTGCGGTGATGTGCAATAGTACATTAAACATTCAAGGAAATATTGCGGCTAGTGGTGGGAATGGAGCAACATCTGATCAAGGTAATCCAGCTGGAGGAAATGGAGGCGGTTTCCGTGGAGGTCAGGGTGATGCTATAAATCACGATAATCACGGTTGTGGTTTCCAAGGAGAAGGGACGGCTGGACCAGGCTCGTTCTCACCAGCGGCGAATGGAAATGGCGGAGGTGCAGGATGTGGAAGTCCGTCAACAGGCAATTACGGGACGGGGGCTGGCGGCGGAAATGGAACCCCAGGCGCTAATAGTGCAGCTGGTGGGCAAGGTATAGGTGGTCTCGCCGCCGGGAATGCGGAACTGACTTCAATGGTCTTTGGAGGTGGCGGTGCCGGTTCAAACGATAATCCGGGAAATTCTATCGGCGGTGGCGGTGGCGGCGGCGGCATTATTCTTCTCGCTGCAAAAAATGTAAACGTAAGTGGTACAATCCGTGCGATTGGGGGTAACGGTGGTGGCAATAAATGGGGTGGTGGTGGTGGATCTGGTGGTTCTGTACTGATTAAGGGAGAAACAATCACACTCGGAACTGACCTCGTAGCGGCTCACGGCGGTATTGCAGGAAACAATGGCGGTGGCGGAAGTGTTGGTCGTATTCGCGTCGAATATTGCAATTCATCGTCTGGCAGAACTAATCCGCCCGCCAGTGCCCAAAAGTTGGACTGCTACATCACCGAGCAAGTCGAAACCGCACCCTATACGACTGCGCGTCTCAACCTGCCCGAAACATTCAGCAATGGACGCACCTACAACGTCCAATTTGGGCGCAAACTCAACTTTACTGCGGCTGGTAGTCAGGTAACCACGCTGCGCGTCCCGGCTGGTCTTTTGGACAGTATCCAATTCAACGTCCTGGTTAGTAATCTACCGGTCAACGCTACCCTCACGCTTGATGTTGGCAATGATGGCGCTAGCGATTGGAGCAGTGGAATCAGCAATAACTCGGTCACACGGAGTGCTGAATTGGCGGCGTCTTTCACCACCTACTGGCGTAGTCAAGGCGCGCCCACAACCGGCAATCTTGATGTACCAATCAAGGTGACTCTTAATCAGGCCGGCCAGATTTTGTTGACCGACTTGACTGTACAGGTTGCCCCCAGCACGCGCGGTTCATTACGCTTGGCGGCAGGTAGTTACGCCAATGTCAATCTTGATTTCACTGCGGGAGAAAATCTACGCTTCTTTGACGATTTTCGTACGTTGGTCCCTGGACGTTGGACAGATTTGCAAGGCACCTGGCAGTTGGTTGATGGAGCCTTTGATGCAGTCGGTAAAGTTGGTAATATACTTGACGCCTGGGCTTTCGCCGGCGATACCAGTTGGACAGATTATTCGTTGCAAACTGCGCTTAACCTGATTAGTGGTAACGCTGAAATTCTAGTCAGAAGTACCAGCCACTGGCAAAATGAGTATCGTGTCTCTATTTTCTCGAACAATGCAGTCAGTTATGCCAACGAGCTTGGTTTAGTCCGGTATAAAAATGGAATTGTCACTACCCTTTTCCGGCAGCCTTTGCCGATTCAGGTGCCGAACAACGTTATTATACGCGTTGAAGTGGTGGGAAGCCGCATTCAGGTTTATCTTGATGGCGTCAAATGGCTGGACTATACTGATAGCGATCCACTGCTCGCTGGACGGATTGGACTGGGCGTCATTTGGGATTGGCATGTACGCTTTGACGATGTGCAAGTGCTAGCACTGAGCAACTCGCCTGGTACCTTCCCAGCCGATGGCATTGTGCCCTATAACATCGCCCTGGATGTGGGTGACGACGGGGTAGTTGATTGGAGTCAAACCAGTGAAGGTCCAGCATCTTTCCGGCTGACAACGGGGAATCTGGCAAGTGCCGTGAACGCTTATCTCGCTGGGCGCACCGGCGAGGTCGATGTACCCTTGCGATTCTACCTGTCGCCGGCGATGACATTGCGTCTTAATGACTTTACGGCCAAAGCGACCCCTGCGGTTGATCTGGTTGCCAATACCTTGACCTCCAGCAGTGCAACTGTCAACACTGGTGCTAGTGTGACATTGGCGACAACGTTTAGCAATAACGGCAGCAAAACCAGTGGCCCCTTCACCGCAGCCTTCTTTGCCACGGCAGCCGGTTGGGGTGATTGGTATGTGGGCAGCGTCTTTGTGCCGAATCTTGCCGCGGGGGCGAACACCTCCGCCAGTGTGGTTTGGAATACAACTGGTTTTAGTGGCGCAGTGCCGGTCAAGGTCGTGCTCAATCCCTATCAACGTGTGGGCGAAACAAGCTATACCAACAACAGCAAAAGTGCCGCGGTGACGGTCAATACCGCCGCTACGCCTACCCCGACACCGACAATGACACCAACGCCGACAAAGACAGCAACAGCAACTCATACACCAACGAAAACTGCAACACTGACGATCACACCAACGCCAACTGGGACTAAGACAAAAACCTTTACACCAACAGCAACTCATACACCAACTGGAACTCAGACACAAACCTTTACGCCGACCATTACTCAAACACCAACAAAGATACCGACTATCACGGTAACATGGACCAAGACCTGGACACCAACCAGTACACCGACTTGGACACCAACAATCGCTCTTACGCTTCCTGCGACACCAACTAGCACTTGGACACCGACAAACACACCAACCAGCACACCAACCAGCACACCAACCTGGACACCAACTAGCACACCTACCTTTACACCAACACCGCTACCCATCACCCCCATCCCCTCCAACAGCGGGGAACTAATTACCTCCTGGGAAGCGGGAGCAGGAACCTGGCATGTCAACGGTGGCGCGCAGAGTGCGGTGGATGTGGCGCAGTATGCTAGCGAGGGCAGCAAGTCAATTAAACTGGCCTTTACCAACAATCCGGGGTGGAGCCATTTCCAGTACAACTTCCCGGCGACGCTGGATCTGAGCAGCTATGGTAAGTTGCAACTGCATGTGATCAATCCCGGCACACCGCTAACCATCAAGGTCTCGGTACCCACCGGGCCGAACTGGGCGTGGCATGTCTCACCGGGGCAGAGTGTACCCTTTGGCAGTAAGCTGGTTGAGTTTGACCTGCGCGCCAACAACTGGACCATCGACAGCAGCACCGGGCCGATTGCCAATCTCAATCAGGCCCAGGGGTTGGTGATTCTGCTCGAGGGGGCACAAACGCCGAATGCGCTCTATGTCGATAATCTGCGCAAGCTCCCAGTCACAGCGGCGAATGTACTCTACCTCAGTACCAGTGCCAATGGGACGGTGAATGGCATTAAGTATGCGGATGAAGATGTGCTCGCCTTTAATCAGACGACCAGGGCGTGGAGCCTGGTGATCGACGGTTCAGACATTGGCCTGGCGACCTTTGACATTGACGGGGTTAGCTTGCAACCCAATGGCTCATTCTTGCTCAGTGTGGACAAAGACGGCACTCTGCCCGGCGGCTTCGCCATCAGCGATGAGGATATCGTGCGCTTTACCCCGACCTCGTTGGGCGGTGTGACGGCGGGCAGCTTTAGCCCCTACTTTGATGGCTCCGATGTCGAGTTGACCACCGCCGCTGAAGATGTCGATGCCTTTACCGTGCTGGCCGATAATCGCCTGCTGATCAGCACGCTGGGCAATCCCAACGTAACGGGTGTTGCGGGCGCACAGGACAAGGACATCCTGATCTTCACGCCAAGTAGCATGGGCGCGACCACCGCCGGCACCTGGGCCATGTACTTTGATGGCTCTGATGTCGGCTTGACCACGGCGCAAGAGGATATCTGGGGGGTCAATGTCGGCACCCCCAACACCATCTATCTGACGACACTTGGGCCTTTTGCCGTTAATGGCGTGAGTGGTGACGGGGCGGATATCGTCACCTGTGCGGCCAGCGCCACCGGCAATACAACCGCCTGCACCTTTAGCATGTACTGGGATGGCTCGGCCAACGGCTTGGGCGGCAAGAGCATTGATGCGTTCCACATTGCGAGCAATACGGCACTGGCCCAGAGTGCCGACTTGACCACCACGCCTGCTGACGACGAAATCACCGTAGAAGCGGACGATGACGAGTTGAATGGCAATGCGGAGGATGATGCCGAACAAGCAGCAAATCCAGAGGAAGAGTCAATACCGGCCGAAGAGGAGACCACAGAAAACGAAATGCGCATTTTCCTGCCGTTGATCGCTAACTAACCAGCCAATAACAAAGGGCTCGACTTCTGAAGCAAGTCGAGCCCTTTGTTGTCCAGCATCAAGCGCCCACTCACGGCACATGCAAATAAGTATTCCGATTGCGCCTGCGAATCGCCAAGATTGTGATTATTTTATCTGCCTCATCCACCTTGTAGATGATCCGCCAGCCGGCAATTTTGAGCCGCTGCCGATGCACTAAATCATCCTCCAGGTCACTCCCCACAGGGTAGGGATCATCCAATAGCGCCTCAATTTCATCAAGGATTTGGCTGCGTAGATAATCCGACGCAATGGCTTTGAGTTGCCGACGCGCTTGCTCAGCGATGATGAGCCGAAACATGCGCCGCATCCTCTATGATTTCCGCCCGGAAGGCGGCAAAATCGGTGATTTCGGTTGCCTCGTCCTTGCCGTTGGCCAGCGCTAACTCGGCTTTTAGTCCTGCAATCAGATCTTCCTGATCCTCTAATAACCGGGCAATCCGGTTCCACTCATCTGGGTTGACACAGACTAATTTGGGGGTAGCCCGGCTATAAACCACAACCGGTTGCCGTAGAACTTCTTGATAAATCGCCGATGGGTTATCGCGCAATTCAGCTGTTGTAAAGGTTGGATAGAGTTGATTCATATAATCTCCTTAAAGCACAGCACTTAGCACAGTTAGAATAACCTACTTCATCACTGCTGTCAACCAAAATTTTCTCACACCAGCGTAGATAAGTTTACCAACGCCCCGTTTCAAGGTACACTACACCCAACAACCGAATTCCCCCACCCACGATGGATAACCACTCGTCGCTGCGGTTGTGTCGACAGGCACAGCGCAGCGACGAGCAAAAAGATAACCCCACAGCGCTGCGGTTTTGTCCACAGGCACAGCGCTGCGCAAAAATAAAGAGAGAGGAACCCATCATGCCACGTTTCGACGTGACCGCGATTGGCGAAGTGATGTTGCGTTATAGTGTCCCCGTGGGCCACCGGCTGGAACGGGCGCAGACACTGGCGATCCACCCTGGCGGGGCGGAAGCGAATCTGCTGGGCTCGCTGAGTTGCCTGGGGCGCAAGACAGCTTGGATCAGCGGCTTGCCGCAGAATCCATTGGGTCACATTATTACCAATCACCTGCATCTCTCCGGCATTAACACCGACGGCATTGTCTGGTTTGAGGAAAGTGGCCGCGTCGGCACCTATTACCTGGAATTTGCCAGCCCGCCGCGCGCCACCCAGGTCTACTATGACCGCGCCAACTCGTGTGCGGCCCGGCTCGAAGCCCGACAGATCGACTGGGACTTTGTGCTCGACACACGCATCCTCCACCAGACGGGGATTACGCCGGCGCTCTCGGCCAACTGTTTAGCATTGACCCAAGAGGCGTTGGCACGGGCCAAGGCGGCGGGTGTGCCCATCAGCTTTGATGTCAACTACCGGGGCAAACTCTGGTCGCCCCAGCGCGCCGCCGAGGTGCTCAAGCCGATGATCCAGGGCATTGACCTGCTCTTCTGTGGGCAGGGGGATGCGCAGTTACTCTTTGGCTGCCAAGGAAGCCAAGAGGCGATCCTGCAACAGATGGTCGAGCTGAGCAACGCCAAAACAGTGATTGTCTCCGTCGGTGACCAGGGCGTACTGGCCTGGCACGATGGCCAGATCCACCACCAGGCTGGCAAACCGGTGCAGATTGTGGACCGCCTGGGGGCCGGCGATGCCATGGCCGGCGGCATTATCCACGGCTGGCTCGACGGCGACCTGCTGCGCGGCCTCGACTACGGCATGGCCCTCGCCGCCATCTGCCTCAGCATCCACGGCGACGTAGTCATCAGCACCCGCGCCGAAATCGAGAGTTTGTTGGCGGGCGAGACGCGGAGCCTTAACAGATAGATACGAGACACGCATCACGTTTTACGCTTTACGTTTCACGCATCCCAAATCACGAGGAGCAATCAATGGCACAAACGACGATCCTCTGTATGTCGAGCTACTTCAAGGGTGGGCGCTTTATTGAAGAGTGTAAGCGGCTGGGCTGCCGGACGATTCTGTTGGTGAAGGAGAGTCTGCGCGATGAGCCGTGGCCGCGCCAGGCAGTGGATGAGTTCTTAATGATGCCCAGCCTCTTCAAACAGAGCGATGTGATCAACGCGGTGAGTTATCTGGCGCGCGAGCGGCAGATCGACCAGATTATCGCGCTTGATGACTTTGATGTGGAGATGGCGGCAGACCTGCGCGAACATCTGCGGCTGCCGGGGTTGGGTGCGACCAATGTGCGCTTCTTTCGCGACAAGTTGGCGATGCGCACCCAAGCGCGTGCCAAGGGGATCCCGGTGCCCGACTTTGTCCAGGTGCTTAACTATGATCGCCTGCGCGACTTTATGAACCGGGTGCCACCGCCATGGATGTTCAAACCGCGCGGCGAGGCGAGCGCGATGGGCATTAAAAAGCTGCACCATGCCGATGAGTTGTGGCCACTGCTTGACCACCAGGGTGATCGCCAATCCTTTTTCTTACTAGAGCAATTTGTGCCTGGTGATGTCTACCACGTTGATTCAGTCATTGATGGCGGACAAGTTATCTTTGCCGCGGCGAGCAAATATGGGCTGCCGCCGATGACCGTCTACCAAGGCGGTGGAGTCTTTGCCACCACCACCCTGCCCTATGGTAGCCCAGAGGAGGTGGCGCTGCAGCAGATCAACCGCGACTTGGTAGTGGCATTGGGCCTGGATGTGGGGGTGACCCATGCCGAGTTTATCCGCAGCCAGGTGGACGGCAAGTACTACTTCCTCGAAGTGGCGGCGCGCGTCGGCGGTGTGGGGATCGATCTGCTGGTCGAACATGCCACCGGCGTTAATCCCTGGGCCGAGTGGGCACGGGTGGAAGTCGCCCGGCTGCGCGGCGAGCCCTATACCTTGCCCCCGTTGCGACAAGATGCTGCCGGATTGATCGTTTCGCTGGCGCGCCAACAATTTCCGGATACGAGCGCCTACAATGACGACGAAATTGTCTGGCGACTGGTCAAAGAATATCATGTCGGCATGGTGCTGACATCACCAGTGCATAGCCGCGTGCAGCATCTAATTAACGACTATGCGCAGCGCATTGCGGCTGACTTTGGTGCCAGCGCCCCACCGCTTGATCACGCCCCCGAGCGCCGTGAATAACGGTGCTTAGCTGGTCCGTGACCAGCGGTAGCTACCCAGCCGCTGGTCACGGACCAGCTAAGCACCGCGCGGAACAACCGCGATTTTAACGTTGTCTTACTATTCAGACAGACAAAAACAGTCACTATGACCAAACCAACTCGGATTATTTTTATGGGCACGCCCGACTTTGCCGTGCCCAGCCTGCGCCTTTTGCATGAAAGCAGTGCGCAACACCAATGGCAAGTCGTCGCCGTCGTTACCCAGCCGGATCGACCGGCGGGGCGTGGCAATAAGGTGATCCCCAGCCCGGTCAAAGCCTATGCCCTAGCCCACGATCTGCCCGTGTTGCAGCCGGCCAGCCTGCGCAAAGAGCCAGTGATAGTTGACCAACTGCGCGATCTCGCCCCTGATCTCTTTGTCGTCGCCGCCTTTGGCCAGATATTACGCCAAACCGTGCTCGACATCCCAACCCACGGCGCGCTCAATGTCCACGCTAGTTTGCTGCCCGCCTATCGCGGGGCCTCGCCGATTACCGGGGCGATCTTAGATGGCGTGGCCGAAACCGGCGTCTCGATTATGCAGATGGATGCCGGCATGGATACCGGCCCCGTGTTGACCCAAGCACGCCTGGCACTCGAACTGACCGACACCACCCTTAGCCTCAGCGAACGGCTGGCCGCGCAAGGGGCCACGGTGCTGGTCGAAACCCTGCCGCGCTGGCTGGCCGGGAGCATCATCCCCACGCCACAGAGCGCATTACCGGGTGAAGTCTCGCTCTGCCGCATGATCAAGAAAGAAGCCGGGTTGATCGACTGGCACTTACCTGCCGACCAGATCGAACGGATGACGCGGGCCTATGCGCCCTGGCCATCGGCCTATACCCTGTGGCAGGGGGAAATCTTTAAGATCTGGCAAGCGACTGTGAGCGCTGGAGAGGCAACCCCTGGCCTAGTTGTCAATACGGCAAACGGCCCGGCGGTTGGCACAGGGCAGGGGCTATTGCACTTGCAGACCGTCCAACCAGCGGGCAAACGGCCAATGGCAATGGCTAGTTTTCTCAACGGCACGCCTAGTTTGATCGGCAGCCGACTGGGGGAGGGCTAGACGATGAGCGAAACCTTTCTTGGTCTCAGCCTGGCCTATTGGGCGATCCCCTGTCTGGTCATGGCCGGCATGTGGAGCTTCTTTTGGCCCAGCTACCGCGCCCAGGGCGCCAGCCGGACCAACTATCTGCTCCTACGTTGGGGTCATGCGGTCACCTGGCTGCTATTGGCACTGGCCTTGGTTGTCAGTGGAACGGGGTTACTTGGTGGCGGCAGCACCGGCGGGATTTTGGGTCTATTGGCCCTGGTCACCTATCTGCTCTTTATTTATACCCTGCTCCAGCCCAACCGACCGCGTCCCTGAGCGCCGCCGTGGTGCGTGGATAATCCGCCCTGATCAACAACTATACCCAACACTCCCCCACAATTTGCCAGTTCTGCGTACTTCATGTATACTTAGCTCTCGGATATTTACCGACTTGTCGGGGCGTAGCGCAGCTTGGTAGCGTGCTTCAATGGGGTTGAAGAGGCCGGAGGTTCAAATCCTCTCGCCCCGACCAGTAAACACACTTGTAACACCATTTTACAGGTGTAAAGAGCTCGTTTCTTATTGAGAAATCAATAGGGAATGGGCTCTTTTTTATTCCCCTTTCCCCAACCTAAAGCCTCTTCATTGTATAAAATTAAGTGTCACACTTCCTGGCTATTTTCCTGACCGCAGCCTAGCACTTAACAAAACAGGTATTGCCAATCACAAACAAGCGCAACAGGCCTGCGCCGCGACGCAAATGAGCAGGCTGAATGTCTTGCGGCAGATCCAGATAGCACACCAAATTTTAGCGTTAACGCGAAAGCGTTGATGGCCTGGGCAGAAGGTTAAATGCCGTAGGTTGCTGATCGTTATTTGATGGAGAATTATACATAATTTACCTAGTCAAACGGATGTTGACGACCAAATTGTAATGTGAAACAATTTATATTAAGTTTTTCATAAGTAAAATTACAAAACTTTAATTTCAAAAACTCATCAATAATTAGTTTTAACACTTCTCGCATAAGCGCAGCCTGCCACAGTAAAACAATTCCGAGTTTTATTCTGACCTACGTATACGAAATTAGGAGATTCTATTCCCCCATGAGTAACCAACCTGCAATTAAACATAGCGCAGCGCAAATTATTGAAACAGAGAGGCACATAATCTTGGCACATGGAGGCAGGCATCAACGATTGTGGTGGCGTCGGCAGCAGTTACCGGGCCCAACACACTGGTGGCCGTGGCAATTACTAACGGCGCTGATGAGTGTAGGCGTGGCTGTAGCGCTGTTCAGTACGCCAGTACGAGCCGCGTCGATCACCGTCAGTGGGCTTTGTACCTTAGTCGATGCGATTACCGCTGCCAACACAGATGCCGCGACCGGCAATTGTACAGCCGGCAGTGGTGCCGATACGCTGACATTAACAGCCGACATCACCCTGACGGTGGTGAACAATGGGCTCAACGGTCTACCAGTGGTCAACAGTACGATCACCATCGAAGGGGCCGACCACACGATTAGGCGTGACGCCAGTGCAGCCAACTTCCGCATTTTCGAAGTGGGTGCCGGTGGCAACTTAAGCATCAACGAAGCCACGCTCACTGGTGGTAGCTTGATCGTTTATGACCAAGGCGGTGCGATCGCCTCTGCCGGGACACTGCAAATCAGCAATAGCACAATCAGTGGCAACAGCGCCGGGATCGCTGGTGGGATTACGGCCAGTGGCATCACGACGATCACCAATAGCACGATCAGTGACAACCACACCGTCACCTTTGGCGCGGGTGGGATCGGCAACAGCGGCACGATGACCTTGCGCAATACCACGGTCACCGGCAATGCGGCGGCCAACCTGGGTGGTGGCTTCGACAATAGTGGCACCCTTAACTTGAACCGCTCCTTGATTGCCGGTAATGCCGCCGGCACGGCACGCGAAATTAACAATACCAATACGATCAATGCTGACACCTACAACTTATTCGGCTACAGCAATAGTTCAGGGATTATGGGTTTTACACCTTCAGGCACCGATATTGTCCCCACGGTGGACCTGGCCGCCATCCTGGCGACAACA
Source organism: Caldilineaceae bacterium (assembly GCA_022842065.1). Next base: position 84,255 of record JALHQH010000006.1, read on the forward strand.
CTCGCCGACAATGGCGGCGGCACCTTCACCAATGCCTTGCTTGAAGGCAGCCCAGCGATTGATGCGGCCGGCGACAGCGGTTTTGCTACCGATCAACGGGGCATCGCTCGCCCGCGCGGAACGGCGGATGACATTGGGGCCTTTGAGTTCATTCCACCGCCCGAAGCGCGCATCAATGGCACGGAGTGTAATCTGGTTGATGCCATTATTGCAGCCAACACAGAGACGGCCACCGGTGACTGTGCCGCGGGCGACGGTGCGGATACGATTACGTTGCTGCGTAACATCACCCTGACCGTGATTAATAACAGTGACAATGGGTTGCCCATTATTACCACGCCGATCACGATTGCGGGGGATGGCTATCACATCACGCGCGCTAGCACTGCCCCCCCTTTCCGGATTCTCAACATAGCGGCGAATGGTAACTTGGCCCTCGAAGAAGTCACCATTAGTGGCGGGCTGATCACGGGCTTTGGCACAGGTGGCGGGATCTACACGAATGGCATCCTCCAGATCAACAACAGCACGATCCGTGGTAACACGGCTGGGGTCGCCGGCGGAATTAACGCAACTGGTGTGGTCACCATGACGAACAGTACGATCAGCGGCAACAACACCACCGCGTTTGGCGCTGGTGGGATTGGTAACTATGGCACCATGACCTTGCGCAATACTACCGTCACCGGCAATAGCGCCGCCAATCTGGGGGGTGGGTTTGAAAACGGTGACGGTGCAACCCTTAACCTGGACCGTTCGCTGATCGCAGGCAATAGTGCCGGCACTGGTCGTGAGATCTACAACCGCAGCACCATTAACGCCGATGCCTACAATATCATCGGCTATAGCGGTAGCGCAGGCGTCGAAAACTACACCGTGAGTGGCAGCGACATTGTCCCCAGCGTGGGCATTGCAGCGATTCTCAATCAGATCGCCGGTGACAACGGGGGTGGTACCCTCATCCATGCCCTGGTCGAAGGCAGCCCGGCGATTGATGGGGCTAACGATAGCGGGTTCGCCACGGATCAACGGGGCATCGACCGACCCCAAGGGTTAGCTGATGATATCGGCGCCTACGAGAGCCCAACGCTCATCTCGATGACCGTTGCCATTCCCGACTTTGGGCCTGGCTTTGACAAGAATCTAACTAACTACACGGCCACCGTGACCAACACGATCACCAGTGTCACCATCTCGTCCACGGTGAGCGAACCTAATGCCTTTACACAGGTAACGGTGACACCACCCGGAGGATCGCCCATTACCTGCACCGGCACCCCCATCAGTTGCCCTCTGGCGGTGGGTGACAATGGGGTCAAAGTCATTGTCAAGGCCAAAGATGGCACCATCGCCAAGACCTATACCACCATGGTCAACCGCGCCCCGTCCAATGATGCAACCTTGCGCGATCTGGTTATCGGGACTGGCATACTGACCCCAACTTTCGCAAGCAACGTGGTGAGTTACACCGCGGGCGTGACCACCCCGCTGAGTAGCGTGCTGATCACACCGACCATCAACGAGGTTAACGCAACCTTCGTGGTCACCGTGACGCCCCCTGGTGGGACGCCCGTCGCCTGCACCGGCAATCCGCTCAGTTGTCCACTGGCGGCCGGTGACAATCGAATCGAAGTCACCGTCACGGCGCAGGACGGCACGACCAGCAAAACCTATACCACCACCTTCACCCGTCCCCCCGCTACCGATGCGACCTTGAGCGCCTTGGTGATCGGCACCGGGACGGTAACGCCGACCTTTACCAGCAACGTGCTTACCTATACGGCCAGTGTCAGCAATGTGGTTACGAGCCTGCCCCTGACACCGACCGTCAATACTGGCAACGCCACCACAGTGGTCACGGTGACACCGCCCGGTGAGTCACCGATCAGCTGCGGTACGGATCCCATCGACTGTCCCTTGGCTGTTGGGGAAAATATCATCGAGATCACGGTTACCGCCGAGGATGGCACGACCATCGAGACCTATACGATCATCGTCACGCGTGAACCCGCCGATGACGCCTCCTTGAGCGATCTGCTCATCGACACCGGCACGCTGACGCCGGCCTTTGCCAGCAATGTCCTGAGCTACACCGCCAGCGTCAGCAACGTGGTTACGAGTCTGACCATCACACCGACGGTCAGCGAAGGCAACGCCACCACAGTCGTCACCGTGACGCCGCCCGGTGGTTCACCGATTGCCTGTAGCACTGATCCCATCGACTGCCCGTTAGCTGTTGGCGATAACCTGATTGAAGTTACCGTCACGGCGCAGGATGGCACCACCATTCAAACCTATACCATCGTGGTGACGCGCGAAGCGTCCAGCGATGCGAGCCTGGGTGGCTTGGAGATTGGCACCGGCACGATCACACCAACCTTTGCCAGCAATGTCCTGAGCTACACCGCCAGCGTCAGCAACGTGGTTACGAGTCTGACCATCACACCGACGGTCAGCGAAGGCAACGCTACCACGGTTGTTACCGTGACGCCGCCCGGTGGTTCACCGATTGCCTGTAGCACTGATCCCATCGACTGCCCGTTGGCCGTTGGGGAGAATATCATCGAGGTCACCGTCACCGCCGAAGACGGCACGGTGCAGACCTACACTATCGTCGTCACCCGCGAAGGTTCGAGTGATGCCAGCCTGGGTGGCTTGGAAATCGGCACCGGCACACTGACGCCAACCTTTGCCAGCAATGTCCTGAGCTACACCGCCAGTGTCAGCAACGTGGTTACGAGCCTGACCATCACACCGACGGTCAGCGAAGGCAACGCCACCACGGTTGTTACCGTGACGCCGCCTGGTGGTTCACCGATTACCTGTAGCACCGATCCCATCGACTGCCCGTTGGCCGTTGGGGAGAATACCATCGAGGTCACCGTCACCGCCGAAGACGGCACGGTGCAGACCTACACCATCGGCGTCACCCGCGAAGGTTCGAGTGATGCCAGCCTGGGTGGCTTGGAAATCGGTACCGGCACACTGACGCCAACCTTTGCCAGCAATGTCCTGAGCTACACCGCCAGTGTCAGCAACGTGGTCACGAGCCTGACCATCACACCGACGGTCAGCGAAGGCAACGCCACCACGGTTGTTACCGTGACGCCCCCTGGCGGTTCACCGATTGCCTGTAGCACCGATCCCATCGACTGCCCGTTGGCCGTTGGGGAGAATATCAT
>JALHQH010000006.1:87446-139464 GCA_022842065.1 Caldilineaceae bacterium
CCGACGGTCAGCGAAGGCAACGCCACCACGGTTGTTACCGTGACGCCCCCTGGCGGTTCACCGATTGCCTGTAGCACCGATCCCATCGACTGCCCGTTGGCCGTTGGGGAGAATATCATTGAGGTCACCGTCACCGCCGAAGACGGCACGGTGCAGACCTACACTATCGGCGTCACCCGCGAAGGTTCGAGTGATGCCAGCCTGGGTGGCTTGGAAATCGGCACCGGCACGCTGACGCCAACCTTTGCCAGCAATGTCCTGAGCTACACCGCCAGTGTCAGCAACGTGGTCACGAGCCTGACCATCACACCGACGGTCAGCGAAGGCAACGCCACCACGGTTGTTACCGTGACGCCCCCTGGCGGTTCACCGATTGCCTGTAGCACCGATCCCATCGACTGCCCGTTGGCCGTTGGGGAGAATATCATCGAGGTCACCGTCACCGCGCAGGATGGTAGCACCATGACCTATACCATTACGGTCACTGTGCCAACACCCCCAACGGCAACGCCGACGCCAACAGCCACCAACCTGCCGCCTACCGCCACCAGCACCGCGACGCCAACGGCCACCAACCTGCCGCCTACCGCCACCAGTACTGCGACGCCAACAGCCACCAACCTGCCGCCTACCGCCACCAGTACTGCGACGCCAACAGCCACCAACCTACCGCCTACCGCCACCAGCACCGCGACGCCAACAGCCACCAACCTGCCGCCTACCGCCACCAGTACTGCGACGCCAACGGCCACCAACCTGCCGCCTACCGCCACCAGTACTGCGACGCCAACGGCCACCAACCTGCCGCCTACCGCGACTGCGACACCAGTCAGCATCATCGCCGTCAATGATGCCGCCGGTACCCTACAAGGGGAGACCGTGGCGATTGCCCCGCTAGTGAATGACAGCGCCAGTGCCGCCGGTACCCTTACCATCATCGGCGTTACCGTGCCGACACATGGGGCGGCCACCATTAGCAACGACGGCCAAACGGTGCGTTATACGGCCGCAGCCAACTTTAGCGGCCTTGATGCCTTCATTTATACCGTGCAGCATAGCAGCGGTGCCACGACGACGGCGAGCATCGCGGTCATCGTTTCCGCCAAGGCAGAATCGGCGGCACCGGACGTGGCGCTGGTAGACCCCGACACGACCACGACAACCAACTTTAAGAGTGGGCCGCACACAGCCACGATCAGTGTGCCGGCGGGTGCCTACACTGGTACGCTCGGCCAAAGCGACATTTTCTACATCGCCTATACGGCCATTGTCACGCCGACGGCCCAGGTCTGGGAGCCACCGACTGGTCAGCTCCGGTTTGCCGGATTACTCTTCACGCTTGATGCCTTTATCAACGACTTCAAACTTGAACACTATCATTTCCCACAATCACTGACGCTGACCCTTCACTATGCCGACGGGGCAGAGGGAATGAATCCACAATCATTGCAACTATACTACTGGACCGGCGAGGAATGGTCTACGGCGGGGCTAGAATTCGTTGCGCTTGACGAAGTGAATCATACGATCACCTATCGGGTGGCCCATTTCACCGAATTCGCCCTCTTCGGCACGCTCAACGCCACCAACCTGGGGGATGATGATGAACCGCAGCCGGTGCGTAAGATCTATCTCCCGTCTGTAACGCGGTAGCCGCGCACGACTTTTCCCCATAAACGAATGAACCCACCGAGCGTGTTTCCCCAGCACGCTCGGTGGGTTCATTCGTTTATGGGCCTCACACGAACCCTCACATTGGTTCCAGTGCTTAGCCACCAAACCGTTTACATCGTTTACAGACAGTTCTCCGTAATCTACACAAATAAAAAAGGGTACCACAGACATATTTACGCGCACATTCGTAGATGATACAATGTGCTGGCAACAATTGAACATTTGTCCTACCTGAAAAACAAGTAAGGTTCACAGATAAATAAACGTCGGAGCGTAGACAAGTGACACCAGAGACAACCCCCGAGTCGCAGCAAATGGATTTACAAAAGCGGTTGACTGCCTTCAACCAAGTCATTGTACAGTTAATGAAAGTGACATCAATCGATCAACTCTGTCGGGAAGCAATTAGCCTGGGGATCAAGACGTTAGGCTTTGACCGCCTGAGCCTCTACTTTACGCATCCCAGTGTGCCACACACAATTACCGGCACCTATGGCACCGATCCCACAGGTCAGCTCTGTGTTGAGTATGGTATCACCCTCCAGTTGAGTGAAAATGATTGGTTGATTAACCCTGCCTTTCTCAAAGAGACCCACAGCGGGCTCGCCACCAATAAAATATTATTTCAACCAGAAAAAGATAACCAGGTGAGGGCCGTTGGTACTGGTTGGAATGCCGCTGCCGGCCTCTGGGATGGCGAACAGTTGATCGGCTATCTCTTTACCGACAATCTGCTGCACCAGCACCCTTACACAGCAACAGAAGGCGAACTGCTGGCAGCCTATGGGCTGGCCCTCGGCCATCTCTGTACACGGTTACGAACCGAGGCAGCATTGCACCAACGGCAACTCGATTATCGCGCCCTGCTCGAAGCAATTCCCGATCTCTTATTTTCGTTTGATCGAGAGGGGACCTTGCTGGGCTATCATCGTCCGACAGGAGCCCAACTATACACCGAGACTGTTCAGATTATCGGGAAAAATCTGCGCGACCTGGTACCGGCAGCCCTCACGGCGCAGACCATGACTGCCATTGCCACAACCTGTGCCACAGGTGAATGTGTCACCTTTGAATATAGCTTACCTATCGCCACGGAAACCCATTATTATGAGGCGCGCGTGATCGAGGCCGGCGATGGCATCATTATCGCGCTGGTGCGCGATATGACCGACCGCAAATTTTTGGAAGAAAAATTGATTGCCGCGCATAAGATGGAAAGTCTGGGGCGCATGGCTGGCGGCATTGCCCACGATTTCAACAATCTGCTGACCGTTATTCAAGGCTTTACCGGGCTGGCCGAACGCCAGGTCGAGCCCCATCAACCGCAACTCAGCAAAGCATTAACCCAGATTGCGATTGCCAGTGAAAAAGGCGCGCGGCTTACCAGTCAATTACTTTCCTTTGCGCGCAAACAAATGGTGGCACCGCAGATCTTAGATCTGAATTATAGTCTGCCTGAAATGCAGTTGGTGCTACGCCAGCTATTAAAGAGCACGATCGAGCTGCAGATTGTGCCAGCGCTCGAACCGATGCGCGTGCGGATCGCCCGCAGTCAGCTCGAACAGCTCCTGATCAATCTGGCCACCAACGCCGATGACGCGATAGCTGATCGCGGCACCTTGCAGATTCGTACCACCCGGATTACGCTTAGTGAAAGTGCGGCACAACGCTATCTAGACGCCCGGGCCGGTGAGTACGTACTGATGGAGGTCACCGATAATGGTGCAGGCATTGCGCCGGCTATTATGCCCAAAATCTTTGATCCCTTTTTTACGACCAAACAAGTGGCCAAACACAGTGGCCTGGGCTTAGCGATCTGTCACGGCATTGTCCAGCAGAGTGGTGGCCACATTGCCGTCCGCAGTACGCTACAAGTCGCAACGACATTCCAGATCTTTTTGCCCTACATTCAGGGCCAGAGCAGTTCCTTGCCGCCGGCACACCCGAAGCCCGAGGGCCAGGGTCAAGAGACCATCCTGCTGGTCGAGGATGACACGGATGTCCGGACGATTACCACAGATTTACTGCTGGCCTTTGGCTACACCGTCTTACCCTTTGCCAAAGGCACAGAGGCCGTTGCCTTTGCACAACAGCAACCAACCGCCTTTGATCTCTTGGTCACTGATATGCTGATGCCACGGATGAATGGTCAAGAAGTGGCCAGCGCCCTGCTAGCCATTCGGCCCCAGCTACCCGTGCTCTTGGTTTCCGGTTATGTTGAAGCACTCCCAGACGATCTTGTCAATCTCACCACCGTCGATTTTCTAGCCAAGCCCTACGCAACCCAAAGCCTGGCAAGGCGCGTACGCGCTCTGCTTGATCAGCACTAAGCGCAGGAGAGGTTCTCATTCTGAATTGAGTTTAGTTTGCGAGATCTTCGCTGTCTAGGTTACACTAAGCCTATTGGAGTATCGATGCCTGCACAGCGTAGGCGCAGGCAGGCTGATCGCATTACAATGGGAAGACCATATTGGCTCCTGCTTTCTTGATCCCAGGGATTGACAAGATGCGGGAGCTTTTTTGATCCAGAGTTCTATACAGCGTTGACGAAATGATGAGGGGTTCAGTTTGCTCGTTGGGGATTGCCAAATCCCCAACATGGGCCGGGGATTTGGCAATCCCCAACGAGCAGTAAACCCTTATCATTTCGCTAACAATGTACTAGTTTATCGGTAGCTAGATACGATCGACGACATGCCATGAACAAGCAGATCAAGCAGTGCCCTGGGCTCAGTGAAGCCGATCTCGATCTGCTGCAACGCATTGAGCAAGGGTTAGCCATCACCGCTGATATCAGCCGCGCGGATATTTTAATCTGCACATTACTTTCGCCGCAGCGGGCGCTGGTGGTGAGCCATGCCCAGCCCTGTTCCATCTCATCGCTCTATCGTAACTCGGCGGAAGGGCGCACTTTTACAAAAGAAGATCAGCCGCTCATCCTGCGCGCGTTGACGAGTGGCAGTGGCGGGCGGTGGCAACGCGAAGTGTTGCGCCACGGTGCACCGGTGATCCAGGATGTCTATCCGATCAGCAATGGCCAACGGGGCAACGGGGCGGAAAGGCAGCGTGCCGAACAGACGATTGGGGCGTTTGTCGTCGAAACCAACATGCTAGCTTACGAACGGCAACGACGGCGCAATCGGCACTTTCGCCGGGCCGTGCCCGGCTTAATTGAGATGTGTCTGCATGGTGAGATTAAGCAGGCGGAGAGTTTGGGGCGCTTTGGCATTTACGACGGCATCTATTTGGTTGATCACGAACGCCGCATTCGTTATATCAGCGGCAACGCCACCAACCTTTTTCGGACCGCCGGCATCCTCCAAGATCCGAATGGGGCCCATATTTCCATGTTGGAAGCGGCCGATACCGAGTTAGTGGAGCGCACCTTTGCCAGTGAGGCCTGTCAGGAAGAACGCCAGGAATCAAACGATGGTCGCATTTGGGTACGGCGGGCGGTACCGCTACGGATGCCTCCTTCGGACTGGATGCAGCTTTGGTTGGGCGTGCCCTGGTATGGCTTAGCCCAACAGAAACAGGCCCAGATCGACGCTGTCTTCGTCATGGTCCAAAATGAAACGGAGAGCGTACAGAAGCAGCGGGAACTCAATGTCAAGTCAGCAATTATTCAGGAAGTTCACCATCGCGTCAAAAATAACTTGCAAAACATTGCTGCAATTTTGCGCATTCAGGCCCGTCGCGTCGAAAATGAGGAAGCCAAACAGCACCTCACCGACGCCGTCAATCGTGTCCTGAGCATGTCGGTGATTCATGAATTTTTGAGCCAGGATGAACATCGCCCCATCAGCCTGCGCGATGTCTGTCAACGCATTGCCAATCAAGTGGCACAAGTATCGAGCAATCCGGATCAGGAGATTGCCATTGTGGTTACTGGCCCAAACATCCGGTTGCCGGCCAGCCAGGCAACCCCGGCCGCCATGGCGATCAACGAGTTGTTGCTCAACGCCGTGGAACATGGGCTGCGCGACCGACGCCAAGGCGCAATTGATATTGCGCTGCGCGACTTGGGTGATGGAGTCGAGTTGACTGTCACTGATAATGGCAATGGGTTACCACCAGACTTTGGGGCCAAACCCAGCCGCAGTTTGGGCTTACAGATCGTCCAAACGTTAGTAACCGACGATCTCAAGGGTACACTGAAAATCGAGTCCCTGCCATCGGCAACGGTCGCCGCTAACACAAGCGGAACGACAAGTACAACAGCAAGTGAAAGTAACACTGCGCAGCTCCCACAGCAGGGCAGCGAAGGGACACGTGCTACAGTCACTTTTCCCAAGCGATCAATGGGCATGGATTGAACGCGATGAATGCGACATACTGCGGTTGAAATGGGAATCAGGGTTTCTACCGCAACAGAGGCTGGGGTTCCCATACAGAGCGAAGTATAGCTGATTAAAACGGTGCGCTGTAGAGCAAACAGCGTGTAAAATGAAGGAGAGCGCAACGTGGAACGAACCCGCGTGATCATCGCCGATGATGAGTCGCTGATTCGAATGGACTTACGCGAGATGTTGACCAATCTTGGTTATCTCGTTGTGGGTGAGGCTGGTGATGGACGCAGCACGGTGAATCTGGCGCGCGAAGTCCGCCCAGACATTGTGATCATGGATATCAAGATGCCGGATATGGATGGGATTGAGGCCGCCGAAATCTTGACCAGGGAGCGCGTCGCCCCGATCCTCTTGCTAAGTGCCTACAGCCAGCAAGAGTTGGTGCAGCGCGCCCGTCAGGCGGGGGTGGCCGGCTATCTGGTCAAGCCTTTCCGCGAAAGTGATCTCGCACCGGCGATTGAAGTGGCCCTGGCCCGCTTTAGTGAATTCCGCGCCATGGAGCGCGAAGTTGATTCGCTCCAAGATGCGCTAGAGACGCGCAAGCTGGTGGAACGCGCCAAAGGCATTCTGATGGATACGCAGGGGCTAAACGAAAGCGAAGCCTTCCGCCGCATTCAAAAGATGAGCATGAACAATCGCAAACCTATGCGGGCCGTCGCTGATGCCATTATCCTCGCCCATCAGGTCAGCGAAGAGTAAAGTGCTATGGCTGGAAAACGTACAGGCGTGAAACTCTCGATCATCATGCCTGTTTACAATGAACAGGCAACCTTAGCGGAGATTGTCGAGCGTGTGCGCCAGGTTGACCTGACCATCGACCGCGAAGGGGTGAATCAATTTCTGCAGGGTCCACTCACCCTGGCCCGCGAAATTGTCATTGTTGATGATGGCTCCACCGACGGCACGCGCGCGATCCTGGATCGCTGGCGCGCGCAAAAGCCAGATGACATGCAGATCATCTATCATGAACAGAATGGGGGCAAGGGAGCGGCCTTACGCACCGGCTTTCAACATGCCACCGGCGATATTGTTGTGATTCAGGATGCCGATCTGGAATATGATCCCCGCGACTATGTCAAGCTGCTCGTTCCCTTGTTAGAAGGACGCGCCCCCGTGATCTACGGCAGCCGCTTTCTGGGGGGCCCACGCGCCGCGATGAGTCTGAGCCATACCCTGGGCAATAAATTTTTGACTGTGATCACGAACGTGCTCTTTGGCACTTCGCTCAGTGACATGGAGACCTGCTATAAATGTTTTCGGCGCGATGTGATTGTCGACATGCCGCTGCACAGCCGCCGCTTTGAGATCGAACCAGAGTTGACCGCCAAGATCCTCAAGCGTGGCTACACGATCTTTGAAGTGCCGATCAGCTACAATGGCCGCGCCTTTCACGAAGGTAAGAAGATCAGTTGGCAGGATGGCTTTAGTGCGGTGCGCACGCTGCTGAAGTACCGTTTCGTTGATTGATTGTCTCATGCGGCGGCGCGCAAGATACCCGACAAAGCAGCTTGCAACCGCGTCACCTCACCAATGGTCGATTATGCCCTTTTGGCACCAAAACCAGTACCCCTGGTTGCACCTGCAACCCACGACTTGGGTCCGGTTGGCCTATTGCACCGTGGTGCTGGTTGCCTTTGCCCTCAACCTACAGTTGCTCGACCGCTTTCCCCTGCGCGAAGACGAAGCCATCTATAGCGTCTGGGCGCTGCACAGTTGGCAGAATGACCCTTTGTTCCTCACCGTTTGGCCCGATAAACCCCCGCTGTTTTATTGGACCCTGGCCCCGTTGCTCCAACTCTTTGGGGCAACCGGGGCCGGTGCCCGGTGGCTGAACGTTGCGCTGACCACGCTAACCCCGCTAGTAATCGGTGCCATCGCGCGGCGCTTGTGGCAGCCGACCACCGGCCTAGTGGCCACCTTGGTGATGGCATGTAACCCCTTTGCCCTGAGCTTTGCTGCCACCGTCTACACCGATCCCATGCTTGTCCTTTGTGGCCAGTTGGCCTGCTATTATGCGCTGGTTGGCCGGGGCTGGCGGGCCGGCCTCTGGTTGGGTGCAGCGATTATGACCAAACAACAGGGCGTCCTCTATCTCCCGCTGGTGAGCGGCGCGCTACTGCTGGCGCAAGGAGTTGCGTTGCCAACTGCGCGCACAGGGCAGTATAGCGCATTAGGGCGTACAGCCTTGCACTTTGGTCTAGGGCTGATCCTGGTGATCGCCCCCATTCTCTATTGGGACAGCCTACGCTGGCAGGTTGCCCCTTCACCGTGGGATCTCAGTCTGCGTCATTATGGTGCCATTACCTTACTCGCACCAACCCAATGGATTGACCGGCTACAAGGCTGGTGGCCGCTGGTTTGGCTACTGATGGCCAATCCACTGCTCTGGCTGGTGGGCACTAGCTTGCTGTTGACCACAACCTTGCGCGTACAACCGGCGCGGCACCGGCGCGGCGGCTGGTTAATTTTACTCTGGAGTCTGGGCTTTTTGCTGTTACATCTGGTCAGCAGTGTCCAGATCTGGGATCGCTATCTCCTCCCGTTGGCACCAATGGTCGCGCTCCTAGCCGCGTATGGGTGGCACTATCGGCCCCAACCCCAGCGCCGCCACTGGCAGGGCATAGGGGTAGCCTTGCTTTTGCTATTGCTACCACCAGCTTGGACAGCAGCCAAAGGTGGTCTCCCTCTGGGCGGCGACCACGGGGCCTACCAGGGGCTGGTCGAAGCAACGGCGTGGCTCCGCACCCACGCGCCGACCAATGTGGTGATCTATCATCAAGCGTTGGGCTGGCAAGCACAATTTTACTTTTATGCGGAACGCGCCACGGGTGCCTACGAACTGCGCTGGTTTTCCCATCCCCTCCATTTAGCGGCTGATGCGGCAAAGTTACCCTACAGACGCCGCTTCTTACTCCAGCCGCAATGGTCAGCGATGCATAATTTATCACCTACCATGACGATGCATAATCTCCAATTCAACCAACGTTACCGCCAAGGCGAAATTGTTATTTACGAGATCACAGAGCAGCCGCAGGCCGTTTGTACCTGGTGTAGCTGTCAACCCTCAAGCCGCTGGCCGCTGTTAGCAGCGACCACCGCCCAAAGCGTAAAGACAGAAAAGGTAATCAGGCCATGACAGGAGCATCACCGCGCACAACCCAACTGCTCATTGCCCTTGGCTTGGCCCTCTTTGTTGCCCTGCTCTACTACCCGCTGCTCTTTACCAACCGGGTCCTGGCCAGCGGCGATATCTTGCTCTATTTCTACCCCTACCGCGACTATGCCGCCACCGCGCTGCGCGAAGGGCGGCTGCCGCTGTGGAACCCCTATATCTTCAACGGCGTACCCTTTCTGGCGAATCCGCAGGCCGCGGTGCTCTATCCGCTCCATTGGGGGCTTAGTTGGCTACCGGTCACCAAACAGATCTACTGGAGTGGCGCGCTGCACACCTGGATCTTGGGCTATGGTGGTTATTTGCTGGCCCGTCGGCTACAACTAGGCACATGGGCCGGTTTGATGACCGCACTGGTACTGGCCGGCAGCGGCTTTTATGGCGGCTTGTTCGGTCACATTAACCAGATGAATGGCGCGGCCTGGCTACCGTGGGCACTCTTAATTATCCAGCAACGAAAACGTACGGATCTCACCCTGGATCCAACCCGCCAGTGGTGGCCACAGATCCGCGCAGCCCTGCCCACGCTGGCGGGCCAAACCGCCGCGTTTGCCGTCGTCGTGGCGCTGATGGTCTTGGCCGGCCACACCCAAACGGCCTACATCAATCTGGTTGGGGTTGGCTTGTGGCTGTTGGCAGCGGTACTGTGCGCGCTGCCCTCCTGGCAGATCAACCGTGCAACCCTGCACACGCTAGCCCTGCGCCTTTTTCTGCCGAGTGTGGTCTTTGGCATGGGGGGGGCGTTGGGCGCGTTGCTCTGTGCCGCCCAATTGTTGCCGACGTTGGAGTTAAGCGCGCAAGGGCTGCGTAGCGGCGGGCTGGGCTACGGCGAAGTGACCAGTTTTAGCCTGCGCCCTTTACAGTTGCTGTGGACCCTGTTCCCCAGCTATGGCCAGCGCGATCTGAGCACGATCTTTGGGCCTGGTTATACCGAATACGTGGGGTATGTCGGCGTCATTGGGCTGGGGCTGGCCACCATCGGGGCCTGGAAAGGACGGGGCGCAGAGCGCACACTGGGCATCTGTTTTAGTATGGTGGGGCTTTTCCTCGCCTTAGGGCGCTGGAATCCCGGCTACTATCTGCTCTATTTAATCGTCCCTGGCTTTGACCTTTTCCGTGTCCCGGCCCGCTGGTTGATGCTCTATACCCTGGGCATGGCGCTCCTGGCCGGCACCGGGCTGGCATGGCTCGGGCAGATGCTACGCGATAAGCGCGGTAGCGTGTTCCGCTTTGCGCCTGTGCCGCTTACGTCACTCCTGCTTTGCCTGCTCCTCGCGGGGGAGTTGCTGGCGGCGGCGCGCGGGTTGCCCCATGCCGCCCCAACGGCCCCCCAAGCCGTTTACGATCTACGGACAGCCCCGGCCCATCTGCGCAGTGATCCAGTGCGCACAGCGGTTGATCCGGCTGCGATGGGCCGTTTTTTGGGGATGAGCACGATTACCTATGATCCGGGTGACATGGCCGATTGGCAGCGGGTATTGGTCGAAAGTGAGCCACGCCAGCTAGATGAAGCGGCCTTTCGCCAATTTGTGATTGGGCTCAAGATCCAGGAATTGTTGGTGCCCAACTTACCCCTCTTCTGGCGGATTCCCGCAGTCGATGGCTTTGATGGTGGGGTTTTACCCCTCCAACGCTACAATCACTTTCTAACACTTTTTATCCCCCCCACCGCGCTGGTACCTGATGGGCGGCTGCGCGAGCAGATCAAAGAGCTGCCCAGCGCCGATCTACTAGGGTTACTCAATGTCCAATATATCATCACCGACAAAGTACGGGACCTCTGGTTTGACAATGTCTACTATGACCGCCAGATCGGGGCGCGCCTGACCGCGCAGCAACCCCTGATCACGGTGACGAATCCAATGGCGTTTGAGGCGACTCACCTTGATCTGATTGGCTATCTCGAAGACGAAAGCGACTCACTACACGAATCAAATCAGGTCATCGCCACGCTCACGATCACCACCCAACTTAGCGAAACAGAAGCGCTAACCATCGTCGGTGGCACGCAAGCCGGGGCCATGTTGGTCAAGTCAACGCTTGATACGCCCCAAGCCCACAGCGCGGGGGCGGTAATCGCCCGGCGAGATGTGGACGCGGGTCAGCAAGCCTACCGCGTGCGGTTGCCATTTGCCCAACCAACGCGCCCAACCCAAATTGCCGTACAGCGCTTGGCCACAGCCGCCAATCTGGTGATCGAGGCGATGACCCTTTATGATGCACGGACACAAATGTTTGCCCCACTCCTGCCCAGTGATCGCGGCCACTTCCAACTCGTTCACAGCGGCGATGTAAAAATTTATGAAAATCGCCAGGTACGACCACGCGCCTATCTTGTCACACAGGTGCTACCAGCGGCTGATGCCGCGACGGCCCTGGCGCTGGTGCAAAATGACATACGGGTGCGACAGGGTCTAGCCGCCGTCGTTGAAGGCGAAATAGCCGCCCTTGTACCGGTAGCAAATACGCCGTCGGCCCACCAGACGACGGCAGATCGGGCAACGATCACCCACTACAGCCCCGAACGCGTAGTGGTTGAAACACAAAGCAGCGCCCCCGCTTTCCTGGTCTTGAGCGATACCGCGTTTCCGGGTTGGCAAGCCAGGGTTGACGATCAACCAGCGCCCCTCTATACAACCAATTATCTCTTTCGCGGGGTAGAGGTGCCGGCTGGATCGCATATCGTCACCTTTGATTATCTGCCCACGAGTTGGCAAATGGGCCTTGCGCTGAGTGCAGTTGGCCTCCTCCTTTGGTCGGTAGTACTGGGGTTTACCCTACCCCTCCGTCAGTGGCGAGTAAAAGACCGAACAAAGTACTGATTGACATAGTACTACACAGCTAGTACGATTAAGCAGCGGAGATCGTGCGTGCAAGAGCAAAAAGGCGATTTTCAATTTGTCAATTGAATCTGCGCACGCCAACGTACCATGCCATACAAGTTGTTTCATGTTCGGGAGGTTGTCATGCGGGTTGCTGAGCATCGTCCAGCCGATAGCGCTTTAAGCTTCAGGCCAAACGATAAATATCAAACGGTAGTATTACTACTTCTAGTCAGTCTCATTCTCTTTCTATGCAGTACATTTATTCTCTATGGTATCAACCCCGCATCTGGATCTGAACCGTCCCTTTACATCAATCAAGAGAGCACCGCTGAGCATAAGCTGTAAATCGTCTAGACACGCCGTGATGCAAATCAAAAGAAATACGCAATGTCATTAAAAATATATTCGACACCCCTCCCACGAGAGCGATTAGGAGAGGGTTACCGCACTAATTTTTAATTTCCCTCACGGCGTGAGTACCCGAGTTCTCATCCACACCCAATCGCGGCAGCCAAAAATCAAACAATGGACCGATTGACCACGGCGACCTTACTTTTGTAGGATCAACGGGCACAAGATTTCCCACTCCTTGCCCAAATCTACAGAGGTCAACTATGCCGCGCCGTTCCGTTACGCCGTTCCATCGCTTATCAGACCACAACAGAAAGCCCGCCCCGCAGTGGGTAGGATGGGCAAACATTGGGCTTTGGTTGCTTAGCCTGGCACTATTTGCTGGTGGCAGCAATTTTGCCCTCACCACGAATGCCCAAACGATTCCCCCCACAGCAACACTGCTTGCGCCACCAACTGATCTGCCCACGAACAGCCCAACGGCGACCCTGGCGAGCATGATAACACCTTTGCCCCTGGCCTCAGCAGTGCCGCTAGCCACAGTCACACAGCCCTTCCTCCTACCAACTGCCACAGCAACCAGCTTGGCTGCGACGGCGACCGCCACCCTGCCACCAGCCGCTCAGCCCACAGTCACCCCCCTGCCCAATCTGCTCCTCAGTGAATTTCTAGCCGATCCGCAAGCCGTCAGTGATGAAACCGGGGAATGGATCGAGCTATATAACGCCGGTACCACCACGGTTAATCTCCAGAACTGGAGCCTGGCCGACCTTGGCAACGACCGCCACACAATTGGGGTTGAACTGCTGATCAAAGCTGGTCACTATTTGGTCCTCGCCCGCAATAGTGATAGTAGCCTCAATGGTGGCGTTCACGCGGCCTATGGCTATCAGAACCTGACATTGGCCAATAGTAGCGACGAATTGCGCCTCTTAACGCCGGCCGGCGTCGAGGTAGATCGGGTGGCGTGGGGCGAGGGCAGCGCCAACCAGAGCCAACGTGGCGCCTCCCTGCAGCGGACAACCATGCACAGCGCCGGTGAGTGGGCCGTCAGTCAGCAAACCTGGTTGGGGTCGGCTGGCGATCAAGGCTCACCAGGGAGTGGCTACACCGCACCGCCTGGGACGCCAACCCCCGTCGCCAGTGGCACCCCACAGGCCACCCCAACACCCGCTGTCAACTGGCCCATCACCGCTGCGCCAAGCGTTTTAGTGATCGAAGAAGTCTATTACAGTGGCAGCGACGATGAGTTTGTGGCGCTGCTCAACATCGGTACCACGCCGCTTGACTTAGCCGGCTGGGTGATCGGTGATGAAGAAACACCGGGCCAAGGTGAAGGGATGTATGGCTTACCTGCGGGCTATCTGCTGGCCCCCGGGACACTCTTTATCGTGGCGCGTGATCCCACTGCTTTTGAAAAGCGGTGGGGCAGTGCGCCTCACGCCGCTTTTGATGGTGACAACCCGGCGTTGCGGCTGACACGGCGGCGCGAGTTGGCCACCGGCGAATGGGCCCTGAATAACAGCGGTGACGAGGTCATCCTCCTTAGCCCTAGCGGCGACCTGGCCGATGCCGTGGCCTTTGCGGGTGGCAATCCTGGGGCCCTGGGGTTAAATGGCAACCTAAAAGCCCCCACCAGCTATTCCTTGCAGCGGGTGCCGGGTCCCCAGTTTCCGACCGAACGCGAGTTGCGCCACCGCTTTCTCTTTGCCCCGCCGGACCCTTTTGGCATTGTAGATCTACCCCAACCGCAACAAACGGCACCAGTAGCACTTACCGATAACCTGTTTGCGCTTTGGGGCTCATTAGGGTCACAAAGCAACTTTAGCAGCGCAGGGAGCGCGCCCCCACACTACTTGTTAGATGCAGCCGCGGCCGAAGGGCTTCACTTTCTGGCCATTGCGGATCCAGTGGTGAGTTGGCCGTGGACACAGCATGGAGCAACGATTTTGCTACCTGCCTGGCGCTGGTTCGTCGCAGAAAAGCCACAGGCGATAGTCTACAGCAGCAACCAGGAAACCCTGTTGGACCAGAATGCGTTGTTGGCTTTTCTCGCGCGGCACGGTCAACCGGGGGCCTGGCTAGACAAAGCAGCACCGGCCCCAGCACTAGCCGCCTTCAACGCCGACAGTGTGACGGCACCCGGCAACTTGCCTGCGCTCTACAAAAGCTGGGCCACCGTCGGTGCGCCCCAGTTGCCCGCCGGCAATGCGAACCCGACGTTGCCCGGTGCGATCAATCCTACGCCACGCTATACCGGCCTGGCAGTCGAGACGGTTGATCAGGCTGGTCTTTTGGCCGCGCTCAGCGCCCATCGCGGCTGGCTGACCAACCGGCCTGGCCTCTGGTTGACCCTACAGGCCGAAGTGAGCGGTGGCACCCGGCAGTGGATGGGCACGACGCTGGCCCCAGCGAATGAAGTTACCTTGGAGATTGTTTATGGCGATCAGCGCGGTGATCTGGCCGGGTTAGCTCTTTGGCAAAACAATCTGCCGATCCGGCAGTTGGATATGGCCGTTGGTAATCATACCTGGCGCGTAACGGTCCCAGCCTTGCCTGACACCTTTCTCTTTGCCGTCGCTACCCAGGCCAACGGTGACTTTGCAGTCACCAGTCCGATTCAGGTCGCATCGGCAACAGGCGGCCAAGTTGTGCTCAATGAAGTGTTGCCGGCAGCATGGGATGATCACAATGGCGATGGGGTGATCAGCACCGCGGACGAGTTTATTGAGCTTTACAACCCCAGCCCCTACCCACTCTCACTCGTCGGCTGGCAGTTAGTCGATGCGGCGGGGGATGGGGTCGATGGGCGGCGCTTTACTTTTAAGGCGGGTCAATTTGCCAACGGTTATGGCTGGTTACGCTTATTCAATGCGGAAAGCTATATCAGCCTAAACAACGAAAATGAGTATGTGCGGTTGCTCAACCCCGCGGGCGAAGAGGTTGACCGCGTCAGTTGGGCAATCAACCCTGGGCGGGGCGCTTCCTTGAGCCGTATTCCCGACGGTGGCAATTGGCTGGAAGGTGATGGCAGCCCCGGCCGTGCCAATCGCCTTTTCACTGGGGAACGCACCTACGTAGGGCCGACGGCGACACCTAAAGTTAAGCGCAAACTCGATGAACGCGAAGATGATTACCGCACGCCAACGCCAGTCCAATTACCACCGACTTATGGTCAGGCCGGCGGTGCGCCAGGCTCAATTGCGCAGTCAAAGCTGGCAGGGTTGGAAGCATGGGTCGAATTTCGCGGCGTGGTCACCGCAGCGCCGGGCCTTTTTAATGCCAGCATCTATCTCGCCGATCCGGCCCCCGATCCCCGCAACGGCCCCTTGGCGGGGATCGGCATCAATGTTTACTTGCGTAATGGAGTCTATCCCGCGCTCAAAGAGGGCGATTGGGTACGCGTGCGCGGTCAGTTGCGATCCTTCCGCGGCGAAATGGAGTTATGGGTAAGAAGTGTCAACGATATTTGGCCGCTGGAACAGGGGCTGCCGTTAGCGCCCTTGCCTGTCCAGGTGACCGACATTGGCGAGTCGCTCGAAGGGCGCTTGGTCACCCTCACCGGCGAAGTCAGCAGTTGGCAAGGAGATAGCATCTTCCTGGTTGATCCGGCTAATCCCAACGCGCCCGCCGTGCAGATCACCGTGCGCAGCAGCACCGGCTGGCGGCGGCCCTATGTCAACAAGGGCCAACGTTGGCAGGCAACCGGCATTGTCAGCCAATTTGCGCGTGAGTCACCGTGGAATGGCGGCTACCGGATCTTGGTGCGCGGTGAAAGGGATTTGGTGAAGATCAAGGGGTCACAGTAGGGGGTGCTGTCAGCGGATTTTTGGAACGGATTGAACGGATGTCAGTGTAAAAATCCGTTCTACACGTGGCCGGAAAACGGATTAAGGTGGTCTATTTCCGTTCAATCCGTTCCCCCCAATCCGCTGACAGCGTGCCGCGATTAGACCAACGTCAACACAAAAGTCAACGTCACTGCGCTGGCCAGTGTGGAGAAAAGCGCAACCGTCGTGACAAAGTCAGGTAGCAGTTGATGCTCCAGGGCAATCAGGGCCGCCAGCACGGCGACAGGCATGCTGGCCTGGATAATGCCGGCCCCGCGTTCGATCCCCGTCATCGCAAAGGGGGCAACCAATAGCAACGCCAATGCCGGCCCAACCAGCAAGCGCGTAAAGCTGGCAACCGCGACATCACGCGTCAACTTGGGCCACCCCATCCCCGCCAACTGGACACCCAGCGTCACCACCATCACCGGAATCAACGCACCGGCGATCAGGCCGACGGCGCGATTCAAAAAGAGCGGCACCGGCAGATCAAACCAGTTGACCAGAAACGCCGGCAAGACGGCGATCACCGCCGGTGTTTTAAAAGCCATGCCCACGGCGCGCAACCCAGCCCCTTTGTGCCAAGTGGCGGCGGTCACCCCCACAATAAAGCCATAAGTGCTCAGCACCAAGAAATAAAACGAGGCAACGACCAGCGCACTATCGCCGATCTTGAAGGCAACAATCGGCAACCCAAAATTACCAACATTGCCAAAAGCCGCGGCCAACACATAGGCAGCCGTCATCTCGCCGGAGCAACCCAGCAAGCGTGCGATCAACCAGGCGATCAGCACCGTGCCCGTGGTGACGGCGATAATATAGAGCGCCATGCGCACCGCCACACCAACCTCAATTTCGGCGGAGCTAAAGACATTAAAGACAAAAGCTGGGGTGACAATAAAGTAGGCAAAGCGCGAGAGGGTACGCGCATCCAGTTGCAGCCGCGGCCCAAGCACATAGCCCACGATCACCAGCGAAAAAACTGGTAGGAGAATATTGGCAAAGATCGTTAAAAGTTCGATCACATGGAGACCTTCTAATAATTAATGGAGAATAATTAACGGTTAATTTTTAATGATCCAACAACTGGCCGCCGTCAATCACAAAGGTGGCGCCGGTGGTGAAGCTGGAGGCCGGCGCGGCGAGATAGAGGGCGATGCCGGTAAGTTCTTCGACGTTGGCGATGCGCCGTTGGGGGATGCGCTGGATGGTCGTGTCGTGGATGGTAGGGTTATCCCAGATCGCACGGCTGAACGCAGTCTTGACAAAACCAGGGGCAATGGCATTAACCTGGATATTGTCGGGAGCCAGTTCAACGGCGAGCACTTCGGTGAGCATCAACACCGCCGCCTTGCTGACACAGTAGACCCCCATGTTGGGCAGCGGCGCTTTACCGGCGACGGAGGCCAGGTTGATCACTTTGCCACCGCCCCGTGCCCGCATACTCGGCACACAGGCACGCACCAGGCGAAAATAACCCTTGACATTGACATCGAGAATCTTGTCCCAATGGCTCTCTTCGCTGCTGAGCAAAGGGCCAAAGTGCGGATTGGTCGCCGCATTGTTGACGAGAATGTCGATGCCGCCTAATTCATTGCAAGTGCGGTCAACCAGGCGCTGGACCCCTTCGGCATCACCGGTGTGGGTGGCAATCGCTAAGGCCTGGCCGCCGCTGGCCTGGATCGCAGCCGCCACATGGTCAAGCGCCTCCTGCTTACGGCTGCTGAGGACAACCGTCGCACCGGCCGCGGCATAGGCTTGGGCAATCGCTGCGCCAATGCCGCGTGAAGCGCCCGTAATCAAGGCCACTTTGCCACTGAGATCAAATTGAGCTGCGAGTGGTTGCATGAGGTTTGTTCCTTAGTGTGATCGATAGGGTGATATTAGCGCCCAGTGAAAAGGGGTGTGCGCTTCTCGGTAAAAGCCAGGATCCCTTCGCTGTGATCGGCGGTGGCGGTGGCTTGGGCTTGTAGTTCGGCTTCCAGCAGCAGAATCTCGTCAAGCGATTGGCCAGTAGCCTGGAGCAGCGCTTGTTTGGTCAGGCCAAGGGCCAGGGTGGGCCGATCTGCTAGTTGTTGGGCGCGTATTAGCGCGTCTTCCGCCAAGGTATCAGCGCCGGTGATCCAGTTGGTCAACCCCAAGGTTAGGCAACGTTCGGCGGTGATGCGCTCGCCCAGCGCGGCGATCTCAAAGGCGCGGCTGTAGCCGACCAGCCGGGTTAAAAACCAACTGGCCCCCGCATCGGGCACCAGGCCGATATTGCTAAAGGCCATGAGTAGGCTCGCATCGTGAGCCATGATGCGCAGATCACAGGCCAGGGCTAGCGAGGCACCCGCACCGGCGGCAACCCCATTAAGCGCGGCAATCACCGGTTTCTGCAACGCGACAATGCTCAGGATCATGGGGCGATAGTAGTCAAGCACCACTTCGCGCACACGCGCCGGGCTAGGCACACCGTCAAAGATCGCCAGATCCTGGCCGGCGCAGAAACCCTTGCCGGCACCAGTTAGCAAGACAGCGCGTACAGTGTCATCTTCAGCGACGCGCGTAAAGGCAGCTTGTAATGCTTGCAACATGGCCGGCGTAAAGGCGTTACGTTTCTGGGGGCGATTGAGGGTGATGATCGCAACTTGCTGTTCGACAACGGTAAGGACACTCTGCTCGGCAATCGCTGTATTCATCTTTGCACCATTTTTGGTATCAGACTATTACGACAACGTTAAATTATGTGCTTAGCTGGTCCGTGACCAGCGGCTGGGGTAGCTACCGCTGATCACGGACCAGCTAAGGCCACGAGAGTACTCGACGCGTGCACAGCGCAGAGCGACGGCCAATTTAACATTGTCGTACTATTCACAAACTGTCAACCTAGTCGCCCCAAACCCCGGCAAACTTTTCCTTCTCCTGCAATTCAAAGAGCGGGATCTCGGTGGAAAAGGGATAAGCACCGGTGAAACAGGCGTTGCAATAGCCGTCCTCGGCCTTGAGCGCCTTCATCAATCCTTCAACGGTAAGAAAGGCCAGCGAATCAGCCCCAATATGTTCACAGATTTCGTCAACGGTCATATTGGCGGCGATTAGCTCCGTCTGACTGGCCATGTCAACGCCCATAAAGCAGGGGAATTTAATCGGCGGGCAGGCGACGCGCACATGGACTTCTTTGGCCCCCGCCTCGCGCAGCATCTGTACGAGTGGACCCGAAGTGTTGCCGCGCACAATCGAATCATCGACGAGCACCACCCGCTTACCGTCCAGATTATCAGGCAGCGGGTTGAACTTCATGGCGACGCCTACCTTACGCAGTTCATTGCTGGGCTGAATAAAGGTGCGGCCAATGTAACGGCTTTTGATCAACCCTTCACTATACGGAATCTTGCTGCGCTGAGCATAGCCGATGGCGTGGGGCGTGCCGGAGTCGGGTACGGGGACGACGATGTCAGCCTTGACGGGCGCTTCTTTGGCAAGGCGCTGACCTAGTTTCTGGCGCGTCTGGTGGACTAACTTGCCATTGAGCATGCTGTCGGGGCGAGCAAAGTAGATCTGTTCAAAGGTGCAAAAGGCCAACTTTTGGGGCGGGGCACCCTGCAAAAATTCGTAACCGTTGCGATCCAGGCGCACAATTTCACCGGGTGCGACCTCCCTGATCGCCTCGCCACCAATCGTAGCAAAGGCACAGCTTTCCGAGGCAATCGCATAACCGCCCTCGACTTTACCCAGCACCAGCGGACGCAAACCCCAGGGATCACGCACGCCGTAAATGGCATCGCGCGTGAGGATGGTTAAGGTATACGCGCCTTCGGCTTTGGCCATAAAGATGCGGATGCGGGTCAGCCAGTCATTGCCGCCGGCACCGGCGAGCAGATGGATAATCACTTCGCTGTCGGTCGAAGTGGTGAGACCGACGCCCCGTTCCAGGAGTTCGCGACGCAATTGGGGGGCGTTGATCAGGTTGCCATTGTGGCCAATCGCTAACGGGCCATCGAGGGTTTCGAGCAGGTAGGGTTGGGTGTTGCGCAGTTTGGAGGAACCGGTGGTGGAGTAGCGGGTGTGGCCAATCGCGACATGGCCGCGCAGGTGGCTTAGATTCTCTTCGTTAAAGACCTGGGCCACCAACCCCATCCCTTTATGAATGTGGGCGGTGCGCCCATCACAGGTGACAATGCCAGCCCCTTCCTGGCCCCGATGTTGTAGGGCATAGAGCGCAAAAAATGAATGACGAGCGACCTCGCGTTTTTCGGCAAAGATGCCGAAGATGCCGCATTCCTCGTGTAATTTATCGTCAGCGTACATGGTTAGTCCTCTACCTTGCGTTCCTCTAATAATGCACGCAACGCTGCGTTGAGCGCTGCATAGCCGGCTTGATTGAGATGAAGCAGATCATAGCTATAAACCGGCTGGATCGCGCCATCTGCACCAACGAGTAGAGCGGCACTGTCAAAGAGCACCACCCGTTCACCGACCAATGTTTTCAAATAAAGATTCACTTCTACAATCGCCTCACCGACGGCGTCAGACCAAAAGGGACGGCGCAGCAGTGAGGGCTGTGCGGTCGGAAAGACCGTCGTCAGGATCACTGTTGCGCCTTGAGCAGTGGCACGCTGCACCATTGCAGCAAGATTCTTTTTACAATTAGCAATGATCGCATCACGTTGGGCAGGGAAAAGACCAATCGTTTTGAGATCGTTAATACCGGCTTGAATAAGCACAATATCGGGCTGTAACGGCACCAGATGGTCGTCAAAGCGGGCCAGGATCTGTGCCGTTGTTTGGCCACCGATGCCGCGGTTCAGTACTTCGATCTGGTCAAAGCCTGTGGGAGCAGGCCAGGTGTAGGCACGCGAATCACCATAAAAGAGCAACCGCACTTTACCATTTGCCTTTGGCAATGGTGTCCCGACAGGGTAGACCCCAAGCCCAACCGGGTCCAACTGGGTGCCGTTCAACTCGAAATAATAGTGACGTGCCAACAACCCCAGAAGCACATTACCAGCAAGCGACAGGATCAACAGGAGCGCAAGCAACCACAAGCCAATTCTCGACACCTACATTTACCTGTTCTTTACCCTGCTTGGAAACTAAATCACGATGACACGCATGCTGCGCCGGCTGCGAGCCGTACACCATAACACAAACTATACCATTATTGGCGACGTTTGGGCTAAACCACTTTTAGCAATTTTGGTTTAATGGTAAGATAGTCCATATTAGTAGATTGCAGTCGTTGTGGAGAGGGAGAGATGATGAAACAGCCGACGTTGCTCATGGTATCAATCACCACGCTGTTACTTTTTGCGCTAGCCGGCTGTATTGTCGACTATCGGCCGGATGGCGATATCTATATTGATTTTCCGCCTTTCGCCCAAGGCACCATTCCCCCCGCGACAACCATTGAGTTGACAACAACGGTGACGGTAAGCAGCGTACTGACTGACGCAGCGGGGACGATTCCGCCCATCACCAGCACGACGACACCGACACTGACGGTACCGATTACTATCACGCCGTCGGTCACTACCACCGCGCCAGTCACCGCGCCCGTTACCGCCACCGTTGTTCCAACCGGAACCCAACCAGCGACCACCGTGACACCACTCCCACCCACCGCCACGTTGGTCGCCACGGCCCCGACGGCACCATCAACCGGCACCGCCGCTACGCCAACGCCCAGCGGCACCCCAACCCGCGCCACCACGCCGTCACCGACTGCAACCCCCAGCCGGACGGCCACCACGACCGCGACGCGTACACCCACCGGCACGCCAACGCGTGCCGCCACGGTCACGCCCACTCCGACGGCGACATCGGCCACCCCCGCCGCCACGCCCACGGCGATTCCCGGCACGGTCTTTTTGGGCAGCCATCAGGGCTTTGTCAGCGATGGCAGCTATGTGGTGGTGGGTGAGGTGCTCAATGGCGAACCCTTCCCAGTTTTTAATGTCAAGGTGATCGGCTCCTTCTATGATAGCAGTGGCAATCTGGTCGCCGCGCAGGAAAGTCTGGTCGATCTGGCGCAGATCGAGCCGGAGTTGAGCAGCCCGGTGAAATTACAGGTGGACAATAGCAGCGGCAGCATCAGCCGCTATGAACTGACCCTGGTGTGGGATGAAATTAGTATCGTGGATTATGAAGAGTTGACGATTTTAAGCCAGGAGACGCGCAGCGATGGCGGGCTAACCGTGGTTGGCGAGTTGCGCAACGATGGCTCGGTGACGGTAAAGGATATCGTGACGGTGGTGACCTTTTATGACAGCGCCGGCCAAGTGGTAGATGTCTATCGCGGGACGGTTGGCAGTTCGACACTGCAACCGAACGAATCAGCGGCATATACCATCACGGGGCCTAACTCCGATTTAGCATACGACCACTTTAGCGTGCAAGCCCAAGGGGCGTTGCAACTGTTCTAATGCTGGTGCCCACGTTCGGCGTGGGCACCAGGGAACGCGCAAGGTATCAATCGGAATTCAGGGGGTTGACATCCCCGCCCTGGGCTAAAGCCGCAGGGCTAGGAGCAACGCCGGGTAAACCCGGCTCCTGTAGCCGGGTTTACCCGGCGTTGCCCCCTAGCGCGGGTGCCCACTGGGCGCGTTTACGGCGGGACGGGGATGTTAACCCCTTATAGAGAAAGCAGAGAAACCTGGCACAATCGTGTACTGCGCATCCCCTGATGCGCAGTACACGATTGTGCCAGGTTTGATTGTGTTATCTATTAGATCCCATTTAACCCGAGCAAGTTAAACGGGTAGTGCGCATCAGGAGATGCGCACTACCCGTTTTTTTAGTCCTGTACTACCGACACTTCAAGTGGTTCGGCCCGTAACGCAACCATGTCAACCGTTAGGGTGGCGAGGTTGTCGGTTTCGTCGGCTTCGACTAGGGCATTGTAGGGATCAAGGGTCACGGTCAGCGTGCGCTCAGGCAGGGCAGCGGCGGCACCGGGGAGGACGAAGCTGAATTGGGTGGAGAGCACTTGCCCGGCATCGACTTGGGCCAGGCGTTGCAGACCACCAGGCCCCAACACCCCGCCCCCTTGGTCAGCAAATTCAACCAGTACTCCATTCACTGTGGTAGCGCCCAGATTGGTCACGGTGGCGTTGATGGTCAGCAGACTGTCATTCTCGCCCAGCGCCTCTACTTCCACCCCAGCGATGGCTACCATTAGGTTCACGGGCAGATTCGCCGTCGCGGTCAGCGGATCAGCCGCACGGGGTGTGGCGTTGCCGGCAGCGGGTGCTACCGTCACCGCCCCAGCGGCGGGGCCAATCGTCAGCGGTTTGACCACCTGGTTGTCCTCTTCATCAACCTCTTCAATCGTCCCATCCGGATCAGCCGTGATCTGAATCTGACGGGTGCCCGTCTTATCCGCGGTGCTAAAGGTGATGCTCATCACGCCGCTCTCGCCCACCGGAATGGTACCGGTGATCACCCCTTCACCCAGTGGCTCGGCGGCACCGTCAGTGACATCGATCAGGCGAACCAGCACAGCCGCAGCGGGCTGGGTGCCTTCGTTGAGCACGGTCACGGTGGCCGTAACGGTGGCACCGCTGGCCGGGCTGGCCGGCTCGAACTTGACATTGCCAGCGAAGAGCACCAGGTTGGGCAGATCGGGTGGTTCCTCGGCTTCCGAAGCGACACGTAGGGTCTTGGTCGCTTCGTTATCGACTTCGTCGGTTTCAAAGATCAAGCCGGCTGGATCGGCGGTGACGCGGATGCGGCGATCACCTGCTTTGTCGGTGGTGTCATAGCTGGCGGTCAGATCAACACTGGCACCGGCAGCAATGGTGGGAATCGTCTGTAGCTCGCCGATCAGTTCGACGCCGCCGTCGGTGACATCAGCGATCTGCACAACTACATCGTTCACCGCGGCATTGCCATCGTTGCGCACGGTCAGGGTCATCGCGACCTGGTCGCCCATGACCGGTTTCTGGTCGCCAAAGAGGATACCGTCACCGCGCACAACCAGGTTCGGGATCTTGGGCGGCGAGATGGTCAGTAGCTTCACAGCCCGGTTATCACCTTCGTCGGTTTCGGCAATCGCGTCGTTCGGGTCGGCTGTGACCTGGATGCGCCGTTCGCCGGGCAATTCGGTGTTGTCATAGGCAATGTTCAAGGTCACATTGGCCCCCGCGGGCAATTCTTCAACTACTTGCTCCGGCCCGATGGGGCGGGCACCGCTGGTGAGGTCAAGCAGTTGCACCACCACATCGGTGGCGTCGGCACTACCGCCATTGAGCAGCGTCACCGTGATCGTCACTGGGTTGCCCTGCGCCGGCTCAGCGGGAGTAAACTTAACATTGCCCGCCAAGAGCATGAGATTCGGCGCGGGCGGAGCGGCCAACGGTAAGACCGTCACCGCGGTATTGTCCGCTTCGGCGGTTTCGGGGATAAAGTTATTCGGATCAACCATGACCTCAATACGCCGTTCGCCGGCAATCCCGGCACTATCCCAGAGCACTTGGGCCACACCACTGCTGCCCGCCTGAATCGTATCGATGACTTGGGGCGCACCAATCGGCAGATTACCACCAGCGGTCACATCGATAAATTGGACGGTCACCCCATTGGCATCGCGCACCCCGTTGTTGCGAACGACAGCATGTAAGGTCACGCGGTCGCCGGTCACTGGCTGGGCGGGGTTGAAGCCAATGTTGCCGCTGTACATCGCCAGGTTGATCCCGGTTGCCGGCAGCACCTTTAAGACTTTGCTGCTCACCTGGTTGTCGGTCTCTTTGGTCTCGGCAATAAAGTTATTCGGATCAACCACCACTTTGATCTTGCGTTCACCGGGCATGGTTTCTTGGGCCATGCCGGTGGTATCGAGCGTCACCTGGGCCGCGCCGCTGCCACCGACCGCAATCGTATCAATCACCTGGGGCTGGCCAATTGGCTGGATGTTGGCGCTGTCGGTCACATCCTGGAATTGGACCACCACATTGCTGGCCAGGGCGTTGCCGTCATTGATGACCAGGGCGCGGATAATGGTCGGCTCACCAGCGTGGGGGGTCACTGGCAAGAAGGTGAGATTGTTGCTGCTGATCATCAGGTTGGGCGCGACCTTGGCGACCAGGCTCAGTGTTTTGGTGGCGGTGTTGTCGGTTTCACTGCGCTCGGGCAGCGTATTGTTAGGATCGACCACCACCTGAATCTTGCGCCCGCCATCGACTGCGCCGGCACTCATGCCGGTGGTGTCATAGACCAGTTGCACCACGCCACTACCCCCGGCGGGGATTGACTCAATCGTCAGGGGTTGCCCGATGGGGCTGGTGGCGCTGCTGTTGGTGGCATCGACAATCTGCACGACCACATTGGTGGCGTCAGCAGTACCGTTGTTGATCACCGTGGCATAGATCGCCACCTGATCGCCAGGGTTCGGGATGGCGGGGTCAAAGCCAATGTTGCTGACCTGGAGCATCAGGTTGGGCGCAGGGGTCGGCACGATGAGCAGGCTCTGCCCCGCGCTATTGTCATTCTCGTTGCTTTCGACAATCAGATTGTTGGGATCAGCGACCACTTGGATCTTACGCACGCTCTGGCTGGCCGTGGCCTTACCTGTCGTCTCAAAGGTTACCTCGGCCACCCCACTGCCCCCGGCGGGCAAGAGGCTGATTGTCTGATTGGCCCCAATCGGGACGGGGCTCTTGTCAGTTAGATCGAGAAATTGGACCACCACATCCGTGGCGTCCACTTCGCCGTTGTTGAGGATCGTGGCGCGCAGGGTAACCGATTCGCCTTCGCCAGGGTTGATCGGGTTGACACCCAGGTTGGCCGTCTGCACCACCAGATTGGGCGCGGGGGCCGGTGTCACGTTGAGCGTCTGCAACGCGCTGTTATCAGTCTCGCTGCTCTCCGGGATCATGCTGTGCGGGTCAACCAGCACCTGGATCTTGCGCGCCCCATCCCGTGGTCCATTTTCGGTGGCGGTGACATAGGTTACTTGGGCGATGGCACTACCACCGGCGGGGATCAACGCGAGCGTCTGTTTGGCCCCAATCGGCAGCGGCGCGCCACTGGTGACATCGACAAATTGAACCAAAACCTGACCGGCATCGACCACGCCAGCGTTGAGGATTGTCGCGGTGACACTGACGCGATCGCCACTGCGCGGCATGGGCGGCGCAAAACCGATGTTGCCAGCATGGATCACCAGGTTGGGTGCCGCGGGTGGCGC
The DNA here is from genome assembly GCA_022842065.1 of Caldilineaceae bacterium. The sequence continues at coordinate 113,813 of JALHQH010000006.1, forward strand.
AATCGCCAGGGTGGCAATATCCTTATTGTCGATCTCATCGAGTTCACGGATAAAGTTATTCGGATCGACCTCGACCCGAATCCGCCGCTCACCAGGGCCGGTGGCCGGGGCAACGGGCAACAGGCTGGTATCAAAATGGACTTGGACCATGGCGCTGCCCCCCGCGGGGAGGATCGCGATCTGCTGCTGTTCGCCAATCGGCACGGCACGGCCACTGGTCATATCAGCGAACTGGACCACGATACCCTGGGCCGTCAACGCGCCATTATTAAGGACGACCGCGGTAATCGTGACCAGATCACCCTGGCGGGGTACGCTGGGGGCAAAACCGACGGTCTCAGCCATCACCACCAGATTGGGCAGAGGTGACGCGGTCACCGGCAGGGTTTTCGCCGCCGTGTTGTCCCGTTCATTGCTCTCCGGGATCAGGTTATTCGAATCGACCTGCACCTGGATCTTGCGATCTTTCACTTCCCCGATCAAGGCCAGCGTGGCCGAGAGCGACCCACTGCCGCCAACGGGGATCAGTTCGATAAATTGTTCGCCGCCGATCGGAGTGGCGACACCAGTGGTCATATCCATAAATTGGACCAAGACATGGTGGGCGTCCACTTCGCCGGTGTTGAGCACCACGGCGTGCAGGGTTACGGTTTCGCGGTCGGTCGGCTCGGGTGGGGTGAATTCGAGATTGGCCGCGTCGATCACCAGGTTGGCCAGCGGCGGCGGCAAGATGCGGACCGTTTTGCGCACCGTGTTATCAACTTCGTCCGCTTCGGCGATCAGGTTGCCGGGATCGACCACCACCTGGAGGATCCGTTCACCGACGCGGCCGGCGGTCGGATATTCAACCGTCACCGTACTACTGCCACCGGCGGGAATACTCTCGATGCGCTGCTTCTCCCCAATCGGCTGGGCACCACCGGCGGTCACATCAACGAATTGGACCACCGCCTCGCCCACGTCGGCATCACCATTGTTGACAATCGTGGCGTAGAGGGTGATCACCTGGCCTTCGACCGGAGTGGCGGGGCTGATCCCAATGTTGGCCGCCTGCACGGAAAGGTTGGCCGTGGGGGGCAAGGCGACTTTGAGAATTTCCTCGCTCGTGTTATCGGTCTCTTTAGATTCGGCAATAAAGTTGCGGGGATCGACAATCACTTTGATCTTACGTTCCGCCGTGGCCGCGGTTGGATTGGGACTGCTGGGCACTGTCGCGACATAACTGACTTCGGCGATGCCACTGCCACCGGCGGGGATCACGGCGATGATCTGTTGCTCGCCAATCGGGGTTGTGCCGTTGTTGGTGGCATCGACAAATTGCACGGCCACCTCGTTGGCCTCGCTGTTGCCGTCGTTAAGCACCGTGGCGCGCAAGGTGATCTGATCACCCGCGGTGGGGTTGGTCAGGTCAAAACCGATGTTCGTCTTGAGCATGACCAGATTGGGGGCCGTGGGGGCGACCAAACTCAGCCGTTTTTCGGCAACGTTGTCACTCTCTTTGCTCTCTGCGATCAGGTTATTCGGGTCGATCACCACGCCGATATCGCGATCGCCGCTGAGGCCGCTCGTCTCGTAAGTAACTTGGAGCGTGGCGCTGCCCCCCGCGGGGATCAGATCAATCGTCTGTAAGGGGCCAATCGGGTTGGTGCCGGTGCCGGTGGTATCGACAAATTGCACCTGCACCGCGGCCGCATCGGCGCGACAGCGGTCCGCGGGTAACCCTTGGTCAGTGCATTGGGTACCGCTGTCGCCATCGTTGCGAATGGTCGCAAAGACCGTCACCTGGTCACCTGGGTTGGCAGGTAGCGGGTCAAAGCCAATGTTGGCCGATTCGATGGCCAGGTTGGGCGCAGGCCGTGGTAAGAGGATCAGCGCCGTTTCCGCGCTGTTATCGGTGTTGCTCACTTCGGGCACAAAGTTGCCGGGATCGACCACCACCTGAATCGTCCGTTCGCCAACCATAGCGGGCAGCAGGGCGGTGTCATAGAGTACTTCGGCAATGCCACTGCCCCCGGCGGGAATCGTGGCAATCGTTTGGCTGCCGCCGATGGGGAGCGGTTCGCCGCTGCTCACATCGGCAAAGTAGACAGCGACATCGTTGGCTTCGGTGCGCCCATTGTTTAGCACAACGGCGTGGATCACTACTTTATCACCGATGACTGGCTCTAATGGATTGAAGCCGATATTTTCACTACGCACCACCAGGTTGGCCATCGGCTGCTCCTCGCCGGGCCGCGCCAGCTTGGCGACCAGCAGCTGGACATCGTCGATATACCAGCCTTCTGTGTTGTTAAAGCGATCATTCACGGTGTCAAACCAGAAGCGCAGGTGAATCACCCCGCTGCGCTCAATGTAGGGTGAGAGGCTGACCGTGCGTTTGGCCCAGCTATCCTCGGTACCATGTGATTCAAAGACGGTCTGCCACACTTCGCCGTCGGTCGAGACTTGCAGGCGGGTGCGGTCAAACTCTTCGTTGGTCTGGAGTTGGCTCCACTCGGCAAAGGTGAGCATCACTTCGTCGGCATCGACCAGGCTGATCGGCGGCGAGGTGAGATAGCCGCGGTTGGCGGCGCCGGTCTCATAGTTGCGGGTGGCGTCCTGGCCGTAATACCAGGCATGGGTGGGGCTGTGGGAGCGCAATTCGGAGAGATGCCAGAGATTCGGCTCATCGCCGGTCTCCCAAGCGCCCACACCATTTTCCATGTTATCTTCAAAGACAATCGTGCCCGCGCTGGTTGCCACGACGACAATGTTCGAGAGGTCGGAAGCGTTACCCACATTGTCGAGCACCTTCATCGCAAAGTAGTAGGTGGTCGCCGGCTGGAGACCGGTGGCGGTAAAGGCTTCAATCGCGCCCGCTGGTTGTGGCGTCGGGGTCCCTTCAATCGGCGTGGCACTATCCCAGGTGGCGTCAGAGATGGGGGCCGCCGCGTAGCGAATGTCGTAACTGTTGGCCGTGCCTTGCAAGCCATCATCACCGGTGGCAGTCCAGGTCAGGTTGACCTGGGTCATGAGGACGCCGGAAACGGCGAGATTGTTCACAGGGGCCGGCGCGACTAGATCATCCTCCAGCGCATTGAGCAGATTGAGGCGACCATTGGTCAAGGTTGGTTTGCTCATGTCGGTTAACGCATCGACGCCGGAGAGCAAGCGCCCTTTGATCTGGGCACCGGTCAACGCCGCTTGGGTAGACCAGATCAGCGCGGCGGCCCCGGCGACGTGCGGCGTCGCCATGGAGGTGCCGCTGGCGCTGCGATAGCCGCTCGAATCACACATGGCGCAGGAACCGGTGGGGACAGTCGAAAAGGTATCGACCCCCGGTGCGGCCAGATCGACCCAATCCGGCCCCCAGTTAGAGAAGCTGGCGTAGAGATCCTCATGGTCGGTGGCGGCCACAGCAATAATATTCTCAAGTTCATAGCCGGCCGGGTAGGCGATGCGGCTGGTGTTGGCATTGCCCGCGGCGCAGATATGCAGCGGCGCGTCGGGGCCACTCATCGCCTCTAACAGCGCGTCGGAGAAGAGCCCGCCCCCCCAACTATTGTTGGTGAGGAGCACATTATAGCCCTGCTTATTTTTGAGCTCTTCGACATAGTTAAAACATTTGATCGCATTGGCCGTGGTGCCGCTGCCGCTGGCGCTGAGAAATTTACAACCAAGGATCTGCACATTCCAGTTGACGCCAACGACACCAATGCCGTTATTGCCGACCGCGCCAATCGTGCCGGCCACGTGGGTGCCGTGGCCAAAGTCATCCATAATGTCGCCGTTGTCGCTGATCGTGTTGGTGCCATAAAAATCGTCGATATAACCGTTTTCGTCGTCGTCCTTACCATCGCCCACGCACTTGCCATAGCCCTGGGGACACTCCTTGCGGTTAACCCACATGTTGGCGGCGAGGTCAGGATGCTTAAAGTCGATCCCCGTGTCGATCACGGCGACAATGATCTCTTTAGAACCGGTCCCAATATCCCACGCCTGCATGGCGCTCACATCAGAGCCGTTGAGACCACCGGTCTGCCCGACATTGTGCAAGCCCCAGAGCTTATCAAAATCGGGATCATCGGGGGTACGCGCGATATGGAGCAGGTAGTTAGGCTCGGCATAACGGACGCGTGGATCACTTTCCAGGAGTTGCACCAGATCGGCACTGAGATCAACCTGGATCGAAGCGAGTCGCTGCCCAACATTGACATCTTCTGGGTTGCTGTCCAAATTTTCCTTCTCCGCCAGCCCATAGTCAGCGTAAAAGTCAGCAATCTGCTCCTGGGTGACACCAGGGCGGAAGCCAATGATCAGTTGCCCCGGCACATAGGCCGGCGTCTCCTCATCGGCTTGGGCCACCGGCGTCGCAAAAACCGGGCGCGCCTGCGCCGGGATCAGCAACGCCAACAGCAAAAGGACAGTCAGGGCAAAAGCCGGCCGTTTCATAGGTTTCTCCTTGAGCAGGTAGAGCGGGAAAGCGGTAGATCGGTAGAGCAGTAAATCGGTAGATCGGTAAATCGGTAGATAGGTATACAGGTAGCGAGATCGTGGCGAATTTATTCGTCGCGCTTGGATAGCCGTGCACGTGCGGCCAAGGCCAGTTGACCTGCCGTGTCAACATCATCAGCAAGCGCAGTGATGTGGCCCATTTTGCGCCCTGGCCGTGCGCTCGCTTTACCGTAAAGGTGCAGCTTAACCATTGGATCAGCACAGGCAGCCGCCCAGTTTGGTTCGCCATTTGCCCAGAGATCACCGAGTAGATTCGCCATTGCGGCGGGCCGCAGCAAGGTGGGTGCTCCCAGAGGCAAGCCACAGATCGCGCGCAGTTGCTGCTCAAACTGGCTGGTGACTGCGGCATCGATGGTCAAGTGACCAGAGTTATGCGGGCGCGGGGCCAGTTCGTTGACCAGCAGGGTATCTTGTGCAGTCAGGAAGAATTCAACGCAGAGTACACCGACAACATCCAGTTGGGTAAGGATGGCATGAGTAATGTCCACTGCGTCGGTGACCACCTGGGGCGCGACCCACGCCGGCCATAGGGAGAGATCGAGGATATGATTAGCATGGTTGTTCTCGATCACACCATAGTGAACAAAGCTGCCGTCAACCCCGCGTGCGGCCACGACGGAGACTTCTTTTTGAAAAGAGACAAAGGCCTCTAGAATCGCCCCCTGGGCACCGATGGCTTGCCAGGCGTCAGCGGCTTGGACGGGATCGGTAATTTTGACCTGTCCTTTGCCGTCATAGCCAAAGGCGGCTGTCTTGAGAACCGCCGGGGTGCCAAGTACTTGTAACGCAGCCTGTAGATCAGCCAAGGAGTGGATGGCGCGAAAGGGCGTCACGGGTAAACCATGATCAGCCAGAAATTGTTTTTCGCGCAGGCGATTTTGGGCCGTATGGAGGACATGGCCCCCAGGTCGCACCGGTATACCAGCGGCAACGGCGACCTGGGCGACGTCAGCGCTCACATTCTCAAACTCAAAGGTGACAACATCCACCCCACGCACAAAGGCGGACACCGCATCGAGATCAGTATAGGGCGCGTTGACTTCCCGATCCGCCACTTGGCCGGTTGGCGAGTTCTGATCAGGGGCAAAGGTCTGAATACCATAGCCCAGTTGGCGCGCGGAGAGAGCTAACATCCGCCCGAGTTGGCCACTGCCAAAGATGCCAATCGTGGCACCGGGTAGGATCGGGGTGTGCGTTTGCGTGGTCAGAAGAAGCTCCTTCAACAGAAAACTTTATAATAATTAATGGAAAACAATTAATAATTAAGTGTTAATTACGGGGTAGGCCAGTTGCCGAGTTTTTTGCCAGTATAACATATCCTGCGATAGCTACCAACGACTTAAAAGCGCTGATCAGATTTATTTGATTGCGAGGCTCCTGACTTTTTGACGCTGATCAGACTTTTGGTTAGGATGGGGCATGTTACGATTCCTACACATACCAACCCTGCGCTCAATTTTGTTGCCCCCTCGGCAATCATGAGCTCACAACAAGGAGAGTTTACATGCAAATGATGAAACGCCTGCCGCTTTGGCTGAGCGCCCTGCTCTTGATCGCGCTCGTGGCCGCCTGTGCGGTCCCCGCGGCACCGGCCCCGACCGGCAGCGAGGGTGAAGCCGCGGAGAGCACTACCGAGGAAAGCAGCACCGGCGAAGTCAGCCGCGCCGAGACGCTGATCTTTGCCTCTGATCTCACTGATATTATCACCTTGGATCCAGCGGTTGCCTACGAGTTTAGCGGCATCCAAGCCGAAGGCAGTATCTATGAGACGCTCACCACCTTCACCGCCGGCCAGGAAGGGGTACAACCCCTCCTCGCCGAATCATGGGAGATTACCGAAGAGGGTGACATGCATGTGCTGACCTTTACCCTCAATGCCAATGCCACCTTTGCCAGCGGCAACCCGGTAACGGCGCAGGATGTCGTTTACTCCTGGGGTCGTGCCATGGACATCAACAAGTCACCGGCCTTCCTGCTCATCGATGTCGGCCAGGTAACCAAAGAGAACATGAGTGCCCCGGATGCGCAGACCTTTGTGGTGAAGATCCCCAACACGGTCAGCCCGCAGGTCTTCCTTTCGATCATTACCTTTACCGTGGCCGGTGTCGTCGAACAAGCAGTCGTTGAAGCCAACGCCGGCGATGACATGGGCTCGGCCTGGCTGAATGACAACTCGGCCGGCAGTGGTCCCTATGTGCTGGGCAGTTGGGAGCGCGAAGTGCAGGTGGTGCTTAATGCGAACCCCAATTACTGGGGCGAAGCGCCCATGATGAAGCGCGTGATCATGACCAATGTCACCGAAGCCGCCAACCGCCAAGCCGCGATTGAAACCGGTGACGCCGACATTGTGCAGGATCTGGCCCCTGAGCAGAAAGCCGCGCTAGAGGGCAACCCCGATGTGCAGATCATCAGCGCCGATAACACACAACTGATTCACATTGGCATGAATGCCAGTGTCCCGCCCTTTGACAATGCCGATCTGCGCGAAGCGGTGCGCTATGCGATTAACTATGAAGAGATCATTGCGCTGGCTGGTGGTGATGCCAAGCTGGTGCAGGAGATCATTCCGGCCGGCTTCCTAGGCCACACAGGTGAAATCCCCTTTACGCAGGACCTTGAGAAAGCCAAAGAACTGTTGGCCCAAGCCGGGATGCCCGATGGCTTTGAAGTCACCGCCCTGGTCCCCGCCGATTTCCCGGCCGGACCGATTGACTTCCCCACTCTGGCCACCAAAGTACAGAGTGACCTGGCCAAGGTCGGCATTACCTTGAATCTGCAACAGTTGCAGGTCTCTGAACTGCTCAACATCTACCGTGGCGAAGATGCGGCCGCCAAGCAGATGGTCTTCATCCTCTGGGGTCCAGATTTCCCGGATCCGGATGGCAATGTGACCCCCTTCACCAACTATGCCGCCAAGTCGATTGCCTGGCGCAATGGCTGGGATAATCCAGAGATTGCCGCGTTAGCTGCTGAAGCTGCGGTTGCCGCCACGACCGAAGAACGCGTTGCGCTCTACGCGGAACTGACCGAACGGGTCTTCCACGAAGGGCCGTTCGCCGTCCTTTACCAGCCGATCCGCACCTATGTCGTGCGCAGTGACGTGACCGGTTTCACCTTTGATCCCTCTGACACACCCAGTGTCAACTTTGCCGCTATCGGTCGCTAAATAAATGGGTAATGGTGTAATGGTTAATAATTAATTGTTAACCGTTACACCATTACCCGTGACACCATTACCCATTTCCTATGTTTCGATTCATCTTACGGCGTCTGTTCGGCTTTGCCTTTGTGCTGGTCGGCGTCTCGATCTTTACCTTTGCCATTGCCCAATTAGTCCCAGTCGATCCAGCCGCGGCGGCCTTGGGTACCAATGCGCGCGAGGAACAGATCGCGGCCTATCGCCTGGAACTGGGCCTTGATCGTCCCGTTTGGGCGCAATATCTGCGCTATGTCAGCCGGCTCGTCCAGGGTGATCTGGGCAATTCGATTCGCACGCGGCGCCCGGTGATTGACGATCTGCGCGACTTCTTTCCGGCAACCTTGGAGTTAGCGATGGCGGCGTTGGTGGTCTCGTTACTGCTGGGCATTCCGCTGGGCATCATCGCCGCGCTGCGGCGCAACCACTGGATCGATGCCGTGGCGCGCCTGATTGCGTTGATTGGCGGCTCGATGCCGATCTTCTATATCGGGCTGTTGGGGTTGGGACTTTTCTATCGCCAGTTGCGCTGGCTGCCTGGCCAGGGTCGACTCGACACGACCTTTACGCCGCCCGAAACGATTACCGGCCTTTTTACGGTGGATGCCTTGTTGACCAGCAATTGGCCGATCTTTCAAAATGCCGTGTGGCACCTGATCCTGCCGGCATTGACCCTGGGCTATTTTTCCACCGCCGTGCTTTTACGCATCACCCGTTCGTCCATGCTCGAAGCGCTCTCACAGGACTATGTACGCACCGCCCGCTCCAAAGGCTTACGTGAGCAGGTCGTGGTCATGCGCCATGTCTTCAAAAATTCGCTGCCACCGGTGCTGACCACCGTCGGGTTGACCTTTGGCAGCCTGCTCAGCGGCGCGGTGCTCACCGAAACCGTCTTTGGCTGGCCTGGATTGGGGCGCTACGCCACCACCTCGGTCAGCAACCTCGATCTGCCCGCAGTGATGGGTGTAACCCTGCTCGCCGCCGTCATCTACCCAGGAATCAACACGCTGGTCGATATCGGCTACAGCCTGGTTGACCCGCGCGTGAGCGTGGAGTAGCGAGATACGAATTACGAGTTACGGGTTACGGGTCAAATTCGTAACCCGTAACTCGTAATTCGTAACCGGTTCATTGCCTTTCATCTCATCATCCAACCGAGTCCCACTTTATGCTCTTTTCTGACCTGTTTCGCCGTTTACGTAAAGAACCGACCGCGCTGCTGGGGTTGATCCTGGTGGTGTTGTTCTTTTTCGCTGCGCTTTTTGCGCCCATCCTCAGCCCCTATGGGTCGAATGAACAGGATATTATCGGCTCCAAATTGGCACCACCGTCGGCCCAACATTGGCTGGGGGCGGATATTTTGGGGCGCGATATGTTGAGCCGGATGCTCTATGGCGCGCGTATCTCGGTCTTTGTCGGCCTGGCGGTGGTGGCGGTGGCGGGGAGTTTTGGCACGCTGATCGGCCTCTTTGCCGGCTATCGACGTGGCTGGGTGGATGAAGTGGTGATGCGCGTGACCGACATCTTCTTTGCCTTCCCGCCCTTGATCCTGGCGATGGCGATTGCCGGCGCGCTGGGGCCAAGTCTGCGCAACGCGTTGATTGCCGTGGTCGTTGTGCTTTGGCCGCTGTATGCCCGCCTGGTACGTGGCCAGGTTTTAGGGCTGCGCGAGCGCGAATTTATCCAGGCCGCCCAGGTAACGGGGGTGAGCAACTGGCAGATCCTTTGGCGTCACCTGTTGCCCAATACACTGGCCCCGCTGCTGGTCCAAGCCAGCTTTGACATGGGCACGACGATTCTGACCGTGGCCGGGCTCTCCTTTATCGGCTTTGGTGCCCAGCCGCCGACGCCAGAGTGGGGGGTGATGATCAGCGATGGGCGTAATTACATTACGACCCAGTGGTGGTTGACGGGCGTGCCGGCCGCGGGGATTTTATTGTTAGTGGCGGCATTTAATTTGCTGGGCGATGGGTTAAGGGATATTTTGGATCCGCGGTTGCGGGGGTAGCAAGCTACAGCGGATTTAGAAAGTAACGGATGCCAATACACAAATATAGCGCCGAGGAATTTGACAACTTTTTACGGTCGCCGGATGGCCGCAATGGGCTATACGAATTGGTCAATGGCAACATCATTGACAAAAGCCTGACCGAAGAACAAGGTTTGATTTTGTCTAATGTCGGCGCGCCCATTCATGGCTATGCAAAGAGGCATCGATCTGGCCGGGTTGGGATTGCCGTACAGCATGCCATCCCAACTGACGGTTGGAATGTTCGTTTGCCTGCGATTGCTTATAGCACAACGCGCAGGCCATTAGTCACCGAAGGCAGCGTTCCAGCCATGCCTGACCTGGCGGTTGAAGTCCAGTCACCCAACGACACCGTCAAAGCCATGCGCGAGAAAGCGACCTACTATTTGGCTAACGGTGCGCAATTGGTTTGGCTGATCTACCCCCGCAAACGGTTTGTCGAAGTTTACTATGCCAACGGCGAGATCGACATTTTCCGCGAAGGGGAAACCCTCAGCCCGGAAGAGCTATTGCCGGGCTTCAGTTTACCGGTCACCGACATTTTTGTTGACCCTTTTGCCGATTAATCCCCAATCTCCAATTTCTCCTCCATCACCTGCTGTGCGCGATCTGACCTGAACTTTTGCAGCGCAGCGCGCAAGGCCGGCTGGCTGTTACCCAATATCGCCACTGCCAATAATGCCGCGTTAATCGCCCCCGCCTTGCCAATCGCCATCGTTGCGACGGGGACACCGGCCGGCATCTGCACAATCGACAACAGGGAATCCAATCCATTCAGGGCGCGACTCTGGATCGGCACGCCGATTACAGGGAGCAGCGTATGGCCGGCCACCATGCCGGGCAGATGGGCCGCGCCGCCGGCACCGGCAATGATTAATTCTAAGCCACGTTCGATGGCAGTGTGGGCATATTCGACCATCAGATCGGGGGTGCGGTGGGCAGAGACGATACGGTATTCATGGGGTATGCCAAAGTCACGCAGGGTGATAGCGGCGTGTTGCATGGTTTCCCAGTCGGATTTGCTGCCCATGATCACGCCGACGATGGGTGCGCCGGGTTGTGCGGAAGCTATTTGCGTCATAGTCGTTTCAATCTGGTGTGCGTTGCTGGCGCAGCGGGAATACAGGGGGTTGGCAAGATCGCCCTGGGCTAAAGCCACAGGGCTACCGAACAACGCCGGGTCAACCCGGCTCCCTTAGTCGGGTTGACCCGGCCGTTGACGGCGGGGCGGGATGGCAACCCCCTAAGATCCCATTGAACCGAGTTGCTTTTGCATGGTGATTAGTTGATGACCGGCGACTTCAACTTCGCCGCCTGGCACGGTGACGTAGCCCAGCTCGCCGTAAAAATGTTCCAGATAGTGATGCGGGTTGAGTGATAACTGCGCCAACTTGTGTTCATGTGCCAGTGTTTCGAGTTGCAAAACGAGGGCGCGGCCATAGCCTTTGCCTCGGTGTGCCGGCAGGACGGCAACCCGCGTTATCGCCCCTTCAACCGCTGATAGTAGCACCAGCCGCGCTGTCGCCACCGCCTGTTGGGCCGGAGCGTCGCCAAGGTAACCCAATAGATGGAGGGCATGCTGGTCACCGTCCGCATATTCAAGCGCGGCGGGAATGCCTTGTTCATCGACAAAGACCTGGTGGCGAATCTGGTGGGCAGCGGCAATTTCGACTGGGCTGTCGATTTGGCGGATCTGAAACTTGGTGGTCACGTGAACGCTGATTCTCTGTTTGATAGGAGCACGATATATGGTGCCTCTACGATTAAATTTACACCTGATACGTTGCTAACCCGACCGCTTTGGCGTTGACAATGCTGGGGGCCGCCTTGGGTGGGTTATCACCGAGGAAGGGCAGAATCTCATTCGGATTGGGCCAGACGCCATAGCCATTGATCACCCCGGCCACATTGCTTGCGGCTAACGTCGCCATCCCCTCGCGCGTCCAACTGGTGGCGGAGGCGATGTGCGGGACGATGACCACATTATCAAGCTCGGCCAAACCCGGTTTCATCGCCGGCTCATCTTCAAAGACATCCAGACCGACACGAAAGTTGGGATGGGTGCGACAATGTTCGACCAACGCCGCTTCGTCAATCACCGGGCCGCGGCTGGCGTTGACGAGGATCGCGTGCGCTTTCATCAGTGCCAGCCGTTCCTTGTTCATCAAATGATGAGTAGTCGCATCGAGCACTGGGTGCAGGCTGACCACATCAGCGGTGCGCAGGACATCTTCCGTGGTCTCCAGGCGAGTACAGGTAACCCCCATTTCGCCGTGCGCTTGCAAAAAGGCGCTGTAATCGGCAACGTAGCTTTCCAGTTGTTTGTTCTGATAGAGATCAAAGTAGACCAGATTCATCTTAAAGCCTTCGACCATCATGCGTGCATAGGCCGCGCCGATGCGCCCGGCCCCGATCACACCGACCGTGCCGCCCTTTAGCAAGTTGCCCAGGAAAAGGGTGGGCAGCCAGCCGTGATAATGGCCGGCGCGCATAAAACGATCCGCTTCGACCAGCCGGCGGGCCGCGCCAAATGTCAGGGCGACCGCCATCTCGGCGGTCGTCTCGGTGAGGACGCCAGGGGTATTGCCAACCGGAATGCCATGTTGACTGGCAACATCGACATTGACATTGTTGTAGCCAACGGCATAGTTGCTGTACGCTTTGCCCCCGGCGCGCTGCAGCGCGCCAAAGAGGGTTTCGCTCCAATCCTCGGTGAGTTGGCCGATGACACCAGCACAGTGATCGCCAATCGCCGCTTGAATTTCAGCAACGGTTAGAATCTCAGGTGAAGTACAGACCTCAACACGGCAGTCAGCCGCGGTTAAAAGGTCCAGCCAGCGGGTACCCGGCAAACTTTTGGTGACGATGACCCGCTGCTGGCCGGTTGGGTTATAGATTTTCCACTCTTTGGCAGACATATTCGTTCTCCCGGTTGATTTTGGATGAGGAGAGGGAGGGGTTGGGTATTGGTAAATCGGTAGATCAGTAGCTCGGTATATCGGTAAATCAGTACACAGTCCAATCTATACTGATTTACCGATTTACTGATTTACTGATTTACTAACGCTGCTCCATCGGGACATAATCTCGTTCTTCCGCGCCCAGGTAGATCTGGCGGGGGCGGGCGATGCGCTGTTCGGGGTCGGTGACCAGTTCGTTCCATTGGGCCAACCAGCCGGGGGCGCGGCCCAGGGCAAAGAGCACGGTGAACATGTCGGGGGGGAAGCGCATAGCCTGGTAGATAATGCCGCTATAGAAATCGACATTGGGGTAGAGGCTGCGCGAAAGGAAGAAATCATCCTTGAGCGCAACCTCTTCCAGGGCCAGGGCGATATCGAGCAACGGGTTACTGCCGGTGACTGAGAAGACATCATCCGCCACCCGTTTAATGATCTTGGCGCGCGGGTCGTAGCTCTTGTAAACACGGTGGCCAAAGCCCATCAGGCGGAATTCTCGCTTCTTGATCCGCTCAACATACTTCGGCACTTCGCTGACATTGCCGATCTCCTCTAACATTTTGATCACCGACTCGTTGGCACCCCCGTGGCGGGGGCCAAAGAGGGCGGCGGTGGCACCCGCCAGCGCGCTGTAAGGATCGGCATTTGATGAACCAATCCCACGCATGACCGAGGTTGAACAATTTTGCTCATGGTCGGCATGGAGGATAAAGAGCACATCCAGCGCCTTGGCCAGGACTGGGTTGACCTTATAGTTGCTCTCGTTCATATAGTCGAGCATGTAAAGGAAATTGGCGGTGTAGCCCAAATCGCTGTTGGGGTAGTTATAGGGACGACCAATCCGATGGCGATACGCGAAGGCCGCGACCGTGGGCAACTTGCCGAGCAGACGCAGGATCTGCTTGTCGCGTGTTGGCTTATCTTCAACATTTTTGGCTTCTTTGTGCAAGGTTGACATAAATGAAATCGCGCTGATCAACATCCCCATGGGGTGGGCGTCATAGCGGAACGATTGCATCAGCCGGGTCAGATTTTCATGCACAAAGGTATGATGACAGACCTTATGTTCCCAATCTTCCGCGGTCTTTTGATCAGGCAGTTCACCATAGATCAGCAAATAGGCGACCTCTAAAAAGGTGCTTTTCTCAGCCAACTGTTCAATCGGATAGCCGCGGTAGCGCAGGATGCCTTTGTCGCCATCAATGTAGGTGATCGCGCTTTTGCATGCCGCGGTATTACCATAGCCGGGATCATAAGTCATCAGACCAAAATCATCGGGGTTGACGCGGATCTGGTTCAGGTCATTGGCGTTGATTGTGTCATACTCGATGGGAATTTCATAGCTTTTCCCCGTTCGATTATCAGTAATCGTTAGCGTATTCGCACCGCTCATGAAATAATACTCCTGGGAATTTTGTTATAATAATATTTTAAAATTTATACGAATTTGCTTGGCACAGTGACATGGTGAAGGGGTGACAGGGTGAAGGGATGATACTGTTGCACTATCTTACGCAATGGGGTTAAAACCCCTTGCTAACAGCGAGAAGCCGCCTCAGCGGCTAGGAGCGTTTTCTCAGCCGCTGCGGCGGCTTCTCGTTGTCAGGCCGGGATTTGAATCCCGTTGTAAGATAGTGCAACAGTATCATCCCTTCACCGGGTCACCTTGTCATCCTATCTTCCTGTCCTTCCTTCACCCAGTAATTGACAAAACGACCGGCCAATTCTACCGCCATGCGTCCGGTCAGGTGGGTGCCTTCGGCCAGATGTTCTTCGGTCTCCACAAAGCCATATTGGTGAAAGAAGGAGACTAATTCACCATGGTTATAGGGAATCAGCACATCAACCGGGGCCATCTGCGCATGGAGCAGATCATCCATTAGCGTACGCAGGACATCGAGTCCTTCCCCCGTCTGGGCGCTGATCGCAACGGCGTTGGGATAGGCTGCCAACGCGTCACGCAGACGCTCGGCCTGTTCCGGATCAGTCAGATCGACTTGATCGACCTTATTGAGCGCCGTGATCACCAGCTTATTGCCGGCTTCGAGTTCCTCTAATACTTCTTCGACCGCGCCGACCTGCTCATCCATGTTCCGGTGCGAGAGATCAACGACATGCAGCAACACATTCGCCTCAGTCACCTCTTCGAGCGTGGCGCGGAAGGAAGCCACCAACATGGTCGGCAACTTTTGGATGAAACCGACGGTATCGGTCAGCATAATCTCGTGGCCACTAGGTAGCGCCATGCGCCGGGTGGTTGGATCAAGCGTGGCAAAGAGCTGATTCGCCGCCAAGACATTCGCCTGGCTCAGCGCGTTCAGCAGCGTACTTTTGCCGGCGTTGGTATAACCCACCAGGGCAATCACCGGCGTGCCGGATTGGCGACGATGGCGACGGTGTAGACTGCGCTGTTTACGGATCTCTTCCAACTGATCCTTTAGAAAGGTAATCCGCCGACCAATCTCACGGCGATCCACTTCCAACTGCGTTTCACCAGGGCCGCGCACGCCGACACCACCACTGCCGCCACCAGCACGACCACCGGCTTGGCGCGCAAGGTGAGTCCAGGCTCGGGTCAGGCGCGGCAGGCGGTATTCATACTGGGCCAGTTCAACCTGGACGCCGCCTTCGCGCGTGCGGGCATGGCTGGCAAAGATATCCAGAATGAGGGCGGTGCGGTCGATCACCTTGATCTCCTCGCCTAGCACCTTTTCGATTTCGCGCTGTTGGCGGGGCGAGAGTTCGTCATCAAAAATCGCCACGGTGGCCCCGGTCTCCAGCATCAGCGTGTGGAGTTCATCCAGTTTACCGGTCCCGATCAGGGTCGCCGGATTGGGGCTATCCAGCCGCTGCGAGAGCGTCCCGATAATCTTTAAGCCGGCTGTTTCAGCCAGCAGGGCCAACTCAGCCAGCGAATCTTCGAGGGACAAGAGGCCGGGATCGCCACTAAGCTCAACCCCCACCAGGATCGCTTCTTCACGTGGGTTGGCCGTTGCCACCAGCCCGTCAGCGTCACGCACGATTGTGCGCCGACTGCGTCCATCATCACTGCTTGGCCCATCAAAGGGATCAATTGTACCGGAGGTGGATTGAAAGGATTCAGGATTTGTCATATTTGCTTTGTGCGTTGCCTACCTTTTGAACTTACGCTGATCGCCATCGCGCCGAGTGTGATACAGCGCGAGTATACTGCGCCCGCTGGGGAAATGAACGAATTATCTTCGTATTGTACACGATAATCGCAACTTTGTACATCAGCGAAAATTGTTGATGCCGTTTTTGAGAGCGATCTTACAGTTGCAAGTGGGGAGCAGGGTTTACAGGGCAGTAATCGGCGACCACGCTGGCTATCATGGCGTAGGCCACTATGCATTTAAGGCATCAGGATAGCGCAGGACTAACATTGGGCAAAACAAGTAATTCCGTAAGAATTACGTCATTTTGCTGACTAACAAACACCAACTTATCGGCTAAATGGCGTAAATTATCAGCGGATTGTAAGCAATTGACACTAATAAGCGCTGTATAATTTATCTGAACTAAACATAAATTAATCTCTGATTCACATTTTAAACAAAGACTATGTACAATCGGCGTGTCACTGATCAAAGACCAGTGACACGCCGATTGTAAAGCAACCCGGTCGGTTTCCTCCCTAACTTGGCGGTGACGAAGGAAACTTACCCCATCTCGCTTTTCGTGTACGCTTCACCCAAAAAGTATTGATTGTGTAGTACTGAGTAGACAAGCTACGGCAGTGAGTGCTTTACGCTCCTCACTATACACGCTCCTGAAGTAGCTGTCAATCAGGTCAGGTTTTCACACAGCATGCCATTAGCCGGCCTCACCGTTAACTGACGCAAAAGTGTCATCACTACCCCTCATTGCGGCCCACACTTCTGCACTATTCACAGGAGAAGGAATATGAGCAGTACAGACCAACCGTCGCGCCGTTTTGCTAAGCCAGTGTTCTACCTTACGTTATTCTTTATAGTCATGATTGTTGCCAGTTTTGGGTGGCAAGCACAAAGTTCGGCGATGTCGTTGGCACGACCAGCAGCCATCCCAACGAATCCGCCCATTGGTTTTGGCGTCGATATTGAAAAATATATCGATGCCAGCGCGAAAGACGCCGAATCAGGCAAGGCTTTTGCCGGGCAGGATTTGACCTTCTATTTAGAGATCCGCAATACCACCGATGCAGTAATGTTTGTACACGTTACAGATCCACGCTGTAGCCTGGATTTGCTCGTAGATGGCAGTGGGCCAAACCCAGCGACACCCGTCAGTGGTGATATCAACAACAACTATATGTTGGAGCCGACCGAAGTTTGGACGGTACCCTGCACCATCCCCGGCAGCAACGTCCAAACCGATTTTACGAATATC
Organism: Caldilineaceae bacterium; assembly: GCA_022842065.1. The sequence continues at coordinate 130,878 of JALHQH010000006.1, forward strand.
GCGGTCGTCGAAACGTGCGCTGTCGATCTAATACAGCTCGAGTGTGGCGTAACGAGCTTCCGTGATGATGATCGCTTCCAAGTTGATGTGATTAACCCCACCATTTATCTGGAAAAGTCGCCGCGTACCCAAACGGTGTTAGCCAACCAAACCGCCCATTTTGATCTCTATGTCGAAAATACTGGGGACCAGCAGTTGACCGATATTATCCTGGTCGATCCGCTCTGTACCCGTGGCCCGCTCCGCCAACCGGATAGAATTGGGAACAATGACGCTAACCTGGATGTTGGCGAGCGCTGGCACTATCAATGTACGGTGCCCGTCATCACCAACGACTTAGTCAATGAAGCCAGCGTAAGTGCCTACCATCCCGCTACTAACAAGCGCGTTAGCGACGAGGAAAGCGCCTATGTGGATGTTGTGCAGCCAAGCATTAACCTGAAAAAGATCCTGGAAACACAACTTGTGCGCCAAGGGGAGGATGCGGTCTTTAGACTAGAAGTTGAGAATCGCAGCGACCAACCTTTGACGAATGTGCTCCTGACGGACGACCAATGCGATACTGCCCTCACCACGCCGGAAAGTGGTGATAACGCGCCATTAACGACACTTGACCCAGGTGAAATCTGGATCTATCGCTGCACGGTCTTTGACGCGATGGACGATTTTACCAACCATGCTTTAGTCACCGCCCGCCATCCGCTGACCCCCACGGTCAGCGACCAAAGCAGTGCGGCGGTCGATGTGCTCAGCCCCGGCATTGACCTGGAAAAATCAGGACCACAGTTAGTCACCCGCGGCACGAATGTGCAATTCACATTGGAAGTACAAAACACCGGCGAGGCAGCTCTCTACAATGTCGCTGTCGCCGACCCAACGTGTGGGTCATTGACCGGCCCGGGGGCCAGCGATGGCGGCGTTGTCGGCACACTGGAAGCCGGCGAGATCTGGATCTTCCAATGTACGGCCGCCAATGCGTTGGCCGACTTTACCAACTATGCGTCGGTCACAGCAAATGATGACCCAAACATTCTCCTGGGCAATCAGTTACAAGATGATGACATCCTTGATGTTCGCGTTGTCAACCCACGCATCTTCTTGGAAAAATTGCCCAAAACCGCCAATGTGTTGCAAGGCACAAATGTTGACTTTACCCTCAACGTGCGCAACTTGGGCGATCAGAATCTGACCATCACCAGCTTTAGCGATCCGCTGTGTAGCGCGCCGCCAGCCTATGTCAGCGGCGATGATGGCGATCAACGATTAGAGCCGAGCGAAATTTGGCAATATCGCTGTACGGTCATCAATGTCCAGGCCGACTTTACCAATGTGGCTGTGGTCAACGCCCGCGATCCGAATGGGATTGACGTGCAAGACGAAGAGACGGCCAAAATCAACGTGGTCAACGCCGGGCTAGATGTCACAAAAATCGCTAATACCCCTCAGATTTTCAAGGGGCAGACAGCAACTTTTACCATCAAGGTAAAGAATAGCGGTGCCGAAGCCTTGGGCAATGTCGATATTATTGATGCCCAATGTGGGAATAACGCCCGTTGGACCGCCCATCTCAATCCGACCGATCTATCTGATTCCCCCGACAGCGGCGATACGGGAACCGCCGGAATCCTCTCCGTTGGGGAAGAGTGGACCTATAACTGCTCGATCCCCAATGCAGTTGCTGACTTCACGAACACGGCCCGTGTCACCGCCCGCGAAGTGGCGACCAGTCTAACCGTGGAACACAGTGACAGTGCCAGTGTGGATGTGCGCAACCCCGGCATCAATGTGGAAAAGAGCACCACCACCCCTGTTGTGGCGCAAGGGGCGACGGTCACCTTCCAGATCATCGTGCAAAACACGGGGGAGAGCACCCTTTCCAACATTAGCCTGAACGATGCACTCTGCGTCGGTGGCAAACCAACGCCGATCTTTGGCGGCATTGGCGATTTGCCCCCCACCGTCAAGTGGCAATACGAATGTGTGGTTGCCAATGTGCAGAACGACTTTAACAACACGGTGACCGTGCAAGCCGAAGACCCCGCCGACAACATCGTCAACCACAGCGCCACCGCACGCGTCGATGTCGTCAGCCCTGAGATCGATCTGGAGAAGACACCCGAAAATCAGACGATTCTGGCTGGTGCGGATGCCATTTTCACCCTACGCATCAAGAACACGGGCGATCTGGTACTGCACAATATCGTCCTGACCGATGCCTTCTGCAATGGTGGCGCACCGGTGTTGGTCAGCAAGGGTGACAATGATGGGGGTAACCTGCTCAGTCCGGACGAACTCTGGATCTATGGCTGTGTACGCAGCAGCGTGCAGGCCGACTTCACCAATACAGCCTCTGTCACGGCGCTCGACCCCGCCAACAGAGCCGTCAGCGATAGTGAACAGGCGTTGGTCAATGTGATCCAGCCGAGCCTGACCTTGAACAAACGCGCAGAACCGCCAACCGTGCTCAAGGGCGGTACGGTCAACTTCTTCCTGGATGTTACCAACAGCGGTGATGCCAATTTGACGCCCGTTACCGTCAGCGATCCGCTCTGTAACGCCGCTCCCACGTTGACTAGCGGTGACAGCAACAACGACGGCAAACTCAATCCCGGCGAGACTTGGACCTATAGCTGTGCCCGGACGAATGTAGTCGAAGACTTTAGCAACTTTGCGTCGGTGGCCTTTGCCGATGAAACCGGCAATCAGTTGATCCGCACCGACCGGGCCAGCGTTGATGTGATCAATGGCGGCATTGACATTGAGAAGAGTGCTGACAATACCACGGTCCTTAAAGGCCAAAGTGTCAAATTTACGCTCAACGTGCTCAACACCGGCGAAGTACCGTTGACAATTACCGAGATCAGCGATCCGCTCTGTGACGCAGCACCGGCACTAGCCAACCAAGGCAATGGCGACGCCACGCTAGATCTTAACGAAAGCTGGCGCTACACCTGTACAAGCAGCAATGTGCAGAGCAACTTTACCAATGTTGCCGCGGTCACCGGGGTGGATGCGAATAATAACACGGTCACGGACGTAGATGATCTCCGCATCACCGTCCTCAACCCCGCTATTGATCTGGAAAAGACGCCCGAATTCCAAGCAGTCTTACAAGGCACAACGGCGGTGTTCGAGCTCGAAGTGCGCAACATTGGTGACCAGGTGCTCACTAACGTGAATCTACAGGATGCCCAATGCACCACGTTAAGCTTCCTGGGTGGCGATGCCAATGACGATAGCAAATTGCAAACCACGGAAGTCTGGCGTTACCGCTGTTTGGTGACCAATGTCACACGTAGCTTCACCAACAGCGCCAGCGTTAGCGCCAAAGATGGCAATGGCAACACTGTCAGCGACAATGAAGAGGCTGAAGTTGAGGTGGTTGATCCAGGCATTGATCTGCAAAAGACGGCCAATCAGTCCACCATCAACAAAGGGGCAACGGCCAGCTTCACCATCATCGTGCGCAACAGCGGCGACCAGGTGCTGACCGTGACGACAGTCAGCGACCCGCTCTGTGATGACGATCCGGTCTATGTGGGCGGCGACACCAACAACAACACCAAGCTCGACCTGACCGAATTCTGGATCTACACCTGTGGCACTGCCGATGTACAGGCGGACTTTACCAATACCGCAACGGTCACGGCCAAAGATGCGAACAACATTACCGTTTCATCGAGTGATACCGCAGCCATCGATGTCATCAACCCCGGGATCGATCTGGAGAAGAGTGCGATCAATCAGAGCGTACAGCAAGGCCAAAACGCGGCCTTTGCCCTCTCCGTCCGCAATACCGGCCAGGCCGATCTGACTAACATTGTTTTGACGGATGCGCTCTGTGACATCGGCCCCGAATATGTCGCCTTCACCGGTATCGGCAATGGCAATGTCGATAACATCCTCCAACCGGGCGAAGTCTGGATCTACAGCTGTATCGTGCTCAATGTGCAAGAAGATCTGCGCAATGAAGCCACGGTCACGGCCAAGGATGGCGTTGGCAACACCGTCAGCGACCAGGATCAAGCCACGGTTGAAGTCGTCAAGCTGGGCATGAACATCAAGCTAGAGGCCAGCTCACTGCTCGTCGACAGCGGTGACGAGGTGAAATTCACCATTGTGCTGCGCAACACCGGCGAAGAAGCGCTGCGCGGGGTCGAAGTCAAAGCGGACACCTGCACACCGGTCTATCGCAGTGGCGATACCAACAACGACCAGATCTTGCAGACGACCGAAACCTGGGTCTATGACTGCAACTTGGGCGCTGTCACCGGGGCCTCCGTCACTTCAACCGTCACGGTTACGGCCCAGGATGAAAGTGGCATTCGCCTGGTCAGCCAAGACACAGTGGTCGTACGGACCCTCGATCCAGAGCAAGAGCCGGCACGCATTTTCTTCTGGCTGCCCCTGATCGACGGGCAATAGTTCATTCAACAACTAATGGAAAACAATTAATAATTAATTGTTTTCCATTAGTTGTTAGCAAGCGTTAAGGAGGTCCCATGTCCTCACCCTGCGGTCGGCCCCTGCCGCCGCGCTCTTTTCAACCACTTTTCCCGCAGCACCAAACTGTGCAGCAAGGGCTGCGCAGTTTGGTGCTGGGCGCGCTCTTGATCCTGCTGGTGCTGGGGGCAGGGCAGTTGCCACTGCACGCGCAGTCGCCCCTGCCAAGTGCCAATCCCGATCTCAGCCCAGCCTGTGGCTTAGATGTCACCTTAATTCTCGATGAATCTGGCTCCGTCGGCCAAGATGCGCAGACGGTGCGCGCCGGCGCGCGTGCGCTGCTGACCAGCCTGGCCGATACCGGTTCGCGCGTGGCGCTAATCGAGTTCAATGCGCAGGCGCGCGCGCCCCTAGGGGCCAACTACCTAGCCGTCACCACTGGTCCGGGCGGTACCCTGAGCCCCGGCGGCGCTTTTGACACCTATCTCAACAGCGGCTACAACCCGACTGATGCCACCAACTGGGATGGGGCGCTAACCCTGGCGGCGACGATCAACGCCAACCACGGCGCGGCCGAACTGGTCATCTTCTTTACCGATGGGAATCCCAACGTCTATGTCACGCCGGAGGGAAACAATCTGCCGGGCGATGCCATCACGGCACGCGACGAAGCCATTGGCGCGGCCAACGCACTCAAGGGCCAAGGCTCCCATCTCTTTGCGCTTGGCGTGGGCAACGTTAACACCGCCAATCTGATCCTGGTCTCCGGGCCGGATCAATACCCGCAGGCCAATCTGCCTTTCCGCCAATCCGATTACACGCTGATCACCTTTGACCAATTCATTCCCACCCTGCGCACCATTGCCTACAACCTCTGCACCCCCTATCTCACCTTGACCAAACTGGTCGATGAGGCCGATGGCGCGGGCTACCAAGGTGCGAGTGGATGGTACTTTAGCAGCACCGTACAGGTCAGCCAAACAGGCCAACCAGCCACGGCCTACGAATGGCTCTCGCCCATGCCAGGGACGACCAGTCAACTGGGGCAAAGCCAAAGTGCCGTGACGGATCAAACCGGGCGCGCCCAATGGCAGTGGTCACCCGGCACCGTCAACACGCCCCAACCGTGGGCATCGACCCTGCACTTGGCTGAAACAGCCCGCACCGGTTATCAATTTATCGACGCTAGTTGTCTGCGCCGCACCCTCGATCCACTCAATGATTTTGTTGAAAGTACCTTTACCCTGGCCGCCTTGCCCGCCACCCTGACCTATGGGCCCAACGATGTCATCAACTGCACCATCCGCAATGCACGAGTGGCCCTGACTGTCGAGAAGACGGTGTTGCCGGCCAGCTTGGTCGAACCGGGGGGCGAGGTCACCTATAGTTATACCGTGCGCAACAGTGGGGCGGTCGATCTGCAACTACTTTCGCTAGTGGACGCGCGCCTGCAAAATCTCAATGGGCAAGGCACGTGTCACTTTAATGCGCCGTTGCTGCTGACCCCAGGCGCGAGCTATCAATGCGCGGTGCAGACAAGCTTGGCTGGCAACGCCGGCACCCGCTTTGATGATAGCGTCGTTGCCACCGCAATGAGTGCCAACGGTCAGTTGACCGCCGGTGCGAACACGCTGGTCACGCTCAGCGATGCCCTGCCCGTGGCCCTGGTCACCAAAACGGCGCAAACCACCGCGCTGCCGGAGCCAGGCGGGCCGGTCACCTTTGACGTAACCGTGAGCAATTTGGGCAGCGCAGAAGCCCTCCAACTAACCGCTTTGCAGGACGCCCCCTATGGCGATATCACCCAGCCCAGCACGACAATCCTCGCCACGACCTGTGCCGTTGGTCAGAACCTGGCCCCCGCCGGCCAACCCAATGCCACCTACCGTTGCAGCTTCACGGCCAACGTGGTGGGCAATGCCGGTCTCTATCGCGACGAATTAACCGCGACCCTGCGCGATGACGAGAATAATACGATCAATCCCCAAGCTGCCGCCGTCGTTACCCTCACCGATGTGCCCTCCTCACTGCGGGTCACCAAGGGCGCAACACCGTTGGTCGTGCCGGAACCAGGGGGGTTGGTCACCTTTGTGGTGCTGGTGGAGAATACCAGTGCGGTCGATCAGGTCACACTTCAGCAACTGCTCGACAGCCAACAGGGGCTGCTCAGCAGTGGTTGCACCGCCCAGCTACCCACCACGCTGGCCGTTGGGGCAAGTATCCAATGTCTCTATCAAACGCAAATCCAGGGCAACCTGGGTGACAGCTACACCAACGCCTTGGTTGCCAGCGGCGTCGATGATGATGGCCAGCCGGTGAGTGACCAAGATCAGGTCACGATTGCCATCTCGAATGTCCCCTCGGCGTTGCTCGTCACTAAACAGGCCAGCCAGACCACGGCCCCAGAGCCAGGCGCGCCCATTACCTACACCGTGACGATCCGTAACAGCAGTCCGGCCGATCCAGTCACCATTACTGAAGTCACCGATAGTCTGCGCGCCGATGTGGCGACGACTTGCCGGCCAAGTATCCCTGCCGTCTTGGCCGTTGGGGCGACGATGCAATGCGTTTACACGCAAGCGGTCAGTGGCCCGGTGGGCGCGTTGGTGGTCAACCAATTCACCGCGCGCGGCCTTGATGATGATGGGCAGCGCTTGCTGGCCGGCGACCAGGAAGAGGTACGCATTGTTGATGTGCCCTCATCCCTGCAAGTCACTAAAAGTGCCACGCCAAGCACCGTGCCGGAAACCGGCGGCGCGGTCACCTATGTGGTCACCATCAGGAATAGCAGTGCCGTCGATCAGGTGACCTTGCAGCAGGTAAGTGACAACCGCTTTGGCGACATCACTGCCACCTGTTTACCCGCGCTGCCGGTGCGATTAAACCCGGCAGCAGCGGTGGCATGCACCTTCACGCGCACCGTCACCGGCGATGTCGGCACCCCCCATGTCAGCAGTGCGACAGCGAGCGGCATCGATGATGATGGCTTCGCCGTCAGCGGGGCAAACGTGGCAATGGTCACCTTTCACGACGCGCGCCCAATCGTGACAATCAGCAAAACCGCAACGCCGGCTGCGGTCCTGGAAACGGGAGAGTTGGTCACCTTTGGCTTTGTGGTCCAGAATGGGGCAGAAGCGGTAACGCTGCTCACGTTGCAGGATTCGGTTTTTGGGGATCTCAATGGCCGCGGCAGTTGCACAACACCACAGGCCGTCCCGGCGAACGGCAGCTATCAGTGCAACTTTGTCACCACCATTGCCGGCTTCTTCGGGGTTGACCATCAGAACCAAGTGGTGGCCACGGCACAGGATAACGAAGGCAATGTGACGACGGCCACGGCACAGATGACGGTGCGGCTGCTCGATGCCGCGCCCGATCTGCGTGTCACCAAAACCGACCGCTTATACCGCGACAATCCTAGCGATCCCGCCGACTATATCGGTCGCATCTCGCCGGGAGACACGCTCTCGTATACGATTGTCCTCCACAATGTCGGCAACCAGGGCGCGATCAACGTCGCCTTTGATGATATGCCTGATCCGAATAGCCAGTTGATCGTCGGCAGCGTGCGCAGCAGTCGCGGCACGATTCGGATTGGCAATCGGGTGGGCGAAACCAAAGTGGTGGTTGATGTCGGCAATATTGGGGTTAATGAAACAGTCACCGTGCAATTTAGGGTACTCATCACCGAAGGCAGAGGGGTCAACGCGCTGCTTAATCAGGCCACAATCATCAATTTTGATCCAGCCTTGCCAGGCGGGGCCAGCCAAACCCTCTCGGACGACCCAGACACGCCCGCGCCGAACGATGCAACGATCACCATTGTCAATATCCCGCCAACGAATGGGCCGGATGAGCCGGAACCAGAGTCTGGGCTGCCAAAACGCTTCTACTTGCCACTCATTGAAAGGTAGTGTTACGGCAATTTTGCTGGGTTTTTCGTCCCAGCGGGACGAATGCTGCTTTTAAGCCAGTATAACTTAGGTAACACTGTACTAAGACACGGCGGCGTAAATACGCCAATAGCTTACCTGTGCACGCGTCGAGTACTCTCGTGGCCCTAGCTGGTCCGTGACCAGCGCTGGTCACGGACCAGCTAGGGCCACGGGAGTACTCGACAAGTGGACGACTCTACCCGGGGTTT
>JALHQH010000006.1:139474-389746 GCA_022842065.1 Caldilineaceae bacterium
CGCTGTTCACGGACCAGCTAGGCACGACTCTACCGTGGGTTTATTTAGGCCGCCCTGCACTAGTATGCAACATCAACTCACCATGCCAAGCATTGGGGACTTACACAACGCCCGCACGTCACGGCCTGATTCAAAACAGTCACAAACGTAATTCATAAGTAATATTAGTAAGAGGTAAATATTTTGCGTACACGAAAGCTGATTTTCTATTTATTGTTTAGTCTAGGCTTTTTGATTAGCACCGTGAGTGTTCACGCCATGGCGTGGCCACAACTTGATGGAGGGACACCTACGCTCCAAGTCGCCACTGGGATAACGGCGCATTATAATGAAACCGTGATGGTGCCAATCAATTTTAACAGCAATGGCAGCACTGTTTCATCCATGGAATTTTTAATCGATTTTGCCGAGAGCTGTCTAGAATTTAACACAGTCGAATTCTCAACCGAGATTCCAAACGACTTTTCGCTAGCAGCTGATTATTTTGATAACAGTGGCGCAGTAAACTTTACCATCAAGGCAACGGGAACGGCCCCGTTCACCACCTTGCCCGACCTTACGCCGCTTGCCCAGCTCAACTTCACCGCAATCTGCGCGCCGCCGCTCAATGATTCGATCCTCGCAGGGGTCAACTTTGCGACAGATCCGGCGCTCAGCTTTGGCGGGCCAAACAACGAGCCGATTACAGGGAGCGGCACCGGCGCTGACGTCACCATTCTAGGTGAGGGTAGCGATACCCCTACCGCCACAGCCACAGAGATAGCCGCCGAGACAGCAACGCCAACGGAGACACCAACACCAACTGATACGCCAGCACTCGATACACCAACGGCAACAGCAACTGCGACAGCGACTGGGACACCAGCAAATACACCAACAGCAACCACGACGCCGATCATCAACACGCCCACCGCGACGCCGACCAAGACGCGCACGCCCCGGCCAACCGCAACCAGAACCCCGCGCCCCACCACGACCCCTACAAGCAGCGTCACCCCCACGCCCAGCGCAACGGCGACACACACACCGGTAGTTAACACACCAACATTCACGGCGACGCCAACCCCCGGCGCAACGCATACGGTCACCAGCCTACCCACCATTACGCCAACCGCGACCAAGAGCGCAACCCCCGCCCCAAGCGCAACGACTGTGCCAAGTGCAACACCAACGCCGACCGGCACGCGCACGCCAGTCGCCACGCCCACCACAGTCGCCACGCCCACCGCAACCGCAACGGCGACAGGAACCCCGACCCCGACAGCAACCGTGGCGGTGCTCGACACGGTGATTACGAATGTAACCGGCAACGCCTTACTGAACCAGATTGAAATTCGTTGGCAGACCACACGCGAAGTGAATAGTGCCGGCTTCTATATCTTCCGCGCCAATCCCAAGATTAGCGATACGTTTATCCCGATGACCGGACTGATTACCGCCAGGGGGCCGGGTGGAGCCAGTTATCTCTTTGTTGATGAAGAGGTCGAGCCGGGGATCAGTTATACCTATCTGCTCGTCGAACGAAAAAGTGATGGTCGCCTGGTTGAGTACCGTGCGCTGGCAATCGTTTTAGGGCTTACCACGCCGGAGCACAAAAATTACCTACCCCTGGTCCTCCGCTAGATTCGGTGCGGTTGACAGCAAACATACGCGCTGTGGCGGCAAGCCGGCATGGCTGCCAGCGTTCCCAGGCCCGTATGTCCGCTGTCAACTGTCCCCCAAAGCGAAATGCACCCGCCATTGGCTTGTGCGTTTCGCTTTCTGCCCTTGCCTATACTATACTCAATAAATCTCAACATCCTGTGTTTGGGCCGTGCGCAATGGGTAATGCGTCGTGGTTGCCAGCGCGGCCATAACACTTTACTAACGCTCATCGCAACAGACAGCTAAAGAGCAAAAATGAGGTCTACATGCCTACCATCAACCTTGTCACCGAAGTCCCCGGCCCCAAAAGTCGGGCGATCATTGCCCGCCGCGAGGCCGCCACCGCACGCGGCGCGGCCAAACTCACCCCCATCGCCGTCGCGGCAGCCCAGGGTGCAGCCATCACGGATGTCGATGGCAACACCCTGCTCGACTTTGCCGGTGGCATTGGCATGCAGGCGTTGGGGCACAATCATCCCGCCATCGTCGCCGCGATTCAGGCGCAGGCGCAGGCGGTGATCCACCCGTGTGCGATTGTTGCCACCAACGAAGTTTATGTCGAAGTGGCAGAACTGCTCAACGCGGTGACACCAGGCAGCCATGCCAAGAAGAGTGTCCTGCTCAACAGTGGGGCCGAAGCGGTGGAGACTGCGGTGAAGATCGCGCGCGCCCACACGGGCCGCCCGGGCATTATTGTCTTTGAAGGGGCCTATCATGGGCGCACCAATCTCACCCTCTCGATGACCAGCAAATTTGCCCTCTTCAAAAAGGGCTTCGGCCCCTTTGCGCCGGAGATCTACCGCCTGCCCTTCCCCAACCTCTACCGCCGCCCGAGCGAGATGAGCGAAGAAGGCTTTGTCCAATACGCGATCGAACAGTTGGAGAACGCGCTAATCGCCCAGGTTGATCCAACCAATGTCGCTGCGATTGTGATTGAGCCGGTACAGGGCGAGGGTGGCTTTGTACCGACCCCGCCGCGCTACTTGCAACGCATCCGCGAACTTTGCACCCAACATGGCATGGTCATGGTGGCGGATGAGATTCAATGTGGCTTTGGGCGCACCGGCAAACTCTTTGCTTGTGAACATTATGGCATCGTGCCGGATCTGATTGTCACTGGCAAGTCACTGGCGGCAGGGACGCCCTTGGCCGCGGTCACCGGTCGCGCCGAGATTGTCGATGCACCCCATCCGGGCGGGCTAGGCGGCACCTATAGTGGCAGTCCGCTCGCCTGTGCCGCCGCGGCACAAGCGATTCGGCTGATCAGCGAGCCGGCGTTTTTAGCACGGGCCACTGCCGTGGGTCAGCGCCTGCGCCACCATCTGGAACAGATCGCTGGTGACTGCGCTTATGCCGGTGATGTGCGTGGGCTTGGCCCGATGCTTGCCATTGAATTTGTGCGCGACCAGGAGAGCAAAAGTCCCGTCCCCGTCGAATTTGTGGGGCGGATCACCCAGGAGACCCTACTGCGGGGCTTGATCGCCATTCGTGCCGGCCTCTACAGCAACTGCCTGCGCTTCCTCCCCCCGCTCAACCTCACCGATGAGCAGATCGACGAAGGCATGGCGATTGTCGCCCAGGCGGTGAAGATCGCGTCGCAGGCGGCGGACGCGTAGAAGGGTAAATCGGTAAATCGGTAAATCGGTATACTGATGTACCGATTTACCGATTTACCGATTTACCGATTTACCAATGTACCCTTCTACCCAAAAACGAAAGCAGCAGCATGCAGGAACCCGCGGTTTTGACGGGTCGCCCCACCTGGTGGCGATTCTTTTGGAATGCCAACTGGGTAAAAAGGGCACGGTCTACGGCTGGCTGGCAGGGCTGGGCGCTGGCCGTGGCCTCGACGGTGGCGTTTAGTCTGGCAACACCGTTGGGCAAAGCGGCAGTTGGCTTGGCGATCAATCCCACACAGTTGCTGGTCATGCGTTTTGCCGGCACAGTAGCCATTATGTTTGGTGTGCTCTGGCTGACCGCGCCGGACAAATTGCGGATCGACCACCGCGGGCTACTGGCCACCGGGGTAGCCGGCGCGGCCAATGGGTTGGGTTCACTGGCCTTCTTCTGGTCGTTGACGCGCATTGATGCCTCGGTTGGTACGATGATCTTTTCGCTCAACCCGCTGCTGATCCTCGGGCTGTTAGCCTTGCGCGGCGAACGGCTGCGCCGGCACCATCTCGTCCGGACGCTGTTAGGGCTGGCCGGAGCCTATCTGTTGCTCGGCCCCAATAGCAGTGTCAATTGGCTGGGGGCCTTGCTCGCAGCCGGCTCGCTCGTCGGCTTTGCGATTGAAGTTGTGGTAATTCAATGGTATCTACGCACCTATGATGCGCGCACGATCACCCTTTACATTCTAGGCTGGATGCTGGCTGTCAATGCGTTCTTTGCCCTCGGTCAGGGCATTACCTGGGCCCCACTTGATGGGCGTGGCTGGCTGCTCACGGTGGTCCTGATCCTGGTGGCAAGCTACTTTGCCTGGTGGGCCATGTTTGCCGCGATCAACCAGATTGGTGGCAGCCAGATGGCACTGCTGATGCCGATTGAGACGCTACTCTCCGTTATCTGGTCGATTAGCCTGCTCGGGGAATCGATGCAGGTTAGCCAGCTGCTGGGGGGAGCGCTGATCATGGCAAGCGCACTGCTGGCAGCCGAACGGCTCACTCATGTGCGCTGGCGGCCGCGCTGGCAACCTTGGCCGCGGCGTTAACGCGCAGAGTGGCCCCACTTTGCGACGCTGCCTACGGCAATCAGGCCAGGCAGCGGTTATACTACGCTGAAGCTGGGTTACTACCACGGCCAGAACGCCCAGCATCCTGGCAACAAGCGACGGCAACGTCGCAGCACCAACAAGGGTGAACAAGTAAAATGGCGATCTTTCAATCTGACCAACAGCTTTATACTGTCCTGCAGGATGTCTTTGCACAGGCCACAGACGATCCGGCGCGCGTGGCGTCGTTCACCCGCAGCAACCTGGTTATCCGCATGCGCACTGAAAACCCAACGGCCGAGGTCTTGCTTGATGGACGCCAACCACCGCTGGAGGTCTTCTATGGCCCCACCCCCGGCAAAGCCAACCTGGAGATTACGCTAGAGGCCGATCTACTGCATCGGATCTGGACCGGCGCGCAAAGTGGCAGCGAGGCCTTTTTTAGTGGGCGGATCAAAACCAAAGGCAATCTACTCAAGGCCATGCAACTGCTCGATCTCTTTCAGGAAGTAGAGCAAGTCTACAGTGCCGTCGCCGTGGAACACGGGTTGCCATCAACCGTTGGTGGTTGATTGGATGGTTAACTAGTACACGGCGGCCTAAATACACCCACAGTAGAATCATGCCAGCGCTGGTCCGTGACCAGCGCTGGTCACGGACCAGCTTGGGCCACGAGAGTACTCGACGCGTGCACAAGTGAGCGATTGGCTTATTTACGCCGCTGTGTACTAGTATCAGTAGGACGCAACTGTGCACGGCATGGTCCTTGACTAGCGACAGGCCACGGACCATGCCGCGCACCGCGCACCGCGCACCGCGCATTGCGGTCGGCTGAATATATGCCAAACAAACTAAACCGCTAAGTTATAATGCGTAACTTTTCTGTATCATCAATTTTGCGCAGCCGCCAAGATCGCTGATGCAGGACAATCGGCAGTAACAGTCATAGCAGCTTCACGCCGCGCAGGGCCGGAACGGCACTTGCTGTTACAGCGGTGATGTCACTTATGTAAGCGCTACCGCATACCTACCTGTCAATCCCTTTGACACCCTCTAGAACACACGTTATAATTCGTCCACGCCAAATGTGGTGCATGGGAAACAGCGCACTGGGTCTTTTGCTCACCCTACATCCGGCGAATGTGGGAAGCATCATGGTTGACGGTAGCGTTCGCGGCCAGACAACTATGATTAGTGGACAAATTATCCAAAAAACAGACCAAACTCAAAACGGTATTTGTGGCGCAGATACGCCCAACAACCGCAAGAAGACTGGCACTGAACCCAGTAGATCGCACGGCCAACTTTAACAAATGAGCGAAATTGACGAAGTCAAACAACGGGTCGATATTGTCGAGCTGATCGGCCGCTATGTGGAACTTAAACGGGCGGGGACCACCTATAAAGGGTTGTGTCCCTTTCACGGCGAGCGCACGCCCAGCTTCGTTGTCTTTCCCCAAAATGGCACCTGGCGCTGTTTTGGTGCCTGTGGCATTGGCGGCGATGCATTTAGCTTTTTAATGCGCCGCGAAAATCTAGATTTTCGCGAAGCGCTGCAACAGCTAGCCGCCGAAGTTGGGGTCAAACTCGAAGCAGAGCCGGAACAGCAGCAGCAGCGCGGTCGCCAATACGAGATCAACGAAGTGGCTGCAGGCTATTTCTATGAAATCTTGCGCCACCATCCGGCCGCCACCCAAGCCCGGGCCTACCTGGAAGGGCGTGGCATTAATGCTGAAATCATTGAACGCTTTCGCCTGGGTTTTGCGCTTGACCAATGGTCGGCCCTACGCGACTTTCTCAGCGAAAAGGGCTGGTCGCTGGAAGAGCAGCTCGCCGCCGGCCTGGTCAAGCAACACGAGGAACGCCAGAGTATTTACGATGCCTTTCGTGGCCGGGTGATGATCCCCATTCGCGACCGCCAGGGGCGTACGATTGGCTTTGGTGGGCGGGTGATGGGCGACGGCCAGCCCAAATATCTCAACACGGCCGAGACGGCGCTCTTTCACAAATCAAGTGTGATCTTTGGGCTCGACATGGCGCGCGAGCCAATCCGCCAGGCCGACAAAGTGGTGATTGTTGAAGGCTACATGGATGTGATTGCGGCCCATCAACATGGCTTTGCCAATGTGGTCGCCTGCATGGGTACATCACTCACGAGTGATCAGCTGCAACAGTTGCATCGCTTTACCAGCAACTTTGTCTTGGCGTTGGATGCGGATGCCGCCGGTCAACAGGCAACCATTCGGGGATTGAATCAGGCCCGCCAGTCGCTGCAACGGGTGCAGAAGCCGACGGTAACCTCCACCGGCCAGGTCCGGATGACCGAGCGGATTGGGGCGAATCTAGCGATTGTCTCGATGCCGGCAGGGCTCGACCCGGATGATGTGATCCGGCGCACGCCTGACCAATGGCAGACGTTGGTTGAGCAGGCCCAGCCGCTGGTCGACTTTTATTTGCGCTTTGTCGCCACCCAATATGACCTGCAAAGCGCGCAAGGCAAAGGGCAGGCAGTCGCCGAATTAGCACCGTTGATTGCCGAGTTGGACGACGAGATCGAGCGCCAACATTATATTCAGCAGCTCAGCCGCCAGGTGCAAATTGATGAGCTGACCATTGCCAGTCGGGTTCAAGCGGCAGCGAAGACTAGCCAACTGCCCATCGACGGGCGAGGGCGCAAGGGGGTGGGGCGCTTTGGCGCAGTCCAACATCGGCAAGGGACAGCGCAGCCCGCCAAGGAAACGCCGACAACCGCTGCGCCGATGCCCGAACGGGGTAGTCGCGCAGCGAGCAACAAGCGGCCAATTTCGCAGGAAGATCATCTGCTCGCCAATCTATTAAAGGCCCCCGATCTGTTGGTCTGGCTGGCCGGTGTGGCGGAACGGTTGGAAATCGTCCCTTTACAGGTCAACGATTTACAGGCAGTCCAGAATCAGGAAATTTACAAAACGATTCACCATTACATGCAGGGGGATGAAACGTGGGACTGGGAATCCTTTCAAGAGATGTTAACCCCCCATTTACATGGGCATCTGGCCGCATTACTGAGTTATAGTGCGCAGTTACCGGCCTGTAGTGAAGCCGAACTGCGTTGGGATACGATTGCAACCTTGATTCTGCTGCGAATCCAACATTTGCGCAATGAAGCACGCAATATTCAATTTTTGCAGGATGATGCCGCCCGGCAGGGCGATATGCCGGCCGCCAAGCAGTATGCCGAGTTGAACAACCAACAAATTCGTGATCTCTTTCATTTACAGCAGTCACAACATGCTTTGGGACGATTACTTGGCTCCACAGCAGCGGCGGCAGCGACCGCCAAAAGGGGCAACGCCGCCTCATCGTCAGGATAGGATTGTTAACGGCGTGTCCACCTGGTGTTCAACTGTGTCGATTGCTCAAAAATCCGCAGGTGCCACTGGTTCGCTACACGGGCGGTTGCCCGGCTATCGCACTTCGAGCGGTGGCCAAAATGGTACGGCAGGCAGCGTGTCAGCAGCATAGGCGCAGTCACGGACTTTAGACAGTCGATAGTTTGATAATCCGCCAACGCGGATAGGGAAGGCCAATGAATAGAAGACGACGGACCATTTCCAAAAATTCAAAAGAAGATGAACCGATTACCCCCCTCGCTCGGACCAATAGTTCCGTCGAAAGTGAGCTAGACCAGTATATTAATCTGGGGCAGAAAGAGGTAGAAGAGGACGTTCTCGACGATATCCCCGGCGAGAATGACGAGGAAGATGAGGATACCGCGCCAATCCCGCGGATTGAGCGCGATACCAAGCTCGAAGAAGAGATCGAGCGCGAGAAGTATGTACCCATCGAGAAGCTCGTTGCTGATGTCCCAGAGATTAGCCAAACGCTTGATCCCGTGCGGATTTACCTGCGCGAGATTGGCCGGCACCCACTGCTCATGGCGGAAGAAGAACTCGAACTTGCCCAGCAGATCAAAGATGGCATCGAACCCCTAGAACGGGTAGAGACGATTATCGGTCCGGTTGATGGTCAGATCGCACTTTCGACCCGCATGACCCGCGCGTTGGATGAAATCGAAGCAGTGACCGATGAGGATGAACAGTTCGAACTGCAAGAAAAAATTCGCACGGCGAAACGCGCCCACAACCGGCTGACGCAAAGCAACCTGCGTTTGGTGGTCAGCGTGGCCAAGCGCTACATTGGTCGCGGGCTTAATTTTCTAGACTTGATCCAAGAGGGCAACGTTGGCCTGATTCGTGCCGTCGACAAGTTCGATCATACGCTCGGCTTCAAATTTAGCACCTATGCGACCTGGTGGATCCGCCAGGCGATTAGCCGGGCCATTGCGGACCAAGCGCGCACGATTCGTATTCCCGTACACATGGTCGAGACGATCAATCGCCAGAGCCGGATTCAGCGCAAACTGCAACAGGATCTAGGCCGCGAGCCGACCTTTGAGGAGATCGCGCTGGAGATGGACTTTATGGAGACCGACGACATCGACAAAGTGCGGCGGTCGATGGTGAGTGGCTTGCCAATGGAGGCCGACGTTGAGCGGCGGTTAGAGCGCGCGGCAGCCAAGGTGCAGCGCATTAAGCGGCTGAGCCAGGAGCCGATCAGCCTCAACACACCAGTGGGCACGGAAGAGAACAGCTCGTTGGGTGATTTTATTGAGGATGACAGCATGCCCGCGCCGGAAGGGGTCGCCAGCCGCCGTTTGCTGCAAGAGCATATGAGTGAGATTCTTGACGGCCTGAGCGAGCGCGAGCGCAAGGTGCTCGTCATGCGCTTTGGCCTGGAAGATGGCATCACCCGCACCCTCGAAGATGTCGGGCGCGAGTTCAATGTCACCCGTGAGCGCGTGCGCCAGATTGAAGCCAAGGCGCTTCGTAAATTGCGCCACCCGCTGCGCAGCCGCAAATTGCGCGATTATTTGGGGTAACCGCGTCCCGTAGCCCACAATTGATCACTGCGCCCTGATTCCCGATTACCGGCAGCATCGTCTGCTAGTAATCGGGAATTTTTTTGTGCAATTTGTGGCCGTCCCGCGACTAACGTCTGCTGACCGGCGGGAGCCGACCAGTGTCCCCTAGTGCCCCTGATCGCCGCCAAAGCCTGGCGCTTCGGGCAGCGGATAACAGCCATCGATCAACTTAAGCGGCGAACCGTCGGGGATGATCCCACTTTCCATAAAGAGGGTATTGGGCAAAGCAGCCAGCACATGCAGGTGAATGCCACCACCATGGGAAGCGTAGGGGATATTAAAGGCATCGGCCATTAGCCCGATCTCCAGACACTCGGTCACCCCACCGGCGCGGCGCAGATCAGGTTGGACGATGTCAACCGCACGCCGCTCAAAGAGCTCGCGGAATTGGCGTTTGCCATAGTTGTTCTCACCGGAGGCAATCGGGATCGTCAGTTCCTGGGCTAATTGGGCCAGCCCGGCCACATTGTCGGCACGCAGCGGCTCCTCGAACCAATAACAGCCCATCTGCTCATAGACCCGGCCACGGCGCAGCGCTTCGTTGAGGGTGAAGACCTGATTGGCGTCAACCATTAATAACTTCTCTTTGCCCAGAATCGAACGCACGGCTTCAATGCGCTCGATATCTTCCTCCAGTGTTGGCGCGCCCACCTTCACCTTGACGCCACAAAAACCCTGGGCCATCGCTTTCTCAGTGATCCGTTTGAGTTCATCGATCGGATAGTTGAGCCAACCGGACATCGAATAAGCTGGCACCATCGTGCGCTGGGCACCCAACAGCCGCCAAACTGGCTGTTCCAACGCGCGCCCCATGATATCCCAAAGCGCAATATCAATGCCGGCGATGCCAAAGAGCACCAATCCCGGCACGCCGTGGTAATCATTAAGCGTCCAGAGTTTGTCACGGATGTGGCGGACAAGAAAGGGATCTTCGCCGATGATCGCTGGCCCCAGCACCCCGTTGACCAGCAGGGCCAACACTTCCGGCGCTTTCTCGACACGGCCAAAATAGGTACTGCTGGTGCCGCGAATGCCTTCGCTGGTTTCAATCGTAATGTGACAGTGACCACTCATATCAAGGGTTTGCAGGGCATCGCGGATCGGCTGTGCGCGCCGTTCTACGGTGGCGGTGGCATAGACTTGGGTAATTTTCATGGGTTGATTCCTGGTTTGAACGCAAGCGTTTGATGACCAGTAGACCGCAACGTCCGCGCGTAGGGGATTGTCAAATCCCCGCCGAGCACTGCGGTCTACTGATGCGACACTGCGCAGGGAAAGGTTAGTGCTGGGGAGCAAACGTCAGTAACCGTTGGTCGGCATCATACTGCAAGGGGGAACGCGTGTCAAACGGCTAAAATCCGCCTAACACGCGTTCCATTGTATTTTTGCAACGGCCAGATTTGACAACCAGCCCCTCTTTCTGTAAAATCAGGAACGTTGCTGAAGACGGTCCTCGATAGCTCAATCGGCAGAGCATCCGGCTGTTAACCGGACGGTTGTTAGTTCGAGTCTAACTCGAGGAGCCAAACAGACAAGAGCCTTGCACATACGTGCAAGGCTCTTTGTTTTTTCACCCCGACCGTGGCTGAAAACGCGCCTCGATAGCCGCGCCAAAGGCAACCGCCCATGGGCGCGGCAGAGCATCCGGCTGTTAACCGGACGGTTGTTAGTTCGAGTCCAACAAAATTTACTACCCGAGACGCGCCTTCGTATCGAAGGCGCGTCTCGTATTTATGCCAAGCTCACCCCTACAATTACCTATATCCAAATTGAATTAAAGACACAGATTAAATTGTATTGACGTATGGTAAAGTAGCAGCAGGATGGCCGCGGCGAAAATAGTAAAGATGTGAGACAAGCATGAAATTTGTAAAGCGCGCATTTTCGACTGGATATATCAGTATTGTTTTCTTGTTCTACTGCTGTGCGATGGCGTTGGTGGTGCTTGGCACCTTTGAATTATGGAACGGCATAAATCCGCTGAATGAGGTGCCAATGCGCACCCGCTTTAATGCAGTGCTGGAGGCAATTGGTTTGTTGACCATCGCGGTGGCGGCGCTGGAACTCGGCCAGACGGTGCTGGAGGAAGAGGTGCTGCGTGAAGTGCATGTGAGCGTGCCGACGCGTGTCCGCCGCTTCCTTTCGCGCTTTATGATCGTGGTCGTTGTGGCCCTGTCGGTAGAGACGCTGGTTGCAGTCTTTACCTTAGCGCATGAAGATCCGGCCCTGCTCCCGCAGGGGGCCTCAGTTGGTTTGGCGGCGGCGGCGCTGTTAGCGGCGTGGGGGCTCTTCATCAAGCTGAATAAGAGCGCCGAAGAGTTGGAACCAGAGGCGATGGCCGCGATCAAACGCGAAGACAAAGAGTTAGAGTAACGCGAGAATGCAATATTGGTTTTGGGCATAAGTCACTTATCTAGTTGGCTCGGCTGGCGTCTTTTTTTCTAGGAAGTCCCGATACGTCATCAGCTATACTCGGCGGTTGTCATAATTTAACATTTCTACTGGTGTAGAAAATGCTAAATTATGACAACCGCCGAGTATACAACGAGGTTTCCATGAGCACCTTCACCCATAGTTATCTCCTGTTGATTGGTGTCGATGCCCATTATTCCAACCCACTGACTCAACCCAAAATGCACGAATTGGCATTTTTCTCACACCAGGCGTCAGCCGAATACAATATTCTATCTTCGTCAGCTCCAACTAACCGACGATTGTGAATCTAGGGCAATAATGGCAAGTATCGAACATGAGGCAGCGACGGCGAGGGTGCTAAAAGCGGAACAAGCCAGCCGCCAGCTCGAAGAGCAACTGCGCCAAACGCAGGCACAATTAGAGCATATAAATAAGGTCTATGCGGCCACAGCCGAGGAATTGCGCATTGCCACTGGGCGTAATCACGCGGAACGGCAGCGGGCACAAGCAGCGTTAAGTGAAAGTGAGGAACGCTATCGTACCCTCTTCACTTCGATTGACGAAGGCTTCTGTGTGATTGAAGTTTTATTTGATGACGCGCAAACGCCGATCGATTACCGCTTTCTCGAAGTCAATCCCGCCTTCGAGCGCCAGACCGGGCTCAAGAACGTTGTAGGCCGCCGCGTCCGTGAGCTTTTGCCCGCGCACGAAGAATATTGGTTCGCAATCTATGGAGAAATTGTTTTAACTGGCCAACCCATGCGCTTTGAAAATCGCGCTCAGCAGCTCCAGCGCTTTTTCGATGTCTACGCCTTTCCCCTGGAAGAACCGGCGCAGGCAAAGGTCGCCGTCCTCTTCAATGATATCAGCCAGCGCAAACAGGCCGAGGAAGCGCTCGAACAAACGATTGAAGCGCGCACCACGCAGGTACGGATGTTGGCCTCGCGGCTTACCATTGCCGAACAGGAAGAGCGCCGGCGCATCTCCCAGATCCTCCATGATGATTTGCAGCAACTGCTTTACGGGATCCAAATGCGCACGATGTCGATCATTGCTGACGCTGAGGCTGAGCATGCGCCCTTACGCCAACAGCAGGCGGAGGAGATCTATCGCTGGCTCGGTGATGCCATTCAAACAACCCGCCAACTCACGGTTGATCTGAGTCCGCCCCTGCTCAAAAATGAAGGGTTGGCCGATGCGTTGGGCTGGTTGGTCACCCAAATGGCCAAGGTGAATGGGCTCCAGGTGACATTACGGGTCTTGGCACCCTGCCCGATCCCTGATGAAGCGATGCAAGTGCTGCTCTTTCAGATCGTGCGTGAGCTGCTGCTCAACGTGGTTAAACATGCCCAGACCACCCATGCGACCGTCGAGCTCAACCAAGGAGCAGCCGGGGCCTGTCTGATCAAAGTCCAGGACGAGGGCCGTGGCTTTGATGTCGCGATCCTCGAAACGAACCAACATCGGGGCTTTGGCCTCTTTAGTGTGCAAGAACGCTTGAAGCTCTTTGGCGGACGAATGGAGATTGCCTCTATACCCGGCCAAGGAACGTTGGTGACATTGTTCGCGCCCGTCACCACAACAACACAGCCCCAGACAACACTACATCAGCCCCAACAAAGCTAATCCGACGCCCCTACGCCCCGGATCAGCAGCAATTCTCAATATGAAATTGGGACCAGTGTAGTGAGCATATTGAGAATTGCGGCTAGATTGGGTTGAAACAAACCAGCCCGCTTTTAGCTGCTTTGGCACCCAACTGGTGCGCTCCGCCATCAACCAACCCTGCGATAATTTAAGTTACGACCAGCGGCAGCACGCGGCCCTGCGCTTTGTCCAGTGGCGGAGCCACGATTCTATGTCAAAAGTCGCAGCCAAAACTCCTAGCTGACAGCAAGTTGCAATACGATCTGACCCCAAAAGCCACTAGAATGACTGCCATAGGTCGCACGAACTACAACAAAGCGCAAATCCGGCCGCACGAATCACCAAACAAATGACGTAGTTTCATCATCGGTTCACGATCGGTTTTGCTCATGACCAGCGCTTCCTTATCCTGTCTGTATCGTCACATTAGCCAACTGTGCCACCGCCCAGCCCTCTGCCTGCTCCCTTTATGGCTGGCCTGTGGGTTAGCGCTCTTGGTCAATCAAGCCGTACACGCGGCGGATGGGCAGCTAGTTGATCAGCCAGTGCTCATTGCCAGCAACAGCTTTCCCAATGACCCCGGCTATCAGCAGGGCAAGGCCTATGGGTTTGATCTGGTCAATGTGCGTGGAGCCTGGCAGTACACCTTTGGGGATCCACGCGTGGCAGTTGCGCTCATCGACACGGGCATTGACTTTACCCATCCGGAATTGGCCGACCACATTCATCCCGCGGCCCGCACCTTCTTTTTGCAAGGCCAGCCCCAGGACGAAGATGGGCATGGGACGCGTACCGCCGGGATCATTGCGGCAACTGCCCATAACCAGCTTGGCATGGCGGGCATTGCCCCCAACGTCCAGATTCTGCCGATCAAGGTCAGCCCGGGGGCCGCGGCCATGAGCAGCGAACACACGATCACCAGCCCTGATTACAACTTTCACGAGCCGATTCGCTATGCGGCCGCAGCCGATGGCGTCAAGGCGATCAATATCAACTTTGCCACCAGTATTGAGGACCCGCAGGAAGGAAAAGCGATTTACGAGGCAATGCTGAATGGGGTGCTAGTCGTGGCGGCGGCCGGCAACAGTGGCAAAGATACACCACTCTATCCAGCCGCGTATGATTGTGTGTTGGGTGTCGGTGCTGTTGACCAGCAACGCAACCGGGCCTCTTTCTCTACTTATGGCCTGGGCGTTGATGTAGTTGCCCCAGGGGTGAGCATCTACAGCACCACCCTGGCCAACCGGGGTGACGGCTATGACTATGGCAATGGCACCTCATTTGCCAGCCCTTATGTCTCTGGCGTGGCAGCGCTCATCTTCTCCGCCCGCCCTGATTTAACGGCGTGGGATGTGCGTGAAATTATCATGCGCTCGGCGCAGGATCTGGGGACCCCGGGCTTTGATCCGCACTATGGTTATGGGTTGGTGGATGCTGGTGCGGCCTTGCAGTTGGCCAGCCACTGGCGCGCAGGCAGCGGCAAAATGCTCAACCGCTGCACGGGCGAACGCTACCGCGTCTATGGCTCACTCTACTACGATGACAATCAAGATGGCCTGCGCACAGCAGGTGACCGCCCCTTTAGCGAACCCTACACGAACACGACAACTTTTGTGGAACTCTATGCTCGCAATGGTGAACAGCGCCTGGATGTCACCTACCCCAATCACAGCGGGATCTTCACCTTTGATACGGTTTACAACCCAGCGGACGCCCCTTATGTGATCAAGGTGCAGAACAGTGTGACGGCCCAGCCCCTTTTCTTCGCCGCCCACTTCTCGGGCAACAATGACATTGACATGGGACGACTGACCAACGAAAGTCTGCTGGTAGCGGGAACCTTTTTTGTCGACGAAAACCAGGATGGCCTGCAAAGCCGCAACGAAGTCGCCTACCAATATTGGGGCGAACGACCAGTCCAAGCCGGGCTCTTTGTTGGTGACAGCCTGCAGCCGGTGGCAATTACCACTGGTAACGAGCAGGGCAACTTTCGCTTTTATCTGGCCCCAGTTAGCACCACCGTCACCTATACGTTGCGTTCACTGCTGACGCCGGAGATTCCCCAACTCTCGCACGCATATACCGTTGTCATTCAGCCCGCGACCACCCAACTGCTCGACCTGCTGATCGGCATTGACGCCGACTCGGTACCAGTCGAAGGGCAGAACACCATGCCCAACAGCACACCATTGGGCTTACAGGCGACGGTCGTGGGCAATCGCATTGTCTTACGCTGGGAAACCGCCCAAGCCTTGCGCAGCGACAGTATCTACGAGATCGGTTTTACCACCCAGCCAGGCGGGCCGTATCAACCGCTGACGACCACCACCTTGGGGCAGAGCATCAGCCAGACCCTCTTTGACCTGCAACAGGGCACCTATTACCTGGCCGTCCGTGCCCGCACCAGCAATGGCGACCACCCCGAATGGTGGAGCGCGTATAGCAACGAAGTCACCGTCACTGTTGCGCAAAGTCCCATCACCCAGACGTTTCTCCCGATTATCACCCGCTAAACCATCGTCACTTGATTAGAAAAGTGCAAAGGGGAGTGGTGGGGGGGGGGGGGGGGAGAAACCCCCCCACCCCCCCCAACCACTCCCCTAACCAGCTAACTAACTAACCATCCAACCAACCAACCACCCCCTACTCTTCAACATAGATGGGATTGAAGTTGATCACATAGGCAGGGTTGTTGACATAGCCTTTGATCTTGCTGCTGTAGGCCATCGGCTGCAGGTCGTTAACGACAAAGATCCAGGGCGCGTCCTCGACAATGAGCGCCTGCGCCTTGGCATAGATCGCGGCACGCTCGGTGCGATCCGGCACGCGGAGGGCTTCATCCAACAGGGCGTTCACCTCAGGATTGTCATAGAAGCCGGTGTTCCAGCCATTGGGCGGGGCGAAGCTACCGTGGAGCAGGAAGTTCATCACATAGGGTTCGCTCGACATGATCGACTGATTGTTCATCACCACATCGCTATTCAGCCCCTGCCCCCAGATGCCGAGATAAGAGACCCACTCATATGATTGCATCTCCACATTGATGCCGACATCACGCAGATTGCCCTGAATGTACTCGTTCATCTGCACGGGAATCATCATGCCGGAGCCGGAGACGGGGATGATCATTTTGGCACTAAAGCCGTCGGGATAACCGGCCTCGGCCAGCAGTTCCTTGGCCTTCGCAGGGTCATAGGGATAGCCGGCGAGGGCGGCGTCATGGGCCCAACTGGCAGCAGGCATTGGCTGGGTGGCAACTTTGGCCGAGCCCATGAGGATGCTGTCAGCCAGCCCTTGTTTGTCGATGGCATAGTTGGCCGCCTGGCGCACGAGCTTGTCGGCAAAGGGGCCTTCCTTGGTGTTGAGCACGATAAACCAGTAGTGGTTGCCTGGTCCCTGTTCATAAACAAATTCAGGGTTGCCCTTGATCTCTTCGACGGCGTCAGGCGGCACGACCACAATCATGTTGACTTGGTTGGTGAGCAGCGCCGTGACGCGCGCCGTCGGTTCAGGAATCGGCACAAAGATCAGCTGTTCGGCCTTGGGTTCGCCTTCCTTCCAGTAGTCGGGATTGCGTTCCAACACCACTTTTTGGCCCTTGACCCACTCGACAAAGCGGAAGGGACCGGTGCCGATCGGCTTTTCGATGATCGACTCGTTGCCATTTTCGCGCACTGCCTTGGGGCTGACAATGCGCCCCGCGCCGTAGCCGAGAAATTCGAGAAAGGCGGCGTTGGGTTCGTTCAGGGTCATGCGTACCGTATAGTCGTCCAACACTTCGACATTACTGAGGCCAACCAGGAAGAAGCCAACCGTATTGGCCGCGTTGTAGTATTCAAATTCCTTGTCAAAAGAGCGGCGGAAGGCAAATTCAACCGCAGCGGCATTAAAGGGTTCACCATCGTGAAAGGTGATGCCCTCGCGCAGTTTGAAGGTATATTGGGTGGCGTCCTCTGAAATTTCCCATGATTCGGCCAACCCTGGTTCGATATCGGTGGTACCCAGTTTGAACTCGACCAACCCATCATAGATGTTGCGCAAAACACGTGTCGTCGCCAGCGCACCGGCCATTGTTGGGTCACCGCCTTCAATGTCAGTCTCCGTGCCGACAATCACGATGCCGCCGCCGGTGGCCCCGTCGCTGGCCGCGGGGGCCGGGGCTTCACTCGCTGCTGGTGCTGGTGCAGCCGCACTACAGGCCGTCAACACCGCGATCACCAGGATCAACCCCAGTGACAGTAACTTTCGCATACGCATAGATCTGCTCTCCTTGTGGAATAAGAAATGAAAAATGGGTGATTGGGTGGTTCGTGAAACGTGAAACGTGAAACGTGAAACGTAAAACGTAAAACGTAAAACGTGATTGGCCACGAATCACGTTTCACGTTTCACTCCATTTATTTATACCTTCATGCGCGGATCCAACGCGTCACGCAGACCGTCGCCGAGCAGGTTGAAACCCATCGTGACAATAAAAATGGCGATGCCAGGGATCGTGGTGACCCAGGGCGCGGTCAACATCGCGTTGCGCCCTTCGTTGGCCATTGCGCCCCAATCGGGGGTCGGTGGTTGGACGCCCAGCCCCAAAAAGCTCAGGGCGGCGGCAAAGATGATCATCTGGCCGGTCTGCAAGGTGGCAAAGACGATGCAGACCGGTAGCGTGTTGATCAGAATGTGGCGGAAGATGATGCCCTGATCCAACACCCCAACGGCATGGGCCGCCAGAATAAAATCTTGTTCGCGCAGGGAGAGCACCTGGGAACGGACAAGGCGGGCAAAGGCCGGAATAAAGACAACGGTGAGCGCAAAGATGGCGTTGAGTTGGTTGGGACCAAGCGCGGCGACAATCGCAATCGCCAGCAGTACCGCAGGAAAGGCAAACATCACATCGGCAATCCGCATGATGATGGTGTCAAGCCAACCCCCATAATAGCCGGCCAGCAAGCCAAGCGCCAACCCAATCAGCCCCGAAAAGAGCACCGGTACAGAAGCAACCAGCAGCGCTACCTGACTGCCATAAATCAACCGGCTCAGGACATCGCGGCCATTTGTGTCAGTGCCCAGCAGGTGACCGGGCGTGCCCAGTGGCTGTAACCGGTTGGCGGCCGCTTGTTGGAGCGGGTCGAGCGGTGCGATTAGCGGTGCCAGCAGGGCGCAGCCAATCGTCGCCAGCACAATCAGCGCGCCGAGGACCGCGGCGCGATCACGCCGAAAACGTCGCCACAGCATTGCCAGTTGGCCGTGGCTACGCACGGTGGTCGTCACCCCAGGTTGTAGGGTCAGGTTATTGGTGGCAGTGCGCATAAGTTTGTTTTATCCATAGCGGATGCGCGGGTCAACCCAGGCGTAAACCAGATCGACCAGCAGGTTAATCAAGACAAAGGCCGTGGCAACCACCAGTACACCCCCTTGAACCATGGGAAAGTCGCGCACGGAGATGGCGTTGTACAGTGCCAAGCCCAGCCCCGGCCAGCTAAAGACCGTCTCGGTAATCACCGCGCCGCCAAGCAAAAAGCCGAATTGCACTGCGATCACCGTAAGAATCGGCAGCAGCGCATTTTTAAGCGTATGGCGACGGGTGACCAGGGCGCTGCGCAACCCCTTGGCATGGGCCGTGCGCACATAATCCTGGCGGATCACCTCTAACATGCTGGAGCGAGTAATGCGCGCCGTCACTGCCGCGGTGGAGATGCCTAATGTTACCGCCGGCAAAGTCAGATGTTGGAGCAGGGTCCAGAAGGTACGATCACCAACAATCGGCCACATGCCCGCGGCCGGAAACCAGCCCAGCCGTAGCGAAAAGATCAGGATCGACATCAGCCCCAGCCAGAAGGCAGGCATACTGTTGCCGAAGAGCGCCAACAACATGCTCAGGCGGTCGAAGATCGAATATTGGCGGGTGGCGGAGATCACACCGGCGGGGATGCCAATCAGGGTGGAGATCACCACGGAGGTGATGGTGAGGATTAAGGTGTTGCCAAAGCGCTCGATCAGCAATGGCAGCACCGCCGTACGCTGTTGGATCGAAGTGCCAAAGTCCCCTTGCAGGATCTTACCTAGCCAACGCAGGTATTGGATGATAATCGGCTGATCCAGCCCTAGGGCGGCGCGCAAATTCGCCAGATTTTCCTGCGTGGCCATCGGGCCAAGCAAGGCCAGCGCCGGATCGCCCGGTACCATCTGGAGTAAAAAGAAGACAATGATCGAGATCCCTAACAAAACAAAGACCAACGCCAAAAGACGCTTGAGGATGTAGGTCGTCATAGCCTGCGCACTTGCCGTGTTTGGTTACCGGTTAAAACACTTGGGAGTAAACATGAAGCGGGCGGTGGGAGGTCAGCGCGCCTGGTAATCTTGGGGGGACTATGCCGTACGGTTCTCTTAGCGGCGCTTTTGAGAACCGCCATATAACCGTATTGTACGCCTTCCAATAAAGGCTGTCAATCATCGGTTTGCACAGTGGATTGGGGAAGGTTGTGAGGCAGATCGGACGGTGCTAGTTGGCAAACCAGCCGGTGCCGATCAGGTAGAGGTGCAACAGCGTGCTTGCCAGCAGGACAAGGATAAAGGATAGGTGTTGCGTTTTGTGGCGAAACCAGAGCATGCCCAGCCAGCCGCCGGCAAACCCGCCAGCCAGGGCCAAACCATGCAGGGTCCGTTCGCTGACGCGCCAGCCCTTGCGTTTACTCTGTCCCTTGTCAAAGCCATAGGTAAAAAAGGTGACCACGCTCAGGGCGAGTAGCCAAGCTGGGTAGAGGGGCAGGCTGGTCGTCTGAAAGAGCCAGACCCCCAGTGCGATCATGAGAATGGTGAAAAGGAAGTTGAGGAAACGTGACATGGGCAATTTATCTAGGCTGGTATCGCCACTTCATGGTCAAGACGTGCGCCAAGTCGATCTTCCGCGACATCTAAGTCATAGTCCATTTGTAACCCAAGCCAGAACTGCGGCGACATTTTGAAATAGCGCGCCAACCGGAGGGCTGTATCCGCAGTGATGCGGCGTTTGCCGTGGATAATCTCATTAATTCGCCGGGCCGGCACACGCAACGATAAGGCAAGCTGATTTTGACTCAGCTGCATCGGCTTTAGAAACTCCTCCAACAACACTTCGCCCGGATGAACCGGCGCTAACTTCTCTGCTTGATTCATTATTTACCTCACTATCTACTTGTAACCTACTGTGCCATCAGGTCATAAGCGTGTTTTCGACTAGGTATCAGTGATAATCTACGATCTCAACTTGCCAAGCCTGACCATTTTCCCAAACGAAGCAGACCCGCCACTGATCATTAATGCGAATGCTATATTGTCCAGATCGATTGCCGCTTAACAATTCCAGTCGATTGGCCGGCGGCACGCGTAAATCTTGCAATGTCTGCGCGCGATTGAGCATCCGTAACTTGCGTAAGGCAACGGACTGGATATCCGATGGTAACCGGCGCGAGCGTTGCCGGTTGAAAATCTTCTCAGTTTCGTCATCTTTGAAACTTTGGATCATCGCTTCAGACTATAACGTTTTGCGTTAAACGTCAAAAGGAGCACATGGTGAGCAAAAATTAGGACACCCCGCAATTTTACCCGAAAAATTTTGCTTATGTTATAGTGTTTTCCTAACAGTTGCCTGATTGTCATGATCTAAAGACTAAATGGGGGGCAAGACCAATGTCCATGAACAGTAGGTTACCGCTCATCATTGTCTATATCAGCCTTGCCATCGTACTTTTTGTTGCCGGCTTCCTTTTTGGCTATTGGGTCTTTGTGCCGGCACTAGATGCTTTATATGAACAGATGTGGGGCGAACTTATTGAGCACAACGAGCACGTTCACGCGCTGTTCAGAACGCGGATGTCTATCGGCCTCGGGATCGGCTTTGAGCTGCCATTGGTGGTTGCACTGTTGCTAAAAAAGGGGCGGTTGCGGAGCCAAGACTTATATCAACGCTGGCGTCTGGCTTTGGTCGTGATTGCAACCATTGCCGCGATGGTCACTCCCGGAGGTGGTATGATTGAAATGCTAGCTGCGCTGTGGCTACTGCTCTTGATCTATTGGGTGACGGCGCTTGTTGCGATTTTCATGCACAAACCTTATTCCTTCTCTTCTTCGATATAGAATTTGTATGTAGCACATCTATCTGAATGCTTTGCCTATAGCTAGGTATACAAACTCTGCGCGCCGATAGAGCCGATAAGTTTTAGAGTCCTGTCTTTTGCTTGACAAAATTTTCAAGTTCAACAAAGTCAAACGGGTAATTTGTAACTGAAGTAAAGAAGCCATTCAGTTGTTGGGCTGGTTGACCAAAATAGATTATGGGTGATGTATATGGTACTTCAACTCCCGAACTCGCAAACCCATAAAACGCGTAGTGGATTGGGTATACGAAATTCGGATCATATTTGAATTCCATTAACTCTGGTTCTTTTTGAACGCGATACCAAGCTAGATAAAGATTAACAGCATGAAGCGGCAATCCGCCATCACGATTGAGTATAAGTTCTGGCACCGGAAAGTGCTCCCGAACCGAAAATTTTGCTGACCTTAATGTGGCTTCGGTGGCAATCACATATTTGACGTCGCCAATTTCTATAGTGCTCAAGTCACCCATTTGTGGATAGATATAGTCGGCGCTCATGACAAATAACAGTACATCTACCGAACCTAACGCAAGTGGGTTTTCTTCAAGATAGCCATCATATTCAACCTGAAATTCGCCGCTGAGAAGACCATTTTTATCCAATTGCAGATTACTTGCCCGCCAAGAGGCATTTGGAACATTGTTTTTGGATACTGCAAATTCGTGAACTTGGGAATCACCGATATAAATGGGAATTTCGTGAAGAATTGGTTTTATAGTGTGCTCTGAAGCAGATGAACAGGCTGACCATAACAAAATGAGTAAGAAGCTAATGCCATATTGTCGCATACGGCGGAGATGTATACCATTTGATCTAAGGAAGCTCTGCATAGTTGGCTCTCCAATTAGTGACTGTACAAAATTGTAATAAAAGGGATTGTACAGCGCTTTTTATAGAAAAGACATGAAACGTGGGAAATATGTTCCAGATCCATTGCCCTATAGGGTATCTGTGGATCGGTATTAAGCTATAACCATCAGAGGCTGAATTGGCGCAATTCAGTACTAAGGAACGAGGATTAAATAAGGCCCGCAACTTGCTTGAGCGAATTCCTTGTAAGTTGAGTGTTTAATCCTCGTTCCTGAGTGGTTGATTAGGCAAATGCGTGTGGAAAGTCTCCGTAATCACTCAATTACCTAATCAACTAAGCTAAGCTACTGCTCCGGCACCCCCAGCTTCACGACAATCCGCTGGGGCGCATCTGTATCGCTCTGCTCCGGCGTATAATAATCATAGGCCTGGCTGCTGGGCGTTTGTGCCTCAATCGGGAAGCGGGCTTGCAGCCGGTAGGCCAGGGTGCGCGGTTGGCCGCTGGGCACGTCGGTCAGGTAGACCAGGATCTGACGCCCGGTGAAGTCGTAGCGCTGGATATCGCCCTGGGCGACCAGCCGATCCCAATCCTCGGTCAGCGGGGTGAAGCCGGGCGGGACGCCCAGATCGACGAGCAGCGTGCCGGCCACACCAGGGGCGAGCAACTCGACATTGGCGGTCACGTTGACGATATCGTTTACCGCCAACTCGGTGCGATCATAGGCCACGTCGATGCGTACCCCAGCTTCGGTCGCTGGGGCGACACTTTCCCAGGGCAGGTAATATTCGGTGATCACCTGGTATTGGAGGGAGCGTTGCCCTTCGACAAAGATGGCGAGTTCGTTGCCGCCGTCCAGATCACTGGGGTTGAGGTCGTCAAAGCGCACCAGTTGCACTACATCGCTGTTCGCATCGGTGACGTTGATGGTCTCGACCCGGTCGTTGTTGAGCATGACGGTGATCGTGGCGTCGCCTGCTTCGCCCCCTTGTTCTGCCGCCAGGAGTAGGGCTTTCAGGGCCAGGATCGTGGTCTGCGTGGTGTAGAACATGCCATTCGGGTCGCGCTGGCTGATGATCGAGTCGATGGCACCTTGGGCAACATCGAGCTTTTGGCCGCGGCGCAGCAGCGCAATCGCAGTCATCGCCGCGGTTTCAATATTACTGACATCGCCATAGCCGCCCATGTAGGTGGTCATGCCGCTGCTCCAACTGTAGTAGCCATTGGTATTGCTGGTGGCACTGCCCAACAATTGTTCGATGAGCTGGTCAATCTGGGCGGTGGCACGTTCTGGGGCAGCGGCAATCAGCGCATTGGCAACCAGCGCCGCGGCATAGGGATCAAGTTGTTGCCCTGGGGTGGCCAGCGGTGAGTTCGACTGGCTGGCTTGTGGTGCCAGATACTGGGCCAACTGCGCTTGCACATAATCCACGCCGCGCTGTACTCCTTCACTGTCACCATAGCCGGCATCAGCCAAGGCCCAGAGCAGATAGGCGGTCGGCAACAAGTTCTCCTCGCCCAGATTCTCCAGCCCACTTTCGATGGTCATGCCCAGCGGTTCCCAGGAGCCATCGGGCTGCTGGCGCTGGAAGAGGAAGGCGGCGGTGCGCTCGATCAGGGCTGGGTCAACATAGCTGACCTGCGCCATGTCGCTGAATTCCATCAGCCCATAGGCGGTAAGCATGGTCTGTGCGGGCGGGTCGCCAAAGAGACTGAAACCGCCGGGCATGCCATTGACCTCAAAGCTTAGCAGCCGTTGATAGCCCAGGTTGATATATTGCTCGGCCTGTAACTGGAGCTGCGGGTTGACCTGGCCGGTCGTCTTGAGATAGTCGAGCACCAGGACGTTGGGATAGGTGGTGCTGCTCGTCTGTTCAAAACAGCCATAAGGTTCCTGCAACATCCCTTCCAGCCCATCAACGATCTGGCTGATAATGCCAGGGTAAACTTTCACCGTGACTTGGGCGGTACCGGGTACCGCATTTTCGGGCACGGTCAGCGTAAAGCGTTGGGTGGCGGCAAGTTTGCCGCTGGTCGCGCTAGCGGTGGCCTGCCCATCAGGCAACACAGCGACCTGCTTGCGTATCGCGTCACTCATGGTGCTGCCGGTGGCGGTAATCTCAAAATCGTTGTTGCCAAAACCGGTGACGCGGATCGGGATGTAGATGGCACTGACCTCGTTGGGGGCCACTTGCACAGTCATCGTGGTGGTCATGCCTTGGCCGTCAGCGACTAACTCAAACCAACTCGCCGCGGCCACTTCTAGCGTAACTTCTTGTGGCTCGTCGAGATAATTGAAGATGCTGACCGGCACGTCTACTTGATCGCCCACGGTGAGAAAACGGGGCAGATCCGGCTCGACAAAGAAATCCTGAAAGACGCGCATCCCCACGGCGGTGCTGCCTAAGTTGCCGTCCTGATCCGAGGCGAGCACACTGATGCGCCAGGTGGTAATCGAGTCGGCAATCGGCACTTCGACCTGGGCATGGCCATTGGCATCGGTCATCAGGTCGGGTAGCCAGAACAGGGTTTCGGGGAAGAATTGGCGCAGGCGCGGTGGCTCGGCAGCGTTACCCTGGGTGGCGGTAGTCTCGGCCACCGCTTCTACTGCGGCTGGGGCTTCGGCGGCTGCGTCGGCAGCTGCTTCGCCGCCTGTTGCTGCGGGGGCGGCACCCGGTGCCGCCGCGGCACAACTCGTCCAGAAGATCGCGGCACTGAGGAGCACCAGCGCAAAAAAGAGGCGACGACGACGGCGGCTGCCATCATAGAAGACCAAACCCATGAGCGGTGTGATCAAGGCGATGCGTGCCCCCAAGTTGCCTGACCAACCCCAAGTGGTCGCAAATGAGCCAGTGTTTGCCTGTGCAACAGGGGCAAGCAGGGCGGGTTGTGGCATAAGCGCGAGTTCTTCGCCAAAGAAACCGGCCAATGCTAACTGTTGGGCGGCACTGGCCTCTTTGTCATAGGGCGAGGGATCGTCATCACCCAGCGGCGTAAAATCGTGGATCTCGTAACGTGGCTCCTGCAACTCGCGTTCGAGCAGGAAGTAGGTGCGGGCAAAGCCGGGGTCCTGGGTGCCAAGCGCAAAGACCGACTCATCGACAATGCTCACGCCGAGTACACTGGGCAGGGCGTTGCCAGTCTGTTGCACCGCGATGTCAAGCGTGGCGGTATCACCAGGGCGGTAAACCTCGGCATCGGTGGTTACGGTGACATTGGCCGGTGCCGGGTTGACGAGGACCAAGCGCCGGTCGCGGATAATTTCGCCGCGCTCGTTCACCACATAGGCGTTGAGTTCCAGCGTCCCCAACAAACTGCCGTCAAGGTCAATCGCAGCCTGGGCTAAGCCGGCGGTCACCGGCAGTGGGGCGAGGGCAAAGGTCTGCCCATCTTTCACCACGTCCAGGTAAACGGTGGTGGCGGTGGGGCTACCAGCGACGTGGATATCGAGGTTAAGCGTCTCCCCAATCCGATATTGTGAACGATCCGGGCGCATCAGCAAAGTTGTCGTGGCGAGTCCTCGGCCGGCGGCACTCACCAGGGTGAGCGTTTGGGTCACCACCTGCGCATTGGCATCCCTGGCGTTGATCATAAAGGTGAGATCGCTCTTGCTATTAGGGGTAACGGTAAAGGTTGCCAGCCCAAAGGTATTGGCCGTTATCACCGTTGTCGGGCTGATGTCACCGGTCACGGTCATGGTGCTCTGCGCCGGGCTACCATCGGGGTAGCTGCTCTGCACATAGACAATATTTTCCAGGCCAGGACGCAGAATGCCCGATTCGGCCACCGCTTCCACCAGGATCGGCTCTTCGGCGACGGTGATGCTTTCGTCAATACTTTCGCTGTGATTGGCGGTGTCGGTGACGGTGATTTCTAGGTCAACCTGGGCGGTATCGTTGGTCAGTTGACCAACAAAGTATTGGGGCGTCTGGAATTCATAGGCATAGAAGCCAGTTTCGTCGGTGACGCCGGTCACTTCAAACGCTTGGAAGCGCTCCACATCGGTGACAAAGCCTTTGATACTCACCGTTGCGCCAACCACCGGCTTGCCAAAGAAATATTGGGCGTCGACGGTGCCGGTCACCACGGTGCCGGGCTGGTAAAAGGCATTCTCGCGCTGGAAGTTGACCGCAAAACGCGGCAAGGTATAAGGTTTAACCTCCACTGTGCGGCTGCTGCTGGCCGGTCCCATTTCGGCAGTGAGGATATAGTCGCCACTGGCCGCCTGGCTATCAAGTTGGAAGTCGGTGCTGGTAATGCCGAAATCTGAAGTGGTCAACTCTTTGCGCATGAGCTTGTTGCCTTCAGGATCGGCAACGGTCAAGACAAGTGGTTGCCCCTGCGCTGCTTTGAGCGCATTGGAATCAAGGGCCAAGGTGCGCAGATGAATCGTCTGCCCCGGCTGATAAACGGGCTTGTCAGTGCTCAGCAAGACATTATAGACGCGCCCAATGTAAACATCTGTGGCACGCTGCAACTGTCCATAATTCTCGGCATTGGCGGTAAAAACTAGTTGCTGTTGCACGCCGGCTAGATCCTCCGGTACCGTAAAGGCGACCCGCACCAGCCCTTTGGCATCCGTTTGGCCGCGGAAGAGTTCCCGCAGGCTGCCGTCCTCGTCGTTGAGGGTGACCTTGAGTTCAGCCTCGCCCAGCAGTTGGCTGTCATAGGGATAATGAAGCTGGACGAGCAGCGCCGCTTGGCTGGCCGGCACCAGGTAATCAAAGGCACCGAGCAGGGTGATGCCGGTCGTTAGATCCTCACTTGGCGTGACTTCGACGTAATCGCTAGGCGGAGGTGGGGCGGGCGGCGGACAGCCGAGAATAAAGATAAAGAGCGGCAATAAAAAGCGTAACAAGCGTACGTTCACATGTTTCATCAGTTGCTCCTTTGTGTAAGAGAGAGAATGATTCCGCCTTGCAATAAATTGCAGGCTGATAACACAAGTCAGCTAAAGCTGACTGGGCGCATAGAGCCAGTCCACTTCAGTGGACTTCGGCTATCAGCCTGCAATTTATTGCAAGGCGACGAATGGCTGAATCATTACCAAGCGAGAATTGCGGTCGGCTAAAGGTGACAGCCACCTCTAACGAGGCTGTTTTATCATTGATACCGTTGCAGGACAAGGGCCACTTCTGTAACATACAAAAAACGAGGCTGTTACAGTGAATGTAACAGCCTCGTGTGGTTAACGCAATCTTGTGATAAAGGGGCGCAAAGGCTCAATTCAGCGTTTGGCAGCGACAAGCTTCACCCAATCGCCCTTGAAAATAGGTGCTCATCATCTTGGCCGTCAATGGGATGCCGCAGCGCGGGCAGATGGCCGGCTTGCCGATGACAACGCTCTTACGCGTCGGGTTGATGGCGGCTGGCCGTTGTTCGGTCTGCATGCGATCACCATTGCGGAAATCGTTGATCACTTGATTGCCTTGTAAATAGGGCTCGATGGCGGCCAGGAGTTCATCCATGCGGTAAGCGGCGCGCTGTTCAATCTTCAGCACCGGCAAACCAGCCTCGGCACAGATCGCAGCGGCCTGTTGTTGCGCTTCAACTACCCCGTCGGCATTACAGTTTTGGAATAAGACGGCCAGCAGTGGCTGTGTTGTAAAACGTTCACAGATGAGAAAATCAACTTCCTGATTGAGCAATGGATCGCTATTGCCAGGATCAGCCGCGCTTATCGTTGGTCGCACTGTCGCAAAAAGTTGGCTAAGCTTGACTTTGGGAAAGATCAGGCCGCGCTGACAGACAATCAGGGTTAATGCCTGATGAAGGGAGCGCTCGGCTGGCCCTAGCAAACTCTCTTGGATCCGATATGAACTCATATGATACTATCCCCCTTGCGCTGTTGGATACTTGGACTTGCGCGCACACGCCATAAAAAAACCGCGATCTAGACTGCGGTTGATAAGAGAACTGGCAATTGTCTGTGTAACAATGCCGGTTCTCATGCAGTGCGAAGTAGAGGAGACCACGGGTGGCAAAGGTGAGCGGCGAAAAGATCAGCGATGTAAGCCACATGATGACCTTACATCGCCAAGTTTACCATAGGCGAATGGGTTAATAAACCGTCATTTTGCGTAATTTATTGTAAGGATTGGAGGTAGATAGGTAAATCAGTACATCGGTAAATCAGTACATCGGTACATCGGTAGATAGGTAGATAGGTAGATAGGTAGATAGGTAGATAGGTAGATAGGTAGATAGGTAGATAGGTAGATAGGTAGATAGGTAGATAGGTAGATAGGTAGATAGGTAGATAGGTAGATAGGTACATCGGTACATCGGTACATCGGTACATCGGTAGCGTTATAAGCTGAGCGTAGTAGGATTGCAAAATTCTCTATACACTTTACCGATTTACTGATTTACCTATCTACCGATGTACCGATTTACCATTCTACAACGTCACCGGCTTGCCACCTTGCGCGGCGGAGCTTTGGACCATGTCCCATAGCTGCGCCATACGTAGACCGACTTCGGGTGGGCAGGGGTTGGCCATCTCGCCGTTGCGGACGCGCAAGAAGGATTCCCACTGGCCGAGCGATGGCGGTGTTTCCACCACTTGGAGTTCGTTATCCTCGGCGCGTTGCACTTCCAGCCGTTCGCCCCAGATGCCGGTGCGCAGATTGCCATTGGTACAGAAGACCCGCACATCCGAACCGATCTTGGGTGTTTCACCACAACCAGACATGGTCACTAAGGCCCCCGAACGTAGGCGCGCCATAATTGTGCCCAGAATATCAACCGGTGCGCCCCGGTTGTCCAGCCAGGCCGCAACCTCGACGAAATCTTCGCCGACCAGATCAGAGACGGTGTTGAGCATATGGGCACCGGTGTCAAAGAGAAAACCGCCGCCGGCAATCACGGGATCTTGCCGCCAACTGCCGGTGGTGCCGTTTTTCCAATTTTGATAGGCAACGGCGTGAACATTGAGGACCGTGCCCAATTCGCCGCTGCGCAGCAGATTGACGGCGGTCCGCACATTGGGCGAGAGGCTGCCGTTGAAAGAGACGACGAGCAGTCGGCCGGTCCGATCGCGTACCTCGATCAAACTCTTTGCTTCCGCGGCATTCATCACCATCGGCTTTTCAAGCAGCACATCTAAGCCGGCTTCCAGACAAGCAGTTGCGTGTTCGTGGTGATAGACATGGGGGGTAATAATAAAGGCCGCGTCGAGTTCCGCGCCCTGTTCGGTCAGCAATTTGTGCAGATCCGGCTGGTTAGGCGGCGGGGTGATCTTGTGCTCTTCCAGCTTTTCGCACATCAGTTCGTAGGCTTGGCCGGAAGGTTCACAGATCCAGGCCAGTTCGGTTGTATCTTGTTGTTGGGCGATGCGGGTGGCATGGTGGCGGGCCATCCCGCCCGCACCGATCATTGCCATGCGCACGCGTTTGGTTGCGGTCGTGCTCATCGAGTTGCTCCTTCATGGGGTGCTAAGTTAAGGTTGTTTGGGAGAATTCAACCGTGTATGGTGCCACAGCCGAGCGCATTTGTCTAGTCGCGCATTTGTGGGTTGGGCAACGCTGTCAGCGGATTTAGAGAACGGATTAAACGGATTATTCAACGGCATTCGTCCTATTATGGAAGCATAGAGCGGATTATAGAGGCGAGCGCGGTTAAATTCAAAGCATTACCAGTGGTGAAAATTTGGTTGGCAGTGGGTTGATCTCATAGAATAAGTGTAGCAGATTATTTCACCCTGAATTGTTACATAACAGAGAGGTTGTTGCCAGTATGGATCGTCAGCTAATCCTTGCTTCGGGCAGTCCCCGACGCCAACAGTTTTTACGCGAGTTGGGGCTGGCCTTTCGCGTGCTGGTTGCGGATATCGATGAAACCCCCCTGCCCAATGAAGCGCCGATCCCATTGGCCGAGCGGCTGGCGGGGGCCAAGGCGCGTGCCGTTGCGGCGCGGCTCCCATCCGGAAAAGATGCCCTGATCGTGGCGGCAGATACGGTCGTTGCCCAAGGCAATGAGCTATTGGGCAAGCCAATTGACAATGCCGACGCCACGCGCATGTTGATCCGCCTCCGCAATGGCCCACATTATGTGCATTCTAGCATCAGCCTCTTCGACACGCGTAGTCGGACCTTGCTCACCCGTGTCAACTCCACCTTGGTGCAGATGCGCGATTACAGCGACAACGAAATCGCTGACTATGTGGCAACTGGTGATCCGCTTGATAAGGCGGGGGCCTACGCCATTCAACATCCGACCTTTGCGCCGGTCTGCGCGATCACCGGCTGTATTTCGGGGGTGATCGGTTTGCCACTGGCCGACCTGCGTGATCTGCTGGCGGCCGTCGGCTACTCATTTGCGGCTACCGTTGCCCCCGTCTGTGCGCGACATACGCCCTTTCCCTGCTGCCAGCTTGTTGATCAGAGCGCAGTAGCAGTATAGTGAAAGTGGTCAGTGATCGGCCGTCAGTCGTTCCATTTTCCGAAAAAGGAGCATTGCCTTTGGCAAGTCGTCGTAAAGTTAATCGTTTGGCGGAAGAGCAACAGGATCTGTTGCAGTTTGAGGATCGTTTCAAGAATAAGCCGCGCCCCAAGCGGGAGTCGGTGGATCTGGTCGCTGGGATTGTGACGCGGGCGCGTGGCCACCATTATGATGTACAGACTGACCCCAGCGGTGATAACCGGGTGCGCGTCTGTGAAGTGCGCGGGCGCTTGCTGGCAGAACAGAGTGCCGACCGCAACAAAGGCACGCTGGTTGCGGTGGGTGATCATGTCTGGGTGCGCCCCAACGGGACAGAAAAAGGGCTGATCGAGCGCATCGATGAGCGCAAAAGTGTGCTGAGCCGGCAA
This sequence comes from Caldilineaceae bacterium, assembly GCA_022842065.1. The sequence goes on from JALHQH010000006.1 coordinate 170,601, forward strand.
CGCCCCGGTGTCCACACGCTGGCCGAAGATGTGATCCTCGCCAACCCCGACCAGGCGATGGTTGTCTTTGCCGCCGCTGATCCAGAGCCCCATACGCGCATGTTGGACCGCTTTCTGGTCGTGGCAGAATTTAACGAGTTGCCGACAGTGGTCTGTGTCAACAAGGTCGATTTGACCGGCATCGACGGCGCACGGGCGATCTTTGGCATTTATGAGCAGATCGGCTACGAAGTGATCTACGCTAGCGCCAACCAAGGGCAAGGAATTGACACCTTGCGCGAGCTATTGACTGAGCGCATTACCGTCGTCACCGGTCCCAGTGGTGTGGGCAAGAGCAGTCTGATTAACCGCATCGATCCGCGGCTCGATTTGCAGGTGGGTGAACTGCGTGATTTTCAGAACAAAGGGAAACATACCACGCGCACCTCACAGCTCTTGCGTATGCCCTTTGGCGACAATACCTACATCGCCGACACCCCCGGCATCCGCGAGATGGGCCTCTACGACATCGACCCAATTGACCTGCAATTCTACTTTGTCGAGATGAAAGCCTATCTCCACGACTGCCGTTACTCCGGCTGCACCCATGATCACGAACCCGACTGTGCCGTCCGCGCCGCCGTCGACCGCGGCGACATCAACGCCGAACGCTACGAGAGTTATTTAAAGCTGTTGCATGGTGAAGAGTGAAACGTGAAACGTGATGAGTAAAACGTGAAGCGTGAAGCGTGCACTTCAACAAGCTCACTCTCTACCACGTTTTACGTTTTACGTTTCACGTTTTACGTTTCACGAACCGAGGCATCATGAACCGAGGAATGCTCTACGCCCTGGGCGCTTATCTCGCCTGGGGTTTTTTGCCGGTCTTTTGGAAAGCGGTCCAGGTGGCGACGCCGTTGGAGATTTTGTCGCACCGCATTGTCTGGTCATTTCTCTTTTTACTGGTCATTTTGATCGTGCTGCGCCAATGGCGCTGGTTGCAACGGGTAGCAACCGACCGCCGGATCTTACTCACCTTTGCCTTGACCTCGCTGGTCCTAAGTATCAACTGGCTCACTTATATCTGGGCGGTGAATGCGGGCCATGTGGTGGAAAGCAGCCTGGGTTATTTTATCAACCCGCTGGTGAATGTCGTTTTGGGTGTGGTGGTCTTACACGAGCGGCTGCGTTGGGGACAGTGGGCTGCGGTGGGTTTGGCCGCGGCTGGGGTGATCTATCTAACGCTTAGTTTGGGCGCGCCCCCTTGGATTGCGCTAACGCTGGCCTTCTCGTTTGGGATCTATGCCCTCGTACGCAAAACGGCAAGCCTCAACTCGTTGGAAGGATTGACACTAGAGACGCTCTTTATGATCATTCCGGCGGTGGGTTATCTGCTCTACTTGGAAGCGACCGGGCGTGGTACCTTTGGCCATGTGTCACCCACGTTGACACTGCTCCTCTTCGCCACTGGTGTGATCACGGCAGTGCCGCTGTTGCTCTTTGCCTCCGGCGCGCGGCGCATTCCGCTTTCGCTGGTTGGGCTGCTCCAATATACCTCGCCGACCATTCAATTTATGCTGGGCGTCTTTCTCTATCGTGAACCTTTTTCAGCCCGTAAGTTGGTTGGTTTTGTACTGATCTGGCTGGCGTTGTTGATCTATTCAGGGGAAAGTTTGTGGCAGCGGCGGCTGGTGAATGGGCTGAAGGTAGTTGCGGCAAGGTAGAAATTACTATCACAATTCAATATCTAATGAAGTACTAGAATTGCGCGACTAGAATTGTGCATACCATTGACGATATATATCTTCTGTGATAAGGTTAGCTGATGCTTTGGACAATTGAGTTTTATCATCTCTTCGCTAAGGAATTTAAAGAACTTCCAGCCGCTGTACAGGATGAATTGTTAGCGGTAGTCACATTGCTCGAAGAGTTTGGTACACGACTTGGCCGACCACATGTCGATACGCTTAATCATTCAAAGCACAGTAACATGAAAGAAATACGATTTGTTGCCGATGATGGGGTATGGCGTACTGCTTTTGCATTTGATCCAAAGCGGAAAGCAATTTTACTCGTTGCCGGCGATAAATCTGGTGGGAGTGAAAAACGTTTTTACAGGCAGCTGATCAGAAAAGCCGATGAGCGCTTTTCTGATCACTTGGCACAGTTGAAGGAAGTAGAGAAATGACAAAAGGTCCACAATTACAAGAAATTTGGGATAGCCTGCCCGAGGAACGAAAACAGCGGATCCATAGACGGGCGGAAGCGTTGAAGGCAGAATACCTGACCTTGCAGGAATTACGCAAGCAAACTGGCCTAACACAGGCCCGCGTTTCCCAGATTCTGGAGATGCCGCAATCGAATGTTTCACGCCTCGAACAAAATTCCGATATGCTGCTCTCCACATTGCGTAGCTACGTGGAAGCAATCGGGGGCACATTGAGCTTGACGGTAGAGTTGCCCGATAAGCCCCCGATTGTCTTGATCGGAATCGGCGATCTGATCGATTCTACGGGGATGTAGATAGATTCTGTTAGGTGTAATCGTACAGGAATGGCAACTTAATCTGCTGGTTAGCAGACCGTTGCTTCAGCTTGCGAAGAATCCCCATCCACTTGGGTCAACTTAGCAAGCTGAGTTTGTCACCCACCTGAAGCGGTATGCACCAAAATCGCGTTACAACCCCGCCGCCCGGAATGTATCCTGCACCATCTGCTGCGCCTCTTCCTGCAACTGTTTCAGATGCGCCTCGCCCTTAAAACTCTCCGCATAAATCTTATAAATCTCCTCCGTCCCTGACGGCCGCGCAGCAAACCAGCCATTCTCAGTGACTACCTTCAACCCGCCAATCGCCTCGCCGTTGCCCGGCGCGTGGGTCAACTTGGCGGTGATCGGGTCACCAGCCAGGGTGGTGGCGGTCACATCGTCGGGAGAAAGATTCTTGAGTGCAGTTTTTTGCGCGTGGTTAGCCGGGGCATCCATCCGTTCGTAGACCGGGCTGCCAAATTTAGCTTCGAGATCCTGGTAATGTTCACCCGGATCGCGGCCGGTCTTTGCGGTAATTTCGGCGGCCAACAGACCGAGGATAATCCCATCTTTGTCGGTAGTCCAAACCGTACCATCCTTGCGTAGGAAGGAAGCCCCGGCGCTCTCTTCGCCGCCAAAGCCAAAGGAGCCATCAAGCAGCCCATCGACAAAGTATTTGAAGCCCACCGGCACTTCGGCCAGCCGGCGGCCCAACTGCGCGGCGACGCGGTCGATCATCGAGCTGGAAACCAGGGTTTTGCCAATGGCAGCATCCTTGCGCCAACCGGGGCGATTTTGGAAGAGGTAGTTGATCGCCACCGCCAGGTAATGGTTGGGATTCATCAGCCCCACGCTCTTGGTCACAATGCCGTGGCGGTCTGTGTCGGGATCGTTGCCAAAGGCGATGTCATAGCGATCCTTGAGCCCAATCAGGCTGGCCATCGCATAGGGCGAAGAGCAGTCCATGCGAATCTTACCATCTTTGTCGACGGTCATAAAGGCAAAGGTAGGATCAACACGGCGGTTGACGACTTCGAGCGTTAGGCCATATTTGTTCTGGATCGGATCCCAGTAGTTTACGCCTGCGCCGCCCATCGGATCGACGCCAATCTTAAGCCCTGCCGCCGCAATTGCGTCCATATCAATGACCGCGTTCAAGTCATTAACATAGGGGGTGATGTAATCATAGTGATGAGTGCTTGCCGCCTGGATGGCCTTGGTATAAGGCAGGCGCTTGACGCCCTGCAGCCCATTCGCCAGCAGTTGATTGGCCCGATCCTGAATGATCTTGGTCGTCTCGGTGTCAGCAGGGCCGGCGGCGGGCGGATTATATTTAAAGCCGCCATCGGGTGGTGGATTGTGTGATGGGGTGATCACCACGCCGTCGGCCAGCCCGGTGGTGCGCCCGGCATTATAGGTCAAAATGGCGTGGGAGATGACTGGGGTGGGCGTGTAACCGAGGCCCTTTTGGATTACCAAATTCGTCTCGTTGGCGGCAAAGACTTCAATGGCAGTGGCGTGGGCCGGCTCCGAAAGCGCATGGGTGTCCATACCCATATAGAGTGGCCCGGTAATGCCGCTGCGCTGCCGCAGTTCGCAGATCGCCTGACAGACCGCAAGGATATGATCCTCGTTAAATTGATTTTCACCCGCTGTCCCCCGATGGCCCGAAGTGCCAAAGGCGACCCGCTGCCCAGGATCGCTGGGATCGGGTTTGTGGGTGTAATAGGCCGAAACGAGGCGAGGGATATTGGTTAACAGTGCAAGCGGGGCCGGTTTGCCCGCCAATTCGTGTACAGACATGGTTACGCTCCCTGTGGCTAGCCAGCAAATACAATTTACCACTGCATTATACTAACGGTTGCATCTAAGTAACATTTTTTGTCATCGGTGAAAGTGTGACTGCACTTACATACGCCGGGTAACTTACTCAGCAGCTCGTGCATAGCGCGCCCCAGGACACCCAGTGACTCGCTGCCGCATCACCCGGTGTCCTGAGGCGCGGCAAGCACAGGATCATTGGCGCGTTTATCATCAGTACCTTGACGAATGACTTGCGCATTCTCTCAGTACCTCAGGAGTGACAGATGGTGGTGACGGGGTTGATCGTGATTTTGGCGGTTTACGCAGATATTATTCGGCGGTGGCGGTAAAACCTTCTCTATCGAAAAGTTGTTCTACGCGCCTGCTCTGTAGTAAGATTAGCGCTCTGTCCAATGAGCAAGAAAGCAGCGCGACCATGAGCAACCCAACACCCAATACCCACCCCCTCCTCGCCCAACTGAACCCGCCGCAGGCCGCGGCGGTGCAAGCGATCCACGGTCCCGTCCTGGTGATGGCCGGCCCTGGTTCCGGCAAGACGCGCGTCCTGACGCGGCGCATTGCCTATTTGATGGAGGTGGGGGGCATCGCACCGTGGAATATCCTGGCCGTCACCTTTACCAACAAGGCGGCGCGCGAGATGAAGGAACGGGTCGAACAACTGCTCGAAGAGAAGTTTGGGCCGCCCGCGCCCGGCCAACCACCCCGGCTGCATCGGCTGAACATCGGCACCTTTCACAGCATCTGCGCGCGCATCTTGCGCGTCGAAGCAGACGCGATTGGCTATGACCGTAACTGGGTGATCTACGATACGTCTGATCAACACTCCCTCATCCGCAACATTCTGCGCGATCTCAACCTGGATGAGAAAAAATATAGCCCCAACGCAATCCAAGCGCGGATCAGCAACCAGAAGAATGATCTGATCGAACCCAAGGATTATCGCGCTAGCACCTACTTTGAAGAGATCGCTGGCCGGGTCTACACGCGTTACCAGGAGGCGCTCCAAGTCAACAACGCTATGGACTTTGACGACCTATTGATGAAGGTCGTCCTCATGTTCCGCACGCACAACGAGTTGCTGCAAAAGTATCAGCAGAAGTGGCAATATTTGCTGGTTGATGAGTTCCAAGATACCAATAAGGCGCAGTTTGAGTTGGTTCACCGGTTGGCTGGCCCGCCTGCTAATCATCGCAATCTCTTTGTGGTCGGTGATGATGATCAGTCGATTTACCGTTGGCGCGGCGCGGATTACGCCAACATTGTGCGTTTTCGCGATCATTATCCCGATGCCAAAGAGGTGCTGCTGGAACAGAACTATCGCAGTAATCAGACGATCCTCAATGTCGCCAACGCGGTGATCGGCAACAATCGGAATCGCACCAAGAAGCGGCTGCACACTGAAAATGGGCTGGGCAAACACAGCGTCATGGTCTATGAGGCGTACAACGAGATCGAAGAAGCCACCTATGTCTGTGACGAGATCGAACGTTTGCTGGCTGCCGATCGCAAGCTGACCCTGAGCGATTTTGCGGTAATGTATCGCACCAACGCCCAGAGCCGCGCGCTGGAAGAGGTCTTTGTCCGGCGCAATATCAAACACAAGCTGGTCGGTGGCACCCGCTTTTATGAGCGTAAAGAGGTCAAGGACGCGCTCGGTTATTTGCGCTTGATCCACAACCCGGCCGATACGATTGCCTTGGATCGCATTATCAACGAGCCAGCGCGTGGCATTGGCACCAAGACCTATGGCGCGCTCAAAGGCTGGGCCTCCAGTATGGGGGTAAGCGAGTATACCGCCCTGCTCATTCTGCGCCACGGTCCTGAAGCGGTGAGCAAGGCGATTGGGCTGGAGTTATCGCCGCAAGCCTACAAAGCGCCTGACCTGGGTAAACGCGCCCAGAATGCGCTGGTCGATTTTGCCAAGATGGTGGAGGAATGGATCAACCTGCGCGAGTTAGGGCGCTACGAACGGGTGGCGGATCTACTCGATCTGGTGCTGACCGACGCCGGCTATGTCACTTCCCTGCGCGATGGTACGGACGAAGGCGAAGATCGTTTTGCCAACCTGCAAGAGTTGCGCGGGGTCGCCGCCCAATATGTCCACGGTATGGGCGGGTTAGAAGAAAATCAGACGCCGCTCAGCCTCTTCTTGCAGGAAGTGAGCCTGGTCAGCGATCAGGATCAGGTGGATGAACATGGTGGTGCGGTGACCCTGTTGACCCTGCATGCCGCCAAGGGCTTGGAATTTCCGAATGTCTTTATGGTTGGCCTGGAGGATGGTATTCTGCCCCACAGCCGCAGCATGGAAAGCACCGACCCCGAAGATATGGCCGAAGAGCGCCGGCTTTGTTATGTGGGGATCACGCGGGCGCGGCAGCGACTCTACCTCGTCCATGCCTATCGGCGTACCGTCTGGGGCGGCAGTGAAATGCAGGAACCAAGCCGTTTTCTCGATGAGATCCCGGTCGAACTGCTCACCGGCATGGTCGATGGGCAGAAGCGCAAAAAGGCCGCCTATGATCGAGCCACCTCCTGGGACAGCGATGATGATGGGGAGAGCCGCGCGATCCGCCGCCCCCCTGCGCAACGCAATGCCTACAATTGGTCTGCCGGCAAAAGCAAGGCTGATGCAGACGATGACGAGGACAATGGCGCGAAACAGTCCTACTGGACGCCAAGCAGTAATCCGCCGATCACGCGACCCACAACTAGCAGCGAGCGCAGTCGTACCCCTACCACCAAGGCGAGTACCGATGGTCGTCAACCGCAATTTAAGCGCCGCGACAGTGTTGAACATGCCACCTTTGGCGTCGGCACCGTGATCGAAAGTGAACTGACGCGCAGCGATGAAGAGGTGACGATTGCCTTTCCGGGCGTGGGCATTAAGAAATTGCTGGTCTCGTTGGCCGGCCTCAAAAAGAAGCTGTAGGTTCGGGGCAAATGACGATGCTGTCGCTGCGGGCGCGCATGCGTGCCACCGGGATTGGCTATGCGGGGATCGACGGCGCGTGGTGGCTACCGGCCACCGCGCCCTTCCCGCTGCCTGTCACCGTACAGCATGAATTACAGGCCATTGCGGATACGCTCTTTACCCTCTTTGATCTTATCACAACCCTCTACGGCACATCCGCCGGTGACGAGATTGGTCTCAACGCCCTGCTCAACCACAAAGTGCCGCCCACGATTTTGCGACTGTTGACCAGTGGCAGGGTCGAAGGGCTGCGCCCCGACTTCCAACTGGTGCGCGTCGCTAATGGCAGCTATCAACTCGTCGCCACCGAACTAGAAATCTGCCCCTCGGCCCACGGCTTTGCCCACGCCATGCAGGTTGGTTACGGGTTGACGCCGGATCTGGTGCAAGCCTATGCCGCCTATTTGGCTGGGCGCGAACTGATCTTTGTCGGCACCGCGCAGTGGAGCGAATTCCTACTCGAGCAGCTCGCCTTTTGTCGGGCATTGCGTGAGGTAGGCGCACGGGCAAGTGTGCTTTATGACCTGCCCCGTGCAACCTTAATCCATGAGGTTGAAACTTTACAATGCTGGCAACCACCGCTCTTTGGCGTACCAAGCAAATCACCCGGCTGGCGCGCTGATCTAACCAGCCGATTAGACGAACAGGATCTCTGGCCCTATTGGCGACCAGATCGGGAATGGCCGACCGCAGTTGGTGACGCGGTCGTCTTTCGTTTTGGCTACTTCGACTCGTTTGCGCCACACCATTTGCGGCATTTGGTGCAGTGGCAGGCCCAGGGTGCGAGCCTGCTCAATCCCACCCATTTTATTTTGGAGAGCAAGGCGATCCTCGCAGTATTGCAACTCGCGTGGGTGCGGCGACGTATAGAAGAAATAAGCCCGGCGGCCCTAACAACCCTAGATCGCTGCATCCCCACGACATTACTACTCACACCCAACAATGCCGGTAAGGTTTTAGCCGAGAAAGATAGTTGGGTGGTAAAATTTGCAGGTTATGATCAGGAGCAACAAGCGTGGGGTGGCCGCAGCGTCCAAATTGGCGCGCAGCACCAGCCCGCTGACTGGCAGACGATTATTACTGATTATCTTGCCCTCGATTGTCCCGTCGTCGCCCAGGTGTTGACGCCTTCGCAGCGGGTGGACATCGCCTACCTGGATCAGCAAGATCAGGTGCAGTGGCTCTATGGTGGTCATAGCCGCTTGCGCGTGTTCCTGCTGCGTGCCGCTGTCCGTGGCCACCATTGGGTTGGTGGTGCTCACGTAACCGTCAGTCCGGACCGGATGCAAGTTTCCGAAGCCACCACCAGTGTGCAAGCCCCGGTCGTTTTTGTGTAGGGGATGGTCGATAAGTAGAGAGTACGACAACGCTAAATTATGTGCTTAGCTGGTCCGTGACCAGCGGGCCGCTGGTCACGGACCAGCTAAGCACACAGTGATAACGACCAATTTACCGTTGTCGTAGTTGATAGGTAAACAGGTAAGATGTGATTTGTGTACTGATTTACTGATTACTTATCTACCTGTCTACTCATGTACTTGTCTACCGATCTACTTATGTATCTGTTTACCTATCTACCTATCTCCCCATTCCGTCTAGAAAGGTTATTCCGTGAGTCAACAATCCTTACCAAAGGTGCCAAAAACAACGGCAGCACATGGCTCATCGCGCACGACAGCACCAGCAACTGCATTGACCGCACATGAATCGCCTCTCCATGAATCACCACCGTGGACCCTGTCGATCAAGATCATCGTGGCGGTCGTTGTACTGCTGTTGACGGTGTTAGTGATCTGGCGCTTTAACTCGCTGATCGCGCCGCTGGTGCTGGCTTGTATCTTGGCCTATCTGCTCAACCCATTGATCAGCCTCGCTGTACAACGGCTCAAACTTAAACGCGGCGGGGCGGTCCTGCTGATCTATAGCCTGTTGCTGTTGATTGCGATTGGCGGTGGGGTGGCCTTGGGCTTTGTCGCCTTTGATCAGGCTTCCGTGCTGATGAATTTACTGCCCGATAATCTGGAAGATGCCGCGCAGATTATCCAGGACGAATTCAGTGTACTGTCTGAACGCACCTTTGCGGTTGGCCCTTATGATATTGGCCTGACCAACTTGCCGTCAGGACTCAGCTTACAAAATCTCACCCAACAGGCGATCAATCTGCTGCGTCCGATCTTTAGTAGCGGCGGGACGTTAGCCGCGCAAGTCGCGCAGGCGACGATTAACGGGATCAGCGTTGGCTTTTTGGTGCTGGTCCTCTCGATCTACATTGCCAAAGATACGCCCAAGATTTGGGAGACCATCAGCGATCTGGCGACCCAACCCGGCTATCGCCAGGATGCCAACCGGCTGATGGCCGAGTTCTCGCGCATTTGGGATGCCTATCTGCGTGGGCAAGTGATTCTGGCCCTCGTGATTGGCATTATCGTTAGCATCATGCTTTCACTGCTAGGCGTGACCAGCGCTTTGGGCCTGGGTGCGCTCTCCGGCGTCTTAGAATTTCTGCCGATTGTTGGGCCCTTTGTCGGTACCAGTGCCGCGGTACTCGTCGCCTTTTTTCAATCCGACACCATTTGGGGGCTAGAGTCCTGGCAATACGCGTTGCTGATTGCGGCGCTGATGGGGCTGATTCAAGGGTTGGAAAATAATATCCTGGTGCCGCGTATTGTAGGTGACGCGCTTGACCTGCACCCGCTGCTGGTGATGATCAGCGTGCTGATGGGGGCGTCGTTAGCCGGCATTCTTGGCGCAGTGCTGGCCGCGCCGGTGGTGGCTACCCTCAAGTTATTAGGGGCCTATGCCTGGCGCAAAATGCTTGATCTGCCGCCTTTCCCCGAACCGCTGCCGGTGGCACAGCCACGCGCGGCACCCATGCCATTCTGGCAGAAGTTGGGCCAGCTACAGCGCTGGATAACACCAGCCCAAGCCACCCAAAGCAATCCGGCTTTGGGTTCGGCTAAACCAGCAACGGACGGCACGGACAACCCGCGCCGCCGTAAAAATAACAAACTCCGCCGTTAATCAAGAAATGGTAAAAAAGCCTAATGGCCGACACAAAACTCTATCCCCTAACCTTTGACCCCGCCTTCAAGGATTATCCTTGGGGTGGCCGCAATTTTGAAACCAAACTAGGCCGCCAGATTCCCGACGGCATTGTCGCCGAGAGCTGGGAGATCTCAGCTCACTCGAATGGTGCCAGCGTGGTCAACAACGGCGCGCTGGCCGGCAAATCGCTGGCCGAGGTGATGACCCTTTGGGGCAGCGATCTAGTGGGGAGCAACAGCGCAGAAGCACTGGAGCTGGGCAAGTTCCCGCTGCTGATCAAGCTGCTGGATGCTAATCGCTGGCTCTCGGTACAGGTCCACCCAGATGATGAATATGGTCTGGCCAACGAGGGCGAATTCGGCAAGACTGAAATGTGGGTGGTGATGCATGCCGAGCCGGGGGCCGAGATCATCTATGGCTTCAAGGCGGGGGTGACGCCGGCCGCCTACGCCGAGGCCCTGCGCAGCGACAACGCGGCCCAAGACCTGCATCGGCTGACCGTCAAAGCGGGCGATGTAATCTTTGTACCCGCCGGCGCGATCCACGCCCTGGGGCCGGGCGTAATGGTGGCGGAGATCCAGCAGAACAGTGACACCACCTATCGGATCTATGACTGGGGCCGGCCCCGCCCGATCCATATCGACCAGGCCTTGGCTGTGCTCGATTTTGATCTAGTGACACCAAATGCAACCACCCCTGTCGAAATCCTCAACGAAGAAGGGCTAGTCGTTGAACAACTTGCGACTTGTGATTATTTCCAGACCGAGCGTGTCACCCTCCCTGCCGATCATGCCTACTATGGCTATTGCGACGGCAGCAGCTTTGAGATTTGGGGCGTGCTTGACGGCACGGTGACGGTCGAATGGGCGGGTGAGCCTATCACCTTGTCGGGCGTAGCCTGGACGCTGTTACCGGCTGAACTGGGTGAATTTCAGATCATCGCCGATACCACAAGCACCCTGCTGCGCGTCATCGTGCCGGATCCGGAAGCAGACCCAGAAGAGGGGTAGTAGAGAGGTGGCCCGCCTCGCTTTCCGGCTGCTGCAGCGGCCAGGTAAAGCGAAAGGTGCTGCCCTGGCCGAGCGCGGAATCGACGGTGATGGTGCCGTGAAAACTTTCAATCGTCTTTTTGACAATGGCTAAACCCATCCCGCTACCCTCGACCACATCACGCGGGCGCAAGGTTTGGAACATCTCAAAGATGCGTTGGTGGAATTGTGCAGCAATGCCTGGACCATTGTCACTGACCGTAAAGACGATCCACGATGCATCCACTTGGGCGGCAATGCGCACAATACCGACTTCGGGCCGATGATGATGTTTGATCGCATTGCCGATCAAATTACGAAAAACCAATGCCAACGGGGCACGTTCGGTCCAGAAGGTTGGCATGGGGCCGTCCGTGACCAGATTGAACCCCGGCGGCAACGAGACCGTTAACTCAATGTCACGGAGCAGTTCGGCCGTATCCACCATGGTACTGTGCTCATGCTTGCGGCCAGCCCGTGAATAGAGCAGCAGATCACGTAACAATTGGTCCATGCGCTCGGCGCGCTGTTGCAGCCGCAGCAGATGTTGATAAGATGGTTCAGGCAACAACTCGGCCACATCTTCCAGCACCCAACTGGAGAGTTGCATGATCGCGCGCAAGGGTGCGCTGAGATCGTGGGAGGCGACATAGGCAAAACGATCCAGGTCATGGTTACTGCGGGCCAGTTCGGCCGTTCGTTCTTCCACCCGCCGCTCTAGGGTTGCCGTCAAGGTTCGCAACTGCGCCTCTGTCTCTTTACGTGTGCTAATGTCCATGATAATGCCGGCGACGCTTATCACCTGCGCGGTGGCGTTACCCTCTTCCCGCGAGACACCCCAACGGGTGACCCACCAACGTACGGTCCCATCGGGCCAGCGCACCCGTGCTTCCAGCCGTTTGGCCTCATCCGCGCCCGGGGCCATTGCCACCAAGGCCGTATCATACACATGTTGGCGATCATCAGGATGAATTGCCTGCAAGAGCGTGGCGGCCGTCAGTGATACATCAGGGGCCAGGCCGAGAATTGTCCGGCACCGTTCGTCACAGCGCAGTCGATGGGTGATCGGATCGTAGTGCCATGTCCCCAACTGTGCGCCGGCCAATGCCAATTGGCGCAGTGCCTCACTCTGACGTAACGCCGCGGCGTCGGCTTTCGCTTTGGTAATATCGGTCGCGGCACAAGTAATGCCACAGATTTGGTTGTCAGCACCACGCAAGGGCTCAATCGTAAAATCATAGGTGCGCAGTTCACCGCCGACGGTCAGCGTTACCTCGCGGCGGATGGCCCGTTGTTGCCTGATCACATCCTGTTTCAGTTCAGTAAGCAGATCAACTTCTGCGCGTTGTGGAAAGAGATCGTAGTCCGTTTTACCCAGGAAATCTTGGCCATTGCCGTTTGCAATCGGTGGGTTGTAGAGCCAGGTGTAACGCAAGGCGAGATCCTGATTGGAGACAGTGACCGGTGCGTTCATGAGGGCTGTCCGGAAGCGTTCTTCGCCCAGTTGTAGCGCACTCTCGACCGCCTTGCGATTGATCGCCTGGGCAAGCAGATTCGCCACGGCCTGTAAGAAGTTTGCATCATCGCTGACAAACAGGTGTGACGTGCGGCTATGCACACTCAGCACACCATAGGAGCCCTGGTGGCCCTGAATGACAACACTCATGCCACAACAGATATGATGCTCTTTCAACAAGGCCGACGGTGTAAAGCGCGTTTCCTGCTGGGCATCATCCAACAGGACCGGATCACCCACGAGCAGCGTGTAGGCAGCCTGCGACCCATCGCGCGCTGGGACCAGCGCGTGACCCACTAAGCCTTCTGCCCAACCATAACCGGCCCGCAACAGCAGTTGTTCGCCGTCAACCTGCAATTCCAATATTTTGCAGAATTCAATGCCAAGCACAAGACAGACACGTTCGACAACAGCCGCAAAGAGCTGTGGCAGACTTTGATTACTAAGCGCCAGTAGCCCCAATTCGGCCACGGCCTGTTGCTGCTGGGCGCGTTGCTGCAAAACCAGATTCATTGCCTGCAAGGCTTCATTGCTTGTCGTCAGCTTTTCAGTTGTTCCGGATAACGCTTCACTCATCGATCACAGCTCTTCCCATCATGCCCCGACCACCCCTGGCAAAACCGCTTTGATATTTTACGCTTTCGCAGCAGAAAGTGTAGCAAAAATCTACGGCAATGCAAATCTGTCCGAATCGCACCAATCGCTGCACACCATTTTGGAACGCATGTGCTATTTTTGCAAAATTTGATCGGGTTGACAACTGATGATAGCGTAACAAAGACGCGGGCACAAGTAGGGCTGAACCTGTCGCAGCCTGAAGAGCGCGCAGTTGCAAGCCGCGCTAGGTGAAAAAGCTATCCGCCATTGGCTAAAGCCGGTGCGCAACAGCGCGGTTCGGATTCGAAGGGAGGGAAAGATGAATGTTCCTACGTGCGCACAGGTCATGCGGTTGATCGGCGCTGAGCAGGTGACAACAGATTGCGAGGCGTTGTGGTCGGCAGGAAAAGTCGTACGCCGGACACCCTATCGTAGATGCACGGCATGCCGTGCATCTACGATAGGGCTTGCTTACAAGAGACAAAAGTGGCTGGCGAACAAGCCAGTGGTGCCGCGCTACTCGGACGGTGTAATCGGGAACAAATAATCATCGCCCGCGCTGACGCTCATCTCGCCATTGGTGGATCCCCACGGCGGTGGCGCATCAAGCGTATAGGTGTAGTCACCAGGATCAAAGCACTGCCGCACTTCGGCAGCTTCACCAACCTTGAAGGTGGTATTCCAGCCGTCGCCGGTGCGGGTAAAGGTAATGTTGAGCTCTGCACCAAGCTGGTTTTGGAAGAGATAACAACCTTGGTTACCGGTTGCGCTCGTAGTACCAGGGCGCGGCGTATTGGCACCGCTAGTGGTTGGTGGCGCGGGTGGCGCCACAGCCGGAATCGCATCACAGTCCACATTGAGCGTTACATAACGGCTGCTACCAGAAACCCAGCCTTCGGTCTCGTCGCGAGTGATCACATTGAGCCAGGCACAGTTGTCATATTCGCCAATCACCAGCAGCTGATCACCTTGGCTGACACTCCCGACGCGGCCATAGTTAGTGCCAGGACCACCGCGCACATTAAGCGCATCAACGACCACTTCCGCCGTGGGCTGGAGTTCGTCACTGCTTTCCTCACCCCACCCGACATTGAAGCTTTTGAGAATCTCGTCAAAGGCGGCTAAATCGCTATCGTCGGCCAGCAAGATATTGAGCAAGACCAGATAGTCCGGGCTAGCTTTGGGCGCAGCGGCGAGAACGACCCAAAGGCTGTCAGTCCCTCCACACGCTTCCCAAAGGTCATAGTGGCCGGCAAAGACACTATCATCATACGCAAAGCGCTCGCTGCTATCACAATCCTCGCGATAATCGAGCGAATCCAGAATCTCATTCAGGTCGGCACCAGCGAACTCAGTCGAGGCACCAAAGAAGAGACCGGGTGTGTCCCAGCCGGCGTTATAGGCCTCCAAGTCGGTGGAAGCCTTAAGTTGCACCCCGATCACCTCATCGTCAAGCAGCCAGTCGCCGCTAAGTACATCGCTCCAAGTCGTGGGGACACGCACCGCCAGTGATTCGGTTTCGTCGGTTAGCAGTGTGTATTCAATTTCCGCGCTGCTTTCGCTGCCCTCATTGGTGCTCGTATTGGTACCATCACTCACATAAAAGCTCTGCAGCAGGACATCAAATGCTTCAGCATCCGCATCATCAATTGCGAGGAATTCAAGCAGAACGGCTTGGTTCAGGGTATCGGACTGGACGGCCAGATAAGCAAAGATATTCTCTTCACCATCACAATTGGTATAGAGGTCGTAGGCACCACGATAGGTAACACCGTAAATGGTATGGCTATGTTCATAGCGGTCGTCATAGGTGCAAGTATCTTCGAGACCAGCCGAATCAAGCAGATCGGCAATATCCAATTCCTCTTCAATATCCGTGGCCGTACGCACATAGAGGCCAGGGGTCGTCCAGGTATCTTGAAAACCCTCAATATCAGTTGAGACAAAGAGGGTGGTACCCAACGGCTCATCATCCTCGCTCACCCAATCATTGGTGGCGATGTCGGCCCACTCCGCAGGCAGAATCGCACTAAGGGCAGGCTCATCAATATAGACATAATCATATTCGAGACCGCCAACATCGACGAGATCGAAGATGTTCTCATCAGTGCCGGTGCCGGCTCCTGTGGTACTGGGCAACGTAACGACAAAACTGTCTAAAATGTGATCAAGCGCTTCAATATCAGCTTCACCCGCAATGTAAATTTCAAAAAGCACAATGAAATCTGCTGTTTCCGGCATGACGGAAACAATGACAGCACGGCTACTGCCGTCGCAGTCGGTCCAGAGATCATAGTAACCAGTATAGAAACCTTCGGGAATCGCTTCGCGGCCACCGTTGGTGCAAACTTCGGAATAGTCAATCGCGTCGAGCAAGGTCTCTGGCGTATCGGTCGCAGCCAGGCTAGTGGAGACATTGAAGAGCACGCCAGGTGTACCCCAGCTATCAAAGACGCTGTCCAGATCGGTCGTCGCGACCAAACGCACACCGACGGTCTCTTCTTTCCAAATCCAGTCACCATCATCAATCTCAGACCATTCAACTGGTACTTCCAGCGCCATGATATTGCTGCGGTCAGAGATTATTGTATAGCCGCTATATTGGGCCGGCGCGTCGGTGGTGCTGCCCTGATCAGTTGACGTACCCGCTGTGTCATTCAATTCGTCCGCAAAGGAAAAGCTCTGCGTCAGTTCGCGGCCATTGATCTGCCCTTCGAGCACTTCTTGCGTATCAAAGCGCAAAACCTGGACGGCCAGCACATCCTCGGCACTGTGGCTGCGCAAGACATCACAGTAGGTAGCCATCGTGCCATCTTCAGCCAGCGTCACTCCTTCGAGCTTCATCAGCATATCACCCGCTTTGATGCCTGTGCGGTCAGCCGGCGAGCCGGACTTCACCGAGGCCACCCAGATCCCCGTCAACTGATCACCATCGCTCACCGCTTCGCCGTTGATCCCGATCGTATCAATATTGATCCCGGCGCGCAACTGCTCGATAATCGGGAGCGCCTCATCGCGCGAAATGGCAAAGGATTGGTTCGTCTCACTGTTACCGGCATAGTTGACGCCAACCACACGGCCCTCGGCATCAACCAGCGGGCCACCGGAGTTGCCAGGGTTGATATCAGCGTCATGTTGCAGCACCTTGCTGACTGAAGCCCAACTGGTCTGCCCATCCGCTTTTTCTTTGGCAACAATGCCACGGGTCAGGGTGTACTCTGGATCGCCCAACGGGAAGCCGGCCGCATAGATATCCAGGCCAACCCGGATCGCGCCCTCATACCAGTCAAGATAGGCAAAGTCCTCGCCTTGAATATCAATCACCGCCAAGTCGGCACATTCGGAAACGCCCAGCACCTTGGCACTGCGTGGCTCCTCTTCCCCATCAATAAAGACCTTATAGAGACCGCCGCCGGTGACCACATGATTGTTGGTGACAGCAATCCCCGACGGATCAATAATAAACCCAGAACCGCGGCCGGCCGCGTCGAGTTGCAACCCTTCGGCGGGGTCAACAAAGGTGCCGACCGCCTCGATCTGCACAACAGCGCTCCGCACATCGGCCAGGGTGTCAATCGGTGCCGGGCCGGTATCCGCAACCGCTTCTTCTTCTTCGGCAACAGGGGTGGGGGTTGGTTCGTCGGCTTGCGGCAAGGTTGTCGGCGCAGCTTCATCCGGGTCGTCTACCGTTTCAGCCCCTTGGGTTGGCCGCCGATTCAGCGAGATCCCACCCCGTGGGGCGTTGGTTGTGGTCGAAAGCGTCTCGGTACTGGTCAACGCGTTAGTGGACTGTAACGAAAGATCCTGCTGTTCGGGCGGACGAAGTGCCGGCGCGCCAGGTATACCGGCAGCATGTGCAACCAACTGATGGCCTGTTGCAAGGAGTAGCGTGAAGAGTAGCACAACAAGCCATCTGCTGTACGCCAGGGATTGTGTAGCCATAAAAATCCTTTACCTGATAGATGTGCGGAAAGCCCAAATTTTCACAACAAGCGCACGCTAAACCGCTGCGCACGAACAAATAAATTGGCAAGTACTGACAGATGGCAATGGGAAAAGTTATTTTCGGGGCAGCGATAAATTCCTTAGGCGGTAGTCTGCTCAAGAAGCCGAAGCGTATAATATCTTACAGGAAACGTCGCATGATCACAATGGACATTTGTATCATTACCCACACACAAAACTGACCACATGGACAGCTATACTGATCAAAAAAAGGTAATGATTTACAGCGGGCAAGAAAGTCCACCGCGACGCTTCCAACCAAAAAGTCTTTAATCGCGTTGCTACAGTCTACCGTGATTTTTGACTTTCCATAGCTTGCGATTTGTTGACTTTTTGCAAGCGGCACGCTTAAACCAAAAATAAAAGCACCCTTGAGCGTTATGACTCAAGGGTGAAATTGTTTTATTTCAAAACTAATGATGGGTGATCGCAACATGAACGACTATCCAACAAAAAGATTGTTGTCGGTTGCCAACAGCGCGACGATGATAAAAATGGCAAGCGAAACCAGAAAGTAGCTGATTTCCTGATGAGGGCGCTGTTCGCCCGCCTTGATGACGGGCGTTTGGTTGATCTCCTGGTGCATATAGGTCCCTGCTGATTGTGCGATGATGTCCGATGCCAACTTGACGTATACAGCAGCCAGTATAACAGAAGGATCAGCGAGAATCTCTAAGCTATTCGTACGATTTCCCAACAATGACCGATCCTTTTGTCTGCTTCAATCGCCGGCAACCTGCAACTCAATTGGGGTAACCACGCCATGCTGCTCCCCCTTCAATTTGGTCCAAGGCAGCCAATCTTGCGCCCGCCACGGCCCGCCCTTGGCGACAATGGGACGATTCGCATTCTCACCATAGCGGAAAGCCCAATCAGGGTCACAGGCTTGGCAACTGAGACAGCCGGCCGAATCCGGCGGACAACTCAACCCTGTCTGACTTTGGGCCGCCAGGCGCAGTTCATAATGGAAGTAATTCTCACTGACCCCACTTTGCACCACGTCCCAGGGCAACGGCGCGCCGATCTCCCATTTACCCGTATAATGTTCTTTATCCAACCCGACCGCGGCCAGCGTCTGGAAGAAGCCTCGCACGGTTAGCGTACCCGGCTCGATCGCTAGGAGTACCTCCGCCAGCCGCCGATCCCCACGGCTCAACACGGCCTGGACTTCGGCCCAATCCGGCGCATCGGCGCGCACATCGACGCCATGACGGGCCAGTGCGCTATAAATGCGTTTCTGACGCTGACGCAGCGTTTGCACCTCGGTCATCCCCTCCCACTGAAAGGGGGTATGGGCCTTGGGCACAAAGGGGGTCGCGTTAATGGCAATCCGCCGTTTGAAGCGTTGGCGCGCTTGTAGCGTAAAATCAACCAGCGCGTCAATATCTTCCTCAGTCTCGGTGGGATGGCCGACCATAAAATAGAGCTTGAGTTGCGGAAAGTTAAATTCCTGGGCCAGACTAATCGCAGCCATCATCTGCTCTTCGGTCTGCGTCTTGTTGATCACATTACGCAGCCGCTGGCTACCGGCTTCGGGGGCAACCGTCAGATTCTGGGCACCACTCTCTGCCATCGCGCGGATCAGCGGCACACTGATCGGGTCCATGCGCATGGAACTGGCACTAATGCTTGCACCCATGCCATGTAACTGGGTCGCCAACTCATCGATCTGGGTATGATCACTGACCGCCGCACTGACCAAACCGATCTTTTTATAACCATTGGCAATCGCCCGTTCGGCCGAGGCCAGCAGCTTTTCCAACGGCTGTTCGCGCGGGGGGCGGTAAACATAGCCGGCCAGGCAAAAGCGACAGCCGCGCCCGCAACCGCGGGCGATCTCCATCAAGTGCATGTTGTTAAATTCGGTGTCGGGCGTATAGAGGGTGCTACTTGTGTCAAAGTCAGCCAGCCGCCGCACCCATAACCGCTCTACTGGACGGAAATTGAGATGACTGCGGTTGGAAGGGCGTAGCGACGGCACATACCAGCCCGCGGTGCGATCCACTTGGGCTAACAGCGCAGCGTGGCCATCTTCGTGGGCATTGTCGAGTGCGGTGCGGCACAGCTCGATCAGCGCGGGCAACGCTTCTTCGCCTTCCCCGATCAGGATCGCATCAAAGAAAGGGGCCATTGGCTCAGGGTTCATCGTCACCCCTGGCCCACCAGCAATCAACAGGGGCCACGGTTGACCATTCCATTGCCGACTCTGCCGGCGGGTTTCGGCCAAGGGCGGCACGCCGGCTTGACGCAACAGCTCGACGACATTAAAATAGTCCATCTCCCACGAGATGGTAAAGCACCAGAGGTCAAATTCACTGGCCGGGCGCGCGCTTTCCAGCGAGAGCAAAGGTTTCCCGGCTTGGGCCGCGCCCTTTTCCCAGAAGATGCGTTCGCAGACCACATCACTTTCACGATTCAGCGTGGCGTAAATCACTTGCAAGGCTAAGCTGCTCATCCCCACATAATAACTATTGGGCATGGTGAGCGCGACGGCCATGCGCCCGCCCCACTCTTTGTAGATGGCACCCACTTCTTGTGGCCCTTGGGGCTGGGCATGGCGCGCCGCAGAGGCGTTGCGCGCCCCCTGCCGTGTGCCAGAAGCCGAGTGCTGATTTTTTTGCGGTTTTGTTTTTACATAAGATTTTGCCATGCCGGCCATTATACCATAGGCACCGGCAAAGGAGTGTAAGCGAGATCGAGGATGTGTGGATGACGAGAGATGCCTGCGGCCTAAAGTACGGTTGTCGGCTTAAGGTCGAAATAAGCCGACAACCGCAACTGACTACACGCAAAAAAACTATTACAACGCCGGCAGGGAAAGATTTCTGCCGGCACCCTTCTATTGCTATACGGGAAAGAACCATGGAATGACGATCAACGCCAGCACCAACACGATCAGTTGGAGCGGCAAGCCGACCTTGACGTAGTCCATAAAACGATAGCCGCCCGGCCCCATCACAATCGTGTTGACCGGTGAAGCAATCGGGGTGGCAAACGAAGTGGAGGCGGCAATCGCCACAATCATGAGGAAGGGAGCCAAGGGCCAATCCATGCGCTGGGCCGCCTGCACCGCAATCGGGGCGATCAACACGGCGGTGGCGGTGTTCGAAATAAATTGGCTAACGGTGGTGGTGATCAGATAGAGACCGGCCATCAGTGCCAACGGCCCGTAACCGCCAATCGCATTGGTCAGCGAAGTGACGACAAATTGCACACCACCGCTCTTATCCAGTGCCGTCGCCATTGGCAACATGGCCGCGATCAGAATGATACTCTCCCAGTGGATGCTGGTATACATCTGATCCACGCGCACACAGCCGGTGAGGACCATAGCCACCGCGGCGATCAGCGTGGCCGTCACCGCCGGTAGCCAGCCCAGCGACATACTCAACAACATGAGCAGCACGATCACGATGGCGGTCGTGGCATAGGGTACCGAGTAACGCTGCTCCTCCATCTGCCGGGGACGGCCGATCACGATAAAATCGTTTGCTTCACCCTCTAACTGCTCCAGCGCGCCCCAACTGCCCTCCACCAAAACCAGATCACCAAACCGCAACGGGATCGTCGCCAAGCCGTCGTGCAGCAACGCCTGTTCGCGGCGGATGGCGACGGCCGTTACGCCATACCGGTTGCGCAGTTGGATATCACGTAACGTCCGGCCGGCCAATGTTGAGTGGCGCGGAATTAACAGCTCGGCCAGGCCAATTTCTTCGGCCAACCACTTGCCATTTTTTTCATTCGGGGGGCGGATGCCTAAAGCCAACACGCGACTCAGGTTCGCCACCTGCGCGGCAGGGCCTTTAACGGTCAGAATATCATGGGCACTGAAGATGGTCTGTGGTTGCACCGCATGGGGTGACAAGGGCTGCGCCGACTCATCGGGCCAGCCTTGGACCTGCAACACATCAACTTGAAAGCGCTCGCCGATCCGCGCATCAGCACAGGTTTGGCCAACGAGCGCGGAATTACGGCGAATCCGCAGTCGATAGAGATTATCGGGCAAGGCATAACCGGCGGCCATGTCAGCCAGGCTCGGTCGATCGGCGGTGACCTGGCCGTTGGCAAGCGCACGTGGGGCGCGGTCCGGCAGCAGGTGACGTCCAATCAACACCATAAAGAGCACACCGACGACAAGGATGGCGAGGCCGATGGGGGTAAAGGCAAAAAAGCCAAAGGGGGCTTCCCCCGCGGCGACCAGCGCATCACTCACGACCAGATTGGGCGGCGTCCCAATCAGGGTCAACATCCCACCAATCAGCGAACCAAAAGCCAGTGGCATGGCAAATTTAGCCGGCGAACGGCGGGCGTCCTTGGCCACGCTGACCACGGCAGGAAGCAGCATAGCAACTGCGCCGGTCGAACTCATAAAAGCCGAGAGCGAGGCAACAATACCCATCACCAGCGCGATAATCCGCACCTCGCTGTTGGCCGCGAGTTTGCCCAGCAACCGGCCCAACATTGCGGCCACACCAGTCTGTAACAGCCCAAAACTAACGATAAAGAGCGCGGCGATAATAATCACAATCGTGGCGGAAAAGCCGGCCAACGCCTCGGTCACGGTAATCATGCCCGTGAGCAACAGGGCCAAGAGGGCCAACAATGCCACGAGATCGACGCGAATCCGATCCAACACAAAGAGCACCAGCGTCACCCCAAGAATCAGAAAAACAATCACCATACTACTCATAACGGTAACTCTCTCATCTACAAATAGTTGGTTGGACGCCGGTATTTATCGCTACACCTTGGTCTGCGCGGATTGAGCAAAAACAGGGCAGCATGAAGCAATGCAGGCGTTCAGTCAAACGGCGAAAAATGAATTAAGTCAACGCTTCACACTCTACTCCTGACTTCCCCACTCGAAACCAGTCACCTGTACAGGTAGATACTGTCACAAGGACAGTAAGTACATCATCATTGCTGAGCTACACCGTTCCTACACAAATTAACGTCTCGCCGACCATGCAGGTTTCGCCTGGTATTGCTGCCCCTTCAGCTTGCATACATGCGCCCGCAAAGAGTACACTATTCGCCATGCAACGAATTACGCACGCCACTGGCGTTGTCACCTATACTTTTGATTCGCTCGCCAACTTGCCGGTTAAGGCACATGTGAGCACGCGCCACGGCGGGGTAAGCCCAGCGCCCTGGCAGTCGCTCAACCTGAGCATCAGCCGTGGGGATGAATTGGCGCGCGTCGAGCAAAATCGCGACCGGCTGGCCGCGGCAATTGGGGTTGATCCGCAACAGACGGTGCGCTGTCGCCAGGTGCATGGTACAGGCGTGGCCAAGGTCGATGCGAGCGATGGGGGCGAATGGATCCCGGGCACTGACGGGTTGGTTACCGACACGGTGGGATTACCCTTGCTGTTGCTCTTTGCGGACTGTACCCCCATCCTGCTCTATGATCCGGTCCACCATGCGCTGGGAGTCTGCCATGCCGGTTGGCGGGGCACGGTCAACGGCATGGCAATGGCGACGTTATGGGCCATGCAAGCTGCCTATGACACTAACCCAGTTGACGTGCGGGCGGCACTTGGGCCTAGCATTGGGCCGGCCAGCTACGAGGTCGGCCAGGAGGTGGTCGATATGGTGCAGGCCAAACTCGCTGCTCCAGATCGCTTTTTTACCTATCCTAATGGCCCAGACCAGAGACCTTACTTTGATCTCTGGCAGGCCAATGTACAGCAACTGGTCGAGGCCGGCGTGCCCCTGGCGCAGATCGAGATCAGCGGCATCGACACTGCCCAAAACACCGCCGACTTTTTCAGCCATCGTGCCGAACAGGGGCGCTGTGGGCTCTTTTCGATGACAGCTTGGTTGGTTTAGTCGCATAGCATCGCAAAGACGTGTGGTCGCAGCATCGGTCGAAAATAGTGTTAGCGCTGTGCCGAGATTTTGCATCCCAGTAGCGGCGCGCTCGTCTTCCAAAAAAACTTGTCAGAATTTTATTTTGCGCTAGTACAGTGTCAGGTAAGTTATGCTGGATTAAAAGCCGCGTTCGTCCCAGCGGGACGGTTGACCTTAGGCGGGAAATATCAAGATTTTTTTTGGTCCTAATAGACAAATCAAATAGAGTTGACACAAAGCGGGCTGCGCATCAGGGGATGCGCAGTACACGATTGTGCCAGGTTTGATTGTGTTATCTATAAGGTCAACCGTCCCGCTGGGACGAAAAACCCAGCAAAATTTCCGTCACAGTGCGCTAGCGACCAAATCGACTTCACGGGCAATTGACTGCGCGACCTCATGACTGCGTGACTACACGCCTGCGCAACCACATAATTTTGCAACCTAACTGACAGGCAAATTTATATTACCTTCTGTAACAATATAGCTAGCTTACGTTAAACCAACAGAAGGAGAGCACCCATGAAATTACGTATTCTACGCATCTGTAGTATCGCCGTTGGTTTTTTCTGGCTCTTAATGGCAACACTCAGTGTCCAGTTATCGGCTGCACCCACAGCCCAATCACTGGGGCCGCTGGGCGGCACCATTCCACCCTCGCCGCCGGTCTTGCTTCATGGCGAATTTGAGTGTGCCACCGGCTATTACAGCCAAACCGACGCCAAAGGCAAACCCATCTTTATCCCTAATCACTGGCAACTCACCACCCAAAGCGGCGCACCAGTCGTACACAGTGCCCGTATCTTTTTTGCCAAAAGCTGTGACGGCGAGGCCCATGTGGAGCGGATCGAAGGGCGTGATAGCATTGTCGTGCGCGCCGAAGATCTGGAGACGCCACCTAATCCAGGCAAACCCTTTGATGTCGCCTTTCACCAACAAGTGACGGCCACCGTGGGCGGGGCCTACAGTTTGAGCGGTTGGCAGTTGAGCCTCTGTGGCGGTAGCGCCGTGCCCAGTGATTGTCCTGCCGGCAACTACATTGCCAAAATGTTGGGCATCGATCCGACCGGCGGCACTGATCCCAACGCGGACACGATCATCTGGCACGAAAACCGGCGCAATTTTTACGAAAATGGCAAGCGGGTTGGCTGGCAAAATCTGCGGGTCAGTGCGATTGCCTTGCAACCCACCATCACCATTTTTGCCCGCATTCGTAGCCCCTTGCAATGGCATGGCAACCATGCGTTTATCGATGCGCTGAGCCTGGTACGTGCGCCCACCGCCAATTTGATCCTGCCCACCACCGTGACCGGCACGAACACGATTGTGCTCTGGAATGGCCAGCAAAGTGACGATGTGACAGCCATTCCCGGCGGCACCTATGCCCTGCTCTTTGATGTGCGCGTCCGCCATGAGCAGAGTAACGACTGGCGTGAGTTGGTGAGTGGCGCGCCATTGATTAGTAGTACGGTCTTTAGTGCCAACTGTCTGGACACCAACTATCTTTTTAGTGTCCGCGCGCGCGCCGAACAACCCGATGATATTGAAGGGGCTTCCCCCAACCAGCGCTATGAAGGGGTTTGGAGTACACCAGTTACGGTCCGCTTTGTTAGCCCACCGCCGGCGGCGGTAACGACACCCATTACCCCAACGCTGGCACCAACTGACACGGTGCCTTTCCAACTTTATCTGCCGGTGGTCGCGCATCAAAAAGCCTGTTAACCGCGCCGGTAAGTACCGTTTACCCGTCGTGTGGCAATACTGCCCGCGACGAACCAGCGGCCCCGCGCATGTGCGCAAGTTGTGTCCTACATTACACCTGTGTAACAACGCCGCCTTGCCAGCGGCGTTAATCATTGGTACAATCGCTGTCATAAACAAAGAGAGGCTAGGAGCAGATGACAGCAAAAGAACTTGAGCCAACACCGGATGTGTTGACCGCCACCACTATCTCCACGAATCTTATCCACATCCGCGAACGCATCTATCAGGCCGCGCAGCGCGCCGGGCGGAGTGGTGATGAAGTCACCTTAGTGGCAGTCAGCAAAACCAAACCGATGGGTGTGATTCAGGCCGCCTATGAAGCCGGCCAACGCGATTTTGGCGAGAATCGGCTGGAAGAGCTGTGGGAAAAGGTGGCAGCCGCCAAAGTCTTGGGGCTAGAGGAGATCCGCTGGCATCTGATCGGCACCATCCAAAGCCGTAAGACCGAGCAGGCGGTTGGCCCCTTTGCGCTGATCCATGCCGTTGACCGCGTAAAAATCGCACAACGCCTTAGCCGCGACGCCGCGGCGGCTGGCTGCGTATTGTCAATACTGTTGGAAGTGAATGTCAGCGGCGAGGCGAGCAAACAGGGGTTTACCCCCACCGAAGTACACGAAGCCGCAGGCGCGTTACTGGCATTGCCGGCCTTACACATTGCTGGATTGATGACCATGGCCCCCTTGGTGGCAGAGGCAGAAGCGGCTCGCCCAGTCTTTCGTGCCCTGCGTGCATTACGGGATGAACTGCGCACGGCCTACCCCACCGGCGACTGGTCACAGCTTTCCATGGGCATGACCAATGATTTCGAGATCGCCGTCGAAGAAGGGGCGACCCTGGTGCGGGTCGGCTCGGCGATCTTTGGCTCGCGCTGACGGAAAGACAAGACACGAGACAGGGAGACACGAGAATGAAGATTATCTCCCACGATCTCGTGTCTCCCTGTCTCGTGTCTCGTGTCTCATGGCCGCTCTTTTTAACAACAACCATCACACTGAGGATCAATTATGACCCTGGAAGCAAGCAGAATCGCCTTTATCGGCAGCGGGGCAATGGGCGAAGCAATGATCAAAGGGCTGCTCGCCCGTCAGCTCATCGCCGCCGATCAGATCATGGCTAGTGATCCCGTGGCGGCGCGCCGTGAAATGATTGCAAACGCCTATGGCGTCGGAACCACGGCTGACAACACAGCCGCGGTGGCGGCCGCCGATTTTGTGGTGATGAGTATCAAACCGCAGGCGATTGGCGTTGTCGCCGGCGTCCTACAGGGCAAACTCAAAGGCGATGCCGTGGTGCTCAGCATCATGGCGGGAGTTTCGCTCAAAACGTTGCAAACGAATTTAGCCCACGACCGCATTGTCCGCGCCATGCCCAATACACCTGCCCAACTCAACATGGGTGTCACGGCCTGGATCCCCACTCCGAGCGTCACTGCAACCCAAGCCACACAGACCCAGGCGATCCTCGGCGCGTTGGGCGAAGAGCTGCGCGTTGACAAAGAAGATTTCATCGATATGCAGACCGGCTTGGGTGGCTCTGGCCCTGGCTTTGTCTTTCTGATCATCGAAGCGATGATCGATGCGGGCGTACAGATGGGCTTTGCCCGCGCCGATGCCCAGAAGATTGTGCTGCAAACGATTGCCGGCAGTGTTGCCCTCGTCCGCGAGACGGGAAAACATCCGGCGGAGTTGCGTAACCTGGTGACCAGTGCCGGTGGAACTACTGCCGCCGGCCTTTATCAATTGGAAAAAGCCGGCGTGCGGACTGCCCTGGCTGATGCCATCTTTGCCGCCTATCACCGCAGCCAGGAATTAGGCCGCCTGAACGAGAAATGAGTAACATCCATGAGTGAGCTGTTTTCTTTACTTGGTACTGCGATCTACCTCTATTCGTTTTTGATCTTTATCCGCGTCCTGTTGACCTGGATTCCAAACCTCGATCCGTACAATCCGATTGTCCGGCTGCTCTACCAGGCGACCGATCCGGTTTTGGAACCGGCCCGCCGGATCATCCCGCCCTTGGGGGGTATGATCGACATCTCGCCCATGATCGTGCTCTTTGCGCTGTCGATTCTGGCCCAGATGTTACAGGACTTGGCACGCACTTTGTAGTAACGGCAGCGTTGCCGTTAGTTTTCCGGTAATAGCGGAACATTTTGTGGAGAATCAACGTATTACCCGAGAGCGCTTTGAAGAGTTGGTCAGCGAAGCCCTAGAAAGCATTCCTGAGGAACTTTGGGCGCGCATTGATAATCTAGCCGTGCTGGTCGAAGAGTGGCCGACCCTGGCCCAACGCCAAAGTGTTGGCTTGGGACAGGATAGTCTGCTACTTGGACTATACGAAGGCGTGCCGCTAACCGCACGTACCCATCACTATGGTTTGGTCGCGCCAGACAAGATCACCATCTTTCGCCGCCCGATCCTGCTCGTCTGTCCGCCTGACGAAGATGCGATTCGTAGCCAGGTCCGGCGGACGGTGCTGCACGAAATTGCCCACCATTTTGGCATTAGTGATGCGCGGCTGCACGAAATCGGTGCCTATTAGACTACTATTTTTGTACCCCCGAAAGGATCTTAAACCAATGAAACCTACCAAATTTTTCCGGACGATCATCAGTCTCACGTTGCTGCTTTCCCTGCTGCTCAGTGGCTGTAGCACGCCAGAATTGCCGCAACTGCCGGAACTGCCGGCGTTGCCGGAAATTCCCGATCTGTCCCAACTGCCTGGTATCCCCGAAAGCCTGCGCGATCTGCCCAATGTGCTTAGCGATCTGGGGCTGCCGGATCTAAGCAGCATTACTAATTTGCCGGGGCTGGAAGATCTGCCCCTGCTGCAAACGCCCCCTGGCGCGATTAGCTTCAGCGGCCCAACCGAGTGGCCATTACAGGCGGGCGACCGGATCCCAGGCACAGATATTGTCCTGAACAGTGTGAGCGAGGCCGGCGCAGAATTTCTGATCGGCGGACTGCGTAGCGTGCGCACCATGGGTGATTCCCTCGATTTTGATGGCGATTTGGCCAACATTAGCGGCGTCACCTATAATCTACGGCTGCGGATCTATTACATCGGCGGCGATTCGGTGCGCGCGGCCGGCGTCCAACGGCTGCTGATCCGTGATATCCAACCGCAGCAGGCCGCTGTGACCTTGAGTGGCATGACGATAAAACTGCCCTTTACGGTCAATGCGAGTACTGGTGCGCCCATTATCGGTACCACATTGGGCTACAGCGGTTCACAGGAGCGTGGTGGGCAAATTACCGGTTTGCCGGAAGGTGATTACCCTTTCCTGAAAATTGGTGATAGTATAAGCTGGAAAGGCTACTTACGCTCAGACATCCCGGTTGAGTATAATCTGCGCATGCTCTATTATGATGCCAACAGTGCACAAGTAGGGGGAATTGTTACCCTTGCGCTGCCCAACCAGTAAGGCGAAATTGGATCGCTAACTCCAGCAAAGAGGTTACCCTATGTCACAGACCGACGAAATCGACATCGATGCACCCGAAGATCGCTATGCGGACAACCGTCAAAACGCGTACAACAACAGCGCGCACACGGTAGCCCCCACCAGTACAGCCCTCCAGGTGCAAGCCATCAAAGCGGACTATTACAACATTGCGGACGCTGAAGATTGGCCGGTTGCCGGTCTCGTCGTGTTGCTCGACCGCCGCCGCCAACCAGTGCGCGCCGAGTTACATCTCTATGAAGAGTCGGACAAGTACGACGAATTTGCCCTGCGCCATGCGCAAGCGCTGCTCGCCGAACGCTACTACAGTACCGATCCGGTACAGATGCAGGTGATGCAGAGTTACGCCTGGCGCGAAACGCTGGCGATTCAGCCCAGTGGCAATGCCGTCACCCCCGAGAATGATCCCTTGGCCTTTGTCCGCCAATACTGGCAATATATCGCCGCGGGCAGTGCCGCATTGGTCTTGATCTTCCTCATCTGGTCGATCGTCTCCTTTTTCCGCTCACCGGAGGAAGCAGCGCCAGTGGTCGAAACCCCCGTTGTTGCCGCCGCTGAAAGCAGTGGCGAGAGCGCCAGCACCACCACCGACGCAGCCGCCCCAGTGGCGACTACCCCCGCCCTTGGCGCCCAACTCAACGGCTTGCCGACAAGTCGCAATGCCGATCCAGGGCTGGCGGTGGGGGGACGTGCCATTATCCAACCAGGCATGACAGCTTCCCTGGTCAGCGAACCTTCATCGGATCAAAGTAAGGTGATTGGGGCCTTAACCGAAGGTACGGTCGTCACCTTGATTGACGGCCCAGTGCAGTTACAGGGGAATAGCGATACGATTGTCTGGTTCCGTGTGCGGCTGGATAGTGGTGCCGAAGGATGGGCACCCGCCAATACCAGCGACTTCACGATCCTGCGGCCAACCCAATAGATCGATAATTGAACAAAAAAAAGCCGGTCGCCCCTGGGCGACCGGCTTTTTTTGTTCAATTAGGAACCAACGCCACTCCAGCTGGGGCCAACCAGAGCGTAACCGGCGCACCAAGGGTAAGCTGATCAAGCCAAGGCATGACCAGGGCCGCGGCCAGGTCGAAGCGCAGTGAATATTCGCCAGTGGCGGTCTGCGGGCTGAGGGCAAGGCGATAGGTTGCGCCCTGAAAAGCCAGCGCAGTCAGTTGACCGGTCAGTGCGAACGCATCGGGGGGCAGGGATGGGTGCGCCGTTGTCTCCGCAACGGCCAGCCGTTGGACCGCATCGGGGCGCAACAACAGTTGCAGCGCACCCGCAGCAGGCAGAGTCTGTGAGGGCAGTGGCCAGCGACCGAGGGGACTTTCCACCAGCCCTTGGTCAGCTAGCAAAGTGGTGGGCAACAAATTACCCAGCCCCAAAAAGCGCGCCACAAAAGCATTCGCCGGGAAGCCATAGATGGCTTGTGGCGTGCCGATCTGCTCAATCTGCCCCGCGCGCATGACGACCAACCGGTCGGCGACACTAAAAGCCTCTTGCTGATCATGGGTAACATAGAGCGCGGTGGCAGCGACCCGTTTCAGAATTGTGCGCAATTGGGTCATTAGCTCATCACGCAGGGTACGGTCAAGGCTACCGAGCGGTTCATCCAGCATCAGCAACTGGGGGCTAGGGGCCAGACTGCGGGCGAGCGCCACCCGTTGCCGCTCGCCCCCGCTCAGGGCAAAGACCGAGCGGTCAGTATAGCCAGGCAGATCGACAAGCCGTAGCACCTCAGCCACCCGTTGCGTAATCGCGGCGTCTGCTTGGCCGGCCATGCGCAGCCCAAAGGCAATATTTTGGGCGACGGTCCGATGGGGAAAGAGCGCATAGTCCTGAAACATTAAGCCAAAGTTGCGCTGATGGACAGGCAATTTAGTCAGGTCGCGTCCATCCAGGGTCAGCGAACCACGATCGGGTTGCTCCAAACCAGCAACAATCCGTAAGAGGGTTGTTTTGCCACAGCCACTGGGACCTAACAGACAGAGCACTTCCCCCCGTTCAATCGTCAGATCGATCTGGTGCAACGCATTGGTTACGCCATCATAACTTTTCTCTACCCGATTAATCTGCAACATAACGCTATATTTTATCTCTATCGAGGTGACTATCACTGTGCACGACCCGCTTCAGGCGTAGCACCGTTACCGGAAAGCGACAGTCACCTGCGGTCACCATCCGGCCTTCAGGATTGATCTTGATCGCGCCGCCGCCAGTCGCCGCTGCGTAACAGCGGGAAGCGCGCCGCATAAAGTGGATCAGCCAAATAGACCCAAGCTTCACAGTGCTCGCCACTAGCCAGGGTGACGGGGTATAACTGGCGGACATATTCGTCACCCTCATAGTGGTCGAGCTGCTCTAACAAGCCAGGCAATTGCGCAGGATCCAGCCAATGAACCTCGCCGCTGACCGTGCCTTTGCCCGGTACCGCAATTGGGTAACCATCGCCAACATAAAGCCGTGTGTTGGAAAGGTGGGCAGCCTCCCAATGCAGACTAGCGGCGGCAACGAGGCCAAAGCCACGTTCCCCACTCATTAAAGTACCGTAAACAAAGAGCCGTTCTTCCATACTTATACTCCACTCTATCTCAAAACTCGCTTGTATTAGGCAGACGCAACCGTTCAATCACCAGCAGTGAGACGGCACAGACCGCCATCAGCAAGGTACTCATCGCCAGCGCCTGGCCATAGTTCAACTGGCCGGGTTGGCTGAGCGCCCGATAGATCACCACCGGCATGGTCGGCGTGTCAGGCCGGCTGACCAGTAGCGTTGCGCCAAATTCACCCAGGCTAATCGTAAAGGCAAAGGTTGCACTGACCAGCAGCGCCCGCAGTAGAATCGGGGCATCAACTTCCCACCAGGCCCGCCAGGGTGCGGCCCCCAAGATGGCCGCGGCCTCGCGCAAGCGCGGATCGAGACTGCGCAATGCCGGCAAAAAGGTGCGCAAAACAAAAGGGGCTGCAATCAGTGTATGCGCGATTGGCGTTAACAGCAAGGAAGTACGTAGCGCGCCGAGCGCGACAATGTAGCCAAAGCCCAGGGTCACGGCCGATGTACCCAGTGGAAGCAGGAAGATCGGGTCGAGCAGCGTCGTCAGCAGCGAGCGGGGACGCGCCAATAAATAGGCACTAATCACCCCAAGCAGCAGGCTCAAGACCATAGTCGCTGCCGCAAAGAGCAGTGAATTGCGCACGGCGACGAGGGGCGCAACAAAAAAGGCACTTTGGCGGGGATTTTCAGCCAGGGCGCGGTAATATTGCAACGTCCAGCCCCCATCGCCCACGCCAAAGCTGCGCCAAGCCAGCGCCAAGAGCGGGCCGACTAGGACCAGTAACATGAGCAGCAGCGCGATAAAGACGAAAATTCGCGCAGCCCCGCGCGGTGGCCGCGCCACTTGTTGGGCCGGCTGCATTTCCAGCGGGAGGCTCAGGCGAGCCTGCAGTTGAGTATAGATCGCCATGACGATAAAGGTGAGCCCCATTTGGACCAAGCTCAAAAACGCGGCAACTGGCAAGTTGAAGAGGTTGACCGCCTGGCGGTAGATCTCCACCTCCAGGGTGGCAAAACGCAACCCACCCAGGATCAAGATGACGCCAAAGCTGGTAAAGCAGAAGAGAAAGATCAGCAAGCCGGCCGCAATCACACTGGGCAAGATCAACGGCAGGGTGACCTCCCAGAAAATGACTAGCGGCGACGCCCCGAGCATGGCGGCCCCCTCTCGTAGGCGCGGGCTAAGATTGGCCCAGAAGCTGCCCACCGTGCGCACCACCACACTCACATTGTAAAAGGCATGGGCAATCAGAATAATCCAGATCGTTTGCAACAGCTCCAGGGGCGGCGCGTCCAGGGCAAAGAGCGTTTGTAGCCACTGGTTAATCATGCCTTGGCGTCCGATGAGCGCGGTAAACGCAGCCGCCACCACCACCGTTGGCATGACAAACGGGATCGCCGTCAGCGCGCGGAGCAGACTTTTACCCGGAAATTCGTAGTGGGCAAAAAGATAGGCCAACGGCAACCCCAAAGCAAGGGTTAACGCGGTTGAGGCCACCGCCTGCCAAGTGGTGAACCAGAGCAACTGCCAGAAGAAAGGCGCGGCGAGCAAGTCACGCAGCACAGTCCATTCGCCCTCGGTTGCGGCCAGGCTTAGTTGCAGAATGCGCGACAAGGGATAGAAGTAAAACGCGCCCAGAAAGAGTAGCGGCAAACTATAGAGCAACAGACGCGCCGAACGCTGGAGTAAGGTAGGCATAGGGATTCTCAAGTGGCCTAGAGACAAGCGACAACCGTCACGGACAGGGGAGGCGCGCTGGGCGGTGGTAGCAAGGAACGCTACCACCGCCCTACCGTGAGCGTTTTACCGCAACATTACGGCGGTCCACGCCTCAATCCAGCCCTCGCGGTTAGCATCGATGAGGGCCGGGTCAAGTTGCGCCGGATCCGTGGGCACTTCGGCGAATTGGGTAAAGAGATCGGGCAGCGGTGTCGCCGGGATGACCGGATAGACAAACATCTGCAAGGGCAGATCGGCCTGGAAGGGTTCGCTCAGCATAAAGTCGACAAACTTCTCGGCCAGGGCGCGTTGTTGGGTGCCCTGTAGAATGCCCACAAATTCGATTTGGCGGAAGACACCGCCGGCGGGGTTGATATTGATACTGGCCGGTGCCTCACGGCCATCTTCCGCATAGAGCACATCGGCGGGGGGACTGCTGGTATAGCTGACAACAAGCGGTCGATCCCCTGCACCGGCCGAGCCAACGGTAAAGTAATCATAGTAGGCTTCGCTCCAGCCACTGGTGATCACCACCTCATTTTCACGCAGGGCGCGCCAAAAGTCCAGATAGCCCTCTTCGCCAAAGTGACTGATCGTGGCCAACAAAAAGGCCAACCCTGGGGAAGAGGTCGCCGGATTGGGCACCACGAGCAGGCCGGCATAGGCCGGTTGCGCTAGTTCTTCCAGCGTTGTCGGGAGTGCCAGATTGTTTTCGGCAAACCATTGCTGGTCAGCGTTGATATTCACATAGCCCACATCAACGGGCAACAGGCGAGCTTCGGGGTCAAGCTGTAGTTCTTGGGGGATGGCCGCAAGTTGGGGCGAGGCATAAGGTTCGAAGATCTCCGCGGCCAGCGCACGGCTGAGGAAGGTGTTATCCACCCCATAAAAAAGATCGGCCAGGGGCGCATCCTTGCTGAGGATTACCTTATTGAGCGCCTCGCCGGCGTCACCCAGGGCCAGAAATTGGATCTGCACCCCGTTGCTTTCCTCAAATTGCGTAATTACTGCTTCACTGACATTGAATGAATCGTGGCTGGCGATCACCAACGTCGGTACTTCGCTGCTGCCCGCAGTCGCGGCACCATCAGCCACAGGTGTGGCGGGGGCAAGCGCTTGGCAACCAACCAACCAGATCAAAGCAGCGAAAACATTCAACCAGACAAACCACTTACGCATTACATGCTCCTCTTCTCAAAATCCATCAAATCGCGAAAAACAAAAAGCCTCACCCGTCTGGGTGAGGCATGTAACGCGTGAATAAGCTGTTGCTCGATTCCTACGCTGGCATTACCCAGATCAGGTTCATGGGTCGGTGACAGATCGGTCACCCTCTCAGCCTGGCGCTCCCAAGCTCCCCGCGTCAATTGTATACTCGACTCTGTCATCATTTAACATTTTCTACACGAGTAAAAATGTAAATGATGACAACCGCTGGTGTAAAAAAGAAAGCGCCCCGTAATTACTGGGCGCTTTCCTGTGACCCACCTAGGATTTGAACCTAGAACCCGCTGATTAAGAGTCAGCTGCTCTGCCAGTTGAGCTAGTAGGCCGTAAATTTTAGGTTAAATTGTAAAGCCCTGAAAAACAGGCCCATATCAGCCCGGCTGTGCAGTTTACTACATTCCAGCAGTTTTGCCAAATTGGGGCACATTAAGAAACCCTTTTTAATCGAAATCTAGACAAATTAGCCTGGCCAAGCCCCAGGCCAATGCAGGGCCTTGGCGCGGGGCGCAGCGACAGCGCACGGCGTTCACCACCCTCAGCCCATCCGGTCGCCATCTGTTAACTAAATCACCAATTCCTTGACAATCTGCTGATAAAGCGTTAATTCGCCCTTAACGGCTGGCCGCTATGCTCTTACTGTTGCGCGCAAGCGACAGCATTCATTTTCCACCAGCAACATTGACTAAACAAGGTGCATTCATGGCTCATTCTACTCACCGCCCTGTCATCGGCGCCGCCCTGCCGATTGCCGCTCTCGCCCAGTACGCCGACTGGCTCAAAACGCAGCAGCGCGACCTCGAAATTCAAGATCCTTTCAATCCCACCGTTTTGGATAATGACTGGCAACCGCTGGTGGCCCAAGCGCGCAGCATACTCGACGGTTACACGGGGCGCATGGGCGTACACGGTCCCTTCATGGGGTTGACACTAATGCCACGCGACCCGAAGGTACGCCAGGTGGTGAATGATCGATTGCGTCAAGCCCTCGATTTTGTCCAGGCGCTGGGCGCGACCCACATGGTCATGCATAGCCCGTTTGATTTCTTTGGTGGGCCTTTATTGCCCCACTCCACAGAACATGGCCAGGCCGAGCAGTTTGAGCTGGTCCATGCCCTACTCGACCCGATTGTGCCGATTGCTGAAGCAGCCAACTGTACCCTGGTGATCGAGAACATTTACGATACCAATAGCGCACCGCTCTTTGCCCTCATCCGTTCTTTCAACAGTGATTTTGTCAAGCTGAGCATTGACACTGGCCACGCCTTTATCCGCCACCAGATTGGTGGACCCAGCCCGGCAACCTGGGTGAGCCAGGCTGGCGCGTTACTCGCCCATATGCATATTCAGGATACCGACGGCCAGATCGACCGCCACTGGGCACCAGGTGCCGGCAATACCGATTGGCACGCGCTCTTTGCCGCAGTAGCTGCCCTACCCCAACAACCACGTCTGCTCTTGGAACTGCGCAATAAAGAAGAGATTCCGGCCGGTGCTGCCTGGCTGCAAGCGCAAGGGTTGGTTATCTAAGGGGCAAGTTGCTTTGAAAACGTAGAAAGTAAGGTGATCATGCAACAAGCGAATGCAGGTACATTGCGCTTACCACTGGCGAAACAGGGGCAAAATACCTTCTGGCGCAAAATGCGCAGCGAATGGCTGGCCGCCTATCTCTGTGTGTTACCGGCGTTGACCCTGATCGCGGTCTTTTCGCTCTATCCGGTGCTCTACTCGCTGCGCCTGAGTTTCTTTAAATGGGATTTTATCGGACCTGCGCCGGAATTTGTAGGTACCCGCAACTTTGAGCGCCTGTTTACCTCTGCTGATTTTTGGCAGGTGCTGCGTAACACGCTCTTTTTCAGCGTAGGTACGGTTGTGCTGATCATCATCTTTTCTATGGCGCTGGCGATGCTATTGGATCTGAAATTACGCGGTAACCCCTTCTTCCGCGCACTCTTTTTTGTGCCCCATCTCACGCCGATGGTGGCGGTTGCCACGCTTTGGATGTTTATGTACGACCCAACCGATGGGGTGATCAACAAGGTCATCGAGTTCTTTGGTGTTGAAGGCCCGCAATGGCTCTTTAGCACAACCTGGGCCATGCCCGCGCTGATCTTCATGAAGGTGTGGAAGGCGGTTGGCTATTACACCGTACTCTTTCTAGCCGGTCTGCAGGCCATCCCCGTGGATCTTTATGACGCCGCCAAAGTCGATGGTGCCAGCGTGCCCCAACGCATTCGTTTCCTTACCTTGCCCCTACTTTCACCAACGACGCTCTTTGTGATTGTGATTTCCGTCATCGGCTCCTTTCAGGATTTTGACCAAGTTTTTGTGATGACGCGCGGCGGGCCAGTCAACAGCACCAGTGTTCTTGTCTACTATCTCTACGAACAGGCTTTCCAGCTCTACAAAGTGGGGACCGGCTCTGCCGTGGCGGTAGTGCTGCTGGTGCTGCTGCTCTTCTTCACCGTGATCCAACTGCGCATCTCCCGCCAGTGGGTGCATTATTAGCGTTTATCCCGATTTGTTTTATACACCGCTGACCGGATGACCGGATGACCGGATGACCGGATGACAAGATGACAAGATGAATGGGACATCCTCATCCTACTGGAGCCATCGGGGAGCGGTCATCCTGTCATCCTGTCAGGCTTCCGCATTCAGCGGCATAACGTCTATTAACCACTATCCGGGTGCAACCTACAGGAGTCAACCATGTTCACAAGTTTACGACGATCCGCACGGGGGATCGGGGATGGCGTAGCCCCGCAGACCGCGCTGGTGGCTTATCTACTGTTGGGCGTGGTCGCCGTGGTGATTGGCTTTCCCTTTTTCTGGATGGTGATGACCTCTTTGAAAAAGTTAGCCGATGTCTATGTGCTTGCCCAGGTGGTGCCGCCCGATCCACAGTGGATCAACTACCTTAATGCCTGGCAGAAAGCGCCGTTTAACTGGTATCTCTTTAACAGCACCTTTACGGCCATCGCCATCTTGGCTGGGCAATATCTGACGATCATCCCCGCTGCTTACGCCTTTAGCCGGCTTAACTTTCCTGGCCGCGATCTGCTCTTTGTGCTGATCCTGACCACGATGATGGTGCCAATCCAGGTCACCTTTATCCCCGCCTTTGTCACCATCTCGCGGCTGGGCTGGAAGGATAGTTACCCGGCGTTGATCGTGCCTTTCCTAACCAGCGCGTTTGGGATCTTTCTGCTGCGCCAGGCGTTTAAACAGATTCACCAGGATTTTATGGATGCCGCCCGGCTTGACGGTTGCACCCATCTCGGCGTTATGCGCCATGTCTTGGTGCCGCTCAACGTGCCGACGCTGATCACCTTCGGCCTATTCAGCTTCGTCTACCACTTTAACGACCTCTTCTGGCCGTTGATTGTCACTGACTCGCAGTTGATGCGCACCATGCCCATGGGGCTATCGAGCTTTATCGAGTTTGAAGGTGGTACCCGCTGGCATGAACTGATGGCCGCCAGTGTTTTTTCCATGGCCCCCCTGATCCTTGTCTTCCTCTTTACCCAACGCTTTTTTATCAAAGGGATTGCCAGTTCTGGTTTAAAAGGATAAGCGCAACCAACGATCACAAATTGTAACGATTCAACTAGTGGGTTGCGTTGCTGCCATGCCTTTTATCATTTCCGATGGCGCTCTTTCGGCGCGGTAACTTCGCGCGGTCTGAACGTTATTTTTCTACAAACAATATAGAACAACAGGAGAATCCACATGAAATTGCAGCTTCGTCTGCTCATCATGGCGCTCGTCTGCGCCATGACCATTGTTGCTTGCGCGCCACCCGCTGCCCCAGCCGCCGAAGAGGCCGCCCCGGGCGCAGACACCGCAGCGGCGGCAAGCACCGGCGAAAAGATCCAGGTTCGTTTCTGGTATGGCCTCGGCGGTGAACTGGGGGAAGTAATTGAAGAGATGATCAAGCAGTACAACGCCAGCCAGGACGCGATCGAAGTCGTTGGCGTCTTTCAGCAGAGCTACAACGGCGTACAGGAGAAATTCCAAGCCGCGCTGGTCAGTGGTGATGTGCCGGAAATTGTGCAGATCGAGATTCACGGCACGCCTAAGTTTGCCTCGGCTGGTGCGCTGACCGAATTGCAGCCCTTTATCGATGCCGACCCCGACCTCAACTTCGAGGACTTGATCCCCGCCGGGATGCTCAATCAGACCTGGGAAGGCAAGCTTTATGCCATGCCGATCAACCGCAGCACACCGGTGCTCTACCTCAACAAGCAGATGTTCGAGGCGGCCGGCGTAGAGGCCCCCACCACCTGGCAAGAGTTCCGCGAAGTGGCCAAAACCTTCACCACGGGCGAAGGCGACGACAAAGTCTACGGCTTCCTGGCGACCCCCTCCTGGTGGTACTTTGAATCGATGGTCTGGAGCAATGGCGGCGAGATCATGAATGAAGATCTCACGCAGGTGACTTTTGCCGAGCCAGGTGCTGCGCCATTGCAGATCTGGGCCGATATGATTTACCAAGATGGCACCGCCCGCCCCTTCACCGGTGATCAAGGCTTTGCCCAGCGCAACCAAGCCTTTGCCGAGGGCAAAGGCGCGATGACCTTCGACTCGACCGCTGGCCTGCGTGGTATCCTGGCCGCCGTCGATGGCAAGTTCGAGATCCAAACCGTCTTTGTGCCGCACATGGAAGGGTTCAACACTGTAGTGCCGACCGGTGGTGCCGCAGCCGGCATCCCGGCCGCCGTTTCCGACGAGAAGAAACAGGCCGCCTGGGAGTTCATCAAGTGGTGGATCAGCACCGAACAGAATGCGTTCTGGAGCAGCCAGACCGGCTACTGGCCGGTGCGCTACTCCAGCGTGGAATTGTTGCGCGAGCAGAAGTACTACGAGCAAAACCCGGCCTTCGAGACCACGATCAAGCAGCTCGAATTTGCCAAGGCAGCCCCGTCCACCCCTTACTGGCCGGTCATCAGCAAAGAGATGGGTACCGCCATTGAGGATGTACTGATCAACAATACGCCTGCCATCGATGCGCTGAAGAAGGCCGAAGCCGCGGCGCAGGCCGAGATCGAATAACCACCCCACACTGGAAAAAGCTGTGTACCGTGTATCCCCGCGGCAAAGCACATGGTACACAGCGATGCTTCGCAACCAGCCTATCTAAAAAGTAATTGACCGGCTTGCTGCCTATCGGCGGCAAGCCGGTCAATTACTTTAAGCCAACGCACCCCTTGCCCGTGATCAGCTTGTACCCGGCTAGACTTTCGGCTCTAGCTGACTTATCGGTCGGATCACTAGCCGGTTGATATACTCGGCCATCTCTTCGGGTGAGTAGGGCTGTGCTTGTTCCAGCCACCAGCGGATCAGGTTCATCAGACTAATCACAAAATGATAGGCGACTAATTCATCGGGCGTAGTACTGCCCCCGAAAAAGCGATACCCTTCATTTAACCCAAAGGCGAGGAACGGTTTGACTAACTGTTCTGCGGCCGGGCTGCGCAAAAGCACCCGAAAGAGATCCGCATGGCGATGGGCAAAACGCAAGGCATTTAAGGTATTCTCTTCCGCCGCTTTCGGCGAGCTCGGTGGCAACAGGAGAGGTTGTCCTTCGATTAGCAGTTCTTCCAGGGAGGCATAGAGTAACGTTTCTTTGTCTTGATAGTGGCGGTAAAAAGTTTTGCGCCCTACTTTGGCCGCTTTGACAATATCCAACACCGTGATCGCCTCATAGCCCCGCTCGATCACCAACCCGACAAACGCACTGTGTAACTGACGCCGTGTGCGTTGGACGCGGGCATCCTCTTCATTCATGATTTCCTCTTTGCTCGTTTTGCACGTTCGCTAATCCTACCATTAAGCCAGATGACTTATGCCAAATGTAATCAATTTGTCGTATAGACAGCGCCCAATTGCGCGTTTATAGTATTCGATGCGATTTTGTGACACATCATGTGTCTTAAATGTGCGTATCTAGTAAGATGCACATCCATCGCTGACCGATGGTAGATCAATCGACTGCTAAAAATATTGCATCTTTCCAGCTAACTGTGCAAATTCTGATAAAGAAGGAAGCTTATGCCGCGAATCATCATTCCGCATCGATTTGTCGCGTTTTTGCTGATCCTAGTGGTGCTGCTCGTTGCGTTACCCCTGCAGGCGCGCACCATGCCAATCACGGACGCCCAACGGTTGCAGCAGGCTTGGCGTATGGCAACGGCGATTGGCCGCTTTCATTATCAGACCGCGGCACGGCAAAGCACCCATCCAACCGTTAGCCTGAAAAATGCCGGCCGCCAGGTCAAAACCAAACAATTTCGTGTTGAAGGTGAGATCAACCTGCCGCAGCGGCAGATGAAGCTCCAACTGCACAGTGGGCAGGGCAGCCAGGCACGGGTGACCGAACTCAAAGTCGAAGATGGGCAGGCTTTTGGCCGTCTCGACGCCCATGCCGAGTGGACACCGCTTGACCAATCGACCGACCTCTTTGCCCCAGGCGGTGATCCGCTGGGCTTTCTGGCGGCAGCGGAGAATATACAAAGTGAGCGATTCAGCGAGCAATCGCTCGATCTCCCAATCTCGCAATCTCCTAATGACTTGCTCGAACAAGCCCTGCCCCCTGCTTATCTCGCCACCCTCACCCGCTATACCTTCGACCTGAATGGCGTGAAGTATGCAGAGTATATGCGTGTCCAGATGGAAGAGGCACTACGTCGCAAAGGCGAACTGCCCAATAAAGTCAACCTGGCGCCGGTACGTGCCTATGTCGATATGACCGGCCGCGGCGAGATTTGGGTCAACGCCGAGGGACTACCGGTGCGCCAGGTGATTCAGATGCACTTTCCGCCGGAAAAGGGCGCCGGTGAGTGGGTCGAAGCCGCGATCGCCACCAACTTTCGCAATTGGCAACCAGACGCTTCCAGCGCAATTTCCCAATTCTGGCAAGCGCCGACCCTGCTCCTCAACGATCCGCTGGCCGCGGTCGGCGTGACGCCGCAGGCCTTGCAGCGCTTTAGCCTGCTGCTGGGCTTCACCCTGCTGCTGGTCGGCTTTGCGACATTGCTGATCCGCTACCGTCGCTCATCCCGGCTCTATGGCGCTTTGGCCGCGTCGATCATTGGTTCAATGGTCGTGATCCCGCTGCTCGATGCACAACAGATCTATGCTTTTAGCGAACGCCAGCAGATCAAAGCCAACACCCAAAGCGCCGAAAAAGCCGCCCAGGATCAGCTCGAAGCCGCCCAGAATGACCAATCAGGCCGCACCTTCAATCCCGAACTCAACCCCTTAGAGGTAGATTACGCAACACGCAACACGAATCACGAATCACGCGGGGGCCTTCAGGGCGCGAATTACGAATCACCCAATCACCCAATCGCTCAATCTCCCCTTTCTTCCACCTGCGATCTTGCCCTCGACACCGACTGTGACGATGATGGTTTGAGCAACGAAGCTGAGATTTATAAGTTGGGCACCAGCCCCTATGCGGTCGATTCGGATGGTGACTACATCAGCGATGCCACCGAGGTAAAGGGCTTTACCTTCAACGGCAAGCGTTGGTATCTCGACCCGCTCAACCCCGACAGCAACGGTGACGGTCAGTTGGATTCGCTCGAATGCCCAGGGTTGAATGATATCAACGCGACGACTGGGATGCTCGACGCCACCTATAGCCTCACGGCCTGTCAAAATAGCGACGCCGCCGGCACCAACAGCGATACGACCCCCGATGTCTTTGACTTTGACAATGACGGCGATGGCGTACCCGATAAGGTTGATGGTGCGCCCTACAGCGTGGTTGGCAACACCAGCAGCGGGTTGACTGAGGGCAAGCTCGACTTTAACCTGAATTTCACCGGCGCTGCCAAGCCGATCTTTGTCGATTTTACTGTGCGCCCCACCAATGCCGACCACCTGTGGCAAAGCTACAATGTGCTGGATTGGCCCACCAATGACAGCGAAGGGCAGATCACCCGCGTCCACGACACCACCTACGCCGATCTGGACAGCTACAGCAGCGTGACCAACGCCGACAACGGCGACATGATGCTCATCCCCCTGCTCGAATTTGAAATCACCTATGATGCTGCCAACCCAGCGGCGGGTTTG
This sequence comes from Caldilineaceae bacterium, assembly GCA_022842065.1. The sequence continues at coordinate 212,752 of JALHQH010000006.1, forward strand.
CCCATTTCCGGCACCTACGATGCCGTAGGCATCCATGACTTTAGTGATCTCGCTTGGCTCGACAGGGCTGCGCTGGACGAGTTGGGGATTTCGGTCAACCAAGGGGAAACCGATCAAAGCCTCCTGCTCTGGGTTCCGCTTTCGCTAATGCAAGATGAGGTGGGTGATACGCCGGTTGCTTGGCAGGGCCGGATGCTCTACCGACCGCTGGCTGGGTTGAACAACCTGGGCCATGACCAAACGGTGCGTTTAATTTGGATGGTGCAAGCGCTAACCGATAGCTGTGACGCCGCCAACGCTTCGACAAGCTCAGCGTCCGGCTTAACGTCTGCTGAGCTTGTCGAAGCATGGTGCGCGGATCAGGCGAACTGGACAACCAAGGCCAGTGTGATCCAGACCTACTACGAAGACTTTTACCTGACCAGCCTCAACGTCCGTGAGGATCATGGCGCAAAGGTGGCGATCATTGCGGAACCGGCCAATGTCGGCAATACCAACTACGACGATCAGCTCTGGCATCTGGCCGACACGCTCCAATCGGCCCTGATCGGGGCCCAGGCTAAGAGCAATGGCGACCGCTTCACGGTTAGCGACATTGGCGCATATCTCTCGACTTGGGGCGTCGGCGATCTGGCGGTGAGCAACTACACGCTGGCCAATGAACTAGCGCTGGCGAAGGTTGCCTCCACCTATAGCACCGATGCCCTCAATCAGAGCTTTACCGGCGCCAGCCAAGGCGCTAGCGCCACGCTGCTCTTTGCCGGTGAAGAGCGTGCGCGCCTGGGTGGGCTGAGTGATGGTGGCGCGATCAGCAATGGCAACCGCGTCGTGCTCGATCTGGCGAGTAAACCCTTGAAGACACTGGCCGCGTTGCGGTGGGCACCCTACACCTATCAAGGTGCCGGTGTCTGGAATAGCCTGGATGTCGCCACCTATTTGGAGCAATTGGAAAGGACAAGCGGCGTCCCCAACTTGCCCCTGGTCTTCACCAACAGCCAGCTTGATCTGCTGGTCGCCGGCGAAACGATCAGCGATTACGCGCAGGTGCGTGCGGGTGCGGTGCAGTTAGCCCAATCGTACTATCTTGCGCTCCACCTCGGTCTTACCCAGGTCGTTGCCGAGAATGGGCAACGCTTTGGCGCGGCGACGCTGGGCAATTACACCTTGGGCAGCACCCAACCGGCGACCACGATTGTGGCCGGGCTGGTCGATGAAATCCAAGGCTATTATGCCAATCTTTCGCTGGTGAAGGCCCTGACCACCAGCACTTCCCCGACGATCACGACCGCCAACTCGCTTGCGGCCAGCTTCGCCGTCTCGTTCAGCGCCATTTTAGAGGCATTGGGCACGGCCGCGCAGGGCACGGCCAGCAGCGCGCTCACCCTGGCACTTGGTGAATTGCGTGACTACTATAAAACGGCCAGTCTATCCACCAGCAAATTCACCAATGTGACCGGCCTGACCGCGTTGGCTTGGGCATCAACCGCGACCTATTTTGCGAACCTAGACCTCAACGCCGTCGGCGTGGATTGGGGTGATGTTGTCGGTGTTACCTATACCGCCGCCCTTGTCGCCTACGCCATCCATGAAGTCAAAGGTGCCATCGCTGCCTCCATTGCCTATAACACGGCGATCGCTCGCGCACAATTTGCCGCCCTCCAACCGAATGGCGCAACGACCGCCTTGACCTATGCCGCCGACGCTGGTGACGTTGTCAAGTCGAATCTAAAGTGGTCGGTGATTCTTCTGGTGATCTCGATTGCCATTGCCTGGACGATCTTTGCCGTTGGCACCTACCAGAATGATCTGCAACGGCATGCCGCGATTGCCCAAGCCGTCGCCGATACAATCGTGGCGGTGATCATGGCCGTGATTGGCGCGATTCCGGTGGCGGGTTGGATTATTATGGCGGTGGTTGGGCTGATCAGTGGGCTGATGATGGCGGCCTGCGCCATCTACAATGCAGCGGCGGACAAGAATATCGCGGCCGGCGGGGATGTGGATCGTTTTGTCTGTAATGGCCTTTCCGGCACCCTCTCCACGGCGCTAGTCTATGCCATCTATGATCAATATATTGTGGCCGATCTCAACGACGCCGACCGGCTCGACATCGTCATGAAGGCACCCATCTTGACGCAGAAAGTGCGGGACAACGGTTACATTGTGGGCAATGAAATCGCGCTCGGCGCTGCGATCACCAACACCATTACTCAGGCGGAATTTAATGGTTTGGGCGCCGCCACGGCCGATACCTTTGGCTGGGATGTTGAAGATCTGTTGCAGAAATCGACCTTTGTCTACACGCTACAAACCAGCGCGACCGACCATGAGAGCGGATTGTCCGCCGGTGAGGTGGCCTGGGACAAGATCCGGGGTGGTGATTTCCCCCAATATCGTGCCAACCTCACCGCCGATTACGCGTTGCCCTTGCGCACAGCAGGGATCAACCAATCGACGCATCTTTATCTCACCGAGTCCTTCCGCCTTCCTACCCTTGAATGTTGGGGCTTCCTGGTGCAGGGGTGTAGCCATAACGACTATGCCGACTCCACCCATATGGACCTGGGTGATGATTTTATTTTCGATGTGTTGCCCGCAACCTTTGACGGCTTTCTCGCCCTGCGCGCCGGGAAACAGGGCGGCTATTATCAGGCATGGGATGCGCGCTTTCCCGCCCTGCAGGATGCCGACGGTGATGGGTTGCTCAGCAAAAAATATGCCGGGGCCGATCCGAATGACAGCACCTGGGATGCGGATGGCGATGGTCTCTCCGATTTTTGGGAGTTAGAGAATCGGTTCAACCCTACCGTCAGCGACTACGACAACGATGGCCTTTCCGACTATTGGGAAGCCTTTTACCAGACCAATCCCCTGTTGGCCGATAGTGACAACGACGGACTGACCGATGACAAGGAGTTCTTTCACGCCAACACCCCCAACGCCTATGTCAAGGACAATTCGCTGTGGACGGGCGGCTGGACCATTGTCTATGGCTACAACGGCGCAACCCGTTTGCAGACGTTGGTCACGGCTGATCCCAATGACAGCGACAGCGATGATGACACCATCCTTGACCGCCACGAATTTATTTATGGCTACAATCCCAACCTGCCGTCGGTGCGCAACGTGCTTTCGCTTGATGCGCAGGTAAGCGACAGCGTGGTCGCACCGGGGGCAACCTTTGGCTACACAGCCACAGTCAAAAATGAACTGGACAACCGCGTCGCCAACGGTCTGTTGCAAGCTGAATTTCCCGTCGATACCGTGCAAAAGACCCAAGTGATCGGCACCCTGTTGCCCAACGCGGCGGCGACGCTCAACGGCAGCCTGACCGCGCCCACCGTCAGCGCCACCACTGCCGCCAGCGTTACCATTCGCGCCGGTGCGATCATTGAGGATGTCAACACTGGCCGGGCACTCTGGCTGCACATGAATGAAGCCGCCAATGCCACCGCCTTCGCCGATGATGCCCAGAGCGACAACGGGCCACACAATGCCACCTGTGTTTCCGCGAGTGCAGCCTGTCCCAGCGCCAACGGTAGCTATCTCACTTTCGATGGTGCCAATGATCGCCTGACCATCCCTCATGACAATGAACTAAACCTGAACATTTTCACCCTCAGCCTGTGGGTGAAACAGGATGTCAGCCGTGCGCAGAGCTTGTTTGCCAAAGGCACAACCGGTCTCAACCTCAGTGTCGATGCTGCGGGCAAGCTGCGCGTGGCCTTCAATCGGGGTGATTGTTCGACCGCCGTCTCCCTGCTATCAACTTCTGTCCTAGCCGTGGGCAGTTGGCAGAATGTCGTCGTTGCCGCCAACGGTTCAACCCTGGCGCTCTATTTCAATGGCGTGCAGCAGGCGTCGACGAATGTTGGCTCGGTTTGCGCCAACAACAGCCCGATCACCCTTGGCAGTAACAGCAGTGGCAACTACCTGGACGGCGCACTCGACGAAGTCGAACTCTACACCGACGGCAAAACCGCCGAAGAGGTGGCAACTCTCTCCCAAAAACCGGTCTTCTATAGCTCCAGCTATCGCGTCGTCCCGAACACGACCTATGCGCGCCCAGACGAATCCGACTATAGCGCCGCCACAATCCACTGCGAAACCAATGCCACAACCGACTTTGACTGTCCCGTCGAGGAACCGGGGATCGCGGGCGATGCCTTTGTCTTTAACCAACAGCATGGGCTCAAGGTGACCGGCAGCGATGTCACCGACCTCAGCGCGCTTAATGACACCTTTAGCATGTCACTCTGGGTCTACCCCGAACAGGGCTACACACCGGACGACGAGCACCTCAATCATTTTGGCCAGCTGATCCTGGGCAATGACGAAGCCGGCTACAACAAAGCCTATCCGTCGCTCTACATCAAAGAGCGCCATCTGATCATGCGCTTTGGTCATGCCGCCGGCAATGGGTATTGCGAAGCGACTGTCGATTATTTCTTTGATTTTGACCGTTGGCAATATGTTACGGTGGTCTTTGATGGGACACAATTCAACGTATACAAGAATGGCGCGCTGAAAAATCGGGTCACAGGCACCAACTGTGCCGGCAAACAACTTTATCCCGAAGCAGATTTCTACATCGGCAATGGGCGTAGTGCCGCGCTCTACTTTACCCAGTTTGAAACCGACAACGACCCAATCAACGACGAAGGGTTCCTCTGGTCAGAAGATACGCAGCGGGATAACGGCTATGGCGCGCCGGAACTCGTCTGGGAATCGGCCTGGCATGATCTGGACTCGAATGACACATTGGCGATCAACGAATGGGCGGTTAATACCAAGCCTACGCTCAGCTATAGCATGTGTAATGCCGATCAAAATCCCGCGGAGCAGGGCTGTCATGGGGATAATGAATACTTCACCCTTAACGGTAGCAGCGAGAGAGTGCGCACCGTCAATTTCTATGACCCACTCGGCATCATGACGCGTGAACGCTGGCACAACGCCCACGGCGACGGCAGTGGCGATGCGCGCACTTGGGACGGCTATCTCACCTATAAACTTTATAACGATGGCTTCAAGGGCAAGCTCGACGAGATCAAAATCTACCGCACGGTGCTTAACGACGCGGCGATCAGCACGGCCTATGCCAGTTCGGTGCGCAGCCTGACGTTGACTTTTGACGAGGCACCCGGTCAAGATATTTTCCGTGATCATTCGGGTAACGATTACAACGGCAACTGTGCCGCACTCGCCTGCCCGGACAGTGGTATCCCCGGTCGTGATAACCAGGCCGCCCGGTTTGACGGTGGGGTCGCCGACGACGATGGCAACGACGGTGTGGCCGATTACATCACATTGGACAACGCCCAAAAGCTTGGCATCAAGGATGGCAGCTTTACCGTGTTGGCCTGGATCAAGCCGGATACGATCAGCGGGCTGGATACTGTGCTGGGCGCCGATGCCGGTGCCACCAACAATGGTTTGGGCTTGCTGCTCAACAACGGCAAACCCACTTTCAGCTTTGTCAATAACGACACCGCCAGCGCAACAACACTTGCCACTGGCAAATGGACCCATCTCGCCTGGCGCTATGACAAAAATGCCCAGGAGCAGGCGATCTTTATCAACGGCGTCCTTGATGTGGCGCAAACCGGCAAGCCACCGATGACCGGCGCTACCCTCGTCCGGGTCGGGCGCGCACGCTTTGACAACTACTTCGACGGTTTGATCGACCAGGTTGTCATCGTCAAGGACGCACTGACCACGGCGGAGATTCAGGCGATCATGCACGAAGCGCCGCTGCTTAATCTGCATCTCGATGAAGACCTGGCGACGACGACCTTCACGAACGACAGCCCGATCAGCGCCTCCCCCACTTGTGTGGGCACGGCTTGCCCCACTGCCGGCAGCAAGGGACAAGTCCGCGAAGCGCCGATCTTTGACGGCAATGACCTGTTGACCACCAACATCACTGGTACCGTCAGCAATGCGCGTAAGATCAGCGTTGGCCTGTGGGTGAAGCCGGCACAGCAGAAGAACAGTGCCCAATTTCTCTTCAAGAGCGGACCGGTCAACTTGTTCCTCCAACCGAATTCCAGCACGTTGGGGGTGGAAACCGGCTATTACCACTACTGTGGCTTCGATAACAGCGCCGACTTTACCGCCGGCTTGCTGGCAAACCAGTGGAATCATGTCATGGTGACGCTGAATGAAATCCCCGGTAGCCATGACACCTATCCCTCGGTCAAGGTTGCGGTCTATATCAACGGCGTCTACGTCACGGGCGGCAACAAAGCGATCGCCTGCACCAAAGTCAGCACAATCAGCCTGGGCCAAAACTTTGAAGGCAGTTTGGACGAAGTTGTTTTTTACGATAGCGTATTGAGCGCCGAAACGGTGGCTGCGCACTATGAATATCAATCGACCTGGTATGATCTCAGCTATCAGCAATTGGTCACCGTGGATGTTGATGCGCCGCTTGCTGAAATTGCCTTGGATGCAGATTATCTCTCCTACGCAAGCCACTGGCTGACGATCAACGCGCTGGATGCCAGTTCCCGCGTGCAAAGTGTGGCAATCCAATTGACCAGACCCGATGGCACGCTTGTCACCAGTTCTGCCATCCAATCCGACGGTTCTGTTAACAGCGGGGCCTGGCTCTATGAATTTATCCCCAGCGGCGAAGGTGATTACACCTTGCAAGCTACGGTTACGGACCAAGTAGGCAATCGCACGATTGTCAGCCGAACGTTCGGGGTTGATAGCCGCGCACCAGAAATCGCCTTGCATGAAGGTGATGATACCCTGACCACGTCGTCCACTGACGATGATTCGGCGTTCTCTTCCGTTGCGCGCAACCGTAGCCTCGCTTTCTCACCCTTGGCAGCCGAAAGCGCAGATCGTGTACTCGCCCTCACCGGCGTGGTCAGTGATGTCAATGGTCTGACTAACAGCGGTGTCAATACCCCCACCGTTGCCATCTATCTTTACGATTGGCAAGGGGCGGCGGTGGAAGGGGCGCGCGATGCCGATCTCACCATCAACCCCGATGGCACCTTGGGTGAATGGGCCGTTGACTATCCCTTCAATGTCGCCGCCTATGGCGTCTACACCGTTGCCGCCTATATTGCCGACAATGTGGGCAATTTTCTCACCACCACCGTCGGCACCGTCACGGTGGATGACTATGGCCCGACCGGCGACATTGCCCTGACCAGCCGCGTCATTAGCGAAGCGGTTGGCACGCTGGAAGGGGTGATCACCGACATCCCCTACGCCACCGCGGGCAAGCTTTTACATCTGCACTTTGAAGAGCATTCTGGCGCAAGTGAATTTAGCGACAGTGCGCGTGGTCACTTTACCGCCACCTGCCCTTCGCCAAGCGCAGGGACAGGAAACCCAGCGTGCCCTTCGACAAGCTCAGGGCACGCTGGCCGCGCCGTCAGCTTTGATGGCAGCAACGACCTGCTCACCATCGCCAACCAGATTGATCTGGAACCCGGCGCGATGACGCTGCTGGCCTGGGTCAAACCGGGTTGGAACGCTGGCGCCAAAGGCTACAATCCAAACATCCTCGGCATGGGCGACAGCCCAAGCAGCGGCTATCGCTGGCAGCTTGCCGATAACTATGGGAGCATGATCTTTGACAATGGCTCGACTACCCAAGCGCTACCGATGAACCTAGCCGCCAACACCTGGCAACATCTGGCGCTGGTGCATGATGGCGTGACCTGGACTGGCTATGTCGATGGGATCCCTGTTGGTGTGATCACCCAGAGCGTGGGTAGTCTGGCTGGTTTGGATCTTCACATTGGTGCGGCTACCAGCAGCGCGGGCTTCTTCCAGGGTCTACTCGACGAAGTGGCCATCTACAACCGCGCCCTCAGCAGCAAAGAGCTTTACGACATCGCGCACCCGCTCGCTACCGCGGTGACGACGGCGGAAATTCGTTTCCGTCACGCCAAAGATGGCGATCAAGGGGAGATCGAAGGCGATTGGCTACCGTTGACGTTTGCCGATCCTGGCACAGCAAACTATGTGACCTGGCAGTACCCCTTGCCCAGCGGACTGGAAGGCCCTTATAAGATCGACCTCAAGGCGGTCGATCAGATCGGCAACGCCAGCTACATCCCCAACGTCTGGTTTGGCGAGATCGACACGGTGGCTCCCACCTTGCACTTTACCTACACAGTGCTCGGCAACGGCTATACCCAAGTCGGTTGTACGGTTGCTGATTACAATTTAAACAAGAATGGCGTGAGCTGTCCGCTGCTCCCGCTGACTGAAGTCTACGAAGCGCGTGATTGGTTTACCGACCGCTTTGGTGTCTACACCAAAACCGTGGCCTTGACCAGCGATCCACAAACGGTCGCGGCCAGCGGCAGCACCGATCCGGTCACTTTCACGGCCTGTGATCTCCTGGGCCACTGTGTGGCGCAGACGATTACCCCCACCGTGCCAAGCGATGTCAGCGCGATCCTTAGCCCCGGTGCTGCCAACAGTTACACCACGCTCGCCCCGTTGACATTAGCGGGGTTTGCCGCCAGCAACAGTGAGGTGCGCAGCGTGGTGGTAACCATCAACGACACGGTCATCTACTCGACCACCTACACCAGCGGCATCACCAACACCACCTGGTCGACCGACTGGACGCCCCGGGCCGGCACTTATCGGGTTGAAGCAACGATGACCAACGGCTTGGGCCAGCAAATCAGCGACCCGGTGGCAACCGTGCTGACCTTTGTGGCGCCCAATCTGACCATTCGCAAGTCGGTCACGCCGACTAGCGGTCTGCGCGCAGGTGATCCGATCACCTACACCGTGGTCGTTGGCAACAATGGCAGCGCAGCCGCCAGCGGCGTGATCCTCACCGATACGCTGCCCGCCGCTGTCAGTGGCACTGGTCTAAACCGCACGGTCGATCTGGCGGTGGGCGAAATGCTCACCTATACCATGCCGGCCACAGTGTTGGCCAGCACCAATGGCATTGTGACCAATACGGCAACGATCAGCCATACCTGGCAGCGCGAACAAAGCAGTGCCAGTTTCATCCGCTGCGATGACTCGCTTGTCACTAACGCCAACGACAGCGGCCCCGGTTCACTGCGCCAAGCGATCAGCGACGCCTGTACCAACGACGCCGTGATTCGTTTCGCCGACGATTATCAGATCTATCTCAACAGCACCCTGGCGATCAACAAATCACTGACCATTGACGGCACGGGCCGCGCGATCACGGTCAGCGGCGATGCGGGCAACGATGGCACGCGCAATGTGCGTGTCTTCAACATCGGGGCCAGTGGCGTGGTTACGTTAACCCATCTGACTGTGGTCAGCGGCACCGCCCCCAGCGGTGGCGGCATTGGTAATGACGGGGTGCTGACCATCTTGGACAGCCACTTCACCGATAACTACGCCACCAATGGGGCAGTCGGTGGTGGCGCGATTTACACAAACAAAGTGTTGACCGTGCTACGCAGTACCTTTGTCGACAATCAAGCCGCGCGCTTTGGGGGGGCGATCTTTGTGCGTGGCCGCGCCGAGGTGCGCAACAGCACCCTCACGGGCAACCGTGCGCCCGATGGCAGCGGTATCCGCAACAGCGGTGTACTCACCTTAACCAATGTGACCGCGGTGGCTGGTGGCAGTCTCTACAACTGGTTTGGCCGGGCGCACCTCTACAACTCGATCATCGCCAACAATGCACAACCTGATTGTACCAATTATACGAATGGCACCGTTGCCGGCAACATCAACAACTTGATCGAAACGGGCAATTGCATTACCCCGACGACGAGTGCGCAAGGATTGGGTGCGTTTGGCGATTATGGCGGTGCAACGCACACCATACCACTTCTCCCCGGCAGCCCGGCGTTGCATGGGGGTGACACGGCCACCTGTGAACCAACCGACCAGCGCGGGCTAGCGCGCGTTGGGCGCTGTGACATCGGTGCCTTTGAGTCGCAAGGCTTTACCCTCACCCTCACGGCCGGCGACAACCAGCGCACATTGATCGGCACCCCCTTTGGCCAAGGGCTTGGCTTCACCGTCGCCGCGCGGGCGAGCCGCGAGCCGATCAGCGGCGGGATGGTACGTTTGCTCGTCCCCAGCAGCGGTGCAAGTTTAGGTGATACCCGCAACTTACCCATCGACAGCACGGGTGTGGTCAGTGCGACTGTGTTTGCCAATCAGCTGGTGGGCGGTTATGCGGTGACGGCCACGGTTGGCGCGCCAGACAACAATCCGGTGCTCACCTTCGCCAACCTTAGCCCAGATCTCACCATCCGGCAGACGATGACGCCGACTGCGGTGGTGGGCGGCGACTTGATCACCTACACGCTGGCCTTTGCCAACGAAGGCGATCTGTCCGCCGGCAACGTCACCATCACCGATATATTGCCCAGCGCGGTCAGCGTGCAGCAGGTCATCAGTAGTGGTGATGTCAGCGTGACACGCAGCAGCGACGCCGGCACGGAAATTTTCACCATTGCCGATCTCGCTGTTGGCCAGGCAGGGCTGATTACCCTTACCGGCAAGTTGAGCCCCACGGTGACCACCGGCGAGCTGCTGGTCAACAGGGCGACGATTGGCTGGCCGCAGAACGAGGCGGAGATGAGCAACAACCAGTCGGCGGTCAGCCCCACCATCCCCTGCCAAGGGGCGATTATCGTGACTAACGGCAATGATCGGGGGGCTGGTTCGCTGCGGCAGGCCCTTGCCAATCTGTGTGCGGGCGGCACGATCACCTTCGCCGGTGACACCACGATCTATCTCGACAGCCTCCTCGCGCTGGACAAAACGCTCACCATCGATGGCGGCAGCCACGCGGTGACCGTAAGTGGTGACAGTGGCCACGACGGTGACCCTGATGTGCAGCTTTTCAACATCAGCGCCAGTGGCGTCGTAACCCTGAGCAATCTCAGTGTGGTTAGTGGGACCGCGCCCCTGGGTGGCGGTATCTACAACGCCGGCACGCTCACCCTCCACGCGCTCACCTTAGCAGATCATGTGGGGCGTGACAACGGTGGGGCGCTCTATAATGTGGGGCGGGCCACGGTCGATCAGACGACGGTGGCCAACAATCAGAGCGTCAACAATGGCACAATCTACAATGGCGGGATGCTGACTGTCACGCATAGCACCTTGGCGGCTAACCACGCCCGGCGTGGTGGCGGCATTTATAATGCAACCAGCCATGCGACCACGGTTATGAACAGCACCTTCGGGGGCAACCGCGCACAAGAAGGGGGCGGTATTCACAACCGTGGTCTGTTGACCGTAACTAACAGCACCTTTGCCGAAAATAGCGGCTACGGCAGCAGCATTCATAACTGGAACGGTACGCTGCAACTCGTCAACAGCTTACTCACCGGCACCTGTATTAATCAGGGTACTCTCGCCGTCAGTATCAATAATTTTGTCACTGACGGCGGCTGTGGCGCAGTCTACAGTGGTACCGCCTATCTATCTAGGTTGGGTGACTATGGCGGCCCGTCGACAAGCGCAGGCCCCGCGCGCCAAACCTTTGCGCTGCTGCCCGGCAGTCCAGCCATTGACCGCGGGGATGCCGCTTACTGTGAAACCACCGATCAGCGCGGCTTGGGCCGTAAAGGCACCTGTGACATCGGGGCCTTTGAGTCGCAAGGCTTTACACTGCATTATGCCGGCGGCAGCAATCAAGCGGCGGCGGCTTTGGCCACCTTTAGCACACCGCTGGCGCTAACGATCACCGCCAACGCCGACAACGAACCGGTGGCCGGTGGCGGCATCCTCTTTACTGCGCCAGCAAGTGGTCCCAGCCTTAGCCCGACTAGCATCACCGGCCGCACAACCGCCGACGGCGCGGCGATCACCGTCATGGCCAACCGCGTGGTCGGCAGCTATGTAGTGACCGCAACGGCCAACGGGGTGACCGCGACCGCACCGATCACCTTTGCGCTGACCAACAATGTCTGTGATGGGGTGATCGTGCGCAATACCAATGACCGCGGCGTTGGTTCGCTGCGGCAGGCCATCGACACGGTTTGTACCGACGGCGTGATCACCTTTGATCAAGATTATACGATCCACCTTAGCAGCACCCTGGCCCTGAGCCGTGCCGTAACGATTGACGGCACCGGGCACCAGATCATTGTCAGCGGCGACCGTAACGGCGACGGCAGCCCCGATGTGCAGCCCTTCTCGATTGGGGCAAGCGGCATCGTCACCTTAACCCAGCTCAGCGTCATGAACGGCACAGCTAACAACGGCAGTGCGTTAGCGAATCGCGGCACATTGGTGCTCGACACGGTGACCCTGGCCAACAACGATGCCTCGGCCAGTGGCACGACGAATCTGGGCACACTCTACAATGAGGGTACGCTGACCGTCAAAAACAGCACCTTTGCCCACAACGAAAGCTATCGCGGCGGTGGGATCTATCACGCGACCGGCACCGCGCATGTGGTCAACAGCACCTTTGCCGACAACATTGCATCAGAAGGGGGTGGCATCTACAACCATAGTGCGCTGACCGTCATCAACAGCACTTTTAGCAACAACAGCAGCAGCAGTGGCGAGAGTTATGTCAACAAAGGTACGCTGGCGCTGATTAATACGCTACACAACGGCAAATCGCTGACGATCAGCAATTGCCAGGGTAATACGCCGGTGCAGCGCAGTAACAATCGCAGCAACGATACCACTTGTGGCAGCGACGCCATCTCCTTTAGCTTGCAGGTGCTGGGACTGGGCGACTATGGCGGCACGGCGACCGGCACAGCGACCACCGTGGCGACGGCGGCGATCCAGGGGGGCAGCAGTGCAATCAACGCGGGCAACGTCACTTATTGTCCAACCCGCGATCAACGGGGGCGGCCACGGCTGGGGCGCTGTGATATCGGTGCCGTCGAGTGGCAGGGCTACAGACTGGCCGGCAGTGGCGGCGATAGTCAACGCGCAGGGCTGAACAATGGCTTTGCCGCCCCGCTGCAGGTAACGATGACCGCCGTCGAAAGTTTTGACAGCGTACCCAGCGGCCAGACGATCTACTTTAACGCGCCAGGTGCCGGGGCAAGTCTCAGCACGCCAACTTTTAGCGTCACCACGAACAGCAGTAAAGTCGGCAGCGCAACGGTCAGCGCCAATGGCATCAACGGCACTTACCTGGTCACCGCCACGGCCAGCACCGTGATTACACCGCTGCTCTTTACGCTGACCAATGACTGTCGCGGTGCCGTGGTCACCAACGCCAATGACACGGGCTACGGCTCGCTGCGCCAGGCGCTCAATGACATCTGTCCCGGTGGCACGATCACCTTTGCTGAAGATCAGACGATCTATCTGGAGAGCACGCTGGTGGTCAGTAAAACAGCGACCATCGACGGCCGCGGCCACGCGATCACGGTCAGTGGTGACAGTGGCAATGACGGTGACCGCGATGTGCGCGTCTTCGCGATTGGGGCTGGCGGGGTGGTCACGCTCAGCCACTTGAGTCTGGTTAGTGGGACAGTAGCGAGTGAGCAGGGGGCGGGCATCCTGAATGATGGGGTGCTGACGCTCTTGGCGAGCACCGTGGCGGACAACCGCGTAACGGGTGCTGGTGCTGGGGCTGGGCTTGCCAACAACGGCACGCTGATGATTGTGAACAGCAGTTTGATTGACAACGCGGCCGCCGATGGGAGCGGTGGTGGCGGCTTAACCAATGGTGGTACGGCGACGATTGTCAACAGTACCTTTAGTGGCAATACCACGGCGACCGCGGGCGGCGCGATCCATAATACGAGTGCCCTGACGATCACCAATGGCACGCTCGCCGGCAATGGCGCGGCGGGTAGTGGCAGTGGCATCTACAACAGCGGCGCGCTGGCGCTGCGTAACACGATCAGCGCCAACAGCACAACGGGCAGCGACTGTGTTGATGTGGGTACGCTCGTGAGCAACAGCCACAACCTGATCGAAGATAACTCGTGTAACCCTGCGCATTCTGGTGATCCGTGGTTGTCGAACTTAGGCAACTATGGGGGCGAAACCGCGACCTTCGCCCTCTTGCCGGGCAGTCTGGCGCTGGATGGGGGCGCGGCGGCTACCTGTCCCGCCACCGATCAGCGCGGGGAAAGCCGCGTGGGGATCTGCGATCTCGGCGCGACTGAAGCCCAGGGCTTTGCCATGATCCTGCGCAGCGGTAACCAGCAGAGTGCCAACCACGATGCCAACTTCGCCCAGCCGTTGCAGGTAAGTCTAGTCGCCAGCGACACCAATCTGAGCCTAAGCGACCAGGTGATTACCTTCACCGCGCCCATCACTGGTGCAACGCTGGCCAACCATGAATTCACGCTTGTGACCGATGAGAGCGGCACGGTGGCGGCGGCGGTGACAGCCAATCGCGGGGTGGGTACCTATGGGGTGGTGGCGACGGCCTTTGGTTTCACCACGCCGGTCACCTTCACGCTGACGAATCTCGACTGTTACGCCCAACTTGTCACCAACGCCAATGACAGTGGGCCAGGTTCGCTGCGCTGGGCGGTGGCCGATGCCTGTGATACAGGGGCCATCACCTTTGCCGACGATTATACGATCTATCTGAACAGCACGATCACAACCAGCAAAAACATCACCATCAGCGGCGCTGATCACGCGATCACCGTCAGCGGTGACAGTGACAACGACGGCAGCAACGATGTACGCCCGTTCCAGATCGAAGCCGCTGGCGTGGTTACCATGCTCGATCTGCGCATCGTTAATGGCAATGCGACGGGTTTTGACCTGAATGGCAGGGGCGGTGCCATCCTCAACCAGGGTATGTTGACCCTTGCGGGGATGACGCTGGCTAATAATCAGAGCAACAACGATGGTGGCGCACTGGCGAACTATGGCACGTTGGCCCTGAATGATAGTACCTTGCAAAACAATCGCACAGATAATTACGGCGGCGGGCTTTTCAACGCAAGCGGCGCAACGCTAACCATCCTTAACAGCGAGGTGATCAGCAACAGCAGTCAACATGGGGCCGGGGTCTTTAGCGAGGGTGCTTTCACGGTCGCGAAAACGCTCATTGCTGAGAATGGGGCGAGTACAAGCAGCGGCATGGGTGGTGGCATCGTCAGCTTTGGCGACACCGCGATTACCGAGAGCACCATCATCAGCAATGCGGCGGCGATGGGCGGCGGCTTGTTGGTCTCCGGCGGTGCGGCAGTGATCAGCCACACGATCTTTGCCGATAACCTGGCTACCGACGAAGGGGGGGCCATTTCCAGTGATTCGAGCTTAACGCTGGTCAACAGTACCATCAACCGCAACCGCGTCGAAAGCAGCAACCCCGACCCGGCTGATTATATTCAGGGTGGCGGCGGCATCTCCAGCATTGGGCGGGATACCTTGATTAACAGCACCATCAGCGGCAATACCGCGACGATCAATGGCGTCGGTGCCAATGGCGGCGGGCTGCTCCATGCCGGGGCACCGGGCGAGCTAGATCCCCAAGCCTCTACCCTGACGCTGGTCAACACAATCATTGCGAATAACAGTGCCGGCGGCGATTGTGTCGTCATTGATGGCGCGCCGGTTGACGATCTGGGCCACAACCTGATCGGCGATGGCGCGGCGGTGGGTGACGGCGGCTGTGTGGGCAACGCCACCACCTTTAGCGGTGAGCCGTGGCTGGCCCCGTGGGGCTACTACGGCGGCGAAAGCCCGACGAATGCTCTGCTGCCCAACAGTCCTGCGATCAACGGCGGCGATGCGGCTTATTGTCCACTGGTTGATCAACGTGGCCTGGCGCGCTTCGGGGTTTGTGACATCGGCGCGTTCGAGTCGCAAGGCTTCACGCTGACCCTCAGCGGTGGCGACAACCAAAGCACGCAGATCAATCAGCCCTTTGCCACGCCACTGCAAGTAACGGTCCATGCTAACGACCCCAATGTCGCAGTCGGGGCCGACCAACTTGTCAGCTTCAGCGCCCCCAACAGCCCGGCCTGGGCAAGCCTTGTCACCAGCAGTTTTACCGCGACGACTGACAGCACTGGGCTGGCAACGATTAGTGTCACGGCCAACGCGATTATCGGCACCTATGGCGTGACTGCCACGGTCAACAATGGCGTCAATGATCTCACCTTCGCGCTGCGCAATCGCCGGCACAATAACGCGCCCGCCTTTGCGGTGGTGGCCGATCAGATGATCAGCGAAACCTTTACGCTAGACTTCGCAATCGCGGCCGTTGATCCAGATAACGATGCGCTCACCTTTGCCTTGCTTGATGCCCCACCTGGCGCGGCCATTGTTGGCGAAAGTGGCCGCTTCACCTGGACGCCGACCTTTGACCAAGGGCCGGGCCGCTATCCGATCACGGTGACGGTGACTGATAATGATGCGCCGGCGCTCAGTGATCGCACTGTCTTTACGGTCACCGTCCTCGATCTGCCCCTCACCTATGACCAGGCGGTCGCCACGGCGGAAGGGCAAGCGCTGACCATAGAATTGCTGGTCGCATCGGCCAATGCCTCATTGACCTACAGCTATACTGTGCCCAGCCACGGGCTGCTCAGTGGCGTCGCGCCGAACCTGATCTATACCCCGTTCGACGACTATGTGGGCAGTGACAGCTTTACCTTCTTTATCAGCGATGGCATTCTCACCTCGACCGTGGCCACCGTCGCGATTACAGTCAACCCAGTCAACCGCGCGCCGACGGCCACTGGGCAGGCGGTCAGCGCCGCCGAAGAGACGGCACTGCCGATCACGCTGGAGGCACAGGATGAGGATAGCGATCCGCTGACCTATACCGTGACCAGCGCTGTCCGCAATGGTCTGTTGGGCGGCCTTGCCCCCAATCTGATCTACACGCCGACCGTGGACTTTGTCGGCGAGGATCACTTTGGCTTTATCGTCAGCGATGGCCTGCTCGACAGCGACGCGGTAACCGTCACGATCACCGTCAACGCGGTTGATGACACGCCGACTGCCCAGGGCCAACAGATCAGCACGGCGGAAGAGACGCCGCGAGCGATCACCCTTCAGGGCAGCGATGTCGATAGTGACCTGCTGACCTATCGGATTGTGGCTACCCCCGATCATGGCGAGTTGGGTGGGATTGCGCCGAATCTGATCTACACGCCCGCCACCAACTTTACGGGCGCGGATGCGCTGCTCTTCAACATTGACGATGGTACGAGTAACTCGGCTACAGCCAGGGTGGCAATCTCGGTGACTGCCGTCAACGATCCGCCCCAGGCTGACAGTGATACACTGACCACGGCGGAGGATGAGTCAGTCGCGCTCTTGTTGTGGGCTGATGATCCCGAAGCGGATGCGTTGAGTTACGTTGTTATCACGCCACCGCAGCACGGTGTGCTCGGTGGCATTGCGCCGAATCTGCTCTACACGCCAACCGCGAATTATCACGGCAGTGATGCCTTGACCTTCAAAGCCAACGATGGGGCCGCGGACTCGCCAACCGCGACCCTCTCCATCACGGTCGCGCCGCGCAATGACGCGCCAACGGTTGCTGACCAAAGTATCAACAGCACCGAGGATGCGGTGGTCGAAATTATCCTCAACGGTGCCGATCTCGACGGCGATGAACTCACCTACGTCGTCGTTGACGCCCCGACGCATGGCACGGTCGGTGGGGTTGCACCCCGTCTGTTCTATACCCCCACCGCCGATTATCAGGGCAACGATAGCTTTACAGTGGTTGCCAACGATGGCACGGCCGATGGGGTGCCGGCCACGGTGGCGCTCACCATCACCGCCGTAAATGATCAGCCCCGCGCGTTGCCCCAGACACTCAACGCAGACGAAGATCAATCGGTGGCGATTACCCTGGCCGGCAGCGATGTCGATGGTGATGCCCTCACTTTTGCCCTGGTCACACCGCCAGCGCATGGCGTGCTGGATGGCATTGCGCCTGATCTGATCTATACACCGCACCCCGACTTCCACGGTGACGATGCCTTCACCTTCACTGTCAACGATGGCACCGCGGACCCGACAACGGCACGCATCTCGATCACGGTCGCCGCGGTCAACGATCTGCCCCTTGCCGCCGCGCAGGCGATCACTACCAGTGAGGAAATGACCGTGGCAATCACCCTCACCCCCAGCGATGCCGATGGTGACGCGCTCACCTATCTGGTCGGTACGCTACGCCGTGGCACGCTAGCGGGGAACGCGCCGCATTTGATCTATACCCCGGCGGCTGATTTCGCCGGTACGGATCTGTTCACTTACACTGTCAATGATGGCAACGACAGTGCCCTGACGGTGCCGATCACGCTCACGGTCATGCCGATTGATGATGCGCCGCGGGCAGTGAACCAAGCCGTGACAACAAGCGAGGATCAAGGGGTTGCCCTCACCCTGCGCGGGGTGGATGTCGATAGTCACTCCTTAACCTATACTGTCGCAACGCCGCCGCAGCAGGGCACCTTAACCGGTGTACCGCCGCAGGTAATCTACACGCCAAAGGCTAACTATCATGGCCCTGATGTGTTCACCTTCATGGTCAGCGATGGCGTCAACCCTGCGCCGACGGCGACGGTGACGATCACTGTGGCGGCAGTCAACGATCGGCCGCTGGCCGCCACGCAGGCCGTCGCGATCAGCGAAGAACAGCCGATCAGCCTCACCCTGACCGGCAGTGATGCGGATAGCGATGCGCTCACCTATATGGTCCTGGCCCAACCGGCACATGGTACGCTGGGCGGCATTGCGCCGGCACTGCGCTATACACCAACGGCTGATTTCAGTGGCACGGATCGGTTCACCTTTGGCGTAAGTGATGGTATCAGCGACTCGCTGGCGGCAGTGGTGACAGTCACAGTTGAACCGGTCAACGACGCCCCGCTTGCCGCGGGTCAAAATGTGACGACCACTGAAGATAACGCAGTCGCCATCACCCTGAGTGCGGCGGACCGCGACGCCGATCCACTCAACTACCTGCTGCTGTCGCAACCGCAGCATGGGATATTGCGGGGCCTTGCCCCAACGCTGATCTACACGCCCAGCGCCAACTTCGCCGGCAGCGATGCCTTCCAATTCAGTGTGACCGATGGCACCACGAACGCCGCCCCCATGACGGTCACCCTCACCGTCGCGCCCGTGGCCGACGCACCGGTGGCGAACCACCAAGTGCACCAAACCGAGCAGGGCCGGCCATTCACCATCACCTTGATGGCCACCGACATTGACAGCACGGTGCTCACCTACACCATTACCACGCACCCAAGCCACGGCAGCGTTGGGGCCATGATGCCCACGCCAATGGGTCAAAGCCTGATCTATACCCCGGCGGGGAGCTATCTTGGCAACGATGCAATCGGTTTCCTGGTCAGTGATGGCACATTGACTGCGACTGCAACCATCTCGATCACCATTACGGAGCGCAACCAGCCGCCGCTTGCCTATCCTGCGACCATCACGACCGTTGCCGAGAGCACCGTCAACATCACTCTCCGCGCCACTGATCCTGATGGTGATCCCCTAACCTATGCCATGCTCGCGCAGCCTGCCGCCGGCACGTTGCGCGGCGTGTTGCCCAATCTCGTCTATGCACCGGCGGATGGCTTCAGCGGTTTTGATCACTTTACCTTCCAGGTGAGCGACGGCCGTAGCCAAGCGGCGGCGGCGATCTCGATTACAGTGCAATCGCTAAGCGCAACGCCCACCCCGACTGCCACCGTGACCGCCACTCCCACCCCGACCGCGCAGACCGTTGCTACTGCGACCCCAACCGCCACCGCGACGAATAGTGCGGCAGCGACCCAGACCCCAACCCCAACCGCCACCGCGAACAGCGCGCCCACGAACACCGCGACTGCCACGGCGCTTGCGCTACCGACAAACACATCTACAGCGACGATCACACCAACGCCAACGGTGGTGGCGGCAACCATGACGCCCACCCCAACCCTAACGGCCACTACCGTCACCGCGCCAACCAATACAGCCACCGCAACGGCGACGGGGGTTAGCGCGCCAACCACTACCCCCTCGGCAACCGCAACGCCGACCGCGGCAGCAACCAGCCCGGCCATGACCACAACGCCAACTGCCACAGCGACCGCAACCTCAACAGTAGTCAACGCAACGTTGACGCCGACCCCAACTACAACTGCTGTGAGCACACCGACCAGTGTACCCACAGCGACGCTCACGCCAACACCGACTGCGGTGGCGGTTACGACGACGCCGTCCCCAACCGCCACGACGGTTAGTGGGCCAACCATGACCCCGACCGTAACAGCAACGACAGTGGTCACAGCCACCAGCACACCGACGGCAACCGGCACCACCGGGATGACCAACACACCTACGGCGACCAGCACGCCCACGCTAGGTGTCATTGCAACTGATACGCCGGCGGCAACGGGGACGGCAACGGAAAGTGCGCTGCCGACAAACACACCACCAAGTACACCGACGGTGCGCCCAACAGTAACAGCGCCCGCGCCCTTGACGGCAACGACGACCAGCACCGCGACTGCCACACCGACCGTGGCCTTGACGACTGCGCCAACGGCAATGACGACCAGCACCGCGACTGCCACACCAACATTGACGCCGACGACAACCCAATTGCCAACCGCGACTACGACTGCGCTTACCGCGACGAGCACGGCAACTGAAATGGCACTGCCAACGGCAACCCCCACACCGATATTACCCGTGACAGCAACAGTATCGCCAACTGTGACAGCTATGCCAACCGTCAGCGCAACGGCGACGGCGACGGCACCCCCTATATCGACCGCGACGGCAACCACCACATCGACCGCAACCTTGCTTGCGACGCCAACGGCGACTGCAACCGCAACTGCGCTTCCTGCAACGAGCACGCCAATGCCAACCGCCATCGCAACAGCAACGGCGATAACCGAACCTGGCCTACCGACGCCCACGGCGACATTGCTGCCGACCGATCCGATTGCGCTGGATCTGGCGCTCACACTTGGTATTGGGGGTATCGAACCACAGTGTACCGACCGCGCCCAATTTAAGGTACCACGCGAGACCGCGGTGGTTTACTGTTACACTGTCCACAACCAGACGCCGCTGACACAGACAATCCACACGTTGACAGACAGCCATTGGGGGCTATTACTTGACCGGGCACCGCTACTGCTGGGGCCAGGGCAAAGTTATCAATATGTCATCTCGCACACCGTGACCGCAGGCACCACCCATGTCGCCAGTTGGATGGCTGAGCCACAACTGCAACTGCTGGCGCGCCGCGCCTTGGGGGCCAGCAAAGATCTAACGCTGCGGTTGCCGACCAGGCGTCCCTGGTTGACCCTGGTGAATCGCTGGCGCGACGCGGTTGATCTGCTCACGAATCCGGTACTAGTCGAAGTTTCGACCGATGCCGATGACCAGGATGGCGACAACATTCCCGACAACCTGGAGCGTGCCGCGGACCTGGATCGCGATAATATCCCCAACTTCCTGGATGCCGATGCCGATGGCGACGGCGCACCGGATCTGTGGGAAGGGACCGCGGATCGCGATCGCGATGAACGACCGGATTATCTCGATCCCGATACCTGGCCGCTGGAACCCACAGGGATCGACCAACTCTATTTGCCGATGATCATGCGGTAATTCATCCGCCTTGTACCGCCACGTTGTACTGCCACGTTGCACTGGTTGCGAAGCACTCGACCAATGCAACGTGGCAGCTTTCTCGCTACTGATTCCACAGCCACCATGGCTTACATCCGCTTCATTGGCCTAGTACAGGGCTCCCCTATCCTGATTCTGTCCATTGTGCAGTATAGAAACGACAACAAATCCGTTATTTTGCTGATGCTTTCTTATGCGCTACGTCGGAATCACCGCATTCAGAAGTTTGACAGCAATGGTGCCTACCTCATGCAATGGGCTCATTCGGGAGTGGCAATGGACAGTTTGTAAATCCCGTCGGCGTGGCAGTGGACAACAGCGGCCATGTGTATGTCACCGATAGCGGCAACCAACGTATCCAAAAGTTTGGGCCAGCTCGCCTGCGTAGCACGGCGATCCCGACGGCCACAGCAACCTTGCCTGCGACCAATGCGCAAATCAATCTGCGGCCCGATCAACCCGTGTCCACGCCCTTAACGACAAGCGGTGGCAGCCGGCTATACATCCAGGTTGCGGTGGGTACGGTCGATCAACCCACCACGCTGCTGCTCAACCAGCTTGACGCGCCGCAAAGCTTGCCGGAGACCCTGCACTTTGCCGGCCTATCATAAATATTCGTTGACAATCTACGGGCAAAGTGTTAACCAGCCATTAATTGATGCAGCGTATCGTAGCAATAGCATAAAATCAAACCAACGGAGCATAGAACGATGCGTCTGCTTTTTCTCGGTACCGCGGCCTCGGAAGGTTATCCCAACGCCTTTTGTGCCTGCAAGAATTGTGAAATGGCCCGCCAATTGGGTGGGGCAAGTCTGCGTAAACGCGCAGCAGCGCTGATCAATGATGATCTGCTGATCGATCTGGGTCCCGACCTGATGGCCGCCGCCCTGCAACACCAGATCGCGCTGGCCAAGCTCGAATATTGTCTACAGACCCACGAGCACAGTGACCATCTGGATCCCTCCCACTTTTTCTCACGCAGCAGCTATTGTGGCGTGCATGACACCCCCAAACTGCACTACTATGCTTCGCCGGGCGCGCTGCAACGTTCGGTCAAAGTCTTACGTGCGGAAGGGCTCGATCTCGCGGCACAGACGATCGACTTGGGTGATGAACTCAACCTATTCATTCATACCATTCATCCGTTTCAAAGGTTCGCCGCCGGTCCGTATCAGATTTTCACCGTAGCCGCCAACCACGATCCCAGCATTACGGCCATGCTCTATGTGATCGAGCAAGCTGGTCGGGTACTCTTTTACGCCACCGATACCGGCGAAATCGCCGAGCCGACCTGGCAGGCGCTCAAAAGTTATGGCCGCCAGTTCAACGTTGTCGCCATGGATCATACCTTTGGTTTTGCCGGCCGTTCCACGGGGCATATGAACAGTGAACAATTTCTGGAGCAGGTCGCACGCCTGCGCGAGGAAGGGTTGTTAGCCAAGGATGCCCGGATCTTTGCCCATCATCTGGCCCATCATAGCAATCCAACTTACCCGGAATTGGCCATCTATGCGCGCCAACATGGCTATGCGATTGCCTATGATGGCTTGTGTGTGGAGGTTTAGGTGACAACGTTGCGGGTGGCAGTCAATCGTTGGCAAACCAATCGGCGGCGCACCAGCGGCTGGGGTGGGGTGCTCTATCTCCTGCCCGCGCTCATCATCCTGCTGCTCTTTGAGATTTGGCCGATTCTCTTCAATCTCTATATCAGCCTCTGGCGCTGGGATGTGGGGCCACTCAAGTTTGTGGGGCTGGCCAACTACCAGCGCCTGTTTGGCGAGGGCTTTATTACGCGCGATTACAACGATCAACTGGCGGTGGGCGAAGTGCTACACAGCCTGATCGTGACGATCTACTATGTGTTGGGTCGGGTACCGATCACGATTGTGCTGGCCTTTGTCCTCGCCTATCTGCTCTTTATCTGGGTGCAGCGGGGTCGCGCTGTTTTACGCACTGCTTATTTTTTGCCCTATGTCACCAGCAGCGCAGCAATGGCGCTGGTCTTTGGCTGGATGTTCAACCCGCGGTTGGGCGTGGTCAATGCGCTGTTGCAAACGATTGGGCTGCCCACCCTGACCTGGCTCGATGATCCATTTCCCTTGCTGGAACGCATTGTGCCGGGCTTGGCGTGGCTGCCCAATCTCGCGGCCGGCCCGAGTACGGCCATGATCGTGATCATTCTCTACAGCATTTGGACCTCGCTGGGCTACAACATTGTGATCTATCTGGCCGGCCTCTCCGCCGTGCCCAAAGAGCTACTCGAAGCAGCGCGCATTGATGGGGCCGGTGGTTGGACCATTCTGCGGCGCATTATTTGGCCGCTTGTCTCGCCCACCACCTTCTTTTTGCTCATTGCCAACATGATCTCAGCTTTTCAAGCCTTTGACCCGATCTATGTGCTCACGCGCAAAAGCAGTGCTGGGGCTGGTGAAGCCGGCGGGCCGCTCGACACCACTTTGACGGTGACCGTTTACATTTTCCGCAACTTCTACGAGCGGGCCAACAGCGTGGGTTATGCGGCAACAGTGGCCTTCTTGCTCTTTTTTATCATTCTTGGCTTGACGGTGATGCAATTCTCTCTGCTTAACCGCAAAGTACACTACCAGTAGGGAGGGAGTGATGGCAACAACGATTGAAGTTTCGGCCGCGCCGCCAATCCGTGCCCAAGCCACAACGGCCTCGAAGCGCCCCTGGTCATTCACCAGCCTGCTGATCTATGCCCTGTTGATCCTCGGCGCGCTGATCGTGATCTTCCCCTTTATCTGGATGGTGCTGGGTTCGTTCAAAAGCTTACAGGAGAGCAACCGCTTCCCGCCGACCTTCTGGCCGGAAAGCTGGCAGCCGCAAAATTATCTAAATGCCTGGCTGCGCCCGCCGCATACCTTGGGCCGCTACATGGTCAACTCGCTGGTGATTGCCGCCTTTGGCACCAGCATTCAGGTGGTCTTCTGCGCGCTGGCTGGTTTTGCCTTTGCCCAGTTGCACTTTCGCGGGCGCGATCTGCTCTTTATTCTGGTCTTAGCCACGACCATGATCCCCAACGAGATCACCCTGATCCCGAACTTTGTGACCATTCGGCGGTTTCCGCTCTTGGGGGGCAATGATCTGTGGGGGGTTGGTGGCAGTGGCCTTTATGACAGTTACGCGGCGATGATCCTGCCGGGGCTGGTCGGCGCGTTCAACATCTTTCTGCTGCGCCAAGCCTTTATGGGGGTGCCCAAAGAATTTTGGGAAGCGGCGCAGATCGACGGCTCCTCCAGCTTTGGTTACCTCTGGCGGGTGATGGTCCCGCTCACCTTGCCCAGCCTACTTACCGTCGGCATCTTTGGTTTTATCGGGCGCTGGAATGGCTTGCTTTGGCCCCTGCTAGTCACGCGCACCGAAGCGATTCGCCCGGTACAGATGGCGATGATCTATTATCAGACCGAATTTCTCACCGATTACGGCATGTTAATGGCCGCGTCATTGCTGATCACCCTGCCGATTGTTTTGCTCTTTCTCTTGCTGCAACGCCAATTTATCGAAGGCATTGTCAATACCGGGCTGAAGGGCTAGGCTGCTGCCCTGCCGGCTGTTAAACGGGTCATGCGCTTCGTGCGTTAGGGACACCCGAGGAAGCTCTGGAACGGAGAGCCGGGGCTTCCTCGGGTGTCCCTAACGCACGAACCAGGAGATGATCATCTGCCCCCCGCGATTGAGGCAGTCCAGATGCTGCCACGACTAAACCTAACGCAACAATTCAGGCATTCACCGCCTTGAACTATAGTTCAGGCTAACAACCAAAGTTGGCTAAAGCCAACTGAAGCATCCATGTTAGTCAGCTTTAGCTGACTTGCGCTATCAGCCTGAACTTTAGTTCAAGGCGGAATCGTTACCCTAACGCAACAATTCACTTTAAGGAGAATCAACCAATGCAGACGACCACCTTATCCCGTCGCCATTTCTTGCTCGCAACCGCCGGTGTGACCGGTGCCCTAGCCTTGGCCGGTTGTGTGATGCCTGCCCCAGCGGCTCCGGCCACGGGCGATGCCGCGGCCGACACTGGCGCGATTGCCCCACTGCCCGACACCCTGGTCGAAATCGAATATTGGCACCGCATGGGTGGCGAAGCGGCTACCTTGCTCGAAACCTTCGCCGCTGAATTCAGCGAAGCAAACGCCGACCAGATCAAGTTGACCGCGATTGCCCAGGGCAACATTCAGGAACTCAACCAAAAGGTGCGTGCGGCCGCTGCCGGTGGTGGCATGCCCGGCGCGGTGATGGCCGATGACTACGATGTCACCCAATATGCGTCGAGCAACATCCTCGTCCCCCTGGATGAGTACATCGCCGACCCGACCGTGGGACTCACCGACGAAGAGATCGCCGACATCTTGCCCAACCAGTTCACCCGTCACAAACTGGAACTGTACGGCAACCGGACGATGGCCTTCACCCAGGGCTTCAGCGGCTTTACCACCTACTGGAATCAAACGATGCTCGACACCGCCGGCATCGAAAAGCCAGTGACGAATTGGGATGAATTTCCCGACTATGCGCGCGCGGTCTCAGCTGCCAATGATAATGTCCCAGCTTGGCTGATCTCTGGGCCTGGGGATCGCTTTATCAGCTCTTTGCTCACCTACGGCGTCGAATGGCTCAAGCCGGGTGGCGAAGAATCCAACTTTGATGCACCGGAAGCACTGGAGATCATGACCTGGTGGCGTGCCCTCGCCGACGAAGGGCTGTTGGCGATTAGCGGCGATGCGCGTGATCTCTTTATTGCGCAACAAAATCTGCACTTTATGGACAGCTCCGGCAACGCCGTGCGCTTCCAAACCGCGGTCACCGACTTTGGTTGGAATGCCATGCTGCCGCCCCAACGCCACACGCAGGAAAAACCAATCACCGAAACCTATGGCCCGGTGAATGCGGTGCCGGTGACCGATGATGCCAAACAACTGGCCGGCTGGCTCTGGATCAAGTGGCTGCTCACGCCGGAAGTTCACGCCCGCTACATCGCCACCACCAGCTACTTCCCCAGCACCAAGAGTGCCATCGAAACCGAGACGCTCAAAGCTTTCTATGAGACCAATCCCACCGCCCGCCGCCTGGTCGACGAAATTTCGGTGAATGCGCGCATCCTCGCCCCCAGCCCGGCCCTGCCCGAAGTGCGTGCCGTCGTCACCGCCAAGACGGTCGAAGAAGTGCTGCTCAAGACCCTCTCGCCCGAAGAAGGGGTGAAGAAACTCAAGGCCGAAGCCGACAAGGCGATTAAGAACGCAATGCTGTAAATTGTTCCCGATTGCGTAATGGGGTGACCTGTTGGTTGCGTTTGTCGCAACCAACAGGTCACCCCATGATCCATCGTTACCGCGCGCCGGTGGATCGTTTTTCGCAGCGATGCGTCGCGTCAACCTTCGCCCGCAAGCCGCTTAATTGTGGCCGGCAACTTCTGCCCAAACATCGTCCGCCAACCACGTTGCAATAGAAAACTGATGAGCACGGCTCTTACCCCTTGAAAGCCGGTATGATCAACCTGTACACGGGTGCCGGTTGCCGTCTTTTCCAAGCGATAGCGCACCACTGTATCGATCCCACCGCCGGTAAAGGTATAAGCCAATGTCTTGGGCGGATCGACTTCGAGAACTTCGCAAGTAGTGACGCCATCGAACCCTGGCCCGGGCTTGGTGCGGAACTGAAATTTGTGCCCAACAATTGGCTTAAAATCATTCTCCATCAGCCATTCAGCCAGGGCTTGCGGGTCAGTTAGTGCCTGCCAGACCCGTTCCGGTGGGTGCGGGTAGTCACGGGTAAAGCTCAGATCGCGCTTCATGTTTGATCTTTGGTCCTTTCCAGGTAGTCGCCCAAGGCATCCAAGCGATCCGGCCAAAAGCGGTGATAGTGTGATAACCACCTGAAGACCTCTAACAGCGGCTGCGGATTGGCGGCATAGAGCCGCTGCCGCCCCACTTTTGTGACCTCCACCAGCTCAAAATCACGTAGAATCTTCAGGTGCTGTGAGACCGCGCCCTGGGTCAGCGCAAAATGACGGCAAATCTCGGTCACGGAGAGTTGCTGTTCGCTGAGTAGATCGAGCATTGCGCGGCGTGTTGGGTCGGCAATCGCTTTAAAAATATCTTGGGAACTATTTGGCAAAATCATCGCTTACATATTATATTAGCAAACGCTAATATATCGCAATCGAGCATCCAATTTGGATTCCACGATCATACTGGAGAATGACTATGCTAAAATTGCTTCTCTCTACTTTGCTTTCCACCGCCATCCTCTTTATTTGGAGTGGCCTCTCCCAAATGGTGCCTTGGGGCATTGCTTCGACACAAAATGTGATCGTGCAGCGCGTACCAGCGAGCGAACCCTTGCCGGTACCAAATATTGTACAAATCCCCGTTGATACCCTGATCACCGACCAGTTTGATCGGCAATTTTTACACAAAATCAGCACCTTAACCACGGACACAACCTTCTCTTGGATCGTGACCCAGCCGCTCCAGACCGATTATACCGGGTATTTGCTGCTGGAACTCGTCACACAATTGGTCGTTGCCCTGCTCTTGGCGATCTTACTGCTTTTGACCAGGCCGCTTGCATTCGGGACAAGGATGGCCATCATTCTGCTGACCGGGTTGCTGGCCGTTGCCGCAACCTATGGCCAATTGATGAATTGGTGGGCTCTGCCCGCCCTCTATGCGGTGGGCGTGAGCGTCAATTTAGTGGTGGGTTGGGCCGTGGCGGCGCTACTTTCGGCGCAATTAATCATGAAAGGGCGAGGTTGAAGAGGAACCGTCTGGATTAAGACAGATTGACAAACCATAACCAACCGTAATAGACAAGAGTGCCCCGCTGACTTCGACAGGCTCAGTCAGCGGGGCACTCTTTACTTGTGATGTTAAAAATTGACAAAACGGTTGCGGCTAATCCTCCAAGTAAAGCTCTACCCTGTCGGTTGTCCAGGCAGCTACGCCCGAGCCGAAAAAATCACTATCTTCCGTCCAAATTGGGCAATCAAGTAGAAGAGCACAGGCTAGGATATGCCAGTCATCAATATCGCGTTTGCGCATCCTTTTGCACGCAGTTGTCTCATAAAGGCGATAAACTTCCTCATCTATCACATTCACGCTTTGCAGGACCACATCAAGGGTCATCATAGAATCTTTCGCGTCGATTCCCTGCCTTTGCAGGATTTCAGGCAAGTACTTTGACGCATCAAGTACACAAATAGCAGGTGTGAAGAAGCGCACCGTTGGTGACAACTTTTCAAGCAAAGCCGGAACGCGTGTTCCCAGTACCGAGCGAATCAAGATATTGGCATCCAGGATTAGCGGCTTTTTCTCATTCACCCGCCACGTTGCCCTTCGCGTGCGCGGCGAAAATCAGCCACAATCTCATCTTCGGTAATATTGTGGCTGGCGAGTAGTGCCGACATTTTTCTTGCTGCTTCCTGCAAAGCAGCGAAATCCTCCGCATCAGGATCAGCAGCTACAGGTATATAATACCCTACTGTTCTACCATGATTTGTGACCGCTAACGTTTCCGTAGCAAGATATTTAGATAGATTATTCCGAAATTCACGGATACCAATCTTGACGATTGTTTGGCTCATTGTATATGCCTCCTTATGTGCTACATTGTAGCACATTTTTTAGTCAAGCCACAATCATCTAAAAGTTAAGGGTGTATCGCACTTTGAGGGCGAAGCGGAGACGGCGGAGCCTTCCGGGAAGAGGTCAGGCGATTTTTGGTAGTCCAAACACCTTAATGACCTCTTCCCGGAAGGCGGTTGCCCCCAAAGTGCGATACACCCAAAAGTTAACATAAATTCATCGAAACTTATCAATACGATAACGTTGCGCGATTTCCAGTTAATCTAATGTTTAACGGTGTGCGCGATGATCCCCCCATCCGCCACTCAATCAAACCACCCCTGTTGTGATCAGAAAACGAGCAACCCTATGTCAACCGTTTCAGCCAACGTCCTCCTCCGTTTTGCGCACATTAGTGATACCCATCTCACCCCTGGCGACCGTACCGAAATGCGCATGGATCACTACTCACCACGCGTGCTGGCCTTGATCAACGCGGTGCGGGCGCAGCATCCTGACGCGGCGTCCCACGAAAATCCCGCGGCGTTGCCCTCTGTGGCAACCAAGCGGCTGATCGAAGAGATCAACCGCCTGCCCTTTGCGCTCGACTTTGTCCTCCACACCGGCGACATCATGACCGATGCGACGGCTGACGAATATGAGTACACCAAGGATATGTTGCGCGCGATCAACTATCCCCTCTATTTCATCCCCGGCAACCATGACAGCAGCGAAGGCATTCAGCGCGTCTTGGTCGGGGTGGACGAGGTCAAGCCCACCTATGATTATGTGGTTGAGATCAATGGCGTGCAGCTCGTCTGTGTAGACAGTGCGACCAACGGCAGCGATCATGGTGGCCGCTTAAGCGACGACCAACTGGCCTGGCTTGATGGGCTGTGCAGCGCCGACGGCGACCAGCCCATGATCGTGGCGATTCATCACCACATTCGCCAGTTCGACAGCCATTTTATCGACTTCTTTGGCACCGAGAATGGTGACGCGATTCACGCCATTCTGCGCAAAGCCGGCGCACGGCTGCGCGGTGTCTTCTCTGGTCACATCCATCAGGCGATTGACATTTATGACGACGGTATTTTCTATAGTTTTGTCCAAGCCGCGCATATGCAGTCAAATCTTTTCCCCGCGATCGAGCAGATGGCCGCGCATCCTATTACCCCCAACCCCGGCTTTAGCATTGTCACCGTCACCAGCGACCGCACTTTTGTGCGCCGTTTTAATTTCACAATCTAAGTAGGAGCAACCCATGTCCGAAATATTGGTTCGCTTTGCCCACATTAGCGACACCCATATCGAGCCGGAAGCCGGAACACGTGAGCGCCGCTTGGCGACTTTGGAACGGCTAAAAGGGATGGCCGGTTTTCCGCCCGCCGTGTTGGCCGAGATTATCAAACACCAGGAAGCGGCGCTCAACGGCCACTATCCTTACCCGACGGCGGTGAAGGCGAGCGAAGCCCTTGTCGCCGCGTTGAACGCGCTCGAAACGCCCCTTGATTTTGTACTCCACACCGGCGACATTGTCAACCACGGCGATGCCGACCAATATGTCGAGACCGCCGCGATCTTTGCCAAACTCAACTATCCCATTCGTTATGCCGTGGGCAACCATGACAAGGTAGAGAATCTCTATGCCGGGCTGTTGAATCAACCGGCGGAGAAGATTGCCTACGACTACAGCTTTACACAGAATGGCGTAAAGTTTATCTGTGTCGATAGCGCCACGAATGGTGAAGGGATCAACTGGTTCGTTACCCAGGAGCAACTAGCCTGGCTGGAAGCGGAACTCACCGACGGCAGCGATCAACCGCTCGTCGTGGCGATTCACCATCCACCCTTCCAAATTCACATTGAGTGGCTCGACTTTTTTATCGTCAAGAACTGGCAGGAGATTCAGTCGGTGCTACAAAAGGCCGGCCCGCGACTGCGCGGTGTCTTTTCCGGCCATGTCCACACGCCGATCACTTGCCAGCGCAACGGCGTGCTCTACAGCGTTGTCCCCGAAGTCTTCAGCCATGCCCCCGGCTACAGTGTCGTCACAGTGACCACTGAGGATATTCATAT
Organism: Caldilineaceae bacterium; assembly: GCA_022842065.1. Next base: position 243,966 of record JALHQH010000006.1, read on the forward strand.
TCAACGGTACACCTTTTAAGGCTAGTACAGTGTCAGCTAAATTATGCTAGCTTAAACGCAGCCCCAGTCACGGAGTGACGGCAGATGGTAGCCGAGGGTTAAAACTCTCGGCACCAGGATGCCAGCCTTAAAAGGCTGGCCTACCGTCAGCCGCCACTCCGTGGCTAAACCAGCAGAACTTATGTAACACTGTACTAGTACACTGTCAGAGAAGTTTTGCTAGGAATCCGTAGGTGCGGTTTCTTACCGCACAAGCTCGTCTACCAGAGGACGTGCGGTAAGAAACCTACTAAACTGTCAAAACTTTGCTGACAGTGTACTAGGTCAATATTTAAACGATCACGAGGAGCAAAACTTTTATGCGACAACTCACCCGTTTCCTGTTGGTCATCCTGGCCCTGTTGATCGCAGCGTGTGCGGTCCCAACACCGACAGCCGCCCCTGCGGCGGATGCCCCTGCTGCTGACAGCGCGGCCACGAGCAGCGAACCAATCGAAATCACCTTCTACAGCTACAACCTGGGCGCGGCCGGCACTTTCTCCGACGGCGCGCAGAAGTTGCTGGACGCTTTCGCCGCCACTGCCACCACGGTCAAAGTCAATGGCGTGGGTGTCCCCGGCGACCAGATCCTGGCCAAGACCCAAGCTGACCTGGTGGCCGGTACGCCGCCCGATATCGTCCAGTTGATCTTCGATGATCTGGACAATATTGCCACTAACTTTAATGCCGTGCCGCTGGAAGATTTTGTGCCTGCCGATGAACTGGCAGAACACCTGGGCGGGATGCACCCTAATGGCGTTAAGCTGGGGCAATTGAATGGCAAGACCTATGGGCTGGCCTATACCTTTAGCACGCCCATGCTCTTCTACAATGCTGATCTCTTTACCGCCGCCGGGTTGGACCCCGCCGCGCCCCCAAAGAATTGGGACGAAGTACTGCAATACGGCCAGCAGATTGTGGAAAAGACCGACGCCGCCGGGATTCATATCGCCGCTACCGGTCGCTATGATTGGATCACCCAGTCGCTCTATTTGAGCGCGGGTGGGCGGGCGCTGTCTGAGGACCGCACCCAGGTGATGGTCGGCGAAGCGGGGTCGGTGCAGGCGATTGAAATGTTGCGCGGTTTAGTCCAAGCCGGTGTGATGCCAAACATGACCGCCGCCGAAACGGTGGAAGGGATGGCCGGCGGCAAGTTGGCGATGTTAGTCAACTCCAGTGCGCTCCAGGCAACGCTGCTTAAGGCCGCCACGGGCAACTTTGACCTGCGTTCGGCCCCGTTGCCCGGTTTTGGCGATCAACTGGCCGTGCCGACCAACTCCGGCAGCGCCATCTTCGTCTTGACCCAAGACCCGGCCCGCCAAAAAGCGGCCTGGGAGTTTATGAAGTTTGCCACCAGCAAAGAAGGCTACACCATCATCACCCGTGACATCGGTTACTTGCCTTTGCGCCCCGAAATTGTCAACGAGGAAGCCTATCTCAAAGCGTGGGTGGCAGAGCACCCGCTGATTCTGCCCAACATTGAGCAGCTTGACCGCTTGCAACCGTGGACCTCGTTCCCTGGCCCCAACTACCGCCAAATTGTGGAGATTACGCAGGCAGCTGTAGAGCAGTCGATCTTTGGCGACAACGACGATGTGGCTGGCATCATGTTGGCAGCACAACAACGCGCGCAGGAATTGATGCCGCAGTAAGCATTGCGGCTGAAGATAACTTGTGTACTTCGCATCCCCTGATGCGAAGTACACAAACGGACGCAGAGCGTCCGGTCTGGATTGCGACGCGGAGCATCGCAACCAGCAGTTTGTGCGCTGAGAAAATAAGGGAGCGCTAATGGCAGAACAGACGATGGCAGGACGCGCGCTAGCGCTGCCCCAACGCGTCGGGCGACGCGCGCGTTGGCAACGACGACACCTCTTCGAGCGGCTACAACCCTATCTTTACCTGTTGCCGGTGATCGTCACCCTGGGCATCTGGATCTATTGGCCGCTGGTACGCACTGTCTATCTGAGCTTTTTTCAGTGGAACCTGTTGCCGACCACGCCTATGATCTTTGTTGGTTGGGAAAATTACCGGCGCATTCTCGGTTTGCCGGAGATGCAGCAGGCGATTCGCAACACCGTGGTCTATACGCTGGGGATTATGCCCCTTTCGGTGCTTATTCCGCTGGTCGTTGCCCTCTTCACCGACAACATCGGCAAGCGCTGGCGTAACCTCTACCGCGGGCTGATCTTTATCCCCATGCTAATCGCGCCGGTCGTCGTCTCGATCATCTGGCGCTGGCTGCTTAATCCCAGCGTTGGCATCGTTAACTACGCGCTGACCGGTGGCACCTTCGCCGAGCCGGTCAACTTTTTTCGTGGCGAAACGATCGCGATCTGGGCGATCATCGGCATTACTGGTTGGAAGCTGGTGGGCTTTAGCACGCTGATCTTCTCCGCCGCGATCACCAACATCAACCGTGATTATATCGAGGCGGCGTCGATCGATGGGGCCAATTACCGGCAGATTGTGCGCAGCATTATCCTGCCGCTGCTTTCGCCCACGGTGCTGTTACTGGTGATGTTGAGCGTGCTGCTCGTCTCGCAGTGGAGCTTTGCCTATATCAACGTGCTCACCCAAGGCGGTCCGCTCGGCGCAACGACCAATGTTTATTACATCCTCTACACCTACGGCTTTCGCACCTTTGCCATCGGCTGGAGCAGCGCGGCGGCAGTGATTCTCTTTATCACCTTTGGCCTGTTAGCCGCCGGGTTGCTGAGCCTAATCAATCGTTATTCGTTTTATGATTCGTAAGGCGTAAAACGTAAAACGTGATGCGTGCGACGATAAATCACTTGTACCGCACGTTTCACGTTTCACGTTTTACGTTATCACGTTTTAATTTCCGGAGTTTATCATGAGTGCAAGGCACCGCGTATCGACCACAGGGACATTGACCGGACACTTGCTGTTGTTTGTTTTAGTTGTCATTGCGATCTTCCCGGTTTACTGGATGGTGGCGACTTCGTTCAAGGCGGCCAATGCGCTCTTCCAGATCGGCCTGTGGCCGGCAAATCCCACCAGTGAAAACTATCGTTTTGTCTGGGAAAATCTGCCCTTTGGCTTGATGATGGGCAATACGGTGGCGATGGCGAGTTTGCAGATGGTCAGCCAGTTGTTGACGGCGTTGCTGGCGGCCTATGCCTTTGCGCGCTGGCAATTTTGGGGGAGCCGGCTGATCTTTGCCCTGATCGCCATGACCTGGTTGGTCCCCTTTCAGGTGACAATGATCCCCAACTATGTCCTGCTTTCGCGGCTTGGTTGGCTCAACACCCTTTACGGGCTGGTGATTCCCCATATTGCCTCGGCCTTTTCGGTCTTGCTGCTCTTTCAGAATATCAAAGCCTTTCCGACCGAATTGATCGACAGTTCGCGCATCGATGGGGCCACCAGTTGGGGCACGCTCTGGCGCGTGGTGACGCCAAACTTGCGTTCACCGTTAGCCGCGCTGGGCATTCTGCTCTTTATCTCAGCTTGGAATGAATATTTCTGGCCGCTGCTGGTGATGACCAAACCGGAACGCTCGGTGATCCAGATCGGCTTGCAGATGTTCCTCACCGAGCAAGGTGATCTCTGGGGACCCTTGATGGCCGCGGCCACGATGGCAACGTTGCCGATCTTTGTACTGTATGTCATTTTACAACGCCAGGTAATCGACTCGTTTGTGAAGTCGGGGTTGCGATAAAGATTGGTAATTCATGTTACGCCTGCCTGACGCAGCCGCAGCAGCCGCAGGTGCACCCAGAGGGTTCCCGATTCACCTGCTGATATGCAAAGCCCGTTAAAACGGGTTATGTAGCGTGCGCCTGTGACTGGGTGGGCGTTGTAAAGCCTGGCTTAAAGTTTAGAGGAGAAAACAAGTGGAAAACATGGGACAACGCCACCTGCCGTTAGAGGGTGCATATAACATTCGTGATATCGGGGGTTATCCTACAACAGCGGGGACAACCACCAGGTGGCGCACTTTTTTGCGCGCCGATTCGCTACACAACCTAACCCCCGCCGGCCAACAAGCGTTGGTTGACTACGGCGTACGCACAATCATCGACCTGCGCTTTGCGCAAGAGTGCAGTGCTGCCCCCAATGTCTTTGCCGCCGCCGACAACGTGCGCTATATCAACCTTTCGCTCTTTGAGGGCAGCGCACCCAATGCCCTGGGCCGTCAACTGCCCGATCTCGAAAGTATCTACCGCTATATTCTGGACGAGCGGCAAGCAGCCGTCAAAGCAATTTTGGAACTGATGGCCGATGATGCTTTCCCCGTGCTCATTCACTGCACCGCGGGCAAAGACCGGACGGGGCTGATCACAGCGCTGCTGTTAGGGTTAGCCGGTGTTGACCATGCGACAATTGCCGAGGATTATGCGTTGACCGCGCAGTATGGTGCCGAACTGCTCACGCAGTTGCATGATCAAGCCGCTGCCGCGGGGCGCGACATGGTCACGTATGCGCGCTTTTTGGAAGCGAAGCCGGCGGCAATGCACAACACATTGGCCTACCTGGAAGAAAAATATGTGAGTGTGCCGGCTTATTTGGCGCAGATCGGGCTGACGGCAACGCAGATTGCGCAGTTGCGACAGCAATTGTGCAGTTAAACACACACTTAACCAACCGATAACAGAACGTACAAAAGCGCTTATCACCCTATTAATCAAGGCGCTGTATCATTTTATAGTTGTCATCCAGCCCCCGTGATTCATCACGTGTTCAACCAAGTTCCGCCTTCTCACCATTTTTTGTCCTATCACAAAACCACCGACAAATTTGTCAGAGAAAGAACAACGCAATGACGATCCATTCCCGAACTTACCCTGCTTTGCTGCGTTTGTTAACGCTGCTGGCGCTCTTGAGCATGGTCATCGCCGGCTGTGCGGCCCCGGTCGCCCCTGCGGGCGCACCCGCCGCGGCCAGTGACGAGGCCGCACAGCCCGCCGCTGTCGCCGGGGCTGATGTGCCCCGTGCCGAAACCTTAATCATTGCCAGCGAAGGCAGCAATGTCATCGCGGCGCCGGAAAATTTCAACCCCTTTGTCAGCGGTGCGGTCGGCCCTGGCGAAGGGCAGAGTGTGTTGGTCGAGAGTCTCTTCTATCTCAACTATGAGAGTGGCGAGATGATGCCCTGGCTGGCCGAAAGTTATACATTCACCGCCGATTATACGGGGGTCGATATCGTCCTGCGCGAGGGCATTACCTGGAACGACGGCGAAGCCTTTACGGCTGATGATGTCGTCTTTACGATCAATCTGCTCAAGGATGAAAGCCTGCCCTTTAATGGTGGTGCGGATATGCGTCAATGGGTGGCCGCGGTGGAGGCAGTTGACGAACAGACGGTGCGCTTTACCTTCACCGGCCCGAATCCCCGCTTCCTCCAAGATTATTTTGCGGTTCGCATCTCTACCGCCATTGTGATTGTCCCCGAACACATCTGGGGCACGCTCGAAGATCCGGCGACCTTCACCAACTTTGACCCGGCCAAGGGCTACCCAGTCTTTACCGGCCCTTATCAGGTTGCCGCGGCCAGCACCAATGAAATGGTCTATGACCGTCGCGCCAGTTGGTGGGCCGCCGAAACGGGCTTTCAACCCATGCCCGCGCCGCGCCGGGTCGTCTACACCTCCGGTGGTTCAGCCGATGTCGTGGCCGCCCGCCTCTTGAATAATGAGTTGGATGCCGTTCACCGCGTTGCCGCCGATGTCTACGAGACGATCAAAGCGCAAAATCCCAAGTTGGGTGCCTGGTTTGCCGAACGTCCTTATGCCTGGCTCGATCCCTGCCCGCGCACCTATTTTATCAACAACTTGAAAGCGCCGTGGGATAGTGTCAACATGCGCCGCGCGCTGTCGTTGGCAATTGACCGCCAGGCGATTGCCGCCGGTGAATTGGGTCTCGACCCTGGTGGTGCACCGGCCGCGTTTATCTTCCCGGACTACCCGCCCTTGCTGGCTTACTATGCCGAAGCCGAGGATCTGTTGGCACAATATCAGCCGACTAAGTTTGATCCGGCCGCCGCCATTGCCTTGATCGAAGGCGAAGGCTGGACACGCGGTGATGACGGTGTCTTTGCGAAGGATGGCGAGCGGCTGACCATCACCTGGTATGGTCCGACCGATTGGGTGCCTGGCCCGCGCACCTTCCCGCTCTTTGAAGCCTACCTGAAGAATATTGGGATTGAGCCAAGTGTCGAGTTGTTGGCTGCCGCCGTCTTGAATGAACGGCGCAACCTGGGTGACTATGATGTCATCCTGACCTCGCCCTGTGGCAGCGTGGTGGACCCCTACCGCGGCCTCGACCGCTTCCACAGCCGCGATGTCAAGCCGATTGGCGAAGTGGTCACCATGAATATCAGCCGCTATGTCAACCCGACCTACGATGCGCTGGTCGAGCAGGTGGGCCAACTCGCGCCCGGCGATCCGGCGATTATTCCACTGTGGCACCAGGCGTTTGAAATTTACCTGCAAGATCAGCCGGCCTTGCCCTTGCATCAACAAGTGCGCGTTGTCCCCCACAACACCACCTACTGGACCAACTGGCCGACCAGTGAGAACAACTACATCCACCCGCCGACCTGGTGGCACACCACCTTGATCCAGATTGTAAATCTGCAACCGGCGCAGTAAAGGCTGACCGGATGACAGGATGACCGGAGGACAGGATGACAAGATCATCTTGTGATACTGTTGCACTATCTTACAACGGGATTCAAATCCCGGCCTGACAACGAGAAGCCGCCTCAGCGGCTGAGAAAACGCTCCTAGCCGCTGAGGCGGCTTCTCGCTGTTAGCAAGGGGTTTTAACCCCATTTCGTAAGATAGTGCAACAGTATCACCCAGTCACCTTGTCACCTTGTCACCTTGTCATCCTGTCATCCCCTCATCTTGCCCAACAGGAAATCCGATGTCGATTCGCTACATCACCTTTCGTCTGTTCATTTTCGCCTTGATTATCTGGGTGGCGGCCAGTCTTAATTTTCTGCTGCCGCGGTTGGTGCCGGGTGATCCGATTACAGCCATGCTCAACCGGCTGGAAGATCAGGGGATGGCAGTTACCAACCAGGCCGAATTGATTGCGGCGTATCGAGAGCGCTTTGGCCTCAACGCACCATTAGGGGTGCAATATGTGCGCTATCTGGCGGCGGTGTTACGGTTTGACTTTGGCTACTCGATCACCTCATTTCCCACCACCGTTGCGTCGATAATCGCGGCGAGTTTGCCCTGGACGATTGGGCTCCTCTCGATCACAACGCTCTTGGCCTTTACGATTGGCATTATCTTGGGTGCGCTTTTTATGTGGCGCGGGACGCCGCTCTTATTGCGCCTGGTGACCTGGTTTTTGATCATCATTGCCCCGCTGCCCTATTACCTGATCGCCATTGTGCTGCTCTTTTTACTTGGCTTTACCCTGCGCTGGTTGCCGGCCACCTCGGCTTCACTGGTCAACCAGATGAGCGGGTTTAATTGGGCATCGATCAGCAAGATTATCAACATGTCAACGTTACCGGCGCTCTCGATCCTGCTGGCCGCGGTCGGTTCCTGGGCGTTGGGCATGCGCGCGATGATGATCACCGTGCAGGGTGAAGATTACATCACCTTGGCGCGGGCGAAGGGGCTTTCGGAGCGGCGTATTATGTTGGCGTATGCCATGCGCAACGCGCTGCTGCCCCAAGTCACCGCGCTGGGCATCTCGCTGGCGACGGTCGTCTCCGGCGCGACACTGGTCGAGGTAGTTTTCCTCTACCCCGGCATCGGGCGCGCACTGTTGACGGCGACCAACAACCTGGACTATCCGCTGATCCAAGGCATTACCTTTATTTTGGTGGTCTCGGTCGCGGTGGGTGTTCTCATCGTCGATCTGATCTACCCTTTGCTTGATCCACGCATTACCTACGAGAGGCGCTGAGTATGCCGGCCAACTGGAAATTAATGCTTGGCTTTCTGCTGTTGGGGTTGCTGGTCCTTGCGGCGTTGGGTGGGCCACAGCTGATCGACGAAGCGGCCACCCAACCGCTCTACGCGTCCTTTAACAAGCCGCCTTCGGCCCAACATCCCCTGGGCACTGATGATGTCGGCCGCGATCTCCTCGCCTTGCTCATCTACGGGCTCTGGCCGACGCTCAGCATCGGTCTGATTGCCGGCACGTTGGGGACAGGGATTGGGACCATGTTGGGGCTGATCAGCGGCTATTTGCGCGGCCCAGTGGATCTGGTGATCCGTACCCTCTCGGATATTGTGTTGACGATTCCGCTGCTGGTCGTGCTGATTTTGGTCGCCTCCTTCACCCAGACGACGACGATTACGGGAACCGCGCTGATTGTTGGCCTCCTGGCCTGGGCCGGGCCAACCCGTGCGATCCGGGCGCAAACGTTGAGCCTCCGCGAACGCGCGTTCATTCGGGTGGCCAAACTGACCGGCATGAACGATTTCGAGATCATCTTTCTCGATCTGCTGCCGAATTTGCTGCCCTATATCCTGGCCGGTTTTATCGATGCCATTGCCGGGGGCATCCTGGCCTCGGTTGGATTGCAACTGCTAGGCATCGGGCCGCTCTTGATTCCCAACATGGGCATGACCTTGAACAGCGCCTTTGCCGGTGGCGCGATGATTCGGGGCTATTGGTGGTGGTGGGCACCACCGGTACTGGTGTTGACGGTGCTCTTTCTCGCCACGTTTTTGATTACGCTGGCGCTTGATGAGATCGCCAATCCACGGCTGCGCGGGGCTGCCCAATGACCAATCAGCAAGTTGTCCTTACCGTTGAAAATTTGCGGGTCGTCTATCACGCGCCGACTGCCGCCGTGCGCGCGGTGAACAATCTCTCCTTTACACTTCACAAAGGCGAACGGCTGGGGCTCGTGGGCGAATCAGGCAGCGGGAAATCGACGACCGCCCTGGCGATCTTGCGCATCCTGCCGACAAGCGCGGCCATTACCGAGGGGCAGATCACCCTTGATGGCCAAGATCTATTGACGCTCGACCAAGAGCAGATGCGTAGGGTGCGCGGGCAACGGATCGCACTGGTGCCCCAAGGGGCCATGAACTCGCTCAACCCCGTGCTGCGCATCTACCATCAACTGGCCGATGTGATCCGTCAACATGGTGGCCCAACGGCGCGCACCACGCTGCGCGCGCAAATCGGCCACGCCCTGGAACTGGTCGATCTGCCCACCACGGTCATGCAGCTTTATCCCCACGAATTGAGCGGCGGCATGAAACAGCGGGTTTGCATCGCCCTGGCGATCCTTTTGCAGCCCCAGGTGATCATTGCCGACGAGCCGACCAGTGCGCTCGACGTGGTGACGCAGCAGGTGGTGGCGCAGACCTTGGTGCAAGTGCAGGAGCAGATCGGGGCCGCGATCCTGCTCATTGGTCACGATATGGGGTTGCAGGCGCAACTGGTGGACCGGCTGGCGGTGATGTATGCCGGGCAGATTGTCGAAGTTGCGCAGGTTGATGCGATTTTTCACCGACCGCAGCATCCCTATACGCAGTCGCTGATCTCCTTTATTCCATCGCTGCGCGAGAAACGGCCCCCCCGTGGCCTGGCCGGTCTGCCGCCGCGCGTCGTGAGCGATCCGGTCGGTTGTCTCTTTCGGGCGCGCTGTCCGGTTGCCATCGCGCGCTGTGAAAACGAAGTACCGCCGTTACGTGAGCTGCACCCTGGGCACCAAGTTGCCTGCCATTTGCCATAAACCGAGGAACAGGCGATGTTGCTATTAGAAGTGCACAATCTGACAAAAAGTTTCGGTGGCGGTCTGCTGGCCGGGGCGAAAATGGTCGCGCTCCACGATTTTAATCTCTGCCTGACTGAAGATGACCCCGCGATTATCGCGATTGCCGGCGAAAGTGGCAGCGGCAAGACGACCGCGGCGCATCTGCTTTTAGGGTTGCTCACCCCCAGCGCCGGCCAGATCTACTACCGGGGCACAGAACTCCGCAACCTCACCAGCCCAAATTGGCAAGCGTATCGCCGTGAGGTCCAGGCCATTTTTCAAGATCCCTACGAGGTCTTTAATCCTTTTTACAAAGTGGACCGCGTTTTGCGCACCGTCATCCGCAAATTTCAGTTGGCCCACAGCCCTCGGCAGCGCCAAGCGCTTATGCACGAAGCCCTGGAAACGGTCGGCCTACGTCCAGATGACGTACTGGGCAAATATCCCCATGAATTGAGCGGCGGGCAACGCCAACGGATCATGATTGCCCGCGCCTTTCTCACCAGACCGCGTTTAATTGTAGCTGATGAGCCGGTCTCCATGCTCGATGCCTCGCTGCGCGGGTTAATGTTGGAGATCATGTTACGGCTGAAAAGTGAGTATGGTATCTCGTTCATCTATGTCACCCACGATCTGTCGACCGCCTATCAGATCAGCGACCGCATTATGGTGCTCTATCGCGGCGTGACCGTGGAACAGGGGCCAATCGACCAGGTGATCACCGCGCCGCGCCACCCCTACACCCAACTGCTCACCGCCGCCGTACCGACGCCGGACCCAGGGGTACGTTGGACGCAGCCGGCCCGGTCACCCAAGGTCAAACTGAATGGTCGGCAAGCGGGCGCGCCCCAACGGGTGGGCTGCAATTTTGCCGACCGCTGCCCCCACGTGATGGCGCGCTGTCACATCAAAATGCCACCAGCACAGACAATTGCCGCCGACCATTTGGCCACCTGTTATCTCTATGAACACTCGACAAGCACCGAAATTGATTTCACGCTTCCCTAAGTAGAACTTATGACTACACCTACCCTATCACCAACCCACCAAATTCTCCTGGATGAGACCCTGTCACTCGCTCCGGATCAACCTCATCCGCCCTATCTCTATCAGGCGGCGTCTGTGCCGGCCAACGCCAGCCGCGTCGGCGCAACCGTCACCTTTCACAAAAGCGAGCGGCGCACCCAAATTTTTGTCTCGCTCTTTGCGCCCGATGGCTTCCGCGGCTGTCGCATGGCACCGGGACAGATGGAGAATGTTCTGTTGGCGCTGTGGAGCACGCCTGCCGATGCGAGTGAAGGTGCGTTGCCGGGGCCGTTGCCCGCCGGCGAATGGCGCGTGCAACTCGATATCCACGCGGTTGCCGAGCCGCTCCAAGTCCAAGTGGTGATCTATGCCGAGTTTGATGAGATTCCCGCCGCGGCGGTCATCGACTTTCCCAACGACCATGTCGTCAAGGCGGAGGCAGGCTGGTACAAAGGCGAACTCCACGCCCACTCGACCGAGAGCGACGGCAAACATCCGGTGGACACCGTGATCCGCGCGGCGCTTGACACTGGGCTGGATTTCTTCTCGCTGACCGACCACTACACCGTCAGCCAGTGGCGCAAGCTGATTCCCCACCTGGAAGCGCCGATGGCGCTGATCCGCTCGTGTGAGGTCACCAGCCATCACGGCCACGCCAATCTGCAAGGGATGACCGAGTGGGTCAACCTCTTTGTCGATACGCCGGCATGGACGATGAACGACGCCGCCGATGCGATCCATGAACAGGGCGGCCTCTTCTGCGTCAACCACCCCTTTAGCGGCACACTGGGCTGGCGCACCTTTGACTTTGACTGGACCAAGGCGGATCTGCTGGAGATCTACCACAATCTGGAGGGGGCCGCCAACGTCTTGCAACTCCCGCTCTGGGATCGTCAACTTTCTCACGGCCATCGCATTGTCGGCGTCGGCGCGGTCGATAGCCACGATCCGTTCGACGGGCTGCACCGGCTCGGCCAGGTCGTGACCTGGGTTTACGCCGATGAACTCAGTGAAAAGGGGATCATCGCGGGCTTGCGCCGTGGCCGCGTCTATGTCAGCCGCGGGCCGGCGTTGCGTTTTGTCGCGCGCAATGGCAAGGGGCGGAGCGCCGAGATGTGGGAGACCCTCTTTACCGCCGGCGAGGAGATTACGCTCGAAGTGCAGGTACAAAGTGAATTGCCGCTGCGCCTCTTTGTTATTCGCGACGGGTATTATTTGGAGATGCGGGAAATTGCCGGTGCCGCGGATTGGCAGACGCACACCTTTTGTGACCGCCCAACCGCCAATACCTACTATCGCATTGAATTGCATCGCGCCGCGACCGAGCAGAACTACGACCAACTGCTGCGCCGCGATCACGAAACCGTACAAGCGCTGAGCAATCCTGTGCGGGTGGTAGCGATTTAGGAAATCCTTGTGATGCACGAGGAACTTGAGATGCAACAAGAATTGCCCTTTATAAGGCTATCTCTATACCAAAGCCACGGTTGCCCGCAGCGCCATCTTTGACCGTGAGGCCCTGGGCGAGGAGATGTTAGCCCCTGGCGACTACACCGCGCGCCTGCTACTGGATGACGGTTACTTGGTGTTGGCCGAAGCCGATTTTACGGTGACCGAATAACGCTGGTGCGCAATCAGCGCAAAGGATAGAAAGGAAATGCAATGTTGGCCCAACCGATCATTCGTAACATTGGCTTTAACACCACAGTCCTGCCGGATGGTGATCTCGACGCGCTGGACAATCTGCTGGCCGAGTACATTGCCGTCGGCTGTGACATGGTCGAACTGACGGCTCGACGGCTCGATGTGATTGTCAACGGCAAACTAAACGAGCCACGTGTAGCCCAGGTACAGGCGATTATGGAAAAGTATGATCTTGTGGTGGCGGTCCATGCGCCCCATGCGATCAACCTGATGGACGAACCGCGGCTGGATCGCCAGATGGCGGTCACCTATGCGGCCATCGAATTCTGTGCAGCGGTAGGCGCCACCAATTTGGTCATTCATGCCGGGCGTGTACCCACCGCCATCTGGCATGATAGTAGTACACGGCTGCTGGAACTGGAACGGGATGCCCTGCGTGCATTGGCCGATTTTGCCCACACCCAAAATGTGCAGCTTGCCGTGGAAAATCTTGGGGCCGGTCCGTACGCCACGACCATCTGTTATGGCAGCGACCTGCGCCGGCTGGCCGAACAGATCGCGCGCATTGATCATCCCCATGTGTGTGGCTGTCTCGATTTTAGCCACGGTTGGGTGGCCGCAAACTACCTTGGTTATGACTATGCCGCTGCCGTCCAACTCTTTTCGCCCTATGTTAACCACCTGCACCTGCACGATTCGTGTGGCAATCCCGTCACCATGCAGCTGGGCGATCCCGGTGATCAGGTGGCTTTTGGGGAAGGAGACTTGCATCTGCCGCCTGGTTGGGGCACCATCGACTGGGCGGGCATCTTACCCACTTTGGCCTTACGCCCCGGCACGCTGATGGGGATCGAGCTCAACAAGCGCTATTGGAACGAACTACAAGCTGTGGTTGATACCGCCCACAGCTTTGCCCAGATCCTCAACCGTCAATCAGATCAGTATAATCACCAACGGCAAGGAGTACACAGAGATGGCCGCACAAACGTCTATGCCGAACACACCAACAGTCGCATATCTGCCGGAACCAGCTTGGGTCGCGCCTAGCTTGGCGGCAGCTGATCTGGCCTTGGCGGCAGATCCACCGGCCCACCCCGCTTCGCCGGCCCGCCAAGCCGCGCTGATGATGCTTGATGGGCCGTTGCACCTGGTCGAGGCCAATCGCTTTCGCAGTACGCACGATTTTCTGGTGCAACGGCTCACCGCGGCGATTGAGTCGATCGAACAGACCACGGTTACACATGGCACACAGCTGTGGAAACTCTATAATCATGGCTTTGTGCTGCGTACGCCGACCGTCACGATGGGGATGGATCTGGTGCGCGGTTGGCGTTTTATGGATGAGCCCCAACACTATTATGGCCTACCACCCGCATTGGTTGCGCGGCTGGTAGACCAGCTTGATCTGCTGACGATTACGCACAATCATGGCGACCACCATGACACGTTGGTGCGGGATTGCGCATTAGCACGCGGCATCCCCCTGATTGTCGAGGCATCGATCTTTGCCGACTTGCCGGATCAACCATTGGTGCTGCGGCCATTGCACAATTCGACCACACCCCAGCCCACCACGCTGGCGATCCAAACGCGCAAAGGCCACGCCATCCACGTTGCGGTTTACCCCGGTCATCAAGGGGAAAGCGTGCCCAACAATGTCTACCTGCTACGCACACCCGAAGGCTTCACCCTGATGCACACAGGCGATCAGTCGGGTGATTTAGATTGGGCCTGGCTCGATACGATTGGGCTGCATCACCAGGTCGATCTGTTGCTGCCCAACTGTTGGACCACCGACATGGAGCGCCTGGTTGCCGGTGTACGCCCGCGGTGGACCGTCTTTGGCCATGAGGTGGAGATGGCGCACAGTCCCGATCACCGCGAGAGTTATTGGCGCAGCTTTCAGCACTTCCGCGATTTGGCGGAACCACAAAACCTGGTGTTGGGGTGGGGCGAAACCGTGCACTTTTAGTTGGGTTTGCTGGCACGCAAGCGGCGCTGATTAACACAAGCCACCCCCTCCTAACCTCCCCCTGTTAAGGGGAGGAACCGTCACCTCGTCAACGATTCCCTCCCTTAACAGGGGAGCGGTTGCCTTCTAGGCGCGGGAGGGGTTAGTAGTTACGGCGCTGATTAACACAAGTCTAATCAAAATTAACAATAATTTATTGCAACGCTAAAGTGTGGAAAACTTTTGGGTAATATAGTCCTTTACCATGCAGCGTTCTACACAGCAACAATTATTGATGTAATAAAGGAACTAACTCATGCAGATGAACAATGGTTTGAGTCGCCGCCACTTTTTGCAGGCGATGGGTATTGCAGCGAGTACGGGTGCATTGGCGGCCTGTGTTCCTGCTACGCCGGCGGTAACAACCCAAAGTGCAGCCACCGATGGAGCCGTTTCTGTGCGTGGCACGTTGCGTCTCTCCCACACGCTGGAGTGGAACGGCAAAGAGAGTCTGGCCCCTATGTCGCCGGTGCGTTTCTTCCCGCCCGTTTCATTGCTGTATAACCGCTTGGTGCGCCAAAATGATCAAGGGCGCCCAGAGGCAGATCTGGCTGAGTCCTGGGCAGCCGACCCGACCGCCCAAATTTGGACCTTTACGCTGCGCCAGGGCGTCAAATTTCACGACGGCAAGCCGTTGACGGCCAAGGATGTGGTCTATACGCTGCAATATGTGGTTGATCCCGAATTGGGTTCGCCCGGTGCAGCGGTCTTGGAGATTATCGACAGTACCGCGATTGAAATGCCCGACGACTATACAGTCGTTATCAAACTCAAACAACCCCATGCTGATTTCCCGTTGTTGCTGCTCCATTACTCCTGCTACATCATCCCGGAAGGCAGCCGCGAAACGATTCACACCAGTGGGATTGGCACCGGCCCCTTCAAATTGGATACGCTGAATGTGGAAGGCAAGACTGTGCTGGTGGCCAACGATGAATACTGGGAAGGCACGCCCGGCCTGGACGCCATTGAGGTCGTGCCGGTTGTCGAGGCCGAAGCGCGCACCGCTGCGCTCCTGGCCGACCAGATCGATATGGACGACATCAGCTATGGTGCGGTGGCGCTGTTCGAGAAAAACGAGAACTATGTCATCAATTCGATCCCTGCCGGTGGCTGGAATGTGTTGGTCATGCGCACCGACACGGCGCCCTTTGATGATCTGCGTGTGCGCCAAGCGATGAAGTTGGTGGTTGATCGCGAGGTGATCTTGCAAACGGTGTTGCAGGGCTTTGGCGCGATTGCCGGCGATCATCCAGTCTGGCCTGGGGATCAATATTACTTGCCGGTTGACCACCCGCGCGATGTGGAAAAGGCCAAAACATTACTGGCCGAGGCCGGTTATGCCGATGGGCTGACCGTCACCTTGTTCACCTCTACGATCGCCGAGGGCATGGTCGAAATGACCGTGGCCTATAAAGAGATGGCCGCCGAAGCTGGGATCAATGTTGAGATCAAGCAGACCCCAGCCGAAGGCTATTGGAACGATGTCTGGTTGAAAGAGCCCTTCTGCTCCTCCAGTTGGGGGGAACGCCAGGCGGATCAAGTGCTCAATGAGGTCTACCGCAGCGGTGCCAGTTGGAATGAGACCTATTGGAGTAACTCCACCTTTGACCAATTGCTGGATGATGCCCGCAAAGAGCTGGATTTTGAAAAGCGCAAAGCACTCTATCAGCAGGCCCAACAGTTACTGGCTGATGAAGGGGGCGCGATTATCCCCGCTTTTGTCAACAACTTGAGCGCCGCCAACAAGCGCGTCCAGGGTGTTGACATGCGCTTCATTCGCTGGAATAAGGTGACGCTCACAGCGTAAGGAGGGTGAGGGGATGACAAGGTGACAAGGTGACTGGGTCAAAGCGTGAAGTGGTAATTGATCCCGTCAAAATCACCTTGTCACCCAGTCACCCCCTCACCCAGTCACCCCCTCACCCTGCTTAAGGTCTAGCTGCTTATGCTGCAATTAATTTTCCGTCGGCTGTTGCTTTCGCTCGTCACCCTGTGGATTGTTTCGGTGGTGGTCTTTGCCGCCACCGAACTGCTGCCTGGTGATGTGGCGACGGCGATCCTTGGCCGCGAAACGAATCCGGCAACCTTGGCCCAATTGCGCACCGAATTGGGGTTAGATCGCCCTGCGCTCGTGCGGTATGGCGAGTGGATCAGCGGGGCGGTGCGCGGTGACTTCGGCAATTCACTCGCACGGCGCAATCAACCCGTGAGCCAGTTGATCGGCGAACGGCTGCGTAACACATTGGTGATGAGCCTCTTTGCCGCGTTGGTTGGCTTGCCACTCGCGCTGCTGCTCGGCATTATCTCTGGCTTGACGCGTGACCGCTGGCCCGACTTGCTGATCTCAACCCTCTCGCTGGTGGGCATGAGCCTGCCCGAATTTGTGATTGGTGCGCTGCTGATTCTCACTTTTGGCGTGCTCTGGGCGATCTTCCCAGCAATTACGCTGATCAACCCCGATGCGCCCTTGCGCGAATTGCTGCCCAACCTGGTCATGCCGGTCACAACGCTGGTGATTGTGATGGTCGCCTACATTCAACGGATGGTACGCACCAGCTTGATCGATGCGCTGGCCAGCGACTATGTGCAGATGGCGACGCTCAAAGGGTTGCCGCGCTACCGTGTCGTCTGGGCCCACGCCCTGCCCAATGCCCTCTTGCCGGCCATCAATGCCACGGCGCTGACGGTTGCCTGGCTGGTGGGTGGCGTCGTGGTGGTCGAGAGTGTCTTTAATTACCCCGGCGTAGGACGACTCTTAGTCGGCGCCGTAGGTGATCGCGATCTGCCCTTGGTGCAAGCGCTGGGGTTGATGGGCGCCGCCCTCTATATTTTCATTAACTTGGTTGCCGACCTTTTAACGTTGGCATTGAACCCCCGCCTGCGCACACTGCAAAGCTAAATTCATGACAACGACCGCGCTGGTTACCCCACGACCAATCCGCCAAACCGAACTGGGCCGCTTTTGGCGCAACCTACGCCGTTCGCCGGCGACCTTGATTGGGTTGGTGATCTTGCTTGCACACCTGTTAATTGCCCTACTGGCCCCAATGCTGGTCCCCTACTCCCCAACGGCACTTAGCCCCGATAGCACACTGGCCGCGCCCTCATGGGCGCACCCATTTGGCACCGATGGCTTTGGCCGCGACATTTTGACCCGTGTGTTATTGGGGGGACGCATCGCATTGGCAATCTCATTGTTGGCTGCAACCCTGGCGGTGCTACTGGGCGGCTGGTTGGGCGTCTGGTTTGGCTATGTCGGCGGCTGGCTTGATGAGATAGCCATGCGCATTGTAGATGCCCTGATCTCAATCCCTGGTCTGTTGATGTTGCTGGTCATCGTCACCACCCTTGGCTCCGGCTACCCCGTACTGCTGCTCGCGATGCTCATCTCCTACACCCCCGGCGTCATCAGGGTGGCGCGCGCGGCGGCCCATGAATTTACCCCGCGCGATTTTGTCACCGCGGCGCGGGCGCGGGGCGAACCGGCGTGGGCAGTCGTACGCCGTGAACTGTGGCCCAATCTGCTCGATGTGCTGCTGGTCGAGTTTGCCATGCGTTCGTCGTGGATGGTGTTAGCAATTAGCGGACTCTCATTTCTCGGCTTTGGTGTCAACCCGCCTACCCCCGACTGGGGGTTGATGATCAACGAGAACCGCAGCATGATGGCGCTTGGCCCCTGGGCAACCCTCTTCCCGATTTTGGCCATTGGCAGCTTGGTTGTGGCGCTCAACTTGGTGGCCGATGGCATTGCGAAAGCGGTGGGGCTGGACCGCAGCCGGGGCGCACCCACATGAGTCAAGCGCTGGTCGAAATCGATAACCTCACGATTGGCTACAAAAATGCGACAAACGTAACCTTGCCGGTCGTGCGCGAGCTGTCGCTCACCTTGGGGCGAGGGGAAACGTTGGGGTTGGTGGGCGAATCGGGTTGTGGCAAGAGTACATTGGCGCTGGCGTTGCTTGGCTTTTTACGCCCAGGTAGTGTGGTGGTACAGGGAGAAGTACGGATTGCCGGCCAGTCGCTCTTTGCCCTGCCACCGGCGGCCTTGCAACAATTACGGGGCGGTAAGATTGCCCTGATCCCGCAAAATGCCGGCCAGTCACTAACGCCGACGATGCGGATTGGCCCACAATTGGTCGAGGCGATTCAAACGCATCGGGCGTTCAAGCCGCGCCCGGCCAACGAACTGGCCCATGAACTCCTGGCCCAAGTGCGTCTGCCCGACCCAGCCAGGCTATTACGGCGCTACCCGCATGAGCTATCCGGCGGGCAACAACAACGGGTCGCGATTGCCATGGCGCTGGCCGGTGAACCACAATTGCTCGTATTGGACGAACCGACGACGGGGCTAGATGTGACCACCCAAGCCCATATACTCGACTTGTTGGCGGAGATCCGCGCACGCACGGGCGCGGCCATGATCTTTGTCAGCCATGATCTAGGGGTGATTGCGCGGGTCAGTGAGCAGTTGGTCGTAATGTATGCCGGCCAGATCGTGGAAAAAGGTGCCGCCAGTACAATCTTTGCCCAGCCCCATCAGCCGTATACGCGTGGGCTGTTGGCTTCAGTGCCGCGCCTTCATAATGGGGAACTGCCGTTAGCGATGGCTGGTCAACCGCCTGCGCCGGGCTGGCATGGCACCCAGTGTAGCTTTGCCCCGCGCTGTGCTTTTGCTGATCACCAATGCACCACCGTCATGCCGGAGCTCAGCTTGGCGAGTCAACTCGCGCAAGCCCATGTTGTCCGTTGTCACCACTGGGCACGTGTGATCGCCACGCCGGCCGCGCCACCCGCACGACAGCTTAATGGCAAGCCGGCAGCGGCCACGCCATTGGTGAGTATGCAGGGGGTCGAAATCAGCTATGCGAAATCCAGTTTATTGACCCTGCCAACTTTACTGCGGCAGCGACCGCCAGCGACGGTCAGCGATATAACCCTGACGATTTACCGGGGTGAAACATTGGCGCTGGTCGGCGAGAGCGGCAGTGGTAAATCGACCATTGCGCGGACCTTGGCCGGTCTCCTGCCCGCGCGCGCCGGCCAGTTGACCTTTGTTGATAACGACCTGACGCGACCCGTGGCCCAGCGCCCGCTGCCACTGCGCCGCATTATCCAACTAATTTTTCAGAATCCCGACGCTTCCCTAAACCCCCGGCAGACAGTCGAGCAGATTGTGGAACGGCCCCTCTGGTTCTTCTTTGGTCTGCCCCGCGCCCAACGGCGTGAACGGGTGGTTAAACTCTTGGCGCAGATGCGGCTGGGCGCGCACTATCTGGATCGCTTTCCAGGGCAACTTTCTGGCGGGGAGAAACAGCGCGTCGCGATTGCACGCGCCTTTGCTGCTGAACCGGAATTAGTGCTTTGCGATGAAGTGGTCTCGGCGTTGGATGTGTCAGTGCAGGCCGCGGTGCTCGATCTGCTGGTGACATTGCAACGGGAGCGCGGGGTCACCTATCTCTTTATCGCCCACGATCTGGCCGTTGTGCGTGCGATTGCCGACCGCGTCGCCGTCCTCTATCAAGGGCGGCTTTGTGAGGTGGGGACGGTGGCCCAGGTCTACGCACCACCTTTTCATCCCTACACCGAAATGTTGTTGGCGGCCGTGCCTGAACCCATACCCGGTCAACATCCCCGGTCGCCGGCCGCGGATCGCCCATCGGCCGGCCCGCCGGCGCGCGGCTGTCCATTTCAAGCGCGCTGTCCACACCACCTGGGCGCGATCTGTAATGAGCAAACACCGCCCTGGCAAACGACGCGTGATGGACATGCAATTCGCTGTCATATCGTCAACGCAACCACAATGCCATAACTAATCAAGGAGCATCGACCCATGAACAATCTGCCCATCCGCATCGGCGCGGCCTTGCAAGTTCACGAACTTTCGACCTATCGCGAATGGCTCATTGCCGACCAACGTGATCTGGAGATCCAGGATTTTTATAATTGTAATCTGCTCGATGAAGATTGGAAACCGCTGTTGCAACAGGCCAAATCACTGCTCGATGGTTACCACGGCCGGCTAGGTATTCATGGTCCCACCGATGGCCTGCCTTTGATTACGCTTGACAAACGGGTGCGCGCCCTGGTGCAAGATCGCCTCAAACAAGGGCTTGACGTTTGTGCCGAATTGGGTGGGACGCACATGGTGCTCCACAGCCCCTTTGATTGTTTCGGCCATGCGCAGATGCAGCATTCCTGGAGCCAGGGTCTGCAACAGGAGATCGACTCGGCCCACACCATCCTTGATGCCATTGTGCCGCTGGCCGCGCAACACAACTGCCCGATCATGATTGAGGTCTGTTACGACAATAGCATTACCCCGCTGCTCTCATTGGTGCGCTCGTTTAACAGCCCCTTTGTCCAGTTGAGCCTCGACACCGGCCATGCCTTGATCATGCATCAATTCGGCGGGCCGACCCCCGACCAGTGGGTACGCGAGGGAGGCGCATTACTCGGTCATCTACACCTGCAAGATGTCGATGGTCATCTTGACCGCCACTGGCCGCCCGGCATGGGTAATCTCAACTGGCAAGCACTGTTTGAGGCACTCGCTGAGTTGGATCACCTGCCGCGCCTGGTATTAGAATTAAAGGACGCCGGTAAGATTGGGCAAGCCATGACTTACTTGGCTGGCCTTGGTGTCGCCCAGTAATTCTACCAACTTACCCTGTCAAAAAGAATAAGAGATATACCAGCGGTTGTCATAATTTAACATTTTATACACGAGTAAAATGTTAAATTATGACAGAGCCAAGTATAGTGTCACGATTTTAGCAGCGCGTTTGCTAAGGTCGTCACTGGCTACTGAATGATTCAGCGCGCGTCAATCAGTGCTGCGGTGGCGAGCCAACCGGCGTGTGCGTTCGGATAGAGCGGTTGCCATCCTGTAACCTGCTTGAAGCGCTGATTGCTAACGCGCAGCGACCGCGTCAGTGATGTAGAACGGTCGCCAAGGAGTAGCGCTGCTTGCCCAGGAAGACGTAGCCACGCGTTTGTGCGGGCCGCGCTGGCAAGGGCATCGGCATATGCGCGCTTTGTCAAAGGTTCGTCATCAACGACGTTAAAGATCCCGGCGGGGGCGGCTAATGCCGCGACAACAGCCGCCCCCCCATCGGCGACATGCAGCGATGAGACATATCCATCAGCGCGGCCCATCATGACACAGATATGACGACGTGCCAACGCTAAGAACTGTTCGCTGTGTGTGGCACCTGGACCGTAAAACCAACCGAAACGCAGCACGACACCTGTGCCACCTTGCGCCGAGAAGCGTTTCACGTTGGCCTCCGCAGCTAAGTTTGCATGGGCCATAGGGAAGTGGTCGGTTGGTGTATCCTCGTCGATCCACGCCGTACCGCGATCTGGGTAGAGCATACTGACCGACTCTTGCACCACATGAGCAACACGCTCCGCAATTGCCGCATCGATAATCGCGGCAGAACCTTCTGTACGGACACGATTGTTCTCTCGCCATGCCTTGGTAAGCATAAACTGCGTCATGGGTGGGATCGCTGATGTCAAGTTGACAACTGCGTCATGCCCAGCAAACGTCGCCGCTAGGGCTGACCGGTCGAAAAGCGAAATCATCACCGGCTCGGCCCCTTGTTTGGCCAATGCAACTGCTTTCTCCGGCGTCCGCGCCAGCGCGGTGACTGTGTGCCCGGCACGGACAAGGGCTGGTACGGCATGGCGACCGATCGCACCTGTTCCACCGGCAACAAATATCTTCATAGAACCCTCAGCTTAATAGCGCGACGGCACATAAAGCTCCTGCGACAGCATCTTGCGTTCATAGTCTTGATTAAAGACCCGCTCCGGCAAGGTGATGGTTTCGCGCGGCACGTCCGTGTAGGGGATCTGATCAAGGAAATGATGAATACAGTTGAGCCGGGCGCGTTTTTTATCGTTCGCCTCGACGATATACCAGGGCGCTTCGGGGATATTGGTGCGCTCAAAGGTCGCCTCTTTGGCTTTGGTATAATCCTCCCAACGCACGCGCGATTGCAGATCCATCGGGCTTAGTTTCCACTGTTTCAACGGATCATGAATGCGCATCAGAAAGCGCAACTGTTGTTCTTGGTCTGTGATCGAGAACCAGTACTTGATTAGGCGAATGCCCGAACGCACCAGCATCCGCTCAAATTCCGGCACATCCTGAAAAAACTGCTCCACCTGATCCGGGCCGGCAAAGCCCATCACCCGCTCCACGCCGGAACGGTTGTACCACGAGCGATCAAACAGGACAATCTCACCGCCGGCAGGCAAATGGGGCACGTAGCGCTGGAAATACCACTGCGTCTTTTCGCGATCGTTGGGCTTGGGTAGCGCCACGACCCGGCAGACGCGCGGGTTGAGCCGCTGTGTGATCCGCTTAATCGCCCCGCCCTTGCCGGCCGAGTCGCGCCCTTCAAAGATGACCACAATCTTCTCGTCATTGGCGACCACCCAATCTTGCAGCTTGATCAACTCGGCTTGCAAGGTTAACAGCGCCTTGAAATAGCGCCTATGATCCAGCGTGTCGGGATGCTTCTCTTTGTATATCCGCCGCAGTTCCATGGAGAGCGCCGGCTCCGACAGCTCCAATTCGTAATCTTCATCGAGCATATCGCTCAATTCAGCTTCCAGCCAATCGGCGGCGTCATCGTTCCGCGCACCATAGGCATTGTCGTCATTGTGGTTCATTATCTACTCCAGATGATTGCATCAATAAAGGGATGGTTTAGCAGGGGAGATCCTAGCAAAGATACGTTAATAACTTGTTAATACGGGGACAGTGTAGATGAGGTAAGCGCGGCCACAAAATCGTCAGTAGCGGTTACAGATACTCAAATCAACTTGAAAAGCGGCGTTTCTAATCTTCCTCGAAGGGGTCAGACGGATGAACGGACAGAGACAAGCTGTGACCCCTTCCAGGAAGATGGGCCGCCGACAACGCCGGTTCTCATTCTGGCCTGAGTATAGACCAGACCGGTTTGTGAAACCGGTCTGGTCTGCCACCGAAAATCTGGGACGCGCCCCAATACCAAAGACGTATTTACCCCTATCTTCTGCTATGCTATGATTAAGCAAAGGGCGCGCGGTGAACCATGCGCAGTAACAAACCATCGACTAGCTAGTAGGAACAGGAATTTATGGCAACAGGCCAACGTAATATTGCTGAGCTAACTCTACAAAAACGACTAACCGCCCTAAATCGTGTGGTGATTCAGTTGATGAGTGTCACCTCGATTGACCAATTGGCACACGATGCCGTCGCGCTGGGGATTAGCCTCTTGGGCTTCGACCGCCTGGGGCTCTACTTTTGCCGCGCCGATGATCCCAAGGTGATTACCGGGACCTATGGCACAGATGCCAACGGCCAACTTTGTGTTGAACATGGCACGACCATTCAAATGAGTGCAGCAGATTGGCTCTTTGAAGCCAAATTCCTGCGTGAAAATCATGCGCGGGTGATTCTCCACTCCGAGTTGTATCAGCCGGAACCAGGTACGAATCAGAATCAGACGGTCGGCCAGGGTTGGAATGCCGCTTCCGCGCTCTGGCATGGCGATCAAATCGTTGGCTATCTCTTTACCGATAACCTCTTACACCACCGCCCTTATACCGATGATGAGGGGGAATTGCTGGCCGCCTATGGCTTTGCGTTGGGCCATCTGACGATCCGCTTACGCACAGAAGAAACGCTCCGGCAACAGCAAGCACGCTATCGCGCCTTGCTGGAAGCGATGCCCGATCTTTTATTTACCCTGAATCGCGCCGGGGATGTCGTTGATTTCCATTTGCCACCCGGAGAACACTTGCTCGCGCCACCGGATCAACTGGTTGGCAGAAATTTACGCGATATTATGCCGCCGCCGCTTGCGGCGCAAGTGGGTCAAGGGATTGAGTTGGCTTATAGAACCGGCGAATGTGCCACCTTTGAATATATGCTCCCCTTTGTTGGTGAAACCCACTATTATGAAGCGCGCCTTGTTGCCGCCGAGGGTGATGTCGTTTTAGCATTGGTGCGTAATATCACCAATCGCAAGTTGTTGGAAGAGCAGTTGGTGGCGGCGCGCAAGATGGAAAGTTTGGGTCGTATGGCGGGTGGCGTTGCCCACGATTTCAACAACCTCCTCACGGTGATCCAAGGCTTCGCCAGTATGGCCGTTCGTCATGTTCAACCAGAGCAAACCCAGGTGCAGCGAGCGCTGGCACAAATTGCCACGGCAAGCACAAAGGGCGCACGCGTCACTAGCCAATTACTCTCCTTCGCACGCAAGCAGGTAATCGAGCCGGAGATCATGGATCTCAAGATCCTGTTGGCCGAAATTGCGCCACTGCTACAACAGACGCTCGAAAAAACGATTACATTTACACTAACGCCGGCGGCAAGGCCGATGCCGATCCGCATCGCCCGTACCCAACTTGAACAGCTTTTGCTTAATCTCGCAACCAATGCGAATGAGGCGATGACCGCCGGCGGGCAATTCCAGATCCATTGCGACGAGCTGACGCTGACGACAGAAAGCGCACGCCGCTTTTTGCATGCGCAGGCCGGTCACTATGTGGTGCTGGAAGTCAGTGACACCGGGTCAGGGATTGATCCCGCCATCATCAGCAACATTTTTGATCCTTTCTTTACCACCAAGCTGGGGAGTGGGCACAGTGGGTTGGGCTTGGCCATCTGTCATGGCATCGTGCAACAGAATGGCGGCCACATCAGTGTGCAAAGCGTCCCCCACAGGGGTACAACCTTTCAGATCTTTTTGCCCTATGTGGAGGCACCGATCAATACACTAGCCGCACGGGAGATGACCGGCAGTGGTTACGGCGACGAAACCATCCTCTATGTAGAAGATGACCCGAATGTGCGCACCATTACCGCGGAAGGCTTGCAGGAATTTGGCTACAAGGTATTAGCGTTTGCCGCCGGCGTGGATGCCGTCCATTACGCGCAAACAAACCCCGCTGCGTTCGCGCTGTTGATCACCGACATGATGATGCCGCAGATGAATGGCAAGGATGTGGCGAAGGCGATCCTTGCCCTCCGCCCCCAACTACCGGTGCTCATTGTCTCCGGCTATGTCGATGAACGGCCCGACGATCTGGTCAATTTTGCGCTGATCGATTTTCTCGCCAAGCCCTATGCAATTGATGAGTTGGCCGCGCGCGTGCGCAGCCTATTGGATCAACAGCGCGCGTCCGACAACTACGCCTTGCCACAGTCGGTCGCTTAGAAAATCTCAAAGTTTTAATGATCTACGAAGATTAACGATCAGTTAACAGATCGCTAGACCGCTATTAACTTTCCCCTGTTACAGTAGTAGGCTGTGGCAATACGCCGACGCGTTTGCTTATATATCCCAACGCGCTGGAAAGCGCAAAAACCATGAGTCCAACCTAATGCTCCGCATCATCTCCTATAACATTCGCAATGGTAATGCGCCCGACGGTGATAATGCCTGGCCGCAGCGCCGTGCACGGGTCGCCAGCCTGCTTACCCTCTATCAACCGGATCTCATTGGGTTACAAGAAGTGTTACCCGATCAGTTAGATGACTTGATGACGCAGCTCCCTGACTTTGCCTGGCTAGGGGTAGGGCGTAATGATGGTCAACGCACGGGCGAACATACCTTGATCTGCTATCGACGCGCACGGCTACGCTTAGTGCAAAGTAACTCCTTCTGGCTGTCGCCAACCCCCGACGTGGTTGGTAGTGTCGGCTGGGATGCGACTTACCCACGCATTGCCACCTGGGCAAGTTTGTTTGATCAAGCGACAGGGCAAACATTCTTACATCTCAATACCCATTTTGACCACCGAGGCGTGCGCGCACGGCTGGAGAGTGCGCGCCTGTTGCGCCGCTTTCTTGCTGCTCGGCCAGCGACGTTGCCGGTGATCGTCACCGGTGATTTTAACTGCACGCCAGATGCCCCACCCTATCAACTGCTCACAGCCGAAGAAGAAGTGGCGGGGCCGCAGTTATATGATGCCATGACCACGAGTGCCACCCCTCATCATGGCCCAACGGCAACCACCAATTGCAGCTTTGTCAACCCACTCCGTGACAAAATTGACTACATCTTTTACCATCCCTCCACCCAGATCCAGGTGCTACGTCATGCTGTGTTGGCAGATCACTGGGACGGTATCTATCCATCCGATCATTTGCCCGTGTTGGCGGATCTAGCGATTACCGAATCGGCAACGCGTTTTGGTGCGGCATAGACCTAAAGCCACGCGGCGATCTGTTAACTTTGAATTGACCGGCTGTTAATACGTTTGCGCCAAGATTACATTGATGCCCCACCATCAATATGATAAACAAAGGAACAAGGACCCGATATGCGTAATCAACGTCAATTCCTAGCCATCATCCCCTTGGTCTTGCTGTCCCTGACCGTGGCCTGCCAACCGATCCAGCCCATCGTGGCCACCCAACCCACCACAGCCGAGGCCCCGGCGCTACCCAGCGTCTTGCCTGTGCTCGAAACTGATTATCTGCTTGATGTCGCGGTCGATGAATTGCCCGCCGACGAACGTACCGGTGATGCCGACGACCCGGCGATTTGGGTCCACCCGACCGACGCGGCCCAAAGTCTGGTGGTTGGCGTGCTGAAAGAGGGGGGCCTTGATGTTTATGACCTGGATGGCAACCTGCTGCAGCACATTGTGTATGAAGGGGTGCGCTACAATAATGTTGACTTGATTTATGGCTTTCCGCTCGGTGACACGACGGTTGATTTGACGGTGGCCTCGGATCGCTATAAAGATAACCTCGCCATCTTCGTCATTGACCCCACCACCCGTCAACTGACCGATGTGAGTGATCCGGCCACGCCCCTGATCTTTACCCCAGCCGGCGCAGCATCCGATGAAACGACGACGGCGTACGGGCTGGGCACCTATGCCGCGCCCGACGGTAAATTCTATGCCTTTGTCAGCCGCCGCGAAACCGGTGATCTCGCCCAACTGGAACTCAGTGACAATGGTAGCGGCTTGGTCAGCTACAGCACCGTGCGCACCGTAACCTTGCCGACGCCGGCCGATGGCGCGTTGGAAGATGCCCAGATCGAAGGGATGGTCGTCGATCAGCAGTTGGGCGTCCTCTATGCCGGGCAGGAAAATGTCGGCATTTGGAAGCTGGACGCCGCCGCCACCGGCAGCGCAGAAGCCACCTTGATCCATGCGGTCCAGCCGGACGGGGCGTATCTAGCCGCCGATGTCGAAGGGTTGACGATCTACTACGGGCCTGATGAAGAGGGTTATCTGTTAGCTTCGAGTCAGGGCGATAATACCTTTGCTCTCTTCAGCCGCAGTGGCGATAATGCTTATCTTGGCAGCTTCCAAGTCGGCAGCAACGGTGACATTGACAGCGTCGAAGAGTGTGATGGCGCGCATGTGATCAATCTGCCCCTCGGTGACAAATTCCCCAACGGCTTACTGGTCGTGCAGGATGGTTTGAACGATCCGGCCTACATGGTGGAAGATGATGGCGAGATGGAGAATGCCAGCACCAACTTCAAATTTGTGCCGTGGGATCGCGTTGCCAACGCCTTTGCCACCCCCTTGTTGGTTGATACCACCAGTTATCAGGTGCGTTAATACTGCTTCAAAAGTAACTACCAAGCCACCCCCACCATTCCTCCCCCTGGTAAGGGGAGGAATGGTATCGGGGTCAACTATTCCCTCCCTTACCAGGGGAGGGTTAGGGTGGGGTGGCTTGGTAGTTACGTTTCACGAAGAAAATCCTTTTGGCGCAACCGAATCGCAGGTGGTTGATCAGCGTAGGTCTGTCTTCGTGAAACTTCGTGAATCATTTAAATTTTGAAGCGGCCAAATAAGGAGTCTTTTATGGTGCAACCAGTACGGATTGGGATTGTTGGCTGTGGGCAAGTAACCTTTGGTTCCTATGGTCGCACCCTTAAATTGTTGCGTGGCGAAGGACTAGTTGAGCTGACTTGGGCCTGTGATGTGATGGCGGACAAACAGCAATGTATGTTGGATGAATTTGGTATCACCAATTTCACCACCGACTATCAAGCCTTGGTCAACCACGCAGAGGTCGACTTGGTGTTGGTGCTTACCTCCATGCGCCAACATGGCCAGATCACCAAGGCCGCGCTCTTGGCCGGCAAACATGTGCTGGTGGAGAAGCCGATGGCGACAACGTTGGCCGAAGCCGCCGACTTAGTCGCCCTGGCCAGGCAGAGCCCTGGTTATCTCGTCCCGGCCCCCTTTACCATCCTCAGTCCCACCTATCAGGCGATGCATCACCGGCTGTTGGCCGGTGAAATTGGCCAGGTGACCTTGGCCCGCGCCCGCTACGGCCATGCGGGTCCAACCTGGGGGCCGTGGTTCTACCAAGAAGGGGGCGGCCCGCTCTTTGATCTGGGCGTCTATAACATCACCAGCTTGACCGGTCTGCTTGGCCCTGTCCGCCGTGTGATGGCGATGAGCGGCATTGCCCAACCAGAGCGCATCGTTGATGGCCGCCCGCTGGAGGTTGAAGTACCGGATACCATGCAGATCATGTTAGAATTTGGTGAAGCGACCTTTGCCACCGTCACCACCGGCTTTACCATGCAGCGTTATCGTTCCCCCGCGTTGGAACTTTATGGCAGCACCGGGACGATGCAACTGCTAGGCAACGATTTTAAGCCAAATGGCTATGAACTCTGGCTCAACCGTGTGGGTGCCTGGCAAAGTTTTGACGAAACCGCCCCGACCTGGTGGTGGACCGACGGCTTGCGCCATCTGGTGGAATGTATTCAAACCGGCACAGCACCGATTGTCACCCCGGAACACGCCTATCACGTCTTAGAAATTATGATCAAGGCACAATTGGCTGGGCGTGAAGGCTGTGCTTATCGAGTTGAGAGCACCTTTACCTTGCCCCCCTTGCACACAACCAAGTTTATGTAACGTAGACAAGCGAGTAACCGTATGGAAGCATGGAACGAAGCCTGGGCCACGGAAGCAGGTCGGCGGGAATGGTTGGAAGCGGATCAATTTGTGGTCGCGTTACTGCCGGCATTACGCGCGGCGAATGTGCAGCGCGGCCTCGATTTGGGCTTTGGGGTTGGGCGTCATGCCATCCTATTGGCACAACAGGGCATTACGATGTATGGGCTCGACGCCGCAGCGAATGGCCTCGCCTATGCCAATGCCTGGGCGGATCGCGAAGGGCTCTCCCTCAACCTGCTCACCGGCGACATGACCAAGTTGCCCTATGCCGACAACTTTTTTGATTTGATCATCACCTGGAATGTAATCTACCACGGCACCATTGACGTCATTCAACAGACAGTGACAGAAATTGAACGTTGCCTCAAGCCGGGCGGGCACCTCATCTGCACCCTTATTTCCCACTCGCACACACGTTATGGCAAGGGTAACGAGATCGAACATAACACCTTTGTCATCCCCGACAGCGGCGAAAGCAGCCACCCCCACCACTACTTTAACCGCGCCGAGGCCCAACATCTGCTGCGTCATTTCACCCTCTACCGCTGCGAAGATGTTGACCACGCGGTTGATCAGTCCGGCAGTTATCACTGGCAAATTCATGCAACGCTCGCACAAGCTGCGGATGCTGTCAACGGATTTTGAGAACGGATTTAGCCGATAGTTATGGTCAAAATCCGTTCTGCGTCTACCCCTAGAACGGATTTTGACAAGGTGAATCCGTTCAATCCGTTCTCAAAATCTGCTGACAGTGTGCGTAATTGCTCCCTGCTAATGCTGCGCATGCAGGTTGAAAAATTTAGGCTTGGTCATCGTAGCGGCATGGCATGCCGCTACGATACCAAGCCTAAAGTAAATTATTACCCTTCATAAATAGATGCCAACTCAATGCGTTTTTTCATGCAATGGGCGCAAAGCGCCAACGCATTTCGCCTATCAGCTACCGAATTCATTCGGTAGCCTAAACGAAAAATATAACCAATGATCAATCTTCACAACAAAGCTGACCTCGCCGCGCGCCGACCGCTTATGATTGCCCATCGCGGCGGTGTGATTGCGCCCGATGCGCCGGAAAACTCCGCCCGCGCCATCGAATTAGCCGCGCAACAGGGCTATGATTTGGTGGAACTGGATATCTGTTGCGCCGCGGACCATGTCCCCGTCCTCTTTCACGGTCACGGTGGGCGGGGTGGGTTATTGGTGGACTGTGGCGTCGCGGGCAACATCAGCGATTTTCCCAGCACGGCGCTGAGCAAATTTACCTATCGTGGGACTGCGCAAACGATCTTGACACTACAAGCCGCGCTGGATCTCTGTGTCAAGCACGATCTGGGCGTGATGCTCGACCTGAAGACCTTTACCCCCGACCCCTTGCCGGCAGACTATTTGCAGCGCGTGGTCACCCTCTTTGTCGAACGTGGCTTCGACAACGCCATGCTGACCCTCTCCATGCGCCCCGAAGTGCGCGCCGCCCTGCCCCCTTCAACCCTCTGGCCGATCCGCGCCGACAATCTAACCGCCATGTTGGCAACGGGAGAATCACTGACGGGTTACTTCTGGTTTGACGACCCCGACGCGGTGACGGATGAAGCGATAACGCAGGTGCATGAACGCGGCGCGCTGACGATTGCCTGCATCAACAGCTTCCGCTATCCCGCTCATTCGTTTCAACAATTAGAGGCGGTTGACATTGCCCGTATGAAGAGTTGCGCGGTGGATGGCTGGCAGATCGATTCGTTATATGGCCACTTTTTTGGATTAAAAGTAGATTGACTTGGGCCGCCTCACCTGGCTGGGATCGCACCGGTTAGCGGAGCAGCATGGCGATAGATTGGTTGCTGCGTTGGTTTGTTAGCGTACGCTTCACCCACCTGTGCCGGGGACGTTAGCCCCCAAATGGGGACGCGCCCGCCAGCAGGATGATTGGCCATTGATAATGATTATCGACAAGGTGCGCCATCCCCTAGACCGCGCTACAATGCTAACGTTGGCTTAGGGTTGCTGCTGATTCTGATTTTTAGCAGGGACCTGGCGACCGTGTTGACCGCGACCGGCCTCCTCGTTGTCTATGCCGGGCAGTTCTTTGCGCGTGTGCCGCTGCCGCTGCGGATCTTACAGATCCGGCCCCTGATCAATGCACTGGTCGTTACCCTACAGGCCTTGCACCAAACCGGGTTGCTGGCGCTTTAAAACTAACCCCCTGCTAACCTCCCCCTGCTAACCTCCCCCTGCTAAGGGGAGGAATGGTTACGGGGTCAACCATTCCCTCCCTTAGCAGGGGCGCGGGAGGGGTGACTTGTCGTTAGTTACAAGCACCGGCGGACTTTGCTTGATTATGTCCAGAGGGCACGAATCCCAAAAAAGGCGACATCCTTGATGCGCCGAGCAATCTGCTTCACCAACGAGGCCTGGGGCGTGGTGGCAAAGGTCATGCTCAGGATGATGCGCGTCTCGTTGGGGGCCAACCGGGTGACTTTGTGCAGCACCTTGGCCCCTTCAAAGACAATCAACGTATTGGGGTTACCGGCAATTACCTGTTCGTGATCGCCTGTTTTGACCATCAGTTGCGCCGATGACAACTGTTCCGGCGCGTCATTCTGCTGGTTGACAATCGGCAGCAGCACAGTAAAGTGGCGGCCATTGTAAAAATTGTGATCATAGTGCCAGTTGATATGATCACCCGGTTGGGTATAGAAAAGCAGTGAGCACGCGCTTTGGTCTTCGATGGGGGTGGGATAGACGGTTTCGCCAATCAGGCGTGAGAGCAGATTGTGTAAATCCGCATGATTAAAAAAGGCAATCACCTTGGGCGCATGGTGATGCAGCGTTTCGTAGGCCACGGTGCCGCCCTGCTTATGGATGGGCAGATAGCTGCGTTCGGTCTGGCCGAGTTGGCGAATTTCGTCGTGCAGTTGTTGAAAAGCCGCGTCCGGCAAAAAGTTGGGCATTAACGCGAGATGTTCGGCAAAAGAGGGTAACGCCGGTGGTTGGGTGTGATCCGCGCGGCTGGTTGTCGCCGGTGCCAGGTTAAATTGCGCGCCATGGGTGTCAATGGCGGCCTGCTGCAATTTGCGCAATGTTTGATAATGTTGCCGTTGTTGGCGAAATTTTTGGAAATAGAAGGCGAGGCCAAGTAATAGGAAGCATAAAATTGCGGGTGCCAAGGCGTTGGTGCGTTGGGTCTTCTGCATGGATTCCGGTTTAATCTGTGCCACGTTGTTTCTCCAAAAATTTATCTATGGATCGATGGTTAACATTCAGGCTATCAGTGTTGATAGACCTGTTTATTATCGCGGAAAAAGATTAACAAGATGTTGACACGCTACCTTTCAAGGCGTTGCAAAAGGAGCGCGCTTCAATCCCCCTTCAACCCCCACCGGCCATGACAAGTCCATCGCTGGTCCGCAGGGCGCTCATAGAAACGCAGCTCCCACTGTACAGGCGCGTGTGGATCGATAGTTTCGCGCACCAATTGCTGGAGCGCTTCATGTTGCGCTGGTGGAAAGCCATAGGCAAAGCTCAAATGGAGCCAATCTTTGCTCATTCCACCGCCGCCTCTGCCCACCGTTGCTCGAACTCCTGCACAAAGTAGCCGGCAAAGGTCGCATCGTTAACCACGACAATATTCTCATCATTATTGCGGTTGGCACTGGCGCTAAAATTAAACGAACCAAAGATCACCGTTGTGCGGTCGACAATGATGACCTTGTGGTGCAACAATGCCGGATTGCCATCCAAGCGCACCTCGACATTGGCCAAACCGGCACCACGCATCAATGGATAGTAACCAGCTTCTGCCCCCACTTTTTCAAAGACGCCACGAATGAGCACCCCAGCATCGGCCCGCCCCAGCATCGCCTCGCCGATCTCTTCATTCGTAAAGGAGAAGGCCAGGAAGAGAATCTCCCGCTCCGCCCGCACCACAGTGCGCGCAATCACATTCACCAACTCCAACTCCCGTTCCGGGGCGAAATAATTTTCCAGCGCCAGGCCATGCAGCATCAACTGTTCGTTGGGCGTATTGGCCGGCGACGTTGGGCCAAAGCTGCGCTCGTCATACATCTCATTCATCTCAGCCGTGTAGTTAGCCGCCAGTTCCGATGAATCAAAGCGCACAAAGTTATTGTTATGGCAATAAATATCGTTGGTCGCCAGATTCATAGAACCGGTCCACAGATAGTGCTGGTCGATGATAATAAACTTGTTGTGCATCAAACCGCTGCGTTTATCCTCCACCACGCTGACGCCATTGCGGCGCAAGCGGCGGATGCTCGCCAGATCGGCATTATCAGTATCGGTCACGATGCGCACGCGGATGCCCTGTGCTTCCAGTGCAATCAGCGCATCAACCAACGCGGGCGCATCGAGATCAAAGGCGGCGACATCAACCTGTTGCTGCGCCTGCAGCAGGTCGGCGGCGATCGTCGCATCGAGGCCGCCTTGGCGTGCCTCTTCTGGTGGACAGGTCGGTTGGGTAAAGTAAATTTGGTAGAAGCTGGGGGGCGTGGCCTTGGGCGGCAGCGGTGATGGGGTGGGCGGCACGGTCGTCGTCTCCGGCAATGTTACGCCTGCGGACGTTGGGTCGATTTGCCCATCCGCGGTCAGCACGACCGCGGCTAATTCTCGTAGTGACGCGCTCAGATCATCGTTACGCCCGTTAAGCAGCCAGGCAAAGAGCAAAAGGAGGGCGGCGATGAAGAGGGTGACAGCACTGGCACTACGTAGGTTTAGTTTCATGTGGTTAAAGGTAAGTGAGTTTGAGGGTTTATCAGTCACGCACGGTTTTGAAATGTACTTTCATTATGTGCCCTGCGTAACCGATTGGCAAACGCTACATTGCGCGGCTATCCGTTTTTTGCCCCGTTTTTTGCCACTGCCATCCTGTCTCGCGCTGCTGCAAATAAGAAGTATCAGTAGACCGCAACGGTCTCTGGCTTCGACAAACCCTTCGCGCCCAAAGGCGCGCCTGGAAGGCAAGCGCCATTGGGCGTACGCAGGACGAAGCTCAGCCGCCGACCGTTGCGGTCTACTGAGTATAATTGTGCCCGCAAGCCAATCGCACCGCTGAGATTTAACCTTTATTTGACAAGCTGTTAACACGAGCGATTGACAATAGCTGGTATGAATCTCTAACCTGCGCTACGCTGCTCTGATTGAACACCTGCCAATTACTTTATGAGTAAATTCTATGAGTAAACGATGGTTTTACGGCGACCGCGGTCTAGCGCGCTTTGGAGGAGCTGACTCATGTTGACACGCTTGCTTAAGCCCGGCAGCACCCCCAGGGCAGTAAAGAGGCCTAGCGGTCGCTTCGGCGAGTAACGACTACCAGGGCAACCCGGCATTGAAACGGGTAATCGACAGCATTGCCGGTGGTGCCTTCTCGCATGGCGATCCCAATCTTTTCCGCCCGATTGTCGATAGCTTGCTTTACAACGACGAATTCTTACTGCTCGCCGACTATGCTTCGTACAGCGCGTGCCAGACCCAGGTCGATGCCGCCTATCGCAACCTCGACCAGTGGACACGCATATCGATCCTCAACACCGCACGCTGCGGCTTCTTCTCCTCGGATCGCACGATCCGCCAATATTGCCAGGAGATCTGGAAGGTGACGCCGGTGCCGGTACCACGAGGTTAAGACTTTTGCTGATGGATCACAGTGACTATTTAATGCTAACTACCAATGCCCAAGCCATTTTTCTGATGTATGAGCAGAACCGCGCCTTTCTCCAGGACGGTACCGGCAAAGTCTATTCACCGGTCGAGGATGTAAAAAGTTTCATCCTCCTCGTGGCTTTGCTGGATCTCATCCTGTTCTTCTTTTTGGGATGGTACAGTTGGCAGTGGTGGCAATTAGGCGTTGGCTATGGGGTCGCGCTGATCTTGTTATGGGTCGGCGGCTTCTACCTGCCTCACTACTACCGCCAACGGCTCCAAACCATTTTAGCGCAAGGGCAAGTGGTGATTGGCTGCGTTTTGACGACGGTCGGCAGGGTTGAAGAAAGCGGTTACAAGGTTGCGGTCACTTATGAATTTATGGCACCCACCGGTCAAGTCATCCAAGGACACAGCGCGGAAATCCGTAATGATTTACAGGCAAAGACGCTGCCGGCGGCCGGCACGCCGGTTGCTGTGCTGTATGTCTCGGCAGAAGACTTTTTTCTGCTCTAATCGCGCGCTAGGCACCATCAAGATCAGTGATGCACAACGAGAGCGCTTGTGCATTGACAAACTTTAACCGTCGCTTGATAAGCGCTTAACCTCGACCAGTTATCCTCCTTGCAAACCCAATCCATTCACAGCAAGGAGTCTCCATGTCCCAAAAACTGATTGTCTACATGATCGACGGTGTCGCCGCAGAGCACTATGCGAGCGACCGTAAGCGTCTACCCCATTTTTCAGCCTTAGAGCAGCGCGGTTTCCGTGTTGAAAACTTGCGCAGCGAAGCGCTTGGCACCTCGCTGCCGGGGCGCACCTCCATGCTCACCGGCGTCACTGCCGATGTGAGTGGCGTCTATGGCAACCTGATCTGGGATGGGGTGGGGGCCTTTCGTTACGCCGGGCCAGATGATATCCGCGTCCCCACGATTCCGCAGTTGGTGAAACAAGCCGGCAAGCGGGTCGCCAGCATCAACGCCGGCATGATCCGCGCCGAGGATGCCGACATCATGAAAGCGCCTTGGTGGATCGAAGGCGAGATGATCCAACGGGCGCGTGATACGGCCCCGACCACCTCCGGCGCGGCCTGGCAGCGGGTGGCCAGCGCGCCGCTCCACGATGACTTTGTGGCGGTCTGCCAGCAAGCTGGGCTACCCACCCACTTCCCCAAAGGGTTGGACCGGAAAAATCCGGCAACCTTCCCCCTCTATGCCCTCATGGCCGACCAACTGGCCGCCGATTGGGTAGGTGCGTTGGCCGCCAGCCCCAATGCCCCTGATTTAATTTGGGCTGAATTCCTAATGACCGATACCCTACAACATTACAACGGTTATAAGAGCGAACTGGGTCACTTTTCCGTGGAACAGGCCGATATGGCCCTGGGACGGATCATGCAGCGGCTGCGTAACGCTGGCGTCGCGGATGAGTGGAATATTGCCGTCCTCAGCGACCACGGCCACAGCCACATCGAGACGGCGCTGCACCCCCAGGTGATCATCCCCGGCGTGACCGCGCAATGTGAAGGGGGCAGTTTGCTCGTCGCCCCCAAGGATCAAGCCGAGTTGCGTATGGTTGCAGAAAAGCTGGCCGCCTATGGGGTTGAACCCTTCCCGAATGAATGTGTGCCGGTCGAACTGCGCGATCAGGTCTATGTCTTTGTCGCACCCCACCAGACCAGCTTTGAAGGGGATAACCCGGCGGAAACCGCACCAACCGGCAAGCCCAAAGCAAGCTCGACCCACGGCTTAAAGCCAGGTTGGACGGGCGATGATCGCTTTGCGCTCTTTGCCGGCCCGGCTGTGCACCAAGGTCGCGTTGCCAGTGCCACGGCCACGCAGGTCGCGCCGACACTGGCGAAAGTGCTTGGCCTGACACACGTTGACTTTCCCGCTCAGCCGCTCTGGGCGTAACAAATTTTGGTTCAACTGGAATGCAAGGGTTGCCACGCTCGCCCAGGGCTAAAGCCGCTGGGCTACCCAACAACGCCGGGTAAACCCGGCTCCCTTAGCCGGGTTTACCCGGCGTTGTTGGGTAGCCCGGGTGCCCACTGGGCGCGTTTACGGCGGGGTCGGGGATACGCCCCCCAGCGATCAGGTTGCAACAAAATTTTGCTCTTGGTGAAGCGGTTGACACCTAAGCGCGACCGCTTCACCAAGAGCAAATGCCTCTTTCTAGCGATACTATCCCCATCCACAGCAACCCGCTTCCGCACCGGCTGAACTACCGCCCCGCCTGACCGCACGTCACTTTGCGCGTAACATCACCTACCCAGCCACCCTGAACCAGCATGGACTCCCCCAAAAGAGGGAGACAAAAATGCCCCAGATCGGGGAGGCGCGCAAACACGCCAATGGCTATACTGCGCTTAGGCCAAGAGCGGGCAACCCATGCGAGTGCCACGCCGCTTGGCCGACGCAACCGTGTAAAGCCATTTTATGTTGAAACTGGAGGATCGTATGTTACAGGCAGATCACGTCATGACCCACCCCCCCGCTTTACCGCCGTTTGACACGATGCCCTGGCGCGGGCGCACCTTTTTGTGGATGAGCCTCGCCATTATCAGCGGCGTGTTGATGGGCGCCACCGTCTTAGCGCTTTTACTGCTCCCCGCCACGTTAACGGGCGGCGAAGTAACCATCACCACCGCCTATATGGTCGCGGTGCTCGCCCTGCAAGGGATGGTGATGTTACTTTGCATCTATCTCTTTGGCATGTGGCGCCAGCGGCTTGGCTGGCAGCAGATCGGCTTCACTCCCATCAGTTGGCAATGGATCGGGCGGGCATTGGGGCTGACCCTCCTGTTGCGGGTCGGGGTTACGCTGTTGGCCTTGGCCCTCGCCCCTTTGGGCATTGTCAGCGAGCAAGCAAACGCGCTCGCACCCGAAGGCTTTTCCTGGCTCGGCGCGATCGGCATGCTTTTGTTTGGTGGAATTGTCGTACCCCTTGCGGAAGAGATCTTTTTCCGTGGTATGCTCTATCGATGGCTGCGTAGTCGCTGGTCGATTGGGGCGGCGACCTTGGTCAGCACTCTGCTCTTCGCCCTCATTCACATTGAGTTGGCAACGATCATTCCGGCGTTTTTGATCGGCCTGGTCTGTGCCGTCAGCTTTGAACGCAGCCGCTCGCTTTGGACCCCGTTCCTCATCCATTGCGCCAACAATCTCATCGGCATTGGGCTGCTCTATGCGCTGTTGGCAGCCGGGGTGTCGATGCCGGGGTTCCACCAGTAGGAATTTGCGCTATGATCGAGACAAAAACTCTTACCCTACGCACGCAACCAACGCTGGTCGGTCGGCTGGGCACTTTGGCCATGGTTGGGCTGCTCCTTGCGGTGGCGAGCCTGCTGGCCGCAACCCTCTTTGCCCAGGTAACAACGGGACTCTATGCCCTCTTTGCCCTGAGCCTGGCCCAAAGCACCCTGCTTTTTTGGCTGCACCGTCAGCGCTTATCAGCAAGCCGCCAAGTGGACCAGCCCCAGGCCCGTTGGCTCGAACAGCTACGCGAAGGCGCAGCCCAGGCCGAGCGCAACCGCCTGGCCCGCGATCTGCACGATACGATCAAACAACAGTTGTTTAGCATCAATGTAGTAGCCGCAACGGCGCAGAGTCTTTTGCGTCAGGATGTCGATGCGGCCTTGACCGCGCTGCAAGAGGTGCGTAGCCTCACCCAGGCCGCGCTCAGCGAAATGAAGGCACTGCTCACCCAGTTGCGGCCTCATCCACTGGACAATATTGGGCTGATCGAAGCGATCCGCGAGCAACTAGATGCCTTACACTTTCGGGCCGAAGTGGCGACGACCCTGCACTGTGACGACCTACCCGCCAGTGAACGGCTGGGGCTAGGGGCCCAAGAATCGCTCTTCCGGGCCGTGCAAGAGAGCTTGAGCAACATCGCCCGCCACGCCCGCGCCCAAACGGTGACCGTCCACCTGACCCATGACGAAAAACAGTTGACCCTGACGATTGTCGACGATGGGCAAGGCTTTGATCCCACCCACAGCCAAACGGGGATGGGCTTGCTCAATGTACGCACTCGCCTACACGAATTGGGCGGCACCGCGCTGATCACGGCGGCACCGGGGCAGGGTTGTCAGGTACGCTTGACGCTGCCCCTCTTGCGCCCACAACCCCGCATCGACCCGGCGCTGGTCGAACGCCGCTACACATTGGCGTGGCAGATCAGCACCGCCGGCATGACGATTGGCGCTGCGCTGCTCTATCTGTTCGCAGCCGCGCCAATACCGACCTTTACCCCGCTCATCCTACTGGTGCTGATCGCCGCGGTGGTGGTGCTCTGGCAGCGCTGGCAACTGCTGGGGCCGATCATCCCGGCAAGCTACCGGCCGTGGATGAGGTGGGTCGATCTGGTGGCAACGCTTGGCTTTGGCGCAAGTTTTCTCGGGTTGGCCGGGATCATCAACCAAGGGTCGTGGCGTGGTTTTGTGCTGGCTTGCAGCGGCCTACTGCTCAGCCTGGGGGCGATCTTGGTCCGCAGTTATGCCATGCGCGACAGTGTTCACGAATGGACCACGATTGAGAAAGAGCAGAGTCAACGCCACAGTTTGCAGTGGGTCCTACCACTTTTTGGTTTGATGCAACTCTTCTGGTTCTTAGACAATGGCTATGCGCCGGCCCTTGCCGAGTGGCGCACGCGCTATCTGACGGAGAATCGCTTCTGGTTTGTCTGGCTGCTGCTGATGTTGCTGCCGCTGATCACCTCAACGCTAAACATTCGTTGGCAGCGCGCCCAGCAAGCGGCCGCAGATGATTGGTCACCGCCGGCAGCCTCGTTCACGGTGCCGGTGCCATCGGCGGCGGTTAGATGGATGCGGGGGGTGGCAACCACATTGACCTGGCTCTTGTTCATTGTGCTGCTACCGCTGACCGGCGCGGTGATCATGCAACAAAAGCAGCACTTCAGTAGCCTGGTTGGCGTGAGCATCATGCTGCTGCTGTTGGGCGGCAAATGGTTGGTGGAACATTGGCTTTCCCAACGCTTGCCGGCATGGACGACCCTCGCCTTACAACAGCAAGCCGAAAAATATTATCGGCACCTCTTTGTCTATGCCCTAATCATGGCAGCGGGGGCGATAGTCGGCTATCTCTATGCCCTTTTCGAGCCGGTTGACAACCACGCGCCGGCAGCCTCCCTCGCCACCAAGCTCCTGGCGGGTGCCCTTGCCGCCTGCATCAGTGGGGCACCACTCTATCTGGGGTTAATGGTCTACATTAGCCGGCGGCGGGTCCACTGGCTGACCGCGCATGCCGCGACCGCAACGGGTAAAAGCAAAGATCAAAAGGGAGAGTAACGCGATGACAACCCACACGCGCCTGGTGTTGGTCGATGATCATAGCATTGTCCGCCACAGCTTGACGGCCTATCTCAATGCCCAGCCGGATCTAAGCGTGGTCGGCGCGGCGGCCAGCGGCGAGGCGCTGTTGGCCCAGCTTGCGCTGTGGCAACCTGATGTGATCATCATGGATATTGCCCTGCCCGGCGGCATCAATGGCATCGAAACCACGCAGCAAGTCATAAGACGGCTGCCCACAGTCAAGGTGATCATGTTGAGTGGCTTTGATGATGAGGCGCGCATCATTGGGGCCTTGCGGGCCGGGGCGCTGACCTATCTGGCCAAAGATGCCGAGCCAGAGACCCTACTAGCAACGATTCGTCAGGCCGCGCAAGGCAAGGCCACCCTCGACCCGGCGTTGCAGCAACTGTTACTGACGGCGCAGGGCACCCGCTACCGCGACCTGTTGACCAACCGCGAACTCGATGTATTGCAGGGCATTGCCGATGGCTTGACCAACCACGAAATTGCCCAGCGCTTGACGATTACCGATGAAACGGTCAAAACGCACCTGAGCAGCATGCTGCGCAAGCTCAATCTCAGCCACCGCACCCAGCTCGCGCTCTTTGCCCTGCGCAATGGCTGGGTGCAATGAATCAGAGGACAGGATGACAAGATGACAGGATGACAGGATGACAAGATGACAGGATGACAAGATGACAGGATAAATGCGTTGCTCTCATCTTGTCATCTTGTCATCCTGTCCTCTGATAACAAATCGGGATAAACGCTGTTTCCGTGGGATCGCCTAATTCGCCGCCAGCAGATCGCTCTGGCTGAATTTAGATTCGAGAAAACGGCCGTGGGCCAGCAATTTCTGCGTGTCATTTTTCGCTAGATCGACCGCCACCTCGACCATCTGTTTGTCGAGCAGATCGAGCTGTTCACCTAATAGTTGGCGGGCAGTTTTGCCATTACGCACTGGGTGTAGATTGGCAAAGGCCGGGGGCAGGCTGGTGTAATTCTGCAACGTTTCGGGCAGATAGTCCAAGACCGTTTGGCGAATGATGTGTACGCTGTGATCCGCGCTGTTGACATCAACAATATAGGGTAGGATCGAGACAATCGAACCCTTAATGTGTTCGACTTTGCTCAAAATCTCTGCCGGCACCCGGTTGCGGATCTTGCGTACCAACTCCTCTAATTCAACCTGCAACTCCTCGATGCTGAGTTGATGGCGTAGCGCCAGATCGATCTGCTGGTTGCCTGGCGTGACCACCACCCCAATCGCATAGAGTCCCGGCACAATCAACCACCAGAATTGCCCGATTAACCCGGTAAAGAAAAGGATCAGCCCCAGAATCCCTAGCGCTGATCCCACAATATTCGGTGTACCATAGAGATAAAGCCAAAGCTTTTGATTTTGGTTCATGATTTGATTATTGATAACCGCGGATTTGTTTAAAAATCGCCGCCAGTGATTCACTTTTGGCGTTGAACATGCGTCCGCTGGTCAACTCGGCCAGTTCGGTCATCGCACGCTCGTCAGCATCGCCAAAGAGGATGGTAAAGGTACGAATACTTTGGGTCGCGGCCGGCAACGATTGATAATAATCCGCAAATTCGTTGTCAGAAATTCCTTCGTTGTTTTCACCATCACTCATCAGCACAATCGAGTAGTAGCGGTCGGGATTCGTTTGTTTCGCCTGTTCGGCATACTGATAAGCCGTTTGCAACGATGAGTAGATCGCCGTACCACCTTGCGTGCTCAGCCCATCGACATAGTTGCGGATCGCTGTCATACTTTGGCTATCCGTTGCGGTCTCGGTGACACTGAAATCGCGCACCTCATAGACAACGTCGCTAAAGGGGATCATCGTCAGTTGTTCACGGTTGCGAAAGCGGGAGAATTGGCCGGTCAAAGTGGCATCGACGCCGGTCAAGCCGATCAATGCCTGTTTGAGATCATCTAGTCGATCCCCGTCCATCGAGCCGCTAATATCGATGACAAAGATGGCATGGGCGGGGATGCGCTGTTCATCCAGATAGGCAATCAGCAACTGGTCGATCACCTCGGCACTGTTGGGAAAGGGCAACTCGACCAGCAGTTGGCTGGAAAATTGATTAGAGAGCTTGACCTGTGGAATCACTGGGCGGCGCAGCGTGCGGGTCATCATTTCCTGTTGAAAATCAGGCGAGCGCAGATAGGCAACCAATTTGTCATACTGCTCACGCTTTTCGTTGTTGATCAACATCAGCGGGTAATCGGCGGTGATGATCCCCTCTTGCGGATAGATCAGCGCCAGCTTTTCCGTCAATTCGTTCCCCTCATTGAGGGCCAGCAGCACCGATTCATAGTTGACCATGCCATCGAGATCGGCTTGCGCTTTGACATAACTTTCGGCCAGCCAGCCGGAGCTACCGGCGGTCAATGCTTGCCCCTTGAAAAATTCTTGTAACGCCTTATTATCAATATCGCCCACCTCCAGCGCCCGCCCCGTATTGGCAATGGCCGAGGCCACCCCAACCAGCGCCGTAAAGCCAGAATTCGACGCCGCCGGATTGCTCATCGCGAATTTCAATTCACCGCTGTTGGCCTTGGCCACAATCTCGCGCCAGGTAACCGCTGGGTTATTGAGCCAACCCCACACCTGCGCCTTGCTCTCTTTTACCCCCATCACCACCGGCGAGAGCATGATCTTTTCCTGGGCAACGACCCGCGCATTAGCGCCTTGCAGCAAGCTAAGATATTTGGCATGGGAGAACCAGGCCAGATCAGTCGCTTCCCCAGCCATCAACAATTCGGCCCCATCGAGGGTGCCGACATATTTTGGTTCGAGTTTGACGCCGGTTTCGTTCTCGATCTGGGCAAAGAGTGGTTCCAAATCGCGCAACTCCGAGCCGGCCAACATCGTCAACGTATTTTCGTCATCGCCCCCCCAACAGCCGGCCAACGTTGGCAACAGCACGAGGGTTATAAGCAACACTGAAAGTAATTTTTGGATTGGACGCATGATCCACACCCCTCTGGTTGTAAAGTGAGTTGGTAGATGGGTAGATCGGTATATCGGTATATCGGTATATCGGTGGGGATAACTGATTTACTGATTTACTGATTTACCGATTTACCGATTTACCGATTTACTTACTACTACCTAGATTTTGATCTCGTCGTTGTCTTCGACGACGGTATAACCACCGCTACCAATTTCGATGTCCGCTACGGCAGCGGTGACGGTTTCGTTGCGTACGCGGTCGAGATAAGTCTGCGACTTTTTTGTCTCGCGGCTGAGCAGGTCAACGGTCTGTTGCATGGTGCCAAGCGCTTTGACTTTGTAGTCGGAGATCATGTCCATGGTGGCGTAGATGTTGTTAAAGGCCAGTTGCAACTTCTCCAGGTCAATGGTCGAATCTGCGGCCTGCTGATGAATTTGGCCGGTCTGCTTTTTGAGTAGCTGTGAGGTCGAGGCGATCAGGTTGCTGGTGGTGGTGTTAAGCGCCGTGATCTGGTCGAGCACCAACTTTTGGTTGGCCAATGCTTGGGCGACGATCACCGCGGTGCGCAGCGCAGAGACGGTGGTGGTGCTGGCGCGATCCACGCCTTTGATCAGCTCCAAATTGTTCTTACGAATCATGTCGAGCGCCAGGTAACCCTGGATGCTGACCGCCAGTTGGGTCAACAGATCTTGCACCTTTTGGCGCACATAAAAGAGCATCTCTTCCTTGAGCACGCGCCCCTTTTCCGGCTCGCGCGCTTCAATGGTGGCGATGCGTTCGCTCAGCGCCGCATCGATTTGGCGGCCGACGTAGATGTACTGTTGCAGCTTGCTCATCACATTCCACAGATTGACCTTCTCTTCTTCAATCGTGGCGTTGTCCTTACGCAGCACATCCTGGCCGTTATAGAGCGAGTTGATAATCTGGTTAATCTGAGCTTGCGAAGATTGATACTTGAGGAAGTAATCGCGCAGCCGATCGCCACCCGGTAGCAGCCCAAAGAGCCGTTTGGGTTGTAACAGATCCCCCTGGCGCGCCGGGTCGAGATCTTCCACCGTTTTGCGCAGATCGGTCAGCGACTTGGCGACAAACGATTTGTCATCAAGCAAGCCATATTCCATCGCCTTGACGGGGCGATCCAACATACGGTTTGACATCGACGCCGAGGCGCGGATCTCCGCATTGCCCATGTTGTGGACCGCTTGCAGCTTCTCTTCAAAGGCGGGGCTGTGCATCGGATTATTGACGACGATATTGACAAACTCGGCGACCTTGGCATCCAGTTTGGCTTTGGCCGCATTGTCAATCGGCATCATCCCTTCGGCCGCTTCCGTTGCCACGGGCTGGACAACCGCTGGTGGCGTCAACAGTTCCGGTGGGGTGAGAGTGGTTGGTGGGGTCAATTGTTCACTCATGGTCATTATCTCCCAAAAAAGTGCTATTAGAAATTAGGATAGGACTTACGTTTTACGTTTTACGTTTCACGTTTTACACTTCATGTGCGCTTGTTCCAAAAGCCAGGAATGACGGCGGCGACAACGGCACCGACCGCAGCAATGACCGAGGCAACAATGGT
This sequence comes from Caldilineaceae bacterium, assembly GCA_022842065.1. The sequence goes on from JALHQH010000006.1 coordinate 288,867, forward strand.
GACGACATTATTGGATATCCCATTGGCCATATTGTTCCAGGTTGACAAGGAGGCTGCCGAAGTGACCGATGACGCGGCTGGGCTAGAGGAGCGCAGTGCGTCGGGATCGATACCCTCCTCAGCCACTGCTTGCGTTACCGCCCCAGCGGCGTTTGGTAGTTCTTCGGCGTAGCGTTTCTCGATATAAGCGATCATCTTTTCCAGGATCTCGTAGCTGGGTGGCTCAATGACATCAATGAGATTTGGAGGCAATTGCAATTGATGTTTATCAATAAACTCTTGTAAGTAGGCCGTGTTGCGATTACGTAACCCGTACTCAATTGCCAGCTTTTGGAGATCCTCATTCATGGTCAGCAGCTCGCCCAGCTTTTCACCATTGGGGGTCAGGGCCACCAGATTGTGCTTGGTAAAGATGGTGGGCTGCGGGTAGAGCAAAACCATCTCGCTGGTGATGGGGCTATTCTCAGCAGCAGCCTGGGCGATGAACTGTGCTTCGTAGATCATCACCAGTGGCGCTTTGCCCATCCCGATCATCAGGTAATCTTCAAAGGGCACCTCTGAGGAATATTCGGTAAAGCCCTGGGCGAGAAAGAGCGTTTCCAACTGCGCCGATAGTTGCGCCACTTCCGCATCTGTCTGCACAATATTGTTGCCATTGAGGACATAGCTGGCCAGGGCCAGGTACATCGCCCCCGAATTTGATTTGCGCACATCGGTCGAAGTGACCAAAATACTTTTGTTGACCGGATACGCGTCATTTTCTGCTAAATCAGCCCAGCGTTTTCCCGCTTGAATGTCTTCCAATAACTGTTGCATATCGAGCGAATAATAGCCATTTTGTTTGGTTGCCATGCCATTCGCCACCAAGATCTCCGCGATGGGCCGCCACGAGGCGATCACCATCGGCGTAAAAAATGGCTCGTATGATTTGTTAACCCCCGCTTCGCGACGAACCTTCTCGGCCGAGGGCACACCGGCGGGAAAGGCGAAGTCATATTGGCTCAGATCATAACTGGTGGCGATCTGACGTGAACCGGCTTTCTCAAATTCAACTACAATGCCATTGTCGCGCAGCACCGCGACAACGCGCTCATCGCGGAAAAATTCTTCCTTTTCCGAACCAATCAAGCCGGTTACAGTTACGACACGGCGCGCAGCCAGTTGGTCACGGGCCGAAAGAAAAATAGCTGTGCCAACCCCCAGGATCAGAATCACACTTAATAAAGGGCCTAAGATTCTTCGGTTCACAGAAATCTCCCTGCTTTGGTTTATGTTGTCACTGATACTCCGCGCTGCATTAGAAGTACACATAAGTTCAACCGTAGTATGCTGGCAACTGCGTCAGGTTGCCTGAATACAAGCTGACATTGCGCACAGCAATGACACCAACGCTACGTCAGCCATGTCAGCGTATCAAGAGCATGTCAACAGGTGATTAACAGCTCGTTAACGCCAACGGAAAGCGACACGTCGGCAGGCGCGACCGCCGCGCGTAAGCCCTGCTGAATTAACTGGATGAGGCATTCGCTTATGGGATAGCGTGGTTACTCGCCAACCACACCCACCAGTTGTAATGTCTCAGCAAAGTGGCAGGCGACCAGATGTCCGCTGCTGGTTGGTCGGAGCATTGGTGTTTCGTGTTCACACTGGGGTTGGGCATAACGACAACGGGGATGAAAGGCACAGCCGGTCGGCGGATGGGCGGGATCAGCGACGGTGCCTTCCAAGCGGATGCGGCTGCTATTCGTGCGGCGGCGCGGGTCGGGTGGCAAGATCGCGGAGAGCAGCGCTTCGGTGTAAGGATGCTGGGGATTGGCAAAGATCTGCGCCGTGGGGGCCAATTCAACAATTTTGCCCACATACATCACGGCGACCCGATCACTGATGTAGGCGACGACATTCAAGTCATGCGAAATAAAGAGATAGGTTAACGCAAACTCGGCTTGCAGATCCTTAAGCAAGTTCAGAATCTGCGCTTGCACGGAGACATCAAGGGCCGAGACTGGTTCATCGGCAATCACCAGCCGTGGATTAGAGGCAAGCGCACGCGCAATCCCAATCCGCTGGCGCTGGCCACCACTAAAGGCATGGGGATAGCGGTGCAAGTATTGCGAACTCAACCCCACCTTTTCCAGCAAAGCACCGACGCGTGTTTCCAACGCGCGGCCTTTGGCAATGCCATTCACGCGCAACACTTCGCCCACAATTTCCAAGACCGGCAGGCGCGGATTCAACGACGCATAGGGATCTTGGAAGATCATGCGGATCTCGCTGCGGTAGCGCTTGAGTTCGCGATCACTTAACCTGGCGAGATCGGGTGGCTTGCCATTGGCATTATCGTAGATGATAGTGCCGGCGGTCGGTTTGTAGAGGCGCATCAACGCGTGGCCCAACGTCGTCTTGCCACAGCCCGATTCACCCACCAGGCCAAGGGTTTCGCCCTCATAAATCGCAAAAGAGACCCCATCCACCGCCTTGACATAGCCGGTGACTCGATTCAAGAAACCAGTGGTCAGCGGAAAGTGCATCTGCAAATCATGCACATCCAGCAAAATGCGACTTATTTTGGTCGATGTGGGCGGTGCGGTTGTTGCCGCCGGCGGGACCGTCTCTGCTTGCAACTGAATATTATGCGCGCCCGTATAGGCCAAACAGCGGACATCACGGCCATCCGTCAGGCACACCGTAGGCGGAGTGACAACATCGCAGCTGCCCCTTAGCGCAAAAGCACAGCGGGGATGAAAGGGGCAGCCGGCAGGCCGTTGCAATGGATGGGGCACATTACCCTGAATTGCCGTTAAACGTTCACGCCGTGTTTGCTGTACTTTGGGCAACGAACGCAACAAGGCGCGCGTATAGGGATGCTGCGGATCGGCAAAGATCGCCTCGACCGGCCCCCGTTCGACGACCATGCCCAGATACATCACCACCACTTCGTGGGCAATCTCAGCGACGACCCCCAGATCATGGGTGATAAACATCATCGACATACCAAGCTCTTGTTGCAAGTCACGCAATAGATCAAGGATGTTGGCCTGGGTGGTCACATCAAGCGCGGTGGTCGGCTCATCGGCAATCAACAACTTCGGATTGCAGACCAGCGCCATTGCGATCATGGCGCGTTGGCGCATGCCGCCGGAAAGCTCAAAGGTATACGCGTCGACGAGTTCCTGCGAGCGCGGAATGCCGACCTTGATCAGGGCCGCAATCGCGAGTTGGCGTGCCTCCTGCCGGGAAACGGGCAAGTGCCAGCGTACGGCTTCGATAATCTGATTCCCAATCGTGTAAAGCGGTGAGAGCGAGGACATCGGCTCCTGATAGATCATCGCGATCTCTTTGCCGCGCAGGGCGCGCATGGCATTGCCACGGGGATCAAGCGCCGTGAGATCGGTCACAGTAGTCGCGTCCGGGCGGTAGATCACGGTGCCGCCGACCACTTTGCCTGGTGCCTCCACCACCTGCAAAATCGCCCGTGCCGTCACCGACTTGCCGCAGCCCGATTCACCGACGACGCAGACCGTTTTGCCACGCCCAATCGCAAAGGTCGCGCCATCAACCGCTTTAATAGTGCCTTCGTCCGTCTGAAAGTGGACAGCGAGTTGGTCAATTTCTAGCAGATTATCGGTCGGTTGCGGCATGGTGGGATCCGGAAAGTGGTAGATAGGTAGAACAGTAGATAAGTAAATCGGTAAATCGGTAGTTGCTTAAAGCAATTTTGATCCACGCGCCCAGTGGGCACCCGCACCATGACAAGAAGAATGCGTCGACCGCATCCGGTCATCTTGTCATCTTGTCAGGCTACAAGATTAAGTAGGAATAAGATCTATTCACTGGATTGCTCACGCGTACGGATCGGCGGCGTCGCGGAGGCCATCACCCAGGAAATTGAGGGCAAGCACGGCGATGACCACGGCGAGGCCCGGCAAAAAGAGCCAAGGCGCGGTGGAGATCGAGCGGATGTTTTGCGCTTCTTGCAAGAGGACGCCCCAACTGACCACTGGCGGGCGCAGGCCAATGCCCAGAAAGCTAAGCGCCGTCTCCGCCAGGATCATGCCGGGGATGGCCAGCGTCACCACAGCGATGATATGGCTCATAAACGAGGGCACCATATGACGGAAGATGATCCGCAGCGTGCTACAGCCATCCAATTTCGCCGCTTTGACAAAGTCTTCGGTGCGCAGGGCAAAAAATTTGCCCCGCACCACGCGTGCCAACCCCGTCCATCCCAGGATCGAGAGGATGATCGTAATAAAAAAGTAGACGCGCAGCGGCGGCACATCGGCGGGAATCGCCACCGCCAAGCCCAGCCAAAGCGGCACGGAGGGGATCGACTGCAAAAACTCGATCACGCGCTGAATCACCGTGTCGATCCAGCCGGCAAAGTAGCCGGAGATACCACCCAATAAAATGCCAAAGCAGAGGCTAAGCGCCACCCCAACCAACCCAATCGTCATCGAAACCCGGGTGCCGTGGATCGCGCGGCTAAACATATCGCGCCCCAACCGGTCCGCCCCCGCCAGGTAAAAGGGGGCTGCGGGATCGACAGGGCCGAGGAGATGGATGTTCGTCGGAAAGAGACCCAGCAGGTGATAGGGTTCACCCTGCACAAAGAAGGTAACTTCATGGCGGGTGGTCGGGTCCACGACAAAAATTCGCCGGCCCTGTTCATAGTTGAGCTCGATTTTATAGCCGTTGACATAGGGCTGAAAGCGCCGGCCCTGCTCGTCCTGCGTAAAAAGATGAAGGGTTTGCGGCGGGGCGTAGGTGTAATCGGCCGCATAACGCTCGGTGCTAAAAGGCGCAAGGAAATCGGCAAAGATCGCAATCAGATAGATCAGGATCGTAACGATGGCACCCGCCATTGCCAAGCGATGTTTACGAAACTTACGCCAAATCAGCCGCCATTGACCAGCAACTAAGAGCGTCGCTGATGGTTCGTTTGATGACACAAGGGCAGTCGGTGAAGTGTTGGGTTGTGTAGCGATCATAAGCTGTTATCAAGCTGGGCTGTCAGCAGTTTTAGAACGGATTTTTGCCATAACAATCTGCTCAATCTGTTCCCTGAATCCGTTGACAGCGCATCACTATCGAAACCGAATGCGTGGATCCAACCACGCCAGTAGAATATCCGAAAAGAGGGTGCCCAGCACCGTAAGCATACTCAGCAACATAATAAAGCTGCCGGCCAGGAACATATCCTCCGAACGCAAGGCGTCAAGCAACAACGGGCCCGTGGTCTGCAAACTGAGCACCACCGAAACAATCGTCGAGCCGGAGACCAGATCGACAAAGATGTCGTTGAGGCCGCTGACAAAGGGGTTGAGGGCGTGGCGCAAGGGATATTTCACGATCAGCCAATTTTCGGGTAGCCCTTTGGTGCGCGCCGTGGTGACATAGGGACGGCCCAATTCGTCAAGCAGATTGGCGCGCAGGGTGCGGATCAAGCTGGCGGTGCCGGCGGTCCCCAGCACGATCACGGGAATCCACAGGTGGCCGAACAGATCCAGGACGCGCGCAACACTCCACGGCGCGTTAACATACTCGGGCGAAAAGAGGCCACCGACGCTCTGCCCCATATACTTGAAGGAGATATACATGAGCACCAGCGCGATCAAAAAATTGGGCGTCGCCAGCCCGATAAAACCGAGCGACGTAAAGAGGTAATCGTTAAAGGAATACTTATGCACCGCTGAGTAAATCCCAATCGGGATGGCAACGATCCAAATAAAGATCATGCTTGACATGGAAAGGACCAGCGTCAACGCCAGCCGCTCCCAGATCAGCGAACTGACCGAGAGATCCCAGCGAAACGAGCGGCCAAAATCACCGCGGGTGAGAATATTGCCCACCCATTTAAGATACTGGGCCGGCAGCGAGTTGTCCAACCCATAAAATTGGCGCAGCCCCTGCTCTTCCTGCAAGCTGACTGTCTCCCCGGCGGTGCGCCGCTGCGCCACCATGCGGTCAACAAAGTCACCCGGCGGCAAGTTAATCACCGTAAAGGCAACAATCGAAATTGCCACCAGGGTTGGGATCATGTAAAGGATGCGGCGGATGATGTATTGGAGCATAGGTAAGGGATGACAAGATGACCGGATGACAAGATGACCTGGATCATCTTGTCATCCGGTCATCTTGTTAATTTAGTTCGTTGCGATGTAGAAACTCTCAAAGTTTACAGGGGCGGGGCCGGGGTAGAGCCAGCCGGAGATGACGGTGTCGGGCACGTTGCGCAAGGTATTGTTGACGGCGCGGTAGTCGCCCATGGGCAAGCTAAGGCCGATCGTGTAAAACTCATCCGCAGCCAGTTCGAGAATCTGGTTCATGATCGCGGTTTGGGCCTCAATGCCGATGGCTTGCTTCAGATCGCTGAGCAACTGGAAGGTCTGTTGCATTGCGGCCGGTGGCTCGACCACTGGGGCAGGCGCTTCGGCTTGGCCGCGCAGGGTGACCGCTTCCCACGCCTTCCAACCCCAAGCGGCATCGGGGACATATTCGCCGGCAGAGACCAAGGGGAGCAAACCGGTACCGTTCTCGCCGGCCCAGACGTAGGCATCCACATCATCTTCCTGGATGCGTTGGCGCCAGATGTCATCCGGCACGACGACCAGGTTAGTCTGAACGCCGACCGCTTCCCAGTTCAGCTTGACAATGCCCATCACATCCACCCAATCCGGGCGGAAGCCTTCGTTGACCAGCACGTTGAAGACAAAGGGTTGGCCATCGGCCCCCAGACGGAAGCCTTCCGCATCTTTCTCTGGCAACACTTTGTCGAGCGCGGCGTTGGCTTCGTCAACGTTATATTCAGTGTACTGTGTCGCCAGCCGTTCGTTGTAGAAGGTCGATTCGGGGCGCGGGGACTGTTGGAAGGGCTGGCCCTGACCAACATAGACGGTGTCGATCACATTCTGGCGATTCATGGCGTGGGAGAGGCCAATACGGAAATCTTTGTTGAGCATAATTTCCGCCCGTTCGGCAACCGGGTGGGTCAACTTCATGTGCAACAGCATCAGGTTCAGGTCGCTGTTGATCACATCGATAAAACGATAGTTGCCCTGCTCTTGATTGTCAAAGAAGACGGCGCGGTTGGGCGGTTGGCTGATATCGCGACCGCTAAAGAAATCTTCGCCGCCAAGGGTTTTCAGCAGGCGGACTTCCGGGTCGGTCGCCAGAGTCCAGGTGCGCTTGCCGATGTAAGGGAGTTGATTGCAGGCTGGATCAACCTTGAAATAGTAGGGATTACGCACAAAGGTGAAGCGTTCGGCACCGACATAGGGTTCGGTGGGGATCCACGGCTGCATGAGCGGGCGGAGGGGATCGTTGTATTCTGCGGGGCGACCGTAACTGCCGACGCGGCCGGTCCACCAGGGACCGTATTCGGTGGCACCCTCGGTGTCCATCATCGTTTTCACCCCATCCGGGTTCAGCTTGTCGGAAAACTGGCTGAGATAATGTTCGGCAAATTGGGTGATGCGCACGCCGTAGGAAGCTGCCAGGTTGGTGATGAAAAGGCCATTGGGCTTGCTAAATTTGAATTCAACCGTCAAGTCATCGATCTTAGTCACGACGGCCGGCTGGCCATCGACTACGAAATACTCATAAGGATTGGCTTGGATCGCTGTGTTGGTCTCTACCTGCTCCCACCAGAAGACAATGTCGTCGGCGGTGAAAAGTTCGCCATCGGACCAGCGCAGCCCTTCGCGCAGGTGGAAGGTATAGGTTGTACCATCCTCGCTGGTTTCCCAGCTTTCGGCAATGTTCGGGATCACTTCGCTCCCCTCCACATTCCAGCGCACCAGACTTTCGTAGCCATATTCGCGGAACTCCGCCAAACGGCCGCCATCATAGAGGTCGAACATCTCGCCACCATATTGGCCGATGCTTTCAGACGGGGTGACGACAACCGGATGGACAGGCAGCCGATCCGCGGCGGCGGGCAGCGTGCCGGCCGCAACCAATTCCGCCAGTTCCGGCGCTTCGTTGACGGTGGCACAGGTGCCATCCGCGCCAACGGTCGATTCAATCGCGGGTGCTTCAGCGGCGGCCGGTGCTTCAGCCGCGGGTGCTTGGGCAACGGGTGCCGCACAGGCACTCAGAATAAAGAACACGGCCAATAGCAGTGCTCCAATGCGATGGGTTTTAGCCATTGTCTGACATCTCCTTACATATGCGATGCAGGGTTGAATAAATATACAGTTGGTTGGAAAATTGTCGCTCTTGTGTGCATGGGCGGCGTAAAAGCGCGTCCACATCACGTTGCCAGCTGATGAGCAAACTCAGGATAAAGGGCAAAGATAAAGGCATTGTCAACTTCAGGTTAAGAATGTGTATTTAGCCAGTTAACGCTATTCAATAACGAACCCTTGACCCACCCCTAACAAGCTGTTAATAGGCAATTAACGTGGTGTGTCTACCTTGATAGCAGCCCTCTTTCCAACTAGTAGATCATAAAATCAAGCTTGTTGCGCCAAAGAGGCTTATGCTCACTTATCTGCTCCGGCGGCTGTTACGCAGCGTTATTACCCTCTGGTTGGTGGTGACGTTGGTCTTTGTAGTGCTGCGCATCTCCGGCGATCCGGCCCGCGCTATGTTACCCGACGATGCTTCCCCCGCAATGATCACCGCGTTTAACCAACAATATGGGTTGGATCAGCCCATTCCAGTGCAATATGTGCGCTACGTCGGCAATCTGCTACAGGGCAACTTGGGCGAATCACTCAGCGAACGCCGGCCAGTCGTCGAACTGCTGCAAGGGCGGCTCGGCTACACCGTACAGTTGGGTTTGGTGGCCACCCTGCTTAGTCTAGTGATCGGCATTCCGGCGGGGATCATGGCTGCGCTCAAGCACAACAGTTTGTGGGATCGCGCCCTGATGACCTTGGCCTTTTTTGGTCAATCCGCCCCCAATTTTTTTGTTGCCATTCTGCTCATTCTGATCTTCAGCCTCCAACTACAGCTACTACCCAGCTCCGGCAAAGGCAGTTGGCAGCATCTTGTTTTACCCGCGGTCACCCTCTCCACCGGGTTGATGGCCAGCATCGCGCGCATGATGCGTTCCGCGCTGCTGGAAGTGATGGGGCAGGATTACATGCGTACCGCCCGCGCCAAAGGCTTTGGCCAATGGCAGGTGATCACCCGCCACGCGCTGCGCAACGCCATGATTCCGGTGCTCACATTGCTCGGGATCTCGGTCGGCGTGCTGATCGGCGGTGCGGCGATTACGGAGACCGTCTTTGCCTGGCCGGGGATTGGGCGCTTTGCCGTCAAGGCAATTTCGATTCGCGATTACCCGCTGATCCAATCCATTGTCCTGTTGGTGGCGGCATCGGTTGTGGTCAGCAATCTGTTTGTTGATCTGCTCTACGGCGTAATCGACCCACGCATTCGGGAGCAGGGGTAACTAACCATGACTACTCAAAAATTACAGGGACAAACAATTGCGCGGCCACAAATGCGTTCATCGCAGTCAACGCCTGAGCAACCAGCTTTGGGCCAGTTGCGGCGACGCCGGCGTGTCAGCTTCCCGCCGCTGATCTTGCTCGCGCTGGTGGTGATTCTGATCTTTGTGCTTTGTGCGATCTTTGCTCCCTGGCTGGCCCCGCACGACCCGATTATCAACAACTTGCGCGGCCGCTTGAACGCGCCGGAAGGTTTCGGCGGTGCCCAAGGCTTCATCCTCGGCAGCGATGCCCTGGGCCGCGATCTGCTCAGTCGCCTCATCTATGGCGCGCGCGTCTCGCTCTCGATTGGCTTTGTCGGCACGCTGATTGGCGTGGTGACTGGGGGGCTGTGTGGCCTGATTGCCGGCTACGTCGGTGGGGTGGTCGATGAGGTGATGATGTTTCTGGTTGATGCCTACATCGCCCTGCCCTTCCTCGTGATCGCACTGACGGTGATCGCTATCCTTGGCAACGGCTTACCGGTGCTCGTCATATTGGCCGGCTTTTCTGGTTGGGCCAGTTACACGCGGCTGATGCGCGGCCAAGTGTTGGCGGTGCGTGGGTTACCCTATATCCAATCGGCCCACGCCATCGGGGTCCCGCCGGCCCAGATCCTGCTGCGCCACGTCTTGCCGAATGTTGCCGCCCCGCTGATCGTCCTGGCCACCTTGGGCATGACTTCGATCATCCTGCTCGAAGCCTCACTTTCCTTTCTGGGCCTGGGCATCCAACCGCCAACCCCAGCCTGGGGGGCGATGTTGGGCGATGGCCGCAACTATCTGCACACCGCCTGGTGGATCGCGATCTTTCCCGGCGCAGCGCTTATGTTGCTCACCATGTCGATCAGCTTGGTGGGCGATTGGCTGCGCGATGTCCTGGATCCAACACTGGGGGGCCGGTAAAGCGGGGCAAGCTGTGTGCGTCGCACTGGTCGTACGCGATCGGGTGGACGAAACAACGCTTGACCAGTGCGACGCACACGAGCGGTAGCAGAAATCCGCCCCCAAAGTGAAATACACATGGTAAAGCTGCTGATTCTAACTCATTTGATTCTAACTCACTCTCGATTCTCTAACCCAAAGGAAACAAACATGTTCAAACGTTCCAAACCCGCTTTTCTCCAAAAGTGGACCCATGCCATCCTAGTTGCCTTAGCCTTGCTGCTCTTGGCTGCTTGTGCGACGCCAACTGCCCCCGCTGCCCCGAACGCTGACTCCGCGAATGCCACCGGCGCAGAGGCGCCGGTTGAACGCGAGACGTTAACCGTGGGCGTGCAAGGCTTGCCTGCCGCCATGGACCCGGCCAATGAGCTGAGCAACGTCGGCACGCGCGTCACCTACAGCGTCTTCGATATGTTGATCCGCCGTGATTTTCTGGACAATAACAAGTTAGTGCCGTCGTTGGCCGTTTCGTGGGAACGCACCAGTGACACAGTACTCCAACTCAAGCTGCGCGAGGGGGTGACCTTCCACAACGGCGACCCCTTCAGCGCCGAGGATGTCAAATTCACCTTTGACCGGCTGCGGCTGCCCGACACCAAATTGGTCGAAGCGCAAAGCTACTATGCCGGCTTCAAGGAAGTGCGCGTCGTTGATGAGCTGACCGTTGAGATCGAGACCAACGAGCCGGATCCGCTGCTCGAAAAACGCCTTGCCACCTGGGGCTCCTGGATCATCCCCATGAAGTATCACCAGTCGGTTGGGAGTGACGAAGCCTTTGGCCAGGCCGCGATTGGGGCCGGTCCTTACAAGGTAGTCAGCTTGACCCCTGATGATGAGTTGGTGCTTGAACGCTACGATGGTTACTGGGGCGAAAAACCACCCGTGAAGCAGATTATCTTCAAGGTGATTCCCGAAGCCTCCACCCGCGTCACGGCGCTGATCAACGGCGAAGTGCAGATCATCACCAACATTCCGCCCGACCAAATCGCAACCCTCGAAGGCGCGGACAACGCCGCCATCAAGCAGATCCCGCTGGCGAATATGCATGTGCTGCGCTACAACACCAAACACCCGATCTTGCAGAGCAAACAACTACGCCAGGCGATGAATCTGGCCATCGACCGCCAACTGTTGATCGACACTTTGTGGAGCGGCAAGGCCGTTGCGCTGCGCGGCCACCAATTTGAAGAGTATGGTGAGCTCTATAACGCCGAGCGCCCTTTCACCGCCTTCGACCTCGAAAAGGCCAAACAACTGGTGGCCGAATCTGGCTATGATGGCACGCTGATCAACTACGAAACCGAAGGCAACTACTACACCAATGGCCTTGCTGCCGGCGAAGCGATTATCGAAATGTGGAAAGCCGCCGGCATCAATGCCCAGATCCGGCTGCGTCAACCCGGCGAGTCGATCCCGGTGGAAGAGAGCATGGTCGCCAACTGGTCAAACTCCTCGATTCTGGCCGATCCCGATGGCGCGCTCTGGCGTGGCTGGGGTCAACAGTCCGGGGTGCAGAAGAATTATTGGGCTGCGCCGGAAGCATTTAACCAACTCGGTCTCGAAGCACGCACGACACTCGATGGTGCGGTCCGCTTTGCCAACTACCAGCAGATGTTAGACATTTGGGAGGATGAAGCGCCCGGCACGGTGCTCTACGTACCGGTGGAAAATTACGGCGTCGCCAACGATGTACAGTGGGAACCTTATCCCTTCTACTACATGGACCTGCGCGCCTACAATCTCGCCTTTGCGACCGATTAATTACCTTAGAACGTAACTACCAAGCCACCCCCTCCTAACCTCCCCCAGTTTGGGGGAGGAACCGTTATGCGCACAACGATTCCCTCCCTTAGCAGGGGAGCGGGTGCCCCTAAGGCGCGGGAGGGGTAGTTACCTTACAACCAGATTTTCGCCTGCACAACGCGTAGGGGGCACGGTATACCGTGCCCCAACACTCACTGCCATACCAAATCATAACAACCTATACGCAATTAATTAACAATTTATTTACCAGTAGATAACAGTGGATTGTTAAGCTCTCTTTCTGTCAACATAAGCAAAGAATATTAGGAACGTATCAATGAGCTTATTGCAAGTTGAAAATGTCAGCGTTGTCTACCCCAATGGCACCCAAGCGTTGAAATCAATCACCATGCACGCTGAAGCGGGCGAGATCGTGGCGATTATTGGGCGCTCTGGGGCAGGTAAGTCCACCCTGTTGCGTTGTATCAACGGCTTGCAACCCACCACCACCGGCAGTATTGTGCTGAATAGGGATGAGATTACCGCGGCAGGCGAACGCCAACTGCGCCAAATCCGCCGCAAGATCGGCTTTATCTGGCAGGAGTATAACCTGGTCGATCGTTTGCCGGCGATGACCAACGTCTTAACTGGGCGCCTGGGCTACAATGCCCCCTGGCAGAGTGCGCTTGGCTTTTTTGACAGTAGCCAGCGCCAAATTGCGCTGCACAATCTGGAACGGGTAAACCTTTTACATCGCGCTTACCACCGTGCGGACCGGCTCTCTGGTGGCGAAAAACAACGGGTGGCAATTGCCCGCGCCATGTCCCAACAACCCACCATTGTCCTGGCCGACGAACCTGTCGCCAGCCTGGACCCCGAGCTGGCCGAGCAGGTGATGAGCGTCCTGGCCCGGATTGCCCGTGAAGATGGCGTCTTGACCTTGATCAACATCCACCATGTTGATCTCGCCAAACGTTTTGCCGATCGGTTGATTGGCGTTGCCCAAGGGATCGTTGTCTTTGATGGGCCACCCGATGCACTAGATGACTATGCGTTGAACCAAATCTACCGTTTTGATGCCGCCACCGTGCGCGCACCGCTGATGGGCTAAAAGGAAGCGACTATGACCACCGAACCATTGCATGTAGGCCGGGCCATGTCAACCATTACGGACGGCTTGCCGGAACAATTACGGACCGATCTATTGCACCCGTGGCCGCGGATTACCATAAGGTCGATGCTAACCATCATGCTGCTGATCGGCGTGCTGATGTGGGGCGTCAACGGGACCAATGCCCGGCCAAGCGAATTGATCGACGGCATTCCAAATATTCTCGACTTTATCCGCCGCCTCTTTCCCCCCCGCTTTGATCTGGTGCCAATGACGCTGGCCATCCCGGCCTTTACGATTTTTGGCATTACCGTCCCAGCGCTGGGCCTGCCCGGCACAGCCATCCTCTTGCCGGAAGTGCTCTTTGCGATTATTGAGACCGTCCAAATGGCGCTGATTGGTTCGGTGATCGGGATCATTCTGGCCGCCCCCTTTGGGTTGCTGGCCGCACGTAACACCTCCCCCCATCCCTGGATCTATCAAGGGACGCGCATGTTCCTTAACGCCAATCGCTCGCTGCCGGAAATTGTTTATGCCCTTGTTTTTGTTGCAGCGGTCGGGCTTGGCCCCTTTGGCGGTGTACTAGCCCTGGCCATTGGCTCCATCGGATCTATCGGCAAACTCTACGCCGAAGCGATTGAACAGATCGACCCGCAACAGGTGCTTGCTGTACGTGCCACTGGGGCAAATCCCCTGTTGACCTTTTTCTATGCCGTCATTCCCCAGGCACTGCCGGTCATCGCCTCCTACTCATTGTTGCTCTTTGAAGGTAACATCCGTCACGCCAGCATTCTCGGTATCGTCGGGGCCGGTGGGATTGGTTTTATCATCAGCAAATATATGGCCCTATTTCAATATACTCGGCTGATGGGTGCGGTCATCCTCCTGATTCTCGCCGTGACCATCATTGACCGCATCAGCGATTATCTGCGCAAGAAGATTATTTAAATAATTATCAACCTACTACCCCACCCTAACCCTCCCCAGTTTGGGGAGGGGACATTATACGGAGCCACGGTTCCCTCCCTTAACAGGGGAGGGTTAGGGTGGGGTAGCACGACAGCCACAACTCATCAACCAAGAAGGAAATGTCTAACCATGAAACGTCAATTGCTCATTGCCGGCCTGTTGCTGGCGCTTACCACCTTGCTCAGCGCTTGTGTCGTCCCGGTTGCCCCTGCGGCACCAGCAGCCGCCGACGCCCCTGCGGCGGAGGCAGCGGCCGGTGAAGTGGATCGCACCGACTGGCCGGAAACCTTCCGCGTCGGCTTCTTCGCCAGCGATGATGCCGAAAAGACCCTCAAGGACAACGAACCCTTCCGCCTGTATATGGAAGAGCAACTGGGTATCCCCGTCGAACTCTTTACCGGCACCAGCTACAGCGCCGTGATCGAAGCCATGCGCGCCGACCGCGTCGAAGCGATGTTGGTTGGCCCCTTTGCCTATGTCTTAGCCGTGCAAGAGGCCCAAGCCGAAGCGCTCGGTGTTAATGTCGGCTTGGAAGGTGATGCAACGACCTACAATCCCGATGCGCCGACCCACTACTACAGCACAATCTTCACCAAAAAAGGGTCGGGCATTGTCACGTTGGCCGATCTAAAGGGTAAAGATTTTGCCTTTGTTGATCCGGCTTCCACCTCTGGCCATCTGGCCCCTAAAACCTTGTTGATCAAAAACGAGATCAATCCCGACAGCGACATGAAGACTGTCTTCGCCGGTAGCCACCCCTCAGCCGTGCTCGCGGTCTGGAATGACCAGGCCCCTGCCGGTGCCACCTTTGAGAACAATCTTTACACCCTGGCCGAAGAAGGACAGATTGAATTCTGTGGTTTCGAAGATGGTAAGACCGCCGTCAAGCGCACGCCAGAAGAAATCAAAGCCGTTTATGATGCCTGCCCGGATGGCAGTCTGGCCATCATTGCCTTCACTGATGAAATTCCCAGCACCCCGTTCGCCGTCCGCAGCACCTTGCCGGATTCTTTGAAGACAACGGTTAAGGACGCCTTGCTTGCGATCAAGGATAGCGATGAGCTGATCACCCAAATGGCCGGCTGGTATGTCGATCCCTCTGCCGACCTGGGGTTGGAATCCCTGGATCAGTACTACAACAGCCTGCGCGACATCGCCAAGCTGCTGGATCTGGATTTGAAAGAACTCGCTAAGTAAAACGTGATGCGTGAAACGTAAAACGTAAAACGTGATGGGTGTCGTTACATTTTACGTTTTACGTTTCACGTTTCACGCCTTTAAAGATTGCAAACAAATGATATCTGAACAAAGTAATTATCTTTCCGTCCTGACGGCGACGCCGGCCCAGGAAATTAAACTATTTACCGAAGCAGTGCTGGATCGGTTAGCAACTGGGCAGGTGTCGGTCGAGGTTCTCACCAGCCGGACGGGGTTAGCCATGTTGCCCTTTACGGACAGCGTCAAGGGCGTCACCTTTCACCTGGGCGAAACGTTGCTGGCCGAAGCGCATGTTCGTGTCGGCCAACAGGAAGGGTATGCCGCCTGTCTGGGGCGTGACCTGGAGCAAGCCATTGCGTTAGCTTTGCTGGATGCCCTGTTGCAAAGCGACGAGCGCGGGGTGAAAGCAGAACAGCCGGCCATCTTGGCCTTTGTCGCCGCCGCCGCGCAAGAGCAAGCGGATCAGGAACTGCGCTTACTGCACAAAATTGAAGCCACCCGCATCGAATTGGAAACTTTCTGATGACAACCTTACCGGTGCAGACGTTCCAGCCCCCGCCCTCGACGAGCGCAGAAACCAGTGCGCGTGAAACTTTTCAGGCCCTCATGGGTGCCTTGAGCAATCCCGGCCGGCTTTTTACCTTACCGGGGGCTGGACTGACGACCCACCAAAGCTGCGCGCAGATCGGCATGACCTTACTCGATCTGGAAACGAGCTTTTACACGCCCGACCACACGCTCAGAGGCATCCTGACACACAGCGGGGCGCGCTTTCGCACACCGGCCAGTGCGGCCTATCTTTTCCTCCCGGATCTGGCATTATTCGAGCCGATGATGCTGCGCCAAACGCTTGACATCATCGCCCAGACGACTGTCGGCACCATCACCGACCCCGATCAAGGTGCAACGCTGATCGTCGCCTGTGAAGTGGGCCATGGGCAGCGCCTACAGCTATCGGGGCCTGGCATTCAACAGCGGCATGAATTGCACGTTGATTCACTACCCGTCGAATTCTGGCGCTTGCGGGCTGACAAGATCCACTATCCCCTGGGCATCGATATTTTTCTTGTGGCCGGCAGCCAAGTCGTTGGCTTGCCCCGCACAACGACCGTAGAGAGCGAGTAACCCAATGGCTTATGTCGCAACCAGGGGTGGTGAAAATGCCATCCAACAATCGGAACAGCTTTTTCACGATCTGCGCGGTGCCGTCACCCCAGCCTTTGTGCATACGCTCATGCAAACCATGCCCTATCTTGTGGACCGCGTCATGAGTGAGGCCGGGCTTTATGCGCCCGAGCTGGCCGCATTGGCCTTGGCGCAAAGTGGCGGCGATCTCTACGAAAGTGTGCTGCTCTTGCGCGCCTACTGCTCCACGCAGCCGCGCCTCACCTATGCCCAACCGGTACACAGCGCCGATCTCTTTACCGTGCGCCGCATTTCAGCCGCCTTCAAAGAGATCCCTGGTGGTCAGATCCTGGGGCCATCGCTCGATTACAGTCATCGCCTGCTCCGTTTTGACCTGCTGGATGGGGCAGCGGACGCACAAGCGGTTGAACCGGCAGCGCGACCGGCGCACAAAGTTTATCCCACCGTGGCCAGCTGGCAGCGTGATCAAGATCTGATCGAGCCGCTACCCCCACCAGCCCCGTTCGATGCCCACCAGATCCCAGATATCACGCGTGAGCCGGTTGGTTTTCCGGCTCCTCGTGCCCATCGTCTGCAAGCCCTGGCGCGCGCCGATACCGGCGGCACCTTGGCCTTGGGCTACGCCTCCATGCGCGGTTATGGCCTTACCCACCCCACGATCAACGAGCTGCGCCTTGCCTATGCCGATGTCAAGTTAACCCATCCACTCACCGGTAACACCTTTAGCGCCGGTCGCATTCGCGTCAGCCAGGCGGAAGTGGTGAGCACCGGCGGAGGCACGCCCGAAAAACCGATGTTGGAATTGGGCTTTTGTGCCACCCTGGGCTGGAATGAAGTGAAGGTGATCGCCGCTTCGATGCTCGATATGGAGATGAACAAACCCGAGCCCCACCCCGCGCACAAAGAAGAATTTGTGCTCTATCACACCGAAGCGGTCGAGGCCTCCGGCTTCTGCATCCACTTTAAGCTGCCCCACTATGTCACCTTTAGCAGCAGCATGGATAACATCCGCAACGTGCGCGAATCGCAGACGCGTGGGATGTTTGAAGGGATCTTCGTCCAAACCCTGGCCAAGCCGACGGCCGGCAAGGCGGACACAACAACGAACGGTACCGGTGCCGCCGGTCACAAAACAACCGCGGAGCAGGGCGCATGAGTCAACTAAGCCAACTAGCGGCGCCCTACACGGCGACCCAACAGAGCGGTTATTCCTACGGTTTTCTCGACGAGTTTGCCAAGCGTGAGATCCGCCGGCGCACTCTCAAAGCGATTGCGATTCCCGGCTATCAAGTTCCCTATGCCAGCCGCGAACTGCCGATCGCGCGCGGCTGGGGTACCGGTGGCTTACAGGTAACGCTGAGCATTACCGGCCCCCACAGTGTGGTCAAGGTGATCGACCAGGGGGCCGACGATTCGGTCAACGCCGCCAATCTGCGCCGCTTTATTGCGCGCATGACTGGTGCCCAGACCACCACGGATACGCTGGCCGCCACCATTATTCAGAGCCGTCACCGGATTCCCGAAGAAATTTTACATAACGACCAGGTGCTCGTTTTGCAAGTGCCGGATCCCGAACCGTTGCGTGGCGTGCAACCCAACATGTCACAGGCGCGCATTATGCATGGCGATGCCGATTACAGCCAGATGTGGCTCACCCTTTACGAGCAGCTAGTTTTCTTTGGCCGCTTTATGCAAGGGGCCAGTTACCCCTCGCTCGTCCATGGCCGCTATCTCATCTCGCCCAGCCCGATCCCACGCTGGGATACACCAAAACTGCATCAAGCGGCCCATCTCACGCTGCTCTCGGCGGGGCGCGAAAAACGGCTTTATGCCGTGCCACCCTATACCGATGTGCGGCCGATTGAGTTTGACGATGTCTTCTTTCAGGTCGAAGCGCAAGGCACCTGGCGCTGTCGGCAGAGTGGCGCACAACACAAATTTATGAACGAGCTGCCCCAAGACGATGGCACGGTGCTCTATGAGTTGTCCGACACGAGTTATGCCGCCAAGTTGGTCGCACAACACAGCGGCCAGGCCGCCCCACTGGGCGAGACCTATTTTGACGATCAGGGCAAGTTCTACCACTCAGGCTTTCTGAAGTAAGCACCTACTCGTTCCGCCGCGGAGCGGCGGACTGCAGCTTGGACGCTCTGCGTCCCTGGTCATCCGTGTACTCAGCATCCTCAGATGCTGAGCCCGTTCCTCAACGTCTGTGTGCATCTGGGGATGCACACTACACGTTCCCGAACTTGGAATTACTGGTAGGGCACGCTGCACCCTACCAGTATCACGCCGCTTTGCGGCGTGACGAGACACTTAATACGACTAACAGGAGATTCATCATGTATCGACACTTTCGTTTGTTATTCGCGGTCTTACTCTTGGCCCTGACCACCAGCCAAGCCATTGCGCAGACCAGCGGCGCGGAGCTAATCGGCTACGCTGAATTGCCCGCCGATACCTTTGCCCCTGGTCCTGATTCCGGCCAATTTGAGGGCAACGGCAACAAGTTGGCTGCGCCCCGCTTTACCGGGCAGCCAATCCAGGGCTTTTCGGCGATTCAATTTGGCACCAAGAGCGATAGTTACTGGGTCATGTCGGATAACGGCTTTGGCAGCAAGTACAACAGCCCCGATTACCTGCTGCGCCTCTACCAGATCACCCCAGATCCAGTGACCGTGGACGGCGGCAGCGGTGAAGTGGAGATTGATGCCCGCTTTATCCAGCTGCGCGACCCGGATCAGTTGGTCCCCTTTATGATTGCCAACGAATTTACGCGCGAGCGGTTGCTCACCGGTTTCGATTTTGATGTGGAATCCTTTGTGATTGCCGAAGATGGTACGATCTGGATCGGCGACGAATTTGGCCCCTACCTGCTCCACTTTGATGCCACGGGCAAACTGCTGGAAGCGCCCTATGCCACGCCGAATCTCTTGGAAGGCTTGGATCCAACCAAAGACTTTGTGCGCTCACCCCAAAATCCGGCGAACCTGGCCAATGCGCCGCAGCCAGGCGCGGTCGGTGGTGCTAACCTGCGCGCCTCGCGCGGCTATGAGGGCATGGCACTTAGCCCCGACAAAACATGGGCCTATCCTTTGCTCGAAGGCACGGTCATTAGCGACACCGCCGGCCTGCTGCGTATCTATTCCTTTGACCTGGTCAACCAGGAGTTTATCGACATTGTCGGCTACTACCCGATGGAAGATCCCGGCAATGCGATCGGCGATTTTGCTGTGGTCAATGAAGATGAGTTCCTGGTCATCGAGCGCGACAATGCCTTTGGGGCCGATGCCAAGCTCAAGAAGATCTTTAAGATCAACCTGGCCGAACAGGATGAAAATGGCGTGGTCGCCAAAGAAGAAGTGGCCGATCTGCTCAACATTGCCGACCCCAACAACCTGGCCAGCGATGGCGTCTTCACCTTCCCCTTTGTCACGATTGAAAATGTGATCGTGTTGGATGAAACGACCATCCTGGTTGCCAATGACAACAACTATCCGGCCACCGGCGGGCGTGGGGCTGATGTGAAAGACAATAACGAGATCATCTGGCTGCAACTAGCCACCCCGTTGACGCTGGCCGATGGCGTCGGCATGGCAGCGGATGAATAAACAAACGTAAAACATTCGCGTTCCTCAGCGTAGCGGCAAGGCATGCCTTGCCGCTACGCTGAGGAACGCCTGATCCGGAAAAAGACCTTTTGATTAGCAACGCTATGCACAATCAGCACACCATTCCAATCCAACTTGCCCCACCACACTTTGTCACCACCCCGCCAGTGCTGCAAGTCCGCGGGGTGAGCAAGCGTTATGGCCGTATCACCGCCGTCGACAATGTTGACGTGACCGTCTACCCCGGCGAAATTCTGGGCATTGTCGGTGAGTCGGGATCGGGCAAATCGACCCTCTTGCGCATGCTCAACCTGGAGGAAGCGGCAGACAGCGGCATCTATACCCTGGCGATTCCCGGCTACGAAGGCCGCAATCTCTTTGGCTTGGACCGCCTGGCCAAACGCGATGTGCGTGTCAACCATATTGGCATTGTCTACCAACATCCTCATTTGGGGCTGCGTATGCGCAAAACGAGCAGTGGCAATGTGGCAGAACGGCTGATTATGGCCGGTGAACGCAATTTTGCCCACTTGCGCCAAGCCGCCGGCGATGCCCTCGCTGCTTCCGAATTCCCCCTGGATCGCATGGACGACCTGCCCCTGCGCCTTTCCGGTGGCATGCAACAGCGCGTCCAATTGGCCAAGGCGATTGCCTTGCGTCCGGCCTTGCTCCTGCTCGACGAGCCAACCAGTGGGCTAGATGTTTCGGTGCAAGCGATGGTGCTCGACACCCTGAAACGGCTCCAGCGCGAAACACAGGTCACGATGGTCATGGTCTCCCACGATCTCGGCGTCATCCGTACCCTGGCCGACCGGGTGATGGTAATGAAAGAGGCCCGCGTCGTCGAAACCGGCCTCACCGACCAGGTGCTCGAAGACCCGCAGGATGCGTATACACAGCAGTTAATTCACGCGAAGTTGTGATTACGTGCTGCGTGAAACGTGAAACGTGAAACGTAACAGTGTGGCTGTATGGCGCAATTGGTGCGTTTACGAATCAAGTTTTACGCTTCACGTTTTACGTTTTATCTATCACCTGAGAAACTCATGAAAATCGGTCTCATTGCGGACATCCACGGCAACCAGCAAGCCCTCAGCCAAGTGTTAAATCAGCTCTATAGCGAGCGGGTTGACCTGATCTTATGCGCGGGCGATCTAGTCTGTTATGGGGCCCATTGCAATCAGGTGATCGAGTTAATGCGCTCCTGCGCGATTCCCACCGTCACCGGCAACTATGATGCTGCCGTTGCTTGGGATTGGGTCAAAGCGTCCAGCAAACCCTCCAGCCCAGTCAACGAAGTATTAAAGCAGGCGGCGCTCGATTGGACCAAAGCGGCGCTCCATAGTAAACACCAGGGCTATCTGCGTGGCTTACCCTGGCAGTTGCGCTATCAACTAGATGGGCTCGACATTGCAGTGATTCACGCCGGTTTACACGCATTGGATGAATGGTATACCCCAGATGAGCCGGTGCGCCTCTCTGCCTTAGCCGCGCAGGTCGGGGCGGACATTATTGTGCTCGGCCATACCCATCAAGCGTTTGTTTATGAGGTTGAGTATGCCCCTGGCCGCCGCACCCTTTTGATTAATCCCGGTGCCGTTGGGCGTTCCCTCGATGGTGATCCACGCGCCGCCTATGCGACGCTACAAACGGCGACACGCGTCGTCAAGTTGCAGCGCATCGCCTATAACTTGCCGATGGCGGTCCAAGCGATTATGCATAGCGGGATGCCACCGGAGATTGCCTTGCTTGTTCAATATGGCGCGCGCCGCGTTGAGCAGTTGCCGGCACCCATGCTCGAACAGATAAGGATTGAAGCAGTATGAGGACAGATGTACTTTTGCACGTCGAGGGGTTAGCCAAACAGTTTACGATCCACCACCTGGGGCGGACGATTCCCGCCTTTGCGGATCTGCATTTCTGTCTGTCACCAGGTCAATTTCTCTTAGTCAGTGGACCAAACGGGGCCGGCAAATCGACCTTGCTGCGCTGTCTCTACCGCACTTATCTGCCGACGGCGGGGCGGGCCTGGTTTCAATCCACTTATGGGCGCATCGATCTCGCCGGGGCGGCGGACAGTGACATCGCCCTGCTGCGCAAAGAGGAGATCGGCTTTGTCACCCAATTTCTCAAGACGCGACCACGGGTCACCGCGCTTGAACTGGTAGCCGAACCGTTGCTGCTGACGGGGTTGAGCGCTGCGGAAGCCACTAAACGCGCCGAGGCTGCGCTCGATTTTTTTGGTGTAAAACCGGATCTCTGGTCGGCTTACCCCACCACCTTTTCCGGCGGCGAGCAACAAAAGGTCAACCTGGCGCGCGCGTTGATCCGCCCCTATCGGCTCTTATTACTCGACGAACCCACTGCTTCGCTGGATGTGCAGGCCCGTCAAGCGTTGGTCGAACGGCTGAAAGTGCTGAAAACACAAGGCGTTGCGATGATGGCCGTGCTGCACCATGCCGAAGACGCCGCCGACCTGATCGACCATCGTCTAGAGATTGTAACCCAACAGGAAATCGCATATGTGGCTGAGTGACTTACAAATTGTACTGCCCGACGGTGTGCTTGACCGCGGCTCGTTGCGCATTGAGAATGGCCGGATCGCTGAGATTATAGAAGGCCCGGTCTCTGCACCGGCCGCGGTGCAGGGGGCCGGTTTGTTGGCCATTCCTGGCCTGATCGATATGCACGGGGACATGCTCGAACGGGACATTTCGCCCCGCCCCGGGGCCGAGTTACCCTTTGCGATGGCCCTGAATGAATTGGATAAACGGTTGGTCGCAACGGGGATCACCACGGCGTATGCCGCCATCTCTTTTGCCTGGCACACCGGGCAAAGTCTCCGTTCGGATGGCAAGGCGCGTGCGATCATGGCCACGATCAACGAGTTGCGGCCCACGTTGCTCGCCGATCATTATGTCCACGCCCGCTTTGAGATCACCAACCCCCAAGCCGGTGCCATTTTAGAAGAGATGATCCTGGCCGGTCAGGTACACATGGCCTCGATCATGGATCACACGCCAGGGCAAGGCCAATATCGGGATATTGAAGGTTATGTCAAGCAGATGTTTGAATGGCGGCGCAAGATGGGTGACCCGTTGGGTGGCAATGGCCAGGAGATCACCGAAGCCGATGTGCGTGAGAGTGTCGTTGTAGCCCAACAGCGCCCAAAGGCGTGGGATTCGGTTTATTCCGTAGCGCAAGTCGCGCAAAAACATGGCGTGGTGCTCGCCTCGCACGATGATGACACCGTGGAGAAGGTTGATCTAATGCTCGATGTCGGCATCAATATGAGTGAATTCCCGGTCAGCAAAGAGGCCGCCGGTCGCGCCCGTGAACATGGCCTGCATGTCGCGATGGGCGCACCGAATGCCCTGCAAGGGCGCTCGCTCTCCGGCAACCTCAGTGCCGCCGACGCCATTGCCGATGGGTTGGTCGATATTCTTGCCACCGATTATTACCCGGCCTCCATGCTGCAAGCAGCCTTTGCCCTCGTTGCGCGCGGCGTCCTGCCCCTCCACCAGGCGATCAAATTAATCAGCGAAAATGTAGCGGACGGGCTGCGCTTGCATGATCGGGGTCAACTTGCGGTGGGTAAGTTGGCCGATCTGGTGTTGCTCGATGTCAACGGGGAAATGCCGCGCGTCCACGGCACCCTGCGCCACGGCCAGCCTGTCTACTGGGACAAATTTATGCACGCACGGGGTACACTACAGCGCAGCAAAGTTGTGGTGTAGCAGGCTCGTGACCACGCTGACCGTGGTCACGAGCATCTAAATTGTCACATAACCTGCACAAATCCGATTGGTGACTGATCATGTTACAGATTGCCCATTTTCCTGCTGTTGAACCCGAACACACCGTACGTATGCTGCATGAAACCCCCACCATCCACCCCTCCTGTCACATTGTGAGTAGCTTGGTCGGTGGCTGGACCGAATTGGGACCAGAGACCACACTGCTCGAATCAACCGTGGGCGACTACAGCTATACGGCTGGGCATGTCTCCCTGGCCTATACCGACGTGGGCAAGTTCTGTTCGATTGCCGCGCTGGTGCGGATCAACCCCGGCAACCACCCGATGGGGCGCGTGACCCAACACCATTTTACCTATCGCCGCGCCCAATATGGCTTTGGGCCGGATGACGATAGCTTTTTTGATTGGCGCCGTGGCTATCGCTGTGTCACCGGCCATGATGTCTGGATCGGCCACGGTGCGATCATTTTGCCGGGGGTGACGATTGGCACAGGGGCGGTAGTTGGGGCCGGGGCTGTCGTCACGAAGGATGTCGATCCTTACACCATCGTCGTCGGCGTCCCGGCTAAACCGATCCGCAAACGTTTTCCTGCGGAAACGATCGAAGCCCTGCTGCGGATCGCCTGGTGGGATTGGGATCACGCCACGATCAAGGCGCGGTTTGCCGATCTATTAGAGATTGAGCGGTTTGTTGAACGGTATGGACGCTGAACCGGCAAAAAGAGATTTAGCGGAGTTCTTCTTTTAAGTAAGTATAACGCCGATTTAATTTCTTCCGGGCGATCAAGGGGTAAATAGGCAAGTGCACATCTTGCAAAGTTGTCAACTAGGTGGGATTGACATTCCTCTGGGCAAGTGTTATGCTTCAAGCGTTCGTTCACAATGGAACAAACGCAATTTATGCTATCCGAAGATTGCCAAGCAGCCGCCTTGTTTGATGGATTGTGATTTACCAGTTTTAGCTGACAGATTCGTTGCTCTGTTTGATAACCGTCTTCGGATAGATACAAAGATGATAATGAACGTTTCACACACAACTACTCAACGGGCTGAAAGCCAGCCCGAAGCGGACAGTCAACCGCCCGATTCTGCACATCGTACTCGTGCTGCCACCAGGTCAGGTGGTGGCCGGCTGCAGAGTAGGGCACTGCGATTGTCCACAAACAAGGCAACGAAATTTGCCTTTATAGCGCCTGCAGCAGAGATGTCCTGCCCAATGTATGGTTCGGTTAGCCGTGGTGAACCGACCGATTGGGGAGTGCAGAAGGCATTGCTGCCAGGGTCCGGCTAGTTCCATTCATTAGGTCAAGTCCGGACGCTGGTCCGGTTTATCTTCTGTTTTCTCCTCTTTCCCACATCACCATTACACGCTCACCAACTACTCGTTTAGCAACTGCCTTGCGGTTAGCGCACTGATTTTTGGCATACCTAGTCTACTTCATTGGCCGCGACTGGCATAGGGGTGGATTACATCTGTGGCGAGGCCGTCGCAGTTGCATTAGTCATGCCACTGATCAAAGCGGTACCCGATCGAACCCGCGCGCCGCGTGATCGCGGGCGGGGCCATGGCAGCGCTCGCGCAAAGGTCAACACCCCCGTGTTGCATTGTCAGCGCGCCTGCTTTGCGTCCCTACTGGCGACGCGCTTGATGTTCGCCGGCCATTCATTGCTTGTTGCCGGCACTGCGGAACTGGGCACGGCGGAACTGGGCATGGCGCAGTCGGCAAGTTGTGTGGATTCGTTTATCCAAGCCGAATTGTCTGCTGAATGACCAGCGCATGGTTGCAGCACACAATGGCCGTTTATCAGCCCGCAGGATCAGAACGCAATCAACAACTTGTGGAAGAAGATGGAGGTATCCGATGGTCGATCCAATCAACCTCAACGATGCAACAACCTATGTGCTCAATCTGATTCAAGAGGAGCATCTTGACGAAGCAGCGCGCTATCTGAGCGGCTTACATCCGGCGGATAGTGCCGAGATTCTCACTTGGCTAGAAGCAAGTGAACAGGCCGCCATGGTTGAACGGTTACAGGCACCGGAGCTGGCGCAGCTCTTCGAGCAGATGTATGAAGAAGATATGCACGAAGTGGCTCAGTACTTGAACGTAGAAACCCTGGCCGATGTCTTAGATGAAATGGAGCCTGATGCAGCCGCCGATCTATTGGGGGAAATGACCCCTGAAGATGCTGCGGAGGTGATCGAGCAGATGGATGAAGCCGAGCCAGTGGTCTCGCTCATGGCCTATGACGATGAAAGCGCTGGTGGCATTATGAACACCGCGCCGGCCTCGCTACGACGCTGGATGACGGTGGCAGAGGCCTTTACCTTTATCAAGCAGAATTACCACGATGCGAATGAGATCTTCTATCTCTATGTGATGGATCGTTATGCACGGCTGATTGGGGTTGTCAACCTGCGGGCACTGATCCTAGCCGAGCCACACCAGACCATTGAAGAGATCATGAATCGCGATGTCATTTCAGCGCGCACGAGTATGGACCAAGAGGAGGTCGCCCAGCTCTTGGCGCGCTATAACTTGCTTGCGGTCCCCGTCGTTGACCAGGCCGAGCGGCTAGTAGGGATTATTTCACATGATGATATCGTGGATGTCCTGGAAGCCGAAGCAACCGAAGATATTTACCGACTTGCGCAAGTGGGCGAAGATGCAGAAATTTTCAGTTCGGTGACACGGGCCATTCGCAACCGATTTCCCTGGCTGCTCATTAATATGGGGACAGCCTTTTTAGCGTCAAGTGTCGTGGCGCTATTTGAAGGGACAATTGCACAGGTTGCGGTGTTGGCCGCCTTTATGCCGATTGTAGCCGGACAGGGGGGCAACGCCGGGACCCAAACGATGACCATTATGGTGCGCTCCTTAGCGTTAGGTGAAATCGAGCTACGTGATGTTTGGTCCGCCCTTTGGCATGAAGTTCGGGTAGGTTTCCTGCATGGGGTTGCGCTCGGTATTTTGGTGGGTCTCATCGCCTGGCTTTGGCAAGGTAAGCCAATCTTAGGGCTGATTCTGGGCTTGGCTATGTGTGGCAATCTGATCATCGCAGCACTGGCGGGCGTAGTAGTCCCCATGCTGCTAAAACTCTGTCGCGTCGATCCAGCCTTGGCCTCCGGGGTCTTTGTCACCACAGCCACCGATGTGATGGGGTTTACGCTCTTTCTAAGCCTCTCCACCTATTTTTTACG
Organism: Caldilineaceae bacterium; assembly: GCA_022842065.1. The sequence continues at coordinate 316,005 of JALHQH010000006.1, forward strand.
GTGGTTACTTTAATTAGAAGAGATTTTAACAATAGTAAAAAATCCTACTTGACAAATGCACAAACCTATGCGATACTAAGCCCAGCTAGGCCAACAAACACAAGCCCAGCCTAAAATCGCTATCTTTATATAAAGGAGGTGATGCACATATGGATAACAGTATCAGTATCCGTCCGGTAGCATCACTCTCCGAGGTTCGCCTCTAATTTTGATGCTACCGGGCAAATGATGAAAAAACCCTGTCATTCAGTAATGAGTGGCAGGGTTTTTTCATTTTATACGGCGGTTGAAATGAGCATCCACTTTTTACTCCTGTAAAAAGTGGATGCTCATGCAGAGTGAAGTTTAGTAGCGCAGGTGACCGCCAAAGTGAAAGCGCGACCAACAGTAGTTATCAGCAGGCATCGATCATGCCATTACTATCAGCTGTTTGGGTCGTGAGTTCCCAATGCGGGGCAGGCAGGTGCAAATGCGGCAAATGCGTTTCGATGACATCCAACAGATGGCCGAGGCTAACTGGTTTACTCAGGTAATCGCTCATGCCGGCCGCCAGGCAACGCTCGCGATCACCCGGCATGGCCAAGGCGGTCAACGCAATAATCGGCACAGTAGTAAAGTGTTGGCCACCGCGGATGCGCCGCGCAACTTCCAGCCCATCCATCCCTGGCATCTGCACATCCATTAAAATCAGATCAGGCGCGGCTTCTGCGAGCCGTACCAACGCTTCCGCACCGCTGCGGGCGACCGCCACACTAAACCCTTTTGCCACTAAATAGTCAGTGAAGGTACTGATATTGGTCTCGTTATCCTCAACCAGCAGGATGCGAATCTGCGCACCCTGCCATTGGGCGGGCACCTGTCCATCCATGCGTGGCAGCGGGGTTGGTACCTCAGCAAGTAAAAGCGGTAGTGTATCACTCTTTGTCAATGCCGGAACTTGCGCAAAGCTACGAATTCGCCAGGGCAGAGAGACAGTAAAACGACTTCCCTGCCCCACTTCGCTAGTCACCGCAATGCTGCCACCATGCAGATCAACCATCCGATGGACCAGGGTTAACCCCAGGCCTGTCCCCTCGTGTTCCCGCGTCAAACGACTATCAAGTTGCACAAAGGGCTTAAAAAGCCGCGGCATATCTTCAACCGCAATCCCGATCCCCGTATCCCATACAACAAATTGCACCATATCCTGATCAGGGAGACCCAACACATCAAGACCGATCGTCCCACCGGCAGGGGTAAATTTTACCGCATTGCTCAACAAGTTCACCAGGATCTGTTTTAGCCGCCGTTCATCGCCAAAGAGCAGCCGGGCCTGTGGATCAATCACGACTTTAACAGTTAACTGTTTTTGCGCGGCAACCTGGGTGACAAAATTCACACTGGATTGACAGAGCGAATCAACGGCGACCGGTCCGGGCTCAAGGGTTAATTTGCCGGCTTCCACCTTGGAAACATCCAGAACATCATTGATCAGCGAGAGTAAATGGCGGCCACTATCTTGAATATTCGTCAGGGCACGGACTTGGCGCGTTGCCAGATTGCCATAGACTTCTTCTTGCAGTGCTTCGGCCAGCCCCAGAATCGTGTTGAGCGGCGTCCGCAACTCGTGGCTCATATTGGCAAGGAATTCATCTTTCAGCCGCACCGCATGGCCAAGCTCGGCATTGGCTTTGCTTAACTCGCGCGTGCGTTCCTCCACCCGTTGTGCTAACAGCGCCCGCTCGGCATGGAGAGCCAACTCCATCTCACGGCGTTTAGTGACATCACGCAAGGTCAAGATCCGACCCGTAATCCGCTCGCGGCGATCACGCAGGGGTGAGATAACAACATCAACATAGCGCGGCAATGGTGCGGCCAGCACGATTTCAGCCGTTGTGGAACCGGGTAACATGGCGGTGGTAAGCAGACGCTGTAATGGTTGATAGCCCTGCGCATGGGCTGGGATCACACGGTCAATCGGCCAGCCTAAGATGATCCGCTCAGGCAGTTCCAGCAGTTGGTAAGCTGCGGGGTTGATATCAATCACCGCGTTCTTAAGATTCAGGACAATCACGCCATCATCCGTATTGAAGAAGACAGCATCGTGGGCCGCGGGCAAAATATCCCAAAGATCGAAGCGGAAGGCAAACCAACCGACAACCGCGCCCATGGTCAACAAGGCAACCGGAGTGAGATTGATCGGCAGCGGATTGAGGCCCAAAAGATGAATTGCGTTGGCCAGTAAGGCGGCCAAGACCCCAGAAATGAGCAACAGGATCTGTAAATAGGTAAGCGTCGATGACTCGCGCCGTAACAAGCGCAGAAAATAGACGACCGAAACAATCACGAGTAAGTAGGTGATGCCCGTATGTATATAAAAGCCGATCCCGCGGTTGAGCACTAACTGGGGCAGTTCCTGGGTACGCGTGACATCAATCGTCACCCATAATAACTTATGCTGTTCATTCGTCCAGGTCAAAATCGTATAAACGACAGGCTCTACCATTAATAATAGAGGGACGAGGCGGGCACGCCAGAGCGAATGATGTTCTTGCTGCCAGAGAAAGAGCAACCAGAAAGCCGGCACCGCAGAAGACATTGTATAGATAATCTTATGCCAGATCAGCTTACCGGCCAGGTCGCTATGCATGATCTCAAAAGCGTAAGCAAATGACCAGACCGATATACTGGCCATGGCCAGCATGAACGACTTGGCCCCTGGCTCGTGAAAACGTTGCAAGGCCAAAAAGCTAAGCGCGAGCGCAACCACTGCACCAAGGAGCAATGGAATGGCGTACACAATAGCCTGAGGATGAATGATGGAAAGTTCTGTTACAATGGTTTGTGTTGGCATACTTGGTGTGCATTGGTCCCGTTTGGTTTGAACAGGTTTGTCCCGATCAAGTTTGCCCCCTTTGTGTTTGCCTCGATCAAGCTTGACGAAGTCTACGCTCTAGTTTACGATACTTGCACACTTTTGCATGACGCTAACTTGACAGTCTGTTTACAATTTTTACACATATTGCTTGTTTACTCAGTTTTAAGGAAAAGTAATGTCAATGGATCAAAATATCCAAGAAAAGATCGACCACTGCCCACCAGCGCTACAGACGATCATCTATGAGTTTCGGGATGCCAGCCCACAGGAGCGGCTGGAAATGTTACTTGAATTTTCTGACGATCTGCCGCCCCTGCCACCACGGCTGCATGCGCAACGTGATGCAATGGAGCAAGTACATGAATGTCAGTCGCCGGTCTTTCTGCATACGGAATTGCTGGGTGATCCACAAAATCGCCAGGTGGCGATTTATCTTGACATTCCGCCAGAGGCACCGACTGTGCGCGGCTATGCCAGTGTCCTGGCCGAAGGGTTGGACCATGCCAGCCCAACAGCACTATTAGCCACGCCGGAAGATGTCTACCTGTTGCTTGGGCTACACGAAGCCATCACACCGCAACGGCTGCGCGGCCTGCATGCCCTGATGGTCTATATGAAACGGCAAGTACAGCGCCTGGCCATTGCGGAGCAGGCAATCCCGTAACAGGGAGAACGTTCTTGGCAATTTGCAACAGCAACTGTTACGCTTTATATTTTACAACATATTTACAACGTTTTGATTAGTATACCATTACCTGGAATTACTCAACACTTTATCCAAAGGGTGCAATTGATCAGATGCGTCGCACTGTCTAAACGGCGCTCATGCGATCCACTTTGCGCTGGACAGTGCAACATGCCTGCATCACTACGAACAACGTTGATAGTTATTTATTATTTATCCTGTCAGCAGTAACCACTTATTAGTAAGGACCTAAACAATGGAAGATCTTTTTACCACAACAAATCTGATAGCGTTACTCACGTTGACCGCACTTGAGATCGTGTTGGGCATTGACAATGTCATCTTTATTGCAATTTTATCCTCAAAGTTGCCAATCGAACAACAGGCACGGGCCCGTAGCACCGGCATCGGCTTGGCGGTGATTACACGGATCATCCTCTTGCTTGGCATCACCTGGATCATGCAACTAACCCAGCCGCTCTTTTCGATCTTTTCGAATCAAATTTCGGGCCAGGATTTGGTCCTGCTCATCGGCGGCCTCTTCCTAATTGGCAAGAGCACCTATGAGATCCATGAAAAGCTTGAAGCAGCGGACCATAGCCGCACCACCAAAGCGATTGTGTCGTTTACGGCGGTCATTATTCAAATTATGCTCGTCGATCTCGTTTTCTCACTCGATTCGGTTATTACCGCCGTTGGCATTGCCGATGTCCTGTGGGTGATGATTGTCGCCGTCGTCATTGCCGCGGTGGTCATGTTAACCTTTGCCGGGGCGATTAGTAGCTTCGTCGAGAAACATCCGACCATGAAGATTTTGGCCCTTGCCTTTTTGATCCTGATCGGCTCCATGCTGGTGATCGAAGGCTGGAATCCGGAAGCGGCCCATGAGTTGCACTTAAAGAACTATGCTTACTTTGCAATGGCCTTCTCGTTTATTATCGAATTGATCAACTTACGGCTGCGCAAACAGGCGGAAACGCCCGTCCAGTTGCATAACCAGCCGACCTTAGCAGCAACAGCACCCACGCCTGTCATGGTGGGTGCCGGTGCCGGCATTAGCCGCCCAACCTTCACAGCGCGGCCGAACGCACCACGCCCCAAAACCAAGCGCAAAAAACGCTAGACAGTAGACTTATGAGCACGATTGCGGTCAATTTACTAGGATACTCATTGCCCTCACCGCTCGTATTGGCTAGCGGGATTTGGGGAACCACCGTTAGCCTGCTGACCCGCGCCGCGGCGGATGGCTGCGGCGCGGTAACAGCCAAAAGTTGCGGGCCGACCCCACGTACCGGCCATGTCAATCCATCGTGTGTAGCGTGGGAACATGGCCTGATCAATGCGATTGGGCTGGCCAATCCTGGGGCAGAGGCGGAGGTTGCGTTATTAGCACAGGCGAAAGCACAACTCAAACCCCAGGGCACCGCTTTGATCGCCAGCATTTTTGCCGGCCCGCCCGAAGAATTTGCGCAGGTCGCGCAAATCATCGCTGCGGCCGACCCAGATTTTATTGAAGTAAATATTTCGTGCCCAAACGTCCACAGTGAGTTTGGCGAACCCTATGCCGCCGATCCCACCGCGGCGGCCGAGGTTACCCGCTATGTCAAACTAGGCATTGTCGCGGCCAAGCGGCCAAGGGCGATTCCGATCATTGTGAAACTGGCCCCCAACGTACCAAGCATTGGGCGCATTGCGCGTGCGGTGGTCGAAGCGGGGGCCGACGCGCTCTGTGTCATCAATACCATGCCGGGCCTGTTAATCGACTCGGCAAGTGGACAAACGGTGCTGGCCAATCGCAGTGGTGGGATTAGTGGCCCGGCGCTCAAGCCGATTGCGCTGAAATGTGTTTACGATGTCTACCGCGCCTGCCCCCAAATTCCGATTATTGGGACAGGCGGTGTCACCACCGGTACCGATGTGGTGGAGATGATCATGGCCGGCGCAACCGCCGTTGGGATTGGCAGTGCCGTCTATTATCGGGGGCCAGAAGCCTTCCGCCTGATTCACGCGGAACTACGCGGTTGGTTGCAGGAACATAACATTGCGGATCTTAATAGCTTGCGTGGGGCAGCACATCAAGAATGCCAATACACTGTCACCCCAAGCCCTGCCCCAGTGCCGATCGCACACTAGTACAGCGCGGCCTAAATAGACCCACAGTTCTGCCGTGCACGCGTCGAGTACTAGCATTGGGCGCACGGCTGGGTGCGACCATCAAAAACTCATTTTTCAACTGACTTGTTATTGCGTCGCGACAGCGCGATAACAGGTCAGTTCTAGCGAATTCTTACCAGTTTGCAAAGCGTTTGCCATTTAACTTAAGGCAGGGAGAGTCGTACAAAGTAGTTGGAAGAATTATATAACATTGAGGCAAGGGTGTGCCTGGAATAACCGGTAGCCTGGACTAATTCCCAGACAGTCAACCCAACCAGATAGCGCAACAATAAAATATGGCGCACAGTTGCCGGCAAGTGAATTAGCTTTTGGTGAAAATGGGCTTCATGGTAGGTACGGTCAACATCCCAGTTATTCTCGCAGTAGTGAGGGGTCCCTTGGGTTTGTTGATAGGCAAGTACGTGGCGGTAGGCAGCACCCACGATAATCGTTGTGAGGTTAGTATTTTCCAACTCGGTGAGTAAAACCTGTAGCGTGGTTGTAAAGACACTTTGCAGGAGGATTTGCGCGTCTGCCTCCGAATGGGTGTTATAGACCATATAAGTATAAAGGCGCGCCGACCACAGATCAACCAGCCGTTGCCAAGCAGCGCGATCCCCACTGCGCAGGCAGTGGATCAACGAATCGTCAGCGCGGGATTGAAACGTCCATTTTAGAAAGCGAGCAGGTGCTGCTGAGAATCTACGGTGCATGGTCGTTCTCGCAAAAACATCATTTTCTAGACAATTACAATTTTATCATACTACTATCTTCAAACACAACATACTTTGACTAAAAAGGTAAAATAGACCGAACGCAATTACTTGTTAACTATAGTACCGTAAACACCCTAATCATTATTGACGATCTATTTACAGAAAAGTTATGGGTAAAATAAGCAATTTCCACTAAAATTTCGCAATTAGCGAAAGGTAGTTTACAAAAAGAAAATTTTCACGGGGCAGTCAAAAATAAAAATCCCCCAACCCGAAGCGGTTGAGGGAATAAAAGGTAGAATTTAGACAAGCTAGTGACAAAAGTGATTGAACATATCACCGACAAGGAAAAGCCTTATAGACAAAACAAATAGAGTTGACACAAAGCGGTCTGTGCATCAGGGGATGCACAGTACACAATTGTGCCACGTTTAGTTGTGTTATCTATTAGACGAATGGCTGCGACAGCAGATAACCAACACCAAGGGGTGCAGTCTGCAATACCACCTAGGCGTTAAGCGCCAATTGGACATTGCCGGCAACTTTACGACGTTCTTCAACAGGATAGATTTCATTCTCCTCTTGAAAAGAGGCGAATGCTTGACGCTGAACTTCATCGGCACGCGCAGAAGCGGCACAAGCAGCGAACACGACCACCGAAGCAAGACACGAAGTGCCCAAAAATCCGAGTATAATTGTCATAATCATTTGCACATTCCTCCTCTTTGTACCTGTACATTGGTTACAGACCGAAAACGGTTGTACTTCTGACGGACGATCTCGGCTGAACCTTTACGACTACACAGGGAACGCATCAGCGGTTAGTGTGCAAAAACGAGCAACAATGTTAAGGTAGTAACACACACATCGCTGAGCCTCCAGTGCCGCTACTTACACTTTACATTGCCTGTATTCTTTCAGCCTCACAATTATCTACAGTGAAGGGCAGCGATGGAGAAAGAATATGCAGATGTCGGCGGCTGTGGGCTCATTGTTTTCATCAACTAGGGTATAGAATAGCATAAAATAAAATCTTTGCAGCGCGTCATAAGTACGAACTTTCAGCGATAAGTGACTTACCGTTCTATTATTCAACTACGTAATTTGTTTTATTTATATACACAAATTGTTGTTGACAGCATGCCGTGTCCGAGCGCATGCTCGCGTTGAATGCGCTCTCTCACTGGACAAAAACATAAGTTTGGGCGCATATAGGACCACAGCACTACGTAACTCATCCGCCAGAACTAAACGATTGCGTCAAATAACGTAAGGTCTCTGTGTTTCTCATTGAGCTCTATTTAAATCAGGGGAAGTTGGTTAGTAGGTAAGATGGTTTACACGCAACCATCTTACCTACTAACCAACCACCGAAAGGTAAACAAGCCGTCATGGACAACTATGCGCGTTCCGCCCTTAATTTTTTTGCCGCCAACCCAGTTGACCGGCTGGTTGACAAACGGCGCAATAGCGAATGGCTGGCAGCCCAAGTGGCCGCAGCAGCAACCCGGTTTATCCCGATCTGGCGTACGCAAAATCTTTTTATCGATGCACAAGCCGCAGCACCACGCTTGCTGGCGTACCCCGAAGTGGCCGAAGCGCTGACGTACGAACGAGTGACACTGCTCGGAACATTAGCAGGAATCACCTATTTTGCCCTGGATGTAGAACAGGAAGGCATCGAGACGCCACCCGATTGGATTACACAGCTTGGTGCTTTTCGGGATTTGCGCACCGTTGGGCTTGCGGTTGCCCCTCAATTGGGTGCCCTACTGGCTTATGCGCGTGGGATGATCTATTGGGAGCGCCGTCACCGTTACTGTGGTGACTGTGGCAGCCCGACCCGCAGCACAGAAGGGGGCTTTGTACGCACTTGTACAAGCGTAACCTGTGGCAAGCAGATCTTCCCACGCACTGATCCTGCGATCATCGTTTTGGTGCAGGCGGGCGACAGTTGCCTGTTGGCACGGCAGGCAAGTTGGCCACCAGGACGCTATTCGGTGATTGCCGGTTTTGTTGAACCCGGTGAAAGTCTGGAAGATGCGGTCAAACGCGAGGTGATGGAAGAATCCGGCATTGCCGTGAACGAGATCTACTATCACTCTTCACAGCCATGGCCTTTCCCCAGCTCGCTCATGCTTGGCTTTATGGCCCATGCTGCCACCACCGAGTTCAATCTGATTGACAACGAATTGGAAGAAGCACGCTGGATGACACGCGCCCAGATCACCACAGAGTTACAAGATGGCCGGCTCAAGCTCCCGCCGGGCCTATCGATCTCGCGCCGCCTGATCGAAACTTGGTTTGATCGCGGCAACGCCGGCAAGCTCAGTGAGATCGCCGGTGGAGCCTGGTAAGCCAGCGCGCCAAACTGATCACCAAAGCTGGAGAAAGTATGAACTATGCGATTCGCCCAATTACAGCAGACGATGAAGCTTTCCTGTGGCAGATGCTCTATTATGCCGCCCACATGCACGAAGAAGACGGCAAAACGGTGGTTGATGCCATGCAGAATCCCACATTGGCGCTCTATGTCACTGGTTGGGGACGGCCCGGCGATCTAGGCTTCCTGGCCGCAGAGGTGCCGACGGGTAAAGCGCTAGGGGCAGGTTGGGTACGCCTATTCACAGGCGAAAATAAAGCCTACAGCCCAACCGATGATGACACGCCGGAGTTAGCGATTGCGCTCTTACCGGCTTATCTGAATCAAGGCATCGGCACGGCTTTGCTGCGACACCTCATCGATGCGGCACATCCCCACTACCCTGGTCTGGCGCTGAGTGTCCGCGCCGATAATCCGGCATTGCACCTTTATCAACGCTGTGGCTTTGTCGTCGTCAATCAGATCATTAACCGTGTAGGGGGGATGTCGTATGACATGCGCTTGCTCTTTACTTAGACATTTGTCTTGCTACCTGTATAGCTAGGATGAGCAAGAATAAAAAGTAAGAGGTAGTACTTATCTGTTCAGTACTCAAAGACTATTTACGGCAAAGCAGAGCGCGGCTACACTGAAATGAAGCCGGATGATCGTTGTGTGTTTACATTACACCAAAGCATATCACTCGGTCTTGAAAGTGTACCAAAGCACTGGAGACCATAATGCAACTCTTTTTCACTCTAATCCTTGCTCATCTGTTTGCCGATTTTCCGCTACAGAACAATGCGATTGCCAAATTGAAAAAGTACCACCTGTCTGGTGTCTTCATTCATGTCGCAATTTATACAGCTGTTACAGCTTTGTTACTAGAGAACAGTTTGCAATACTGGCCGCTGATCGTAGGACTAGGCATCATCCATTTTCTGATTGATGCGGCAAAAATACGCTTTCAGCAGGGTAACGATGGCATCTTGGCCTTTCTGGTCGATCAGCTGCTTCACCTCACCAGCATGATCGTGGCGACCTACCTGGCCGATTACTTTTGGACCCCAGCACCCCAAGGAATTTTACCAACCGATCGGCTGCTGGTGGCGTTGCTGGCGGCCTTCATTCCTGCGGCAATGGTCTGTTGTTGGATCTGGACGACGAGCGCCGGCAGTTCCTATCTCCAACAATCCAGCCTGTTACGCTGGGTTAATCAGCGCATCCTATTAGTGGAGCAACGCTTTGGCCTGGTGGTGGTTGGGGTCGTCATCTGGCTTTTGGCACGCCAAGAGTGTAGCGGCTGGGAACGGTTAGTCTGGTGGTGAATGCCGAGGAGCTTGTGGTAAAATAGGTAAAAACCGCTCAGCCAGAAAGGTTTTCACCCATGCCCACACCACATCTCCTCCCCGCGCGCTATGCTGTGCAGCAGATCAAACATCTCCGCATTCCCATGCCGGATGGTGTCCAGCTCTCCGCCGATCTCTTTATGCCCCAGGGCAAAGGCCCTTTTCCCGCTGTTCTTGAATATCTCCCCTATCGCAAAGATGATCACACCGCCACACGCTGGAACGCCCATTTCTACTTTGCCGAACGCGGCTTTGTCGGGGTGCGCGTTGACATGCGTGGCACTGGTGCCTCCGAAGGGATCAGTTACAACGAGTATCTGCCCCAAGAACAGGCCGATGCCTGCACGGTGATTGAGTGGCTGAGCCGGCAAGCATGGTGTAATGGCAATGTCGGCATGTTTGGCACCTCCTATGGCGGCTTTAACGCAATCCAGACGGCGATGCACAACCCACCGGCCCTGAAAGCGATCATCCCCCACGCCGCCACCGATGATCGCTATAATGATGATGTCCATTACAGCGGCGGCTGTTACATGGCGATGGATCAGGCCCTTTATCCGGCGTGGATGGTGGCGCTCAATGCCCTCCCCCCGCTGCCCGAATACGCCGGTGGTGAATGGGCCACGGCCTGGCGGTCACGGCTCGAAGAGACGCCCCCCTGGCTCTTTGCCTGGCTCCACCACCAGACCGACGACAGTTATTGGCAGCAGGGTTCGCTCAAGACCGACTACAGTTCGATCAAATGCCCAGTGCTGCACCTCGGTGGCTGGGCGGACGGCTATACGAATCCAGTCTTTCGTATGGCTGAAAAGCTCACTGCCCCGAATCGCGCCATTGTAGGACCGTGGCAGCACTCGCGCCCAAATGTCGCCTACCCCGGTCCCAATATCGATCATCTACACGAGATGACCCGCTGGTGGGCGCAATGGCTACGGGGCGAAGAGACCGGCATCATGGCTGAAGATCAGTTGGCGATCTATGTCCAACAGGGGGCCGCGCCACACCCCTTTCTCCCGCATATGCCCGGCCACTGGCGTTATGAAGCACAATGGCCGCCCGTTCGGCAGCGACCCCTCCCGCTCTATCTCGCGGCTCAACAGGGTTTAACCAACCAGGTCGAAAGTGGCGATGGCGAAGATCGCTATCGCTATCGCGCCACCGTCGGTGTGACCGCCGGCTTCTGGTGGCCGGCGGCAGCACCCTATGGCCTCGCCCGCGATCAAGGGGCCGACGAAGTGCGCTCACTCTGTTATACCAGCCCAGTTTTGGACGAGGCCGTCGAGATCCTGGGCCAACCGCAGGCAGTGCTCTATGTCAGTTCAACCGCGCGCGTCGCCTTCTTCTCTGTCAAAATTAGTGACATTGGCCCTGATGGTAGCGCCACCCTGGTGACACGCGCCATCCTCAATGCAACACACCGTGCGCCGGGCGAATTGGCCCATCGCCAGCCAGAGCCCTTAACCCCGGGGGCGATCTATGAGCTGACGATTAACCTCAAAGTCATCTCTTGGATCTTCCAACCGGGCCATCGCATCCGCGTGGCGATTGCCAATGCCGATTTCCCTACGATCTGGCCTTCGCCGGAGCCGGCGGTAAGCACGATTTACCGAGGCAGCGCGCACCCTTCGCGCATCATCTTGCCCATTGTGGAAGGGGCAGAAGCTGCGAACACGCCCGAATTTTTGGCCCCACCCACCCTTGCCCCCACCACGGAACAGGCCGATCAACCGCCGCAGTGGGTGGTGCATGAGGATGTGTACAACGAACGGATGACGGTCGAGACCAACACCCACCATCGGCTGCGGCCCCTACGCGAAACCCTGTGGACCGAAGATGTGGGCCATGCCAGCGTCACGGCCAATGATGCCCGGCCTGAGCTGGCCAGCGTCAAAGGGGTACACCGCATCAGCATGATCTGGCCCGATAGCCGGATCGATGTCACCGGGCGCACCTTATTACGCAGCAATGCCACCCACTTTCATGGGGATGTCACGCTCAATGTCACCGTCGATGGCGAACCCTTTTTTCAAAAGCAGTGGTTGGAGAGTGTGGCGCGCAATCTGGTGTAATCATTTTGGGCAGCCATCATTTACCACAGAGGGCACAGAGCACATGGAGCGAATGGCAATTGCTGTGCTCGCTGTGTCCTCTGTGGCAAAGGTAAAATCTGCGGAAGTTCTATTATTCAGTAGACTACAGTGTAGTCTGCATCCCCAGATGCAGACACCCGTTCGCATCTGGGGATGCGAACTACACGTTGCGGTCTGCCATTTATTATCAGTACACGACTTTGTCGATGGAGGAAAATATGAATTACACAGCACATGAACCCCTACCGAAGATGATGCCGGCGGTGATCTGTCACGGCCCCCAAGATTACCGGCTAGAGGAGTGGCGGGTCCCTGAACCTGGCCCCAATGAAGTGGTGATCAAGGTCGATTCGGTCGGCATCTGTGCCAGTGACCTCAAGTGTTATTCCGGCGCGGCCCTTTTCTGGGGTGATAAAAATCGGGTTGGCTATGCGCAACCGCCGGTGATCCCCGGCCATGAATTTGTGGGCACGGTGGTGGCGCTGGGTGCAGGGGCCGGCGAGAAATATGGCCTTGCGCTGGGTGATACCGCACTGTCCGAGCAGATCACCCCCTGCTGGGAATGTCGCTACTGTAAGCGTGGGCAATACTGGATGTGCCAGGTCCACGATATCTACGGTTTCCGCCAGAAGGCCTTTGGCGCGATGGCAAACTATATGAAATTCCCGGCCAACGCAATTAACTACAAAGTGCCCAACACTTTTCCCAAAGAACACGCCGTCTTTATTGAACCCCTCGCTTGTTCAATTCACGCCGTGCAGCGTGGCGAGATCGAGTTGGACGATGTCGTGGTCATTGCCGGTGCGGGACCACTGGGCTTGGGCATGTTTGCCGCCGCGCGCCGCAAAAATCCACGGTTGCTAATCGCCCTCGACTTCAACGATGAGCGGCTTGAACTGGCCAAAGCCTGTGGCGCAGATATCGGCATCAACCCCAGTAAAGTCGATGCCATCGACGAAGTACACAAGTTGACCGACGGCTATGGCTGTGATGTCTATATCGAGGCAACCGGCCATCCCAGCGCGGTCGAGCAGGGCTTACATATGGTGCGCAAATTGGGCACCTTTGTCGAGTTCAGCGTCATGCGTGAGCCCGTGACAGTGGACTGGACAATCATCGGTGATACCAAGGAACTCAACATTCACGGCGCGCACCTGGGGCCTTATTGCTATCCGATTGCCATCGACATGCTCGCCAAGGGGCTGTTACCCATGGACCGGATTATCACCCACAGCCTGCCGCTGGCCGATTTTCAGCGTGGGATCGAGTTGGTGGGCAAAGGGACCGAGTCGGTGAAGGTGACATTGCAGCCGTGAACATAAGCAGATAGAACGCGGATTTGGCGGATGAGGCGGATTTACGCTGATTTTTATCCGCCACGATCCGCCCTATCCGCCAAATCCGCGTTCTATCGGTTTCCCTGCAAGCCGATTAGAGCTGAAATGGAAGGCGTCTACGTGGCGCGGTTGGTCACACTGCTATACTGGTAAGCGTCTGATCTTAACCATTACTGGCACAGCCAGTCACACTTATCTGCAAAGGAGCAAACCGATGAGCAACTACCGTCCTAATGAGAACTATCGTTCCAATAACTATCCATACGCCGACACCCAATCTGGGCCTTATCCGATGCGGCACTCGCAGTCGGGTCTCTTGGCCCAGATCAGTGACTTTGCCCGCCGACAGCCGATCCTGGCGATGGCTGGGGCTGTGGTGGGCGGCCTGCTGTTAGCCCGTTACTTGACCACGCAGAGCAGCTCGTCCCCATCCTACGGTCAAGTGCAGGGGGGGTACCAGGGCGCAGGCAACAGTTATCGACCGATGTGGTCTTATGCACCAGTTCAATCAAACCCGGCGGACCGGCCACAAACACCGCAACAACGCCGACCAGCGGATCGGATGGGCGCAACAGAAGATCAGATGTCAAATGATTTCGCTGATCCTTCACGCCGCGAGTTAGAGCAAGGGGCGAAAGGCACCACCGGCACGGTCTACGATTTGGACCCGGATAGCATTACCGCGGGGTAACCATCAATCTCTAACTTTACCGCTCGGCAGGGATCTGACGATCCCTGCCGAGCGCGAGCAATGTCGAAAGTAACGTTATGCAAACCCAGTTGGATCATCTTGTCATTGGCGCGGCAACCGTCGCCGCGGGTGTGGCTTATCTTGAGGCGGAATTAGGCGTGACCTTGCCGGTTGGCGGCGAACACCCGCGCATGGGAACGCACAACCATCTGATGCAACTCAGCCCCACCACTTTTTTAGAGGTCATCGCCATGAATGGGTTGGCAACACCGCCTGCCCGGCCCCGCTGGTTTGGGCTGGATGATCCCTTTGTGCAGGCCCAATTGCAACAAGGCCCGCGCCTGTTGACCTGGGTTGTCAACACCACCGACATTGGCACCGTCCACGCCCAAAGTCTGGTGCCATTGGGTGAGATCACGCCCCAAGTGCGGGGTAGCCTCGAATGGCTGATTACCATCCCCGCCGATGGCCATTTACCGGGTGCCGGGTTGATCCCGACGGTGATTCAGTGGCAGGTCGAAGGGCATCCGGCGCATAAAATGGCCGACCTAGGCTGTCGCCTGGTTGACCTCCACTTATATCACCCCTACCCTGATTGGCTACAACAGGCATTGGCAGCACTGGGCGTCGCCACACAAGTTACAGTGCATGGGCTGCCGGCCAATCAGCCGCCCTACCTGGTCGCCGAGTTACAAACGGCTGGCGGCATCAAAAAGCTGAGCAGCCGGCTTGGTTAGCGGATTAACATGGCGTCGCCAAAGCTAAAAAAACGATAGCCCTCCTGTTTGGCCACCGCATAGGTATCGAGCAAAATGCGCCGCCCCGCATCCGGATCGCTAGGGTGCAACTGGCCAATAAAGGCGCTAACCAGCATCAACAGGCTGGAACGGGGCAGGTGGAAATTGGTCAAGAGCGCATCGACGGCGCGGAAGCGATAACCGGGGCGCATGAAGAGGTTGACGTTGCCTGTAAACGCGGCCACCCGTTGCCAAGGACAGGCTAGTGTGTCATAGGGATCGATCCCCTGCGCGCCGGTTGCCGCCCATTCCAAGGTGCGCGCGGTCGTGGTGCCGATGGCCACAATGCGCCCCCCCGCCAATGTCGTTTCGTTGATGCGGCGCGCGGCGGCGCTGCTCAATTCCGCCCATTCGGTGTGGATGATATGATCCTCGATCTCCTCGCTTTCGACTGGCTTAAACGTATCCAAGCCAACATGCAGCGTCGCCGTCTCCAAGGTGACCCCCTGATCGCGCAAGGCAACCAGTAGTTCGGGCGTGAAGTGTAAGCCCGCGGTCGGCGCGGCAGTACTCCCTTCAGGACGACTGTAGATCGTCTGATAGCGTTCCTTATCACCGCTATACGAAGTAATATAGGGGGGCAACGGCACTTCGCCCAGTTCATCCAGATAGGGTTGGATGGGCGTAGAAAAGTACACTGTGCGCGTACCACTTTCGTGAACAGCGGTAATGGTCGCAACCAGTGATGTAGATGCGCGGTCTGGCGCAGCGGCAGACGCACCCAACAAAACTGTCGCACCAGCCACCAAGTTGCGCCCGCGCACGAGACAGAGCCATTCCTGCCCCGGTTCATCCACTTGACGCAGCAAAAAGATCTCCACCGCCCCGCCAGTTGGCTTGTGACCATGTAGCCGCGCCGGGATCACACGGCTGTTATTGCCAACCAGCAGATCGCCGGCCTGCAAATAGTCCCCAATCTCCCGAAAGGTACGATGTTCGATCTGCCCCGTGGCGCGATCCAAAACGAGCAAGCGGCTGCTATCACGTGGCTCTGCCGGCTGCTGGGCGATGTAGGATGGTGGGAGATCGTAGTCGAAGAGATTGGTTTTCATTGGATTGGGTGATTGGTCATTGGATGATTGGTCATTCCTGTTCGCGGTTGTCGGTCGTCCGGGTTTCCCGACACGCGGCCAGGAAACTTGCCCATAGTTGGCGGTGGGCATCGTCTAGTTCAAAGAGCCGTTCAGGGTGCCATTGGACGCCGAGCAACCAGCGATGGGTGGGGCTTTCATAGGCTTCGACGAGCCACTGATCGGGATCGGCCAAGCCAACAGGTATAAAAAGTGGTGCCATTGACGCCTGATCTAAGCCCTGGTGATGAAAGGTGTTGACGGGGAGGCGATCCCGCCCGACCAGTTGGTGAAAGCGGCTGCCGGGCACAATCGCCACTTCGTGAAAGGCGGTGCCATCAGCCGGCGAACGGTGGCCATCGAAGTGTTGGACCATCCCCCCACCCGCCGCGACATTGAGCACCTGGCAGCCACGGCAGATACCAAAGAGCGGCAGATCGCGATCCATTGCCTCGCGGGCTAAGGCCAATTCTAACTCATCGCGGCGCAGGTCGATGTTGTTAGGCTCGGCACCGTTCAGTGCTTGCCCGAAATATTGGGGATGGACATCCCCGCCACCAGAGAGAATCAACCCGTCCAATCGATCCAGGACCGCGTCCGGCAAACGCCCCTGATCATCGGGCGTAAAGGTTGTCCCATCCGGCAACGTGGTCGCCACATCGGGCGAGAGCACGACCGGCACCGCGCCCTGTGTACGCAGCACAGCCAGATAGTTCTTCGTATTTTCGGCGACCCAAACGGCGGCCCCACTCTTAGTGGTAACGCCAACCCAAAGCTCCTCACCAGCACCCATTATGCACCTGTCCCTCATGCTTAAGGATTAATCATTTACTGTGGGCAATTATACTGCGAACTGCGTGGAAATCGTAGTTTTGCAACCGCATACCAGCCACTTGCTGCCATATCAACTGCAAGCGTCTGTTGTGCCCGCAGAATTGCGGTCATTTACTTGGCCGCAAGCAGATACACATTCATCAATTCGCATGAAACCTGACAACTTAACCATTTATACTAAGCAAATTGGCGTAGAAAGTTCAGATAAAATTTGTCTAATCCGTAATTATCCATTATACTTTACTAAAAAATAAGGAAACTAAAGTGTTTTACGAATCCTTACATAGAATTCCGCGCGAAACTTAAGTTATGCTGTATATAAAACTGTTGGGAACACCCCAGATTTGGACAATCAACCGCTCTCTGCAATTCGTGGCAGGCGCGCATTAGCCCTTTTTCCCACCCTACTACTAGCAGAGAACTACGCCCACCTAAAATCATGTTCATCCCACGCTAAGGCCACAGCCACGCCACGTTTGTTTGTTATCATTTGACAGCGATTAGACCCAAAACAACAGGGCATGGGAACGAAACGGTTTGTAAACGATGATGTGCCACCACAACTTATCACCAAAAATTAGTTCATTGGCTGAGCAAACTTGTTTTTCACCAATCGGAGCATCTGTCCATGAGCCTTTTTGCCACATTCACCCGCGCAGCTGAGGTGATCGTGACAGGGCTGGCGACTCGTCGGCAGCCGAAAGTCTATCTAATCGACGCGCTCATCGACGGCGAACCAAAACCAGCGCTGTTGCTGCCGCCAGCAACAGCGCTGGCGATGACGCGCGTCCAGCAACTGGCGCAGGATCTCCTGGGCGATACGCGTCAACAATATCAAGCAGCCCTGCACAATCCCACTGCGGTGGCCGTCGCCCAACACGGCGAGCAGGAAGATCGGCAGAATTTACTCATCGGCGCCGTGGGCTTGGCGGCGGCTACGGCCGGCGCGCTGTTGGCCCCGATCTTTTATCTGCCCAGTATCTTTTGCACCCTCTACATCACCCGGCGGTTCTGTCTGGAAGCTTATCAGCTCGTAGTCAAGGAGCACCGCTTCAATTATCGGGTGGTGGTGGCGCTCATGGCACCGGCAGTGCTGGCCGGCGGCTTTATCTGGGCCGCGGCCTTTGGGATGGCCTTGGGCTTAATCAACAAATATTTAGTGGCGAAAACTGAGCATCGCGCCAAACGCCATGTGGCCGATCTCTTTGGCGGCCAAGTACGCACAGTCTGGCTGCTGGTCGATGGCGTGGAGGTCGAGACGCCCTTCGCGCAGGTGCAAAGGGGCGATACAGTGGTGGTTCAGGCTGGGCAGATGATCCCGGTGGATGGCGCGATTAGCCACGGCATCGCCACTATTGACCAACATACCCTCACCGGTGAAGCGCGCCCGGTGGAAAAGGGCGTCGGCGAGCGGGTCCTGGCGTCGACGGTGGTCTTAACCGGTCGCCTTGCCATTGCCGTCGAACAAGCCGGGGATACGACCGTGGCCGCACAGATCACCCACATGCTCAACCAGACCACCGATTTCAAAGCGGTGCTGCGCTCGCGCACGGAGGTTTGGCTCAACCGCATGTTACTGCCGCTCTTGGGGCTGAGCGTATTGGCGCTAGGGATGGCCGGCGTCAGTGGCGCGCTGGCGGTCTTTTGGTACTACCCCGGCTTCCGCATGATCCTCTTTGGCCCGCTCAGTATGTTGAGCTATTTACAGGTGGCCGCGCAACGGGGGATTCTGGTCAAAGATGGCCGCGCCCTGGAAAGTTTACAAGCGGTTGATACCGTGATCTTTGACAAAACCGGCACGCTCACGCTGGAAGAGCCGACGGTCAGCCGCATTCTCTGCTGCAACGGCGTCAGCGAGACGGAACTCTTGCGCTATGCCGCCGCGGCGGAAGCGAAACAGAGCCACCCGATTGCCCGCGCCATTTTGCAAGCCGCCCACGACGATCAGCTGGATCTGCCGCTGCTGGAGGATGCCGAATACAGAGTGGGCTATGGGGTAAAGGTACAGGCGGCCGGGCGCACGGCGCTGGTTGGCAGCGTGCGCTTAATGACGCTGGAAGGCTTTGTCGTGCCTGCCGACCTGATCGAGCAACAGGCGGCGAGCCATGCGCTGGGCCATTCGCTGGTGTTGGTGGCGCTCGATGGCACGGTGGCCGGTGCGATTGAATTACAGCCGACGATCCGCTCCGAAGCACAGGGGGTGATTCAGGACTTACACAAGCGGGGCATTGAAACCATCATCATCTCCGGTGACAACGAAGCGCCAACCCGTCACCTGGCCACCACCCTGGGTATTGACCGCTACTTTGCCGAAGTGTTGCCCGAAGATAAGGCCAATCTCGTCCAGCAGTTGCAAGATGAAGGGCGCAAGGTCTGCTTTGTGGGCGACGGCATCAACGACGCGATTGCGCTGAAGAGCGCTAATGTGGCGGTTTCGCTGCGCGGGGCGACGACCATTGCCACCGATATGGCCGAAATTGTCTTGATGGACGGGACCTTGGGGCAACTGCCCACGCTCTTTACCCTGGCCGCCGACTTTGCCGCCACCATGCGCACCAATCTGCTGGCGGCTACGATTCCTGGTGTGATTGGCATTGCCGGCACGCTGCTCTTTGGCTGGGGCATCACCACGTCGGTGATTTTGTCACAAGTCAACATCCCAGTCGGTATTTATAACGCGCTGAAACCGTTGCTGGCTGAACGCAAAGACGCGCCGAAATTATTAACGTAGTTTCAGCCGGGGGCGCCGCCATGATGAAGATTAAGCAAATAATTCGGCAAAAGAACCCCTCCCCAGCCCTCCCCTGCTAAGGGAGGGAGCCGTTGTCGGCGTAACTGTTCCTCCCCTTACCAGGGGGACGCGCCTAAAAGGCAACCGCCCTTGGGCGCGGAGGGGGTCATGGTTTCACCTAATTATTTTCTTAACTTCTATCATGGCGGCGCGCCTGGCTTCAATCATATGCAATCTTAGAAAGAACAGAGAAACCCATGACCAAACACCGCTCCACGACGCTACTCTTTTTCCTAATGCTGACCTTGTTCAGCGCCTGTGTTACATCCCCCCAAGCGGCGGCACCATCCACAACCGAGACCGCAACCACGGCAACCGATAGCAACAGCACACGCGGCACGTTACGCTTTGCGCACCCCCTACTCTGGGGCGGTAAAGAGAGTCTGGACCCGGCCAGCCCGGTGGAGTTTGCCGGCGCGAACGTCTTGCTCTATAACCGCCTGGTGCGCACCGATGCTGATGGTATTCCCCAACCGGAACTGGCGACGGCATGGGAAGCCAATGCGGATGCCACAGCCTGGACCTTTACCCTGCGCGAAGGGGTGACCTTTCACGACGGCAAGGTGTTTAGCGCGGCGGATGTTGCCTATACCTTTGCCCACATTCTTGATCCCGATCTCCAGTCACCACAGGCAGCAACCCTGGGGTTGATCACCGGCACGGAAACCCCGGATGAGCAGACCATTGTGTTTCAGCTTAGCCAGGGCCACGCTGACTTCCCCCTCTTGCTCAGCCATCGCGCGGCGGCGATTATTCCCGAGGGCAGCGCCGAGACCATTGCCACCACGGGCATTGGCACCGGCCCCTTCAAACTGCAAAGTTTGGCCAGCGATGGCACGACCGTTTTAGTGGCGAATGATGACTATTGGAAAGGCCAGCCAGGGTTGGCCGGGGTTGAAGTGATCGGCTTGGCAGATAATGAAGCGCGCACCTTGTCGGCGCAGGCAGGACAGGTTGATCTGCTCTTTGATGCCACCGCCACCCAAGCGGAGCTTTTTGCGGGCAACGCCGATTACACCGCCCTCTCTTTTCCCAGTGGGCGCTGGATGGGGCTGGTGATGCGCGCCGACACGCCCCCCTTTGATGATGTACGGGTACGCCAGGCGTTGCGCCTGGCGGCCGATCGGCAGGCGATGATCGACCTGGTGCTGAGCGGGGAAGGCACGCTTGCCTGTGATACACCTGTGGCCCCCACCGATGCCTACCGCCTGAACCGGGAATGTCCGCAGGATATTGCCGGGGCCAAAGCGCTACTGGCCGAGGCCGGTTATGCCGATGGGCTAGAGGTGACGCTCTATACCTCGACCAATGCGCCGCCGTGGGTACCCCTGGCCGAGGTCTATCAACAGCAAGCTGCCGCGGCGGGCATTACGGTAAAGTTGGAAGTGGTGCCGGCTGACAGTTACTGGTCCGAAGTCTGGCTGAAGGAACCGTTTTACACCACCGTTTGGGTCGAGCGCACGGCTGATCAATTCCTCAATGAAAATTGGCGCTCAACGGCCAAATGGAATGAATCGTATTTTCAGCGTGCCGAGTTGGATGCGCTGTTGGATACCGCACGGGCGACCCTCGATTTTGCAGCGCGACAAGATGCTTATTACGCGGCGCAACAAATGATCTTTGACGAAGGTGGTCACATTATTCCCTTCCATATCAACAACTTCTATGTCGTCAGCAACAAAGTGACGGGGGTGCCAGCCCGTGATTGGATGAATCTAGAGTGGCACACGATCACGAAGAGTGAGTAGTACGACAACGTTATAGAATCAATTCTGTCCTACGCAGCCTGGCATCGGCTCATTGCCGATGCCAGGCTGCGTAGGACAGCTTTAGCTGGTACTTATCTTCTGTCCCGTAGAGACGGTTGCGTTTAGAAAGGTAAGAGAGGATGGCCTTGCGTACCCTGGCCGACGCCTTTAGCGCTTTATCGACACCTGCTTTGACCAAAAGCCAACAACGGCAGAAGCCGAAACTGATTGATGCTTTATACAACCGTCATGAGCCTGGTGTGGATAATCTTTCGCCGCCGGCGTCGCGGCAGCAAAGCACCAGTCAGCCACGCGCTGTAAACGCATTGAAGCCCTTGCACAACGATCCACGGCAGCAGCAGCGGGCCGAACTCGCCGCCACCCAACCGCCCACTGAAGCGAGCGCAGCCGAGCAGGCAGCCGACAGCCAGATCCGCTTTGCCCTGACCATGCTTGGCGTAACCACCGTTGGGCGGCTGGTTTTTCCCCCGCTGTTGCTGCTGGATCTGCCGGCCGTACTTTACATTGCCTGGCAGAGCGGTCGTTACGCCTATCAAGCCTGGCGGCAAAAAGGCCAAATCACGGCGGATTTTGTCGATCTGGGCATTGCCGCGGGCATCATCGCCGGCGGCTACTATGGCCTGGCCTTTGGCTCCTTTGCCATGACTTCCCTATGTCGCAAATTAGTGGCGCGCACGGAAGATCAATCGCGCAAAAGTTTGATCAACGTCTTCGGGCAACAACCACGCACCGTTTGGGTGCTGGCCGATGGGGTTGAAGTGGAAGTGCCCTTTGCCCACTTACAGGCCGGTGACACCCTGATCGTCGGTGCTGGACAACCAATTGCGGCCGATGGCCTGGTCAGTGATGGTGCGGCGTCGGTGGATCAGCACATTTTGACCGGCGAAGCGAAACCGGTCGAAAAGGGCATTGGCGATGGGGTCTTTGCCGGTACGCTTGTGCTCATGGGGCGAATTTTTATCCAAGTCGAAAAGGCCGGTGCGGCCACCACGGCGGCCCAAATTGGCGTCATCCTGAACCAAACCATCGATTACAAGCAACAAATTGAGAGCCGCAGCGTGGCCTTGAGTAACACGGCGGCCTTGCCGACGCTGGCCTTGGGGGCCATCGCCTTGCCCTTTGTCGGCATCAATGGTGCGCTGGGCGTGCTGGAATCCTCGGTCGGTTATGGGTTGCGCCTGACCGGCCCGATTGGGATGTTGAACTATCTGCGGGCGGCGGCGCAGCAGGGCATCTTGATTAAAGATGGGCGTTCGTTGGAATTGCTCAAAACGATTGACACCATCGTTTTTGACAAAACCGGCACGTTGACCCAAGAACAACCTCAGCTCCATGCCATTCATTGTTTTGCCGAGTTGAGCGAGGATGAGTTGCTTGCCTATGCCGCCGCGGCCGAGGCGCGCCTCAGCCATCCGATTGCCCACGCCATTGTCGCCGCCGCTCATGCCCGTGCCCTCACGCTGCCTGTCACCGACCAGGCGCACTATCAGGTTGGCTATGGGATTCAGGTCAAATTTGCCGATACGCTGGTGCGCGTCGGCAGTGAACGTTTTATGGTCATGGAGGGAGTAAACTTGTCACCTGCCGTACAGGCGTTGCAAGCCAGCAGCCACGAGCTTGGCTATTCGCTGGTTATGGTGGCGATTGAGCAGCAACTGGCTGGTGTGATCGTCTTAAAACCGACTCTCCGACCGGAAATCAGCCAGGTGGTAGCGGACTTACACGCCCGTGGTTTAACGCTCTATATCCTCTCCGGCGATCAGGCAGAACCAACCCGGCGTCTGGCCGAAACGTTGGGGATTGATCACTATCAGGCCAATACGCTGCCCGAGCAGAAGGCAAGCTTTATTGAAGGATTACAACAGCGTGGCCGCAGGGTCTGTTTTGTGGGTGACGGCATTAATGATACTATTGCTTTGAAGAAGGCCAACGTTTCTGTCTCCCTGCGTGGCGCCACCACCGTGGCCACGGATACGGCGCAAGTTGTCTTGATGGATGGCTCGTTGCAACAATTGCCCGCGCTCTTTCGCCTGGCCGATGCGTTTGACGCTACCATGTACCGCAGCAAGCTGTGGGCAGTAGCACCGGGGATCTTCTCCATGGCCGGGGTCTTTTTATTTCACTTTGGCTTTCTGTCGGCAGCAATCATCTACACCTTAAGTCTGTTGGCCGGCTCAGTCAATGCGATCCGCCCGGCACGGATTGAAGAAGCGTAGATGGCTCCGGGCGCGCCCGGAGCCGATCAACAGTTGAAAGCGCGATGACATGGTAGAGACGAAGAGCTGCACACAGGCAGCTTAGACAAGGAGTATTCATGGTTTCAATCTCGCCCCGCACGGTTACCAGCGGCATTTTCGGTTCAGGTTTTGCCATCAGTCGCAAGCGTAAACCAGAAAGATTGGTCAATATCTTGGTTGACAAATCGGCTAGCGCTGACGCTTTCGCACAGCCGGTTGCCTTGCCAAGTCGCGCACAAGGGCTGCTTCAAGCGATCACAGCACAATTGGCGGCAGTTGACGAGCAGTACCAACAGTTTGTGCAAGAGCACATTGATCCACTGCTGGGCAAGACCCGCCACGGCCAATTGCAGGAGATGTTGGGCACAGAGCCACCTGCCTTGAGTCGCGATGAACGGCTGGCCAACCGGCGCTTTGCCCTGGGCATGACCTCCCTCGCGTTTTCGCTCATTGGCCAGTGGGGCTTTCCACCGCTCATCCCGCTGGCGATCGGCGTGGGTCTGTTGGGATCAAGCGCGGCATATCTCTATGCCTATGAAGAATGGAAGCGAACCAAACGCTTGGGTGCCATCCATTTGCTCTGTATCTATAGCCTTTATCTCTGGCTGGGTGGCTACGCCGCGGCCGGCGGCATTGGTGCCGCCTTGTTTGGCCTGATGCTCAAGACCAAAACCCTCAGTGAAAATCAGTCGCGCAACAACTTGGTCAGCATGTTTCAACTCCAGCCGGACAAGGTCTGGGTGCGTAGTAATGGCATGGAGATCGAGATTGGATTTGATCAATTGCAGATTGGTGATACCGTTGTCTTACATGCCGGGCAGGTTGTCCCTGTAGACGGGACGATTGTGGCAGGCGTGGCCACCATCGATCAACACATGTTGACGGGGGAGGCCCAGCCCGTTGAAAAGCGCGCGGGGGATGCGGTGCTGGCGGTCACGCTGCTCATCGCTGGGCAGATTGATATCAAGGTGGAAAAGACGAGCAAAGAGACAACCGCGGGCCAGATTGCTGAGATTCTCAATCGCACGGCGGACAACAGTAAACCCAATGTCAGAGCAGGCATTGCCACGATCGATTGGCTGGTACTGCCGACGCTGGCGTTGAGCGCCGCCAGTTGGCCTTTCCTCGGTACGGCCGGTGCCGTGAGCCTGATTGGCGCGAACTCAACCTTTACCAGTCATCTATCCGGCTCCCTGGCCATGCTCAATTATCTCAATCTGGCAGCCGGCAGCGGGATTCTGGTCAAAAATGCCCATGCGTTGGAACAGTTGAGCGCGATCGACACGATTGTTTTTGACAAAACCGGCACGCTGACGCTGGAACAGCCCCAGATTGCGCAGATCCATACGCTCACGGGCATGGATGCGGACGCAGTATTACGCTTCGCGGCGGCGGCCGAAGCGCGCCAAACGCACCCGATTGCCCGCGCCATTCTGGAAGCAGCCGCCGCGCGCAACCTACACCTCCCCGCGCTTGATCAGGCGCACTATGAGGTGGGGTATGGCATCAAAGTGCGCCTGGTTGAAGATGACAAGATGACAAGATGGCCAGGTGACCTGGTGATTTCCGGCGACACGCTCACCCCTTCACCCAGTCACCTTGTCACCCCTTCACCCCCTCCCCCCCTCATCCGCGTCGGCAGCGGACGGTTCATGACCATGGAGGGGATTGCCCTGCCGGCACAGGTGCAAACCCTGACGGATGCCTGTCAGGCGCAAGGTCACTCGCTGGTCATGGTGGCGGTGAATGATGAGCTGGTTGGTGCGATTGAGTTGCGGCCCACGGTGCGGCCCGAAGCACAACAAATTGTTCAGGGGCTGCGCAAACTCGGCTTGGATCTCTACATCATCTCGGGTGATCAGGAAGCGCCCACGCGGACGCTCGCCCACACCCTGGGGATGACCGGCTACTTTGCCAATACCCTGCCGGAAGCCAAAGCCGATCTGGTGGCCGGGCTACAGGCGGACGGGCGGACGGTCTGTTTCATCGGCGACGGCATCAATGACGCCATTGCCATGCGCCAGGCGGAAGTTTCGATCTCGCTGCGTGGCGCGACGACTGTCGCCACCGATACCGCCCAGGTGATCCTGATGAAGGGCAATCTCAATCAATTGCTCTATCTCGTCCAGCTTGGCCGCGACTTTGCCCGCGACCTCAAGCTCAATGTCCGCTTTACGACAGGCGTGAGCGCGGTGGCCGTATCGGGCATTTTGCTGGCCGGCTTCACCTTTGTCGCCACCGAAGTTTTCTATGCGATCTCGCTCTTTGGTGGCTTGGCCATCGCGATGAAACCGCTCCTGGTGCATCGCAAACAAAAAGCAGATATCTGATCGCATCGATCGAAACTGCTGGCCGGCTTTGACAATCCATCATTCCCAACCCTTTACCATATTGCTAAACCCTTTCAAATCAAACAAGTTCAAAAGGAGAAAAAATGTTAAGACGATCCGCATATTTCCTGTTGTTCTCGCTTATCTTAGCCCTGGTGAGCGCGTGCATTGCCCTGCCGGCACCAGCGACCAGTGAAGGTGCAGACGCAGTGGCAGGCGACACGGCGGCGAGCCGTGGCACCTTACGCGTGCCACACTTCTTGGCCCGCGATGGTGCCGAGAGCCTTGATCCTGCCAGTCCCACCGAATTTAGCTATGCTAACTATTTGCTCTACGATCGGCTGGTGGCCCTCGGCGACAACGGCGTGCTGGAGCCTGAATTGGCAACGGCGTGGGAGGCCAACGCGGATGCGACCGTGTGGACCTTTACCCTGCGTGAAGGGGTGACCTTTCATGACGGCTCTACCTTTGATGCAGCCGATGTTGCCTACACCTTTGCCCATATCCTCGATCCAGAAACAAAGTCCCGCGCCGCTCGGACCCTTTCGCTGATTACCGGAACCGAGACCCCTGATCCGCAAACCATCGTTTTCCAACTAGAGCCGGGCCATGCGGACTTCCCGTTGCTGCTTACCAGCCGCCCCACGGCCATTATCCCCGCCGATAGCGGCGCAACCATTGCCAGCACCGGCATCGGCACCGGCCCCTTCAAACTGACCGCGTTCGATGCGGAAGGAACCACGATCTTCAGCGCCAATGACGATTACTGGCGCGGCGCACCGGGGTTGGCCGGGGTCGAGATGCCCGCCATCGCCGATAACGAGGCGCGCACGCTGGCGCTGCAAGCCGGGCAGATTGACCTGTTGCTACAGGCTGGTCCCACAGCAGCCGAACTGTTTATGAGCGACGCTGATCACACCGTTTTGTCATTCCCCACCGGCACGTGGATTGGGCTATCGATGCGCATCGACATGGCCCCCTTTGACGATGCACGGGTGCGCCAGGCAATTCGCCTGGTTGCCGACCGCCAGGCCATGGTTGACCTGATCTTGAACGGCGCCGGCAAGGTCAGTTGCGATACGCCCGTCGATCCAGCCGATCCCTATCGTTGGGAGCCGGCAGGCGGCTGTCCGCAGAATCTTGAAGGGGCAAAAGCGCTGTTGGCCGAAGCCGGCTACGCCGATGGACTGGATCTGACCCTCTACACCAGCGATGTTTTGCCCAACCTGGTGCCGATGGCGGAGATCTTCCAGCAACAAGCCGCGGCCGCCGGCATCAACATCACGCTGGAAGTCGTGCCGGCGGATAGCTTCTTCGCGGAAACAGCCGTGAACGAAGCCTTCATCACCACGGGGTGGTTGGGACGACCAACGGATGAAATCCTCAACCTCGTCTTCCGTTCGACCAGCCCCTTGAACGAAGCCAAATTCGCCAACGAAGCCTTCGACCAACTGCTCGATGAGGCCCGCCAGGCGCTAGACTCGGCGGAACGGACGGAACGCTACCAGGCGGCCCAGCAGATCATTGCGGCCGAAGGCGGTCATATGATTGCCATGCACATCAACGAGGCCACCATCGTGAGCAAGGCCGTCGCCAATTTCCCGGCGCGCAGCGTTGAACATATCGAGTGGTACGCAATTACCAAGAGCGAGTAACAGGCGCGCCGCCTTGCAGCGTTGCCCACGATGAATCATTTTGATGGTTGACGCGTACAGCAGCGCGTGTTCAGATCAACATGGTCAGGGAGATGGCTGGATCTGAACACGCGTACCGTTACACCAGCAGTTATCATCATTTAACATTTTTACTCGTGTAGAAAATGTTAAATGATGACAGAGCCGAGTATACAATGAGTGGGTGCGCTAGTATTTGCATCGTTCGGCAGGACGTGGTCCATTTTTCGTCATCAACTGTGCTATAATGAATCAAGCACTGTTCTGTATACTTTTGTGCGATGAACGTATGGGAGAGTAGAGATGACAACTGAAGTAGCCGTTCAGGATCAAATGGATCTGATTCAGTATAAGCGCACGTTACCTGTTGAAGATATCCGTAGGCGCATCATCATCTTTCAGCTGACCGATGATTGGGCGACTGATATAAGTTCGAGAGAATTACGCGAAAACTATGCACAGATCTTACGTTCACAACTGAGCCGACTCGGTCAATATTATGCTGAGGCGGGTCAAGCAGTTCGAGCACAGCTAGCGGCCATTCTCCATGATGCAACGTTTTTTGCGGAACATGCGGGCTTATCCTTGGATCAAATTAGCGTACTGCAATTTGCCTTGACCTATTTCCAGCGTGTTGCATTAACCCAAGACGAGTTACGGGAATGTACGATGAAATTGTACCGCAGTGGTATCGAAGTCATTCCACCCATGCCGGATTTTGCAGAATTCCTGGCCATGTCGTAAACGTAAGCAACATCACCAGACTGCCGGTCGACTGATAGGACACCAAGATTGTTCTCATGGAATCACTTACGTTGCGTTGTACAATTGAGCAAATTGCAGATTGGCATTCACATTTGTTCCTGGAACCCCATATTGTCGCCTGCGTGGCTGTTTTAAATCAGTATTCACAATCACCCGCTGTGTTAGCGGTAGAATGCACAAACATTGTCTCTTCGTGGTTGGGACAGGAAGAGCGGTTCAAGCTTGAGATTTCATGGTCGGAAGACATGGCAAAGAAAGCAGACCGGTTTCGGGCCACTATGCAGTCCAAATCGCTGACGGAAATGGCGGCGATTGCCTTGTCCCTGATTCTGACACATCACATCGTGAATCTTGGCCAGTTAGATGTGACCAATTATGGTGACCGCGCAGACTATCGCTCGTTAAATGCGCCGAGCGTTTTGGAAATCAGCGGTACAGAAACCCCGTCAGAATTCACACGACGACATCGTGAAAAGGTCGCACAGGCACTAGAGAATCCATTCGGCCTAGATGCCTACGTAGTTGTTTGTAGTTTTTCTGAGGATAACCACCGTATCCGCTTTTCCTATCATCGCCAACAGCATGATGTAGAGGAGTAAACCAAATGAGCAGCCAGAACAACGTAGCTTATACAGAAGCAATCAAAGCGTTGATGGCCAAGAAATCGCATCTCCTTTCTAAGGCGCAGGCATTATCTGAGGTAGGTATAAACGAGACAGCACAGTCACTCTTTGTATCTGCTGCTGCGTATGAGGAACAAATTGCAGCATACCTAGACACAGATAGTCGCGAGTTAGAAGCCGCCGTTCACCGCATCAGTGCCGCATCATGTTACGCAAAAGCTGAGTATTTGAGTCATGCAATAACTCTTTACCGGGCAGCCCTTGCCGGCCCACTACGTGATAAGACGCGTGCTGATGTTTTAACCATGCTTGCTGACTGCCTTGCGCAGTTTACCCAACAGGTAGCGTTGCATAGCACGCCATCCCCCATGCCAGAAAGCGTAACCGCCGGGTGAACCTTGTCTGCTTACACCGGGTGATTTGGCGCCTGCCGCCGCGTGTTGGCCAATCCCGCTGACGCTCAGGGCAACCTCTGCAAGAGCCTGGGCGATGTGATCATTGCGCTGCAAACCCCAGCCGATGCAGTGCTATGGACCACGGACGCAGCGTATGACATAATTTGCCCAATCCTCGGCATTGCCCATATGCGGGAACCGATCGCAACACAAACCAGCTAAACCGTAATCGCAAAGGATTGATGATGGGCCGACTATTCGTGCAACGTCTGCTCTTAGCACTCTTCGTTCTCGCGCTCGTTTCCCTCATCGTCTTTGTCATGGTGGAATTGCTGCCGGGCGATGCCGCGACCGCCTACCTGGGGCGCGAGGCCACGCCGGAAGGGCTGGAACGGCTGCGCGTCACCTTTGGCCTGGACCGCCCGGCCCCCGAACGCTTTCTCACCTGGGCCGGGGGCCTGTTGCGCGGCGACCTGGGGGTTTCGCTGGCGCGCGGCGAGCCGATCAATAGCTTTCTCTGGATGCGCCTGCGCAATAGCCTGGTGCTGGGGCTCACTGCCGCGCTGGTCGGCTTCCCGCTGGCGATTGGGTTAGGTATTATCGCCGGCCTTACACGCGACCGGCTGCCCGATCTGTTAATCTCGACCCTTTCGTTGATCGGTATGAGCCTGCCGGAATTTGTCACGGCGACGCTGCTCATCTATCTCTTCAGCATCCAACTGCGCCTTTTTCCCGCGGTGACGCTGGTCAATCCCGATGCACCATTGCGCGAACTATTACCAAACATCGTGCTACCGGTCCTGACGCTGATTATTCTGCTGACAGCTTACATCCTGCGCGTTGTGCGTACCAGTATCATCGAGGTGATGCGCAGCGACTACATTCGGGTGGCGCGCATGAAAGGACTGACAAGATTTTGGGTCGTCCTGCGCCACGCGTTGCCCAATGCGTTGCTGCCGACCTTGACCATCGCCGCCTTAACCATCGCCTGGCTAATCGGCGGTCTCTTTGTGATTGAATCAGTCTTCAACTACCCTGGGATCGGGACGCTCTTACTTGGTGCCATTCACGACCGGGATCTGCCACTGGTGCAGAGCATCGCGATGGTGATGGCAGTCATCTATGTGCTCGCCAACCTCAGCGCCGATCTGTTGACCTTGGTCTTGAACCCACGCCTGCGGTCGCCGCGTGCGGTAGGTTAGTACGCAGCGGTGACAGTGGGACAGTAAATTAGTAAATCAGTAAATCAGTAGGTCAGTAGGACAAAGAAAAGAGTTACTCATGACGACTGCCGTCTCAGCCCCCGTCTTGCCGCGAATGCACGAAATGAGTCAACCGAGCCACTCCCCGCTTTGGGATATCTGGTTGGGGCTGCGCCGCTCGCCATCCGGCATGGTTGGTCTGATCATTGTCACGCTGCACATTGCGCTGGCCTTGGCGGCACCAGCCATTGTCCCCTATGATCCCGTTGCGTTCGACACCACGGCGATCCGCGCCGCGCCCTCGGTCGAACACCCTTTTGGCACAGATAAACTGGGGCGCGATGTCTTTACCCGCACGCTGTTGGGCGGGCGGATTGCGCTGCTGGTGACAATGGTCGGGACCGGGTTGGCCATTACTTGGGGCGGCCTATTGGGGATGACACTTGCGTACGTGGGAGGCATCGTGGATGAATTGGTCATGCGGCTGGTAGATGCAGTGCTGGCGCTGCCGCGACTGCTCATCCTCCTGCTGATCGCCAGCCTCTTTGGGACAGCGAGCGGGGTGTTGATCGTAGCGCTCGGTTTTCTCTTTGGGATCGCGGTTATCCGCATTGCACGGGCCACGACGCTCGATTTTGTCGCCCGTGACTTTGTGTTGGCCGCCTATGCCATGGGGGCGCGGCGGCGCACGATCATCCTGCGCGAACTGTTGCCCAATGTGTTGGACATCCTGTTGGTAGAAGGGGCCTTACGTTGGTCGTGGATGTTGCTCTCGTTCAGTGCGCTCTCCTTCCTCGGTTTTGGCGTGACGCCGCCGACGCCGGATTGGGGCTTGATGATTGCCGATGGCCGCGAACTGCTGGCATTGGCGCCCTGGACCAGTTTTTTCCCTATTATGGCGATTAGTACGCTAATCATCGGGGTCAACTTGCTGGCCGGTGCGCTGGCCAAAGCGATTGGGCTGGATCGCCGGGGTGGCGCGGCCGGCTAAGATATTTTCAAAATGCAAATATTCACGAAGTGGGCAATACGTGATCCACGAAGGGCACGAAGACACACGAAGAGTAAGCCTTTTTCGTGTGTCTTCGTGGATCACTGCCCTCCGGTATCAATGCCCCAGCTTCAAATACTCGCGTACCAACAGCGCCACCGTGGCGCCTTCACCGGTTGCGCTGGCAACCTGTTTGGTGCTACCGGCGCGTACATCCCCAGCAGCAAAGATGCCAGGCACGCTGGTCTCCAAGATTGCGGGTTCGCGGCTTTCATAGCCAACGGGGCGATTGCCATCGTGGACCAGATCGTGGCCGGTGATCAGAAAGCCCCATTGGTCGCGGCGGATCGGTGATTCGCCCAGAAAGCCGGTGTTGGGATCAAGCCCGATAAAGATAAAGGCACCATCGACGGTCAGTTCACGCTGTTCACCGCTCTGATTATTTTTGAGCTTGAGCCCGGTCAGTTTTGACTTGGCCCCGACAAAGCCTTCCACTTGGGTCTGCCACTGCACGTCAATTTTTGGATTGCCCAGTACACTCTCCTGGATTACCTGGCTGGCCTTGAAACTGTCACCACGCACGAGCAAGGTCACGCGGTCGGCGAATTTGGTCAGGAGCAAACTCTCTTCTGCCGCGCTGTTGCCACCACCCACCACGGCAACATGTTTCCCCTTGTAAAAAGGTCCATCGCACGTCGCGCAGAAATGGACACCGGCCCCAATATAGTCGCTCTCCCCCGGCACACCCAACCGCCGATAACGGCTGCCGGTAGCGATGATTACCGCTTCGGCGCTATATTCGCTGCCGTCGCCAGTGTCCACACAGTGGTAGTTATCATGGCTATGAATGTTGATCACATCTTGCGCTTGCAGAATCTCGACCCCAAAGCGCGCGGCCTGTTGCCGCAAGCGGTTGGCAAACTCAATGCCGGGAATGCTCTCGGGAAAGCCGGGCAGGTTGTCGAGCTTTTCGGTCGCCGCCGCCTGGCCGCCCACCGCCGCCCGCTCGATCACCAACGTGTCGATCCCTTCGCGCGCGGTGTAGAGCGCGGCCGTCAACCCGGCCGGCCCACCGCCCACAATGATCACCGGGTAATGGCTGCGGGTGGCGGTTGTCTTCAGGCCCAATTTGCCGGCCAATTCAGCATTGCTCGGCTCGACCAGTGCCGTCCCATCCGCAAAAACGATCGTTGGGATAATGCGTTTGCCCTCATTCTTGGCGATCACCAATTGTTCGCCGGCCGGGTCTTGTTCAATGTCAACCCAGTTGTAGGGAATCTGATGTTCACCCAGGAATTGTTTGCTGCGCCGGCAATCGGGACACCAATACGCGCCGTAGACAGTAATTTGCGGTTCAGACATTGGGTACCTTCTGTTGTATGATGGGTCAAGTTAATTTGTCCCGTCGGGATAATTGGTACAGATGGATTTTACTCTATCCTGGTATCAGCAAAAGAACTGTAAGCAACGCAACACCACCTGACCCATAAGCGTGGGTTGCATCAATCAGGCTCATTGGGATCTCAGGGCGTAGACACCGCGGGTTGAAACCAGCGGCTGAGATGCTAAACCCGTTTAAACGGGTTTCTGCTTATCAGGCACCTGTGTCAACAGGTGCTCCCAGTTATCAAGTCCCTGCGATCCGGTTGAACCATCAATCAGCGAATGGTCCATGACAACACTCTACTTGATCTTAACCCTACTCTTACTTTTTGTCATTCTGCCCCTGGTCGCCTTTTTTCTCTATCTCTACTGGTGGTCGATCCAGCGCAGCAATCCCCAATTGGATGGCACACTGACGATGCCCGGTTTTACGGCACCGGTGGAGATCCTACGCGACAAGTATGGCATCCCCCACATCTACGCCCAAAACCGCGCCGACCTGTTCCGCGCCCAGGGTTTGATTCACGCCCAGGATCGCCGCTGGCAAATGGAGCAAAATCGGCGCATTGCGCGTGGCACACTGGCCGAAGTCTACGGTGAAGCCGCGTTGGAAGCTGACCGCTTTAGCCGCACGATTGGCTTCTGGCGCGCGGCGCAGGCAGAATTAGCGACACTTGATGCCGAAACGCGCCAGGTGCTCGACTGGTATGCGGAAGGAGTTAACGCGTATGTGGCTTCCCGCCCACGTCGTTTTGGTGGCGAGTTCAACCTATTGCGCATCCAACCCGAGCCGTGGACAGCGCTCGACACTATCGGCTACACGAAGGTTATCGCCTGGACCTTGAGTCTCAACTGGGATGCCGAATTGACCCGTCTACGCCTCTTTAGCCAGTTGGGCGATGTCGCCGCGGCCGAGTTGGAACCAAACACCCCAGCCGCCAATCCGGCAGTCATGGAGGGGGTCGGCAGTGAGACTTTGGTGCGCTTGCAACAGACCGCCGGCTTGCTACTCAACCAATATGATCAGCTCAAAGGCTGGTTGGGCGCGGCGGCCGAAGGGGTGGGCAGCAACGCCTGGGTGCTTGCGCCGAAAGCCAGCCTTAACCGCCGCCCGCTGCTCTGCAATGATCCGCACCTGGCCGTCCAGATTCCCGGCATCTGGTATGAACTCCATCTGAGCGCGCCCGATTTCGAGGTCAGCGGCGTCTCCTTTACCGGCACGCCAGGGGTGGTGATCGGCCACAACGCCGATATCGCGTGGGGCATTACCAACGGCATGGTCGATGTGCAGGATCTTTACATCGAGCATCCCCATCCCGACGATCCGGCCCTCTTTGCCCAGGATGAGGAATGGGTAACGGCAACGGTCATCGAAGAAGTGATCAATGTGCGCCGCAGTCAACCCCATATAGAACAGGTGGTGATCACGCACAATGGGCCGCTCATCACCGGGCTGCTCAAGCCGAGCGGCCCCAGGCAGCAGACCAGCGATCCGGCCGCAGTGGTGCCATTAGCCCTGCGCTGGACCGGACACGAACCGGGGCAGAGTGTGCGGGCCATGCTGCAACTCAACCAGGCCCGCGATTGGGACGAGTTTTCCAGGGCGCTGGCGGACTGGTCAACACCGCCGCAGAATGTGCTCTACGCCGACGATCATGGCAATATCGGCTATCGCCTGGTCGGCAAAGTGCCCAAACGCGAGCAGAATCTGGGCATCGTCCCCGCGCCCGGGTGGGATAGTAACTTTAGTTGGCGCGATTACATCCCGTACAACGAGTTGCCCCAGCTTTACAATCCCCCCTCCGGCAAAATCGTCTCGACCAATAACAAAATTGTCGGCGACGATTACCCCTATTTCCTCGGCGTTGACTTTGCGCCCGGCTGGCGCGCGGCGCGGCTGGAAGCGATGATTAACAAGAAGGAACGGCTCACCATCCGTGACATGGAGGAGATGCAGCTGGACACCCACAGCAACTATGCCGAAGCGCTCACGCCGTGGATCACCTTGCTCAACAGTGAGGAGCCGTGGGAAAAGGCCGCACTCGACGCGCTGCGCAAATGGAACTATCGCATGGAGCCGGAAAGTGAAGCAGCCCTGGTCTTCCACTACACCGTGATTGAACTGCTGGAGTTGGTCTTTGGTGACAAGTTGGGGGCGAGCAAGCTCGGTTACTTCGGGGCGGGGCGGAGTCCCCTCTTTCTGGTCAATGGATTTCTCTGGCGGTCCGAAGCGCGGCTGTTAGAGCTGCTCAACGACTTTGAGCATTCCTATTGGTATGTGGATGCCCAAAGTGGACGCCAACGCACACGCGAAGAATTGCTGCAAGAGGCACTAAGTAGCGCCGTCAAAAAGATTCGCGAGACGGTCGGCGATAGTATGCGCCGCTGGGATTGGGGCCGCGCCCATCAGGTTCGTTATGTGCATCCGCTGGGCAGCGCGCGCCTGCTCAAGAATACCTTCAACCGCGGGCCGCTCCCCGTCGGCGGCGATGCGACAACGCTTAACTTTGCCCGTCATATTCCCCAGTTGCCCCTGGGCATGGTGCAGGTAACCGCTAGCTATCGCCAGATTTTTGAAGTGGGTAGTTGGGACCGGGCGCAGAGTACGCTCAATGTCGGCCAATCCGGCCACCCGCTGAGTGATCACTATGATGATCAGATCATGATGTGGAAAGAGGGGAATTATCACGCCATGCCCTGGAGCCGAGAGGCAGTTGAAAAGGCTACGGTCAATCGACTGCAGGTTGAGCCGCACGCCGGTAAAGCGCAATAAAGCGCTAAGAGCGAGAAAGATGTTATTCCTTTTTTGACAATTTGTGTACTATTCAAGTATAAATAGTTTACATAGTCAGCCAAAAGTCGTACACAAATCGTACACAAGTTGTAGATGTACCGCGGCAAAGCCTGCACAAAAATCACCTACTCATCTGACAGTCTGCTCTAGTAGAGATGGCCAACAACCCGTTGGGGAACGCGCACAGTTATAATACAGTCGCGGCAAAGCGTTTTACTCCTGTTAACGGGCAAGCTTGTGGGCAATGATGCACAATCTATACCAGCGGTTGTCATAATTTAGCATTTTCTACACGAGTAAAAATGTTAAATTATGACAGAGCCGAGTATACGATAATCAAGCAGATCCATCAATCAGCCAAGGTGAGGAGCACGAACCGATCTATCTACAGATCCAATTCCTGGAAAAGCAGTAGGATCCCCTGATGACACTGTCGATTGGACAAACACTTCAGCAGCGCAGATACCAAATCCGACAACGCTTGGGCCAAGGTGGCCAGGGGGCTGTTTACCTGGCCGCCGATCGTAACCTGTCGGGGCAATTAGTCGCGATCAAGGAAAATCTTGATCCATCCCCCGGTACGCAGGATCAGTTTCGCCATACCGCCTTGCTCTTGGCCAGACTCAACCACCCCAACCTGCCCCGTGTTACCGACCACTTTATCGATGCCAGCGGCCATCAGTATCTGGTGATGGATTACATTGCCGGCCAGGATTTGCTGCAGATTCTGCAGACGCGGGGTGCGCTGAGCGAGGCAGAAGTGTTGCCCTGGATCGAGCAGGTCTTATCGGCCTTGGAGTATATGCACACCTGGGTCGATCCCGTTACCCGGCGCCTGACCCCGATTATCCACCGCGACATCAAGCCCGGCAACATCAAGCTGACCGATGACGGCCGCATCTTTCTGGTCGATTTTGGATTGGCCAAATATGAACACGGCGAAGGGACTTTAATCGGCGCGCGCGGGGTAACGCCCGGCTATTCACCGGTGGAGCAGTACACGGGTGGGACGGATACGCGCTCGGATATCTATTCCTTGGGGGCTACCCTTTACACCCTGCTCACCGCCAAAAAACCACCAGAATCCCCTGATATTGCCGCCAATGCGACCTTAATGCCGCCCCGCCGCCTTAATGCAACGATTAAAGCGCAAACCGAGCGGGCCATCCTCAAAGCCATGCAGACGCAAGCGAGTGATCGCTTTCAACGTATCAAAGATCTGCGGGCGGCACTCTTTTCGCGCACATTGCGTTTACCAATCTCGCCGGAAAGCATT
Source organism: Caldilineaceae bacterium (assembly GCA_022842065.1). The sequence continues at coordinate 353,176 of JALHQH010000006.1, forward strand.
TTGGGCGCACCGACCCAGCGCCCGCGGCGTACAGGTGGCATGCGGTTAGACACGCTGGCCATGCTGACGATTTTGGTGATCTTCACGACGATCCTACTCGTTACACTCCTACTGCCAACGGCCAACTGGTCCCGCGCCTGGATGGAGCTGTTTAATACGGCCACACCTACAACTAACCTGGCAGTTGCCCTTGTCAATACACCACCTGCCATCACCCTAACTAACACACTGACCAGCACCATCATCTCGGTGGTACTGCCACCGGCAACGTTACCGGCACCGGCCACGGAAACAGCGTTACCCGCAACGGCAACCCTCACGACTGTGCCGGCCACGGCCACCAGCGCATCCCCGACGCCCACCACTGTACCGGCCACGGCCTTACCCACGGCAACCGCCACGGTGCTGCCATCGCCGACGACGGATCTAACCGCGGTGGCACAAAACATTGTCGCGCAAGCCCTGGCGGCAACCACCACCGCCATCGCCGCCGCGACACCAACAGCGAGTGCGACGGTCCCGCCGTCACCAACGCCGTCACCAACGCCGTCACCCCTACCCTCGGCAACCCCGCGGCCCACGGATACACGCCAGCCGACGGCGACACCCCAGCCGACAGCAACCCGCACGGCGACCCCGCGACCGACTGATACGCCAAGACCCACCGCCACCCCCGTGCCACCAACCGCCACACCGGTGCCGCCCACACCGACGCCGGTGCCACCAACCGCAGTACCACCAACCGCGACGCCGGTCCCCCCAACGCGGATAGTGCCAACGGCCACACCACCGGCGACAGCCACACGGGTGCCGGCAACCGCGACCGCGGTGCCGCCAACCGCTGTGCCGCCAACTGCCACCGTGCCGGCCCCAGCGACGGCAACCAGCGTGCCGGTTGCGGCCACGCCCACCCCCACACCGTTGCCGGCCCCGCCGACAGCGAATCTTCCCATCAATGCGGCGGTGACCATTCAAGAACCGCTCGCGTCTGTCTTACAAGGTCGCTATACCTTCCGTTGGCAGGGCAGCGTCCCCCTCAGTGAAAATCAATATTATGAATTAGTTTTCTGGCCTGTTGGTGGGGATGCGATGGGCAATGGCTTTGGACCGATCGGGGCGCGCAAAGATGTGGCCGTGGATGTTGATCTGGATCGGACCGCGGATACCTTGCCCCATCTTTTCCAGTCCGGGGGGGATTACCAGTGGGGGGTACTTTTAGTGGAACTGAATCCCTATCGCCGCCTGGCCCATTTGGGCGGCAATCATCAATTCCGCTTTCAACGCAGCGGCGGCGGTGGTGGTGGTGGGAGCGCGCCGGCCACACCGACGCCACGCGGAGATTAGGCAATCTCGGGCGGCTGGAAATTTCAGTGTGGGCACGCAGTCAGCCAACGGCAGCACGATTGAATAAGACTTACGCCATGCGCTGGCTTCGCGCCGAAAGGCGGGGGCCTAGTGAGCGTGCTCAGCCGCTCAGCGCGGCGTAAGTTCTGTTGATCTATGCTACGACCGACAAACTCTTCGCATAAATACATTATAGAGAAAGCAAATCGAGTTGGCACAATCGTGTACTGCGCATCAGGTGATGCACAGTACACGATTGTGCCATATTTATCTGCCTTATCTATTAGCCATTTGTTTGACCTGGGGCAGGCAGAGCAGTTAGGTTTTTAGAAACCTGACTGCTTGCGTGCGGGCGTGAAAGCATCCATGATCTTAGGGTTTGACGACAAAGGCAGGGCGTTGTATTGTTACCAGAGCCAACCGCGACAAAAACATGATAACACCACGGAGGAAACATGTATCGAGCAGCAGTCATTGGCCTGGGGCGAATGGGGAGCACCTATGACGATGAACAACACCAGGGGGGCACGACCTTCTTCCCCTATGCCCACGCGCCCAGTTATGCCGCCACCCCTGGCATCGAGCTGGTGGCCGGGGCCGATCCGCATGATGAGCAGCGGGCGATCTTTGGCGAACGGTGGGGGGTAGCCCCGGCCCACCTCTACCGGGACTATCGCGAGATGCTGGCCAATGAACAGATCGATATCGTTAGCGTCTGCACCACAGCGCGGCTGCGGGCGCAGATCATCCAGGATCTGGCGCAAGCCGGGGTGAAGGCGATCTGGGCCGAAAAACCGCTGGCGCTTACCTTGGCCGAGGCGGACGCGATGGTGGCGGCTTGTCGCACGCACAATGTACAGATGGCGGTCAACTGTTCACGGCGCTGGAATCCCTTCTTTGCCGAAACCCGCCGCATGATCGCCGCCGGCGAGTTGGGGGATCTGCTGCAGATCACCGCCTACGGCCAATGTGGCCTCTCGCACAACGGCAGCCACCTGATTGACAGCGTGCGCTATCTGGCCGGCGGCGAGGTCACTTGGGTCTTTGGCGAGATGGAATCTGACGCGGCTGCGGCGAGTGACAATGACCTGATGGGCAATGGTTATCTGGCCTTTGATAACGGCGTGCGCGCCTATTTGCGCGGGCTGCCGACCGGCGTTGCCAGTTGGGAATTTGATATTTTGGGCAGTGCGGGTCGGGTCCGGCTGGTCAACGGCTGCCTGGAGTTGGAATTGACCAAAGTATTGGCCGGCGGTCCTGGTCAGCGCGGGGTGCCAGCAAAAGTGCCGTTTCCCATGCCCCGGCAAATTCCCGGCACCGGCGTGACCATTGTGGAAGATATTGTCAACGCCATCGAAACCGGCCAACCGCCGCGTTGTTCCGGTGCGGATGGCGTGGCCGCGCTTGAAGTGGCGATGGCGCTGCGCGAGTCGCACCGGCAGGGTGGTGTCAAGGTCACGCTGCCCCTTGCCGATCGGTCGTTGTGTATGCTTTCGGCAGAGATCAAACATGATGATGTGCCGGCCCGCGTGCGGCGGCAAATGCAGGGCAGTTGAAACTGCCTGCTAACAGTGAGAAGCCGCCTCAGCGGCTAGGAGCCAGCCGCTGAGGCGGCTTCTCACTGTTAGCACCGGGTTTTAACCCTGGTGCGCAAACACCCCCTTTTTAGCGAGTTGACAGATTCCAGCAGCTATCCTACAATAGAACATACTCCTGACGCCCTCGATTCACAGTGGTCTCGCAAGTGCCAAAAGGTCTCACCTGTTCGCTGCCATCGTTTCGCAATCTACTCAACCGAACACCCAGTCAACAAGGAGGCATTCATGATCCGACAGCGGTATACCTTCATTGCCATCTGGCTCATTGCCAGCCTGCTCTTTGCCGCGTGTACAGCACCGGCCCCTGCGCCCGCCGCCGAAAGCGACGCGGCGGCCCCCGCCGCCGAAACACCAGCTGCGGCCGAGGAAAGTAGCGCAGAAACCGCACCAGCCGAGGGCGGCATCCTCAACTTTGCCTATGCGCAACTGCCGCGCAACCTCAATCCGCTCGATTCTGTCCAAGGGGTACAATCACAGCTCTTCCGCATGATCTACAACCGGCTACTGCAATATGACATTGGCTTCTTTGGTAGCCCACCGCAGCCCAGCCTGGCCGAAAGTTATGAAGTTTCCGAAGATGGCCTGACCTTCACCTTCCGGCTGCGCCAGGATGTAGTCTGGCATGATGGCGAACCCTTTACCGCGGAAGATGTCGCCTTTACCTACACCGCCGCCGTCCATCCCGATAATCCCACCTTTTGGGGCCCCTCGCTGAGTACCTTAAAAGGCTTGAGTGCCTTTCAAGATGGCACCGCCGAGAGCATTGAGGGGCTGAATATTGTCGATGAATATACGATTCAGATCACACTGGAAGCGCCCAGCATGTCCTTCTTGGACACGCTCTCCTTTGTAGGGATCTTGCCGGAACATATCCTCGGTGATGTCCCGGCCGCAGAGTTGGTGGAGAATGAGTTCTTCATCAAAAGTCCGATTGGCACAGGGCCATTCAAAGTCGTTGAGGTGGCCGAGGATCAGTTCATCCGGCTCGAGCGAAATGATGCCTACTTCCTGGGCGCGCCCAAGTTGGCCGGGATCAATTTCATCTTCCCAGACAGCACCACTGTTGCTGCCGGCTTTGAGACCGGCGAAATCGATCTCTCCAGCAGTCTCCCCACCGAGGATATTGAACGCTTCCTGGACAATCCCGATTACACTGTCGTCTTTCAACCGAGCAGCGTCTTCTGCAATGTAACGGCCAACGTCGAGCGGCTGCCCAAGAATATACGCCATGCAATCCAATTTGCCATCGACCGCGAGACGATTACCGATGTCCTCTTCCTGAATTCGCAACTCTCCACGCCCTTTTACCACCATTTGGGGCAGGAGTTCCTGCAACCGAATCCCTTGACCAAAGAGATCACCTACGATCCCGACCAGGCGCGGGCGTTGGTACAGCAGTCGATTGATGCCGGTGAATGGGAAGCCGATCATGTGCTCGACTACATCTTCAGCGGTGAAGAGCCATCCGAAGAGATCCTCTTTATTCAACAATTCCTCGCCGATATCGGACTAAACAGCGAATTGCGCGGCGTCGGTGACCGGGCGGCCTTCAATAAGGTCTATCTGGAAGATCATGATTTTGACATTGTCTCCGGCTGTAATGCCTATGGGCCAGAGCCGGATTCAGCCAACATCTACTACAAGTGTGGTTACGGGGCAGAGCAAGGGGGCTACAATGCCAGCCTTTTCTGCAACGAACGGGCCGATGAATTGCTGGAAGCCGGTCGCGCCGAGACCAATCTGGAGGCACGGATTCCGATCTATCAAGAGCTACAGGGTATTCTCGATGACGAGGCTGCGATCATCCCGATCCGGCTGAGTGTCACCAGTTGGGTAATGACCAGCCGCCTCAAGGACGCCACACCGCAGTATTACGGTCACCTGACCAACTACGACGCGATTGAAACGTGGTATCTGGCCGAAGAGTAAGATGAGAAGATGACAGGATGACAAGGTGACAGGGTGACAAGGTGACCTGCCGGGTGACAGTCTGACCTGCCGGGTGACAATCTAGGGCATGACCCATTCATGCGCTAGACTGTCACCTTGTCACCCAATCACCTTGTCATCTTGTCATCCCTTCCATCGTTTCATGCAAGATAGACAGCCATGACCCAATACATCCTACGCCGTCTCTTCCTAACCATTCCCATTTTGCTGGGGATTACCCTCATCGACTTTGCGCTGATCAACCTCGCGCCGGGTGACCCGATCGATGCGATGATCGATCCGACGATGGCGGTCGGGGTTGCCATGCAAGAGGAATTGCGTGAAAAGATGGGGCTGAACCAGCCGCTTCCTGTGCGCTACGGCATCTGGCTGCGCGAGATGGTGACCGGCAACATGGGCTATTCCTATGTCAAGAATGTGCCGGTGGCCGAGCGCATTAAAGATCGGCTAGGGCCTACACTGCTCTTGACCGCGAGCGCGCTACTCTTTTCGGTCCTGGTCGGCATTCCACTGGGTATTCTCTCCGCCTTACGTCAATATTCGTGGCTCGACTATCTGCTCACCTTCTTTGCCTTTGCTGGCATCTCCATGCCCAGCTTCTTTCTTGCCTTGGGCGGGATCTATCTCTTTGCGCTCAAACTTGACCTGCTGCCCCCCTTTGGCATGGTCAGTCTGCGCACCGAATTGCCCTATGCCGTCGACGTGCTCTATCATCTGATTCTGCCGGCGACGATCTTGGGCTTGGCCAGCACTGGCTCGCTCATGCGGTTTGCGCGGACCAGTCTGCTGGAGGTGGTGGGGATGGAGTACATTACGACGGCGCGGGCCAAGGGCTTAAAAGAGCGCATCATCGTCACTGGCCATGCCTTGCGCAACGCGCTCATTCCGCTGATCACGGTCTTGGGCCTGCGGATCCCTGGCCTCTTTGGCGGTTCGGTGATTATCGAGTCGGTCTTTAGTTGGCCGGGCATTGGCCTATTAGCGATTGAATCGATTACAGATCGGGATTATCCCCAGATTATGGGGCTGCTCTTTGTCTCGGCGATCATCATCCTCGCCGCCAACTTAATTACCGACATACTCTATGCTTACGCGGATCCGCGCATTCGCTACGAGGAGACGCCCTCATGAGTGCCACACCGGCTGAACAGTTTTTACCCCGTGCCCGCGGGTCACGTTTTTGGCAACGCTTTCGCCGCCATCGTCTGGCTGTGGTAGGCATGTTTTTTATGTGCATCCTGGTGGTGCTCGCGCTCTTTGCGCCACTACTGGCCACCCACGATCCCTATGAACTTGACATGCGCGCCACCAAAACGCCGCCCAATGCCGAGTATCTACTGGGGACCGATACCGCCGGGCGCGATATGTGGACGCGCCTGATCTATGCTGGGCGCATCTCACTCTCGGTCGGCGTGGTCTCCGTCTCGATCTACATCACGATTGGGACAATCTTGGGCGCCTTAGCCGCCTATTATGGGGGTTGGGTCGATTCGCTGATCATGCGTTTTACCGACACGGTCATGAGCTTTCCTGATCTGATCATTATCATTACCGTGGTCGCCTTTATTGGCCCGAGTATTTACAACGTGATGCTGGCGATTGGGCTGCTGGGCTGGCCTGGGACCTGTCGCCTGGTGCGCGGCCAGGTGTTAGCCCTGCGCGAGATCGAGTTCATCGAGGCTGCGCACAGCACCGGTCTGCCCGCCATCCGCATCTTGGTGCGCCACATCTTACCCAATGTGGTGCCCTATCTGATCGTCGTGGCGACGCTTGGCATGGCCGGCGCGATCCTCACCGAAGCCGGGCTGAGCTTTCTCGGCCTGGGCGTGCAGCCGCCGACGCCCAGTTGGGGCAATATGCTCCACAGCGCGCAGCGCCTCACCCTGCTAGAACAATTCCCCCACCTCTGGCTGCCACCAGGACTGATGATCGCGATTACCGTGCTCAGCATCAACTTTATCGGCGACGCCCTGCGCGATGCGTTGGACCCGCGGTTGACGTTGTAATTCTGGGGTAGATCGGTAAATCAGTAAATCGGTAGATCGGTACATCGGTATACAGATATATACGAATCCTCTACTTATCTACCGATTTACTGATCTACCGATTTACTTATCTACCGATCTACCTGTTTACCTATCTACCCACCTATGACCAAACACGAAACGCTCTACCAACAGGCCAAACAGTTCCTCCCTGGCGGTGTCTCCGCCTCTTTTCGGGTGAATAAGGCGACGGGCCGGCCGCTCTATCTAAGCCACGGCGATGGTGCGCGCATCTATGATGTCGATGGCCGCGAGTATATCGACATGTGTGTGTCGCATGGGGCGTCGCTGTTGGGCCACAACCACCCGGCAATCAAGGCCGCTTATCAACAGGCGCTCGATCTGGGCATTATCTGTTCCTATGAGACCGAACACCAGAGCGCGCTGGCGCGGCGGGTTACTGAATTGGTGCCCTGTGCCGAGATGGTGCGTTTTGCCGGCTCGGGCACGGAAACGGTAATGCATGGTTTACGTCTGGCGCGTACGGCAACTGGACGCGAGAAGATCATCAAGTTTGAAGGCCACTTTCACGGCTACTCTGATGCCCTCAATTATAGTGTTTCGCCTGCTGTGGCCACAGCAGGGCCGGCAGCAACACCCCTTGCCCAACCCGAATCAGCAGGTATGCCCACGAGTGATCGCGACAACCTGATCATGGTGCCCTTCAATGATGTCGCCGCCTTAGAAACCGCGTTTGCCCACCACGGGACCACCGTCGCCGCGCTGTTGATGGAGCCAATCAACTATGACCAGGGCTGTATCACGCCCCTCCCCGGCTTTGTCCAGCGCTGTCGCGAACTGTGTGATCAATATGGCGCGTTGCTCTTTTTTGATGAAGTGCTGACCGCTTTTCGCATGGCACTCGGCGGCGCGCAAGAATATCTAGGCGTGACGCCCGATCTCTGTGTGCTGGGCAAAGCCTTTGGCGGTGGCGCGCCGATCAGCGCATTGGCCGGCAAACGGGGGGTAATGGAACAATTGCGCCCCCTCGGCAACAGCGAGATGAGCGGCACTTATCTGGCCCATCTAACGACCGTGCTGCCGGCCTTGGCCGCGCTCAACGAGTATGCCAAGCCCCATTTCTATGCGAATCTGGATGCGGTGGGTGAACGCTTTTATGGCGGCTTTCAGGAAATTATCGACCGCAGTGGCGTGCCCCTACGCATCCAACATCTCGGCCCACGTTTTGGCATGTACTTCGGCGTTACCACCCCGGTGACCAACTATCGGGAGGCGGCCCAGAAGAATAGGCAGTTGGAATATACCTTTATCGCCGGCTGTGTGGCACGCGGGGTTTACTTCCACGCTTCGCCCCATCACGGTTTCTCCGCCGCACATACCGATGCCGATATGGATCGGGTGTTGGAGGTGGCGGAAGCGGCCTTAAACGATGTGAAGGAAATTTTATGATGCGGATTGGATTGATTGGGTGTGGTGACATGGGCGGCACCCACCGCGCCGCGATGCAACGGCTACAAGGCCGCGCCACGTTCACCGCGGCGGTCGATTTGGACCTGGCGCGGGCCGAGCAGACGGCGGCGATCCTCGGCTGCGAGGTGGCGGCGACCGACTATCGCCAGGTTTATGATCGGATTGACGCGGCGATCATTGCGGTGCCGCACAACCTGCACCACCCGATTGGGCTAGATCTCTTACAGGCGGGCAAACACCTGTTGATGGAGAAACCGCTGGCGATCAGCGAAAGCGAATGTCTGGATCTGATTGCTGCCGCCGAAAAGGCCCAACGGACGTTGATGGTGGCCTATTGTATGCGCTTTCACCCGATTGTGGTGGAGATGGAACGGCTGCTCAAAGCGAAAACCTACGGCGAGCTCTTTCAGCTCTCGATCTGGACCGAGCAACATACGCAGCGTGAACCAGGTAGTTGGATCCATAGGGTCGCTACGCTGGGCGGCGGGCAACTTTTTAGCCACGGCTGTCACTACATTGATATTCTGCTCGCTTGGTTGGGCGAACCGGTGGCGGGCAGCCATTTGGGCACGAACTTTGGGACGCCTTGGATGGAAGCCGAGGGTACTTCCAATGCCACGATCAAGTTTGCCAATGGCGCGCTGGGTTATCACTTTGGCACGTGGGGGGCCAAAGGCAGCCGCTTACGCTATGCCATTCACGCCCATTGTACCGAAGCGATGTTGGAAGGCCAGGTGAGCGACGGCAAATTATTCGTCCAGCGCGGGGCCAGGGAAGGCGAAAAGAGTCAGGAAGAATTACTCTTCACCGCCGAACCAGGCAAACATGTGGAGAACGAACTGGCCCACTTTGTCGATTGTGTTGAAAATGGCCAGCGGCCCTTGACTGACGGCAGCCGCAGCCTGCAAAGTTTACGGGTCATCTGGAAGCTGTACGAGGCGGAGGAAGCGGGGGTGGTCGCCGATCTGCGTGGCTTGGGCATTCCTGATCTGTGAATGGTAAATGGTGAATTGTAAATGGTAAATGATACGCTGCCGGGCGACCTGTTTCGTAGATCACAAACATTGAGCGCGCCTTAAACGGAGGAGAGCGTTGGTAAAAGCAGCAACCATGTTCCAGGTCGCCAAACCAGCCGGCTTTGGCAATGTCATCCTGGAAGAAGTGCCCATTCCCACCTGTGGACCACGCGATGTGCTGGTCAAAAACAAGGTCAGCCTGATCAGCCGTGGCTCGGAGATTCTACGCCGCTATATGCACGAAGAAGCGATCGATCCGGCAATGATGGGCTACTCAGTTGGCGGGGTGGTTGCGGCAGTGGGAGACGAAGCGGCAGCGCGCTTCCAGCCGGGGGACCGGGTTGCCGTGGTCGCGCCCCATGCGCAATATGTGTTACAAGATATCGACGCCATGGAGGGCACCCGCATCTGGCCCATTCCGGACGATCTCTCTTTTGAACAGGCTGCCTTTCTGCCCCTTGCGCTGGGCGGGGTGATGTGGGCCGCAGCACCAGGAATTCGTGCCACCGATACGGTCGTGATCCTCGGGCAGGGATTGGTCGGCAACTTGGTGATGCAGGCCGTGCGCCAACTGCGCCCGGCGCGCGTGATCACGGTGGATACGATCGCGGCGCGCTGTCACCTGTCACAAACGCTGGGCGCGGATATCGTGATCAACGGCAGTGAAACCGATCCTGTGCCAGTGGTAAATGAACTGACCAATGGCACAGGCGCGGCGGTGGTGATCGACTGTGTCGGCGGCAAACCGGGGTTGACCTCTTTTAGCCAAGCACAGGAGATGGTGTGTGATGGCGGGACGCTACACCTGATTGGGCTCTATCACGGCGCGCCGCTACCGCTCGATGCCAGCAAAATTCAGCGCAAACGGTTGATCGGCGGTTACTATGACACTCCCTCCCGCGCAGAGATGCTGCCGCCGACGATTGACCTGTTGCGGACAGGTGCCATCCAAATTGAAGGGCTGATCAGCCACCGTTTACCTTATACACAAGCCAAAGCCGCCTATGACCTGCTCTATGCGCAACTGAGCGAGGCGATGGGTGTCCTCTTACGATGGGATGATTAGATGACAACCAACCAAACAACCTACCGCGCCGCGCTGATCGGCACCGGCCGCATTGGCCACAGCTATGATGAGGAAATTGTCGTTCATCAGTTCCCGGCCTATTATCAGGGTGATAACCGCCACAGTGGCCTTTATGTCACGTTACCCGTCAATCATGCCGCCGCGTACCAAAGCGTGCCCAACTTTACTTTGGTCGCTGCGGCCAATCGGGGCGTGGAAAAGCTCAAAATTTTTGGGGAACAACGCGGCGTCCAGGCGCTTTATACGGACTTCCGCCAACTGCTGCGTGACGAACAGCCCGACGTCGTCTCCGTCTGCACCCAATCGCCGGAAAAAGCCGAAATTACGATTGCGGCGGCGGAAGCAGGCGTCAAGGCGATTGTGCTGGAAAAGGCATTCGCCACCAGCATGGCCGAAGCCGACACCATGATCGCGGCCTGTGCCGCGCACAATGTTCTGTTGGTGGTCAACCATCCCTACCGCTTTAGCCCGTTGGTGCGCCGGGCCAAAACGTTGGTTGAGCAAGGGGCGATTGGCGAGCTGACCTCTGTCACCGTACATGCCGGCGGCGGCATGCTCCACGTGGGCACCCACACCTTTGACCTGATGCGCTATTTTGCCGGCGATGCGGTCGAACTTTATGCGCAAGTCCCTCATTATGCCCCGGCGCAAGATCTGCCGGCGGATGGCATGGTCACCTTTGCCAATGGGGTCACCGGGCTCTTTACGCACAGCCACCGCGAGGCGCAGAGCATCGAGATCCGCGGGCAGCGCGGTCACCTCACCCTCTCCTCGCTTGTGGGCGATGGCTGGCTCTACCAAGTCGAGCCGACCCTGCCGCCGGCGGTTAAGCGCCAATATCCGGAACGGCTAACCGCGCAACCGATTGTCAGTGACGCCCACACTCTGAGCATGACCCAACGACTTTTGTACGAACTCGCGCACACGCTGCGGACTGGGGCACCCTTTATTTCCACCGGCCGTGATGGGGCCGTGGCGTTGGAACTGGGGCTGGCTTGCTTTGCATCTCACCTTGCCGGTGGTACCGTGAGGCTGCCATTGGTCGATCGAACGCTGCGGATACCCAATCGCTGAGGGAATCTACCGTTCTGAAAATAAGCCTACCGCGAAGGTCGCAAAGAGCGCGAAGAAAAGCTTTTCTTCGCGCTCTTTGCGACCTTCGCGGTAGAAAATTTTTCATCGTTATTAGTGTCGGAGACATATGACCTGATGAACATTCGTCTTTTTAAAGAGGCTGATCGCGAACCGATCAAAACCATCACCGCCATCTGTTTTGAAGGGGTGGGCATTGATTACAACATTGAGCAGCGCTATGGCCTGATCAACGACCAGGATTGGCGGGCGCGCAAAGTACGCCACATTGACGCCGATATCGCGGCCAACGCCGCCGGCATCTTTGTCGCCGAGGAAGCGGGAGAGGTGGTCGGCTACGTCACCACGCGCATTGACCACGAGAGCAAAATCGGCAGCATTCCCAACTTGGGGGTCTTGCCCGCTTATCGCGGCCACGGGCTAGGGCGCACCCTGCTTGAGACGGCGCAAGCCTACGCCAAGGAGCAGGGCATGCACTATCTGCGCATCGAAACGTTAGACCAAAACCCGATTGGGCAACATCTCTACCCCAGCTGTGGTTTCGAGGCAATTGCGCGGCAGATTCATTACATTATGCCGTTAGGCGGTTAATTTACGGTGGGGATCCCGCCTCGCCGTAAACGCGCCCAGTGGGCACCCGGGCTACCCAACAACGCCAGGTAAACCCAGCTCCTTTAGCCGGGTTTACCCGGCGTTGCGCTCTAGCCCTGCGGCTTTAGCCCAGGGCGGGCGTATTAACCCCATGACTTCCCATTGCGCCTTAATTTACCCTTCCACCGGCAACATCTCCCGATAAACGCCGCCCTTCGCCACCAACTCAGCGTGCGTCCCGCGCTCGACAATCCGGCCACCCTCCATGACCAGGATCAAATCGGCCTGCTGAATCGTGCTCAGGCGATGGGCGATGACGATCTGGGTGCAGCCAAGCTGGCGGAGATTCTGTTCGATCTGCGCTTCGGTGGTGGTGTCGAGATGGCTGGTCGCTTCATCCAATAACAGCACGGCCGGTTTGCGGGCGAGGGCACGGGCCAAGGCCAGCCGCTGCCGCTGCCCGCCAGAAAGACCAGCGCCACCCTCGGCCACCATCGTCTCAAAATCCATGGGCATGTGGGCAATGTCGCGGTCGATACAGGCCAGGCGGGTCGCCTCTAACAATGCTTCTAACGTCAAGTCGTTTTGCCCAAAAGCCAGATTCTGCCGAATCGAACCGCTAAAGAGGAAAACCTCTTGCATCACCACCCCCAATTGACGGCGCAGGGCTTTGCGGTCCAGCCGGTGGAGCGGCTGATCATCGTAGCGGATCTGGCCGCTGGTGGGTTGATGTAAGCCCAACAAAAGCCGCGCCAAGGTACTCTTGCCCGAGCCGGAGCGACCCACAATCGCCACTTTCTGGCCCGGCGCAATCTGCACCGAAACCTCCTGCACGACAGGGGCGCTGTGCCGGTCGTACTGATAGGTGACATTTTCCAGCTCGATCTTTCCCTGCAAGGTAGGGGCCAGCTCGCCATTCTCCTCACGTTCCGCTTCCAGCACATCGGCCATGCGTGACAGGTGTGCGCCCATCGATTGCAGCTGTTGACCACTGGCCACGAGCGCGTCCAACGGCATCAAAAAGCCGAGGGCCAAACTGTTCAGTGCCAACATCGCACCCAAGGTCAGCGCCCCATCAAGCACCTGCTGCGCCCCGATCAGCAACAAAACCAACGGGGCAGCCACTTGCAGGCTGCGCAAAATCGCATCAACCAGCGCGGCCAGCCGTTGTTTTTCGATCGTCACCGCCAGCGCCTTACGATGCAGATCCGACCAGCGCTGCAAGACCCGATCTTCGGCCCCGGTGGCTTTGACCATGTTGATGCCGGCCAAAGCTTCGACCAGATAGGCCTGGGTTTCGGCCTGGGTGGCGAGATGGCGCTGGGCCAGGTCATGCATCCGGCTGGTGCTGGCAAGCAAGAGCAAAACTTGCAGCAGGCCAATCCCCAGAGTCACCAACCCAAAAGATGGGGCCTGAATCAATAGGATCAGCAGGAAGGTGATGACCATGACCCCATCCATCACCGCGCTGATCGTCTGCGTGGTGAGCAGTTCGCGCATCACCGTGTTGCTGGAGAGGCGCATGAGCAGGTCACCACTGGTGCGCTGCTGGTAAAAACGATAAGGCAAGGCGAGCAAATGCTCCAGAAAACTCGCCATCAGCCCCGTGTCCACCGCAGCTTGCAGGCGGATTAGCACACTCTGGCGCACGAAGCCCACCACCATTTGCATCAATACCACCGCGCAGATCCCTGCAATCAACAGCGGCATCAGCGTCAACTGGCGCTGGGGCACGACCTGGTCAACAATCGTCTTGGTGAGCAGCGGAAAGGCGACCGCCACGGCTTGAACGGCTACCGTGGCCAGCAACGCCCGCAGCGCCGTGCGCCAGGCCCCGCTCTCGATCAAGAGGCGTGAAAGCTGTTGCCGCCAAAGCGCGACTTGACGCGTTTGCCGGCGCGGCTGAAAGGTCGCAGCGGGGGTCAGCGTGAGGAAGACGCCGGTAAAGCAGCGGTCAAATTCGGCCGCGGCGATGACGCAGCGACCACTGGCCGGGTCGACAATCACGGCATCGGTTGCGCCCCACCGCTCCAGCACCACAAAATGCGAAAAGTTCCAATGTAAAATGGCCGGCAAGGTAATCGCTGCCAGTTGTTGGGGTTCACCCGTATAGGCGTGCACCTGCAACCCCTGTTGTCGCGCACTTTGCGCAATCGCCAACGCGGTGGTGCCATCGCGACCAACATCCATCTGGTCGGCAATTTCCGAAAGTGAAACCGCACGGCCATAGTAATTGAGCACCATCGTCAAACAAGCCGCCCCACATTGGGTGGTGGTCATCTGCAAAACAACCGGCACCGGTCGCCGCTGCCAACGCGTTAAAGGTGCCACCAGCACACTGCCCACCAAGGCAAGCACCAGACGTACCAGTGCCCAGAAGCCTTTGGCGGGCAAAGCAGCGCGGACAGCGTCTTCTGGGTGCTGATAGTGAGCGAGGGCAGCGGGGCGAAAGAGGTTGCGGTTGTTGGCAAGCATGGATATTGCTCCAGAGTAAGGATGGCAAAAGGCTGTACTTATGACGATAAACGCAGCGATATCACTGCGCCATCAACGCCGCAATAATTAATGGAGAACAATTAATAATTAATTATTAATTGTTCTCCATTAATTATTCGTTAGCTGCTCAGGCAGTTGTATTGGGGAGTCAAGACCGCACAGACCCGCCCACAGGTACCAGTGAAGTAGCTGCGACCACCAGCAACAGCAGCCATCTCTTCGTCGGGCAGTTCGACCAGGCCAGCGGGATTCTCGGGCAGAGTGGCCAGTTCAGCGGCGCTCAGGCTGTTGCGATATTCGGCATCTTTCCAGGCTCGGATAATGTTGATGTTGTTCATTTGAATGGCTCCTTAAAAAGTTAGTTAGTTTGTTAGTTAGTTAGTTTGTTAGTCGTGCGCAAAGCTGCAGTTAGCTGCTGATGCAGTTGTATTGGGGGGTCAAGACAGCGCAGACCCGCCCACAGGTACCGGTGAAGTAGCTGCGTCCACCGGCGACCGCGGCCATCTCTTCGTCGGGCAATTCGACCAGGCCGGCGGGATTTTCGGGCAGAGCGGCCAGTTCGGCGGCGCTCAGGCTGTTGCGATACTCGGCATCTTTCCAGGCTCGGATGATATTGATGTTGTTCATTTTATGGCTCCTATTGTGAATGTTTGACTTGTTTTGTTTGAACGTTTGCGTTTGCGTTCGTTGGTCCTAGTATGCCATGCGCCATGCAATGTTACGATGAGGTGCCTAACAACTGAGCTGTGTTCTCGCGCACAAAGGGAAGGTGTCCGCGTCCCGTAGGGACGATTGACCTTAGAAACAATAACCAGATTCCTCTCCAAATCAACCGTCCCTACGGGACGCGGTGATGGTAGAACGGTTTCATTCCTAATAGAGATGACACTTAAACTTGGCACAATCTCACCCTGTTGCGTGCTGCGGTAGATTGTGCCAAGTTTAAATAATGTGTCTATAAGGTGAATCGTCCCTACGGGACGCGGAGGTAGATAAGAACGCTGCGGTATAACGAAAAAGTCCGGCAGCGCACTTGCGCTGCCGGGCTTGGTCAAGCCGCTAATGTTGCGGATGATCTCTATGGGCGTGGCCCAGCCATCACGAGTACCGATGGCACCTGGGCAGGGGTTGCCAAACGCAACAGTTCATATCCAATCCCCGCCAGACCAACCATCAAGCCTGGGGTCTCAACGCCGCCGGGCACGCCACAGCGCCAGCCAGTCATGGCCTGATCCGCCAGGATCTTGGCGGCCAACTGTTGCGCTTCTGTCAACAAGGTTTGATCGGCTTGGATTTCGGACGCGGTGACAAAGAGGTCGAGGTTGCCCAAATCGCCATGACAGAGCGAATGACCACCGCCAAAGCCCTGCCGGCGTGTACTTTGCAGGGCAGCGCTGAGCTCCGCCGGTATCGCCTCGTCGGGCTGGTCGTGCGCCAGCGCCAAACGCGCCAGGCCGATCCCCGGCGCACCGTGACACCAGGCGTGCATAAATTGCGGTTCACCAGCATTCACGGGCGTTGTACCATCGCTGCGCAGGTCAACCCAATTTTCCGCAGCAGGATCATAGAGGGTGCGCTCGTAGCGCAGTGCCTCCTGGGCAACCGTGCGATAGCGTGCGTTCTGGCAAATGGCTGCGGCTTTGGACAGCGCCCAGGCGATCCCCGCTGCGCCATGCGAAAAGCCGGCAAGGGGTTTCCCTCCCATATTCGGCACCACCCAGCCCAGCCCGGTGGTCAGCGGTTGGGCGCGAGCACAAAGGTGGTCGGCACAGCGTTCGATCAAGCGCAGGGCGATGGGATCGTTGGTCTGGGCATAGAGCACTGCCGCCGCGCCAATACAGCCCGCCGCGCCACCAATGATATCTAACTGTTCATCCTGGGCGACATATTCGATAGCCCGCGCCGCAAAGCCCGATGCTTTCGCCCAGAGATCGGGTCGTTGCCAGCGCGCACCGAGATGTGTCAAGGTGTAGATCAGCCCGCCCCAACCGCTGAAACCGCCAATGTAGGTAAAGTTGGTCAAACCTTCCGCCTGCACCAGGGTGGTGGCCAACGCCGCTTCGGCTAGCGTGCGATAGCGCGCTTCACCGGTTACTGTGCCCAGATAGGCAAAAAAGAAGGCCAGCCCGGCGTGACCGTCATAAAGATGCATCGTCAGCGGGGCAAGTGACCAGGTGTCATGCTCATCCAACCCCAGGCCGATCCAAACCCCGTGATCTTGATAACGATGGGCTAGCCCTGCTAACTGATCACCAATAGCGCGCGCCTGGGTTAGCAGTTGTGCGGGGGCAGCAATTTCCTCCGGCGCGGCGGTGGTTGATGGGGCAAGTTGGCTGGGCTGATCGACGCCGCTTTGGCGATGGCTGTTAGCCCCATCAATTGCTGCAAACGCGGCGTTGATATACCAAAGCTGGCGCGCCAGATCGGCATCACCCATCGCATTGAGGCGGCGTATCACCCGATCCATGCCCGTCTCCGGCAGAAAATCGGCAATCTGTTCGCCCTGGCTGTCCCATAGATGGCGGGTCGCCGGTTTGGTCAGGAAGATCGGGACATCGCCCTTGTGCAGATCGCGGCGCTCGGCTTGCAGCAGACGGGCCAGCCGCGGGGAGACCGCCACATCACGCCAGAGCCGTGTATAAAGGCGGTCGCGGTCCAGTGCGTTGCGCAAGAGATCAGGGTGGCTGCTTTCTTGCAACAGCAGGGAATAGGTGCGGGTCGCCCGCGCCACTACGCGGATCTCCGCATCGGCAAAACGCGCCAGTGGGCCGGCTTCGGCCAGAAAGGCGTCACGCTGGGCGAGCAGCAACTGATAGATCTGCGCAAAACCATGCGCCACCGCACCGCCATACCCGCGCACGTCAACGTCCTGCCCGGCAAGCGCGGGGCGATGGCCTTCGCTGCTAAATTCAACGTGGCGACGGGTCAGGCGCATCTCATCGGTGCCCACCCCTTCCCAAACCGGCAACTTATCGGGCGTTAACTGGGTGCCGGCCGCGCCTAGGCCGCTAATATCAATGGTCGCGGCGTCGGCGTGAAAACGCAGCCGCTGGGGCAACATGCCAATGCTGAGCACCGACTGATCAAGCGCCTGTTGGGCCAATTCGCCGGGTTTGCTCGGGTCATAGTCCATGATATCGGGGTGAAAGAGCGCTTCCAGATCGATGAGCAGCGGGTGTTCACCGGCGGCAATCAGGTTCTCAAAGTGGAAATCGGCCGCGCTGAGCAGATGCAGCAGGGCCAAGTAGCCGCCCTGGCGTAGATAGAAACGTTCGAGTTCAGCCTCGCTGCTACAGGGTGCGGCGGCGACAAATTCGATCCAGCCGTGCGTTTCGCGGTCGAGCACTGCCAAGGTGCGAAACGCAGGCTCTGCCCCTTGGCGGTTAAGCCAACTCAACAGACTTTGGAAGTGGACATCCACCAGCAGTGAACGTGGCTTATAGACCAGGCGCAACCCACTGGCAAAATGTAAAATCGCCACCGCCCGGCCATTGCGATGAGTGTCGCCGGCCCCAATCGCCACGTCAACCAGTGCGCCCAGTTGACGACCGTCGCCAAAGATCGCGCGGATAGTCGTCCAGTCATTGGTTAGGTGGGTGAGGATTTCGACCAGGGCTGCGCTGGTTTGTTGCACTTTGGTCACCAGTTGGCGGGCTAAGACAGGATACTCAGCGAGCAAGGCCAAAGCGACGGCCGGCTTGCGTAGCCTAGTCACAACAGCGAGAAAGCGTGCGGCGGCGGTATCGCCAGTCAACAAGTCCTGAAGCCGCGCCACATGCATTTCTAAGACCAGGGTGCGGTCGATCAGCGGCGGCAACTGTTGCAAGAGGGCGTTGAGCAGGGCTGTTTGGGTGATATCGAGGGCAAAGGGCAGTTGCGGTGTGGTGAGAAGCGGCGCGAGTTGGGTGCGCAGCGCGTCCCGCGCCCAGAGTAAGAGCGGCTCTACCAGCACCAGAAAACCGGCCTCGGCGAGTTGGCTTTCAGCAAAGAGAGGAGCTTGCGCGCCACTCTGATAGGCCGCATAGAGATCAGCCAACCACGCAAGATCGGCACGGCTGCGCGCTTGGAGTGCTTCGGGAGCTTCCCCCAGTAGACCAGCTAGGGTTGGTAGGAAGAGTCCTTCTTGCTGCAAATAGGCAGCAAAAGCTTCATCATCCAGAAAAGCAGTCTCAGCGCGCCAGGCTTGGAGCCGGCGGAGGGTACGTTCGTCCGGTAATTCGGTGGAAGGGGCCGCGGGCGTGCGTTCAGCCAGCGTGTGCGCTTGCCACCAACTTGGCCCATCGATTGGTGGGGGTAACAGCGACTGTTCGGTCATGAGTTGGCTCGTTTCCACAGCAAAATCAGCATTAGTCTGAAACAGATAGGCGGTAGGGCATAAGAGCTAACATAAAGGATAGCAGACGGTTTTGGCAAATCGCCCTTGTCGTGCAATTGTAGCGCATTTGCCGAGCGCGTGCATGCGGGTTATGTACGAAAAAGGCACATCTGTGAATAAATTCGGCAATCGAACGGAGGCTGAGCATGCGTCGGGAGTACCCTTGCCGCTGCCGAGCGAGTAAAAAAGGTCGCTACCAAGTACAAATGATAAGCGCAAGCCCGCAGCCTGTCGGCAACGTGAGCGTGGTTTTAAATTCCGACAAATAGTGTAGATGAATTATACAATTTGTATATTGAACTAATCTTTTTGTGGCAATAGTATTTAAGTACTGCTTAATCTGTGCGTTATAAGGCAAGTGGAATGATGAACCTAACCCTCGATAATCTCCGCCAAAAATTAAATCTCCATATGCTCGCGATGGATGCCAGCAGTTGCGGGATTACGATTGCCGATGCGCGACAACCCGATATGCCATTAATCTATGTCAATGATGCCTTTACAACCATTACAGGCTATTCACGCGCCGAAGTGTTGGGCAGTAACTGCCGCTTTTTGCAAGGCAATGATCGCAATCAATCGGCGGTGCATGAAATCCGGCGGGCGACGGCCTTGGGCAGCCACTGTAAAGTCCTGTTACGCAACTACCGCAAAGATGGCACTTTTTTTTGGAACGAACTAATCATGTCACCCATCTATGAAGATCGGGTGCTTACCCATTTTGTTGGCATTCAAACCGATGTCACGGCGCGTGAAGAAGCGCGCCAACAGGTGCTGGAAAAGCAACAGGCCCTTGAGCAGGCCCTGGCCGAACTGCGCGAAACACAGGCCATGTTGATCCATGCCGAAAAGATGAATGGTTTGGGACAAATGGTGGCCGGCGTCGCCCATGAGATCAATAACCCCATCGCCTATGTCAGCAGCAATGTCCATGCGCTCAAACAGATGGTAACGGCGATTGTCGCGGCCTATACGGCAATGGAAGCGGTCGCCTTAAGCAGCGGTACGCCCCAAAGCGCAGCTGCGGTTGCCGCCATCCGCCAGGACGCAGACGTAGAATTTCTGCTGGAGGATCTGGATGATTTACTGGACACTTCACTCTCTGGTTTGACCAGAGTGCGCAAGATCGTCGAGGAATTACGCACCTTTTCGCGCCTGGATGAAGCCGAGTACAAAATGGCCGATTTGCGGGAAGGGATCGAAAGCACGCTGCTGATTGCCCAGGTTCAACTCAAAAATCGGATTGAGGTAGCGTTGGCCTTAGACGGTCTGCCACCGATCCATTGTCGCCCGGCTGAATTAAATCAGGTCTTCCTCAACCTCATTTTGAATGCCGCCTACGCCATGCAAACGGGGGGCAAACTCACGATTGCCGGCCAAGATTGCGGTGCAGAGATCGTCTTAACGTTTCGCGACACCGGCTGTGGCATGGCACCGGATGTACTGAAAAATATCTTTAATCCATTTTATACGACTAAACCGGTTGGCGTCGGCACCGGGTTAGGCTTAACGATTGCCTACAAAATTATTACGGCGGGCCATCATGGTCGGATTGATGTCACTTCGCAACCGGGGCAAGGGACAACCTTTACCCTCCGCTTACCAAAGGAGTGCTAGCCATGACCATAACCATGACGGCCCCACGGCATGAGCAGACCGCCTCCTACGCAACCACTAAGCTAATGACACTAGCGCCCACGCCAGGATCAGGGCAGGGTCAGCAGCCGGTACTGACCACACGCCCCCATAATTTGCTGATCATTGATGACGAAGCCGATATTGTGAAAGCCTTGCGGCGGCAGTTTCGGCCCTATTACAATATCTACATGGCCACTAGCGCTGCCGAAGGCTACCAGATCATGACGGAAGTTGCTATCCATGTGATTATTTCTGACCAACGGATGCCCGGCATGAGTGGGGTGGAATTTTTTGATCGGGTGAAACATGAATTTCCCGACGCCATTCGCCTGCTGCTTACTGGTTATGCAGACATCCAATCGGTGATTGCCGCGATCAACGACGGCAATGTCTTTCGCTATATTGCCAAACCCTGGGATCCAGCCGAACTTGACTCGATCGTGCGTGAAGCCTTTAACAAACATGATCTGATTCTGGAAAATCGTGACCTGTTGCAACAGCTCCAAGCAGCGAACCATTTCCTCGAGCAGCGGGTCACTGAACGCACGGCCCAGTTACGCTTTGCCAACGAACAGAAAGATCGCTTTATGGGCATGGTGGCCCACGACCTGCGCGGCCCCATCGGCACGATCCAAATGTGTGCGGAAACGCTGAGGCTCGCTGAACCTGGGCAGGCGGAACAGGCGGAATTTTTGGGGATGATCGAAGAAACGGCCGGTCACTCACTCGCGTTGATTAATGATCTGCTCGATATCGCAACCATCGAATCCGGCAATCTTGTCATCGAACGCCAAACCATTGACCTGGTGCACTTCCTGGGGCGCATCAGTCGTCGCTATCTGCTGGTCAGTGAACGCAAGGGGATTCGGTTGGCAGTCAAGTTCGACCCCACGCTTGATCCAGTCAGCGCCAACATCCGGTTGGATCCCCGCCGCATTGAACAGCTGCTCGATAACCTGCTGAGCAATGCCCTCAAATATTCATATTCCGGCACAACCGTGACGGTACAGCTTTGGTGCGAAGCGTCCGATCTGTTGATCAGCGTCGCCGATCAAGGGCAGGGGATCGCCCCTCATGAACTGGATTCCTTGTTCAAAACCTTCAGCCGCACCAGTACACGACCGACCGGGAATGAACAGAGTACTGGGCTCGGCCTAGCGATCTGCAAACGGATTGTTGAATTACACCAAGGCACGATCAACGTCACGAGTGTGGTCGGGCAAGGGACGACCTTTACTGTTCGCCTGGGCCAAGCTGTCGCCATCCACTAAAGGTCTAATGGATAACACAATCAAACCTGGCACAATCGTGTACTGCGCATCCCCTGATGCGCAGTACACGATTGTGCCAGGTTTCTCTGCTTTCTCTATAAGGCCAAACCAACGAAATAGTTATCCACGAAGACACACGAAGGTTTGCTTTTTCTTCGTGTGTCTTCGTGGGCAGTTTAAAATTTTGGAATGGCCTAAAATCAGGGCACTTATGACTCTGTAAACAAAGTAATTGGGTTAGCAGACACCGGTCGTCAAATTTTCACCCTCAAACCAGCGCTTCAAACGCCGCGATCTCCGCGGCCCCATCCAGTACGCCGATCTCCAGATGGAATTCGCGCACTTCGCCGGGCTCAATATGCTGCAAATAGCCATGTTTGCGATTCCAGGCGCGGCCTAACATGCTGGCGTTACCCGGCTCGACCCCAGTGACATAGGTACCGCGGATAAAGTGCTGCCATTGGTTGACCAGGGGGATCTCGCTGACCGGGAACTTCCAGTAGAGGCCGAATTGGCGGGCATCGTTGATCAGGCCGACGCGCACGTTGCCCTCAGCGTCGGCGATGGGGCGGTGGACAAAAACATTATCGACGAAACTTGGCTGTGGCCCCAGCGCGGTGGTGTAGATGTCCGGCCCCACTTCGCGATCTTCCGTCCATTCGGTCGTTTTTTCACTCTTGATCACAAAACGTGTCCCCGCATCCAGCACCGGAAAGCCGGGGTTGCAGTGGTAGACATACATGAGCGGCGAACGATCGGTACTGAGATTCTCGATGCGGTCGTGGATGTGCAGCGATTTTTGACCGAGTACGGTTGAGATCTCGCGGGTCAATTCCAGGTTGGTCTTAAAGACTTCGGCCTCGCGAATTTTGCCCCGCACGCGCAGCACATACTCCTCCCCCTCCCAATTACCATCGGCGACCACACTCCTGGCCGGTAAAAAGGAGAGGCGGCCATGCAGCCCCAATTCCACATTTTCCTCTTCCGGGTCGATTTCGGGATGGCCGGTAAAGGTCATCCCACAGGTGAGGGTGAGGCCACCAAAGAAGCCGCGCATCCAGCCATACCCTTGCGGCTCATAAAAGGCAGGACCGACATCGCCGGTGTTGCCACGAAAGGCGAGGGGCATCCCCTTGTAGTGCGCTGCGGCCACATCAAGCGCCCGCCCCGGCAGCAGCGAAAAGCAGAAGCCCGAGGCATTAAAAACTTCAATCAGATCAGCGCCGCGTTCGATGCCTTCCGTCAAGGCGGCTTTACGGGCGTTGGCGACTTGGGAAATATCGCCGACGTGGTCGAGGAGTTCGCGTTTGGTGTAGCTTTGTCCAAATAGGGTTGGCATGAGCATTTTCCTTTGTTGTTTTTTGGGCGTTCTAAGGTCAAGCGTCCCGATGGGACGGTGACCAGTCAAATGTTTGATCGACTGGGAACATGGGTCGCGCAATTCGTTGATAGGGCAACCGCGCCAAGTCCAGATCCGACGCGCCCGGACTAAGCGCCATCAGGGCTTTGGGTGCGATGGCGATCAACTCGGGGAAGAGATAGCCTAGTTTGACGACGACGATTTTGTAATCAAGCGGATTAACGCCGGCACGGGTAAAGTCGGCGAGGGTGGTAAAACCCTGACGTTGACTGGTGACAATCACGGTCACCCCTTCGACCTGGATCACCGCTTGTGTGCCGCCCGCATCCGCAGCGATCAGGTTGAGTACGTTGGCCTGCACCGCCAGCGGCGTGCCGTGGATCGTGTCGAGTTTGCCGCCAAGCATTGTGGTAACCGTTGCGCCGATACCCGCGGCCTGGCATTGCGTCACCGCCGCCGCATCACAGATGCCAGCGACCAGCGCGCTGGGCACTCCCTGCGCCAACAGCCGTTCAAGCACCAGTGGAATATCGCCGACCGCGCCGGCAGTGACATTGTCACCACTGTCGCTGAGGAAGACCGGTGCTTCGGGGGCGGCCAAGGCGGCGGCGATACACTCGTCAATCGGGCCGGCGGGGGTGCCAAAGTGAAAGGCGTGACGGGCGTCCCAATAGGCTTGGGCCAGTTGATCGGCTTGCTGCCGGATCACGGTAGCATTGATGCCGGTGACGACTGCGGCGGCGTGCGCCCGTTCTTCATCGACCCAGGCAAAACCGACAAAGAGTGCCGCATGGAGTACACCGGGAAGTTGGTCAACCCCAGGCAGTAACTCCCACAAAGTTGCGCCCGGTTCCATGTCAGTGCGCGTCATCTCGCCGGCGAGCAGGACGGGAATCGGTGTCAGCGCGATTTGGGGGCGGCGGCCACTTTGCAACGCGTCCACCAGCAATTCACAGGCGCGTTGGCGCGTCTCCAGCGTATCGCGATGGGGGGCAGTGCGGTAGGCGGTGATGATATCCACCTGATCGACATATTGTTGCGAGAGGTTGCCATGCAGATCCATGCTGGCGGCAATCAGCACATCCGGCCCGACGAGTTGGCGGATCGCGCCAGCCAGATCAGCCTCGGCGTCGCGTATCCCTTCCACATACATCGCGCCGTGCAGGTCGAGGTAGACCCCATCAATCGGGCCGGCAGCGCGCAGGCGTGAGATGATCCCCTCCTTTAGCGTGTGATAGGTGTCGGCCACAATCGGCCCACCGGGCAGCGAACCGGCAAAGAGGGTAGGGACGAAGGTGACACCAGGGAATTCCCCCAGGAAGGGATAACGATCAGCGGTTAACAACGCCTCATCCGTAAGCACGCTAAAATCGGCCAACCGATTGGGGATGGGCGAGAAGTTACTATTTTCATTCGAGATGCCGGCAATGGCGATCCGCATTGATTACTCCTCTTTGCAGCGATTGCACGCATAACTAAACTAGGCGAACTGGTCATCCCGAACCGGCTTTTTGGTGAGGGATCTCCACGTAACCGCTTGGGGATTCCTCACCAAAAAAGCCCGGGGGCCTACTGGGCGCGGAATGACAGGTACCTAACTCATCGTCAGCAGAACCTTGCCCGTGCGACCAGCCGCAAACTCAGCAAATGCGTGATCCCCCGCCGTCAAGGGAAAGGTGTGGGTGATCAATTTTTCGACAGCCAAGCCTTGCCGATAGAGCGCTAACATGGCGGGGAATTCGCCGTAGTGGTAGAACCAGGAGCCAAAGGCGGTGATGTCGCGGCGAATAAACTCCTGCGATGGCGAAAGTTCGACCGCCCCCTGTTCGCCATTCATGACCACGGTGCCGCTGGTCCGCACTGCCGCAAAGCACTGTTTTAGCGTTTCGGGGCGACCGGCCGCTTCGATACACACATCGGCCCCGCGCCCGGCGGTGAGTTCACGAATTTGGGCGACTGGATCACCATCCGCCCCATTCACCAGATGGACAGCCCCGAGTTCGGCGGCATAGTCAAGGCGGGTGGGGGAAATGTCAACCGCAATCACCTCTCGTCCATAAAAGCTTTGCAGCAGGGTATGCCCCAGCCCAATCGGGCCGACCCCAAAGATGGCGATAGTTTTGATGTTGGGATCGGTGAGCCGGGTGCCGGTGTGATAGGGCACGCCCAAACCATCACCGCTGAGCAGCACCCCCGCGTCCCACTGCACATCAGCGGGCAAGGGGTGGCAGCCGTGGGCAGGGATCACCAATTGTTCGGCGTGCATATCGGTATAGACCCGGTAGCTGCTGCACCAGGTGTAACGGCCCTGCGCACAATGCGCACAATCGCCGCAGCCGACGACCGCGCATAGGCCCACCCGTTGGCCAATCTGCAACGTCGTCACCCCAGCGCCAAGGGCAATGACAGTGCCGGCCGCCTCATGGCCACTATTCCCCGTCGCCCGTCCGGCCCCGCGATAGCCATGTAATTCACTGCCGCAGAGGGCCGAGACTGCGGTTTGGATCAACACTTGGCCCGGCCCTGGCGTGGGAGGCGCGGTTTCGATCAGCTTAATTTTACTACCGCCAACAAACTGAAGCATTTGCATATTTATCTACCTCTTGCCACCGCAAAGTTACCAAAAGCATAGAACGCGGATTTAGCGGATTAACGCTGATTTTATCCGTGAAAATCTGCTAAATCCGCGTTCTATAAGCTTTGTATCGTGGATGGCTTACAGCCCACTCCGTGATCATTGCTTAAACTTGTGGCGCGCTCACCGGATCGAGATTGAGCGCGGCCAATCCAGCCAGCAGTTCCTGTCGATCTGTGTCAGTTAGTTGCGTTCCCGGTGGGCGCGAGGTGCCGCAATCGATGCCCAGCCGCTGCCCAATCAAGAACTTGGCCAGGGCGTGGAATTTGTGCGGGCGCACCAGTTCTGCCATCTTGGCGGCTGCTTTTTGCGCGGTGATCATTGTGGGCAGATCCCCCGCTTCCCAGGCTTTCCACAGGGCGACCCAAAGTTCGGGCACGATGTTCGGTGGGCCATCCACACAGCCGACCGCGCCAATCGTCAACGCCGGCAACATCAGGCGACAGTTGCCGACAAAACAGGCCAAGCCCATGTTGGCAAAGTCACGGATATAGGGCTGGTAGGGGGCAGAGTGTTTGAGGCCAGTCAGTTGGGGGACCCGCTCTTGGATTTTGCGCATGAGGGCCGGTGTAATCTCCACATTGGTCGACTGCGGCAGGTTGTAGACAAAAAGCGGCAGATCCGCGGCCGCGGCGACGACCCGGTAATGCTCCACGATCGCATCGTCACTCTGGCCATAAAAGAAGGGCGGCACACAGCAGATCGCCTCGCAGCCAACCTTGGCCGCATGTTCAGCCAGGCGGGCCGCGCGGGCGGTGGTCGGCGCGCCCACGTGCATAATGTTCTTGATGCGCCCCCCGTTCTGGTCAGCGACGATCTCGGCGATACGGCGGTTTTCGTCGTCATCGAGCAAGACACTCTCCCCGGTACCGCCGGCCACCCAGAAGCCGTGGACCCCAGCCTGGATGTTGAATTCCATCACCTGGCGATAGGCTTTTTCGTTGAGTTTGCCGTCCGCGGTCATGGGGGTGATGATCGCGGGGACGACCCCGTAGAAATCAGACATGGTTGGCTCCTTGTGGTTTGGACGACGGCTGACGGACGACCGACGACGGACGGATGACGATGGACGACCGTTAGGGTAGTCAAAAAAGTTGGTTTGGTAAAAAGCATGCTTATAGTAGAATATAGCCAATCCCTCTTCTCTGGCAAATCGCATTTTTATACCAGCGACGGCGCGGCTGATCGGTTGCAGCATGATCGCCAGCGGTCAGTCGCCAGTGCTCTGTCAGCCGTCGTCCATCATCCAAGGAGTTACGCTTGCGCATTGTTGTGATTGGTGAAGTTGCGATTGATCGTTATGTGAAACAGAACCTGCTCTTTGTCGGTGGCATTGGGCTTAATTTTGCCGTATACGCCAAGCAAAGTGGTGCCGAGCAGGTCGCGATGGTCGGTTGTGTGGGCGATGAAGCGCTGGGTGCATGGGTGTTAGCGACATTAGCGACCACCGGCATCGACACGTCACACGTTGCTGTCCTGGCCGGCAAGACCACGACTTGTGAGATTGTCGTTACGGAAGCGGCCGAACGCTTCTTCCCCCCAGGTGGGTACCACAGCAACGTATTGGACCAACTCCAGCTCACCGCAACGGCGCAACAGTTCATCAGCAGCTACGCCATTGCGGCCACCCAATGGCAGGGCGCAGGATCCGATGCGCTGCTGGCTCAGTTCCTGCAACTGCCGCGCCAGGTGAAGCGGGTGGTTGATTTTGGCGACTGGCGGGCAGGCGGAGCGTTACCGTTGTTGACTACGCTAGATGCGCTCGATCTGGCCTTTTTTAGTGGCGACCAGACGACATTCGAATTTTTAGCACCCCTGGCCAGGCAGACGCCGTGTCTGATCGTGGTCACCTTGGGCGCGGGCGGCAGCGTTGCCCTGACCGCCCCCCAACCCCACTACCAACCAGCCCTTGGGGTCGATCAGGTCGTTGACAGCACGGGCTGCGGGGATGCTTTCCAGGCCGCGTTTACGACCAGCTACTTTCGCGATGGTGATATTCCCTGCGCACTTAAACGCGGGGCGCAGCAGGCCGCCCAGGTGTTGCAACATTTCGGCGCTTTTCGCCAGGAGCCGCGGCCACTTGACGCGTGATTTCCACAGCAGTGAATGGGAAGTCACCAAATGATTTGGTAAACAACGCCCGCCCGGCACTGATCGACGTTAAGCAAACAAGACGGCGTACGGCGACCGCCCGGCGATAAATCGCCGGGCTACTCAACAACGCCCGCTGAAGCGGGCTTTTCCATCGGGCCAAGCCCGCTTCAGCGGGCGTCGTAGTTTAGCCGGGCGGCTTTAGCCCCCGGCGGTCTCACCACAACATTGTTTATCACCATGAATTCTTAAGGAAAGCCACCCATGTCTACCCCATCACGTTGGAAGCTACGGATTACCAACAACTGCCTTTTCATTGATGATCTCGCCTCGGGCAAGGTCATGCTCCAGCAGAACGCCCGCCCTGGCCTGCGCCCGTACATCCACCCCCTGCGCATCCCAGAAGCAACCAGTGATGCGATCCTCTGCCTCACCGAAGATAGTCCGTGGCATCACCCTTGGCAGCATGGCATTCAGACCGGTTTTCATGGCGTCAACGGCTGTGACTTCTGGTTTGATCCAGGGCAACATCCCAGCATGGTGATTGGCACGATTGAACCGAGCGCGCCGCGCATTACGCAGAACGATCCACCAAGTTGGAGCGTCGAAGCGATCTGGCGTCATGCCGATGGTCAGTGCCTGTTGGCCGAGCGCCAAAACTGGTCGCTACGCGAATCGAACGATTTACACTTTCTCGATCTGGATTGGACGCTCCAGGCGATCCCCGACGTGGAGATCGAGCAACACGCCTATGGTGGCTTGTTCATCCGGATGCCCTTCCGCCGTGCGGTTGTTGCCAGTGTGCTTAGTGCCACGGGCCAACAGGATGATGAGACCGAGCAGCAGCCGGCTAAGTGGGTCGATCTCCATATGAAGTTGGAGAACAGTACAACGGGGGCGGGCATTGCAGTCTTTGATCATGAGCGCAACGCCCATCACCCGGTCAACTGGCGCGTCGATGGACAGCGAGGCATCAACCCTGCACCCTGTATTACGGGGGCGATTAGGTTGCCTGCCGGAACCGCACTGTGTTGCCGTTACCGCCTGGTGCTGCACGCTGGTCCACTGGCAGCGGCGCGAATCGATGAACTGTGGAGCACATATAGTTCAGCACCGACATGACTGGTGCCATTACAGGGGTGATAGAATTGGCGCGATTGCCGAAGCGATTGATCTGGATGTAGAATGACAGCCCCAAAGCAACAGATTGAATCAATCATCGGATTACACATTAGCCACAGCGCGCGCAGAGAGAATGATCGGCGCTGTGCGCGCTGTGGCAAAAGTAAAATCTGTATAAGTCCTCCATACATCATTGACAGAAGGGTAATTATCTTGAGTACAAACGCTAACCAGGTGCCTACTGCTGCCCCCCTAACCTACACCACCCCCGATCGCCTGGTGCTGGACTTTGCCAGCAGAGGGTTGGTGGTCCTGTCCCCCGAAAGCCTGGGCATCCCAGCGACGGTTCACGACCAGGTCTATGCGCAAGAAAAGGCGGTCCACGACACGGGGGTGCGGGTGACACCGGCCAACGTGCCCGCCGTGCTCGATCTGCTCAACGCGCCGGGGCTGGTTGCAGCGTGTAACCAGCTTGTCGGCAAAAATTGGGCGATTGTCCCCTTCACCCACAATGCCTCCTTTACCAGCGGTGCCCGCGATCAACATTGGCACAAGGATGACAATGGCCCCTACAACAGCCGCAAACAGCGCCACCACCAGGCGGTGCAGATTGAGATGCTCTACTACCCGCAACCGGTAACCGAGCAGATGGGGCCGACCGCCACCGTGCCCTATTCCCAATATTGGACCTTTAATCACGAAGAGAATCACGACAACTTTGCCGGTGCCGATCATCTCGACTTTGCGTATGTGCTGGCCGGGATGGAGCGGGAACCGGTCAGCGGGCCTGACTCGAAATATGCGCTGGACGACATCATCCACGCGCGCACCGCCCACGACATCCGCATGCGCGAGGCGGTCACCAAGACGGGCTGGCCGCTGGTCTACTCCTTTGCCGCGGCCCCGCTGCGCGCCGGCAGTGTCGTGCTCTATTCACACAACACCTTCCACCGGGGCAATCACCGCCGCGATGATTGGCGCACGTGGCAGGAGAACCCGCGCTTTATGTGGCGCTTCTGGCTCTATCGCACCACCGAACCGGATGAACCGAATGACGATTCGGTCACCAAAATCAGTTGGCAAAATTTGGGGGTAGACCCGATGACCAACGTCAACCTCTCCGGGATTAGCGATGACATTACTGCCGTCTGGCGCTATCACTATCATTGGATCAAGACCGGGCAAGCGCCGTCAGCCCCGCCGCCAGTTGCCCAGCTTGCGGCCGCTGCGCGTGCCAAAGAAGCGGACGCGCTCTTCGCGCAATTACACACAAAAGGTGACGAGGCCGAGCCCATCCGCACCGGCGCGGCCTATAAACTGGCCGCGCTTGGGGATAATCAACTCGCCATCGCGCTGCTAGGTAAAGCACTCTACACAGATCGCGAGAACGTACGCCGCGCCGCCACCTATGGTCTGATTGCTGTTGGCGAAGAGGCAACCGCGACATTTTTGGAAGCAGCCAATTCGCCGATTAAGTGGGTGCGTAAAGCGGGAGTTTATGGCTTAGGCGATGCCAGTCCATTGACCGCGGCGGTCTTACAAACGGTCGTTACCCGCCTGCACGAAGATCCCTCCGTCTACATCCGTTCGGTCGCGGCCGGCACGCTGGGCTGTTTGGGCCGCCGTGCTATCGCCACCAGGCGCGGGGTCGAGTTGATCCCGCAGTGCCTGGAAGCCCTGGTGCAAAGTCTCGCCCGCGAGGAAAACCGGTTGGCCATGAGCAAGGCGCAGAGCCGCTCAATCAAATTTGTACGCCCCACCGACGACTCCGATGTCTGTGAGGGGGATGGCGTCGATTTTGGGCTGGACCGCTACGCGCCGGTACGCTCCGCAGTACGCGAGAATGTGTTATGGTCGATCGTCATCCTCGCTTCGCATGGGGCGGCGGTGCTTGGCAATGCACTGGAACCGACGGTCGCTGCGTTGCAAGAGGTAGTGCGTACAGACAAGAACATCATCTGCGTCGGCTTTGCCATGGATGCGCTGGCGCGGCTTGCCAACCTGCGGGCAACCGATGAAGAGCCGCAGCCGCTAGTCGCCGATCTACAAACAAATCTGCGGGCGATCCTCGGCGAATCGCCCGTGCAATGTTGGGAATCGCTTGTCCGCGAGAGGGTAACCCCGTAGCGACAGGATGATGCTGTTGGCTACCTGACAGACAGCAGGGTTAAAACCCTGCTCTAACAGCGAGAAGCCGCCTCAGCGGCTGAGTGAATTTGGCCAGCACCTGCGGGTGCTTCTCACTGTTAGCAAGGGGTTTTAACCCCATTGCGCTAAAAGAACTTTCTTTGCCCAAGTGGGACTATCTTATAGAGGCTATTTGATGAGCACCATGAGAGGTTCCGGAGTAGAGAATGCGTGATCTGGAGTTGTTGATTCTGCAAGCAAAACAGGGGGATGTGGCAGCTTATAGCGCGATCGTGCGGCGCTTTCAGGATACCGCGGTCGGCTATGCGTATGGGCTCTTGGGCAATCATGAGGCGGCCAAGGATGCCGCGCAAGAGGCGTTCCTGGAGGCATATCGCTGTTTGGGCGAGTTGCGCGAGCCAAGAGCCTTTGCGGCCTGGTTGCGGCGCATCATTTTCAAACAGTGTGACCGCATCACGCGCCGTCGTACGCTGACCCAAGTGCCCTTAGAGGTCGCCGAGGGGGTGCCAAGCAGTGCGCCTGGACCGGTCGAAATCTATGAGCAGCGCGAATTGCAAAACTTTGTCGCCCAGGCCCTGCAACAATTGCCCGCAGAACAACGACTTGCGATCACCCTTTTCTATCTCAGCGGATACTCGCACCAAGAGGTGGCCGACTTCCTGCAGCTCACGAAGTCGCAGGTCAATAATCGCCTCTATAACGCCCGCAACACGCTGAAAGAAAGGATCTTTGCCATGACCAAAACAACGCTAAGCGAACAACGGCCATCCAACGACGAGCACTTTACCAACGGGGTGATCGAGCGCATCCGCCTGGCCAACCCAACCGAGGATTTTACGCGGATCGCCCAACTGCTCTCAGCCGATGCCGCAGAGACGACCACGGCCCAGGATCTGCTCGATGAACACAATGTCGAGATGGCCGAGCGTATTCTGCGCCATGCCGTGGCGATCAACGACAAAGGTGTGGTCGTCGGCTTTAACTTTGCCGGCCACTATCCCAGTATGAAACCCCATCAGTATTTCGTCAGACTTGTCGTTGATCCTGCCCACCGGCGGCAGGGCATCGGCACCCAACTCTGGCAGGACTTGCTCAATTATCTGCAAGCGCAAGGGGCAGACGCCCTGCTGGCCGAAGTGCAGGAAGGCGATCCGGCCCACTATCGTTTTGCTGAAAAACGCGGCTTCACCCCTCGCACCCATCAGCTGCGCGCGATCCTTGAGTTGGAGCATTTTGATGAAGACAAATTTGCTGCCATCACGCCCCAGGTCGAAGCCCTGGGCATCCGCCTCACCGCCTTTGCGGATGTGGCGCAGAGCGAAGAAAATATCCGCAAACTCTACGACATCAACGGGGTGGCGGCGCTTGATGACCCGGCCTCGGATGGCGCGTATATCAACTATGAAAACTATAAGAAGGTGGTCTTTGGCGCTTCGTGGTTTCAACCAGAGGGGCAAATGATCGCCCTGGATGGCGACAAGTTTGTGGGGCTGTCGGCCATCAGTTACAGCGCAGAGGAGCAGATTGGGTACATCATGATCTCCGGTGTGGACAGAGCATACCGCAACCGGAAGATCATGCAAGCGCTCAAGCTACGGGCGATCAACTATGCGCGGGCGCTAGGTGCCACCCGCGTCGTGACCAACGTCGAGACGGTCAACGCGCCCATGCGCCACATCAACCAAAAGTTTGGCTTCCTGGAGGAACCAGGCAAATATGAGATGGAGAAAAAGTTATGAGTTTTGGCAGTGGTGATTATCGCTACACCCTCGTGGATGGCTGGGGCACCGTGCCGGCGGATTGGACTTGGGGTTGGATCGTCGGCTTGGCAGTTGACACGCAGGATCGGGTCTTTGTCGCCTCGCGCAGCCAACATCCGCTGGCCGTTTTTGACACCGCAGGCAATCTGCTCAAAACGTGGGGCGATGATGTGCTCTTCACAAATCAGGCACACGGGCTTTTCATCGACAAAGACGACAACGTCTACTTCACCGACGCGATCAACCATTGTCTCTTTAAGTTTGATCGCACGGGGCAGTTGGTGATGACCCTGGGCACGCCTGGACAAGCAGCCACAGTCGACGGCGAACCCTTCAGCCGCCCGACCGATGCAGCGGTGGCTGCCACCGGCGAGTTCTATGTGTCGGACGGCTATGGCAACGCCCGGGTCCACAAATATAGTGCCGACGGCCAGTTGCTCCTTTCCTGGGGCGAACGGGGTAGTGGACCAGGACAGTTTGCGATCTCGCACAGCGTCCGCCTTGATCGACAAGACCGGGTCTGGATCTGCGACCGGGAGAACAACCGCGTGCAGATCTTCGACAGCAACGGCAACTTCTTGCGCCTCTGGAATGGCCTGCTGCGCCCCAACACGATCCACTTTGATCCCCACGAACCTGTGGTCTACGTCGCGGAGTTGGGCCGCCGCCTCAGCATCTTTGCGCTGGATGATGAAGGGTATCCCGGTCCGCTGCTCGCTCAATGGGCCGATCCCGCGCCGAGTGAAATCCCCGGTTTCTGGCGCGGCGGTCCGCATGGGATCTGCACCGATCAGGCGGGGAATCTCTATGTGGGGGAAGTCGAGTTGGGTGTGGCGGGGCGGATGTGGAAGTATCAGCGGGTGCGGGGGTAAGATGAGGTGAAGCTGGACCGCCGGCGACCGCCGGAGGCTAAAGCCACCGGCTAGTGAACAACGCCCGCTGAAGCGGGCTGATACTGCCAGGCAAGCCCGCTTCAGCGGGCGTTGTTCACTAGCCCGGTAATTCATCGCCGGGCGGTCGCCGTCCACCGAATTATTTGCTTAACGCTTATAAACGTCCTGAACAGGCGAACATATTAATGAAGGTAAATCAGCAAAACAAAGGAACAGTTCTAATGGAGTCCGACACCCAACCACGGCAGCGCCTGCTCTATTTGCACGCGCGGACCCCCAGCGTCTTTTCGGCGATCCTTGGCTATACGCAAATCGAACCGGTGCGCGGCTATCAAGTCGAGATTAGCGCCGGGGAATTTTCCTGGCCGTACAAGACGGTCCATGACGCCCTGGTCGACGGCTGGCAAGTGATCCAGTTTCCCCATCTGCAAGCACCCTTTGACGACAAGGAGCTGGATGTCGTCGGCTACGAATTCATTTTGCAGAAGATCCAGGCTTATCCGACGGCGGCCTGAGTAGCTGTGGATGAGACGCGAAACCCGCAATCTAGCGGAGGCTGAGCTTGTCGAAGCCGAAGCGGCTCCGGCTTCGACAAGCTCAGCCTCCGTTTGCCGGACTATTTTTTAATTCCCACAATCCACCGCCTGAGACGCGAAACCCGCTGATGGATTGTGATGAAATTGTTTCGGTATACGCTGGCCGCCCGGCGATGAATCGCCGGGCTAAAGAACAACGCCCGCTGAAGCGGGCTTGTCCGACAGCATAAGCCCGCTTCAGCGGGCGTTGTTAAGTAGCCAGGCGGCTTTAGCCCCTGGCGATCTTGGTACACCGAACTATTTTGCTAATCCCATCAACCCGCAGCGGGGTTTCTTGAAATCGGCCAACGACATTCTAGAAGCGAGGACCCATCATGATCAGTACTTTACCCAATCACCCAACCACCAATCACACGCTTGACAAGCACTATCTCCTGTCCGACGTGGAAGTCGCCAAGTTCGTCACCTATGGCTATCACCTGGTCGTCCTGGATGATCTGCCCGCCAGCTTCCATGAGCAGATCGCGCAACAGCTTGATCTGCTCCAATCCAACCCCGGCGATGCGATTACCGAGACCATTCCCGCGCTATGGCAAGTGCTGGAGCATCCGGCCGTCGTGGGCGCGCTGACCAGTCTGCTGGGGCACAACTATCGGGTCAACAGCCATCGCCACTGGCACTGCAAGGAACCCAATTCCGGCTACATGCACTGGCATCAGGATAGCACCAACAATCGCAACATCCAGATCGACCGCTTTTTGGGGCTCTACTATCCGCGCACAATTACATCAGATATGGGGCCGACGATTATCGTCCCTGGCACGCAGTTCCGCAACGCGCCGACCGACCGCATGGCCACCTACACCAACATCCGTGGTCAACTGCCGCTCAATGTCAAAGCGGGCACCATGGCCTTTACCCACTATGATCTCTGGCATGGGACCGGGGCCAACCGCTCGAGCGTGCGCCGTCACATGATCAAATTTCTCTTCAACCGCACCCAACCAAACCGCGCGCCGACGTGGAACCACGATCCCGACGCCCTCGACAAGCCCCGTGACTGGAATCTGCGCGACAAGGCCGAGGATGTCAACAATATTCTCACCTTTGTCAACCCACTCGGCGTCTCGCAAAGTGACCATTACAAAGAGACCGCGATCCGCCGGCAATGCTGGGCGGACTTACTAGGAGCAGGGTGAGCCACATGACGACCACAACCAACCCAATTACCAAACAGTATCAAATCACCTGGCATGGCGAGCAGCGCACCCTCACCATCCCCCAAGCCAACATCAGCGCCGAACTGGGGATGACCGATTTCCCGCCCGTGGCCGACCCGTGGGCGGCGATTGTCCATGCCATGGAAAATCCCCTGGACTGTGCGCCCTTGCCCGACCAGATCCGGCCCGGCAACAAAGTGGTGCTCATGACCGGCGACCGCTTTACCGATGAAATGTTGGGCCGCTGGCATGGCTTTGGCTTCAAATTTCTCGACTATCTCAACCGGCTGGGGGTGCGCGATGAGGATGTAACCCTCGTCTATGCGCCGGGCAGCCATCCCACCCCGGCCTGGCGCGAGCGGTTGGGGCCGGCCCTATTACAACGGGTGCGGGCGATCTGCCACGACTGTTTTGATGAGGCGAGCCTGAGCTATCTGGGCGTCACCAGCCGCTGCACACCGCTCTGGGTCAACCGGGAAGTGGTGGAGGCCGATTTTCGCCTCGGCTTTGGCGAGATCAGCCCGAATGTGCATGGCGGCTGGTGTGGCGGCGGCAAGATTATCCTGCCCGGCGTCGCCGGCTGGGAGACGATTGCGCAGAACCACTACGGCGTGATCCACCCGACCAACACGGTGGGGCTGGCCGACGGCAATCACATGCGCCGCGACATGGAAGAGGGGGCACGGCTGGCCAACCTGGAATTCAAGGTCGATCTGCTCGTGGACAGCCAGGCGCGCATTGTCGATGTCTATGCGGGGGATTTTGTGAGCGAACATCGCAGGGCCATCCAACACAAAGCGCGTGACATCTGGATGACCAAGATGGACCCCGCCGATATCTTTGTCCTCTACCCCGGCAAAGGCTTTGAGCAG